>CAVPDB010000016.1:0-172487 GCA_963702545.1 uncultured Acidobacteriota bacterium | reverse complement strand
CCGACGCGGGCCCGCCATCGGGAATTTCCCTGGCGATGCGGCGGGCCGGCACGGAGGCCGTCCCCTACACGGACACCAGCTCCCCGTACTGCTCGAGCTTGCGATAGAGCGTGGTACGGCCGATCCCGAGCACACGCGCCGCCTGGCTGAGGTTGCCGCCGCAGGCCGCGATCGCGCGCTGGATGTGGTGACGCTCCAGCTCCTCCAGCGTCGCCAGCGCGTGCGGGTCGTCCGCGTCCCGCGCCCCGGGTGCGGCGCGCTCGGCCGCCTCGCCGGCTTCGCCGCCCGCGGCCCCCAGCAGGGCCGGCGGCAGGTGCTCCGTCCGGATCGCCTCCTCTCCCGCCAGCACGACGGCGCGCCGGAGCACGTTCTGGAGCTCGCGCACGTTGCCCGGCCAGGCGTACGCCTCGAGCCGCTCCATCACCGCGGGGTGCACGGCCGGCGGCTGCTCGGGGCGGATCTCCTGCAGCACGTGCCGCACCAGCGCCGCGATGTCGGCGCGCCGCCGGCGCAGCGGCGGGATCGTCACCGGGAAGACCGACAGCCGGTAGAAGAGGTCCTCCCGGAAGCGCCCTTCGCGCACCAGCTCCGCCAGGTCGCGGTTGGTGGCGGCGATGATCCGCACGTCGACGGGGATCGCCTCCGCGCCCCCGACGCGCGTGATCACGCGCTCTTGCAGTGCGCGCAGCAGCTTGACCTGCAGCACGGGCGAGATCTCGCCGATCTCGTCCAGGAACAGCGTGCCGCCGTCGGCCAGCTCGAACTTCCCGCGGCGCAGCCGGTCGGCGCCGGTGAAGGCGCCGCGCTCGTGACCGAACAGCTCGCTCTCCAGCAGCGTCTCGGGCAGCGCCGCGCCAGTTGATCGCGACGAACGGCCGGTCGCGCCGCGGCCCCTCGTCGTGGATCGCGCGCGCGAACAGCTCCTTGCCGGTCCCCGACTCGCCCTGCAGCAGGACCGTCAGGTCGGTCGGCGTGACCTTCTCGATCAGCAGCACCGTCTCGCGCAGCGCGCCGTCGGCGCCGACGACCTGGGCGAAGGCGCGCCGCGACGACAGCCGCTGGCGCAGGTCGCTGACCGTGCGCGAGAGCCGCCTCAGCTCGATCCCGTGCCCGACCGCAATCGCCAGCCGCTCGGTCTCGATCGGCTTGGAGAGGAAGTCGAAGGCCCCCAGCTTCATCGCCTCGACGGCGTTCTCGACCGAGCCGTGGGCGGTCAGCACGATCACCGGCACGCCCGCGCCCGACTGGCGGATTCGGCGCAGCACCTCCATCCCGCCGATCCCCGGCAGCGCCATGTCGAGCAGCACCAGATCGCACGGCCGGCGCTCGAGCGCCGCCAGCGCCGCCTCGCCCGACTCGGCCTCCTCGACGCGGAAGCCGCGGCGCTGCAGGTTGAAGCCGAGCAGGCGGCGGATCGCGGGCTCGTCGTCGACGACCAGGATCCGGGCCGCCCCGGCGGAGAACTCCGCGCCGTGTGCACCGGCCCCCACCCCGATCCCGGTCCCCACCCCGCCCCCCGATTCCCTCAGCATCGCGTCGCGCATCGTCCCGGCTCCCAGGCGGCGCCCCGGCCGCCCTCCTGGTCGAATATGGATTCCTGCGGACGGTGTGCCAGCTTGGGACGGGGGGGCGTGCCGCAGCGGGGCACCGCTGCGGTCCGGGCAAGGGCGGGCGGCGGATCCGTCCGTTCGAAATAGCGTCTTTTAGTTCGCAAAAGCCCAAAATCGTCCGTACGCGGCGAGTGGAACGCGACTTGCTTCGTGCTGGGAGCGGACCGACGGCCGCGGGGACACGACGCGTGGGAATCGGCCTGATCGACTTCCAAACTGATACCGCGGGGACCGACGCCTCGCGCGAGCCGCGCCGCGGCGCGACGCCGTCGCCGCCCCCCCATGCCGCGCCCGACCCGGGCTCGCTGGCGCTGCTGTCGCAGGCGCTCGACGCGCTGCCCGACCCGGTCCTGCTCGCCGACGCGGGCGGCCGGATCGCCTGGACGAACCGCGCCTTCGAGCGCCGCTTCGCCTGCCCCGCGACGGACGCGCGCGGGCGCCTGGTCTCGCTGATCGCGGGTCCCCTCGCCGCGCAGGCCGAGGGGACGCGCGTGCTCGACGCGGTGCGGACCGGTTCCGGCTCGCTCGAGCTGACGGCCTACTCCCGCGAGGGCGCGGCATTCCCGTGCGAGCTGCGGGCTCGCCTGCTGCCGGAAGCACCCGCCGGTGCCGAGCGGCTGGTCGTCCTGTCCGATCAGGCCGAGCGCCAGCGGCTGCAGCTCGAGCTCGCGCTGAAGACCGAGATCGCGACCCGCGAGCGCGAGGTCCTGCGCGCGGCGGCCGCGATGCTCGACGACGGCGTGCTGGTGGTCGACGACAGCGAGCGCCTGGCGCTGGCCAACGAGGCCGCGCTCGCGCTGTTCGGCCTGAACTCGAGCGCGGCCCACGGCCGCTCGCTGGCCGAGCTGCCGCTCCCTTCGGCGGTGCGCGGCGCGTGGCTGGCGTTCCTCGCCGGCGGGCTGCCGACCTCGACGCTGTCCGCGCGCGTCACGCTCGACGGCGGGCCGCGCGCGCTGCTGCTCCGGCTGTTTCGCGTGCGCTCGCCCCAAGGCGCGCCGCTGGCCAGCGCGCTGCTGGTGCGCGACCTGACCGTGCGCGCCGAGCCCGACCGCCGCCGCACCGATTTCTTGGCCCAGGTCAGCCACGAGCTGCGCACCCCCCTGGCCTCGATCCAGGGATTCGTCGAGACGATGCTCGACCCGTCGCTGCCGGCCGACCTGCGCCACGAGTTCTGCTCGATCGCGATGACCGAGTCGCGCCGCCTGGGCGCGCTGATCGAGGGGCTGCTGGAGGTCGCGCACATGGACTCCGGCCGCGCCGTCGTGTCGCCGCGCCCGGCCGACCTGGCCGGCGTCGTGCGCGAGGCGGTGGACTCGTTCGGCGGGGAGTGCGGCCCGATCGAGACCGACCTGCCCGCGCAGCCGGTCGAGGCCTGGATCGATCCCGCCCAGCTCCGGCGCCTGCTGCGGCAGTTGATCCTGAACGCCACGCATCACGGCGGCTCGACCCGCGGCGTGCGCGTGACGCTCCGCCCGTCGCCGGACGGGGCCCGCCTCGCGGTGCGCGACTGGGGTCCCGGGATCGAGCCGAACGACCTGGAGCGGGTCTTCGACCCGTTCTTCCGGGGCCGGATCAGCGTGGAAGACTCGCCGACCGGGACCGGCCTGGGGCTGCCGCTCTGCCGGCAGATCGTCGAGCGGCACGGCGGATCGATCTGGGCGGAGTTGCCGCCGGACGGCGGGCTGCGGATGGTCGTCGAGTTGCCGGGCCGCGGCCCCCAAGCCGGGGACTAGCCCGGAACGGAAAGAACGACGGCGAAGGCGGGTTGCCCGATCGAGCATGCCCTGTCCCCACCCTCGCCGTCGCCAACTACGTCGAATTGTGTACGCCGACGGCGGGCCGCCTCCCACCCGGAACTTCGGCTCGTGCGGTGACCTTGCCGCGGTGGGGCGTCCGGGGCCTACCGCACCCTGACCACGACAAGCCGCGACGTGCTCCCGTGCGGGTCGCGGGCCGAGCCCGAGAGCGCGACGAAGACGTCGCCCCGCGCGACTTCCCCGCGGTGCCGCAGGTCGGCCTCGACCCGGGCCAGCGCCCGCTCCGGGTCGCGCTGCGCGGGGAGCGGCCGCGGGATCGCGCCGCGCATCAGGGTGAGACGGGTCAGCGTGCGCGGCGAGGGGGTGTAGGCGACGAACCCCCCGGCCAGCGGGAAACGGGCCAGAAGGCGCGCCGTCGCGCCCGAGCGGGTCAGCGCGACCAGCCGCCGCGCGCCGATGTCGAGCGCCAGCGCGACCCCCGCCTCGGCCAGCCCCTCCGAGACCGTCACGCCGTGCCGCGCCGAAAGCCGGCGCGGCGAGCGCTGGATCTGCTCGGCCTCGCCGACGATCCGCGCCATCATCGCGACCGCTTCCACCGGGTGCTCGCCGCTGGCGGTCTCGGCCGTCAGCATGACTGCCCAGGACCCGTCCAGGACCGCGTTCGCGACGTCCGAGGCCTCGGCCCGCGTCGGCCGCGAGGCGTGGCGCATCGACTCCAGCATCTGGGTCGCGATGATCGTCGGCTTCCCCGCGGCAGCGGCGCGGTAGAGGATCCGCTTCTGCTCGACCGGCACCCGCTCGGGCGGGAGCGTCACGCCCAGGTCGCCGCGCGCGACCAGCACGCCGTCGCTGGCGACCAGGATCTCGTCCAGGTTCTCCAGCGCCTGCCGCGTCTCGATCTTGGCGATCACCAACTGGTCGCCGCCCAGCCGCTCGATCGCACGCCGCGTGTCGATCACGTCCTGCGCGCGGCGCACGAACGACAGCGCCACGAAGTCGGCCTTGAGCTGGACCGCCAGCACGAGGTCGCGGCGGTCCTTGCGCGAGAGCGCGGTCGACTGCGGCGTGGCCTGCGGCAGGAAGAGGCCGGTTCGAGGCTCGATCGCGTCCCCCTCCACGACGCGCGCCTCGACCCGCGCGCCGTGCACCTTTTCGACCCGCAGCCGCACGATGCCGTCGCCCAGCAGCAGCTCGTGGCCCGGCTCGGCCTCGCGCACGAGGGGACGCCAGTCGACCGGGAGGATCCCGGCCGCGGGGTTCGCCTCGCGCGCGTCGATGGTCAGCGTGACGCGGTCGCCGGGCCGCACCGGCAGTGCCGCGGGGAACCGCCCGAGCCGAACCTTCGGGCCCTGCAGGTCGACCATCAGGCCGACCGGGCGCCTGGCCCCGCGCGACGCGGCGCGCACCAGCCGCGCCGCCTGGGCGTGCCACGCGTCGTCGCCGTGGCTCATGTTGAGCCGCGCCACGTCCATCCCGGCGTCGACCATCGCGCGCACGGTCCGCGCGTCGAACGACGCCGGGCCGACCGTGGCCATGATGCGCGCCAGGCGGGTGCGGGGCGGGGAGGTCATCGCGGGAGGACGGGCCCGAGGATATGGCTGCGGGGGGACATGGGCAGATCCTAGCGCGGATCGCTCATGAAGGGCCGACTGCGGCCGCGGTACACTGGCTCAGCCGCTCCCGATGCGGCGTCCCGGGGCTTCCGATGATCCGCTGGCAGATCGTGTTCGCCCTGCTCCTCTCTGCGCCGGTCCCGGCGCTTGCGGCGGACCCGCCTGCAGCCTCCGAAGCGGCGCCGGCCGCCGTTCCCCCGGAGGGACTCGTCCGACTGCTGCGCGAGGCGCGCATCGCCGGCATGCGCGGGCAGGACGCGCTGGAGCGACAGAAGCTCGAGCAGGCCATGAAGGAGTACCCCGGCGAGATCGCGCCGGTGCTGGGCTGGCTCGAGCGCCCCGCGACGCCCGGGGCCGACCCGACCCTGCGGGCCGGGGCCTGGGAGCGGCTGGCGTCCTCCGTCGCCGACCCCGCACGACCGGTCTCGATCGCGCTCGTCGAGCGCCAGTTGCGCGACGCGAGGACCACGGCGGCAGAGCGGGACCGCATGATCGCGGCGCTCTCTCTGCGCTCGGCCGGCCGGCCCACCGACGTCCGGCTGCTCGAGCTGCTGACGTCGCTCCAGCTGGAGAGCGGCCGCAAGGCCGAGGGGCGGGCCACCCTCGAACGACTCGAAGCGGCGCGGCCCGATCGCTCGCAGCGCCTGCTTCTGATCCGGCTCGACCTGGCGCTCGAGAAATACGAGCCCGCCCTGGCCCGGCTCGCGGTGGAACGAGCCACGGCGCCGGACCCGGTGCTGCGCGCCTGGACGATCCGCGCACTGGCCGGTGCGGGCCGCACCGACGAGCTCTCGAAAGAGACCGCCGCGCTCCTCGCGGACCTTTCCGCGCTGCGCGAGATCCCGTACGAGGAGACGATGCTGGGGGCCTTTGCGCTCCGTGAAGCGGGCCAGGACGAGGCTGCCCGCGCGTTGGTCAAGCAACTGTCCGAGGCCTACCCCGGAGACGAGGTTCTGCGCCGGCTTGCGGCCGGGCCGGGCGAGGGCCAGATCGCCGGTCAGCCGGTCTCTCCTTTCGCCATGATCAACGAGGGTGCGACGAGGATCGCTGCGAGCGACTACGCCGGCGCGTACGAGATCCTCTCCCGCGCCGTCGCCGAGGAGCCGGGCAACGAGGTCGGCTGGTACAACCTCGGGCTGGCAGCGGCGAAGCTGGAGAAGTGGGACGAGGCCGAACGCGCGATGACGAAGGCGCTGGCCGTACGGCCCGACCTGGTGGCCGCCCTGCGCGAGCGGGGGCAGGCACGCATCCGGCTCGGCCGGCCGGCGGAGGCGATTCCCGACCTCGAGCGCGTGCTGGCGCTCAAGCCCGGTGACAAGTCGGCCACCGAGATGCTGGCCTGGGCCCGCCGGCTGCTTGCCGCTCCACCGCGGTGAGATCCGGGTCCGGCCGCCCTCTCAGAACTTCTTGACGTAGTCGCGGAACTCCGCGTCGAACGCCGACGGTTCAAGACCGTAGACGTGTCGAAATGCCTCGTCGGCGGGATAGCCTTCCGCCGCGTAGAGGAAGAACCGCGGGAACTGGTCGACGGCCCAACCGGGCCGGCCGTGGCGAAGGAAGTGCACGACGAGCCAGCTCTGCGAGTAGAAAAGGTCGTGGTCCTCGCCGTAGAAGGTCTTCGAATCGACCGCGAAGAGTTGGGCGAGCTCCGGCGCGCTGCGCTCGCGCACGGCCTTTTTCGCCACCCGCGCGTTGGCCTTCGCCATCGACTCCGAGCGAACGGTGGCGCCGTCGATCCCGGGGATCATACGCCGCGCCGTGTAGGCCTTGCGGTGCCGGCCCGGGACCAGCTTCCCGCCCTCGATGTCCGAGTTCCCCAGGTACTCGGCGAACCCCTCGTCCAGCCAGCGCGGCAGCAGCACGCCGGGGCGCACGACGTGCCTGTCGACGAGAGCGTGCGTCGACTCGTGGATCAGGACCGAGAGCAGGTACTCGACCGCTGCGACCTCGCCGTGGAAAGCGAGGAAGCCGGCAGGGTGGTAGAAGCCACCGGACCACTCGAAGGCGCGGGTGCTCGAAACGAGGGCCTTGTACTGCGCCTCGCTGCGGAAGATGTAGGCCCGCATCTTCCCCTGGGCCGGCTGGTCGGGGATCGCCGGCGCCAGGATCTCGTAAGCGAAGCTGAATGTCGCGGCGAGGTTCTTCAGCAGGGTCCTTTCCACGCCATCGCCGGACAGATCGGTGACGACGACCCACCCGTCGTTGGAGGCCTCGCGACGCTCCGCCGGCGCAATCTGTCGCTCCGCCACGCCGACCAGGTCGGTGAGCAGACGCTCGCGCTGCGCGCGCGGGAGCATGAGGATCCCGCGCCGCCAGAGATCCCGCGCCTCCTCCGGGCCCGCGGAAGAGATCAGGGAGCCCGAGAACTCGCTTCCGGACCCGGCACTCTCGGGCTGGGACTCGAGCGCGGTGAACCGGATGGCCCAGGTGAGGTCCGTCGGCACGGGGCTGCCGTCCCGCCGCGCGGGCTCGAAGCGCCAGCGCGACATCGAGCGCACCGCTTCCTCGCGGAAGTGGTTGTCGTAAGCGCTGGGGGGATCGATCTCCAGGACTTCGACGGCAGTCACGCGGCCGCGCTCGTCGATCGAGACTTTCACCCGGACGAGTGGCGTGAGGCCGGTGCCGGCCGTCGCGAGCGGCGTCACCGGCATCGGTTTGAGCAGCGCAACGGGCGGCGTGAACTTCCCGTCCGCTGCACGGCTCCCCGGGGGAGGGGTCGCGCCGAGAGACACCGCGAATGCGAAGAGCAGCCAGGCGCACCAGCGCGCCGAAGGGGAAACGCGACGGGGCCCGGGCACCGGGCCTCCGCCGCGCTCGCGCTGTCGATCCACCGTCATCGCCGGGGCACCCCGGGGCGGAGTTTAGCGAGGCCGGGAATCCGGCGGCAAGCAGGAAGGCGCGCAACAGGTTCCTGGCCTGCCTACCTCCCCGCGACCGGCGTCCCGATCACCGCACCGGCCTGGTCCACGAGCTGCAGGAATCCCGCGCGCTGGCCGTCGGGATCGTAGGCCAGACCGGCCGAGGCGAGCGACCGGACCAGCTCGATCGACGCGCCGCCGCGGTGCGGCGAGTCGCGCAGGACCATCCCGAAGGCCGCGACGGAGGCCGCGAACTTCAGTTCGCTCGTCGCCTCGCCGGGCCCGCGGCCGGTGTCCATCACGACGAAGGCGCGCTCGACGCTCGTGTCGCCGTCGGGAGCCTTGAAGCGCAGCTTGACGGTCCCCAGCTCACCGGTGGCGCTGGCCTCGGACGGCTTCAGCACCTGGTAGCGCAGCGGGTCGACCGGCCGCTCGACGGCCGGGGCGGCCGCGGGCGGCACGATCTCGTAGAGCGCGACGACCGAGTGGCCGGCGCCGATCTCGCCCGCGTCCTTCGTGTCGTCGCGGAAGTCCTCGGCGGCCAGCAGGCGGTTCTCGTAGCCGATCAGCCGGTAGGCCGCGACCTCGGCCGGGTTGAACTCGACCTGGATCTTGACGTCCTTGGCGACGGTGACGAGCGTTCCGCCCGCCTGCTCGACCAGCGCGCGCCGGGCCTCGAGCGGGGAGTCGATGTAGGCGAACTGCCCGTTGCCGCGGTCGGCCAGCGCTTCCATCTTGGCGTCCTGCAGGTTGCCGGTGCCGAAGCCCAGGACCGTCAGGAAGACGCCGCTCTTCGCCTGCTCCTCGATCAGCCGCGTCAGCTCCCCTTCGCTGCTGACGCCGACGTTGAAATCGCCGTCGGTGGCGAGGACCACGCGGTTGATCCCGCCCGCGACGAACCGCTCGCGCGCCAGCGCGTACGCCAGCAGGATCCCCTCGCCGCCGGCGGTCGAGCCGCCGGCCTGCAGGTTCTCGATCGCGGCCTCCAGCGCGCCGCGGTCGGTGACCGCGGTGGGGGGCAGCACGACCCCCGCCGCGCCGGCGTAGGCGACGATCGACACCAGGTCCTGGCCGGTGAGCTGCCCGGCCAGCAGCTTCAGCGCCTGCTGGACCAGCGGCAGCTTGTCGGGCTGGTCCATCGAGCCGGAGACGTCGACCAGGAAGACGTAGTGGCCGGGTCGGCGCCCCGCGAACTGGACCGGGACCGCGCGCAGCGCGATCCGCAGCAGGCGGTGCGACGCGTTCCAGGGACAGGCCGCGACCTCGGTCGTGACCGAGAACGGCTCGCCGGCCGCCGGGAGCGGGTCGTCGTAGACGAAGTAGTTGAGCAGCTCCTCGATCCGCACCGCGTCGGCGGGGGGCCGCGCCCCC
This sequence comes from uncultured Acidobacteriota bacterium, assembly GCA_963702545.1. Classification (GTDB taxonomy): domain Bacteria; phylum Acidobacteriota; class Polarisedimenticolia; order J045; family J045; genus JALOKP01. Next base: position 163,278 of record CAVPDB010000016.1, on the reverse strand, counting down.
TCGGCCAGGTAGCGCCGCACGCGGGCGTACGAGGCGGTGTCGACGTCGATCGAGAAGGTCGAGAGCGGATCGCGCAGGACCGAGTGGAAGTCGGCGTCGTCGCGGTGCGCGTAGTTCTCGGTCTCGAGGCCGGGGCTTCCCTCGCCGGGGGCGAGGATCAGCTCGGTGATCGTCTCGCGCGTCAGCGAGGCCTTGGCCGCCTCGGTACGGAGCGTGACCGTGTCGTAGAGCGTCGGCGCGTCGCGCACGACGCCGCCGACGGCGCCGCCGGCGACACCACCCGGGACTCCTCCAGACCGCTCGGGAGCCTGTGAGGAGGACGCGCAGCCGGCCAGGGCCAGCGCGGCGAAGGGGAGGAGGAGGATCGGGTGTCGCATCGGGGCCTCCTTAGGCCCGGGGGTCCGGGCGCGGACAGCGTCGTCCGGATTGGCGGCGGCTGTCCCCCCTACTGACCGGTCCCTGCGACGGGAGTTCCGCGCCCGGCTGCGGGCCGGGCCCCGCAGCCGTACCTTTCCGGTCTGCGGCTTACGGCTTGCGGACCCCCGTCTCACCGGGCACGATCCGCGGCTTCGGGCCCGGACCCGCGCAGGAAGGCCATGCCAGTGACGACGCTCCCCCCCGCCTCGACCCCGATCCGCCCGGCCGCCGGCGCGGTGCGCCCCGCCTCGGCCGCCGGCCGCGGCTTCCTGCTGGCCGCGCTCGTGCTCCTCGCGGCCCTCCCGGCGGCGGCCCAGCAGGCCTTCGTCGACCCGGCCCGCACCGTCGCCGTCGACCGCTCCCGCGGCGTCGACGCGCGCGTCGATTACGCCGCGCTGACCGCGCTGGGGCCGTGGGACGACCGCAACTACGAGCTGACGCTCGAGGACCTGGCGGTCCTGCCGCCGGGCGAGCGCGACCAGCAGGTCGCGATCCCGGCCTTTTACCGCGTGCGGCTGCGCCAGGCGGTGCCCGAGACGCCGCGCACCGGCGGGGCCCAGTACCCGCGCCACACGCTCCACCGCTTCCGCGCCGCCTACGGCGGCTACCTCGTCAACGGCCAGTTCTACCGCGACGTCGCCTGGAACGGGTCGCGTTACGAGGTCGTGCTGAAGAACGGGATCGCGGAGGAGAGCTTCGCGCCCGGCACCGACGCGCTGACGGGCGAGGTCCGGCTGACCTCCCCCACCGGCGCCTCCGAGTCGGCGATCAAGTTCCACCCGACCGACCCGAGCAAGGTGATCGCCGGCACGAACGGCCCCGGCTCGGGCCAGGGGATGTGGTGGTCGACCGACGGCGGCAGCAGTTGGACGCGCGTCTTCCTGCCGCTGGGGAACACCGCGGGCGACCCGTCGGTCGACTGGTCGGCCAACGGCGCGTTCGCCTACACCACGACGCTGGCCGCCTGCACATTCACCGGCTGCCAGGTCTATTTCTACCGTTCGGCCGACGGCGGCCAGACCTGGAACAGCCTCGAGAGCGTGACCCCCGGCGACCCGCGGCGCGAGTTCGGCAACAACGTCGACAAGGAGTACCTGCACGTCGACAAGACCGCGGGCTCGCCGTTCCGGGGCCGGATCTACGTCGCCTGGCACGAGAGCAACGTGCAAAAGTGGGCGCGCTCGGCGGACCAGGGGAACACCTTCACGACCGGGACCTTCCCCGGGGCCTCCGAGGAGCTGGGGATCGGTTCGGACATCACCAGCGGCTCGAACGGTCACGTCTACTACCTCTGGCCCGGGGTGAACAGCCGCACGATCCGGATGCGCAAGTCGACCGACGGCGGCGTGACCTGGAGCACGAGCTCGACGGTCGTCGCCAACACCCAGGGCTCGTACGACTTCCCGCTGCCCTCGATGGAATCGCGCCGCACCTTCATCTACGTCGCGGCCGACGCCGACACCGGGAGCGGGCCGTTCGCCGGGAGCATCTACGCGGCGTGGACCGACAACGTCAACGCCGACAGCCCGACGCCGTCGCAGAACCACGGCCGGATCCAGGTCGCCCGCTCGCGCGACAACGGCGCGACCTGGCAGGTCTCGACCCCGCACGAGACGGCCGACCAGTTGACCGTCGACCGCTACCACCCGTGGCTGGCGGTCGGGCAGGACGGCACGGTGCACGTCATCTACTACGACACCCGGCGCGACCCATCGCGCAACTCGGTCGACATCTACTACGCGAAGTCCAGCGACGGCGCCGCGACCTGGTCGGCGCCGCAGCGGCTGACCAGCGTGGCCTCGGTGAACATCGCCGACGGCTTCGAGTGGGGCGACTACAACGGCCTCGACGTGATCGGCCAGAGCCTGATCGCGATCTTCACCGACAACCGCAACGAGACCGGCGGCACGACCGACTCGGTCGACGTCTACGGCGCCGCGGCCCCGGCCACGGGGGGCGTGGGCGCGGGCACGGTCCCGGACGGCAAGGTCGTGCCCGGCGTCCCGTTGCAGGTCACGCGCGCCGGGGCCAGCCTGGCGTTGGACTGGGACGCCGCCTGCGGCGCGGCGAGCGACTACGCGACCTACGAGGGGGAACTGGGGCTGCCGGGGAGTGCGGTGCCGACGGCCTGCAGCAGCGGCGGCGCGACGCAGCTCACGGTGACGCCCGCCGAGGGGAACCGCTTCTACCTGGTGGTGCCGCTCTCGGGCGGGCGCGAGGGCTCATACGGCCGGACCAGCGCGGGCGTCGAGCGTCCCCCGTCCGCCACCCCCTGCGCGCCGCAGCAGTTGGCCGGCTGCCCATGAGAAACCGGGGACAGCTACCATGAGTCGGTAGCTGTCCCCGGTTTGCGGAGGTCGCGATGCTCCCGCCCCTGGTCGGTGCCGCGCTGCTCGCGGCGAGCCTGTCGTACATCGAGTCCTCGCAGGGGCTGCTCGACACGCCGCGCTTCGAGGCTGGCAACACCGAGTTCGAGATGGCCGACCTCAACGGCGACGGCTTCGTCGACCTGATCTCGATCGGCGATCACGGCAACCCGCTGATCGGCTCGCAGGAGCAGGGGGTGATGGCCTGGCTCGGCGACGGCCGCGGCGGATGGACCTACCGGCACGCCGGAGACCTCGGCTACGGCGGGATCGCGGTCGGCGACCTGGACGGCGACGGGACCGCGGACATCGCCTATGGGATGCACCACGACTACGCCTCGAGCGACTTCGGCGACGCCAAGCTGGAGGCGGCGCTCGGCGACGGCACCGGCTTCGGCTGGACCCCCTGGGACGACGGGCTGGCGCAGGAAGGCCAGAGCTGGGGTTTGTTCTCGACCGACCTCGCCGACGTCGACGGCAACGGCGCGCTCGACGTCGCCTCGGGCGGATTCGGCGCGTCGGACGGGCTGCACGTCTACCTCAACGACGGCGACGGGCGCTGGCGGCGCAGCTTCGGCTACCTCGGCGGAAACTCCGGCAACGTCCTGGCATTCGGCGAGATCGACGGCGACGGCGTGCCCGACCTCGGCGTCTCCAAGGAGGAGGGGACCGCCTGGCTGGGGGACGGCGACGGCTTCTACGCTGCGGCCGACGGGACGCTTCCGCCGGTCGGCGCCTGGGGCTGGCGCGACGGCGTGAGCCTGGGGGACGTCGACGGCGATGGGCACGATGACGTCGCCTGGTGCGACGCCGCCGACAACGCGCAGGTCTGGCTCTGGCGCACCGGGGCGCAGTGGACGAACGCCTCGGCGGGGCTGCCCGCCGACGGACGCTGCGGGCGCACCCAGCTCCACGACATGGACGGCGACGGTGCGACCGACCTGGTCACGCTGGGGGCGCGGACGCTGCGCGTGATCGCCGGCAACGGCGCCGGGACCGCGTGGTCGGTGGCCGCGACCGTCACCCTCCCCGACACGCCGGGCGACGCCGAACGCGCTGCGCGCCGGGGGGGACGTCGACCGCAACGGGAAGCCCGACATCGTCGTCGTCGCGACCCAGCGGGTCGACAGCTTCAACTTCCGCAACAAGGTCCGCTGCTACCGCGAGGCGTCGGTCCCCGCGGCGCTCGCGGTGCGGGTCGTCCGCCCGGGCCCGCACCGGCTGCTGCTGGCGGGGAGCGCGTCCTGGATCGAGTGGGCCTCGGCGGTGCCGGGCGGCGTCCCGTCGCGGGCGCGGATCGAGCTGTCGACTGCCGGTCCGGGCGGGCCGTGGACGACGGTCGCCGATGAGCAGCCCGACGCCGGGCGCCTGCAGTGGCGCGTGCCGGCTGCGGCCTGCGACGACTGCCGCCTGCGCGTCACCATCTCGACCGCCTCCGGCGAGGCGAGCGCGATCGGTCTCAGCTTCGCAATCGGGCGCCGTCCCGACCCGCTGGCGATCACCTTGACCGGACGCGCGACGCTGCGCGTCGACGACGCAGAGGCCCGCGACCGCGTCCAGCTCTACCGCTCGGACTGGGCGCGCTTCCTCGCTACGGGGGAGTACACGCAGGACCCCGCGGCGGTCCCCGCGGCGGCGCGATTCTGCTCCGTCCCCCAGGCCGCCGGCGGGGTCACGATCGACGATCCGTACGTTCCGGCGCCGGGCGCGCTGGCCTTCTACCTGGCCACCGCGCAGCGGCTGCACGAGGACGGGCAGGTCCCGGGGCAGAAGGTCCCGCTGGCCGAGACGTCGCTGGGCCAGGACGCGGCCGCGGCTACGCGCCGCAACGCGCACCGCTGTCCCCAGAATTCCCGGCTTACTGACTTACGGTAGCTGTCCCCGGATAGACCGACTTACCGACTTACGGTAGCTGTCCCCGATTTGCTACAGGATCTGCAGCCCGCCCGCCGTCGACAGGTAGGCACCGGTCACGAACCGCGCCTCGTCGCTGGCCAGGAGCGCCACCGCGCCGGCCACGTCCTCCGGGATCGCGATCCGTCCCAGCGGGGTCTGCTTCGCCACCGCCATGCCGTGCTTCTCGATGATCTCGGCCGTAGCGTCGGTGGCCGTCAGGCCCGGCGCGATGATGTTGACGCGGATCCCGGCCGGCCCCAGCTCGAGCGCCAGCGACCTGGCGAACGCGTCGAGCCCCGACTTGGCGGTCGAGTGGGCGCAGAAGCCGTAGCCCGGCGTGCGCGACAGGCTGCTCGAGATCGCGATGATGCAGCCGCGGTGCAGCGCCAGCATCCCCGGCACGAACGCCTTGCAGCAGACGAACGCGGCCTTCAACTCGCCGGTCAGCTTGGCCTCGAACCCCTCCCAGTCGATCTCCACGAACGGCAGCATCGGGAAACCGATCGCGGCGTTCAGGACCAGCGTGTCGATCGGGCCGAGCGCCCGCTCGGCCGCCTCCGCCATCGCCCGCACCTGGACCGGGTCGCGCACGTCGGCCTGCAGCGCGACCGCGCGCCCCCCCTCCTCCTCGATCTCGGCGATCACCTGGCGGGCGGCCGCCTCGGACTGCCAGTAGTTCACCCCCACGGTCGCGCCGTGGCGCGCCAGTTCCCTTGCGGTGGCCGCGCCGATCCCGCGGCTGGCCCCGGTCACGACGGCGGATCTTCCCGACAGCAGCATGCGACTCTCCTCGGGGCGGCGCCCCGTCCCGGCTGTTACACCGTTCGACCCATCCGGCGTTATCCTCTCACCCTGCACGGGGGGAAGGCCATGCCGCATGCGACGCTGACCTGGAAGGGAGGGCGGCGTTTCGACGCCGAGGTGGAGGGGCATCAGCTCGTGATCGACGGCCACTCGGGAGGGGCTGCGGCGGGGCCGAGCCCGATGCAGCTGGTGCTGCCGGCACTGGGCGGCTGCAGCGGGGTCGACGTCGTGGCGATCCTGGAGAAGATGCGGGTCGGGGTCTCCGGCCTGACGATCTCCGTCGACGGCGTGCGGCGCGACAGCCCCTTCCCCAAGATCTACTCGAAGATCGATGTGCTCTATACCGTGCGCGGTCCGGAGGTCCCGGCCAAGGCGGTCGAGGACGCGATCCGCCTGTCGCGCGACCGCTACTGCTCGGTCACGGCGATGCTCTTCGGCCCGGAGATCGCCTGGCGCTACCGTATCGAGGACGACGACGGCCGCGTGACGGCCGAGGGGACCGTGTCATGAGGATGGAACGATGATCGAACCGGTGACGTTCGGCGACGACGGGGTCGCGCTGCTCGACCAGCGCCGGCTGCCCCACGAGGAGGCCTGGGTCCGGCTGGAGACCCCCGAGGCGGTGGCGGCCGCGATCCGCGACATGGTCGTGCGCGGCGCCCCCGCGATCGGCGTCGCCGCGGGGTTCGGGATGGCGCTGGCCGCGCGCGCGGCGCGCGAACTGGACGAGACGGCCTTCCGCGAACGGATCGACGCGGCGGCGGCGGCGCTGGCCGCGGCCCGGCCGACCGCGGTCAACCTGGCCTGGGCGGTGGGGCGGGTGCAAGACGCCGTGCGGCGCGCGCTGGAGGACGGCGCGAGCGTGGCCGAGGCGGCCGCGCGCGCGGAGCGCGAGGCGGTCGCGATCAAGGACGAGGACGTCGCCGCCAACCGCGCGATGGGGCGCCACGGTTCGATGCTCGTCCCGGACGGGGCCCGCGTGCTGACCCACTGCAACGCCGGCGCGCTGGCGACCGGTGGCTACGGCACGGCACTGGGCGTGATCCGCGCCGCGGTCGAGGAGGGCAAGCAGGTCTCCGTGCTGGCCGACGAGACGCGCCCCTGGCTGCAGGGGTCGCGCCTCACCGCGTGGGAGCTGCAGAAGGACGGGATCCCGGTGACGGTGATCGCCGACAACATGGCCGGCTCGCTGCTGGCGCGCGGCGAGGTCGACCTGGTCGTGGTCGGCGCCGACCGGATCGCGCGCAACGGCGACGTCGCCAACAAGATCGGGACCTACCCGCTGGCCGTGCTGGCGCGCCGGCACGGCGTGCCGTTCTACGTGGCCGCGCCGCTGTCGACCTTCGACCCGATCTGCCCCTCGGGCGACGAGATCCCGATCGAGGAGCGCGCGGCCGAGGAAGTGACCCACCTGGCCGGGGTGCGGCTCGTGCCGGAGGGGGTCTCGGCCCGCAACCCGGCGTTCGACGTGACCCCGTCCGCGTTCGTGACGGCGATCGTCACCGAGGCCGGGATCGTCCGTGCCCCCTACGCTTCGGGGATCACGCGGCTGCTCGGGCTCGAGACCGAGCCGGAGGCGGCCGCCGCGGGAAGCGGCCCGGCGCTCGAAGAGGACGAGAACGGCGCCGAGGCGGCCGACACCGCCGCCGTGCTGGCGGCCGCCGGGGACGACGGCGAGGAATCGCCGGCACCGAAGGACGGCGCGGCTGACGACGGGGAGGAATTGTTCCGGTGAGCGCGATCCGCGGCGTGCTGCTCGACCTGGACGGCACGCTGACCGACGGCGTCGGCGGGCCGGCCCTGCCGGGGGCGCTGGAGGCGGTCCGCCGGCTGCGCGCCCGCGTACCGGTGCGCTTCGTGACCAACACCACCTCGCGGACCCGGACCTTCCTCGCCGACGCGCTCTCGCGCGCCGGCTTCGGCGCGGAGGCGGGCGACATCGTCAACCCGATGAGCGTGGCGCGCGTCGTGCTGCCGCAGCGCGGCGAGGCCGAGGGGATCCTGCTCGCGGCGCCCGACTCGCTGCCCGAACTGTCGTGGTACCGGCCGACGCCGCCGGAGCACGCGCGCTCGGTCCTGCTGGCGACCGAGGGGCACGACCTGGCGATCGGCGACCTGGCCCCGGCGATCGAGGCGCTGCTGGCCGGCGCACGGCTCTACACGCTGCAGGCCAACCGGCTGTTCCAGCGCGACGGGCGGCTGGTCTCGGACACCGGGCCGCTGGCCGCGTTCCTGGGCTACGCCGCCGAGGTGCCGTGGGAGAACCTCGGCAAGCCCTCCCCGCTGCTGTTCGACCAGGTCGCGGCCTCGCTCGGCCTGCCGCCGGCGGAGCTGGCGATGTGCGGCGACGACGCCGAATTCGACGCCTCGGGCGCGGTTGCGGCCGGGCTCGGCGCCGGCGTGCTGGTGAGGACCGGCAAGTACCGGCCCGGCGCGGAAGCGCGCGTGACGCCGCCGCCGAGCCGCGTGATCGATCACATCGGCGAACTGGAGTCGGCGCTGGAGCTGGCCGGCTGATCCGGGCTGCCGTGGGCGGCCAGCCAGCGCAGCGCCAGCCCGGCAACGCGCGCGTAGCTGGCGACGCCCCCTTTCACGCCGTGTGCCTCGAGATAGGCGCTGTATGCGCGATTCACCGCGGGGGCCTCGCGCCCGCGGTGTGCACGGTAGAAGGCCGCGATCGCCGCGAGGTCGCGCCGGACCGCCGCCGACAGGCCCTTCGGCGGCCGGCGCAGTTCCATCCACAGTTCCAGCCAGGCCGCGTAGCGCAGCTCCGGGCGGGGCGAGCGCCAGAGCGTGAGCAGCGCGACGAAGCTGGCGTCCTCTTCCCAGGCGAACCCCTGCAGGTGCGCCCGCTCGTGCGCCACGGTGAAGGGAAGCGTCCCGGGCGCCGCCGGCAGCGCGACGTTCGGCTCGCCGGTGAACGGTCCGTACACGCCCGAGACACCCCAGCGCAGCATGAGCGGGCTGGCGACGAACGACTTCGTGCGGCCCCCCGCGACACGCGGCAGCCCGGCCTCGGACAGCGCTTCGTCCTGCAGCCGCGCCAACTCCGCATCGAGCGCGGCCAGGTCCTGCGGGGCGGCGAAGACGCCCTGGCCGTCCTCGGGCAGCGACGCGCGCAGCCCGTTCAGGATCCCGGGGATCGCGTCGACCATCGCCGCGTCGCGCGGCGCCTCGGCCGGGGGCAGCGCGAAGAGCTGCCCCGCCAGCGGGCGCGCGTAGTGGAAGCCCCACAGCGCCAGGAAGAGCGCCCAGGTCCAGCCCGCCGTCCCCGCCAGGGTCGCCGCCGCCGCCAGCGCCGCGCGCGGGCGCGCGCCGCCGGACCGCCGGGCGCGCCGCCAGCCGCGGACGGGCGCCGCGAGCAGGACCAGCGCCACGACCGCGAACGACAGTTCGGCCAGCGAGATCGGCACCCACGACGAGAGCGCGGCCAGCGTCGCCGCGACCGGCGGGTAGGCGCCGCCGCTGAAGAGCGACTCGGTCAGCGCCGGCCGGGCGCGCAACACCTGGAAGGCGAGGCCGGCCGCGATTCCGGCCGCGATCCCGGCCCAGCCGGCGGCGGTCGCCACCGTCGGCCGGTGCGTCGGCCGGTGCGTCGGCCCCGCGGCGCCGCTCATTCCCCGGCCGCCTTGAGCTTCAGGTAGAGCGTCTTCCGGTCGATGTCGAGGATCCGCGCGGCGAGCGCGCGGTTCCCCTTCGCCTCCTCCAGCGCGCGGCGGATCGCGGCCTCCTCCGCCTCGCGCAGCGTGCCGGCCCGCACCGGCGCAACGGCGCGGGCCGCGATCTCGGGCGGCAGGTGCTCGAGCGTGACGCGCGGAAGCCCCAGCACGCTCAGCCGCTCCAGCACGTTCTCCAGCTCGCGCACGTTGCCGGGCCAGCGGTACTCGATCAGGCGCTGCATCGCCTCAGGAGCGAACTCGGGCGGCTCCCCGCCGCGCAGGCGCGTCCAGAGCGCGTGCGCCAGCAGCGGCAGGTCGACGGCCCGCTCGCGCAGCGGCGGGATCGAGACCGAGAGCACGTTGAGGCGGAAGAACAGGTCCTGGCGGAAGGCCCCCTCCTCGATCATCGCCTCGAGATCGCGGTGCGTCGCCGCCAGAATCCGGACGTCGACCTCGATCGCCTCGCGCCCGCCCAGCCGCCGGACCTCGCCCGACTCCAGCACGCGCAGCAGCGCCGACTGCATCCGCGGGCTCATGTCGCCGACCTCGTCCAGGAAGAGCGTGCCGCGGTGCGCGACCTCGAACAGCCCGGCGTGGGGCTGGATCGCGCCCGTGAACGCGCCACGCTCGTGGCCGAAGAGCTGGTCCTCGAGCAGGCTCTCGGGAACCCCCGCGCAGTTGAACGCGACGTACTCGCCCGCGGCGCGCGGGCCGCGACGGTGGATGATCTGCGCGACCAGGTCCTTGCCGGTGCCGGTCTCGCCGCGGATCAGGACCGGGGCCTCGGTCGGCAGGATCCGCTCCAGCCGCAGGAAGAGGTCCTCCATCGCCGGCGAGCGGCCGACCAGCGGCTCGAAGTCCGAGGAACGCGCGCCGGCCTCGCGCCGCAGCCGCAGCGCCTCCTGCGCGGTTTCCAGCGCGCGCCGCCGCTCGGCGTGGGCGCGGGCGTTCTCCAGCGCCACGGCCGCCTGCCCGGCGAACAGCTCCAGCAGGTGCGCGGTCGCCCCGTCGAGCTGCCGCGCGCGCGACCGGTGGTCGACGTAGAGCACCCCGCAGAGCGCGCCGGCGCTGGTGATCGGGACGCAGGCCACGGCCCGCACGCCGCGGTCGGTCAGGCTGGCGCCGGCCGGGTGGTCGCCGATCTCGGCCGGCGCCTCGATGTAGGCCGGCTGGCCGGTCCGCACGACCTCGCGCACCAGCGTCCGGCTGATCGCGAACTCCGGCGAGGCCGGGTCGGCCTGCTCGATCGCGATCCCGCGCGCGAGCGCCAGCTCGAGCCGTTCCCCCTCGACCAGCACGATGAAGCCGCGCTCCATCGCCGAGAGCGCGATCGCTTCGTCGAGCACGAGCGCCAGAACCTCCTGCGGCTCGGTGATCGTCGCCGCGCGCTTTCCGAAGTCGACGATCCGGAGCAGCGCGCTGGCGTTGAGTGGGCGGCGCGGGTCGGCGCGCTCGCCGCTCGTCGTCGCGCCGGCGGAGCGCGTGCGGAGGTGGCGCACCTCGCGCGACAGCAGGTCCGCGAGCAGCTCGGCCCCGGCCCCCCGGCCGGCTGAAGTGGAGCGGAAGGCGTCCAGCGCGGACTTGAGCAGGCCGGCGGCCGCGTCGATCCGGCCGTCGCGCCGCGCGTCGCGGGCCAGCTGCAGCCAGGCGCGCCAGGCGTGGTCGCCGCCCGCCTCGGCCATGCCGCGCAGCGCCTCGCGCGCCTGCGCGCGGTCGCCCGCGGCGTCGCGCGCATAGCGGGCCCGGGCCAGGCCCAGGATCCACTCCGGCGAATCGGTCCCGTGGGGCGCCTCGCGCAGAACGGCCACGGCCTCCTCGGCGGAGCCATCGAGCGCCAGCGCGATCGCCTCGTCGAACAGGGTCCGTTCGAGGGCGGCCTGGGCCCCGGGGTCGGGTGGAGGCGGGGGGGTTTGGGGGGAGGGGTCGGGCATGGGCTCCTCGCGGTCGGGGACGGCGGCTCACACCAGGGGAATTATGCCACGCTGGGGTATTTTTCCCCGCCGGGATCCCAACGGGGGTCTTGCGCCAGTGAGACGGCGTTTTCCGTTTCCGAGACTCAAGTCTCTGAAACAATGACACTTGCGCCCTGAGTTCCGGAAGTCCGCGGGGTCTGGCCCCGTTGCCGGTCCATCCTCCGCGGTTGGCCCGTCTTTTGCGTAAGGACCGGATGTCCGCCGCAGGCTTCCCCTCGCTGCCCGCAGCGCCCCGACCCATGAGGGCCCCGCGAGGCCGAGTAAGCGGCGGGCCGGAGATTCCCGGACCGGGGGGCTTGTCGCCCCGATCAGGCCGCCCGGTCAGGGAATTCCGTCAGGTTCACGGCGGGGCCGGCACCTTTCCTGGGCCCGATCTGGGACCCCGGCCCCACCAACTTCTCCTCCCGGCCCGCCGGCCGGCCTTCCGGCGCGCCCCGGCCCCGTCCGGTGTCTACAATCGCGCGGTGCTCTTCCTCGGCATCGAATCGTCCTGCGACGACACCTGCGCCGCGGTCCTGGACGACCGCGGCGTCGTGCGCTCCTCGGTCGTCTCCTCGCAGGTCCGGCTGCACGCCCCCTACGGCGGCGTCGTCCCCGAGATCGCGGCGCGGCACCACCTGGAGGCGATCGGGCCGGTCGTGGCGCAGGCCCTGGCGGACGCGGGGGCTGGGCTCGACGCGATCGGCGGGATCGCGGTCACGCGCGGGCCCGGGCTGATCGGCTCGCTGCTCGTCGGCCTCTCCTACGCCCGCGGCCTCGCGCTGCGGCGCGGGCTGCCGGTCGTGGGCGTCAACCACCTGGAGGGGCACATCGCGTCGGGCTGGCTGGAGTGCCCGGCGCTGCCGTACCCCGCGCTGGCGCTGGTCGTCTCGGGCGGCCACACGGCGCTCTGGCGCGTCGCAGCGCCGGGCTCGTACGTCGAGGCTGCGCGCACGCGCGACGATGCCGCGGGCGAGGCCTTCGACAAGGTCGCGAAGATGCTGGGGCTCGCCTACCCCGGCGGGCCGGTGATCGACCGGCTCGCGGAGCGCGGGAACCCGCTCGCGGTCGCGTTCGGGGAAGTCCGGACGAAGGGAGAGGCCGCCTTCTCCTTTTCCGGCTACAAGACAGCCGCGCGCGGCCACGCCGAGCGCCTTGGGATCCGGCCGCTCGATCACCCCGACGACCCGCCGTGCGCCGACCTGCTCGACCTGGTTGCGGCCTTCCGGTACGCCGTCGTGCGCGAGCTGGTGCGCCGTACGCGGCAGGCGATCGAGTCGGAGCGCCCGCGCGCGCTCGTGCTCGCGGGGGGCGTCGCCGCCAACCGCCTGCTGCGCACGGAGATCACGCGCCTGGCCGACGAGCGCGGCCTGGCGCTCTCGATCCCGCCGCCGCGCTACTGCGCCGACAACGCGGCGATGATCCTGAAGGCGGGGCTCCCGCGCCTGCTCGACGGCGCAGACGAGCTGGACGGGCTCGACGCCACGGCGCACCTGCCGCTGGGGGGCCCCGAGTCCGCCCGCCGCTCGCGCCGCCACCGCTGACCGGCCGAGAATTGGTAGCTCTCCCCGCTTTCCGGCGTAGACTCCGGGGGCGCGCCGTAGAAGGGACCCTCATGATGCCGCTCCGCTCCGACGCCTCCGTCGCGCTTCGATCCGTGCGCGCCGTCCTGCTCGCTGCCGTCACCGCCCTGCTGGTCCCGCTGCCGGCCGAGGCGCAGGTCGTGACACAGGTCACGGAGACCCTGACCAGCGCGCCCGGCCCCGGGGCGCTCAACGACGCCGGGACCGAGGTGTTCTCCGGCACTTCGTCCGACCAGTTCGGCCAGAACCCGACGCACGGCTTCCAGCTCGTGCGCTTCGACGCCGCGAGCGGCGCCGGCACGCCGATCACCGCGCGGCCCGAAGGGGTCGCGGCCAGCGTCTCCGTCAGCGACGACGGGCAGTGGCTGGCCTTCGCCTCGCCGGCCGACCTGGTCGGGCAGAACTACGACCGCAGCTCCGAGCTGTTCGTGATGCGGCGCGACGGGACCGGAACCACCCAGCTGACGAACGACGCCTCGCCGGTGGCAGGCAGCGTCGGCACGGTCGTGATCGCCGGCAACGGGCTGAAGATCCTGTTCAGCGCGAACCTGGACCCGTTCGGCACCAACTTGCAGAACCGCACGCAGATCTTCTCGATCAACCGCGACGGCAGCGGCCTGAAGCAGCTCACCGCGTTCGCCAGCGGCGGGATCGGCAGGTTCTCGATCAGCGACGACGGCACGAAGATCACGTTCGGCTTCGACGGTGACCCGCTGGGGTCCAACGCCGACCTGGGGGGCGAGATCTTCGCCATGAACGGAGATGGCACCAACCTGCGCCAGCTCACGACCACGCCGGCCGGCTACGACAGCACCGCCGCGGACCTCTCCGGCAGCGGCAACCGGATCGCCTTCAACTCCGACGCCAACCTGGTCGCCAACAACACCGAGTTCTACACCGAGATCTTCGCGATCGACTGGGCTGGCACCGGGCTGAGGCAGGTGACCAACACCACCGCGCTGCTCCAGCTCTTCGGTGAGCCGTTCTCGCAGGCCCCGTCGATCACCGACGACGGCGTGACGATCGTCTACTTCTCGAACTACAACAACATCTTCACCAATTTCGACGGCAACTTCGAGGTCTTCAAGATCCGCTTCGATGGCACCTCGCTGCAGGCGCTGACGAGCACGCCGATCGGCTCGCTCGGGGCGCTGCTCCCGACGGTCTCCGGGAACGGCGGCCGCGTCGCGTTCTACCGGCTCGCGCCGGCCGACGCCGGTAACCCGGACGGGAGCCCCGAGCTGTTCTCGGTGGCCGGCACCGGCGGCGCCGTGCGGCAGCTCTCCAGCACGACGCCGCTCCTGATCGGCTCCCCCGACCTCTCGCCCGACGGCTCGCGCATCGTCTTCACCTACACCACCGACCTGCTGGGCGACGCCGAGCTGTGGCGCGTTCAGGCCGACGGCACGGACCGCTTCAAGGTGACCGCGACGGCGCTGGGCAGCGTCTCCGGCCCGGTGATCGCCACCGACAACCAGACGATCGTCTACGCGGCCAACGGCGATCCGCTCGGCTCCAACGCGGACGGCACGACGGAGATCTTCCGGATCAACGCCGACGGGACCGGTCTGGCGCAGTTGACCAGCGATGCGACGGAGAACTCGTCCCGCCCGGCGCTGGCCAGCGACGGCTCGCGCGTCGCCTTCGACTCGACTCGAGCAGCCCGACCGGCGGCAACCCCGACGGCTCGAGCGAGATCTTCGCGATCAACGCCGACGGGACGGGCCTGCTCCAGCTCACCGCGAGTCCCGTGCCCAACCCCGACAGCCCCCCCGCCAGCCGCGCCGCGCGGATCGACGCGAGCGGCACCTGGATCGCGTTCGAGTCCGACGCCGACCTCGACGGCGGCAACCCCGACGGCAGCTACGAGGTCTGGCGCGTGCGCTCCGACGGCGCGTTCCTGCAGCGCCTGACCGGCGACGCCGCGCTCTCTTCGCGCAGCCCCGACATCTCGGGCGACGGGCGGCTGGTCGTCTTCGCCTCGGCGGCCAACCTGCTCGGCACCAACCCCGAGGGGAACACCGAGCTCTTCCTCTGGGATTCCGGCTCGGCCTCGACCGTCCAGTTGACGCAGTTCGCCACCGGCAGCTCCGGCGCGGCGCGCATCAGCGAGGACGGGCGCTTCGTCTACTTCCTCTCCGACGCGCCGGTCTTCGAGACCGATCCCGACCGCCCGTCCGACCTCTACCGCGTCGTCCTGGCCACCGGCGCGATCGAGCGGGTCGGCGGCCTGCGCTTCGGCGTGGCCGAAGGGCTGGGTGCGCTGGGCGGCTTCTTCGGCGGCGGCGGCGGCGCGGTCCCGTCGCGCGACGGCGAGCGGGCTGCCTTCACCGGCTTCGGCGACTTCACCCGCGGCAACGCCGACCTGCTCTCGGAGATCTGGCTGATCGACCGGCTCGCGCCGGCGCAGATCGAGGTCGTCCCCGGCGAGCCGACGCTCGTCCGCTGGCCGGTCGAGTCGGGCCCGGTGCGCTACGACGTGATCCGCGGCGACGTGTCCGCGCTGGGCCCGGGGGCGGGCGGCACGGTCGCGCTGGGCACCGTGCTGTGCCTGGCCGACGACAACCCGCTCGACTCGACCGAGGGGCGCGAGGACGCGGGGATCCCGGCCGCGGGCCGCTCGTTCTTCTACCTGCAACGCGGAAGCGTCGGCGTGGACGGCCCGGCGGCCAGCTACGGCCGCGGCTCCTCGGGCGGGGAGCGGACCGCCCAGGGCGGCGACTGCCTGCCGTGAGCCGGCCGCGGGCGGCGTGTAAACTCGCCGCATGACGCGACGGGCCCGCGCGCTCGCCAGCCTCGCCTGCGCCGCCGCCTTCATGGCCGCGGCGTGCAGCGGCCGCACCGCGCCCCGCCCGGCCTGGCAGCCGCTCGAGCCCGGCCTCGACTACGGCGAGTTCCCGGCCCCCGAGCCCTCGCCGCGCGGCGACTCGACGATCCGCGTGCTGCGCGTCGATCCCGCGCGCTTCGACCTGCGGCTGCTCGCCTCGTCGGCCCCCGCCGACGGCCCGGCCCGCACCGCGCGCGAGTGGGCCGCCGGGCACGGGCTGGTGGCCGCGATCAACTCCAGCATGTTCGGCGAGGACCTGCGCACGGCGGTCTCGATGCTCAAGCGCCGCGACCACGTCAACAACCCGCGGCTGACCCGCGACAAGACGGTGCTGGTCTTCGACCGGCTCGACCCGCGGGTCCCGTCCGTGCAGCTGATCGACCGCGAGGCCGACGACCTGGACGCGATCGCCCCCGCCTACGGCGCCTTCGTGCAGGGGATCCGGATGATCGCTCGGCCGCGCCGCAACGTCTGGGAGAAGCAGCCGCGCCGCCACAGCGTGGCCGCGATCGGGCTCGACGGGAAGGGGCGGGTGCTGCTGGTCCACTGCCGCTCCCCCTACCCGGTCCACGACCTGGCGGGCTACCTGCTGGCCCTGCCGCTCGACCTGCGGAACGCGATGTACGCCGAGGGGGGCCCGCTGGCCCAGCTCTGGATCGGCGCCGGCGGACGCGAGATCGAGCTGGTCGGGATGAGCGACGCGGGGTTCCTGCAGGCGGAGGAGGAACTCCCCGCGCAGCCGATCCCGAACGTGATCGGGGTCGTCCGCCGGGCCCGCTGACGGCGCGCCCCGGCCCCGGCCCGGCCCGCGGGGGCCCTTCGCGGCGCCCCCGGCTTTCGCTGTATAAGTCCTTTCGATGGCGCTGGTCTTCATCGTTGACGACGACCCCGTGATGGCCGAGGCGGTCGCCGCCGCCCTGGCCCGCGAAGGGCACGAGCTGCGCACCTTCGCCCGCCCCGCCGAGGCGCTCGAAGCGTCGACCGCCGAGCCCCCCGCCGCGGTCGTGACCGACTTCGCGATGCCGGGGATGAACGGGCTCGAGTTCGTGCTGGCACTGCGCGAGCGCGCGCCCGACACGACCTTCCTGGTGGTCTCGGGGCAGGCGACGGTCGAGGACGCGGTCAACCTGATGAAGCACGGCGTCGTCGACGTGCTGGTCAAGCCGCCGCGCGCGGCGGCGCTGCGCAAGGCGGTCGCGCTGGCCCTGACCCAGCACCAGCTCGCGGCCGAGAACCGCCGGCTGCGCCACGCGCTCCGCGGCCGCCGCCAGCTGACCCGCGTGATCGGCGCCTCCCCCGCCTTCGAGCAGGTCCTGCGGATGGTCGAGAAGGTGGCGCCGACCGGCTCGACGGTGCTGCTGACCGGGGAGACCGGGACCGGCAAGGAGGTGATCGCCGACGCGATCCACGAGCTGTCGCCGCGCGCCGAGCGGCGGCTGGTCAAGGTCCACTGCGCGGCGATCCCGGCGACGCTGCTGGAGTCCGAGCTGTTCGGGCACGCGCGCGGCGCGTTCACCGGCGCGATCCGGGAGAAGCCCGGGCTGTTCGAGGCCGCGGACGGCGGCACGATCTTCCTCGACGAGCTGGGCGAGATCCCGCAGGAGATGCAGGTGAAGCTGCTGCGGGTCCTGCAGACCGGCGAGGTCCAGCGGATCGGCGAGACGAAGACGCGGCGGGTCGACGTGCGCGTGATCGCGGCGACCCACCGCGACCTCGAGGTGGAAGTCGCAGAGGGCCGCTTCCGCGAGGACCTCTTCTACCGCCTCAACGTGATCCCGCTGCCGATCCCGCCGCTGCGGCTGCGCGGCGACGACGTGCTGCTCATGGCGCAGCGCTTCCTGGAGCGCGAACGCACCGAGCGCGGCCGGACTCAGGTCGAGGGGTTCTCGCCCGAGGCGCTGGCGGCGCTGCGCGCGCACGCCTGGCCGGGGAACGTGCGCGAGCTGGAGAACGCCGTCGAGCGCGCCGCGGCGCTGGCCGAGGGGCCGCTGATCGGGCGCGACGACCTGCCCGAGGCGGTGCGCGGCGGCGGCGCGGCGGCCGGCCCCGAGCTGGCGCTGCCCGAATCGGTCACGCTGGCCGAGGCCGAGCGGATCCTGATCCGTCACGCCATGGACGCGGCCGCGGGGAACAAGAAGGAGGCCGCGCGGCGGCTGGGGATCGGGCTGGCCACGCTTTACCGCAAGCTCGCGGCCGAAGGAGAAGCGCCGGCCGACGGGGACACGGCGTGAAGGACCTCGGCGACCTGCAGTTCTCGCGCCGCGAGGCGCGACGGGCGCTGGCCGTGATCGGCACGATCGTCGCGCTCGTCCTGGCCGCCGGGCTGGCGTGGATGTGGTATTCGAACAAGGCGCGGCTCGACGACAGCCAGAAGATCCGCGCCGCGCGCACGGCCCGGCTGTTCGAGATCCTCACGCTGCGCCAGGTGCAGTCGGGCCGGTCGCTGCTGCGCGCCGTCGTCGAGTCGCGGGCCGTCCAGGAGGCGCTGGCGGCGCGCAGCCTGCCGCAGACGATCGCCGCGCTCCACGCGCTGCGCGACGATTTCGGCAGCCTGCTGGTGGTGATCGACGGCGCCGACGGGCGGCCCGTCGCCTGGTCGACCCCGGCGGCGATCCTGCACCTCGGCGTGGGAGACCGCCCCGCGTCCGACGCCGGCCCGCGGACGCGGGCCGAGGTGATCGGCGGCAACCTCGCCGTGATCCTTTCGCAGCCGGTCGTGGCCGGCGGCGAGGCGATCGGCAGCGTGCGGGTCGCGGTGCTGATCGGGCGGCTGTTCGTCGAGCAGTCGACGCAGGACCTCGAGGCGCCGCTCGCGCTGTTCGACCGCGGGAAGCCGGTCCACTTCACCTTCCCGCGCCCGCCCCCGCCGCCCCCCGACCTCGACCAGCCGCCCGAGCGCGGCGAGGTCCGGCTGGAGCGCGCCGCGCTGGGGAGCGACGGGTTCGACCTCGCCTACACCAGCCCGGGCGGGCTGGGCGGAGAGATCTGGCTGGCCGCCGGGATGCCGCGCCGCGCCGACGAGTCGCGCCTGCTGCGCTTCATCCTGGCCAACGCCGCGCTGGCGGCGCTGGCGCTGGCGGTCGTGCTGGCTTCGTTCTCCGCCTACCTCCGCAACGCCGAGCAGCGCCAGCGCCTGGCGCGGCAGCGCGACGCGGCGGTGCAGCGCTCGGAGGGGCTCTCCGACCGCGTCGCCCACCTGGCGGCGGTGGTCCACGACATCAAGGCCCCGGTCAGCGGGATCCAGTTGCGCTGCGAGGGGCTGATCGAGGACGCGCCCGATCCCCAGGTGCGCGGCGCGCTCGACCAGATCGTCGACACCTGCGAGCGGCTCAATCTCTACCTGGCCAACGTCCTGACCGCGGCCCAGGCCGAGGAGGGACCGATCCGCCCGCACCTCGCGACGCTGCTGGTGCCGGGGCTGGTCGAGGACTCGGCCGAGCGCGTCGGGCCGCTCGCGGCGCGGCGACGGGTGACGCTGACGACCGAGATCGAGCCGGGGCTGCCGCCGATCCTCGGCGACGCGGTGTTCCTGGAGCGCGCGCTGGTCAACCTGGCCAGCAACGCCGTGGCCGCGACGCCGGCGGGCGGGTCGGTCACCCTCTTCGCGCGGCGCGAGGGGGACGGCCTGGCGCTCGGCACGCGCGACTCCGGGCGCGGCTTCGTGGACTTCGACCCGCAGGAGGCCTTCTCCCGCGAGCGGCCGCAGGTCAAGGACGCCTCGCTGCGCTCGGGGACCGGCCTGGGGCTCTACATCGTCGCCCGGATCGCCGAGGCCCACGGCGGGACCGCGGTCGCCGAGAACCGGTCGGAGGGGGGAGCCGAGGTCCGGCTCGTCCTGCCGCTAGCGCAGGCGTAGCTCGAAGAAGGCGGCGCCCGGGACCGGGTTCGGCCGGTAAGGGGCGGTCGGCGCGAAGCCCAGCGAGGCGTAGAGCGCGATCGCCTCGTTCATCGTGTCGATCGTGTCCAGGAGCAGCCGCGGGTAGCCGGATTCGCGCCCGGCGGCGACGATCGCCGTGGCCAGCGCCCGGCCGACCCCGTGCCCTCGGAACGACGGGCGGACGTACAGGCGCTTGATCTCGCCGGCCCCGCCGTCCCACGCGTGGAGCGCGACGCAGCCCGCGGCCTCCCCCCCGACCCGCGCCAGGAGCAGCCGGCCGCCGGGCGGGGAGTAGCCCCCCGGCAGCCCGGCCAGCTCCCGGCCGAATCCCTGGAAGTCGAGCGAGAATGGGAGCGAGCGGGCGTACTCGAGGAAGAGCCGGCGCACCTCCTCGAGGTCCGGACCCGCCGCGACGTCGGACAGCACGACCGGGGTTTCCTGGCTCATCGGGAACTCCGGCCGATTGTAGACGGGCGCGGCCCGGCCGGACTAACTTGTGCGCGAGAGAGCGCCGCGGAGGCCCATGGACACGATTCTCGTCACCGGCGGGGCCGGCTTCATCGGCTCCAACTTCGTGCGCGCCGCGCTGGCCCGCATCGCCTCGCGCGTCGTCGTGCTGGACAAGCTGACCTACGCCGGGAGCCTGCTCAACCTGGAGGAGGTCGCGCGCGATCCGCGCTACGCCTTCGTGCGCGGCGACGTCGCCGACCGCGCGCTGGTGCGGCGCGTGATGCAGGAGTACCGGCCGCAGTGGGTGGTCCACTTCGCCGCCGAGTCGCACGTCGACCGCTCGATCGACGACCCCTCGCCCGTCGTGACCACCAACCTGGTCGGGACATTCGAGCTGCTCGAAGCCTCGCGGCGCCTGGTCGCCGGGCTCGACCCCGCGGCGCGCGCGCGTTTCCGCTTCCTGCAGGTCTCCACCGACGAGGTCTACGGCTCGCTCGGCGAGACCGGGCTGTTC
Organism: uncultured Acidobacteriota bacterium; assembly: GCA_963702545.1. Lineage (GTDB taxonomy): Bacteria > Acidobacteriota > Polarisedimenticolia > J045 > J045 > JALOKP01. The sequence continues at coordinate 142,933 of CAVPDB010000016.1, read as the reverse complement.
CACGAGACGACCGCCTACGCCCCCAACTCGCCCTACTCCGCGACGAAGGCCGGCGCCGACCACCTGGCCCAGGCCTGGGCCCGGACCTACGGCCTGCCGGTCCTGATCACCAACTGCTCGCAACAACTATGGCCCGCGGCAGTTCCCGGAGAAGCTGATCCCGCTGGTGATCCTGAACGCGCTGGAGGGGAAGGACCTGCCGATCTACGGCGACGGCGGCAACGTCCGCGACTGGCTGTTCGTCGGCGACCACTGCGAGGCGATCCTCGACGTGCTCGAGCGCGGCCGCCCGGGACAGAACTACAACGTCGGCGGCGACAACGAACGCACCAACCTGCAGGTGGTGGACCGGATCTGCGAGGTGCTCGACGAAGCGGCCCCGGCGGCCGGGAACGCGGCGCTGGCGGCTCGCGGGAAGCGCAGCTACAGCGAACTGAAGACCTTCGTCGCCGACCGCCCGGGGCACGACCGCCGCTACGCGATCGACGCCGGCAAGATCCAGCGCCGAGCTGGGCGTGGCGGCCGCGCCACGCTTCGAGGAGGGGCTGGCCGAGACCGTGCGCTGGTACCTTGCCAACCGCGCGTGGTGCGCAGGGGTCCAGGCCGGCAAGTACCGGCGCGAGCGGCTGGGGCTCGCGGCGCACGAGGGGGACCGCGCGATGAAGGGGATCATTCTGGCCGGCGGCTCGGGCACGCGGCTCTAGCCGCTGACCCTGGGCGTGTCCAAGCAGCTGGTGCCGGTCTACGACAAGCCGATGATCTACTACCCGCTGACCACGCTGATGCTGGCCGGGATCCGCGACATCCTGGTGATCACGACGCCCGAGGACCAGGCGGCGTTCCAGCGCCTGCTCGGCGACGGCGGGCAGTTCGGGCTGACGCTCTCGTACGCCGCGCAGCCGCGGCCCGGAGGGGCTCGCCCAGGCCTTCCTGATCGGGCGCGATTTCGTCGGCGCGCGGACCGGGTCGCGCTGGCGCTCGGCGACAACATCTTCTACGGCCACGGCCTGCCCGAGGCGCTGCGCGCCGCCGCGGCGCGCGAGCGCGGGGCGACCGTCTTCGCCTACCGCGTGACGCGACCCCGAGCGCTACGGCGTGGTCGAGTTCGACGGCGCGGGGCGCGCGGTCTCGATCGAGGAAAAGCCGCAGGAGCCGCGCTCGCCCTACGCGGTCACCGGGCTCTACTTCTACGACAACCGGGTGCTGGACGATCGCGGCCGCGCTCCGGCCCTCGCCGCGCGGCGAGCTGGAGATCACCGACGTCAACCGCGCCTACCTGGCCTGGAGCGAGCTGCACGTCGAGATCCTCGGGCGCGGCATCGCCTGGCTCGACACCGGCACGCCGCAGGCGCTGATGCAGGCCTCGTCTTCATCCAGGCGATCGAGGAGCGGCAGGGGCTGAAGGTCGCCTGCCCCGAGGAGATCGCGTTCCACATGGGCTTCATCGACCGGACCGGCCTGCGGCGCGCGGCCGAGCGCGCTGGGCAAAGCGGCCTACGGCGCAGTACCTGCTGCGCCTGCTGGACGAGGCGGAGAGCTGAACGTTGCGCGTCCTGCCGACCGATCTCCCCGGGGTGCTGCTGATCGAGCCGACGGTGGTCTCGCGACGCGCGCGGCTTCTTCGTCGAGTCCTGGCAGCGCGACCGCTTCGCCGCGGCCGGGATCGCGGGCGCCGTTCGTGCAGGACAACCACTCGCGGTCGGCGCCCTGGCACGCTGCGCGGCCTGCACGCGCAGCTCCGGCGGCCGCAGGGGAAGCTGGTCCGCGCGGTGGAGGGCGAGATCTTCGACGTCGCGGTCGACATCCGCCGCGGCTCGCCCACCTTCGGGCGCTGGGCCGGCGCGCTGCTGTCGGCGGAGAACTTCCGCCAGCTCTGGGTTCCGCCCGGCTTCGCGCACGGCTTCTGGTGACGCGCGAGGCCGGCCCAGGTGCTCTACAAGGCGACCGACTTCTACGCCCGCGAGGACGAGATCGCGATCGCCTGGAGCGACCCCGCGATCGGGATCGCCTGGCCCCTGCCGGCCGGGGTGGAGCCGGTCGTCTCCGAGAAGGACCGGATGGCCCCGGCGCTGGCGGAGCTGGCGGGGCGGCTGCCGGTCTATCCGGCCGCGGCGGCGGAGTAAGCCCGGCCGGCAAGAGGGCGGGGCGTTCTCGGAATGAGAGGCCGGCAGGCGCGAGCGGCTCTCAGGCTGAGAAGCGGGGCGAGGGGCAGCCGAGCGAGCGTCACGCTAAGTCATTGAAAACATTAAGAATGGTCGAATTCCATAGCTTGGCACGGGTGTTGCTCTTAGGAGAGGCATCAGCTTCGTAGGTCTCGGCCAGCGGATCCCGCTGGCCGCCTTTTTTTTCAGGGGTCGAGCGACGTGGAGAATGGGAATGTTACAATCCTCATGACTATGTAGATTGGATCATTCCGGAGATCCGATGGCCCTGAACATCCGCCACCCCGAAACGGAGCAGCTCGCCGAGCAGCTCGCCGATCTGACCGGGGAGACCAAGACGGAGGCGGTGCGCCGCGCACTGCAGGACCGGCTGGAGCGGCTGCGCCGGGGTCGCACCCGGCGCGCGTTGGCCGACGAACTCGACGAGATCGCGCTGCGCTGCGCTCGCCTGCCGGTGCGGGACCACCGCCCGGCCGACGAGATCCTCGGCTACGACGACGACGGGCTGCCGACCTGATGCTCCTCGACACGTCGTCCCTCCTGGCCATCCTGCAGGACGAGCCGGAACGCCGTGCCTTCAATGAGGCGATCGAGGGGGCCGCGTCGCGAGTCCTGTCGGTCGTCAGCTTCGTCGAGGTTTCGATCGTCATGGAGTCCCGCCACGGTGCGGAAGGCGTGCGCGAGCTCGACCGCTTCATCGAGCACGCCGGCATCGAGATCGTCGGCGTCGATCCCGAGCAGGGACGACTTGCACGCGATGCCTTCAGCCGCTTCGGCAAGGGCCGGCATCCCGCGGCCCTCAACCTGGGCGATTGTTTCGCGTACGCGCTCGCTCACCTGCGGGCCGAGCCGCTGCTCTTCAAGGGGAACGACTTCTCCCGGACGGACCTCCCGGCCATCTGACGACGCCGAGTGCTAACCTTGCCGCGGATGGTCACGCGGGCCTCGGTGCTGCGCCGCCCCGTGACGCGGAGCCCCCGATGGCCCTCTGGAACATGAAGCTCCGGCCGTACTACCTGGTGCGGCCCCGGCTGTGGCGCGAGCCGCGGCTGCGCATGATCGACGACCGGAGCGTGGTCTCGCGGACCTGGCGGTACGTCTACATCCGCGTCCCCAAGTCCGCGAACAGCAGCGTCATGACCGCGCTGCTCGAGCGGTTTCCGGAGCCGGGGCTGGACCCCGCGCGGCTCGAGCGCGCCAAGCTGGATTCGACGCACTTCCGCGACCTTGGCCCGCTCGACCTGTTCCGGATCCCGCGCTACTTCCACTTCAGCGTCGTCCGCCACCCGTACGGGCGCGTGCTCTCGGCCTACCTCGACAAGTACCAGGAGGGGGACAAGCACCGCGCGATGTACGGCGACCGGGTCGCCTCCTACGACGGCGGGGAGATCACCTTCCGCGCCTTCTGCCGCTACCTCGCCGACGGCGGCGAGGCCGAGAACGCCCACTGGATGCGCCAGACGCGGATCCTCGACCTGGCCGACCGGATGGACTTCGTCGGAAAGCTGGAGTCGCTCGACGCCGACCTGGAGGCGATCTTCGCGCGGATCGGCGGCGCGGGGCCGGACCAGATCCCGCGCGCCGGGCCGCCCGCGACGGCCGCCAGCAGCAAGGTGCGCGAGTACTACGACGCCGAGTGCGCCGCGCTCGTGGATCGCGTGTACCGCGAGGACTTCGAGCGGTTCGGGTACGCGCCCGGGCTGCGGTGAGGGGCGGAAGGGGCGCGGCCCTCGCCTGGAGCACCGGGAACCAGACTACGCGCGGCCGCCCTGCGCCACCGCCTTCGCGATCGCCGCGATCGTGTTCCAGTTGCGTGTCGTGGCGGGCGCGCCGAAGAACGAGTCGAGCCGACCGAGGTAGCCGATGGCCTTCATGTGGCGCCGGTAAACGCCGAACACGAAGCGGCCCTCCCGCGCGAGGATCTTCACCAGCCACTCGCCGGTGGGCGGAAACTGGATCGACAGCGGCGGCGCCACACGCGGGCTCTTGGCCAGGACGCTGACGAAGCGAACGATGTCGGGTTGCGCTGGCTGGTCGACGAAGCGATCCGGCGCGAGCAGGCCGACGATCTCGCGGCCGGCGCAGATCATGACCTCCGCATCGAAGGGAAGCCTCCGTGCCAGCTCGGCCCGCAGTTGCGCCTGCGTGACCGCCTGCCGGACGACGAACGTGCCCGCCGAACCGATGTTGACGACATCGAGGTCTGCCAGATCTCTCGCGAGCGCGGCAGGTCGGAAGGTCTTGTGACCGCCGACGTTCACGCCCCTTAGGAAGACGACGAGTGCCATGAGTGTTCCCTCGCGAGCGACACTCCTGGAGCGGTTCCACGATCCCTCTTGCCTGCCCAGCACTGGAGTAGAGCTGCGAGGCTCCACGAACGCTTGGCTTCGCCAGCTTGAACACTTTGTTCGGCGGCGTCGTCACTTTCCCGAGGTATCGGCGCTCAACTGGCGCTGGTACTCGGCTTCGTCGAAATGCCCCTTGGACTCCGCTATCAGACCGTCGGCACCGAACCGCCATTCCTCGTACCCACTGATGCGTACAGCCTTGCCGGAACCGCCTGGACCGGTGTTGGTCCCAGTCAGGGTCCAGCGGTAGACGGCACGGTCACCCCGGAGGTCGACTCCGTCCATTGTGACGACCATGTCAGGGAACGCGGTCATGAAGCTCTGGGCCGCCGCGGTGATCGCCGTGCGGCCAACAGAGGGGGCTCCGTCGTTGATCTGGAGTGAGCCGCCTTCTGAGAAGAACGCCGCGACGCTGGCCGCGTTCTGGCTGCACCAGGCAGCCGTGTACCGTACACCGAACGACCTCAACTGAGCCGAGTCCATGGGTGTCCCCTTCGAGCTGCAGCCGCCGAGACCAACCGACCAGGCTGCAGCCACTAGCATCGCCCGCGTGAAGGTCCCGTCTGCTCGGCGGTTCATGGCGATCGCTCCATTCGTGATCTACACGACTCAGGCTTGGCCGGCAGTTCCACGTCCTACCGCAAGCCCGCCGAACGCTCGCGCTCAGCCGCGCCGCGAGCGCCGCGCGTTCAGCCTCTCCCTGCCCCCGCGCGGCGCCGGCGGCTGCAGCGGCCTGTCAGGCCACGACGGCGTCCTTCCTGCGGTAGGAGATGCGAGCAAAGGCACTAACGATCCTGGGAAGGCTTGTCGACTTCACCCCGCTGCCTTCTGATTGCGATCCACTGCTGTGTCGCTACGGCGGCCACAATCAGTCCGACAACTACAGCCCCGTTCTTGCGAGTGATGATTCCGCCGACCATCAAGCCTAGCCCAAGCAAGACCACGATGGTTGTGAGGACTGTACGAATCGCCTTGGTCATCGCCCATCCCCTAACCAGTCTGCCACTGCGGCGGGGCACGCGCCGCGATCATCGTTGCGCTTAACGTGCGAGCTCAGCGGCGGCCCGTCAGGGCCGGCCGCTGGAGCGAAATGTTAGAGAGCACCCGCACGAGCAATCTCCGCTTCGTACTGCCTGCTCTCGAAGGCAAAAGGGCCGACGCCTGAAACAGGCTGCGGGTCCTCATAGTTGTTTTCATACGCGAAATTCCGCCAGATGTAGGCGCTGCCGACGCGTTCAACGACGGCACTGTACGCACCACAGCCGATATCTCCGCATTCTGGGCATACGTATAGGAGAACTCTCCCCGACTCCGAGTCCGGAGGCTCCACGCACGTAAGGCGCCCAACCGCCTGCGCGTTGTGCTCAGGGAATCCTCGAACTAGGCGACCCATGAAGTCAGCGTGGCCACCATCAACCCCTACGATGGTGGAAAGTAGAGACTCTCCGTTAATCAAGAAATCAACCGACAACCGCTCTTGCCTAGTGGTTGAGCCGGTGCGTTCTCCTGGTCTCATCAGTAGTGTGTGTGATAGCACATCCATTCCCGTGCTCTCTAACGCTCAGGTTCAGCGGCGGGCCGCGCAGCGGACCGTCCGCTGCAACCTGTTGTTGGGCGGCTGTCGGCGTTCGAGTCTCACGGGCGGTAGAGCCACGCCGACGACCGCGGCCCGGTTCCGTTGCCGTACCCGCCTGTAATCAGTGCACCTCCACCTCTCAGCAGCGCGGCCGCAGAGAACTGTCCCGCCACTCGCGGCTCGCCGGGCACGAGCGCGAAACTCCGGCTCGCGGGGTCGTACGTTTCAGCCTGCGGCGCGCCTCCGGAGATCAACACGAGACCGCTCGGGAGCACGAGGCCGCTGCCTTCGTGCTTATAGCGGCCGAGCTTCATCACAGGGCCGGCCACGAACATCCCTGTCTTCGGATCGAACAGCTCTGTGGAGTTGTACACGCCGCGATCGTCTCGTTCGTCGGCGCCACCGGTAATCAAGACCTGGCCTGCTGGAAGCAGCACGGCGTCGTGCTTGTGGCGCCGGATGCGCATAGCACCCGTACGAGTGAACACTCCGGTGGCAGGCTCATAGATCTCTGCTGAGGCCAGCAGCGTGAGGTTTCGCCGCTGCCCGTTGTGCCCGCCAACGATCAACACACGTCCGTCCGCAAGTCGCACGCCCGCGTGGCTCTCGCGCGGCATTGTCATGCTTCCGGTCGGTGAGAAGCGGCCCGTCACGGGATCGTAGACCTCCGACCTCGCCAGGAAGGTCCAGCCCGGCCCCAGGCCTCCCGCGATCAGCACCTTGCCGTTCCTGAGGGGAATGGCGATGTGGTCGGCGCGAGCGGCGAGAAGCGATCCGGTTGGGGTGAAGGTGTTCTCCTCCGGATCGAACAGCTCCGCAGCTGCCAGCGTCACAGAGCCTTCCCCGTAGCCGCCGGCAATCAGCACTTTCCCGTCGGGAAGCAGCGTGGCCGAATGGCTGTGGCGTGTCGTAACCATGGGTGGCAACGGGGCGAATCTCTCCGTGCCAGGCTCATAGACCTCCGCCCCCCCACTCGCCACCAACACGCGGCCGTCGGGCAACGCGGTCGCGGTGTGTGCGGCGCGGCTGACCTGCATTTCTGCGGTCGAGACCAATGTGCCGCGGAGCGGGAGTTCACGCCCGCCCGCTTCTGGCGGGCTGCCTGTCAGCCAACCCAAGCCAGTCGCCGCCACGCCAGTGATCAACGCGACACCGACCAAGAGCTTCCAAGCCATCAGTTCCGTCCTTCCGGTTCGAGTCTGGTCCGCCCAACGCCGCGCTCAGCTGCGGGCGCGGGATGATGGTACACCCTCACATGGAACCCCGAGCGCCCGGCGGCTGCTGCGCAGAGTTGGGACGCGGCCGCCAGACAAGGAGCAGCCCGAGTACTCCGCACAGTGGGCCAGGATACACGTCGAGCATGAAGTCGCGAGCATAGTAAGAAGGCGGCCGTTCCCAGTACGGGCCAGTCCCCGTCGGAATGAGTGAGAATAGCGACGCAACGATCGGCACTTCGGGGGCGAGCTTGATGGCCTGCAACGTCAGAACCGGCGCCAACAGCCCGATCAAGGCGCCGATCACAAGAACGCGTGCCGTCCGTATCGCGCCGCAGCTGCTCGTGGCAAGCCCCGAAACAACTGCAAACGGCAGAACTAGCCACAAAGAGAGCAGCCATTCCCAGAGCACGTCGTCAAGGGACGCCGCGCCGGCGAACTCACGGTAGGCGGCCCGTCGGAGCGCACCCCATGCAAGGGCGGCGAGACCGACGACAGTTGCGGTCAGGAAGCCGGGCAGGAAGGCTGGGAGTCGCACCACAATCGTCGTTCCAACGCCGTACTCAGCTGCGGGCGCGCCCGCGTACCCTCGCTTCGCCACTGCGGCCGGCGCGCCCGACAGCTGCAGTACAAAGTTAGCCAGAGGCCGAGCTTCCAAGGTCCCGTCAGTCACCGATGCGTTCCGTGATGCAGTGGCCATCGAGCGCCTGCAGTTCTACGAACCGCCTAGCTGTGAAGTCGACCTCCCACACACGTACAGGCTCACGGGAGTCAGTCCGGATAAGTCCGACGACGGCTCGGTCCCTAGTGTGGGTGCGCCGACAGTTGACAACCTCGAGGCCCTGAGACTCGTAGTCCCGCGGCAGCCGCATAGCATCCACCACGCGCCAGAGAGGCTCCTCATGCTCGTTGTACGTAGATGTCACCGCAAGCCAGACAAGGTCGTCCTTGTCATTCCCGACGAGGGCGATACTGTATTGAAGGTCTACGTCGCCTTGGTCCACCAGCCAACCTCCGCTATAGCGTGTCGGGAGGTTAGAGTAAACGGTACCGATGAACGCCGATTCAAGGTCGCCTGAATCGCTGGTCATGGCGGTTGCCTGCTCCGCGCACAGAGGCGGGGCACCTGGCGCCAGGACAACGACAGAGAGGACGCAGGCGATGCGGCGCAGCGTTCGCCGAACGAGGTCCATCGTCGTCTCCTGCTGGCTAACGCCCCGGATAAGCTGCGGGCGCGACCCGAGCGTCAGCGAGGGGCCGGCGCGCGGCTTGCTGCCGCAGGGCAGCAAGCCGCGTGACGGAAGCGGCCGGCAGCTTGATCTGGTTGTTAGACCGCGATGCCGAAGGCGATTCACAGCCATCAACGATCAAGCCCAGGTCCTCACTACGGCGCTTCAGGGTCTGACAGGCCGCGTCCCTGACGATTCTGTTCTGTTCGAGAGCTTCATTCATGCGACGGCGGAGATAGGTAATCCGAGAGGGTTCATCAGTAAGTTGCTGGAAGGCTGCTTCACCGAGGATTTGCCCGAGAAGAGTGGTCGCTTGGTCTTTGAGTGGGTTGCTCTCGAGGACTGAGAGAAAACCGGCCCGGACAAGCAGGTGATCAGGACTTGGAATTCCTTCGATCCCGTTGATACCCGCACAAAAGTGAAGAGAGTAGCGAGGCGAACTCTCCGAAGGCTGAACCGAGGCGGGACCGGCCCACACGTGGTTTGCCAGGTAGGGGAAGAAATCGTTCCATGAGACATGCCGGGGTGGCGACGTTGGGGGAGGCGGACAATCCTCGCAAGCTAGATTCCGCTTCGCGAGTTGGGTGGGCAAGCGCAGCAGAAAGGGCCGAAGAAATTCCTGCGAGGAGAGGTAGTAGGCGCGGACATGGCGAGTGGCTTCGGCTGCGTTCGTGGTTTCGGCCTTGAAGGGTGGATCGATCGCGAGCGGAGTGAGTACCAGCCCGGCGTCATGGAGGACGGCATCGACTGCACTGTTGAGCGGGGATTCGATAGCCGAACCACACTCGCTGCGGGATCTGTCGAGCACGGTTACGACGGTGTCCTCGCCCGAGGTTCGTACCTGAGCGCACATTGTCTCGGCGACGGAACTCTGGACCTGGGCCCATGTAACGCGGCCTGCGGTTGACGCGACCTGCGTCGGGACGGTGATAAATGGCACCGAAACTGTCAATAGGAAACGCCGCAATGCTGAGGTGAGCCGTCGCGAAGTCATGTCAACGCCCTCCATCGCGGTCTAACGTCTGGCATCAGCGGCGAGCGTAGCGAGTCCGCTGCATGCCGGGGTTAGGCGCAATGCCGGTTAGTTTGGCCGAAGCCGCCGTCATGTCAGGGTTTCCGGCGGTAGCTGGACATCTTGACCTTGACCGCCCGCGGATAGCGTCGGGCAGATCGTCGAGGTGGCAAGACGAGCAGCGCGGATTGGGCGTCGAGTTGCTCGAGACGCCGCGGGACGACGCCGGGGCTGGCGGCCCAGACGGTGAGCCAGAAGCTGCGCAGCAGCATCAGGGTGTGCCGGTAGCTGATCCGGACCGGGGCGAGGTTCAGACGGCGCGCGATGCGCTGCATGTGCCAGCGGACGAGGTTGTATGCGATCGCGAGGCCCCAGAGTTCCTGGTAGACGCGTTCGGGGGCCCGGCTGCGCAGGGCCTCCTCGCGTTCGAGGGTATGGGTCTTGATCTCGTCGAAGGCGAGCTCCAGTTCCCAGCGCTCGTGATAGAGCTGGGCGATTTCTGCGGCGGGGTAGGTGTCCGGGTCGAGCAGCGAGGTCAGGAGGATCTGCTCGCGGAAGCGGGGCTGCTTGGTGCGGATGGCGCGGGCGCGGAAGGTCTCGGGGAGTTCCGGGTGCTTCGCCCGCACGGCCCGGGGCATCGTAATCTCGACCAGGTGGTCTTTCCGTCCGCGGCGCTCGAGGACACGCCACTTCAGGTTGGCCTTGGCGCGGATCAGCCAGTGGCGTTGAGTTCCGTCGCGGTGCAGGCCATACAGCAGGTCATAGGACAGGAATCCCCGATCGAGGATGGTCAAGGAGCGTTCCGGGATCTTGCTCAGCAGCGCGGCAGCGAGTGAGAGTTCGCTGGCGGTCCAAGGACCGATCTCGAGACCGGCCAGCAGATGCGTCCGCAGGACGAGCAGGGCAACGAGCCGCAGTTGAGGATATCCAGCCCGCCCGCGGGCGCTTCCGGGACGACCGAAAGCCGCTTCGTTCTCCGGCGTATCCGCCACCCGGAGGGTCGAGCCATCGACCCCGTAGAGCGCCAGGCCGCGCCAGCGGTGCTCGTCGGCCGAGGCCGGCGCCCAGTCCTCGGCCAGTTGCTCGAACAGGCACTCCAGCGGAGCCGCGCCGAGCCGGTCCCGGGCCTGCACGATCGCGCCACTGGTCACCTGGCGATCCGTGGCAGCCGGTAGCACGAGATCGAGGTGATCGACCACCTCGGCGATCGAGCGATCGCGAAACATCCCCATCCCGATCGCCAGCCAGACCACCTGTTCGGCCGGCAGCTTGCGGCGGCGGACCGTGGCCGTGCCCGTCGCGCTCAGGGCGGCGTCGATCCACGCCGGGTCGATCGCTCCGGCCAAGCGGGCGAAGTGCTCCGGGCGCTCCCCCATCCCGACTTCGAGCAGTGCGAGACCAAGATCCATCCCGTCCTCCTCCGGCTGCACTCAGCCACGGGGCCGCCTGCGGCGCGCCCCGCGCGCCGACTGACGCGCTGCGCGCAGGAACTCGCGATTGACGGCCGAAATCTGCTCGATCGCCTCCCACCAAACGTGGTAGTTGGCGATCCAGCGCTCGGCTTGCTCGACGAGCTGCTCGGGCAGGGAAATCTGCTCGGTACGACCACCCGGCAGCGTGACGCTGAGATAGGTGGCGCGGTGACCCTCCCCGTCGGCGCAGCGGCAGCGGGGCTTCCCACACCGCAGCACGCGCCGCACGAGGCTGCCGCGCAGCACCTCTTCGAGCGGCGGCAGTGCATGCACCAGCCGGCGCCGCCGCTCCCGCAACCGTCGAGTCATCTTACACTATTATAACCGTAAGACTAGCTCGACACAACTCCCTCTATGGCAGAATGTTACGGGCTATCTAACCGGCATTGGGCCTAGCCCCCGTCGTTCACGTGGACGTGCTGGACGACGACCCCTCGACGGCCGCCGGTACGGATGCGTGCCAGCGTCTCCAAGCCGTCGTTGCAGGCGCTCATCCGCCGAGCCGCGGTGCTGAGGAGGCGACGTTCTTCGACGGTGGCCGGCGGGCCCACGTACACGGCCTCCCCCAGTGTTCCCGGGCTACCTCCTGCCATCCGCCACCGTATATTCCCCTATGCATCAGGAGTGGCCGCCGCGCCCAGTGCGCGGGGCCCGGCAACCTGGGCGGACACCCAAGGTGCCTTCCCGCGGGACGCGGGGATGCGGCCCGGACGAACAGCCCCGGGCAACCAAGTGTCCGAGCGAGGGCCCGTGCCTGGTGCGGCGCGGGTCTTTTCGTCTCGGCGCGCATCTCGGCGCGTAGCGCGTCCCGCGGCCCAGGCGGCCGGCCAGGCCTGCTCCCGAGGAGGGACCGGACATGACCGCATGGCAGCCGCTGGCGTGTGTCGCAGAGCGAACGCTCCATTCCGAAAGGAGGTCACCATGAAGGCCTCTATTGACGACGTCAGCCTCCCGGAGGCCCTTCGGGATCTGAGCGAAGTGATCTACTACTCGGAGAACCCCCACGAGCGCGACCGCTACGGCGACAAGATCGACTTCTGCCTCAAAGGACTGCGCGTTGGGGGGTACGTCGCCGTCTGGCTGGCGTGCGACAACCCCGCGGTCGAGCTCGGCGACCAGGTGGAGCGCTTCGTCCCCTACCGGGCGCTCGACGCGACCATCCACCGGCTCTGGCACGACTACGACTGCGAGAGCAGGGGGCCTGGCCCCCCCGAGCCGCCCGCGGGACCACGCGCTCCGGCTGCCGGACCGACTGCGGAGTGTCGCGGCACTGCTCGACCGTTACGACGAACCGAGCGGGAGGCGAGCCGGCCCACCCGCGCCCCACGGAGGTTCTCTCGCGCGTGTGCACCACGACTCGCGACGCCGAGCCGCCGTGGTGGGGCTGGGACGGCTCGACGCTATTCCTTTGCCGTGTCGGGATGAGGAACCGGGTCATAGCCCACCCTGTACCCCGCTTCGACGAGAACCTCAGCGCACTGCTCTCCACGATCGGCATCGCTGTCGATCACCTCGATCCCCACCCCGAGGCGCGCGGCGACGACTTCCTCTCCGTCCTCCTGCGCTCCGCAGCGCTCCGGGAGCGCGACCAGGTCCGCTGCAAGATCAGTAGCCACCGTGCGACGATCCGGCAACACGAGAAGGAGATCGAGAAGCTCTCGGAGGAGATCGTGCAGCTCGAGGACAAGCTGCGGAGGTCTGACTAGGAGAGTCCCCCACGCCGTAGGCAAGCGGCCTATCTCACCAGCCATCCGGCTCGCGCTGGAGGAAACAAGCCGCGGCTAACCGCCCACATTAGTCCGGTTATTCATCGGTCATCTCCGCGTGCGCCCAGGCACTGGGCGGGATGGACTATCCTCGATTTTGCACAGTCCGCGCTCACCGATGTACGGCCCGACTCGTGGGGGGAGAAATGGACCGCCGCATACTTACTGCACCGTTGCTTCTGGTCGCAACCATGGCCCAGGTCCAAGCAGGTTCCTGGTCCTTCCATGCGTCAACATCTGCGCCCTCTCGCCGGATCGCTCCCGCCACCACCTATGACGCAACGCGGGGCGTCGTCGTGCTCTTTGGAGGCATGCGTGGCGACGGCGTTCATCTCAACGATACCTGGGAGTTCGACGGGGCATCCTGGCAGCAGGTACCGACGGCACACGCCCCAAGCCCGAGGCGATCGGCAGCACTTGCTTTCGACTCTCAACGAGGAGTAACCGTCCTATTCGGGGGCTCTTCGGGCGGCGAGGAGACGTGGGAATACGACGGCAGCGACTGGCGACAGGTCATCCTCGATGGCGACGTTCCCCCCGGACGCTGGCAGCACGCCATGGCCTTCGATCCGGCACGACACGTTGTAGTGCTCTATGGTGGAGCCGGCTACGCGGATACATGGGAGTACACCGGTTCTGCCTGGATCCGACGGTTCGCCGTGTCGCTCCCGGGATCACGCAAGGGGCACACGCTCGTCTGGAATCCGACCCGATCTGCCATCATCCTAGTAGGTGGATCCGACGAGCCCGCCAACACATTCGGCAACCTTGACGATACCTGGCTCTACGATGGCGTTGACTGGGCCCGCTTGCCGGACGTCGGCTCCTGCGGCATTCGCGGAGCGCATTCACACTTCTTCGATAGCGCTGCCGCCGAGGAAATCGTCGTCTCCGGCCGCCGCGGGACCCGCACATCCTTCGAGGCACTGCAGGACATGCGCTCGCGATCCTCGGGCAGCTGGACCGTCGCAGCCAACGCTCACTTGCCTCCTGCCTCCGACCTTGCGGGAGCAGCGTATATGGAGTCCGCATCACTCGCGGTACTCTTCGGCGGGCGCGACGCCTTCGAGAATTTACTTGGCCAGACGTGGCTCTATCGGTCCTTCTGCGGCAACTATCTCCTCGATCCGGGCGAGGAATGCGATGACGGGAATGACATCAACGGTGATGGATGCCAATCGAGTTGCCTGCCATGCGCGCCTGCGGATGAACTCTGCGACGGGCTGGATCAGGCTTGCGACGGGCTGATTGACGACGAGATCGACATGGACAACGACGGCTATGTTGCCTGCTCGTCGTATAGCGGCTCACAGCCCGGCGTTGTTGGAGGCGGAGACTGCGACGATCGATATAGGACGGTCTATCCCGGCGCACCGCCGATAGCGTGTGACCACTTAAACAACGACTGCACCGATCCGCTCTGGCCCGCAGTACCACCCCCAGAACGCGACGCAGATCAAGATGGCCATGCAGTGTGCGATGGCGACTGCGACGACGGCGATCCGCGACGGTATCCAACTGGAGTGGAAGTGTGTGATGCCCTCGACAATGACTGCGATGGTGCGGTGGACGAGTTTAATGACGATCCCGGCGATCCAGACGGCGATGGCATTGGGGGGATTTGCGACAATTGCCCCCACGATTTCAATGCAGACCAGCTCAACTTGGATGGTGACAGGGCGGGTAATGCATGTGACAACTGCTTGATGACCCCGAACGACGATCAGAGCGATCTCGACGCAGATGAGGTCGGAGACGTCTGCGATAACTGCCAACTTTCATCAAACTCTGCGCAGGCGGACACGGATAGCGACGGACGAGGGGATGTCTGCGACAACTGTGTGTCGACCCGCAATGAATCACAACATGACCTTGACGAAGACCAGGAGGGGGACGAATGCGACCTCGACGATGGAGTCGTCCTCTTTGGCCGTATCGGCCGGCCAAGAGTGCGTTGGCAAAGCGATCCAGCGTACGATTCCTATAGCCTCTACCGGGGCTCCCTTCAGGTGCTGCGATCGACAGGTGAGTACACACAGGAAGCCGGGAGCAACCCCTACGCTGATCGCTGGTGCGGCCTTACCGTCACGAACCAAGATGACCCGCTCGTTCCAGCCATCGGGGATGCCTTCTACTGGCTCGTCGCAGGGAGATCGGCATCCGGGGAAGAGCCGCTCGGAGATGGTGCCGGGATCTCGAGGCCCAACAACAACCCCTGCCCGTGACTTGGGACGCTACTTCGCAGAGTTGGCGAGAATAGTGAGTTCCAGCCGACGTGCGGCGTCTCGCAGGGCGGCGAGCGCAGTTCGGCGGATGCACCGCTGTTCCCGCGAGTAGAAGCCGTGGCGTAGGGCGTTGCGGTTCCCTCTCGGCGCCCCCGGATTGGTACCCCCGTGCATCCGGCACCGCCTCCTCCCCCGCGCTGCCGGGGCCTGGCACGGCGTCCCCCTCCGCGTCCGCGCTCCACAGCGGGGTATCGCGCGGGCCGCTGCCATGCTCTGCATGGGACTATTCCTTGCGGTTCTTGGAGGGGCCCCCAGCCGTCCGCTTCGGGGACTAGCCGTCGGAACCGACGTGCAGGGCAACAAGCGTGACGCGGGTAGCAACGCCCCTAATCTCCTGCACGACTGTGGGTTGCACGAGCAGTGGCTCCGCAACCCCAGCGCGCCCCCTCAGCGTGACGCGAGTAACAGAGCGCCTGACGGTACCCTCGTCACCCGCGTCACATCGAGCGCAAACGGCGACGTAACGGTCGCCCGCGGAATGAACTTCAGCGTCCGGCTCAACTTCCGCGTCCCGTTGCTCCCGTAACGCCCGTTACCCACTCCTTCGCAGTCGAGAGGACTCGCGGCCAGCGAGTCCCCATCATACATTGGCCGATCCGTCGTGGAAGATCGCATCCGTGACGACGTAGAAGCGCTGGGGCTTGCTCCCGAGCGTGCGGTGCGTAGACGTGGGCTTCCCCTGCGAGTCCGGCGTGATCCAGCCTTCCTCGACTCCGAGGCGGCTGACCCGCGCGGAGTCCAAGCCCTTGCAGACTTCCTCCTTCCAGACTCCGGGGAAGACGAGCCACTCGATCCGCTCCCCGACCCTCCGACGGTATCCGGCCCGGTTGGTAATCGCCCGACCAGACGAGTCGCTAGGCGAGGTTTCGAAGCGCGACTCCCCGAAATTCTCGAAGAAGCGCCGCACCTGAGCGGCGGCCGTCGCGTCCTCAGCCGAACCCGACGTCCCGCGAGCCTCGAGCCAGCTGCGGAAGCAGGCGGCAACACCTCTCACGGCCTCCCCCTGCGGCCAGGCGAGGATCCCCCGCGAGGCGGCAAACTCGCCGGCTGCAGCGATCAGCGCAAACCGGCCTGCGGCGCGCTGGACCTGGCCATCGGCGCGGGGGGGGCAGTGCGCCTGCAGGAAGGCCTTCCGGATGGCGCTTACCGCCTCCCGGGCCACAGCGGGCTCACGGGCCAGCACCTCTACGAACGCCCGGCCCAGATGACCGTAGGAACGGCTGCAGGCCTCCCGGATAGCATCCGCCAAGGCGGCCGGACTGGCCGCCCCGTGGAGCGTCTCGAACACTCCCAGCCGAGCCTCGGCGTCCGCGGGGACGTTGAGGAGCCGAACGTCCTGACCGGCCCGCGCCTTCGGTGCCAGGCGGTCCTCCGCCAGGCGCTCGGACAGCGTGACCTCCCCCGTGGAGAGGAAAAGGAGCCGCCACTCCACCTTCGGCCGGCCGTCCCCCGACCGGTCGGCCCGGGACTTGCCGCGGCCATTGGCGAGCATGTAGGCCGCATTCGCAGCAGCCCGGGGATCGCACTCGGAGAGTTCGTCCAGACACAGCATCGTGTCGCAGTGCGCCGCGGCATCGCCTTCGAGTCCATTATCCGTTGCCCGCCAGCTCTGGACGAATCCGCGGATTCCGCCGCCGCCCCAGACCGATCCGGCGGCTGCGAGAAGGGTCGTCTTCCCGCACGACGACGGTCCGTAGATGTGGACCCCGCCAGACTCGGCACCCATCAGGTAGAGGAGTGGACCGGCCAGCGCCGTGGAGATCGCAAGGACCATCCGCGAGTTGCCGACGCAAAGCTTACCAATGTCATTCTCCCACTTTTCGGGCGCGCCCGAAACGTCAAAGCTGTGGGGCCGGAGGAGAGGCGTCTGGTACACGAGTCGCTCCGCGCCACAGTCGCCGAAGACTGTCCCATCCGGAAGAAGGAAGACGGGCCTGCCATCGACCCGTTGCCAGCCCATCTGGCCAACGCAGCGCGCGGTCGCCTCCGGAAGAGTCGTCATGAGGTACTTGTTCAGCGCCTGCCGCGCCGTCGAGGTCGGGGCAATCGTCAGACCGAGAGACAGCAAGTGCTCCCGGATCGCGGTGCCGTCCCCCGAGAGCAGCCGATTCGGCATGGCCCAGACGTGGAGCTTCCCGTCGGGGTCGGTCAGTCGAAGCAGACGCCCGTGCTCCTCGCTATTGGTATTCCGAGTCCTGGCAAGAACCTCCAGCGGAGAGCAAACCCAGATCGCCTCCTCGGGCTGCTGGTCGCCTGGCCGGTAGTAGACGCCGTCGCTACGACACTCGAACTTCGCACGACCGCGCGGGAATCCCCGACACGGGATCATCGGTGCAGGCGGGGCCCCTCCCCCTCCCGGCGGGCCCGAGCCAGGATCGTACGGCTCGAAGATCTCATTCGTGGCGGCCAGCTCGCGGACGAGCTCGGCGGTCCATCCCGAGTCTGCGGCGTCAGCGAGATCCCAGCCCTTCGGGATCGGCCGCGAGTGGTCGTGGAGCGCGCCTTCCCGGACTTCTCGTGACGCCAGGGTCTCGGGTCTGAGAATTCGGATTCCCGCCGCTCCAGCCTCCAGCGCGAGCCTGCGGACCGCGTCAGCGTAGGCCCCACCGGCTTCGTCGGCGTCCGGGGAGATCACGACGTCGCGGCCATGGAGGGGGCTCCAGTCCGCATTCTGGGGGGATCTGGCGCCATGGGGAGCCGTCGTGACTACGAAGTCGGGGAAGAGCGCCGCCCCGGCATCCGCCGCCTTCTCTCCCTCTACAACCAGCACAGGCGCAGTGGAGCGCGCCAGAAGGTCCAGAAGGCGGTACAGGGGCCAAGGAGTCGGGAATCCGGCGGTCGACCAAGCGGCGCTGCTGCCCTCCACCTGGCAGAACGTGAGCGGCCTGATCTCCTTCTTGCGGTCACCG
This sequence comes from uncultured Acidobacteriota bacterium, assembly GCA_963702545.1. Taxonomy (GTDB): domain Bacteria; phylum Acidobacteriota; class Polarisedimenticolia; order J045; family J045; genus JALOKP01. The sequence continues at coordinate 124,960 of CAVPDB010000016.1, read as the reverse complement.
CCAGCGCTCTCGAGATCCCACCTCGCGATGTAACCGACGAGGCCGTCCGAGTTCCGGTACTCCCAGAGCGTCGCGGGCTTACCGAGCTTGGGATGCCGGTAGCTCGACACCGGCGACGCGGAGTCCGGGACCGGGACCACCGCCACCCTCGCACGCGGCGGCCTCACAGGAGACAGCAGCTTCCTTGCGCCCCCCCGCTCGCTCGGCCCAAGGGGGGCGAACATCCCCTGCCCGCTCACGGCTTCAGCCCCAGCATACCGGCGAGTTCCGTCGCGGCCTGCCCCTGGGTCAGCTCCGAGAGGTAGGCAGCCAGGCTGACCGGGTCACCGCCCTTGTCACCGGTGGCGAAGTCCGCCCAGGCCCCGGTGCGAACATTGACCTTGAATGAACCAGGGTGACGGTCCGCGCGGGTCGGGTTGAGGGCGATGTACTCCTCGCCGCTCAGCCGACCGCCCGGCAGCCACCGAGCAAGCAGCGCGAGAAGCTCCGCCCGCGCGGCTCTATTGACACGCTCGAAGTCAGGCCGCGGGGTCATCGTGCACCTCCCGCGGCGTCGACGTACTGGCCGCGACCCTCGAGTTGAGCCACGCATCGAGAGCCGAGACGTCGTAGCCAACAGCCCGGCGACCCAGCCGCACAAAGGGCGGACCGCCGCCGTAGACCCGCAGCTTCTCCAGAGTGCTCTTGGAAAGTCCGACGTAGGTGGCCGCAGCCGCCGTCCTCAGGATCCGGGGGTTCATCTCGCTTCCTCCGGCGCCTCCACTCCCCAATTCGGCGCCTTCGGACGAGAAGGTGACGTGAGCGCAGCCGCGGAAAAACCCGCGGAAATTGCTCCCGAGAAACTAGTTTCCGCGGGTCTTCTTTCTGAGTCTCTCGCTCTCCAGCCGGAGGGCGTTTGCATCGCGCATCGCAGCTATGCTCTTCTCCTGCTGGTACGCTCTCAGCATTGGCCTAATCACCTTCTGCGCAGTGCTCTCAGCAAGCGGTCGCTGGCCGTCCTGATTTGCGGAGCTGTTGTACTCGCGGCACAGGTTACGGGCTAATCCCGCCACGCTGCCTTGCAGCTCATCCCCAGCTTCAGCGCGCTCGATCAGGCGGTTCACGATCCACTGACTCTGCGGCGGGCGCCCCACCGGGACTGCCTCGCAGTCATTGGAATCGTGAGAAACGCTCTCGGTGAGGGAACCCTCGGATGTGCCGTTCGGCGACCCGATGCCGCCTGTCGGTCGCGTCTGACTTCTCTGACCCTCGACGAGGACCGGAATCTGGTCCATGTCTTCGCGGACCACATCTCCGCCTTTGTAGCGCGTCACGAGGTCGCTCATCTGCGCTCGGGAGCGATCAGTTTGCCGTGTCGCATTGAAATGGCCATCTGGGTGCCAGATCCGGACGATGTCCTGGCGGAGAACGCGGATTCGTATTGCACGAACTTCTTGCTCCGCCTCATAGGTGCATGCGAAATCTGCGACAAAGTTGTCGCAGTCCCAGATCTCGGGCCGGATCCATTTATGCTCGTCTGTGGAAGTAATCACGCCTGACAGCGGGTCGAACTCCTGATGGATTCCCTTTGCGCGAACGACTCCTTCCCGAAGCGCAGCGCGGAGCTCGGCCTCTGCCGCTTCGGGGGACTCACCCGATAGGTGTTTGACAAGCTCCACCGCTTCCCTCAGCGGAATGAACTTCGCCTCGTACCCCACGCGGCCTCCAAGGAATGCGCTACCCAGCGGAGCCCGTGACACGCCGCCGCCTCTCGCTAGCGAGCCTGCTCAGTCTGCGTCTTCCCCGAATGGGGATGACCTTGGGCTTGCCGGCCCCGCTCATCGCGGCAAGAAGGACCTTCCCGATCCTCTCGGAAGCGTCGCGCATCGGGGTCGACCGTGAGATGTGCGTAGCGGTTGGTCGTCGCTGGAGACCGGTGGCCCAGGATCGCGCCTATTACCGGCAGAGATTCCCCGCCGATCACGCCCACGCTCGCGAAGGCGTGCCGGAGATCATGGAGCCGCACGTCTGGCAGGCCTGCCTTCGATCGGATGCGCTCCCAGATGTGAGGAAGGCCGACAAAGGGCTGGCCGGCACGTCGATCGCTGGGGAAGCAGTACGGGTTCCCGGCTAGGTGAGGCAGACGCGCGAGAATATCACCCGCAGGGGTGTTGAGCGGGACGGTCTTTCGGCCCGTCTTGGAGTCCGGGAGCCGCAGGCAGGCCCGCTCCAGGTCCACGTATTCCCAGCGGAGAGTCAAGACCTCGGACTTCCGGCAGCCGGTGAAGAGCAGCAATCGAATCGCCTCGATTGCAGCCGACGGCTCCTCCCCAGATTCCTCAACCTCTCGCAGGGTCGTGCCTAGAGCCTCCAGTTCATCCCCTGAGAGAAGTCGTTCTCGGCCCCTTTCGCGGAACCGCTCTACGTGGCGGCAGGGGTTCGAGCCATCAGGGAGGACGCCCCAGCGCTCTGCCAGTCCGAACATCGTCGAGAGGAGGGCCAGGACCCGGTTGGCAACCACCTGGCCCCCTTGAGCCCGCGGCTTCGTTGGGACGCCTCCTGCCTCGGCCACTTGCGCGGCCTTGGAGGCAGTGGCGAGTTTCCGGCGGCCGATGTCCGCGTGAAGTCGTGCGACCTCGCTTCGGTCCACCTCGTCTAGACGATGCGATCCCAAGACCGGCAGGATATGCCGCTCGAGCAAGAGGCGGTCTACATAGACGCTCGACGCCTTCTTCTTGGGTTCAGCGTGCTCGGCGAGGTACCGCTGCGAGAAGTCCCGAACAGTTGGGATCGCCCTTAGACGCGCCCGCTCTCCGGCAGGGTCCCCCCCTCCAGCGACTGCGCCTCGGAGACGAAGCGCTTCGAGGCGCGCGGTCTCCGGCGTCCAGGGGTCGCCGTGCTTCCCGATCGTGGCGCGCCGCTTGATCTTGCCCCGGTTGTACTCAAGGAAGTACACGCCCGTTCCCTTGGGGGTGCGCTTGAACCCAAATCCGGAGACCTCTGTGTCCCAGAGGAACACGTCCTTCGCACCTGAAGCGACAGCGTCTACGGACCGTTTGGTGATTCTCCCGCGCGCCATCGAGTCTCCTGGATCTTCCGAGGGGCGAAATTCCTAGCATCCGCTCAGCATCGGACGCGAAGGAAATCAAGCCCAACCTCTTGATCCTCTCTGCGACGCAAGTATGTGTTCCCGCAAGGACTTGTGCAAGGCATTGAGAGGCCTAGCAACCTGCGAAAACGCGCCTAAGGAAACTACGGATCAAGAGGTTGGGGATTCGAGTTCCTCCGGGCGCGCCATTTCCATCTCTCCTTCGTCGCGTAGCCACAGGGCAACCCGGTTTCGGTCCGGAAGCCGCGGGGGCGTGCGCTCCGGTGTACCTTTGCTGCGGGAGGCGCGCATGACCCGGATCGAGACCGCGACCCTCGACCCCGCTTTGAAAGAGGCCCTCCGGCTGGTCCAGGACGGGGAACGCGTCCTGTTGGAGGTCGGTGGCCGCCCGATCGCCGCCCTCGTTCCGCTCGCTGACGCCGCGGCCCTCGAAGCGGCCGAGGACCGCGACGACATGGAGGCCTGCCGGCTCGCCCGCGAGGAAGCGGGCTCGGAGCCCCTCGAGGACGTCCTTCGAGAGCTCGATCTGCCGGACTAGCCGTGACCTACCGGGTCGAGCTCAAGCCCGCCGCCCGACGCGGTCTTTTCGGGGCGCCCCGCCAGATGCAGATCCGGCTGCGCGATGCGCTCCGCTCGATCGGTCTCGCACCGCGCGGACTGGGCGCCGTGAAGCTCGCAGGCAGCGAAGGGCTGTGGCGCGTGCGGGTTGGGGACTACCGGATCCTCTACGAGATCGGGGATGCGTCGTTGCTCGTGCTCGTGATCCGGGTTGGGCACAGGCGCGAGGTCTATCGCATCCGGGAAGCTCCAGTAGACGGCGCCTACGCGGAGACGCCGCAGGCTGCACGATCGATGCGTGACGGGCCGGGTACAGACAATTCGCAGCGACCTGCCCGAGCACCGCCCACCCTCCCGCCGCCAGCCACGCGACCTCCGGGTAGACGTGCAGGCTGAGCCGGGCCATCGGGAAGACGCAGGCGACTGCGACCCAGTTCAGCACGATCGCCGTCACGCAGAGCCACCAGTCGGGTGAGCGCCCGTCCCGCGATCGGCCGCCGGCCACGGCGCCCGCGGCTGCCAGTAACAGCAGCGGAACCACCACGACCATGTACTGCAGGGTCCGGGCCGGGCTGCCGCCGATCACCCAGTAGCCCCAGAGCGAACGCGCGACGCGCGCGGCGTAGCGCATCGGGTCGGCAGCAATGTGTTCCCATGCGGCCCGCGCGAGCGCGCGCTCCATCGCCGCGGACTGTGCGGGAGTCAACTGGTAGTAGAGATACCTCGTCGGGTCGGGGTGCGTCATGCCCGACTTCTCCAGCACGAGGCGGATGCCGCGCTGCCAGTCCTCAACGCGGACCGCGCCCGCGCCGCCCCGGTCCACCCCCTCCCCGATCCACCAGTTGAACCAGAGCAGCGAGTGCACGAAGACCGGTCGCCCCTCGAGGCGGCTGCTGCGCCACGACCAGCCCAGGGCCGGAGCCAGCGCCACCGCCAGGCACAGTGCCAGCGCCGCACCCCCGGCGCGCCGCGCCCCGAGCCGCCGGCCGTACGCCGCCAGCGCGATGCCCAGCATCATCACGCCCGAGTTGCGGGTCAGGATCGCCCACCCGAACCAGAGTCCGGCGATCGCGCCCAGCGTCACTGCCCGCCGCGGCCGCGTGGCTCGCGCGGCGCTGGCCAGCGACACCACGCCGAACACCGTGAGCGCGGCAAGGAACTCGTCGCTCATCGATCGAGCGGAGGCCGTCGTCGCGATCGGGTGAAGCCCGGTGATCGCTCCCGCCAGGAGCCCGGGAAACAGGCCCCAGCGCCGCGCGGCGAGCGCCGCCAGCAGCCCCGCCGCAAGCGCAGGCAGCACGGCGGTCCAGCACCCCATCCAGCGCGAGTCGTCGCCGCCGATCACGATCCCTGCCGCCAGCCAGAGCGGAAAACCCGGCCCGCGAAGCGTGCTCGGCCGCGCCCCCTGCTCGGTGAAGCCGACGGGGCCGCCTTCGACGATCGACTGCGCCATGAGCGGGTAGCGGTCGGGAAAGGGCGCGTAGTTGACAGTCGTCTCCCACGCCGGGATCAGCCAGATTGCATCGACCAGCCGCCAGACCAGCACGACCGCCGACACGGCGACCCCCAGGCGCGCAGCGCCGGTGCGCGAGACGGGCGACGCTGAGACAGGAAGCAGTCGGCCTCCGGGCCAGGAAGCCGCGCAAGTACCTGCGCGTGACGTCAGTCTCGCAAATCTACTTGCCGGGGATCAAGTCGCTCGGCCAGTCCGGCTGGAGCGGCGCACCGCAGCCTCGCGGACGACGGCCGGGGGAACGCCCGCCCGCGCGGGCCTCCCCCTTCCGGTGCGCCGGCTACCGCCCGCCGAGCAGCGATCCCAGCACGTCCTCGATCGCGTTGGTCTCCGGCATCTGCCCCTGCGGCGTGATCTGGTTGACCAGCGCGGGGAGCACGCCGGCCAGCATCGAGCCGGCCTGGCTGGCGTCGATTCCGGCCATCTTCGCGAACTGGCCCAGGGTGTCGTTGCCGAGGATGCCGGCCAGCGCGGAGGCTTCGACCGGCTTGTTCGGGCCGCCGCCGATCCAGGACGACATGACGTCGCCCAGGCCGCCCTGCTGGAAGGCGCCGACGAGGCCGGCGAGACCGCCGGTGCCGCCGACCGCCGCGTGCTTTGTGCTCAGCAGCGCCGCCGCGGCGCTGAGGAGTTGCGGGTTCTTCGCGACCACGTCGGCCAGCGCGCCCAGGTTACCGCTCTTCATGAGTCCGTCGAGAAGCCCCATGTCCGTCTCCTTCGGCAAGACCCCTGCGCTCCCGATCCGCCGGCCGGGGAGTCTGCCGTCGCGGTGGGGTTATGGCAAATACACGCAGAAGAAGCGCGGGGCCGGTTGACGCCACACTTCGGCAGCCGACCCCGCGCCTGGGGGAGAAAGGGGGCCTACGGCGCCAGCTCGTCACCTCCGGCGCCGCGACCGCCCGGTGAGTGCTGAGGGCGATGCGCGCCACGCCGCGCGATGGCCGATCCCTGGCGTTGGCTCAAGCGGAATCCCCCCGCGGATGATCGCGACCTGCGCTCCCCCGAGCCCTTCGATCGCGGTGCCTCACTCAATCAAACGCACGCGCTCGCCGCGCCGAACGCGCGCCGCTGCGGGATTGTGGCGGAAGCTCCGCGCGCGCCCGGAATCGTTCTTGCCTGCGTGCGTCTCGCGCCGCGCGAACGACGAGTGCTGCGCCGGCAGAGTCCGTGGATAATCGCCGGGGAGGGAGCAGCCGCCGTGACCGGAACGCCCGACGACCTGCGCTTCATGCGGCTCGCGCTGGACCTGGCGCGCGCCGCCGCCGCTTCGGGCGAGGTCCCGGTGGGGGCGATCCTGGTGCAGGACGGCGGCGTGATCGGCGAGGGGCGGAACCGCCTGGTCGCCGCGGCCGACCCGACCGCACACGCCGAGATCGTCGCGCTGCGCGACGCCGCCGCGCGGGCCGGGGCGGCGCGCCTGCCCGGCTCCACCCTCTACGTCACGCTCGAGCCCTGCCTGATGTGCCTGGGGGCGATGATCCACGCCCGGATCGCGCGGCTGGTCCACGCCGCCTGGGACCCCAAGATCGGCGCGACGAAGCTGTTCGCCAGCGTTCCGGTCGGGTTCCAGGGGCTGAACCACCGCTTCGAGATCGCCGGGGGGCTCCTGGCCGACGAGTCGGCCGAACTGCTGCGAGTCTTCTTCCGGGCCCGCCGCTGAGCCGGAAACCAGGGACAGCTACCGTAAGTCGGTAAGTCGTTCTATCCGCAGGTCTCCCGGACTTACCGACTTACGGTAGCTGTCCCCGGTTTCCCCGTCTTACCGACTTACGGTAGCTGTCCCCGTTTTCTCCTATAATGCGCCGCCGGCCACGCGGAGAGATGTCCGAGTGGTTTAAGGAGCACGCTTGGAAAGCGTGTGTACGGGTAACCGTACCGTGGGTTCGAATCCCACTCTCTCCGCCACACCCGGCCGCGCGCCCGGCCCCGCCGGCCGCCGCCGAAAACCGGTCGAAGACGCCGGACGACATTGTGGGGCTCGCCCCTGTGCGACCCGGTCCCGTGAACCCCGTCAGGCCCGGAAGGGAGCAGCGGTAAGCGGGCCGCCGGGTGCGCCGCAGGACCAGTGAGCCCCTCCTTTATGAAGGAGGGGGCCCGGCCGAGGCCGGGCCCCCTCCCGACCCGGGGAGGACGGGGTGCCGCGTCGGCCGCTGGCCCGGATCTACCGCCCGCAGCGCTTCGCCGAGGTCCTCGGCCAGGAGGCGCCGGTCCGGGCCCTCTCCGCCGCCGCCGCCCGGGGGGACGTCGCCAGCGCCTACATCTTCTCGGGGACCCGCGGGATCGGGAAGACGACGATCGCGCGCGTCTTCGCCAAGGCGCTCAACTGCGACAAGGGGCCCGCCGCCGACTGCTGCGACGCCTGCACGCCGTGCCGCGAGATCGCCGAGGCCCGCGCGCTGGACGTGCTCGAACTCGACGCCGCGACCCACACCGGGATCGACGACGTGCGCGAGCTGCGCGAGGCGGCGCAGTACCCGCCGACCCGCGACCGCTACCGGATCTTCATCCTCGACGAAGCCCACCAGCTCTCGAACGCGGCCTGGAACGGGCTGCTCAAGATCCTCGAGGAGCCGCCGCCGTACTGCGTCTTCCTGTTCTGCACGACCGAGCCGCACAAGATCCCGGCGACGATCGAATCGCGCGCGCTGCACTTCGCCTTCCGCAGCCCCGCGCCGGCCGCGATCCGCGGCCACCTCGCCGAGGTCGCGAAGAAGGAGAAGGTCGCGGTCGAGGACGAAGCGCTCGATCTGCTCGCGCGCGCGGCCGACGGCTCGGTCCGCGACGGCCTGTCGGCGCTGGACCAGGTCCGCGCGCTGGCCGACGGGCGCGAGGACCGGAAGATCACCGCGGCCGCGGTGCGCGATGCGCTGGGGCTGATCCCGGGCGAGGTCGTGACCGGCTACCTGGCCGCGCTGGCCGGCGGGGATGCCGCGGCCGCGCTGGCGGTCGTGGCCGAGCTGGACCGCGAGGGGCAGGACCTGCGCTCGTTCGCGGGCGAGCTGCTGGACCGCGTGCGCCACGCCGCGGTGGCGCGCGCGACCGGCCGCGACGCCGACGCCGCGGAGCTGGCGGAGCTGGCGATCGAGCAGCTCGCCTGGCTGGGCAAGGTGCTCGACGAGACCGAGATGCGCCTGCGGCAGAACGCGCCGCAGCGGGTGCTGATGGACCTGGCGACGGTGCGGATGACGCGGATGGCGTCGCTCCCGGCGCTGGCCAGCGTGGTCGAGGCGCTGGGGCGCGGCGGCCCGGCCGGCGGCCCCGGCCCGGGCGGCGGTCCGGCCGGCCGCGGCGCCGGCGGCGCGACGCCGCGGCCGGCGATCTCGCGCGGGGCGTCCGCTCCGCCGGCCGCCCCCGTCCCGGCCGGCGCGGGCCGACGCGGCCCCGGGAACCGCCCGCCCCGCCGCCCTCGCCGACGCCCCCGAGCCGGCCCCGCCCGCCGCGCCCGCCGCCAGCCTGCTCGGCCCGCTCGGCGACGAGCTCGCGACGATCAGCCCGGCGCTCGCCAACTACCTTGGCGCGCTCGGCGACGCGCGGCTCGACGCGCGGGGCACGCTGGTTCTCGAGCTGCGCCCCGAGAAGCGGATCTGGAAGGACCGCTTCGCGCAGCCCGCAGCGCGCGAGGCGCTGCTGGAGGCGGCCCGCCGCGTGCTCGGCAGCGCGCCGGCCGGCGTCGAGGTCCTCGTCGCCGGCCACGGCGCGACCGCCCCCGCCGGCGCTCTTGCCGCGGGGACGACGCGTTCGACCCGCGCCCAGGCGCTGGACGCCGCGCGGCGCGACCCGGTCGTGAAGGAGATCTTCGAGCGCTTCGGCGCCGTGCTGCTCGACGGCCAGCCGCTGGACGACGGCGGCGGCACCCAGGCCTGACGAGATCGACGACAGGAGGCATCCCCCCGTGAAGCCGAACATCAACAAGATGCTGAAGGACGCGCAGCGCGCGCAGGAGAAGATGCAGGAGGAGGTCGCCGCGCTGCGCTGCGCCGGCACCTCGGGCGGCGGCGTGATCCGCGCCGTCTGCGACGGCAACCGCAACCTGATCGAGCTGACGATCGCGCCGGAGGCGCTCGAGGATCCCGACCCGGCGATGGTCGCCGACCTGGTGCTGGCCGCCGTCAACGACGCGCAGCGCGTGGTCGACGCCGAGGTCCAGAAGAAGATGTCGGCGCTGGCCGGGATGATGGGGCTCCCGCCCGGCTTCGGCTTCTAACCGCGGCGCGCCGGCGACCCCCCCGTGGCCGACCTCCCCGAGCCGCTCGAACGCCTCGTCGCGCGCCTGCTGCGCCTGCCGGGGATCGGCCGTCGCGGGGCGCAGCGGATCGCCTTTCACCTGGCGGGGGCACCGGCCGGCGACGTCCGCGCGCTGGCCGCGGCGATCGCCGCGCTGCCCGAGGCCCTCGCCCCCTGCACCGTCTGCGGCAACCTCGCCGGCGCCGATCTCTGCCCGGTCTGCGCCGACACGCGCCGCGACCGGACCGTGCTGTGCGTCGTCGAGCTGGCCGAGAATCTGGCGGCCGTCGAGCGGACCGCGGCCTACCGCGGCGTCTATCACGTGCTGGGCGGGGCGATCTCGCCGCTGCGCGGCGTCGGCCCGGGCGACCTCGCGATCGAGCCCCTGCTGGCCCGGCTGGCGGCGGGGGAGGTCCGCGAGGTGATCGTCGCCACCAACCCGACCGTCGAGGGGGAGGCGACCGCCCACTACCTGGCCCGGCTGATCGTCCCCTCCGGGATCCGGGTGACCCGCCCCGCGACCGGGCTCCCCGTCGGGGGGGAACTCGAGTTCATCGACCAGGCCACCCTGGCCCGGGCGCTGGAGGGGCGGCAGGGTTTCGACTGACGGATCTGGACTCCGGGGGCCCGGGGGACATACATTCCGTCCCGGTGCTGGGCGTGCCCGATCCGAACGCCGCGGACCAGAACGAACGCAGACGGACGGATCGCGCGACCGGCACGAGGACCACCGAATGCAGGGGACCGACCTGATCCTCCGCGAGGAGGAGCACCGCAAGATCACGCGCCTCGCGGACCGCCTGCTGCGTGAATCCAACGCGGAGTTCGTGGCCCTGATCGACCGCAACGGCCAGCCGATCAGCTGGTCGGGCGGGATGGAGGGGCTCGACAAGACGGCGCTGGCCTCGCTCGCCGCGGGCAACGTCGCGGCGACGGAAGGGCTGGCCCGGATGATCGGCGAGCAGCGCTTCCTTTCGATGTACCACGAGGGGGACCGCGATCATGTCTACATGTCCGCGGTCGGCGAGATCGGGATCCTGGTCGTCGCCTTCAACGAGCGCTCGTCGCTGGGCCTGGTCCGGCTGCGCGTGCGGCAGGTCACACCCGACATGGAGGACGTGATCCGCGAGGTGATCGACAAGAGCAAGCGCGGGATCGACGCCGGCGACGCCTTCGCGCCGCTGGGCGAAATCAGCGACGAAGATATCGACAACCTGTTCAGGGACGGGTTCTAGGCATGCCGTTCATCAACTACGCCAGCCGTGAGATCACCTGCAAGCTCGTCTACTACGGGCCGGGACTGTGCGGGAAGACGACCAACCTGCAGTGGATCTACGCCCAGTCCAGCCCCGAGGCCAAAGGGAAGCTGGTCTCGCTGGCGACCGAGGCCGAAAGGACCCTGTTCTTCGACCTGCTGCCGCTCAACCTGGGGCCAGATCCGCGGCTTCAACATCCGCTTCCAGCTCTACACCGTGCCGGGGCAGATCTTCTACGACGCCTCGCGCAAGCTGATCGTCAAGGGGGCCGACGGCGTCGTCTTCGTCGCCGACTCGCAGGCTGCGCGCTACGACGCCAACATCGAGTCGCTGCGCAACCTGCAGGAGCACCTGAAGCAGAACGGGATCGACTTCTGGACGATCCCCTACGTCATGCAGCTCAACAAGCGCGACCTGCCGACCGCGATGCCGCGCGAGGAGCTGGAGGCCGTGCTGCGCGTCCGGCAGGAGCCGGTCTTCGAGGCGGTCGCCACCACCGGCGTCGGGGTCTTCGACACGCTCAAGGCGCTGGTCAAGCAGTCGCTGGCGCGTCTGCGGACGGGGGCCACCGCCTAGTATCCTGTCCCGCTCCGCGCTGCGCGCGGAAGGGGGCGTTCATGGCGTGGTCGCGCGCGCGGTTCCGTCGGATCGCCACCGTCGTGGTCGCCATCTCCGCCTGTGCCGGCGCTTGCGTCGCGTGGTCCGCCGAACTCGCCGTACGCGTCGTGGACGGCGACGGGGTCGCGCTGCCCGGCGTGATGCTCGGCCTGCACCCGGTCGGACCGGTGCCGGGGGCGGGCGTGCCGCCGTCGGCCGCGCGGCCACCTTCCACGGCCACCGACCTGGCGGGACGGGCGGCGTTCTCCGGCCTCGCCCCGGGGATCTACCGGGTCTCCCTTCCCGGCTCCGGCCTCGAGGAGCGATGGCTGCTGACCCCGCCGACCGACGACACGGTCGTCACTCTTCCCGACGAGCGCGCGCACGCCGAGCTGACGCTCGTGCTGCCGCGCGGCGACCGGCTCGTCGTGACGATCGAGACCGACGAGTCGTCCAGCGCGTGCGCGTCGATCCAGCTGGTCGAGCAGGCGCGGGGCGGCGAGTTTCCTTTCGCGGCCTGCTCGCGGCAGGAGACGCGCCGGATCGTCCCGCCCGGGCGCTGGACCGTGACCGCCAGCGGGGAGCATAGCGGCGCGGTCTTCGAGTCGCTCGCGCTCGACGGCGTCCCCGCGCCCGGCGCGGTCGCCGAGTTCGAGGTCACCGCGGGCGGGCGCACGCACGATCTCCGGCTGCGCTACGGGTCGGGCTGCACGGTCTCCGGCCACGCGCGCTGGAACGTCGGCGACAGCCCGCCGGCCTCCGTCTGCGCCCGGCTCGTCGCGCCGGGGCCGCGGCTCGCGGCGGCGCTCGCCGCCGGGGAGAAGCAGCCGGACCACGGCTGCTTCCCGATCGCCGCGTCCGGCGGTTGGTCGGGGAGGTGGCCGACGGGACCTGGACGATCGCGCCCGAGGGGGAGCGGCTGCTCGCCTCCGACCCGCCGTCGTCTGCGTTCGAGTGCCGTGCCCGCGAGGCCGGGAGCTTCGACTTCGAGCTGCGGGTGCGCGACGAGGAGGAGACCGACGCGCTGTACGTGAAGGTCGTCGCGGCCGACGGCGTGGCCGTGGACGGCGCCGTGGTCGAGCTGTTCGACCACGACGCCGGCCCGCTCGAGAGCGCGGAGCCGATGGCGTCTCGACGGGAGCCACCTTCGTCAAGGGAGTCCGGACCTTCCTCCGCCTGCCGCGCCGGGACCTGATCGCCGTCGCCACGCACCCGGTGTACGGCGACGGCCGGCTCGACCTGGGACTGCGGCGCGGCCACGTGGTGCTGGCACTCGAACGGCGCGCGGCGCTCGCGATCGAGGCCACGGGGCCGGACGGGAAGGCGTTCCGCGGCGTGGAGGTCGACGCTCGACGCGGAGGCCGGCGCGCCGCTGCCGAGGACGGCCCTCCCCCACTTCCGCTGGAGCATGTCGGAGAGCCACCGCCGCGCCGTGACCGACGCCACCGGCCGCGCCCTGCTGCTGGGGCTCCGCCCGGGGCGCTGGCGGGTTCAGCCCGCGATCACGCGCCCCGACGCGGCCCGCTGGACGGCCACGGTCCTGGTGGCGGAGCACGAGACCGTGCCCGAGACCGTGGTCGAGGTGCCCGAGACCGGGCAGGTCGAGCTGACGATCCGCGTCCGGCCGGCGACCGCGATCGAGCTGCGGCTGGCCTGCGACGACGGCGGCAAGGTTCCGATGCGCGCCTCGGTCGCGCTGCTCGAGCCGCACGCCGACGCGGCCTGGCGGAGCGCGCTGCCGGTCGGGGCACTCGAGGCGGTGACGACGCGTGACGGGCTGCCGCTGGACGGACCGCAGCTCGACCGCCTGTCGCGGGGCCGCTGCCGGCCGGCCGTTTCGCGATCGCACTGCGCCCCGAGGGGTTCGACCGCTGGACCTTCGCGCCCGGCACCGAGGATCCGGCCCGCGCGGGGGTCTACGCGCTGGGCGAAGGGGAGTCGCTCGACCTCGGCGCCTGGACGCTGACCTGCGGGCCGTCGATCCTGCTCTTGCCCGAGTGGAGCGAGCCGGGGGCGGAAGCGCCGCCGGACATCGCCCGCGCCGAGGTTGCGGTGGACCTGGCGCCCGCCGTCGGAGCATCGACGTGCAGCCCGACGCCAGGCCGGTGCGCGCACCACACCGCCAGTCCCTGTTCAACGCGGTACGCCTGACGGGCCTCGATCCCGGCCGCTTCGCCGCGGCGATCGCGGTCACCGACCGCCTGCTCCTGCCGAAAGCCGCCCGCATCGACGGCGACGGTTCACCGGTGACGCTGGAGCGCGGGCGGGAGATCGTGCGGCGCGTGAGGTTCACGGCGCCGGCCGGGAGCCTCGACGTGTCGAGCGACGCGCCCGCGGTCCGGCTGCTCGACGCGGGCGGCGCGACGGTGGCGCTCCTCCGCGTCGCCGTCGAACGGCGTGTTCCGCGCCGGCCCGCTGCCCCGGGGAACTACCTGGCGGAGGCCTGCCGCGACGCGGCGTGCGCCGTGACGGGCGCCCGGCTCGGCGAGGTGACGATCGTCGCGGGTGCGGTGGCGCGGGTGCCGTAGCTGCTCGCGGCAGCCGGCGCATCAGCCGGATCGACCAGTGCCAGGATGCGTGCGGTCGCGTCGGCGCATCATCGTGTCGGGGACCGTACCGATCCGCGTGGCCGCCGGCGGCGCCAGTCGAGGCTCTTGAGCTGGTCGCAGAGCACGGCATCCCTGCACGTCGAGACCGTCGGGGCGCCGGCACCTCGAACGGATAGCCCTTCACCTGCGAAGTGATCGGGCAGACGAGCGAGAGCCCCACCTTCCGATTGTACGAACCGGGCGAGACCACGAGCGCCGGGCGGCGGCCGGCCTGCTCGCTCCCGAGCTGGGGGTTGAACTGGAGCCAGACGAGGTCGCCGCGCTCGGGAACGTACCCGTCACCCATCACCAGGCCTCGCGGCCCAGCGGTTCGCCGGCGTCGATCTCGTCGTGGCGGTTGTCGTCGGTGACCCGGCGCAGCAGCTCGTCCAGCGCGACCCGCCCCGGGTGGACCGGGCGCACGATCAGACCGCCCTCGATGATCGCGAGGACCACCTCGGAGCCGGCGGCGACTCCGGCCTCCTCGGCCAAGGCCTTCGGAATCCGCAGTCCGAGGCTGTTTCCCCATTTCCGGATTCGGGTCTGCATCGACATCCTCAGTATATACAATGAGTATACATCGAAAACCGGGGAAGGCCCGCTGCCGGGCCGTGAGCCCGATGCCGGTCTCCCTCCCCCCCGCCCCGCGAAGGTTGACGGCCCCCCGCCCCGCCCCTAGAATCCGCGCTTCGCGTCATTCGGGAGGTTTCATGTCCTTCGCAGTCATTGCGGCGGGCGGGCGGCAGTTTCGTGTCGAGCCGGGCGAACTGGTCCGGGTCGATCGCCTTCACACCGCGGCGGGTGATCAGTACACCTTCGACCGCGTCCTGCTCGTCGGTTCGGAAGCCGGGCTCAAGGTCGGCACGCCGGTCGTGGCTGGCGCCACGGTCACTGCGCGGGTCATCGAAGAGCGCCGCGACAAGAAGGTGCTGATCTTCAAGAAGCGCCGGACCAAGACGTTCCGCAAGATGCGCGGCCACCGCGAGTACTTCACGCTGGTGCGCATCGAGGCGATCGAGCCGGGCAGCTAGGGGGTACGAAGATGGCTCACAAGAAAGCCGGTGGTTCGTCTCGCAACGGCCGCGACAGCCAGTCGCAGCGGCTGGGCGTCAAGCGCTTCGGTGGCCAGGTCGTGAAGGCCGGGAACATCCTGGTCCGCCAGCGCGGCACGCCGATCAAGGCCGGGCCCAACGTCGGGCGCGGCAAGGACGACACGCTGTTCGCGCTCGAGGACGGGGTCGTGCAGTTCAGGGACCGCGGCCGGCTCGGCCGGTACGTATCGATCCTTCCGCAGGCCTGAGGCGGCTCGCCTCTCCCGCCGCGGATCGGGTGTTCATCGACGAAGTCACGCTCGCCCTCGCCGGCGGTCACGGCGGCCGGGGGTCGGTAGCGTTCCGCCGCGAGAAGTACGTCCCGCGCGGCGGCCCCTCGGGAGGCGACGGCGGCGCCGGCGGGTCGATCTGGCTGGTCGCCGACCCGGCCGAGAACACCCTGCTGCGCTACCGCTACGAGAAGGAGTTCACCGCGCCGCGCGGCCGTCACGGCGAGGGCTCGCTGAAGACCGGCAAGTCGGGCGAGGACATCGTCCTGTCGGTGCCGCTCGGGACGCAGATCCTGGACACCGACGGCGTGGTGCTGCTGGCCGACCTGCTCGAGCCGGGCCAGCGCTGGCGCGCGGCCAAGGGCGGGCGCGGCGGCAAGGGGAACGCCCACTTCGCCAGCTCCACCCGGCAGACGCCGCGCTTCGCGCAGCCGGGCGAGGAGGGCGAGGCGCGGACCCTGCGGCTGGTCCTCAAGCTGCTCGCCGACATCGGCTTCGTCGGCTTCCCCAACGCCGGCAAGAGCACGCTGATCTCGCGGATCTCGGCCGCCAAGCCGGAGATCGCCGACTATCCGTTCACGACGCTGGTGCCGCACCTCGGGGTCGTCGACGCCGGCGAGCACAGCTCCTTCGTGGTCGCCGACCTGCCCGGGCTGATCGAGGGGGCGCACCTGGGCAAGGGGCTGGGCGACCGCTTCCTCAAGCACGTCGAGCGCTGCCGCGCGCTGGCCTTCCTGGTCGACGTCTCGTCGGGCTCGCTGCGCGATCCGGTGCAGGACCTCGCGGTGCTGGAGCGCGAACTCGCGCTCTACAGCCCGGGGCTCGCGGCGCGGCCGCGCGTGATCGTCGCGACCAAGCTGGACGCGCTGGACGAGCCGGCGCGGCTGGAGTCGCTGCGCGCGGCGGCGGAGGGGCGCGGCGTCGCGTTCCTCCCGATCTCGGCCGCGACCGGCCGCGGCCTGCCCGAACTGATCCGCAGCTTCGCCAGCTTGGCCCGGGCGCCGCGACCCGAGGCGGCCGCGATTGCGCTGCCCGAGGACGGCGGGTGAGGATCGGGATCTACGGCGGCACCTTCGACCCGCCGCACCGCGGCCACCTCGCAGTCGCCTGCGCCGCGCGCGACCGCCTGGCGCTGGACCGCGTGGAACTCGTTCCGTCCCACATCCCGCCCCACCGCCGGACGACCGCCGCGCCGGACCTCGACCGCCTGGCGATGGTGGCGCTGGCCGCCCTGGGCGAGCGCGGGCTGGTCCCCTCCCCGCGCGAGCTCCGGCGCGGGGGCGTGTCCTACACGGTCGAGACGCTGCGCGAGCTGCGGGCCGAAGAGCCCGCCGCCGAGCTGTTCCTGGTGATGGGTGCCGACTCCTACGACGACCTGCCGAACTGGAGCCGGAGCGACGAGATCCAGCGGCTGGCGCACCTCGCGGTGCTGCCGCGGCCGGGAAGCGCGGGGGTCGCGGCGGTGCGGCCGGCCGACGGGCCGCGGCTGCGCCCCGCGGGCGAGGCGCCCCCCGCCGGAGGGCTCGCCGTCTACCGCGTCGAAATGGAGCCGCTGGCGATCTCGTCGCGCGAGATCCGGCGGCGCCTCGGGGCCGGCGAACCGGTCGAGCCCCTCGTCACGCCGGCCGTCCTGGGGTATATCGGACGGCGCGGCCTGTACCGGTCGGGAGGAGCATGACGACCAGCGCGAAGAACTCCGGGAACCAGGGGAACGCGGGCGAAGAGAAGCTGCTGTGCGCGGCGGTCCGCGGGCTGGCAGCCCGCAAGGCGGAGCAACCGGTGGTGCTCGACCTGCGCGGGCACGACGCCTTCACCGAGTTCTTCGTAATCTGCCACGGCACCTCCGAGCGGCAGGTCAAGTCGCTGGCCGACGCGGTCGAGGACCAGGTCCGCGAGGAGGTCGGGCGCAAGCCGTCGACCGAGGGCTACGCGCGCGGCGAGTGGATCCTGCTCGACTACGGCGAGGTCGTCGTGCACCTCTTCCTGGAGGACGCGCGCGAGTTCTACCGCCTCGAGGCGCTCTGGGGCGACTGCCCGCAGATCGACGTCGCGACGCTCGGGGGCTAGCCGTGGCGCGGGTCGGGGCGTAGCCGTGGCGGGCGGGGCCGCGCTGGTCGTCGCCGCCGTCGGGCGGACGCGTCGCGGACCGTACCTCGAGCTGGAAGAGGACTACCTGGCGCGGATCGCGCGCCTCGCGCCGGTGCGGCGCGCTGCGGTGCCGCAGAGCCGCCGGGCCTCGGCCGCGGAGCGGCGGCGCGAGGAAGGGGCCGCGCTGGCGGCGCTGGCGCCGGCGCGCGGGACGCTGGTCGCGCTCGACTCCCGCGGGAAGAGCCTCTCGTCCGCCGAGCTGGCCCGGCGCCTGGCGCGCTGGCGCGAGCGGGGCGAGACGGTCTTCGCGGTCGGCGGGCCGGACGGGCTGGACGAGGCGGTGCTGAAGCGGGCCGGCTTCACGCTGGCC
The DNA here is from genome assembly GCA_963702545.1 of uncultured Acidobacteriota bacterium. Taxonomy (GTDB): domain Bacteria; phylum Acidobacteriota; class Polarisedimenticolia; order J045; family J045; genus JALOKP01. Next base: position 107,357 of record CAVPDB010000016.1, on the reverse strand, counting down.
TTCGGCCCGATGACGCTGCCGCACGAGCTGGCGCTGGTCGTCCTGCTCGAGCAGATCTACCGCGCGCTGTCCGACGCGGCGGGGCACCCGTACGGGAAGCACTGACGCACGGGTCGCCGGGGTCATCGCGAGTCGTAGGGGCCGGCCTCCGTGCCGGCCCGGATCCGCGGTAGCGGCGTGTCGGGCCGGCACGGAGGCCGGCCCCTCCAGGTCGCGAGATGCACGGTCCGTATCGGGCCGCGCGGAGGGTGGGTCTTCGTCCGGTGAGGCATGAGAAGAGAGCCCGGCCGAATGCTCATCGTGGAAAGGAGAGCGGGGTCGGGTGCACTAGTCGGTGACTCGCCGCCGGCTCCCGGCTGCGCCGCGGCTCGGAGCGGGGCGATTTCTGTTCCGTTCCGGGTCGATTCCGAGGCTGATTCGCGGAGGCGACTGCCGCCACCAAGCGGCGTTGTGCACCGGAGCCGGCTCTCTGTTCCAAGATGAGCATTCGGCCGGGCTCTCTTCATCATCATCGGAGGGCCACAGCGGGACCGACCGTCGCTCCGCTGCGCGAGGCCTGGACCGCGTCGTCGGGCCGGCACGGAGGCCGGCCCCTACGGTGCGGCGCCCGGAGCGGGCGGGTGCGCTTCAGGGCAGGCAGGCGATCCGGATCCCGCGCTCTTGCAGGAAGCGCTTGACGTTGTCGCGCAGGCGGCGCTGGTCGGACTCGCTCATCCACGGGTTGGCGAGGTGCTCAAGCACGTCCTCGGGGGTCATGCCGAGCCGGCACCCCTCCTCGACCGCGACCGCGTACCCTTCGATCTCGGTCCAGCGGTCGACGTAGTCGAAGTGGCGGTCCCAGAGATCGGCCCCCTCGTGGTGCTGCCGCACGTGCGTCAGCTCGTGCAGCAGGTCCAGGTAGAGGTCGAGGCTGCTGCCGCCCTGGTAGTAGGCCGCGGTGAGGACGATGCACGGGACGTCGTCATCGACCCAGCAGTAGCCGTCCTCCTCCGCGATCTCGACCCGTGTCGCGCGCAGCAGCGTCTCGACCGGGTGGGCGGGCGAGGCGACCCGGGCCAGCGCAGGGCTCTCGGCGGCGCGCGGCAGGAGGTCGAGGTAGGCGTGCATCCCGGGGTCCAGCGCGCGGTTGACCAGCGCGTAGGGCGGGAGGCGGATCTCGTTCGGCACGGGCGAGGTCCTCGTCGCGGGAGGGCGGAAGCCTAGCCGATCCCGGGGTGCGGCGCCGCTGCGGCGCCGCTGCGCCGCGGCCGCGGCGCGGCGCGGGCGCGCCCGCGCGCCGGACCACCGCAGCGGGCCCCGCTTCGGGCGTAGAATGCGTCCCCGCCGATGCGCCGCCCACGCTGCCCGCTCCCGTTCGCGCCCGTCCTCCTCGCCGCCGCCCTGCTGGCCGTGGGCTGCGGCTCGGCGCGGCGCGAGCTTCCGTCGCTGCCGCAGGCGCCCTCGGCCGCGGCGATCGAGATCGCCCCGCGGGTCGGCCTCGCGCTCGGCGGCGGCGGGGCGCGCGGCTTCGCCGAGGTCGGGGTGCTGCGCGTGCTGGCCGAGGAGAGGATCCCGGTCGCGGTCCTCACCGGGACCTCGGTCGGCGCGCTGATCGGCGCGCTCTACGCCGACCGGCCCGACGTCTTCGCGCTGGAGTACGAGGCGCTGGCGATCGACGAGCACGACCTGCTCGACCGCTCGCTGCTGTCCTTGATCTCGGGCGGCGGCTACGCCAAGGGCGAGCGGATCGAGGCCTTCCTTGCGACGCGGCTTCAGCACAAGGTGATCGAGGACCTGCCGCTGCGGTTCGCGGCGGTCGCGACCGACCTGGTCAGCGGCGCGACGGTCGCCTTCGAGCGCGGCCCGATCGCCCCGGCGGTGCGCGCCTCGGCCGCGATCCCGGGGATCTTCGCGCCGGTCGCGATCGACGGGCGGCTCTTCGTCGACGGCGGGGTGAGCAACCCGGTGCCGGCGGACGTCGCGCGGCGGCTGGGGGCGGAGGTCGTGATCGCGGTCTCGATCCCGCGCGAGATCCCCGAGGAGCCGCCGCGGACCCAGGTCGGGGTCGCGCAGCAGTCGATCGCGATCATGGCCGCCGAGATCAGCCGCTGCCGCGAGCGCGAGGCCGACGTCGTGATCACCCCCGAGGTCGGCGACGTCGCGTTCGACGACTTCACGCAGAAGCGCCGGCTGATCGAGGCCGGTATCGCCGCCACCCGGGCCGCGCTGCCCGAGATCCGCCGCGCGATCGCGGCCCGGACGAAGAGGGTTCCTCAGTGACCGACCCCAACGAGCCGCAGGGCGGCCGGCGCGGCGTGCCGCTGCGCCGGATCGAGCCCAAGGACTGGACGACCCGCCCCTTCCAGGTGCTCCACGAGCAGTGGGCGCTCTTGGTCGGCGGCGACGAGCACCCCAACCCGATGACGATCAGCTGGGGCGGCTTCGGCACGCTCTGGGACCTGCCGATCGTGACGGTCTTCGTCCGTCCGGTGCGCCACACCTGGGGCCTGCTCAACGCCTCCCCGTTCTTCACCGTCAACTTCATGCCCGAGCCGTTCCACCGCGCGCTCGAACTCTGCGGCGAGGTCTCGGGCCGGGACGTCGACAAGTGGGCCGCGGCCGGGATCCACCCGCTCGGCGGCGGGACCGTCCCGGTGCCGCGGGTGGCCGAGGCCCGGACCGCGATCGAGTGCCGGATCCTGGCCCACCTCGACCTCGACCCGGCGCGGTTCCTCGACCCGGCGATCGACCGGCACTACCCGCAGGCCGACTACCACCGGGCCTTCCTCGGCGAGGTCCTCGCGGTCTGGACCCGCTGACGGTCCCCGATTTCCCGAGCGCGGGAGCCGGCGGGGACGCGTTGCTTGACCGCGTCGCAGCCCGGGGCTTAGTCTCGCCGCGCGATGCGCTTCCGGACCTTCGTTTCGGTGCTCGTCCTGCTCGGCCTGGCGGCGGGGGTCGTCTTCCTGCTGCGCCCCAACCGGGCCGTGCTCGAGCAGCCGGTCGACGTCCTGGGGCGGTCGATCCCGGTCTGGGGGCTGGTCCTGGGCGCGCTCGCGCTGGGGATCCTGATCACGCTCTCGTTCCTGGTCTCGGGGCTGGGCCGCAAGGCGGTCGAGCGCGCCTTCTTCCTCTACAGCTCGCGCCACCGCCAGGCCGCCGGGCGGGCGCTCGAGCGCGGCAAGCAGGCCGAGCTGGACGAGCGGGACGATGACGCGATCGGCGCCTTCCGCGAGGCCGCCGACAAGACCCCCGACGACTACGAGTCGCACATGCGGCTGGGCAACGCGCTGCGGCGCAGTGGGCGGCACGCCGAGGCGGTGCTGGCCCACGACCGCGCCCGGCGGCTCGAGCCCGACGCCGACGAGCCGCTGCACGCGCTGGCGCTCGACCAACTCGCCGCCGGACGGGTCGACGACGCGCGCCGCACGCTGACCCGGCTGGTCGACCGCAACCCGCGCAGCGCCGTCGGGCCGCTGCGACGGCTGCGCGATCTCGAGATCCGCGCCGGCAACTGGAGCGCCGCGTCGCGCGCACAGCGCCGGCTGGAGGCGATGTTCACCCGCTCGCGGCAGGTGCCCGAGGCCGACCGGCGCCAGGGGCTGGGGATCCGCACCGAGCTGGCCCGGGCGCGGGCCCTGGCCGGGCAGTCGCGGTCGTCGTTCGCGCTGCTGCGGCGGGTGCTGCGCGACGACGCGACGTTCCTCCCGGGCCGCGTCCTGCTGGCCGAGCTGATGGCCGAGGCGGGAGAGCACGACGAGGCCAAGGAGCTGCTGCAGGAGGGGTTCCTGCTGACCGGCGAGCCGGCCCTGCTCGAGGCGCTGGCCGAACTGGACCTGGAGCGCGAGCGGCCGGAGGACGCGATCTCGACGCTGCGCGGGATCGTCGCCTCGCGCCGCTGGCCGGCCGCCGCGCGGCTGGCGCTGGGCCAGCTCTACTCGCGGCTGGAGATGCTCGACGAGGCCGCCGTCCCGTTCGAGGACCTGCTCGACACCCAGGGCGAAACCCCCTACGTCCAGTTCCTGCTGGCGCAGGTCGAGGAACGCCGCGGCAACATCCACCGCGCCGCGCACCTGTACCGCACGGTGCTGCAGGGCGGCGACCGGACGGTTCCCGGGGCCTTCTGCCGCGAGTGCCGCGCCGAGCTGCCGCACTGGGTCCAGCTCTGCCCCTCGTGCGGCGCCTTCGGCGCCGTGACCACCCGCACCTCGCCGGACGAGATCACCCTCACCGGACGGATCGCGAGCGCCCCGGTCTACCCCGCGAGCGAAGTGTGATCCCGCGCGGCTCGTGGCTCGCGGGGGCGCTCGAAGAGCTGGCCCCCGCGCTGGCGCTCGCCTGGCCGGGCCCCTGCTTCGCCTGCGGCGCCGACCTGCCGCTGGCCGCCGAGGCCGGCGCGTGCCCGGCCTGCTGGGCCGCGCTGCCGCGCCGCGCCGGCCCCGGTTGTCCGCTCTGCGACCTCCCCGACCCGGCGATCGGTTCCGCGCTCGACTGCCCGGACTGCCGCGCCGCGCGCGCGGCCGAGCCGGACGGCGCGCGCGCGCTGGCGCGGATCGTCGCCGCGCTCGAGTACCGCGACGGAGCGGTCGCGTTCCACCGGCGCTTCAAGTTCGGCGGCGACGCGGCGCTGGCGGCGCCGCTGGCCCGCGAGATGGCGGCCGCCTGGCGGGCGCGCGGCGACGGCGGCGACCTGGTCGTCCCGGTCCCCCCCGATCCGCTGCGCTGGACGGTGCGCCGCCGTGCGCCGCGCCGGCTGGCGCGGGCGGTGGCGCGCGCGCTGGGCCTGCCGGTCGCGCCGCGCGCGCTGCGCAAGCGCCGCCCGACCCCGGCCCAGACGGCCGCGGCGGGCGCGGCGCGGCGGAGCGCGCTGGCCGGCGCTTTCGCGGCGCGCCCCGCGCTGGTCGCCGGGCGCTCGGTGCTGCTGGTGGACGACGTCGCCACGACCGGCGCCACGCTGCGCGAGGCGGCCCGGGCGCTGGCCGAGGCCGGGGCCGAGCGGATCGCCGGGCTGGTGCTGGCGCGCCGGCCGTAGCGCGGGCCGCCCGCGGGCGGCGGGCCCCGAGCCCGGGGCCCCCCGCGCGATGGCGCCTCCCTGCCGGCGACGCTAGGATCGGCGCCGCTTTCCCCTCCGAGGAACCCCCTCCATGCACTCCGCGCCTGCGTCTCCGCTCCCCCGCCGCTCCCTCTGCCTGGCGCGCCGGCTCGCGCCGCTCGCCTCGGGCCTCGCCGCGGGCCTCGCCGCGTTCGTCCCGGCCGCGGCCGCGGCCGCGGCCCCGGCAGCGGCTCCGCCGCTCGCGGCCGCCAACATCGCGCTCGACGGCTTCGTCTTCGAGGCGGGCCAGCCGATCCCCGGCCAGCTCGTCGTGCGCAACGACGGCGGCGGCTGGCTCAAGACCGAGGAACTCGCCGACCTGGCCTCGTCGCTGCGGCTGACGCTGCCTGGCGGCGACGAGGTGCGCCCCGTGGGCGCCGACCTGTTCGGCGCGGCGCGCGCGAAGGAGATCGGACCCGGCGGCTTCGTCGGGGTCAAGCTCGACCTGCTGAAGCTGTTCCCGCAGCTCGCGAAGGAGGGGAACTACAAGGTCGCGCTCAAGCGCGGCGGGATGCCGTCGCCAAGCGTCTCCTTCAAGGTCATCCCGGCGTTCGACGCGGCGAAGTCCTACCGCCTGCTGCTGGCCACGCCCGACGGCGAGCTGGCGATCGACCTCGCGCGCGAGGCGCCGCAGTCGGTGCGCGCGCTGGTGACGCTGGTGCGTACCGGCTTCTTCGACAAGGCGGCGATCGGTGCGCTGCGCCCCGGGTTCGCCTTCTCGGTCGTCTCCGCGCAGCCGGCCGGGCCGCGCGTCGAGCCGTTCGAGCGGACCTCCCGCGAGCTGCTGGTCGGGACGGTGGTGCTCGAACCGGGCCCGCCGGACGCCAACGGCACCCCGTCCTACAACAACCCCGCGCTGCTCGTGCTGCTGGCGCCGCGCCCCGATTGGCAGGGGCGGACCACGGCGGTCGGCCAGCTCGCAGGCGGCGACGAGGCGCTCTCCCGTCTGATCCAGCGCCCGACCAGCGGGGAACGCGGGCTGCCGCCGTGGAAGCCGGTCGCCCCGCTCACCGTCGAGGCGGTGCGGGTGGTCGAGAACCGGTAGCCGCCTCGACGATCGCGGACAGCTCGGAGAGGCCGAACGGCTTCGCGAGGTAGCCGAGCGCCCCCTCGGCCAGCATCCGCCGCAGCGGCTCGCCCGGCCGCGAGCCGGAGACGACGACGACCCGGACCGCGGGGTCGAGCGCGCGCAGCGCGCGGAAGGTCTCGGCGCCGGAGAGGCCCGGCATGAGCAGGTCGAGCAGCACCAGCCCGTAGCGGCACCCGGCGCGGTACAGGTCGACCGCCGCCTCGCCCGATGGGACGGCGAGCGCGCGCCAGCCGCATCCTTCGAGCAGCGCGACCACCGTCTCGCGCACCGCCGCGTCGTCGTCGACGACCAGCAGCCCCGGGCGGTGGGGCGCGTCATCCGCCGCGTCCGGTGCGCGCTCCGCCTCCGGCAGATAGAGGTCCGCCGCGTCGAGGTGGCGCCGCGCGGGGTCCCAGCGCAACTCGAGGTACCCGCCGTTCGCCTTGGCTGCGGCGAGCGCCGCCTGCAGCGCGGGCTCGCCGGCCGGCACCGGTCCCGGCACCGGCTCGATGCGCGGCACGTGGCCCCGCGCGGCGGCCAGCGCGATCCGCACGAAGCGGCCGGTGCGCGCGCCGGGGCGGGCCGCCGCGAACGCGGCGTCCAGGCGCTCGCGCGCGACCGCGACGTCGATCCCGCACGGCGAGTCGGTGCAGGGCGCGAGGGCCTGCACGAGGTCGTCGAGGCTGGGCGCGATCAGTTCCGGGTCGACCGTGACGACGGGCGCGGGATCGACCGCCAGGCGCAGCGCGGTGTCGTCCGGCAGCCAGCCGCGCCAGGCGGCGGAGCGCAGCGTGATCAGGTCGGCGGCGCGCATCGTGCGCCGCAGCGGGGCCGGCGGCTCGCCCAGCAGATGCGCCAGCCGGTGGGCCAGCCCGCGCGCGCGGTCCAGCTCGGCCGCGAAACCGGCCAGGTAGGCGATCAGGACCGGGTCGCCTGCGGCGCGGCGCGAGGCCAGCCCGGCCAGCGGCGCCGCGTGCGCGAGGAAGTCGGCCAGCGCCTGCGCCATCCCGGCCGCCAGGGCCTCGGCCCGCCGGTCCCGCTCGGGGGCCGGCTCGTCGAGCGCCCCGCCGTCGTAGGCCCGGGGCGACAGCACCGCCCGCGGCCCGGCGGCGCGCTCGTGCGGCCGTCCCGCGGCGGCGGCCCCGGCCGGCTCCGCGGCGACGGGGGGCGCGTCCCGGTCGGCCGGGAGGCCCGGCACCAGGGCGGGCCGGCCGCCCTCCCGGGCGCGCGCCTCGACCGCGCTGGCCGCGGCGCCCGCCAGCCGCTCGACGAAGCCCCGCGCGTTGCGCTTGTCCAGGACCGCGGCGACCTGCGCCCCGTCGATCGACCGCGCCGGGTTCGCTGCATCGGCGATCAGCACCACCGGCGGCGCGGCCTCGCGCACCGAGGCCAGCCAGCGGCGGGCGTCGTCGAGCGCGGCGGTCGAGCAGACGAGCAGGTCGAAGCGCTCGGCGGCGGAGGTGCCGGGAGGTTCCGGACTTGTGCGAACGTCCACGCCGGGCCAGGCGCGCTCGAGCGCCTCGCGCGCGATCTCGGCGTGGTCGGGGTGCGGCTCGAGGAGGAGCACGCGCGGAGCGGCGGCCGACGCGCACGCGTCGCGATCCGGCCCGCCCGACTCCTTGCGCTGTTCCACCGACTCCGACTCCCGGGAGTGATGGTGCCCGCGGCCCGCCGCGAACACAACCCCCGCCACGCCCGCGTGCGATCCCGCGAGAGCCTTCACTCGTCCCGGTCCCGCGCCTCCCAGAGGTGCGTCCGCGTCTCGGCGACGATCACGCCCGACAGCAGCAGCAGCGAGACCAGGTTGGGAACCGCCATCAGGCCGTTGGCGATGTCGGCGAACGACCAGACCGCCGGCAGCGTCGCGACCGAGCCGACCATCACCGCGACCACCCACGCCAGCCGGTACGGGACGATCGCGCGCACGCCGAACAGGTACTCGGCGGCCTTCTCGCCGTAGTAGCTCCAGCCCAGGATCGTCGAGAAGACGAAGGTCAGGAGGCCCACCGTCAGCACGGTCGGCCCGACCCAGGGGATGTGCGAAAAAGCGGCGTGCGTCAGCTCCGCGCCCTTCAGCCCCGAGGCCCAGTCGCACGTGTTCACGATGACGAGCCCGGTCATCGCGCAGACGACCACCGTGTCCCAGAAGGTCCCGGTCGACGAGACCAGGGCCTGCCGCACGGGGTTGGCGGTCTGCGCCGCGGCGGCGACGATCGGGGCGCTCCCCAGCCCCGACTCGTTGGAGAACAGCCCGCGCGCCACGCCGTAGCGCATCGCCTCGCGCATCGTCGCGCCGGCGAAGCCGCCGACCGCGGCCTGCCCGGTGAAGGCGCTCGAGACGATCAGCCCGATCGTCTCGGGCAGCGTCTCCCAGCCCATGGCCAGCAGGATCGCGCAGCCGGCGACGTAGAAGATCGCCATGAACGGGACCAGCGCCTCGCAGACCCGCGCGATCGACTTGATCCCGCCCAGGATCACGACCGCCGTCAGCACCGTCATCAGCACGCCGCTGACCCACGGCGAGATCCCGAACGAGGTCCGAACCATCGAGGAGATCGAGTTGGCCTGGACCATGTTGCCGATCCCGAAGGCGGCGACCGCGGTCAATGCGGCGAAGACCAGTCCCAGCCAGCGCATCCCCAGCGCCCGCTCGAGCACGTACATCGGGCCGCCGGCCATCATCCCGCGCTCGTCCTTGATCCGGTACTTCACGGACAAGAGCGCCTCGGAGTACTTCGTCGCGATCCCGAAGACGCCCGTCAGCCACATCCAGAGCACCGCGCCCGGGCCGCCCAGCGAGACCGCGGTCGCGACGCCGACGATGTTGCCGGTGCCGATCGTCGCGGCCAGCGCGGTGGTCAGCGCCCCGAACTGGCTGACGTCCCCCTCCGCCCCGCGGTCGCGCTGGACCGACAGCCGGATCGCGCGCCCGAGGTAGCGCTGGATCGCGCGGGTGCGGATCGTCAGGTAGAGGTGCGTGCCGACCAGCAGGATCAGCAGCGGCGGCCCCCAGACCCAGTCCGAGATCTTGGCGAGCAGCGCTTCCAGCTCGTGCACGGTCCCCTCCCGGGCGCTCGAGGAGGCGCGGGGCGCCCCGTCAGTCCCTGGTCCTGTGGTAGAGCTGCTCGCAGAGGTCGCGCTTGACCTTGCCCGAGCTCGTGCGCGGGATCCGGGGCACCAGGATCACGTCGTGCACCGGGACCCCGTGGCGGGCCAGGACGTAGCGCTTGACCTCGTTGACCAGCTCGACCTGGTCGGAGGATATCAGCCTCTCGACATACTCTTCGAGCTCGCCGACGCTGGTCCCCTTCCACCAGCCGCGCGGCCCCCCCAGCTTCATGAACGCCTGCAGCGCCCCGATCTTGGCCCGCACCGCCGGGGTCATCCGCCCGACCGGCACCGTCAGCACGATCAGCGCCTCGCGCCCCTCGATCTCGAGCGAGAAGACGTGGACCTTCCCGCGCTCGAGGAACGGCAGCTCCTCGAGATCGGCCACGATGTCGTGCGCGTAGTAGTTGCGGCCGTTGATGATCATCAGGTCCTTCAGCCGGCCGGTGACGAACAGGCGCCCGTCGTCGTCCTGCAGGCCCAGGTCCCCGGTGCGCAGCCAGCCGTCCTCGAACGGCCCGGGCCCGGCCTCGTCGTCGAGGTAGCCGGCGGTGACCGAGGTCCCGCGCAGCAGGATCTCGCCGATCTCGTCCGCCGCCGCGGCGGTCCCGTCCTCGCGCCGGATCCGGACCGCCATGCTGCCGACCGCGCGGCCGACCGACGGGACCTCGACCCCGTCGACGACGCGGGTCGCGAGCGGCTCGCGGAAGCGCGGGCCGGTGGCGATCAGCGTGGCCTCGGCCAGGCCGTAGACCGGGTGGAGCGCGCGCGGATCGAAGCCGCAGCGCGCGAACCGGGCCGCGAAGCGCCGCAGCGAGGCCGGCCGCACCGGCTCGGCGCCGACGAACAGGACCTCCCACGACGACAGGTCGATCCGGCGCTCTTCGAGCATCTCGTCGCTGATCCGGTCGGCGCACAGGTCGAGCGCGAAGTTGGGGCAGACCGAGATCCGGGCCCCGATCCGGCTGACGGTCTCGAGCCACGCGATCGGCTTCATCAGGAAGCGGATCGGGTTCATGATCACCATCCGCCGCGGCGCGACGAACAGCGAGGTGAAGAGCGCCCCGATCAGCCCCATGTCGTGGTAGAGCGGCAGCCAGCTGCAGGCCGCTTCGTCGCGGTGGCGGCGCCCCAGCGCGGTGATCAAGCGGACGTTGTCGAGCACGTTCTCGTGCGAGATCCGGACCCCTTTCGGGCGCGCGGTGCTGCCCGACGAGTACTGCACGAAGGCCAGGTCCCGCGGGTCGGGCGCGGCCGGCGGCAGGTGGGGCGCCGCTCCCTCCGCGTCGAGCGACGACGGCACGAAGTCGACCAGCCGCGACGGCGACAGGAGCTGCGCCTGGTCGTTGCCGGCGACCAGCTCGGGCTGGGTGAAGACCGCCCGGGCGCCGGTGGCTTCGACGAGCCGGGCGACGAACGGGAGCTGCGCCCCCGCCGCCTGCCCCATCGTCTGCCCGCTGACCGAGAGCGGGACGGCGCCCAGGTGGAACAGCGCCAGGAAGCCGGCCAGCACGTCGGGATCGCCCGTCGGGCAGACCACGACGCGGTCGCCCGGCCCGATCCCCTGCGCCGCCAGCGCCGCGGCGTGCGCCAGCACCTTGCGGTGCAGCGCCGGCCAGGAGAAGGCGCGCTCGGCCCCGCGCGCGTCGACCAGCGTCAGGCCGTGGTCCTCGCCGCCGCGCGCCAGCCCGGCGACCAGCTCGGCCATCGTGCGCGGCCCGCTCACAGCGCCGGGACCTCCTGCGTCAGCCGTCCCTCGATCCGCGCCAGGATCTCGTCGAGCGAGCGGCCGACCAGCGTCAGGCCGTGGTTCTTCAGCCCGATCGTGGCCGAGGCCGGGTCGGGCGCGGCCCGCACCAGCGCGGCGACCTCGTCGGCCAGCTGCTGCGTGCCGCAGGGCCAGCTCTGCTGCGTCGCCGTCACGCCGTCGAGCCAGGCGTGGACGTGGACGATCGCGCGGGCCTCGGGCACCGCGCGGTAGATCGCGAGGTGCTCGATCGCATCGACCGAGACCCGGGCTTCCGGGTCGGTCTCCGGCGGGACCGAGCAGAGGATCGTGCGCGAGGCGGCGTCGAACCCCTTGACCAGCAGCAGGTCCTGCCCGATCCGCTCCAGCTTCCCCTTGTCGACCCCGCGGCCCGTCATCCAGAACGAGTCGGCGCCGCGGCGCGCCGAGAGGTTGCCGTAGGAGATCCGGCGCAGCCCGAAGTACTTCATCACCAGCCGCCGGTCGCGCTCGGTCAGGACGCCGTCGAGGTCGAAGACCGTCGGCAGCAGGTTCAGCGCGGCGAGGCGCCGGCCGGCCGCGGCCAGCGCGCGCGTCGTCCCGTCGCCGCCGTGCAGCGCGGGCGGCAGGTCCTCGTCGAGCCGGTTGGCGATCACCAGCCTCGCCCCGGCCAGCGGCGCGACGGCGTCGAGGATCGCGTCCGCCAGGCCCGCGTCGGCGGGCTGCGCGCGGAACCCCAGCTCGGGCGTCATGAAGCAGGCCTGGCCCCCCCAGGGACCGCCGTGGACGCGGTGGACCACCAGGTTCGAGAGCGAGCGGACCAGGGCCGCGTAGGTGGCGCGCTTGAGCTGGGTCTCGTCGGTCAGCCCCGCGCCGTCGCTGTCGACCAGGGTCGCGAGGAAGACCGACGGGTCGGGGCGCAGGTAGCTGACGCGCGCCTCTTCCAGCGTCGTCGCCTGGACCACCAGGTCGACCTCCGGGTCGTCCGGCGCGGCCGGCGCCAGCCCGCGCGCCGGCAAACCCGCTTCCACCTGGGCCAGCAGCGCGCAGAGCGGCTCCGGCAGCGTCCCGTCGCGGACGACGGCGGCCTTCACGCCCCCTCCCCCGCCCCGGCCCGCACCGCCTCGACCAGCGCGACGAGCCGCGCGAACGGCGCGCCGACCAGCTCGGGAACGCGCTCGGGCGGAACCTCGATCCCGAACGCGTCCTCGGCGTCGAGCAGCAGCGCGAGCAGTGCGGCGGAGTCGTAGCCCAGCTCGTAGTTCAGCCGGTCGTCGTCGCCGACGCGCGCCAGCTGCAGCCTCGAGCGCGCGATCACGAGGCGCTCCAGCCGCTCGCGCGTGTCGGAGGTCGCCACGGGACGGCTCCTATCCCGGCCCTTCGATCCCGGCCATGACCTGGGGCGACTTCTCGCCCCCGGCCACGGTGATCGTCTCGAGGCCGTGCCCGCCCGGCCCTTGCTCCGCGCGGCGCAGCATCCAGGCGAAGAACAGGCCGAGCAGCCCGGTGATCGAGAAGATCCACATCCCCGGGCGGTAGCCGGCCGGGTTGGCGGCGCTGGCTTCGAAGGTCGTGTTGGCCCAGCCGATCAGGAGGTTGAAGCCGAACAGGCCGATGTTCTGGATCATCGTCATCAGGCCGTAGGCGGTGCCCAGCTTGTTCTGCCCGACGATGTACGCGACCGACGGCCACATCACGGCCGGGATCACCGAGAAGGCGGATCCCCATGATCGCCATCGGAACGTAGAGCGAGATGCTGCTGTAGGCCATGATCAGGTAGACCGGCACCAGCAGCAGCCGAGCCGGCGATCATGAAGAGCGTCCGCTTGCCGACGCGGTCGACCACCAGGCCGACCAGCGGGGTGCAGACCATCGCGAACAGCGTCAGCATCGAGGACAGGAAGCCGGCCTCCTCGCGCGAGACGCCGTGGGCGTCCTGGAAGAATTTCACCGCGAAGGTCTGGAACGGGAAGATCCCGGAGTAAAAAGTCACGCAGAGCGCGACCACGAACCAGTACGACCGCCCGAAAGCGCGCAGGTCGCTGAACACGACCTTGTCCGACGAGCCGGCGGCCGCCATCGCGTAGCGCCGGCCCGCGCTCGACTCCATCACCCAGTAGATGGCCCCCGCGATCAGCGAGATGAAGCCGAAGATGGTCGCGATGAAGAGCGGCCCCTGCCAGCCGGCGTAGGCCTCGCGGGCCCACGTGGGCGAGTTGAGCGCGGCGAACGAGCCGAGCCGCGCGATCGTCAGGTTCAGGCCGAAGGCGAACGACAGCTCCTTGCCACGGAACCACTGGGCCAGTGCGGTCGTGATCGCGACGATCAGCGACTCGGCGCCCAGCCCGAACAGCAGGCGGCCCGCGGCCATCACGCTGAGGGTCGGTGTCAGCGCGGTGACGATGGCGCCGACGGCGCAGAGCAGCGAGAACAGGAACGTCGACTTCTTGACGCCGATCCGGTCGATGATGATCCCGCCGATCAGCACCATGATGATGTTCGGGAAGCTGTAGATCGCGTTGAGCAGGCCGATGTTGTCGTCGGTGAACTTCAGCTGCTTGACCAGCACGTCGGCCAGCGGGCTGATCGAGTCGTAGACGTAGTAGTTGCCGAACATCGCCAGGCTGAGAACCACCAGCACGGCCCAGCGGTAGGCGGGCGGCGGCGGCGGCAGGGGGTGTGCTGCGGACCGGTCGGCGGTCATCGGGTCTCCGAAGGACGCGGGAGTTTACTCCGCGGCCGGGGACGACGGCGCGCAGAGCGGCGGGAAGGACCGCGATCGTCACATCGCGCGCCCCGGCCGAGACGATCTCGCCGTCGGCGTGGACCGGGATCCCGGGCGAGAAACTGGCCGTAAGTTCGACGAACCGCCCCAGCTCGAAGCGCGGCTCGCGCCCCAGATCGGCGCGAAGCGCCCGCCACAGAAAGCGCAGCACCTCGGCGCGGCGCGACGGGCCCAGCCGCCCGAAGTCGAGCAGGCCGTCGTCCGGACGGGCCGCGGCGGCGATCACGAACCCGCCGCCGGTGGTGTGGCCGTTGGCGACCGTGAAGATCGTGACCGCGCCGCGGAGCGGGCGGCCGTCGATCGTGCCGGCCATCTCCCAGGGTCCCGGCAGCGCGGCCATCGAGCCGAGCGCCGCGAGGGCGTAGGCCGGGAACCCGTGCAGCGGCAGGCGCCGGGCCCGCGCCGCCACGTCCCCGTCGAACCCCAGCCCGGCGGCGTTGGCGAAGATCACCTCGCGGCCGTCGGCGACCAGCCGGCCCAGGTCGAGCGGCCGCGTGCGCTCGCCGGCCAGGGCCAGCGCCAGCGCAGCCCGCGGTTCGGCCGGAAGGCCGAGGGCCCGCGCGAGGTCGTTGCCGCGGCCCGCCGGGACGATCCCCAGCCACGGGCGGGCCGCCGCGTCGGGCTGCCCCGCGACGAGCCCCGCGACGACCGCCTGCAGCGTGCCGTCGCCCCCCGCCGCAACGACCCGCGGCACGCCGTCGCGCGCCGCCTGCCGGGCCGCGGCGAGGCCGTCCTGGGGACGGGTTGTCTCGCGGACGACGACCTCCCCGGCGCCGGCGAGAACGGCGGACGAAAGGGCCGCCCGCACGGCGCGCCGCCGGGCGGCCGTGCCGGCGTGGCGGTTGAAGACGACGACCGCCCCGGGCGCGCTCACGCGGGACCGGCCCGCAGCGCCTCCAGCCGCGCGGCGGTGCGGCGGAGCCGCTCCTCGCGCCCGGCCGCGAAGCGGACCAGCGTTTCGAGGATCGAGGCCGGATCGAGCCGCGCCTCCTCCAGCACCTCCTCGACCGTGCCGCCGGTGCGCCAGCGGTCGTCGTGATCGGCACAGAGCGACGCCGCCAGCGCGTCGGCGTCGGGGAGCCAGCGCGCCAGGGAGGCCCGCGAGCGGTTGGTGATCCCCATCGCGTCGAGCCGGTCGGCGTCGGAGAGCACGCGGGCGCGGTAGTCCTCCGGCTGGCGGTCGAAGAGCTGCGGGCTGAGCGCGGCGACGAGCTTCAGGTTCAGGCCGAGGCGGTCGATCTCCGGCAGCAGCGCCACGAGGTTCGCGGTGCTCGACGCGCCGGTGACGACGACCGTGCCGCCGGGGGGCGCGCCGGGCCGCGGCGCGCGCAGCAGGTAGGCGCCGCGGGCGGCGTCGAACCTGGCGGGAATCTGCAGCGCAAGGCGGTCGGGTACGAGCAGGGGGGGCCGCGCCAGGTGCAGCGCCAGGACCGGGAAGCCGGCCGCCAGCGCCGCCGCGAGCAGCACCGGGACCTCGTTGGGGTCCCACGGGTGGAGGTCGCAGGCCTGCCCCTCGGGGAAGAGCTGCGCCACCGACGGCTCGAAGATCCCGAAGTGCGTCCGGCTGTCCTCGGCCGTCTCCGGCCCGGAGTGGCCCAGCACCCAGAGCACCGGCCCCACCTTCAGCGCCGCGTCCTGCGCCAGCTGCGCGTGCAGCCGCATCGGCCCGTACTGCAGGTAGGCGAACGCGCCGTAGCTCGAGTGGGCCGCGGACAGTCCGTCCCACTCGGCCTCCGGCGCCGCGGCAAAATTGACCGAGGCGATCCCCGCCGCAATCGCCGCGTTCGTGAACTCGGTGATCTCGGCCGGCAGCAGCACGCCGTCCGGGTGGACGTTCCGCTCGTAGTCGCCGTAGTTCGCGAGCCCCTCGAACTCGCGCGCGAAGAGCGCCAGGCTGGTCGACTCGGCCAGGTCGGCCGAGAGCGCCAGGAACAGCGGCCGCCCGTACTCGGCCCGGGCCCAGCTGTTGGCCCACGAGCCCCAGCGCCCCATCGCGAGCTTGTTGGAGACGCGCGTCCCCGGCGCGAACCAGAGCGCGTCGGGGTAGCCCCGCGCGTCGGTCAGCCGCGGGTCGCGCCACGGGTTGCGCGCGCCGGGCGCGGCCAGCCCGCCCGGCCGCTCCGGGATCGACTCTCCCAGCTCGACCAGCCGGTCGGCGACGAAGCGGCAGGTCTCGGCGTCGTCGAGCAGGACCGAGAGCGCGGTCCTCAGGTTCGACAGCGCGCGCGCGCGGCGCGCCGCAGGATCGTCCGGCGGCGGCTCGCCGAACCCCTCGAAGCGCACGCCGTAGCGCTCCTGGAACGGCCGCTTCGTCTCCCAGAACGCGGGCGAGCCGGCCGGATGCGGGAGGCCGTGGCTCGCCGCGTCGAAGCGGCCGTAGCCGCGCCCCTTGCGCGTCCTGGCCCAGACCGCCGCGGGGCGCCCGCCCGGATCGGGGTCGAGCGTGGCCTGGAAGAGCGCGCGCGCCAGTTGCGCCGGGCTGGCGCCGTCGGCCGCGCCCCAGGCCCGCCAGCCGTGACTGGTGAACCATTCGGCCGGCGTGCCGTAGACGACCGCCGAGGCGGGCCGCGGGTCGATCCCGTAGTCGTTCCAGTCGAGCAGCACGAGCAGGTTGTCGAGCCCCAGCCCCCAGGCCGCGTTGAGCGTCTCGTGCGTGCTGCCGGCGGTCGCGCCCCCTTCGCCTTCCAGCGCGAAGACGCGCACGCCCGGCAGCCCGCCGCGCCGCAGCGCCAGCGCGATCCCGGCGGCCGCCGGCAGGCCGTGGCCCGACGGGCCGGTGTTGGCCTTGAGGAAGAGCGACTTCCCCGCGAACTCGGCGTGCCCCGGCAGCCCCCCGCGCCGGCGCAGCGTCAGCAGGTCCTCCGCCCGGAGCGCCCGGTGCGCGGCGTGCGGCGTGACGAAGCGCGGGTCGCCGGTCGCCGCGGCGCGTGCGGCGAGCGCCTCGTGCAGCGCGGCGAGCAGCGCGTAGACCGCGGGGACGGTGTGGCCGGCGGCCAGCACGAAGCGGTCGGCCCCGACCTTCCCGGGGTGACGCAGGTCCCAGCGCATCGCGCCCGAGAGGGCCAGCGTGACCAGCAGCGGGACCTTGGAGCGCGAGCCGCCGGGGTGTCCCGACTGGCGGAAGTCGAGCGCAAGGTCGACCAGTTGGTCGACCACGTCGATCAGCGTCGCGAGGCGCGGCAGGTCGGGCGCGAGGCGCTCGAGCGCGGCCTCCCAGGGGGGCTCGGTCATCGACCGGGGACGATGGCACATCGTGCGGGGAGGCGAAAGTGCGCGCCGCCCGGCGCGCGCGGGAGGCCGCCGCCGGCGGCGGCGCACGGGGCCGCCGCCTCCCCCCGCCGGCGCCCACCGGCGCCCGCCGAGGTTTCCGCTTGCTTCCCCCGCCGCTCCGCGGTATTTGCACCCACGGAGGTTGGATGGCTGAGAGCAAGTCCCAGGGGGGGCGTGTGGACCGCGGCCGGCGCCGCTTCATCCGGCAGACCGCGCTGGCCTCGGCGGCCCCGGTCGTCGTCGGGCGCCTGGCCTGGGCCGACGCCCTGGGCGGGGCCGCGGCCGGCGACGCCCCGGCCGCGCTGCCGCGCGTCGTGCACGTCCATCACGGCGGCGCCGCGCGTTGGCCGCGCACGACCGGCAAGTACCGCGATTATCTCGACCAGCCGTCGATCGACCGGATGCTCGACCAGGCGGTGATGGTCCTCAAGGACGCGGGCTTGGACGAGGCGTGGCGGCGCGTCTTCCCGCTGGGCGCCCCCGCGACGCGCAAGCTGGCGATCAAGATCAACCTCAACAACGCGACCGATCCGGTCGAGGGAGCGGGCGACATCATCGACGCCGTCCCCGAGCCGTGCATCGCGGTGATCAAGGGGTTCGTGCGGGCTGGCGGCCTGTCGTCGAACTGCACGATCTACGACGCGACCAACACCCAGCCGACGCGCTTCATGGCGACCTGGTTCAAGAACCGCGTCAAAGCCACCTTCCCTGACGTCAAGTTCCACGCCTCGGGGGGCGGCGAGGGGTTTGCGGACGGCGAGAACGACCCCTGGGACGGGCCCTCCGGCGACGCCGCCGACCCGCGGACCTACGTGACCTGGAGCCCGGCCTACGTCACCGCGCCGCCCGACACGCGGATCGCCGCGGTGGTCCTCTCGGCCGACTACCTGGTCAACGTGCCGATCGTCAAGAAGCACGGCCAGGCCAACGTGACGCTCGGGTACAAGGCGCACCTGGGTACGATCGACCGCGCCGACCGGCTGCACCCGTGGCTTTTCAACGACATCCCCGAGGCCTCGGTGCTGGCCGACATCATGGGGAGCCCGGTCGTGCCGGGCGACCCGTCGGTGAAGTCGCTGGCCCAGAGGACGGTCCTGACGGTCGGCGACCTGCTCTACGGCCAGCCCTGCAAGAACTTCGGCGTTGTCCCGCGCCCCTGGGCGATCTTCCGCAACGAGTGGCCGTCGCACCTGATCGTCTCCGACGACCCGGTCGCGGCCGACTCGGTGATGATCGACATCCTGGAGGCCGAGCCGGCCAACGAAGGAGGCTGCGGCTCCAGCCGGTCGTGGGCGCGGCGCTACCTGCAGTTCGCGGAGGCCAAGGGGCAGGGCGTGCACGAGCACGTCGCGCTGCCGCAGGGCCAGCGCTTCGACCCGGCGCGGATGACCTACGCGCGGATCGACTACCGCTTCGTCGAGCTCAGCTCGTCCGGCGCGCTGCTGACGGTGTCGAAGCTGGCGAACGGCGTGGTGCTGCTGCAGTGGACGCACTACTTCCCCGGCCCGTGCGAGGTCTGGCGCGCAACCAAGCCCGATTTCTCCGACGCGCTGATGCTGGGGGCCTCGCCGGTCGGCAGCTTCGTCGACAACAGCCCGCTGCCGAAGGCGTTCTACAGCGTGCTCTACGGCGGGTAGGCCGCGCGTGTGTGGCTGGGCCCGGCTGCGGTACGATCGCGCCATGAGCCGGCCCCGCCGCACCCCCGCCTTCCCCCTGGCCCTCGTCCTGCTCGTTGCCACGGCCGCCCTGGTCCTGGCCGCCGCCCCGCCCGCCGGAGTGTTCCTGCCGGGCACGCAGCCCGCCGACGGCAGCGGCGATCCGGGCTTCCCCGCCTTCGCCAACCACGGCGAGCCCGGGCTGCTCGACCCGCCGGGGCGCTGCAGCGTCTGCCACGGCGGCTACCGCGAGCCCGGCGTCGCCCCCTACGAGCCGCACGACACCTGGGCCGGCTCGCTGATGGCCAACGCCGCGCGCGATCCGCTCTTCTGGGCCGCGCTGGACGTCGCCAACCAGGACGACGCGAAGCTGGGCGGCGCCGGGGTGGGCGACTTCTGCCTGCGCTGCCACGCCCCCAAGGCCTGGTACGAGGGGCGCTCGAAGTGCGACAACGCCTGGGGCCAGCCGTTCGACGGGAGCTGCCTCTCCGGGACCCCGTCGCGCAACAACAACGACTTCGAGGGGCTGGTCTGCGCGAGCTGCCACCGGATGTACGACGCCTCCCGCCCGCCGGAGGGGGAGTTCGCCGACCCCCGCGCTCCCTACGCCGGCAACGCGCAGATCTACCTGTCGCGCACGCCCGAGCTGATGTTCGGCCCGTTCTCCGACTCGGTGCCGACCGGCCACCTCTTCGCCGCGACCCCGTTCCAGCGCTCGGCCGCGCTCTGCGGGCAGTGCCACGACATCACCAACCCGGTGAAGAACCAGCGCGACGCCAAGACCGGCGCCGACCTCGGGCGGCGCTTCCCGATCGAGCGCACCTACCGCGAGTGGCAGCAGTCGGACTTCGCGCGCGCCTGGGTCGCGCGACGCGGCGACCTGCCAGGCCTGCCACATGCCGCGCCCCGACCTCGACGGCGACGGCCGCGCGGACGCGGCCACCGCGTGCTCCTCCCCGCCCGGCCCGCGTGGGATCGGGACCGAGCTGGAGGGCCCCTACCGCACCCACGCCTTCCAGGGGGCGAACGTCTTCCTGCTCGACCTGCTGGCGGGCGAGTACGGCGTGCCGCTGCGCCGCACCGCGGCCTACGCCCAGGCCCGCGCGGCGACGCTCGACCTGCTGCAGAACCGGACCGCCGAGCTGCGCGTCAAGGCGCCGCAGCTGGTCTTCTCGGGCCGGTACCTCCCGGTCGACGTGCGGGTCACGAACCTCGCCGGGCACAAGTTCCCGACCGGCTACACCGAGGGGCGACGGGCCTGGCTGGAGGTCGCCTCCGGGATCGACGCCGACCGCGACGGGACGCTCTCCGACGCCGAGGCCAGCTGGTGGTCCGGGCGCTACGACGCGGCGACGGCGACGCTCCCCGAGGACGAGCACCTCAAGGTCTACGAGGCGCTGCACGGCGTGTTCGACTACAACGGCGACGATCGCTGCGACCTGGTCGACGCCGCGACCGGACGCGCGATGTTCCACTTCGTGCTCAACGACTGCGTGGTCAAGGACAACCGGATCCCGCCCCGGGGCTTCCGCCCGGACGCCGAGACCGAGCCGGTCGGCGCGCGCTTCGCGAAGGACCCCGCGACCGGCGGCCTCGCGCATTGGGACGACACGCGCTACCCGGTCTGGATCCCGAGGAACGCGACCGGCCCGCTGCAGATCCGCATCCGCCTCTGGCACCAGGTCGTACCGCGCGAGTACGCCGAGTTCCTGGCCGCCGAGAGCCGCCAGACCTGCGACCCCTTCGACTACGGCTGCGACCCGACCGCGCCCGACGAGCGCCCGAACCGCGGCGAGAAGTTCGCGGGCCTCTGGGAGCAGTACGGCCGCTCGGCGCCGGTGCTGCTCGACGAGGCCTCGCTGACGGTCGACGTCCGCCCCCGCTCCCAGTGGCTGTTCCGAAACCGGTGAAACCGGCTTCCCGGCTGCCTCAGCCGAACACGGACTCGAGCTTGACGTAGGCCGAGTGCATCGTCTCCGCCGCGGCTTTCGCCTTGGCGGCGTCGCCCGTCGCCACTGCGGCGGCGAAGGCCTCGACCTCGCGGCCCAGCGTCGCGCGGGCCTCCTCGTACGCGGCGGTCTTTGCGGCCATCCGCTCCGGCAGCGCGGCCTTGGCCAGCACCGCCATCTTCTCCTGGAGCTGCGGCACGGTCGCCTTGACCGCGGCCGCGTCGTAGGGGTCGAGCTGGTGGTGGTAGAGCTGGTAGAGCACCTGGTGGAAGGCGTCGATCTCCTTCGTCACCGGGCGGATCGTGCGGACCAGCTTCTCGAAGTGCGCGTGCAGCGTCTCGGCTGCCGCCAGCAGGCGCGCGTCGTCGCCGGCCGCGATCGCGGCCTCGTAGTCGGCGACCGACTTCTGCAGCGCGGCCACCCCCTGGTCCCACACCGCCTGCTTGTCGCGCAGGATCCCCGGCAGCTTGGCGGCCGCGACCTTGTCGGCGCCCGCCTTGACCTGCGGCGCCAGCGTCTTGAGCTGCGCCACGTCCTTGGCCGGCCAGGCCTCGTGCCAGATCGTGGCGATCACCTCGTGGTACGCGAAAAGCTCGGGGACCTGCCAGCTCGTCTCGGTGTGGGCCGGCGGGGCGCCGGCCGGCATCTGCTCGGCGAGCGCGAGGGGTGCCACAAGAATAACTGCACAGAGAGCGGTTGTAAGAACTGCGCGGCGGGTGTGCATCGTCCATCCTTTCGTGGGGGTGGAGATTCTACCCGCACTCCAGCACGAACTTCCCGCCGCGCGGGCCTCCCGCGGCGATTCTACAGGCCGGCCGGCCAGGGCAACGGCGCGTCTTCCCCCCCGGTTCGTTGACAGGCCTCTCTGCCCCAGCTAGCCTCCGCCGCGTGAAGCCTCCGGTGTGGAAACGGGTCCGGCCCTGGGTCGCGCTGCTCGGCGTGCTCGCGCTCGCCGTCACGATCCTGGCCCCCTATGCGCACCACCACGGCCTCGCCGACGAGCACGCCCCGTGCCCCGTCTGCCAGCTCGCGTCGCACCACGGCGCGGTGCTCGTCCCGCCGGCCGATGACTCCGCACCCCAGACCGGCACCGCGACGCTCCCGCCCGCCGCGGAGCGCGCCCCCGGCTTCGCCCCGCACTTCGCCCTCCCCGATCCGCGCGGCCCGCCCTCCGTCTGAGCCGCGTCGCGCCCCGAATCGCCGCGCCCCGAGGGGCGCGTGCACCGTTTTTTCGTGGATCGAGAACGAGGACGAATACGATGCGCAAGACGATCGCGACCCTGCTCGCGCTCCTGCTGACGGCGGCGTGTGCCGCCGGCGCGAGCCTGGCCCAGACCGACCCGGCGGCCCCGCCGCCCGCACCATCCCCTGCATCCCCAGCTTCCCCGCCCAACCCGCCGATCACCGCAACCGGCCCCCGCGGCCCGGTCGACCCGGTGGGGCTGGTCCCCTACAACGTGCTCGGCGGCGACGACGGCGACGCCACCGCCGGCACCCCCGACGCCGCGCGGACCGAGACCGCGAAGTCGTCGTTCAACCCGATGATCTCGGTGATCTTCGACGGGCTGTTCTACCGCGACGATGCCGGCGGCTCCGGATCCGAGCTGCTCTCCGAGGCCGACGGCTTCCACCTCCACGGCGCGGACGAGGGGCACTCCCACGGCGCCACCGAGGAAGGCTTCTCGCTGCGCGAGACCGAGCTGGCCTTCAGCGGCAGCGTCGACCCCTACTTCGACCTCTGGGCGATCTTCGCGATCTCGGACGAAGGGCTCGAGGTCGAGGAGGTCTACGCCCAGACCGGGAAGTTCATCCCCGGCTTCCAGCTCAAGGTCGGGCAGTTCTACAGCGGGATCGGCTACCAGAACGCGCAGCACCCGCACCAGTGGAGCTTCGTCAACCAGTCGCTGCCCTACGAGCTGATCTTCGGCGGCGCGCTCAACGAGGCCGGCGTGCAGCTCAACTGGCTGCCCAAGCTGCCCTTCTACCTCCGGCTCGGCATCGAGGCCGCGCAGGGCGAGAACGCCGGCGTGGCGTCGTACTTCGGCAGCGACGACGACCACCCGTGGTTCGAGGACCAGGCGGGGCCGCGGCTCTACACCGGCTTCGTCAAGGTCGCACCCGACCTGGGGTACAGCAGCGCGCTGCAGTTGGGCGCGTTCTACGGCAGCGGCCGCACGCACCAGGAGCTGCACGACGAGGACGAGGACGGCGTGATCGACGAGGCTTTCCAGGGGACGACCGACTTCTGGGGCCTCGACGTCGTCTACAAGTACGACTCGCCGCGCGAGTACGGCCAGGGCGACCTGACGCTGCAGGGCGAGTACGTCGCGCGCGGTCGCGACCTGGACCTGGTGGCGGCGGGGGGCGAGGCGATCGACCCGGTGCCGGTCGAGTTCGACCAGGATGCCTACTACGTCCAGGCGGTCTACGGCTTCGCGCCGCGCTGGAACGTCGGCGCCCGCTACGACCGCGCCGGCTCGACCAACGAGGTCTCCGGCGGTGACGAGTCGGAGTCGTTCGGCGCGACCTCGCGCTGGTCGGGGGCCGTGACCTTCGACCCGACCGAGTTCTCGCGCGTCCGCGTCCAGTACGACCGCTCGCAGGTCGCGGCGGACGGCGAAACGGTCGACGTCAACGCCTGGTACCTGCAGCTCCAGATCAGCCTCGGCGCGCACGGCGCGCACAAGTTCTGAGGAGGGACGCCATGCGCATGCTTTCCACGATCCTGCTCTCCGCGTCCCTCGTGCTGGCCGCCGGCGCCGCGCCGGCCGAGGCGAAGCTCAACGTCGTCGCCACGACCTCCAGCATGGGATTCCTGGCCCGCACCGTCGGCGGCGACCAGGTCAAGGTCGCGGTCCTGGCCCCGCCCGACCGCGACGCCCACTCGCTGCTCGCCAAGCCCAGCATGATCGTCGCGCTGCGCAACGCCAACCTGCTCGTGCTGGTCGGCGCCGACCTCGAGGTCGGCTGGCTGCCGGCCGCGCTGCAGAGCGCCAACAACCCGAAGATCCTGCCGGGCACCAACGGCTACTTCGACGGCGGCGCGCAGCTCGACCTGATCGAGAAGGGGGGCGCGGCCGACCGCTCCAAGGGGGACGTCCACCCGCTGGGGAACCCGCACTTCTACCTCGACCCGCCGCGGATGGCACAGCTGGCGGGCACCCTGGCGGCCCGGATGGGGAAGCTCGACCCGGCGCACGCCGCGCAGTTCGAGGCCAACGCCGCGGCGTTCGCCAAGGCGGTCGCGGAGCGCGTCCCGGGCTGGAAGCAGAAGGCGGCCGGCGCGCCGGGGGTGGTCTTCTACCACAAGGACGGCAACTACCTCGCGGCGCTGCTCGGCGTGCCGGTGCTGGGTTACGTCGAGCCGCTGCCCGGGATCCCACCGACGGCCTCGTCGCTCAAGGAACTGGTGACGAGCCTGACCGGCCGGCGCGGGGTCGTGATCTACGCCACCTTCCAGCCGGGCGACGGGCCGAGTTTCGTCGCGAAGAACCTGGGCTGGAACGCGCAGCAACTGCCGCTGGAGGTCGCGCTCGACGGCGACGCGGCGGCCTACTTCGCCCTGATCGACAAGTGGGTCGCGGCGGTGGCAAGCTCGCGTTCGTGAGCGAGCCGCTGCTCGAGGTCCGGGATCTGGTCGCGGGATACAGGGGGCCCGTCGTGGGCCCCCTGTCCTTCTCCGTGGAACCCGGCGAGATCGTCGGCCTGACCGGACCCAACGGCTGCGGCAAGTCGACGCTGCTCGGCGCGCTGATCGGGACCGCACGCGTCTTCTCCGGCTCGATCGCGCGGCGGCCGGGCACGCGCGTGATGGTCCAGGCCCAGCGCCCGGTGCGGCTGCCGGAGATGCCGATCACCGGCCACGAGTTGCTGCACCTGACGCATGCCAAGGACAAGGAGTGCGCCGCCGGCGGTCCGACCGCTGCTCGACGGCCGCGTCGACCGGCTCTCGGGCGGGCAGTTCCAGCTGCTGCAGGTCTGGGCCGCGCTGGGCAGCCCGGCCGACCTGATTTACCTCGACGAGCCGACCAACAACATGGACCCCGGCACGATCGAGGCGCTGGGAGGCCTGCTGCTGGCCTGGCGCGAGCAGCGCGGTGTGCTGGTCGTGACGCACGAGCACGGGTTCCTCGACCGGCTGGCGACGCGGATCGTCGAGGTGGGGGCGTGAACTTCTCGCTCGTCTTCGACCGGCTTTTCCTGCTGCCGTTCCTCAACGGATTGGCGCTGGCGCTGCTGCTGCCGCTCGTCGGCTGCTACGTCCGGCTGCGCGAGGAGTGGCTGGCGGCGCTGGGGCTGGCCCAGGCCGCGGCGGCGGGGGTGGTGCTGGGCGGGATGGTCCTCGAGCCGGTGCTGCTGATCGCGCTGGTCGCGGCGGCGCTGGCCGCGGCGGCCAAGGCGCTGCTCGCCCGCTCGGGCAACGACGCCTACGCGGTGATGATCCTCTTCGGCTGGAGCACGGCGCTGATCGCGGCCGCCAACTCGGTCCACGGCGACGACCTGTCGCGGGCGCTGATCCAGGGGCAGCTCTACTTCACGGGGCTGCCGCACCTGGAGGGGCTGGCCGGGCTGGTGCTGCTGACCGCGGCGATCCTGCCCTGGATCTCGCGCCGGCTGCTGGTAGGCCGCTTCTTCCCCGACCTGTTCCGCGCCAACGGCCTGGCCAAGCCCCACCACGACCTGGTCTTCGACCTGCTGGTCGCGGTGACGCTGGCCTTCGCCGCGACCGCAATCGGGGTCTTCGCCGCCTTCGCGCTGGTCTTCATCCCGCCGTGGATTGCGTTCCGTTTCGCGCCGGGCTGGAAGAAGACGCTGATCGGCAGCGTCGCGATCGCGGTCGTCTGCTACCTGATCGCCTTCGCGGCCGCGATCCTGCTGGACCAGCCGTTCGGGCCGGTACTGGTCGCGGTGCTGCTCGTCGCGGCGCTGGGACGGCTGCTGCGCCGGCACCACTGAGCGCTGCCGGTGAGCGGCGCGGGCGCGGGACTCAGACCGCAGCCAGCCAGGCGATCAGCACGGTCAGCAGGACGGCGTCGAGCGCCAGCACGACGAGCATGATGAACGCGAGCCGGCGGTTGACCCACCACGCCCCGACCGCCTGCGCGACCGCCGCGCCGCCGTTGTGCTGCGGGTCGGCGTAGACGTCTTCGAGCCCGGCCGGGATCCGCCACGGCACCCAGCCCGCCAGCGCCGCGTCTTCGTACGCCGGTCCCGCGGCCCGGCCGGCCTCGCGCAGCGCCCTTACGACCTCGCGGTGCAGCGCCGGCGTCCTCGCCGCCGCGAGCATGAACATCCCGCAGCTCGGCGCCAGCACGAAGACCACGATCAGCATCAGGATGGCCGGATCCATCGCTTCCTCCGCCGGCTAGTTTCGCCGACTTCCCGCTCCGCGTCAGGCATACTCCCGGGCGGCATGTGCACCCTCTCCTGGATCGTCGAGCCGGACGGCTACGCGCTCTGGTTCAACCGCGACGAGCGGCGCTCGCGCCGGCCGGCCGAGCCACCGCGGGTCGACTCCTCCGGGGGCGTCCGCTTCCTCGCGCCGCGCGACGGCGACGCCGGCGGGACCTGGGTCTTCGTCAACGAGACGGGGGTGGCGGCCTGCCTGCTCAACCTCTTCCGCGACCACCGCTTCCCGCCCGACCAGCCGCCGGTCAGCCGCGGCGTGCTGCTTCTGGGGCTGGCCGGCGCCCCCTCCGCGGCGGCAGCCGAGTCGGCGCTCGCGCACACCCGACTCGAGTGCTTCCAGCCCTTCACGCTGGCACTGTTCGGCCGCGGCGAGGCGCCGCGGGCCCTGCGCTGGGACGGTTCGGCCGCGACGGGGTTCCCGCTCGACGACGGCGCGCTGCCGCTGACCTCCTCCGGCCGTGACGCCGAGGGGGTCGCGCGTTCGCGCCGCGGCACGCTGGCGCGGATCGCCGCGCAGCACGGCGGCGCGACCCGCG
The DNA here is from genome assembly GCA_963702545.1 of uncultured Acidobacteriota bacterium. GTDB lineage: Bacteria > Acidobacteriota > Polarisedimenticolia > J045 > J045 > JALOKP01. The sequence continues at coordinate 80,779 of CAVPDB010000016.1, read as the reverse complement.
CCGCGCTCGACGCCTTCCACCGCAGCCATCACCCCGACCGCGGCCCCTACTCCCCCTGCATGCATCGCGACGACGCGGAGACGGTGAGCCTGACCACGATCGCGGTGGACGGGGCGACGGCGCTCCTGTCCTACCAGCCGGGGGCGCCGTGCGCGGGCCAGCCGGTGGTCTCCAGCCAGCTCAGCCGTTGAGCGGCGCCCGGGCGATCACGAACTCCTCGACCGGCCGGCCGCCGACGAGGTGCTCCTGGATGATCCGCTCCGCGACCTCGATGGAGACTCCGCGGTACCAGACCCCCTCCGGGTAGACGACCGCGATCGGCCCGTCCTGGCACACGCGCAGGCAGTCGACCTTGTTGCGCAGTACGCAGGGGTCGCCCACCCCCGGCCCTTCGAGGCCCAGCTCCTTGAGCCGCCGCTTGACGTACTCCCAGACGGCGGCGCTCTCCTCGTGGGTGGAGCACTTGGGCTTCGACTGCTGCGCGCACAGGAAAAGGTGCCGGCGCGCGCGGCCGACGTTGAGCTTCTCGAGCTTGGCGTGGAGCGGGTCCTCGGCCATCACGCTGTCCTTTCGGGCCGGCACGGAGGCCGGCCCCTACTGCGAGCGTTCGGCGGGGCCGGCATCGCTCCCGGCGACCCGGTAGGGGCCGCCCTCCGTGGCGGCCCGCGCTGCGCGTCCGCGGTCGGGCCGGCACGGAGGCCGGCCCCTACGAGAACAGGATGTTCGCCAGCTCCGAGCGCGCCGTGTCGACCGCCGGGATCCCCTCGCCCAGGTAGTCGAACAGCGCCAGGAGCGCCTTGCGCGCCCCGTCGTCCCAGAAGGCGCGGTCCTTCCGCACGATCTTCAGCAGCTCGGAGAGCGCCGGCTCGATCTCCCCCTCCAGCCAGTACGCCCCGGCCAGCGCGAAGCGCGCCGCGCTGTCGGCGGGGTTCGCGGCGACCTTGGCCTTGGCTGCGGCCAGGTCTCCCGCCTTCTCCCCGGCGTCGAACAGCGCAAACATCAGCCGCTCGCGCGCGGCGGCGTCGTACTCGTCGGTCCCGGCCGGGATCTGGTCGAGCAGCACCAGCGCCTCGGCCCGCTCGCCGCGCCGCGCCAGCACGCGCGCCAGCTCGAGCAGCGCGGTCTGGTCGTTCGGGCTGGCGGCCAGAACCTTGCGCAGCACCGTCTCGGCCTGCGCGTACTCGTGCTCGGCCAGCAGCTTCTTGGCCGACTCCAGGCTGGTCTCGGCGGCGCTGGGCACGACCTGCCGCAGCCACTGCTCGACGACGTCGCGCGGCTGCGCGCCCAGGAACGACGAGACCGGCCGCCGCTTGTGGATCGCCACGACCATCGGGATCGACTGGGCCTGGAACGCCTGCGCCAGGTCGGGGTTGTCGTCGACATTGACCTTGGCCAGCACGGCCCGGCCGTCGAGCTTGCCGATCTCGTCCTCGAGGATCGGTCCCAGCGTCTTGCACGGCCCGCACCAGGGGGCCCAGAAGTCGATCACGACGACCACTTCGTCGGATTTTTCGATCACGTCCTTCTCGAAGCTGGCAGTCGTCACGTCGTAGGTGTTGGCGCTCATCGGGCGGTCCTTTCGGGTGCAGCGAGCCCGGCGCGGCGCGCGATCGCGTTCCGCCGCGCGGGGGCCCGCCCCGTTTCCAGGTTCGACAGGTAGAAGCGCGTGAAGCCCAGGCCGGCCAGCGCCGACAGCGTCGCCGCCGCGACCTCCTCGGCCGACATCTTCCGCTCCAGGAAGTCGGCCGACAAGCCGGCGGCCGGGACCGGGATGAACTGCGCCAGCGCGTCGAGCGTCTGCCGCCGCGCGCTGCGGTAGAAGAAGACGCCGGCGAAGGTCGGCAGCGACAGCCCGCGCCGCGCGGCCTCCTCGGCGAAGTCGGCGACCGGCCCCAGCGCGTGGTGCGAGACGATCTGCGTCAGCAGGAAGTCGAGCCCCGCGCCGTGGTCCGAGAGCAGCGCGACCTGCTCCTTCGGGTCGCGGTACGGGTTGACCCAGCCGCCCAGCAGCAGCCCCGGCTGCTCGGCGCGCAGCGTCTCGCGCAGCTGCCAGCTGTGCGGCAGGCAGCGCGGGATCTCGTCGTGCGCGTCCCCCCCCAGCACGACCAGCCCGGGGAAGCGCTCGCGCCGCGCGCGGTCCGCGTAGCGGCGGCAGTAGTCGAGCGGGTGCTTGAGCGTCAGGAACGGGACGATCCGCTCGCGCCGCGCCGCCGGGCCGAGGTTGCGCACGAGGTGGCCCAGGTTCTCCTCCTCGCTGCTGCCGATCGCGTTGTCGGTCAGGAAGACGACGGTGTCGCTCTCCGACAGCCGCTGGACCGCGTGGTAGGCGTCGATCCAGGCCTCCATCGCGTGGATCCCGTCCAGGTCGCGCCGCGGCGGGCGCAGCTCGACCGCGACCAGCGGGCGGGGGTCGGCCAGGCGGTCCTTCAGGCGGGCCGGCGGGACGGCCGGGCGGCCGGGCGATTCGAGGTCGGCGAACACGGGGCCGGACTGTGCCCCCGGGCCTGCCGGATGTCAACGCAGCCCGGCCCGGCTATCCTCCCCGCATGCCTCGCCCGACCCTCGCCGAACTGCTGCGCCGGCGCGTCCTCGTCCTGGACGGGGCCACCGGCACGCGCCTGCAGCAGGAAACGCTGACCGCCGCCGACTTCGGCGGCGCCGAGCACGAGGGGTGCTACGAGGCGCTGGTGCTGCACCGGCCGGAGCTGGTCGAAGCGGTCCACCGCGAGTACCTGGCGGCCGGAGCGGACATCGTCGAGACCAACACCTTCGGCGGGACGCCGCTGGTGCTGGCCGAGTTCGGGCTGGCCGCGCGGGCGCGGGAGATCAACCGCCGCGCGGCCGAGATCGCGCGCGCGGCGTGCGCCGCGGCCGAGGGCGCCGATGCGCCCGGCCCGGGCGGGGCCCGCCGCCCGCGCTTCGTGGCCGGTTCGATGGGCCCGTCGACCAAGTCGATCCTGCTGACCGGCGGCGTGACCTTCGACCAGCTCGCGGACCACTTCCGGGTCCAGGCGCTGGGGCTGATCGAGGGGGGTGCCGACTACCTGCTGGTCGAGACGGTCTCAGACCCCGTCAACGCCAAGGCGACCTTCTGCGGGATCGACGACGCGTTCGCCGAGCTGGGTCTCCGGATCCCGGTGGCGCTCTCGATCACGATCGAGGCCTCGGGCGTCACGCTCTGCGGGCAGAGTGCCGAGGCCTTCTACACCACGGTCGAGCAGCGCGAGCTGCTCTATTTCGGCCTCAACTGCGCGGTCGGCCCGTCGTTCATGGCCGACCCGATCCGCTCGCTGGCGGCGATCGCCGAGTGCCCGATCGCCTGCGTCCCGAACGCCGGCCTCCCGGACGAGAACGGCCGCTACGCGGAGACGCCCGAGCAGATGGCGGCGGTCTTCGAGCGCTTCCTGGCCGAGGGCTGGCTCAACGCGATCGGCGGCTGCTGCGGCACGACGGCGCCGCATGTGAAGGCCTTCGCCGCGCTGGCGCCGCGCTTTCCGCCGCGCGTGCCGCTGGCCACGCGCTGGGGCCGCGTCTCCGGGATCGAGTACCTGTCGCTCGAGGAGGAGCGGCGGCCGCTGCAGGTCGGCGAGCGGACCAACGTGATCGGCTCGCGCAAGTTCAAGCGGCTGGTCGCGGAGGGGGACCTCGAGCGGGCGGCCGAGCTGGGGCGCGGGCAGGTCGCGGCGGGGGCCCACATCCTTGACGTGTGCCTGGCCGATCCCGACCGTGACGAGGCCGCCGACACGGAAAAGCTGCTCGACGCGCTGACCCGGATGGTCCGCGTCCCGCTGATGATCGACTCGACCGACGCCGCGGTGATCGAGGCGGCGCTGAAGAAGATCCCCGGCAAGCCGATCATCAATTCGGTCAACCTGGAGGACGGCGAGGAGCGGTTCGAGCGGATCGCGCCGCTGGCGCACCGCTACGGCGCGGCGCTGGTCGTCGGGACGATCGACGAGGACCGCGTCCAGGGGATGGCGCTGACCGCCGAGCGCAAGCTGGCGGTGGCGCGGCGCGAGTACGAGCTGCTGACCGGCAAGTACGGCCTGCACCCGACCGACCTGATCTTCGACCCGCTGGTCTTCCCCTGCGCCTCCGGCGACGTCAACTACAAGGGCTCGGCGCGCGAAACCATCAACGGGGTGCGCGCGATCAAGCAGCACCTCCCCGGCGTCAAGACGCTGCTCGGCGTCAGCAACGTCAGCTTCGGCCTGCCGCCGGCGGGGCGCGAGGTCTTGAATTCGGTCTTCCTGCACGAGTGCGTCGAGGCCGGGCTGGACCTGGCGATCGTCAACTCGGAGAAGCTGGTCCGCTACGCGCAGATCCCGGACGACGAGCGCGAGGCGGCGCTGGACCTGCTCTACGACCGCGGCGAGGACCCGATCGCGCGCTTCACCGCGCTGTTCCGGGAAGAGCGCCGCCGCGAGACCGACGACGCGCTGGCGAAGACGCCGATCGAGACGCGGCTCTCGCGGCGGATCGTCGAGGCCCGGCGCGAGGGGCTGGAGGACGACCTCGAGGAGGCGCTCTCGCGCTACGCGCCGCTCGAGGTGATCAACGGCCCGCTGCTCGACGGGATGGGCGAGGTCGGGCGGCTGTTCGGCAACAACGAGCTGATCGTCGCCGAGGTGCTGCAGTCGGCCGAGGTGATGAAGGCCGCGGTCTCGTACCTCGAGCGATACATGGAGCCCGGGGCGGAGCCGCAGAAGGGGACGGTCGTGCTGGCGACCGTCAAGGGCGACGTCCACGACATCGGCAAGAACCTGGTCTCGATCCTGTTCGCCAACAACGGCTTCGCGGTGAAGGACCTGGGGATCAAGGTCGACCCGGTGACGCTGGCCCGGGCGATCGAGGAACACCGGCCCGCGATCGTCGGGCTGTCGGGGCTGCTGGTGAAGTCGGCGCAGCAGATGGCGGTCACCGCGGCCGACCTGAAGGCGATGGGGATCGCCGTCCCGGTCCTCTGCGGCGGCGCGGCGCTGACGCGGAAGTTCACCGAGACACGGATCGCGCCGGCCTACGGCGGGATCGTGCTCTACGCCAAGGACGCGATGGACGGGCTGGCGCTGGCCAACCGGATCGTCGACCCGCGCGAGCGGCCGGCGCTGGAGGCGGCGGTCGCGCGGCTGCGCGCCGCGGAGGGCGCGAGCGCCGTCGCGACGAGCGAGGCCGCGCCGGCGGCAGCGGCGGAGCCCGCGGCGCCGGCCATCCCGGTGCGAGCCGTCTCTCCCGCCCCCGACATCCCCAAGGCCCCCGGCTTCGAGCGCCACTGCCTGGAGGCGAATGCGCTCGAGATGCTGGGCTGGGTCAACGACCAGATGCTCTACGGGCGGCACCTGGGGGTGAAGGGGAACGTCCGCGGCGAGCACGGCGAGGGGAACGAGAAGCTGGCGGCGCTGAAGGAACTGGTGACGGGGCTCGTGCGCGAGGGGCAGGCCGAGGGCTGGCTCCGGCCGCGCGGCGTCTTCCGCTTCTTCCCGGCCACGAGCGACGGCAACGCGCTCGCGCTGCGCGAGCGGCCCGACGGGCCGGAGGTCGCGCGCTTCGTCTTCCCGCGCCAGCGCGACCGCGAGCGGCTCTGCATCTCCGACTGGGTCGAGCCCGCGAGCGGCCGCCCCGACAGCGTCGCGATGTTCGTCGTCACCGCCGGGAGCGACGTCCGCGCGCGGGTCGAGGCGCTCAAGGAGAAGGGCGAGTACCTGCGCTCGCACGCCCTCGCGGCGACGGCCCTGGAGCTGGCCGAGGCGACGGCCGAGTGGCTGCACGCCCGGCTGCGCGCGGCGTGGGGGATCCCCGACCCGCCGGGGCTGACGCTGTCCGAGATGTTCCGCACGCGCTACCGGGGACTGCGGGTGTCGTTCGGCTACCCGGCCTGCCCGGCGTTGGAGGACCAGGCGACGCTGTTCCGGCTGCTGGAGCCGGAGAAGATCGGCGTCCACCTGACCGAGGGCTTCATGATGGATCCCGAGGCGTCGGTGTCGGCGCTGGTGTTCCACCACCCGGAGGCGCGCTACTTCGTGGCAGGGTGAGGGGGCGGCGGTAAGACGGCCGCCGTCGAGGCGCCGCGCTCGCCGCCCGCGGCCGCCTCAACCCGGGCCGCTGCGGCCCCCGGCTCGTCGATGCCCCGTCCGCGGGGCACCCCCTGCGGGACCTCGACGGTCGGTCGAGCGCCCCGGTTACTCCGCCGTGCCGGTCAGCCTAGTCCGGCGCCCAACGCCGCCCGGCGACCGCGGCGGCGCGCGTTTCGCGTTGACTGCACAAGGGGTTCGGAGGTACAAAAGGCGCGGGGTGCGCCTGCTTGGTCGACAATCTCGCCGCCCGAAGTGGGATACCCCGACCGCAGGTGAACTCTAGTTGGCCCTACTGGAGACTGCATGCGCCAGGCGCACTGCTCATCGGGCTCGTCGTGATTTGCGCCGCGATCGGTGGCTCCTCCCTGGGCTGTATCACTTGCAGTCGCACTGATCGGGAGCTCCTGGCCACACAGGCCCTGACGCATGAGTTGTAATCACACATTTTGCCGCTAGCGCGCTTCTCACCCTCCAGGAGGGACACCCGGACGGCCCGAGAAGCTGCTTTGGCATCGCGTCTCCTCGGGCGTTGACCAGCTCGAGCATCAGCGTGCCTCTTGTACGCGTTTGTCGCGGTTACCAGAGTCTTTCTCGCAGTCTCGACTCAGCTCCCTTGATGTGTCCAGCGTGCCGCGAGCGGTGCAGGGCAGTCCGAACTGGTGACCCGCATCGAAACGCTGCGCGAGGCTCGGCAGCGAATAGGACCTGCTGCCACTCATGCGTGACCAGACTCACGCAGTCTGCGGCGGAGACGGCGATCACGATCGGCGGCGCGGCAGCGTCCGATTGCGCTGGCCAACTTTGCGCTGCAGCCGACGGGCGCTCCGGTTCTGTCGAAGGTGTACCATTATCCCGCGCCCGCAGCTGAACGCGGCGTTGGGCCGACTCGCGCAGCGCGTGGTGGCGCATGACCTCACGACGACACCGCCTCGCCCAGCTTTGCCTCCTCGGGTCTGCTGTGCTCCCCGCTTCGACCTACCTCCTGTCGCTCTTTACTCTCCCGGGATGGGCTACCTTCCTGATACGCGTCCTCCATCTCCCGGTTGCGCTGGTCACGGCCCGGCTTCCCAATCAGATTCTAGACGGGATACGACAAGTTCTGGCCGGACCCACCTGGCAGCCGAGTTCTCTGCCGAGCCCGTGGCTCCTCGCCCATCTAGTTACGTCGGTTCGATCTACCTAATGTGCGCCGGGATCTTCGTCGCCGTTCGATCTTTGACGAGAGGAGTACCCCGTTGGGCCGCGGCTCACCTGGACCGGCGCGACTCTCGCGATACTGTGCACCCTCATTCTGACCGGGTGGTCGATCCAATACCCTCGCTACCACGCTTTGCTCGTGACGCTCTTCGAATTCTCCCCCGCACTGTCCAAGCAAGTTCACGACATTGCGGGTCCGCTTGGTGCTTGGGAGGCAAGGTATCTTGCACGACAGAGCTTCAGAGAGGGTCGATTACGTTCGTCGGCTTCGGGCGCTCATGCGACAGCTTGGCGGGTGTATCCGGCTCGGGGCGCCCGGCAGATCGCGTCCAGGGTGCGCGGTTCTCCGTCGGCAAATCGTTCCTGGGAAGTGGATCGAACTCAACCCCTGGGGCCTTTCCGCCGAGTATCCGCTGAGTCCGAACGCTCCAACCGGCGCCGCTGAGATTCTCTGCGTAGATGACGGAGGCAGAGTGTTTCAGTGTTTCGCTGTCATCGTGCGTTTCGACGAGGGGGATTGTTCTCAAGTGTGGCCATCTGGCATTTGGTTTAACCAGGAGATGTTCCGACTTGTCACCAAGGGAGAGTAGCGGCGCGCACAGATCTCGCTCAGAAGTGCAGCCCGTCAGTTGCGATACTCACGCTGTCGCGGACGTATTGTGAGGCGTCGACAGCCTTGCACTTTGGAGCGTCTCGTGGTTATTCCGTGGGGCCTGGTGGATTTGCCATGGGCTTGCTTGCCATGGCCTCCTCAAGCGCGCTTCTCGAAGTGCTTGACACAGAGAGCGGTCCGGCTGTACACCGTGATCGCGCCCCAACATCGCGTTGCAGCTGTCGGGCGGCCCGGCAGCTATCGCGACGGGAACGAACGCGGGGCCGCCCGCAGCTGAACGCAACGTTGGGCCTATCGCCTACAGATCGCGATGGGGGCGCATGAAGTGAACCGCTGGAACATTCCCGACTGGCTCGAGCGCGAGGTCACGGATCGAGACAGGGCGTGCGTCTATTGTCGTGTCGCCTTTGGCTCATCACCGACCGACCACAAGGCTCGCGCAACGTGGGAGCACATCGTAAACGACGCGAGACTTGTGACCCGCGAGAACATCGCGAGGTGCTGTGCTTCTTGTAATGCCAGTAAGGGTACGAGGGATCTCGCTGAGTGGCTCACGTCCGCGTATTGCCAAAGGCGTGGCATCACTTCGGGGACGGTCTCAGCGGTTGTGCGATGCGCTCTTGCCGACCGACGTTCGGTACCTCTCGATAGGGGCTAGCTGCTCGCGCAAGTGACCCCGCCAATCGCCTCGCGATCGGTGTGGCCTGTAGTTCAGGCTACGTAGGAGTGGAGTGACGATGACATCTGCAACCATCAAGCTCTTTCTTCCACGCGGGGACGCGAAGAGCATGCGCACTGCGGAGATCTCGAACTGGTCTGGGAAGGCCGTCGCTGCACCTCGAACCGAGCTTGACGACCTGCTTGCTCGTGACGAGCTCGACAAAGCCGGTGTCTATATCCTCACTGGCAACGACCCGAAGACTAACGCGCCTCGCGCTTATATAGGTGAGGCTGAGGTCATCCGCGAGCGCCTGAAGCAGCACAGGGCGAAGGAGTTCTGGGTCTCCGCCATCGTGTTTGTGAGCAAGGACGAGAATCTGACAAAGGCCCACGTCAGATACCTCGAAGGTCGCTTGCTTCGCGAGGCATCCGAGGTCAGCCGATTCACGCTCGAGCAGAATCAGGCAGGTGGCTCAAGGCTCCCCGAGTCCGACAGAGAAGACATGGAGGTCTTCTTGGCGAGGATTCGCCAACTCCTGCCCGTGCTCGGCTCGGAAATCCTGTCTCCGATTGCCAGGAGCGCCTCACCAGCCCAGCGTGGCGGCGTGCTGCACTGCCGGATCAAGGGCGCAGAGGGGTTCGGACAACGCACGCCGAACGGCTTTGTCGTGTTCAGCGGGTCAACCGCCGTCCTGGAAGAGCGGCCGTCTGCGGAGAACTATCCGTACGTCATGGTCCAGCGCCGACAGTTGCTCGCTGATGGCGGGCTTCAGGAAAAGGACGGTTTCCTCGTCTTCACCCGGGACACGGAGTTCACCAGCCCGTCGGCAGCGGCGGCCGTCATCCACGGCGGAAGCGCGAACGGGCTGACCGCATGGAAGACAGCGGACGGCACATCGCTGAAGACACTGGACGAACAGCCCTAACTGCAGCACGCAGCGGCCGGCGCTGCGCGCCGCCGCTGATGGTGAGCGCTATACGGCATTCCATTTCTCGGCTCCACACTCCGCTTCTGACCCAAGGGGGTCAGCGGTTTTGAGTGCAAGGAGGTACAAACATGGCACCGCCCCCAACGTTTTCGCATGTTGTATTCATGACGCGTCGCTTTGAGGAAATGAAGGCTTGGTATGGCACCGTATTCGGCGCACAGATCGTGCATGGGAACCCCGCCCTTGCCTTCCTGACTTATGACGATGAAAGCCATCGCTTCGCCATCGCCAATCTCGATCTGCTGAAGCCTGACGCGCCGGCGGTTTCAGGCCCCGGCGAGATCGGCGTCAACCACATTGCCTACACCTACGCTTCAGCAGCAGATCTGCTCGAGACTTACGCCAGACTGAAGGAACACGGCCTCACGCCCTACTGGCCAGTTCATCACGGCTTCACGCTGTCTTTCTATTACCAGGATCCGGACGGCAACCGAGTCGAGCTTCAGGTCGAATCCTGCAGTTCCAGAGACGCCTTCGACTATCTGCGTAGTGAGGCGTTCGCAATCAACCCTGTCGGGGTCGAGGTGGACCCTGAGACGCTGCTGGCACGTTACCGCGCGGGCGCCAGCGAAGCCGAGTTGACTGCACGACCCGACGGGAAGCCATCACCCATTCCTGCTGCCCATGGCTTGACCTGAACTCCAGGACCATAATGTATCCGCTCATGGCCGAGAGCCGACGATGGACGCGAATCAAGAGCGCCGGACAGCAGGCGGTTGCCATCGAACAGTGAGGGCCGAGTGACTCCCGCAGTCGTCGTCCAAGAGTTCTGGCGTCTCATGGCGACCAACGACTTCGCGTCTGTCGCGAGCGTCCTGGCGCCGGACTTTGCCCTCGAGTGGCCCCAATCCAACGAGCGTATTCGCGGGTCGGAGCGTTTCGCCACGATGAATGCCGAGTATCCCGCGCATGGACCCTGGCAGTTCGCCATCAACCGACTTGTCGCTACCGACTCGGAAGTCGTCACTGATGTCTCAGTGACCGATGGGGTACAACACGCGCGGGCCATCTCGTTCTTCACGGTTATTGGCGGAAGGATCACCCGCCTTGTTGAGTACTGGCCGGAGCCATTCCCTGCCCGCGCCGATCGAGCGCACCTGACGGAGCCGCTCCCATGACCCACAAGGAACGCCGCCGGCCAACCACTCGCTTCCCCCGCCGTTCGCCGGCCTTCGGCTTTCGGACGCAGGTGAACGCAGTCGCTCGGCCGACACTGGACGCCTGATCAAGAGAGGAGCAAAGATGCGATCACTCCTAGTAGCGGCATCGCTCATACTTCTGGCAGGGAGCAGTGGGTTTGCGCAAGATGGGAATTACCCCAAGGCCAAAGTCAGCTTCGATGACTTCAAAGGGCTGGTCGCGGAGGTGGAAGCTCACCGCGCCAGCCGCCTCATCGACCTCAGCACCTTCCTCAAGATGAGCAAGGAGGCGGGAGTCATCATCCTCGATTCTCGTTCTGCCTTTCGCTTCGACCGCATTCACCTGAAGGGCGCGAAGCACCTCGCCTTTACCGATTTCACTCAGGATAATCTGGCGCAGGTCATTCCGAGTTTCGATACCAAGATCCTCATCTACTGTAACAACAATTTCGACGGCAACGAGACGGACTTTGCCTCCAAGGTCGCCGTTCCGCGTCCGAAATCGAGCGGCGCAGTAGCGGCGCAGCTCGCCGCACAGGCCAAGCCATTGATGATGGCGCTGAACATCCCCACCTATGTCAATTTGTATGGATACGGCTATCGCAATGTCTACGAGCTGCACGAACTGGTCAAGGTGAACGACCCGCGAATTGCGTTTGAAGGAACGGCCGTAGGGCAGAAACCGGCGTCTCCCGCGCCTCCTGCGGCGAAGTGACTGCCATGAGGTGTGGCTTCCATCAAGGGCATACGATCCCGAACATGCCGTTGCAGTGGACGCCAGCCGCGATCCCGTTCTGACGAAGAGGGACGCTGCGACTGGCCGGCGCCACTCAAGCACGGCATGAGGCAGAGGGCGGGTGCGACATGAAGCGAAAGCGCTGGATCCTGCTCGGTTTCACGATCATGGCCCTCGGCATCGCGTGGTTCGGTCTGAACCGTCCCGGTCGTTTCGGCCTCGCGGTCTTCGGTCTCACAACCTACAGCTCCTTTCCCTGGCCCGCCGTCGACCTTCAGGTGCGACCGGATGGTACCAGTCGGCGCGTCGAGAAGACTCACGAGCTCGGTGCGAAGGACATCGCGTGGCTCGTCGAGTCGCATCCGGAGACGCTCATCCTATCCGAAGGCTGGCGCGGCGCTGTGCGAGTTCCCGACGAGTTGCGTCATCAACAAGGTCTAGACGTGCGTGTTCTGAGAACACCCGACGCCTTGCGGCTCTTCAACCAGCTTCGAGCAGCCGGGACTCGGGTGGCGATTCATGTGCACTCGACATGCTGACGGATCGGCTGGCGCCTGCGTGACCTTGCACTGCCTCCGACCGACACTCGGGGTTCCCTGGGAGGTGTAGCGTTGTCCCGCACCCGCAGCTGAGCGCGGCCTTCATGTTCCAGGTTCGGGAGGCAATCGGGAGAGCCCGAGATGATGGGAGCGGAGTTCTGGGATAGACGGGCCAGGAAGTACAGCGACGAGATCGAAAAGCACGACGCCGCCTACATGAAGACGCTGCAAGGCGCGACGTCGCTGCTTTCCGTCTCCGATGTCGTACTGGATCTGGGCTGTGCGTCCGGCGAGTTCGCTCTCGATCTTGCACCCTGTGTTCAGCGGGTCCATGGCATCGACACATCGACCGGGATGATCGCCCTGGCCATGGAGAGGGCAGCCCTCCGTGCCGCGAGCAACGTCTCCTTCACCTCGACCGACGTTCTTGACCGATCGCTGGACGCACACGGCTACACCCGGGTCCTTGCCTTCAGTGTCCTGCACCTGGTCCAGGACCTGCCTGCCGTGTTGGGGCGCATCCACGGGCTCCTGCGAGCAGGCGGACTGCTGATCTCGGAGACACCCTGTTTCGGTGAACGGGGCCTCCTTCTGCGGTGGTTCGTTGGCAGCGCCCAGAAGGCGAAGCTCCTGCCACCGATTCGTTGCCTTTCCGTTCCCCAGCTCGAGGCAGCGGTTTCGGCGGCCGGCTTCGAAATTGTCGAATCCAGGGAATGGGATCGGAAGAATGCCGTTCAGTGGGTGGTCGCCAGGAAGCGGTGAAAAGCGCGCGCGCGTCTTTCATCACCGTAGACACGGGGATGTACGACGAGGCATCGCCGTCGATGGCCAAGTCGCCCAGCAGTCCTCCTCGCCGTTCCCGCCGCCTTGATCCCGCCCCGCCCCCTGTGGTACCAACCGCACGGCAGCCGGGCGGAGCCGCCCGGCCCCAGCCAAGGGAGGATCGGGATGAGGAAGACGCGGATTCGCCTGCTGATCGGCTTCGTGCTCGTGCTGGCGCTCGTGCTGGCCGTTGGGACCGCGATGGCCGGCAAGAAGCCGCCCAGCGGCGGCGGCGGCGGGAAGGCCTGCCCGGACGTCTGGGACCCGGTGACCTGCGCCGACGGCGTGACCTACTCCAACCAGTGCTACGCCGACGTGGCCAAGGCGCCCAGGCCCTGCTCCCCGGCGGGCGGCGGCCCGGTTCAGGCCGACTGATGCGCCGGCCCTCGGGCCGGTTCGTTTGATGCTGTTCGGGCGCGTCCCGGCCCCTTCGCGCGGCCGGGGCGCGCCTCATCGCTCCAGCAGCGCGCGGTAACCCGGCTCCCACGCCGGCCACTCGAAGCGCGCCGCCAGCCCCCGCAGGTCCTGCCCCCGCACGGCGTCGATCGCCTCGATCCGTCGTGCCAGCGCCTCGACCAGCTTCCCCTCGCGGTAGAGGTGCCCCGCCGGGAACAGCTCCGGGTACGACAGCCGGTCCGGCAGTACCGGGAAGCACCCCGCGCGCACCGCCTCCAGCACCGCCACGCCGAAGAACTCGTGGAGCGCGGTCGAGACCACCAGGTCGCAGGACGCCGCCAACTCCAGGTAGGCCCGGCGCGAGTCGACGAACCCCCAGTGCACGATCCGCGGCCCCAGCCGCTCCCGCGCCGCGTCGAAGACCGGCGGGCGCTCGGCGAACGACTCCCCCGCCACCGCCACCTCGAAGGGCACGCCGGCCTCGGCCAGCCGGAACAGCGCCTCGAAGAACTCCTCGGGGTTCTTGTCGTGCTCCCAGCGGTGGTTCCAGAGGATCCGCGCCGGCCCGTGCCGCTCCGGCCGCGGCAGGTCCGTGAACTCCTCCGGCTCCAGCGGCACCGGCAGCACGCGCGAGCGCTCCGCGATCCGCTCGGCGACGCGCTCCGGCCGGTAGTCGGGGAACTTCTTCAGGAAGCCCGGGATCGCCGCCAGGAACGAGTCGCGGTTGTAGGCGCTGTTGAAGGCCACGCGGTCGGCCGCCAGCGCGGTCGTCACGTTGGAGAGCGCGAAGTGGAAATCCCACTCCTGCTCCAGCCGCGCCGGGTAGACGAACTGGTTCTCGTGGAAGTAGACGACCTTCAGCGCGTCGCGGACCCACGGCGGGCCCAGCGCCAGGAAGTCGGGCAGCGCCAGGTAGGCCGACGCGAACAGCACCTCGGCCGGCGGCGCGCCGGCCAGCGCGTCGGCCGCCCAGAGCGCCGCGCCGCGCATCCGCCACTTCCACTTGCGCGGCGTCATCGTCAGCAGCCGGAAGTCGAACGGCAGGCGCCGGACCATCCCGTCGACGAGCCGCGCGTGCGACTCGCCGTGGTACGGCTCGATCAACTGGACGGCCGGCGCCACGCGCCCCCGCCTTCAGTACCGCGAGAAGCCCAGCGCGGTGTCGATCTTCGCGGGGGGCACGGGCTGGCCGTCCACGGCCGCCAGCGGCCAGGCGACGATCTCCTGCAGCGGGCCGGGGTACTCCGGGACCTTCACCCCGCGCCCGATCGCGACCTGCGCGCGGTGCTCGTCGACCCCGCCAAAGTAGACCTCGGCCGCGTCGGGGGCGCGCGCGGCGGCGACCAGGTCGACCGGCAGCCAGCCCTTCCCCTCGAGCTGGATCTCGGCCCAGGCCTCGTCCGTGACGAGCGACCCCTGCTTCTCGCCCGGCGGCAGCGCGAAGCCCGAGACGTAGCGCGCCGGGACCCCGACGCTGCGCGCTTCGCCGACGAACAGCGCGGCCAGGTCGCGCGGCCCGCCGGCCTTTGCGGCCAGCGCCGAGCCGCCGTCCCCCGCGCCCCAGCTCTCGCCCGTCGGGTCGAGCTTCACCCCGGCGAGCAGCGCGTCGAACAGGCGCCGCGCCTTGGCGACCGGGTCGGTCGCGTCGCCGACGGCGGCGCGTGCCGCCTCGGCGACCTTCCCGTCGACCGGCGTGCGGGGGTCGGCGGCCAGCCAGCGGGCGGCCGGCACGCGGCTCCCCGGGCCCACCAGCGGCACGTATCCGCGGTACCCCTTGCGGATGATCGTGAAGGCGACCGTGACCGGCGCGGTCGTCCCGCCCTCGGCCGGCGGTGGCACCTCCATGACCAGGAAGCGCGTGCCGTAGGGGTCGTCGGTGAGGAAACGGATCGGCAGCGACTCCGGTGCGATCCGCGGGTTGCCGACCTCCTGCAGCGAGGTCGACATCGGCATCGGCAGCCAGACCTGGATCGACTTTGCGCCCTTCGGCACGTCCTTGACCCGGATGTCGTACTTCAGCACGAACTCCCGCACCGTGATCGGGCGGGCGGGACCGAACTGCTGGGCTGCGCCTGCGGTGGCGGTGGCGGCTGCGGCGGCGGCAGGGGCAGCGGCTGGGGCAGCGGTCTGTGCTGCAGTGGGATGGGCGGCCGGCACGGCGGCGAGCAGGGCCAGCGCAAGCGGGACGGCGGCGGACGGGCGCATCGGCAACCTCCGGGGCGACGGGAGAGCTTACCCGAGCGGCCCGACCTCCGCCTCGACCGCCTCCAGCACCGCGCAGGCCGCCACCGCGGCCATCATCGCGTTGTGGTCCGGGAAGAGCGGCCGGTCCTCGCCCAGATGCGCCACCACCTTCCGCACCGCGGCCCGGGCCGCGTTCACACCGCGCCCGAAGCCGTGCTCGCGGAAGTCCAGCGCCTGGGCCGCGGCGATGAACTCGATCCCCAGCACGCCGTGCGCGTTCTTCAGGATCTGCACCGCCTTGAGCGCGCCGTTCATCCCCATGCTGACGAAGTCCTCCTGGTCGGCGGCGGCCGGGATCGACTGCGTGCACGACGGGGTGGACAGGATCCGCTGCTCGACGATCAGCATGTCGGCGGTGTACTGGCTGAGCATCAGGCCCGAGAACATCCCGGCCTGCGCCGTCAGGAAGGGCGGCAGGCCGACCGACAGCGCCGGGTTGAGCAGGCGGTTGAGCCGGCGCTCGGAGAGGACCGAGACCATCGTCACCGCCGCCGCCGCCATGTCGAGCGGCAGGCTGATCGGCGAGCCCTGGAAGTTGGCGCCGGTGAGACGCGGTCCTCGTCGGGCACGAAGATCGGGTTGTCGGCCACGCCGTTCAGCTCGGTCTCGAGCTGTGCGCGGGCCCAGCCCAGCGCGTCGCGCAGCGCGCCGATCACCTGCGGCGTCGAGCGCATCGAGTACGCGTCCTGCACCTTCACCTTCAGCTTGCCGGTCAGCAGGTCGGAGCCGTCCATCACCTGCCGCAGGTTGGCCGCGCAGGCGACCGCGCCGGGGAAGCCGCGCAGCTCGTGCAGCTTCGACTGGTAGGGCTTCATGTTGGCGAGCAGCGCCTCGAGCGTCATCGCGGCGGCGATTTCGGCCTGCCTCGTCCAGCGCAGCGCGTCGAACAGGAACAGGCAGCCGATCCCGGTGATCAGGTTCCTGCCGTTGATCGCCGCGAGGCCGTCGCGGGCCTGCAGCCCCGGGACCGGGATCCCGGCCCGCTCCATCGCGACGCGGGTCGGCATCCGCTCGCCCTGCCAGAAGCACTCCCCTTCGCCCATCAGCGAGAGCGCGAGCTGGCTCATCGGCGCCAGGTCGCCGCAGGCCCCGACGCTCCCCTTCTCGCAGACGACCGGCGTGATCCCCGCGTTGAGCAGCGCGACGTAGGTCCCGGTGATCTCCGGCCGGCAGGCCGAGTGGCCGTTGGCGTGGACGTTGATCCGCGACAGCATCGCCGCCCGCACGTGCTCGACCGGCGCCGGCTCGCCGATCCCGGCGGCGTGGTTGTAGATCAGATAGCGCTGGAACTGCGCGACCTGCTCGTCGTTCAGCACGATCTCCGACATCTCGCCGATCCCGGTGTTGGTGCCGTACATCACCTCGCGCGCGTCGAGCTTGCGCTGCAGCATCGCGCGGCAGGCCTTGATCCGCTCCAGGGCCGCGGGGTCGAGCTCGACGCGCTCGCCGTGGCGCGCGACGCGGACGACGTCCTCGATCGACAGGGACTTGCCGGTGATCCGGACGGGCATGGGAGGACTCTCGTGGAGAAGGGTGGCGGGGAGCGGGGATTGTAGCCGAGGTGCGACGGGGAGGGGACCGCGGGGCCGGCGGGGCGATCCCCCCATCCCGCGGCCGCGAGGGCTGCGGCGATCCGAGGCGGGCGGCGGGCGCCCGACCCGACCCGCTCGGCTAGACTCGCCGCGCGATGACTGCGCCCTCCCCGCCTTCCCCACCCTCCCCACCCTCCCCACCCTCGCCGCCCTCCCCGCCCTCCTCCCCCTCCTCCCCCGGCTCGCTCGACGCCGCCCTCGCCGCCCGCTTCGGCCACGGCGGCTTCCGCCCCGGGCAGCGCGAGGCGGCCGAGGCGCTCTACGCCGGGCGCGACATCGTCGCGGTCATGCCGACCGGCGCCGGCAAGTCGCTCTGCTACCAGCTTCCGGCGCTGCTGCTCGACGGCGTGACGCTGGTCGTCTCGCCGCTGATCGCGCTGATGAAGGACCAGGTCGATGCGCTGGCCGCGAAGGGGCTGGCGGCGGCCGCGCTGCACTCCGGCCAGGGACCGGCCGAGCGCGCGGCGGCGGAGCGCGCGCTGGACGGGGGCGCGCTGAGGCTGCTCTACGTCGCGCCGGAGCGGCTGGCGGCCCCCGGCTTCCAGGCCCGGCTGGCGGCGCTGCGCGTGGTTCGGCTGGTCGTCGACGAGGCCCACTGCATCAGCTCCTGGGGGCACGACTTCCGGCCCGACTACCTGCGGCTGGGGCCGCTGCGCGCGCAGCTTGGCGTGCCGGCCGGGGCCTTCACCGCGACCGCCACGCCGGAGGTCCGGGCCGACATCGCCCGGCAGCTGGGGCTGGCCGATCCGCTCGAGGTGGTCACTGGCTTCGAGCGCCCCAACCTCTCGCTGGCGGTCGTACCGCTGCGCACGCGGGCCGACAAGCAGCGCGAGCTGGCGCGCGTCGTGCGGACGGCGGGGACGCCGGGGATCGTCTACGCCGCGACGCGCAAGGCGGTCGAGGAGTGGGCCGGGGCGCTGGGCGCGCTGGGCCTGCGGGTCGGCGCGTACCACGGCGGGCTGGCCGATGTCGAGCGCACGCGGGTGCAGGATGCCTTCCTCGCGGGGCGGCTGGACGCGATCGCCGCCACCAACGCCTTCGGGATGGGGATCGACAAGGCCGACATCCGGTTCGTCGTGCACGCCGACATCCCGGGCAGCGTCGAGGCCTACTACCAGGAGGCGGGGCGCGCCGGGCGCGACGGGAAGCCGTCGCGCTGCGAGCTGCTCTTCTCGCCGGCCGACATCCGCACGCAGGAGTTCTTCCTCGAGGGCTCGAACCCCGACGAGGCGACGCTCCGCCGCGCCTGGTCGCTGCTCGCGGAGTGCGAGAGCGAGGAGGAGATCGAGGCGCTGGGAGAGCGGGGCGGCCGGGCGGGCCGGGCCGGCCAGACTGCAGCCGAGGGGATGGCGCTGGCGACCGCGGTGCGCCTGCTGCGCCAGGCGGCGGAGGCGCGCGGGGCCGCGCTGGGCGAGGGGCCGCTGCCGCTCGACCTCGAGGCGCGCGCGGAGAAGGCGCGGCGCGACCGCCAGCGGCTGGACGCGATCGTCCGCTACGCCTTCCACCGCGCCTGCCGCACGCGCTACATCTACGACTACTTCGCCGGCGCGGCGCGGGGCGGCGTGGCGCCGCGCTGCGGGGCCTGCGACGTCTGCTCGGGCGAGCGCCAGGGGCCGGTACGGCCGATCACCGACGCCGAGTACGAGCGGGTGCGGATCGCGCTCTCGGCGGTGGCGCGGCTCGACGGACGCTTCGGTGGCGAGGTGATCGCGCTGGTGCTGGCCGGGAGCCGCGACCGGCGCGTGGTCGACCGCGGGCTGGAGGAGCTGCCGACGCACGGGCGGCTGGCAGCGCTGCCGATCGAGTCGATCCGCGAGCTGCTCGACGTGCTGATCGCGGCCGGGCTGGTCGAGCGGCGCGCGATCGCGGGGGCGCGGGCCGGGGCGGCGGTGCTGGGGCTGTCGCCGGAGGGGGTGCGCGCGATGAAGGGCGAGGCGCGCCCGGAGCTGGCGCTTGCCGCCCCGCGGCTGCCGCCCGAGCCGGCGCCGCCGCGGACTCGGCGCCGCGGCGGCGCGACGCGCGAGGCGCCGTCCGTCCTGCCGGGGCCGCCCGCCGAACCGCCCGACCCCGAGCTGCTGTCCCGCCTCAAGGAGTGGCGCCGCGGCCGCGCCGCCGCGATCCGCTCCCCGGCCTACACCGTCTTCCACGACAGCGTGCTGGAGGAGCTGGCGCGCCGCCGCCCGGCCTCGCTGGAGGAACTCGCCCGCGTCAAGGGGATCGGCCCCGCCAAACTCGAGCGTTACGGCCCCGACCTGCTCAGCCTGCTCGCCATACGGGGACAGCGACCGTAAGTCGGTAAGCCGCACTATCCGGGGACAGCGACCGTAAGTCGGTAAGTCGTGAATTACAGGGACAGCATGGAGGAGGAAAAGCGGTCGGACCGGGGTCCCCTTCCGCCACCGCGGACAACTCTCCGCGCCGGGCGTCCAACGATCGGCCGCCATTCTTTGTCCATCCTGTCCCCGGATAGGCCGACTTACCGACTTACGGTAGCTGTCCCCGTTTTTCCTCGGTAAGCTCTCCGGCCCGGAGGTGACCCGATGCCGACGAGCCCCAGCGAGAACGAGGACAAGTACTTCGCCCAGCAGGAGTCCAAGCGCCGCCGCGAGGTCCGCGACGAGATGGAACGCCGCGCCGCCGAGCTGTCCGAGAAAGAGCGGCTGGCCCGCGCCGCGGGGCTGACCGACGTCACGCTGGCCGACCGCCTCAGGGCGCTGGGGATCACCTCCGAGACCGCCCCGCTGCTCGACCTGCTGCCGGTCGCAATGGTCGCTTGGGCCGACGGCTCGGTTTCGCGCGCCGAGCGGGCCGAGGTCATGAAGCTGGTCGAGGCCCGCGGCTACAGCGCCGGCAGCGCCCCCTGGCTCTTCATGGCGTCGCTGCTCGACACGCGCCCCTCCGGCACGCTGCTCGAGGAGCTGCGGCTGGTGCTGCGCGACTTCCTCAAGGGGGACGTCGCGAAGGGCGAGGAGATCGTCGCACTCTCGCGGCGGGTCGCCGAGGCCTCGGGGGCGTTCTTCGGCCTCGGCCCGCGGATCGACTCGAAGGAACAGGAAATGCTCGACCGTCTCGCGGCCTTCTTCGCGGAAGACGCGCAGCGGCAGGTCGCGGACGGCCTGAAGTAGCGCGGGACCGCGGCCGTGCGGCGCGGTCTCCGGCACGTCGCGCTGTTTCTGCTCTACGGGTCGGCCGGGGCGGTCGTCGCGCTGGTCGCGACCTACCTGATCCACCTCCACCGGCTCCCCGAGACCCAGGCCTGGCACCGGGTCCACCTCGATGCGGAGTTCGAGGCGAAGGACGCCGACGCGGTCCGCACCCTCGCCGACTACCGCCGCGTCGAGGACGAGGTCTTCGCGCAGCTCGAGCGCGAGATCGGCGCCACGGTCGACGAGCCCGGCGCGCAGAGCATCAACCGCTTCGCGCCCGGCAGCCGGAGCAACCCGCTCGCGCGCCGCCCCAACTGGAACCGGACCTTCGTGCTCCCAGCCGATCCCCCGCGCGGCGGCGTGCTGCTGCTGCACGGCCTGACCGACTCGCCCTACTCGCTGCGCGCGGTCGCCGAGTGGTTCCACGCCCGCGGCTTCACGGCGGTCGGCCTGCGGCTCCCGGGTCACGGGGCGGCGCCGTCGGGGCTGCACGACGTCCGCCAGGAGGATCTCGACGCCGCGGTCCGCCTGGGCGCGCGCGCCGTGCGCGAGGCGATCGGCCCGGACAGGCCGCTCGTGATCGCCGGCTACTCGATGGGCGCCGCGCTGGCGGTCGACTACGAACTGGCCCGGCTGCAGGGCGAGGACCTGCCGCGGCCGGCCGCGCTGGTCCTGCTCTCTCCCGCGATCGGCGTCTCGAGCGCCGCGGCCTTCGCGCGGCTGCAGGGGCGGCTGGAGCCGATCCCCGGGCTCTCGAGCGCCGCCTGGACCTCGATCCTGCCCGAGTACGACCCGTACAAGTTCAACTCCTTCGCCGTCAACGGCGCGCACCAGATGTACCGGATCACGCGCTCGATCCGCGCGCGGCTCGACGCGCTGGCCGGGCCGCAGGGGGTCGCCGGGGTCGCGCCGATCCTGGCCTTCCAGTCGGTCGCCGACGGCACCATCTCGGCCCCGGCGGTGGTCGACACGCTGCTCCGCCGGCTCGCCCCGGGCGGCCACACGCTGGTGGTGTTCGACATCAACCGCCACGCCGCCGCGCTCTCGCTGATGCGCCCCGAGGCGCGCGCCCCGCGCGAGAAGCTGCTGCAGGGCGCCCCGCTGCCGTTCGACGTCACGGTGCTGACCAACGAGGACGCGGAGAGCGGGGCGGTGGTCGCGTTCCACCGGCCGGCGCAGGCCGGCACCGTCGCCCGCGAGCCGACCGGTCTGAGCTGGCCGCAGGGGGTCTTCTCGCTCTCGCACGTCGCCCTGCCCTTCCCGCCCGACGACCCGATCTACGGCGCGCGCCGCCCGCCGGGCGACGACGGGATCTTCCTGGGCTGGCCCGAGGTCCGCGGCGAGCGCGGCGTGCTGCTGCTCGATTCCGGGACCTTCCTGCGGCTGCGGCACAACCCGTTCTTCCCGTTCATCGAGGCGCGGCTGCAGGCGCTGGTCGACCGGCTCCTGCCGCCGGAGCCGTCCCCCGCGGGGGCGGTCACCGCGGCGGCGGTCACCGTGGCGGCTAGGCCGCGCCCGCGGCGGTCCCCGCCGCCGCTGCGGACGCCCCGCGCTGACCCGGCGCCGGCCCGCGCTGCCCGCTCCGCCGAACTCGGGTACATTTCCGGCACCCCCCGGGAGCCTCACACCCATGCCTCGCCTGCCCGGCCTCGGCCGGATTCGGTCGCTGTTCGTCGCCCTGCTCGCGGCGCTTCCTGCCCTCGCCCTGGCCGCCGGCCCGGCCCCGCGGCCGATCGGCCCCTCCGGCCGCGCCGAGTACCGGATCGTGCGGATCGCGAACGCCGGCCCCGTCGACTTCGCCACGCTGCTGAACGCCGGCTTCGACGTCGAGCGCGACGAGCGGCGCGAGGTGATCGCCTATGTCACCGCCGAGGAGATGGACAAGCTCGAAGCGCTCGGCTTCGCGTGGACCGAGTTGCCGGACCCGGGGCTCGCGGAGTTCCTGGCGCGCCAGGGGCAGCCGGACGGCCCGCTCGCCCCCGACGCGGCCTACCACGACTACGCCGCCTGGACCGCGCAGCTGCAGCAGGTGGCGACCGACCACCCCGCGATCGCGCGCCGGATCTCCGCCGGCAAGAGCGTCCAGGGGCGCGAGCTGTGGTGGATGAAGATCAGCGACAACCCGGACGCGGAGGAGGACGAGCCGGCGTTCAAGTTCGTCGCCAACATCCACGGCGACGAGAAGGTTGGGACCGAGAACGTCCTGCGGCTGATCGACTGGCTGACCGACCGCTACGCGACCGACTCGCGGGTCCGGCGGCTGGTCGACAACCTGGAGATCTGGCTGATGCCGTCGATGAACCCCGACGGCAACGTGCTGGCCCAGCGCTACAACGCCGCCGGCGTCGACCTCAACCGCGACTTCCCGGACCTCTGGAACGACCCCGTGAACACGCCGGCCGGCCGCGCCAAGGAGACCGGCTTGATGATGGCCTGGCAGGCCGCCCACCAGACCACGCTGTCGGCCAACTTCCACGGCGGCGCGGTCGTGACCAACTACCCTTACGACGGGAACACCGACGGGATGCCGATCTACTCGACCGCCCCCGACGACGACATCCTGCTCGACGTCTCGCTCGACTACGCCGAGGACAACGGTCCGATGTCGGCCAGCTCGTCCTTCCCGCAGGGGGTCACCAACGGTGCGGACTGGTACACGCTGTTCGGCGGGTTGCAGGACTGGAACATGGTCTGGCACGGCAACCTCGACCTGACGGTCGAGCTGAGCGCCGCCAAGACCCCCGCGGCCAGCACCCTCGACGCGTACTGGAACGACAACCGCGAGTCGATGCTGTCGTACATGGAGCGCGCCCTGACCGGCGTGCGCGGGCGCGTCACCGACGCGCTGACCGGTGCGCCGCTGGCCGCGACCCTGCGCGTCGCCGGCCGCGCGCACCCGTTCTACACCGACCTGCCGGTGGGCGACTTTCAGCGCGTGCTGAAGGCCGGCTCCTACCTGCTCGAGGTGGCGGCCGACGGGTATCAGCCGCGGACCGTCCCGTTCACCGTGGCGGGCACGCGGGCCGACGCGGTGCGGGTCGACGTGCCGCTCTGGCCGCTGCCGACCGGCTTCTCCGCGACCGCCAGCCGCGTCGCGCAGGAGACCGACGGCGACGGGTGGCTCGAGCCGGGGGAGGCGGGCCAGCTCGCGGTCACGCTGCGCAACGGCGGCGCCGCGGCGAGCGGGATCGCCGGCACGCTGCGGCCGCTGACACCCTAGGGCCGGGCGCAGACCGGCGCTGCGTGGCCCGACCTGGGCCCCGGCGCCGCGGCGGAATCACTTCCGCCGCACCCGGGCCTGTCGGTCGCGCCCGACGCGCCGGCGGGCCACAAGCTCGCCTTCGCGATTGACTGGACCGCCGGCGGCGGCGCCCGCGGCACGACCGACGCCTTCTTCGTGCCGCTCGGCGCGCCGACGCTGACGACGCGCGACGGCACCGACACCCCTAAGGCGATCCCCAACCCGGGCACAACGACCTCCGCCGTCACGATCGCCGCCGACGAGGAGCTGCTCGAGACCGACGTGCGGGTGACGATCAACCACCCGTTCCTCGCCGACCTGCGCGTGACGCTGGTCGCGCCCGACGGGACGCGGGTCCGGCTGCACGCCCGGCAGGGGGGCTCGGCCGACAACATCAACACGACCTACGACACGCTGACCGCGCCGGCCGACAGCCTCGACGTGCTGCGCGGCCGGTCGTCGGCCGGGACCTGGACGCTCGAGGTCAAGGACGACGCGGCCGGCAACGCCGGCTCGCTGCAGTCGTGGCGCCTCGAGCTGAAGTCGCGCCCGTGGGAGATCCCGCTGCCCGAGGTCCTGCTGCGCGACCTGGCGCGCGCGGCCGGCGGCGCGACCGCGCTCGGCTGGTGGCCGGTCGGGTCCGCGCGCAGCTACCGCGTCTACCGCGGCACCGATCCGAGGTCCTTCGGCGGGTTCAACGACGCCACCGGCGAGGACGCGGACCCGTCCGACACGGCCTTCACCGACCGCTCGGCCTCCGCGCCGGGCACGCTCACCTGCTGGCTGGTGTCGGCGGTGGGGGTGAAGGGCGAGGGGCTGCTCGGGCACTACGGGCGCTGACCGCGGGCGGCCCGCCCCCGGCGCCGCCGCAGCTCCCGCGGCAGCCCGTCGCCGTGTACGCCGTACCCGGCCTCGTGCAGTCGGATCGACAGCGCGCGTTCCAGCTCCTCGGCCTCGGCCCGCGTCGCGACCGACTCGATCGTCCCGTACAGCTCGGGGAGCAGCGGGCCGCAGCGCCCGTCGGTCCACTTCGTCGACCTGCCGCGGACCCCTTCGGCGTGCTCGCGCCAGCGCTCCCTCAGCCGCTTCGCGGTGTGTCCGACGTAGACCCACGGGATCGACGGGTCGCCCTGCCAGCCGTCCTCGTTGCGCAGCTCGATGACGTAGACGCGGTAGCGGCGCCGAGCGGCCACGTCGCCGCTCAGCGCGCCGGCGCGACCGGCGCCGCGAAGCGGGCATCGGGGATCTTCACGTCAAGCTCGACCTTCTCGAACACGAAGACCTGCCGGTCGCGGCCGTCCTTCAGCCCGGTCTCGATCCGGAACGGCACCGCGATCTGTGCCGACTTCCCGGCCTCGGAGACCTTCCGCCAATCACTGGTACGGAGGACGTAGGCGACCTCGGTCGGGCCGGCGCGCCGCGTCCCCTCCTCCTGCACGTTGAGCAGCGTCTCGGCGTCGAGCCAGATCGTGCGCGGCGCGCGCCCCTTGGGCGTGACCTTGAGCGCGTAGGTCCGCCGCCCGTCGAGCTGTTCCTCGCCGATCCACTCGACCTTGTTCCCCTTGGTCTTCGGCACGATCAGCGGCCCCGCAAGGTCCGCCTGCTCGGCCGCCGCGCGCTCCTCGTCGGCGGTCATCGGTCGCGGCTCGAGCGGCGCCCCCTCGCGCACGACCAGCGAGAACCCGCGCTTGCCGTCGTAGGCGCGGATGACGGTCGCCCCCCCCGTGCGGTACTCGAGCCGGATCCGGTCGGGACGCCGGACCTCGAGCGTGAACGGCAGGGGCGCGCCGCCCCCCAGCGTCATCGTCCCGCTCGCGCGCATCGAGTGCGTCGCGTTCAGCGCGCCGAGACCGCCGCGCGCCTTGACGTAGCCGGAGAGGATCTCGTCGAGGGGCGGCGGAGCCGCGGCGAGCGGGGCCCCCGCGAGCAACAGGACAAGCGCGGCAGGCATCGCCGCCCGTCGGACGGTCGGAAGCATGGGCCCCTCCGGGCGCGGACGCCCCGTGTCCCGCGGCGGCAACGCTCCGGCCACGAAAATGCGCCGGCCCGTTCCCTCGGTCGCGGGTTCGTCGTATTCTGTCCCAGGGACTCCATCCCCCCAAGTTCGAAAGGCCCCCCCGTGGACAGTTGGCGCGACCGCGACCGGGAACGGGACCGCGGTGGCTCGCAGCGCGACCGCCGCCCCGAGACCCCCCCCAGAGGCCCGACCTCGGCAACGAGGAACAGGTCAAGCGGCTCAAGCGCGGCATGGAGCGCTCCGCAGCGGAAGTCATCCGCTGCCAGAAGTGCGGCCACCAGCAGCCGGCCGAGGCCGCCTTCATCGGCCCGATGACGGCCTGCGACGAGTGCAGCACGGCGCTGCACTCGTGCCGGCACTGCGCGTTCTTCGACAGCGGCGCGCGCTTCCAGTGCAAGAAGCCGCTCCAGGCCGCGATCGGCGACAAGTGGGCCCCCAACGCCTGCGAGCACTACGAGGCGCGGCTGGTGCTCGACGCGACGGGACGGCGGCTGGCGGGGACGCCGGCGCAGAACAACAAGTCGCTGTTCGACTCCCTCTTCAAGAAATGACTGCGGGGCCGTAGGATGCGGCGGCCCGCGCTGCAGCGGGCGGCGGCTGCGCCGCCGCCGCTGAGCGGGGGCCGGGCGCGGCTGCGCGGCGCTGCTGCCGGGGGCCGGGCGCGGCTGCGCCGCGCTGCTACCGGGGGCCGGCGTGTCGCGGCACGGTGATGCGCCCTGCGGGCCGGGACGGAGCCCGGCCATGCGGGCCGGGACGGAGCCCGGCCCCTACGAGTCCGCCATCGCGTAGCGGAAGTAGCGGGACGGGATCGACAGGCCCAGCTCGTCGCAGAGCCAGCGCGAGGCGGCGACGACGCCCGGCAGCGCGACGCCGCTCGCGATCCCGAGCCGCTCCAGCAGGTAGAGCAGGTCCTCGGTCGCCAGGTTCCCGGCCGCGCCAGGGGCGTAGGGGCAGCCGCCGATCCCGCCGGTCGACGAGTCGAGCGTCGTGACCCCCTCCTCCAGTGCGGCCATCGCGTGGACCAGTCCCGTGCCGCGCGTGTCGTGCAGGTGGAAGGCCACCCGCTCCGCCCCGAAGGCGTCGAGCGCCCGCCGCGCCGCGTGACGCACCTGGACCGGGCCGGCCATCCCGGTGGTGTCCCCCAGCGCGACCTGCGCGACCCCCAGCTCGAGGTACTCCTCGGCCAGGCGCAGCACGCGGTCGAGCGGAACGTCGCCCTCGTAGGGGCAGCCGAACGCGACCGAGACGTAGCCGCGCAGCGTCGCCCCCGCCCCCCGGGCCCGGGCCGCGACGCGCCGGTTCTCGGCCCGCACGACCTCGACCGAGCGGTTGATGTTCTTGCGGCTGTGGGTCTCGCTGGCCGAGGCCAGGAGGCCCAGGTGCGTCGCCCCCGCCGCCAGCGCGCGGTCGAGGCCGCGCTCGTTCGGGACCAGCGCCCAGTAGCGCACGCCGTCGCGCGCGGGGAGTCGGCGCACCAGCTCGTCGGTGTCGGCCATCTGCGGCACCCACCGCGGGTGCACGAAGGCGCCGACCTCGATGTCCGTCAGTCCCGCCTCGGCCAGCTTCGCGATGACCTGCAGCTTCTGCTCGAGCGGGACCAGCAGCGCCTCGTTCTGCAGGCCGTCGCGCGGCCCGACCTCGAAGACGCGCACGGCGTGCGGCCGCGGCGAAGCGCTCACGGCGCCTCCGGCGGCGGCAGCCCGCGCTGGAAGGCGCGGATGCTCTCCAGCAGCAGCTGGTCCTGCTCGTAGATGTCGTAGACGCCCGGCTCCAGGGTCCGGGCGGCGGCCTGCCCCGCCGCGGTCGGGACCTGCGCGGCGGCCCACAGCTCGCCCCCCGCGGTCCCGCTGACGAAGACGGGCGCCGCGCGGTAGACGTAGACCCCCAGCGAGTTGCGGGCGATCAGCGTGACCGGCCCCGTGGCCAGCACGTTGATGCGGCCGCGCCCTTCGAGCAGGCCGTCGGCCGGGTTCCCGGCCAGAAGGCGCGGGTTCTTCTCCTGCGACATCAGCCAGACCAGGTGCGCCCCCTCGACCGCGAAGCGGAAGGCGACCTCGCCGCCGCGCGGCAGCATGACCGGCTGCAGGTCCCACTCGGTGATCCGCAGCGTCCCGGTCTCGTCGGTCAGCGTGCGCAGCACGACCTCGCGCCGGTCGTCGGCGGCGACCTTGTCCCAGGCCGCGAAGCCGGGGACGCCGCGCGCCAGTTCGGCCTCGAGGATCGCCCCTTCCAGGGCCGGGTCCCGGGGATCGATCCAGACCTCGCAGAGCGCGATGCGCGCGGCCGGCAGCCCGGTGTCGCCGGTGCAGGACCCGACGACCTGACCGCCGCGGTGCAGCCGGACCTCGAGCCGGAAGGGCGAGGGCAGGTCGTGCGCCGACTGGTTCTCGACCAGCGCCCGCACCAGGATCCGCCGCTCGTCGCGCGAAACCAGCACCTGGTAGGCCCGCAGCTCGATCACGCCGAGGCTGGGCGGGACGCTCTCCGGGGGCTTCTTCACCTCGATCGCCGGGACCTCGATCAGCGGCCCCTCGGCCTCGTCCGAGCCGGGATAGCACCCTCCGGCCAGCGCGGCGAGCAGCGCGGCGGCGGTCAACGCGGCGGGGCGGGGCGTGCGCACGCGGTGACTATAATCCCGCTTTCCGAGGGAGGCCCGATGGCGGCCGCGACGACGATGCGCGCGTACCGGATCCACGAGCACGGCGGCCCCGAGGCGCTGCGGATCGACGCACTTCCCCTCCCCGAGCCCGGCCCCGGAGAGGTCCGGATCCGGCTCGAGGCGATGGCGCTCAACCACCTCGACCTCTGGGTCCGGCGGGGAATCCCCGGCGTGCGCTTCCCGCTGCCGCTCGTGCCGGGCTGCGACGGCGCGGGGCGGATCGACGCGCTGGGGGAAGGCGTGGCCGGACCGCTGCCCGGGACGCGCGTCTTCGTGATGCCGGGGGTCTCGTGCATGCGCTGCGAGGCCTGCCTGGCGGGCCGCGACAACCTCTGTCCCAGCTACGCGATCCTCGGCGAGGGGCGCAACGGAACTGCAACCGAGCACCTCGTGCTGCCGGCGACCAGCGTCTGGCCGCTGGCCGACGCGCTCGACCTCGAGAGCGGCGCCGCGTTCGGCCTGACCTTCCTCACGGCCTGGCAGATGATCGTCCACAAGGCGCGGGTCGAGCCGGGGATGAAGGTGCTGGTCCACGCCGCGGCCTCGGGCGTCTCGGTCGCCGCGATCCAGATCGCGCGGCTGTTCGGCGTGCGCGTGGTGGCCACCGCGGGCTCGCCGGAAAAGCGCGCGCTGGCGCGCACGCTGGGGGCCGAGGAGGCGTTCGACTCGAAGGACCCCGGCTGGGTCAAGGCGGTCCGCGCCTGGGCGGGCCCGCGCGGGATCCACGCCGTCGCCGACCACGTCGGCCAGGAGACCTTCCCCGGCTCGCTGCAGACCCTGGCCCGGGGCGGCCGCTACGTCTTCGTCGGGGCCTCCTCCGGCTTCGAGATGAAGGCCGACTTCCGCCCGGTCTTCTACCGGAACCTCGAGATCCTCGGCTCGACGATGGGCCGCCGCGCCGACCTGGTGACGATCGCGCAACTGATCGGCGCGGGGCGGCTCAAGGTGGTCGTCGACTCGGTCTTCCCGTTCGAGGAGATGGCCGACGCACACCGCCGGCTGGAGGAGCGGAAGGCGCTCGGCAAGGTGGTCGTGCGGATCCGGTAGGGGCCGGCCTCCGTGCCGGCCTGAACGTCGCGAGTCGGCCTCCGTGCCGGCCCGCCTTGCGAAGCGGCTCGCGCGGCGGGCCGGGACAGAGCCCGGCCCCTACGGACGCGTCGCGAACGGGAAAGGCGTCGGGGCCCGGACCGCCGCACAGGCGGCGGTGTTCCTGCAGCGCAAAGCGGTCGGTCATGCCGGCGAGGTAGTCGCAGGCGGCGCGGGCCGCCCCTTCCGACTCGGCCAGGGCCGTGTAGCGGCCGGGCATCTCGGCGGGCTGCGCGGCGTAGGCCGCGAACAGGTCGGTCAGCACCTCGGCCAGGTGGCGCTTGGTCTCGAGGATCCGCGGGTGCCGATAGAGCTTCTCGTGCAGGTAGCGCTTGAGCGCGCGGTTCTCGGCGGCGACCGGCGGCGAGAGCGCGGCCAGCCAGCGCTCCTGGGCCCGGACGTCGTCGACCGAGCGCAGGTCGCGCGCCGTCAGCTCGGATCGCGTCGTGCCGACCAGGTCGCTGACCAGCGCGTCGATCACCCCGCGCAGCGCGATCTTGACCCACATCCGCTCGTCCTGCGCCGGCCAGCGCCGGGCCGCCTCGCGGTAGGCCCGGCCGAACAGCGGGACCGCCCCGGCCAGGTCCTCGACCTCCAGCAGCCGCGACTCCAGCCCGTCGTCGATGTCGTGGTGGTTGTACGCGATCTCGTCGACCAGATCGATCATCTGCGCCTCGACCGGGGGCGGGACCGCGGGGTCGTACTCGGCCGCCTCGGGGAAGCGCGCGAGGTCCGGCGTGCCGCTGTGCTTGGCGATCCCCTCCCGCACCTCCCAGGTCAGGTTGAGCCCGGGAAAGCCCGGGTAGCGCTGCTCGAGCCGCTCGACGATCCGCAGCGTCTGCCGGTTGTGCGAGAACCCGCCGATCGACGCCAGCAGCGGGTCGAGCACGTCCTCGCCCAGGTGCCCGAAAGGGGTGTGGCCGAGGTCGTGCGAGAGCGCCAGCGACTCGGCCAGGTCGGAATTCAGCGAGAGCGCGCGCGCCACGGTCCGCGCGATCTGCGCGACCTCCAGCGAGTGGGTCAGGCGCGTGCGGTAGTGGTCGCCCTCGTGGTTGACGAAGACCTGCGTCTTGTATTCCAGCCGGCGGAAGGCGCGGCAGTGGACGATCCGGTCGCGGTCGCGCGCGTAGACCGGCCGGTAGGCGTGCTCCGGCTCGTCGTGGCGGCGGCCCCGGGTCCGCGCGTCGGGCTGCGCCCAGGGCGCGAGCGCCGCGGGCTCCCCCATCTCAGCGCTTCTTGTACCAGTCGGCGTTGATCGCGGTGAAGTTCTTCCACTTCTCGGGGACGAACTCCTCCTCGAAGATCGCGTCCACCGGGCACTCCGGCTCGCAGGCGCCGCAGTCGATGCAGGTCTCGGGGTCGATGTAGAGCTGGCTCTCGGTCGCGTACTCCGGCTCGTCCTTCGTCGGGTGGATGCACTCCACGGGGCAGACCGCGACGCAGGAGGCATCCTTCACGGTGATGCACGGCTGGGTGATGACGTAGGTCATGGAGTCCTCGTCCCGGAAGCCGCCGCGCGGCAGGGGGCCGCGCGGGAGGCGGGAATGGTGCCTCCCCGATCAGGGCTTGGCAAGCGAGTCGTCGTCCGGCCGGAGGATGACCTGGTAGCGCAGGTACAGCTCGTCGCCCACGCGCTCGGACTCGAGCAGCGTCAGGCGACGCCGCTCCGCGAACGGCCAGCCGTCCCCTTCGACCGGGGTCGGCGCGCTGCGCCCACCGAGCACCACGGGGACCAGCGTCACGCGCAGCTCGTCGAGCAGGCCGGCCGCCAGGAAGGCCGCGGCGACCTCCCCGCCCCCCTCGACCACCACCAGGCGCGCGCCGTCCTCGTGGAGCGCGGCGACCAGCGCGTGCAGGTCGACGGACCCGGCGCCGGCGCGAAACACGCGCACGCCGTCGCGGGCCGCGAGCGCTTCGTACGGCGCCGTGGCGAACGGATCGAGGTCGGCCGGGACGGCGACGATCTTCTGCGGCGCCTCGCCGGCCAGGAAGCGCGCGGTGAGCGGGATGTCGGCGCTGCGGCTGATCACGACCGGGACCGGGTGCGCGGGGCGCCCCCGGGCCAGCCGCTGGTTCCGGCGCCCGGGGTCGCGCACCCCCAGCGGCGGGTCCTCGGTGCGGATCGTCGCGGCACCGACGACGATCGCGTCGGCCTCGGCGCGCAACTCGTCGACCCGGTCGCGGTCGAGCCGCGAGCCCAGCCCCTGCCCCTCGCGAAAGGCGCTGTCGATCTTGCCGTCGGCGCTCATCGCGAGGTTGGCGACGATCCGGGGGCGGTGGCTCGGCTCGTGGGGGCGCACGGCGGGATTCTAGTCCCGGAGCGGCAGACGCCGCGTGGGCGGGCGGGGATAATGCGCGCGGAAGGAGCGGCCCGTGCTCTCCGACGCAGCCCCGATCGTCCTCACCGCCGGACGCCTGGATCCCACCGGCGAAACCGGGCTCGGCCTCGACGGCGCGTTTCTCTCGCGGCTCGGCGTACGGACCGCTCCGGTGGCGGCGGTGATCGCCGTCGACCGCGCGCTGGGTGCGCGGCCGGGCCGCGCGGTCGACCCCGCCACCTTCGCCGACCAGCTCGCGGCGGCGATCGACGCGCTGCGCGGCGCGGTGCGCGCCGTGCACGCCGGGATCCTCGCGAGCGAGCCGCAGGCCGAGGCGCTGGCCGCGGCCGCGCGCGGGCTGGGGATGCCGCTCGTCGCCGACCTGGCCTGGCGCGGGCCGGGGGGGCTGGGGGCGCTCGAGGAGGCCGCGCTGGTCGTCGCCGGCGCGGCCGACGCCGCGCGCGTCCTGGGGCGCCCGCCCGGTGACGGCACGCGGGCCGAGCTGGCGGAACTGGCGCGGGCGCTGGCCGGGCCGTCCCGCGTCGCCTGCGTGGTCGGGAGCCCGGGCCGGCCCACGGGCGACGACGCCCCGGGAGCCACGGGGACCCCGGCCGCGCTCGTCGGGCCGTCGGGCGAGTCGATCGTCGAGGCGGTCGCCCCGTCGCACGCCGAGAGTCGCAGCACGTCCGGGGCGCGTTCGATCGCGGCCGCCGGCTACCTCGCGCTGGGCCTGCCGGCCGCCGACGCGGCCGCCGCGGCCCACCGCTTTGTCGCCAGCGCCCTGGCGGCCGCTAGCGCGCTGCCGAACCGGTTGGCCGTACCCGCACCCTGGCGCGTCTGACCCACGGTGGCCGCAAGCCTGTTGGTGCGGCGGGGTCGGGTCGGGGGCGGGGGCGGCGTCGGGGGGCGGGTCTTCGGGCTGGGGCTGAGGTCCGAGCAGCGGGCGCCACGAGTCGGGTAGCGCTTCGCGCTCGGGGAAGAGCCGCTGGGCCAGGACCCGCTCCCAGCGCCACGGCTCGGCGGTCAGCCCCAGCGCCATCGCCGGGGTCGTCCGGTCGGGCCGCCGCTCGGAGCGGCCCTTGACCAGGTTCTTCCAGACGGTCGTCAGAAAGGCCCGGCCCAGCACCGCCGGCTGGGCGCGCCCGAAAGCGATCGTCTCGCGCTTGTGCTCGGCGCAGGTGTGGCGCAGCAGTTGGTGCAGCTGGTCGACCGGGGCCATCGCGAGATCCCGCGCGATCGCCTCCTTCGAGCGCGGGCTGCCTTTCGGACCACGGATCGGGTTGGGGTGGGCCACGAGTTGGACCCGCTCGGCCGCGGGGTGGTCCTTCAGGGCCGTCCGGTAGTCGCTCCGGCCGTCGGCGACGAGCACGAGCTGCTGCCCCTCCGGCACCAGTCGCAGCAGCCGGTCGAGCGAGCGCCGGATGCTGTGACGTAGGCGTCGCTCTCGGCCCAGGGAGGGGCGGAGCCGTCAGGCCGATCGGGCCGCCGGCCGGCGCCGCGATGCGGTGCCGGGTCGGGCCCGAAGACGAAGCGCGAGCGGGCGCCGACCGCGGTGCCCAGCGCCAGCGCCTGCTGCTGGCAGCCGACGAAGCTCTCGAAGTGATCGTGGACGACGGCTTCGGCCAGGAGGGGCAGCTCGGCCTCGAGCCGGGCTTGGAGCAGGACGGCGTGCTGGGCGAGGCGTCGGGCCAGCCGGGTGACGGTGGTCTTGGCGCAGCGCAGGGAGCGACCCAACTGGCGGTGGGCTGAGCCGGCCTGGAGCCCGGCGGCGACGGCCGGGAGGAGCTCGGGGCGCTTGAGGAAGTAGGTGCAGGAGAAGGTCTGCTGGGAGCAGGTCCGGCCGCAGTCCCGGCAGCGGAAGCGCGGGACCCGGCGGCGGTCGAGGGCGCGGGCGTAGCTGCCGTAGCGGATCAGGCCACGGCCGCGGCGGTGATGGGCGGGGCAGTCCGGCCAGGGGCAGAAGGGGGGCCGGAAGCGCGAGGGACGCACGGTTTCGACGGGCTTCGTTCGCCATCTCATGGAGACCGGGGAGAGCAAGGCGCGGGCCGACGGGAAACCCCCGTCCCTCCGCGCCCCCGATCCCACGACCGTCCGCCCGCGGCCATTCCGGGCCGGACACCTGTCCACCGGCGGGCACGCGCCGGGTCCGCTCGCCAACAATCTTGCGGCCACCGTGGGATCAGTCCTGCGCGGGCGGCCCGCCCCCCACCCGCGGCGTCCCCTTCTCGACCGGCAGCTGGTTCGCTCGCGGCTCGTAGCGCCGCAACTCCGGCCGGCGCACCTGCCAGCCCGAGGCGACGGCCCAGGCGCCGGCCAGCGCCGAGGCCGCTGCCACCAGCGCGCAGGCCAGGGCGAGCCCGCGCGGCAGCCCGCCGCGCGCCGCCATCCGGCTGCGGGCCCGCCAGGCCACGAGGGCCGCGACGAGTGCCGCCCCCGTCGCCGCCACGCCCGCCGTGCGGTGACGCGCCGCGTGGGCGGCCGAGTAGCCGTCCGTGAACTCGACCGCGCTCCAGGCCGGCCAGCCGGTCAGCAGCGCGGGGAGCGCCATCGCCGCCGCAGCCAGCAGCAGGACCAGCCCGCGCGCGAACAGCTCGCGCCGGCCGCGCGCGATCCCCAAGGCCAGGGCCGCCGCGGCCCCCAGCCCGAGAAGCGCCGGAAGGGCCGCCAGCGCGAGGTGGAGGAGGGGCAGCATCGGGGCTCAGTAGTAGTCGGCGCAGCTGAGGTAATAGCCGCAGCCCGGGGTCTCGCAGAACAGCTTGCACTTGCGCTCGGCCAGCTCGCGGCCGCAGTTGGGGCAGGTCCGGATCGCCCGTTCGACGGCGGCGGGCGGCGGCGGGGACGCGGACGGCGGGGCGGGCGCGCGGGTCACGCGCGCCATGATGACCAAGGTCGCCCGAAAAGCGAAGGGCCGGGTCCCGGCCCGGCCCTCGCGCGCGGCGCGGTGCGGCGCGGTCAGTAGCGGTAGGCGATCCCGAACTGCCCGACCCACGGGTCGACGTCGACGCCCAGCTTGCCGCCGTCCGCGCCATCGACCACCAGGTCGGCGTCGTACTCCGTGACCAGATACTTCACCGCAGCAAAGAAGGCCCAGCCGCGCTTCGGCGCCGGGACCTCGATCCCAAGGTTGATGCCGTAGACGAAGCCGGCATCGACGTCGGCCTTCAGCGTGAAGCCGTCGACCTGGGTCTCGATGTCGTCGTAGAACGCGTAGCCGAAGAGCGGGCCCAGGAAAACGTCCACCGGGCTGCTCGTCGGCGTGACGTGAACGTTGAGCCCCAGCGTGACCGGCACGAACGCGGTTTCGCCGACCTTCCCGAACCCGACCGCGTCGATGTCGTGCTTGGCGTAGATCGCGTTCAGATCGATCCCGACCCAGTGGCCGCAGCGCCACTCCCAGCCGAGCGACGCGCCCCACGCGCTGTCGACCTCGATCGTCCCGCCGAGGGCGTCGCCGTCTCCCGTCGGGCTGACGTATACGAACGAGGCCCGCCCGCTGGCGCGCGGCGTGTCGACGTACGGATCCTCAAACGTCGAGACGACCTTGAGGCCCGGATTCCAGACGGCCGAATCCTGTGCGAACGCGGCGGGCACGAGGGCGAGGGCCAGCGTGACGAGGGCGAGGACCTTCAGCGAGTTCATGGGACGCGTCTCCTCTCGGGGGCCGGCCTCCCGCCGGCGCAGGCGAACCGCCCTGACCCACGGGTCGCCGCTCCCAGACAATGTGGGGCCCGGGGGCCCGGGCGACAACGCGCCCCGCGCGATCCGGAGGCCGGTCGCGGAACGGCCCGTCCGGCGGGCCTTTCCGCGGGGAGTCCCCCCGGAAAAGGAACGGGCGCGGCCGGAAGGCCGCGCCCGCGAAAGGCCTGGCTGCGCCCCGCGGCCGCCCGGAGGCGGCCCGGGGGGGCGCCGGCTACCACTTGTAGAGGACGCCCGCCTGGAGCACCCAGGGGTCGATCTCGAGCTCGAACTCGCTGACGTTGGTCTGCCCGTCGGCCGGGTAGCCGTTGTCGCCGACGCCGCCGCAGAACTCGCAATCGCTCGTGTTCTCGACCTCAGGATCCATGATCAGGTACTTGACCCGCGCGGTGAAGTTCCAGCCCTTCTCGTCCTCGCGGCCCGAGAACGGGACGTCGATCCCGAGGTTGGCGCCGTAGACGAAGGTGTCATCGATGTCGAACTTCGCGTTGCCGAAGTCGGCCTCGTCGAACATCGCGTAGCCCAGGACCGGGCCGGCGTAGACCTGCACGCCGCAGTAGTACAGGAAGTGGAAGTTGGCCTCGACCAGATACTGCGCGAGCCAGGTGTCGTCGTCGCCCGAGATGTCGTTGACCTCGTCCGCGAACTTGAAGTCGTGCTCGGTGTAGATGATCTCGCCGTCGATCTGCCACAGCTTGTTGAAGCGGTAGCCGCCGAGCGCGGCGCCGCCCCAGCCGTTCGCGAGCTCGGACTTCACGCCGCCGACGTTCACGTCGCCGGTGGGCGTGACGTAGGCGAGCGTGCCGCCCGCGTACCACCCGGTGAAATCGTCCCCGGCCAGCGCCACCGCGCCGCACAGCATCGTCATGCCCAGAGCCAGAACCGCTGCCTTGGTCCAACGCATCGTCGTCTCCTTCTCCCAATTCAAGTGCAGGAAGGGCGGGCGGGCAGGGTGCCGGCGGCACGGGCTCCCGCTCCCCTCTGAACGTCCGAAAACATGGGCAAAGTATTCCGGTTTGCTTCGGGCGTCAATCGCGCCCCCCGGCCGCGGCAGGGCCACCGCGCCGGGGTAAAGTTTCGCCCTTCCCGGGCTTCCGGTCAACGGAGGCGGCGATCCCACCGCTCCAGGGCGTCGGCGATCCGCGTGGCCGCCCGGCCGTCCCACCCCTCCGGAATCCTGCCCTGCTTCCCCCCCCCGGCCAGGACCTCGAAGGCCGCGTCCCGCAGCCGGGCCGGGTCCTGCCCGACCAGCCGGTTCGTCCCGACGTCGACCGTCGCGGGGCGCTCGGTGTTCTCGCGCAGCGTCAGGCAGGGGATCCCCAGCGCGGTCGTCTCCTCCTGGACCCCCCCGGAGTCGGTCATCAGCAGGCGGGCCTCGGTCATCAGGGACAGGAAGTCGAGGTAGCCGAGCGGGTCCTGCACCACCAGGCCGGCGGGAACGCCGCCGCGCGCCGCCCCCCACCGCTCCAGGGTCGCCCGGGTCCGGGGGTGGACGGGGAACACGACCGGCAGCCGCGCCGCGACCTCGGCGATCGCGTCCATCAACGGGCCGAATACCGCCGGGTCGTCGACGTTCGAGGGGCGGTGCAGCGTCATCAGCGCGTAGCCCTTCGGCGCCAGGCCCAGCCGCCCGCGCGTCCCGGCCGCCGCGGCGCGCGGCAGATGGGTCCGCAGCGTGTCGATCATCACGTTCCCGACCGGCACGATCCGCTCGGCCGGGATCCCCTCGGCGCGCAGGTTGCGTTCGCCGGACGGCTCCGAGGTGAAGAGCAGGTCGGACAGCGCGTCGGTCACCAGCCGGTTGATCTCCTCCGGCATCGTGCGGTCGAACGAGCGCAGGCCGGCCTCGACGTGGGCCAGGCCGATCCCGGCGATCTTCTTCGCGACCATCGCGCAGGCCGCGGTGCTGTTGACGTCGCCGACCACGACCACCAGGTGGGGCCGCCGCTCGAGCACGACCGGCTCGAAGCGCTTCATGATCTCGGCGGTCTGGACGGCGTGGGTCCCCGATCCGACCTCGAGGTTGACGTCCGGCGCGGGGATCCCCAGTTCCTCGAAGAAGAGCCGGCTCATCGCGGCGTCGTAGTGCTGGCCGGTGTGGACCAGGCTGACCTCGAAGGCCGGGCGCGCGACGAGCGCGCGGTGGACCGCGGCGATCTTCATGAAGTTGGGCCGGGCGCCGGCGATCAGCATCACGCGCAGGGTCACGGGTCGCTCCGTTTCTTGGCCTTGGCGGCCGCCCCCCTCGCCGCCCCCTTCGCGTAGAGGAAGGCCGAGGGGCAGTGCGGCGCGAGGCCGCAGGCCTCGCAGCGCGGCGTCCGCGCGTCGCAGACGCGGCGGCCGTGCCAGATCAGGGCGTGGCTGACGAACCCCCAGCGCTCGCGCGGAAAGAGCGCGGTCAGGTCGTCCTCGATCCGGCGCGGGTCGTCCGACGCCGACAGCCCGAGCCGGCCGGACAGCCGGGTCACGTGCGTGTCGACCGCCAGCGCCGGCTCGCGGAAGGCGGTCGAGAGCACGACGTTGGCGGTCTTGCGGCCGACGCCGGGCAACGCCTCCAGCGCCTGGCGCTCGCGCGGGACGGCGGCGCCGTGGCGCTCGGCCAGCGCGCGCGCGGCCCCCACCACCGACTTCGCCTTGTTGCGGAACAGCCCGATCGTCGCGATCAGCGGCTCGACCTCGAGCGGGTCGGCGGCGGCCAGCGCCCGCGCGTCCGGAAAGCGCGCGAACAGCACCGGGGTGACCTGGTTGACCGCGCGGTCGGTGGTCTGGGCCGAGAGGATCGTCGCCACCAGCAGCTGGAACGGATCGACGTGGTCCAGCTCGCAGTCGGCGTCCGGGTAGAGCCGCTCGAGGCCGGCGAGGATCGCCGGGGCGCGCACCGCCGCGGCGCGCACCGCCGCGGGTGCGGCGACGGCGGGGGCGGGGGCGGGCCTGGGCTTCGTCGGCATCGTCGGCATCGTCGGGTTCCGGGGAGCGGCGATGATGCCGCGCCCGGGCGCGGCGCGAAAGCCCCCCGCGCGGCAGCGTGACAGACGGCCCCCCCGAGGCCAGAATCCCCGGATGCAGCGGCAACTGATCCCGATCGAGGGCAACACCCAGCGGCTCGACGGCGGGGCGATGTTCGGCAACGCGCCGCGCGTCGTCTGGGAGCGCTGGATCGCGCCCGACGAGCGGCACCGGATCCCGCTGGCCTGCCGCGCGCTCTTGGTCCGCGAGCCGTCGCGCAACATCCTGTTCGAGACCGGGGTCGGGGTCTTCTTCGAGCCCCGCCTGCGCGAGCGCTTCGCGGTCCAGGAAGAGCGCCACGTCCTGCTCGACAACCTCGCGCGGCAGGGGCTGGCCGACCTCGACATCGACGTCGTCGTGCTCAGCCACCTGCACTTCGACCACGCCGGCGGGCTGCTCGCGCCGTGGGAGGAGGGGCGGCCGCTGCGGCTGCTCTTCCCGCGGGCGCGGATCCTGGTCGGTCGCGGGGCCTGGGAGCGCGCGCTCGCGCCGCACCCGCGCGACCGCGCGTCGTTCATCCCCGGCCTGACGGCGCTGCTGCACGACAGCGGCCGGCTGGAGCTGGTCGACGGCGGGCAGAGCGACACGCTGGGTCCGGACTACCGCTTCCACCGCTCCGACGGCCACACGCCGGGGCTGATGGTGAGCGAGATCGCGACCCCCGCCGGCCCGGTCGTCTACCCGGGCGACCTGATCCCCGGCGCGGCCTGGGTCCACCTGCCGATCACGATGGGCTACGACCGCTTCCCCGAGCTGGTGATCGACGAGAAGCGCGCGCTGCTCGAAGACCTCGTCCGGCGGAACGGCACGCTGGTCTTCACGCACGATCCGGCCGTCGCGGCCGGGCGGGTCGTGCGCGACGGCGACGGCCGCTTCGCGGCCGAGCCGGTCGAGCTGGGGGCGTGAGGGACCCGTGACCCGCGGCGGCCAGCGCTTCGAGATCCACCCGGTCACGCCGCAGGTGCGGCTGGTCGAGAGGGCCGGGCGCGTGCTCGTCGACCACGGCGTGATCGTGATCCCGACCGACACCTGCTACGCCTTCGTCGCGTTGCCCGGCTCGCGCCAGGCGCTGGACCGGATCGCGCAGCTCAAGGCGATGAACCCCGACAAGAAGCTCTTCTCGCTGATCGTGCCCGACCTGTCGGACATCGCCACCTACGCCCTGGTCGACACCCACGCCTACCGGATCCTGAAGCGCTACCTGCCGGGCCCCTACACCTTCGTCCTCCCGGCGACGCGCGAGGTCCCGCGGATCCTGCTGGCCAAGCGCAAGACGATCGGGCTGCGGGTGCCGGACAACGCGGTCTGCCGCGCGGTCGCCGCCGCCGCCGGCGGGGCGCTGCTGGCGACGACGGTCCGGCTGCCGGGCGACGACCTGCCGCTGGCCGACCCGGACGAGATCGAGTCGCGCGCCGGGCACGCCGTCGACCTGTTCCTGGACGGCGGCTGGGGCGGCGTCGAGCCATCGACGGTCGTGGAGTTGGCGGAAGGCGGCGTCGAACTGATTCGCGAGGGGGCCGGCGACCCGGCGCCGTTCGCGTAGGCGCCCCCCGCGGGGCTCGGGCCGCCACGGAGGGCGGCCCCTACAGCAACGTGCCGCGCCCCAGGATCCCGGCCGGATCGAGCGCGCTTCGGATCGCGCGCATCCGGTCGAGCACCGCGGGCGGGTAGAGCCGCGCCAGATCGCCCGTCTTCAGCTTGCCAAGGCCGTGCTCGGCCGAGGTCGTCCCCCCCATCTCGACCGCGATCGCGACCAACCGGCCGTAGGCGGCGCGCGCCGCCGCGAACTCTCCCGGGTCCTTGGCCAGGATGTTGACGTGCAGGTGGTCGTCGCCGACGTGGCCGAAGATCGCGTGCTCGAGCGACTCGCGCGCCAGTTCCTCGCGCGTGCGGCGCAGCAGCGTGCGGACCTGCCCGCACGGGACGGCGGTGTCGGTGCTCACCTTGGCGACGCCGCGGCGCGTGAGCTTCTCGTTGATCGAGGCCGGGACCTCGTGGCGGAAGTCGCGGAACTGCCGGTGGTCGCGCGGCCCCTCGGCGACCCACGAGTCGTCGCGGGCCCCGGCCGCGGCGCCGAGCGCGAGCCAGGCGTCGAGTGCGGTACCGGCGTCGGCCGCGGGCCGGGTCTCCCCGCCCAGCGCCTCTTCCCAGAAGATCGCGGCCTGGGCCGGGCCGGGCAGCGCGATCCCCTTCTCGCGCAGCAGGCCAAGCGCCTGCGCGTCGAAGAACTCGAGCGACAGCGCGGCCACCGCGGCGCCGGGCGCGCGCGCGGCGTCGACGAAGGCCAGCGCCCCTTCCTCGGCGTCGAAGAAGAAGATCCCGGCGAGGAACCCAAAGGGGGCGGGGATCAGCCGCAGCTCGGCTTCGAGTACGGCGCCCAGCGTCCCCTCCGACCCGACGAACAGGTCGACCAGGTCCATCTCCGGCGCGCTGAAGTAGCCGGCTGCGTGCTTGGTCGTGCGCGGCAGCGGCCAATCGGGCGCGGGCACCACCAGCGGCGCCCGTCCGGGGCGCGGGATCTCGAACCGCCCGCCCGCGGCCCGGACCGCCCCGCGCGGGAGGTCGAGCAGCGTCCCGTCGGCCAGCGCGACCCGCAGCCATTCGACCCAGCGCCGCGTCGGGCCGAAGCGGAAGGTCCGGGCCCCCGAGGCGTTGGTGGCGATGGTCCCGCCGATCGAGCAGCCCCACTCGGTCGGGTCGGGCGGGTACCACAGCCCGGCGGCCCCGGCCGCGTCGAAGACCTCGGACAGCAGCGTGCCGGCCTGCACCCGGGCGCGATCCGGACCGACCTCGAGGATCCGGTTCATTCGGTCGAGCGCCAGCACCAGGCCGCCCTGCGGGACCCGGCCGCCGGTGATGCCGGTGCCGGCGCCCGAGACCGTGACCGGCGTCCCCGATGCCGCGCACTCGCGCAGCGACTCGGCCGCCTCCTCAGGCGATGCCGGCCAGGCGACCTCGCTCGCGGACCCGCCGGTCATGCGGCTCTCGTCGGCGAGGTACTTCGCGATCTCGGCGGGGTCGCGGCTGCGCTTCATCGGGCAGAGGATACCCAATCCCCGCCGCCCGGCCGACCGGCCGCGCGGCGCGCGCTGCTACTCGTGCGAGGGGTTGTCGCCGACGCGCATGATCGCGTGGTCGATCGCCCGGCCCAGCGAATCGAGGATGTCGTTCGGCGGCCCCTGGTCCTCGAGTCGCCGCGCGAAGCTCGACGCGCTGTGGTAGTAGAGCGACGGCACGCGGTTGAGGGCCAGGCAGTACATGTCCTCGATGCACTGCTGGCACTGGCAGATCTCGGGAACCGACTCGAGCTTGCGCTCGAGGATCCGGCACGCCAGCACCTCGACGGCGTTCCGGATCCGGTCGACGCGCAGCCCGCGCACGGTGCGCATCTCGCGCAGCGACGACTCGCGCTCCGGGGCGGCGGTCCCGGCACTGTCCTGGGCGCTGCGATCGGTCTCCACGTGCTCCTCCGCGAGCGGGTGTCGCCCTCTCCGGGGGGAAGTTGGGTCCCCGTCCGGAAGGCGTCAAGGCCGTATGCTCCCGCACATGCGCGAACCGGCTCGCGGCTTCCCCCGGGGGGGCGTGGCGGCCGTCCTGGTGGCCCTGGCGGTCGTGGGCGGGCTGTCACTCGGCCAGCGCGACCTGTGGGCCCCGGACGAGCCCAAGTACGCCCTGGTCGCCCGGGAGATGCTGGAGACCGGGGAGTGGCTGATTCCCCACGTCAACGGCC
The DNA here is from genome assembly GCA_963702545.1 of uncultured Acidobacteriota bacterium. Lineage (GTDB taxonomy): Bacteria > Acidobacteriota > Polarisedimenticolia > J045 > J045 > JALOKP01. Next base: position 38,882 of record CAVPDB010000016.1, on the reverse strand, counting down.
GGATCTACGGCGACAAGCCCCCCCTGATGTTCTGGTCGATCGCCGCCGCCTCGGCCCTGACCGGGGGGGTCGGCCAGCCGGCGGCGGTCCTCCCGTCGCTGCTCGCCGCCCTGCTGGCCGTGGCCGGGACGGCCGCCACCGCCTGGCTGCTCTCGGGCCGGCAGGACCGCCAGGCTCCGGTCGTGGCGGCCGGCCTGCTGGCCGTTTCCTACACCTTCCTGACGCTCGCGACCCGCGGCCAGCTCGACATGCTGCTGACCGCCGGGACGACCTGGGGCTTCTTCCTGCTGCTGCGCGGGACCGGGCTGCACCCCGGGGGCGGGCGGCGGCCGCGCGACGTGACGTGGGCCTTCGCGTTGTTCGGGCTGGCCACGCTGGCCAAGGGGCCGGTCGGGCTGATCGTGCCGGCCGGAGGCCTGCTGTTCGGGGCCTGGCTGGCCCGGCGCCCGGTCCCGTGGCGCGATTTGCTTCGCTGGGCGCCCTGGGCGGCCTACGCGGCCGTCGTCGGGGCCTGGCTGGTCCCCGCGGCGATCCACGCCGTCACCTCGGGGCAGCAGGCCTGGCTGTCCGAGATCCTGTTCCGCCAGACGGTCGTGCGCTACGCGGAGTCGTGGCACCACGAGCAGCCGTTCTGGTACTTCCTCGCCGTCCCCTGGTACGACTTCCAGCCGACGGTGCTGCTGCTGCCGGCCGCGCTGCTCGGGCTGTTCGCGCGCGGCAGCCGCGCCGCGCGGCCGCGATTCTTCACTTGGCTGCTGGCCGGGGCCTGCCTCTTCACGGTCCTGTTCTTCTCGATCCCGGCCGGAAAGCGCGGGATCTACCTCGCCCCGGCCTACCCCTGGGCCGCGATCTGGCTGGCCCTCGACCTCTGCGATCGGATCCGCACCGGGGGCCGCGCGCTGCGGCCGGTCCGGGCCGCGTTCGGGCTGCTCGCCGCGCTCGGGCTGGGGCTGGCCGTCGCCGCGGAACTGCGCGGCCCCGCGCTGCTCGCCGCGCGCGGCGTGGCGCTCCCGGCGGTCGTGCCCGCGCTGGCGCTCGGGCTCGTGGGGCTGGCCGCGCTGGCGGCCGCGCTGCGGCCGGCTTCGCGGCGCGCGCTGGCGGCGCTGGGGCTGGCCTTCGCGGTCTTCTACGGGATGGCGATCCGCGTCGCGCTGCCGGTCCTGGACGTGCGCAACTCCGTCGCCCCCTTCGCCCGCGCGGCGCGCGCCGCGCTGGTCGACGGGGCGCGGGGCGGGATGGTCGAGTGGCGGGCCCAGTACTCGTTCTACGCCGGCCCGCTGGACGAGGCCGTACCCGGGAACGACGAGGAGGTCGCGGCGCTCGCGGCGCGCCTGGACGGCGACGCGCCCTACTTCGTGATCGTCAGCGAGCGGCGCGCCCCGCTGCTGCTGCGCCAGATCCGGGGCGCGCCGCCGACCGAGGCCGTGCGGGCGAGGATCGGCAGCGACGAGATGCTGGTGCTGGCCAACCGCGCGGCGCTGGGCCCCGGGGCGGAGCCGCCGCCGTGAGCGGTCTCCCGCGCGGCGGCTGGCGCCGCACCGCGCTGTGCGTCGCGCTGGCCGCCGCGGCCCTCGCGCCGGGCGCGCTCGGGCGCGAGCTGATGGCGCCCGACGAGCCGCGCTTCGCGATGGTCGCGCGCGAGACGGCCGAGCGCGGCGATTTCCTGGTGCCGCAGCACGGCGGGCGGCCCTACCTGAACAAGCCGCCGCTGCTGTTCTGGCTCGAGATCCTCGCGTTCCGCGCCTTCGGCGGCCCGTCGGAAGCCGCGGCGCGCGTGCCGTCGCTGCTGGCCGCGCTCGGCGCCGTCGCGCTGACCCACCGCGCCGGCCGGCGCTGGTTCGGGGAGCCGGCGGCGACGCGCGGCACGCTGATGCTGATCGCGGCGCCGCTGTTCCTGATGCGCGGGGCGTGGGTGGCGACCGACCCGCTGCTGCTGGCGGCGACGCTGGGTGCCGTCGTCGCGCTGGACCGCGCGGGGGCCGGATGGCGGGCGGGCGGGCCCCTGGCGGGGCTGGCGCTGGGGCTGGGCGTGCTGGCCAAGGGACCGGTCGCGCTGCTGTGGCCGGCGCTCGCGGCGCTCGCGGCGTGGGGGCTCCCCGGGGTGCGCTTCTCGCTGCGGCCGCTGCTGCGGCCGGCCCCGCTGGCGGTCCTCGCCGCGGTCGCCGGGCTGCCGCTGGCGCTGGCGGCGGAGCGGCTCGGGTTGGAGCCGCTGCTGGCCGCGACCTGGCGCGAGAGCGGACAGCGCTTCCTGGCGTCGTGGGACAACCTGCGCCCCTTCTGGTACTACCCGCCGAAGCTCCTCACCGGGTTCTTCCCCTGGTCGCTGGTCGGGCTCGCGGCGCTCTGGCCGGAGGTCCGCCGCGGGCTGCCGCCGGACCCGCGCCGGACCTGGCTGCTGCGCTGGACCGTCCTGGGAGTCCTGCTGTTCTCGATTCCCGGGAGCAAGCGGCTGGTCTACCTGCTGCCGCTGCTGCCGGCGCTGGCGCTGACCACGGCGTCGGTCCTGCCGGCGCTCGGCGCGGCGGTGCGCGTGCGGCGCGCGACCGGCGCGCTGGTCGCGCTGGCTGCGACCGCGGCGCTGGCGCTGGGCCTGCTGCTCGCGCTCGCTCCGGGCGTGCTGCGCGGGCCGGAATCGCTCGAGGTGCCCCAGGTGCGCCGCGCCGCCGCGGCCTTCCTGATCGCCGGCTCGGCAAGCCTCGCGCTCGTCGCCGCCGGGCTCGCGCGCGGGCGCGGCGGGGTCGCGGGCGGCGCCGCCGTGCTGGCGCTGGCCACCGGGCTGCTGGCGCCGTGGACCGCGGCGGCGGTGCGGGCCGGGGCGGGCGCGTCGCGCCTCGGCGCCGTCGTGCGCGACGCAGTGGGGCCCGGCACGCCGGTCGCGTTCGGCGCCAAGAAGGGGGACCTCGCGGCGTGGTACAGCGGGCTCTCCGGACCGATCCTCTCCCGGCCGCGGGAGGCCGCCCTGTTCCTCGCGGGCGAGCCGCCGCGCGCTGCGGTCGGCCAGCCGGAAGAGCTGGGCCCCCCCTCGGCCTGGCCCCCGGGCGCCCGCGTCGCGGCCGAGGGGCGGGTCGGCAGAACGGCGGTCCTCGTGCTGCGGCGCGACGCGACGGCTCCCCCGGCCCGGGCCATTCATGAACGATCCGGGCCGGGCCGCTAGAATGCGGTCGTGAGCCCCAGCCCGCGCCGCTCTCACCCGTTCCGCGCGCCCCGCACGCCGCGCGATCCGCTGCAGGTGAACCTGCGGCGGGTGGTGCGGCTGATCCTGCTGCTGGTCATCGTGCCGACGGTCGTACTCACCGGGATCGGGATCGGCGTGATCTTCGCGCGTAAGGATGTGGCGCAAATCGTGCTCGGGCTGCTGGTTTCGAGCTTCGCCGCGTCGGTGATCGCGGGTGCGGTCCTGCTGCTGGTCCTGACCGGGCGGGGCGCGCGGCTGGCGCGGATCCAGGAGACCTTCCTCTCGCAGATGGGGCACGAGCTGATGACCCCGCTCGCGGGAATCGGGCTGCACACGCAGATCCTGTCGGGGATGGAACTGCCGGCCGAGGCCGGGCGCTCGGTCGAGGCGATCGACCACGAGCGGCGGCGGCTGCAGGAGCTGGTCGAGCGCACGCTGCAGTGGCGCGAGGTCCGCTCGAAAAAGCACCTCTACCGGCGGCAGCGCACCGACGCCGCCCAGGTCGTCGAGCGCGCGCTGGTCCGGGCCCCCGACCGCGAGCAGGTCGTGGTGCGCGAGCCGGCCGCGGGGCTGAACCTGAGCGGCGATCCCGAGGCGCTCGCCGACGCGCTGGGCAACCTCCTGCGCAACGCCGCCAAGTACGCCGGGGACGCCGACCCGATCGAGCTGACCGCGCGGCGCTGGGGCCGGCTGGCGGTGTTCTCGGTCTCGGACCGCGGGCCGGGGCTCCCGCCCGGGCCGAGCGAGCAGCTCTTCGAGCCGTTCTACCGCCACGCGCCCGAGGGGCGGCCCGATCCCGGCGGGACCGGGCTGGGGCTCTCGATCACCCGCCAGATCGTGGAGGACCACGGCGGGCGCGTCGCGGCCTGCGCGCGCCCCGGCGGCGGCGCGACCTTCTTCTTCACGATCCCGCTGGGCGACCGCGGATGAGCGCCGGAGCGCGAATCCTGGTGGTCGAGGACGACGCCACGCTGCGCGAGGGGCTGCGCATCGTGCTGACCAAGGCGGGCTACTCGGTCGCCACGGCGATCCGCGGCGAGGCGGCGCTGAAGCTGATCCGCGAGGAGCCGTTCGACCTGGTGATCCTCGACCTGATGCTGCCGGGACTCGACGGCAGCTACGTGCTCCAGCACGCGCGGGAGGAGGGGTTCACCGCGCCCGTGATCATTCTCTCCGCGCGGGCCTCGGTGGAGGACCGGATCCGCGGCCTCCGGACCGGCGCCGACGACTACGTCGTCAAGCCGTTCGACCTGGGCGAGCTGCTGGCGCGGATCGCGGTCCGGCTGCGGCGCCCCGAGAAGGACGAGTCGAGCCGCTTCGGCGAGATCGTGGTCGACCCCGAGGCGCGGGTCGTGACGCGGCGCGGCGAGGTGGTCCACCTGACGCCCAAGGAGTTCGACCTGCTGATGTTCTTCATCGAGAACCCGGACCGGGCGCTCGGCCGTGGCCGGATCCTGGAGGACGTCTGGGGGGGCGACTACCGCGGGACGCGCCGGACGGTGGACAACTTCGTGCGCGCGCTGCGGATCAAGCTGGAGGACCTGCCGGACGCCCCCCGCTTCTTCCAGACGGTGCGCGCCCGCGGCTACCGCTTCGACCCGCGCGCCTAGGAAACCGGCGGCGATCGCCTCGAAGCGGACCGGGCTCGACTTCTCGTTGCTGATCACGGCGCGGCCGGGGACGAGGATCCGCGGCAGCGCGTCCCAGGCCGGCTGGCCGCTGGCGCCGTTATCGAGGAAGGTCGTCTTCAGCTCCCAGGCGCTGCCGTTCCAGACGTAGGCCGAGAGCCGCACCGCGTCCCCCTCGGTCCGCGCCTCGCAGCGCACGCGCCACGGCGCCGGCCCCAGGTCGCCGGCCCAGCCACCGACGCCGCTGGCCCGCGCCCCATTGACGTACTTGTTGAAACGGATCGTGTCGTCGGCGACCAGCCGCTCCACCTTGCAGCGGTAGGAGGTGTGGGTCGCGCCCGTGCCGGACGAGCGCACCCCGAACGAGAAGTCGTAGCTCTGGTCGTTCGGGGTGGCCGGCGTCAGCGTGGCGACCACGAAGGAGTCCGCCGACGCGGTCGCGAGCGCGGTCTGGGCCCGCGCCGAGGAGTTCCCCGACGGGTGGACCGCGGCGCGGCGCTGGATCCGGAAGTAGGCGGCGCCGGTGGTCGTCGGCTCGGCCAGCGCGGGCGGCCAGAACGCGCCGCCGCGGTCGAGGTTGTCGGGCCGGTTGGAGGCGATGTCGGGACCGTCGAAGGCGTCCGCGAACTCGATCGTGCCGGGAGTCGCCCCGGCCGCGCCATCGTCGAGCGGCAGCGGCGCGGCCGAGAACGGGCGGGACGGGGACTCCGGCGACGAGCCCGCGGCGTCGCGGTACGACACGCGCGCGTAGAGCGTGCCGGCCGTCCGCGGCGCGGCGTACAGCGCGCGCATCTCGGCCAGCGGCGGCACCGCCGTCGTGACGTCGAAGATCACGTTGGCGTCGAACGCGGCGCCGTCGGCGGTCGAGATCCGCCAGCGGCTGGAGAGGTGCGTGGCGGCCCCCTCGTAGGGCGTCCCGACCAGCCAGACCCCGAAGGCCTGCGCAAACTTCGCCGAGGCGATCGCCGGCACGCCGTCGCGCTCGCAGGCGTCGCCGGTCCCGTCGAGGTCGGCGTCGGCCTGTGAGGGGTTCGCGGCGTCGGGGCAGTTGTCGGCGCCGTTCGGGGCGCCGTCGCCGTCGCGGTCGGGATCGCAGGCGTTGCCGGTTTCGTCGCCGTCGAGGTCGGCCTGCGTCGGGTTGACGAGGTCCGGGCAGTTGTCGGAGGCGTTGGCGACGCCGTCGCCGTCGCGGTCGGGATCGCACGGGTTGCCGGTCCCGTCGCCGTCCTGGTCCTCCTGGCCGGGGTTGAAGTTCAACGGGCAGTTGTCGGACGCGTCGGCCAGGCCGTCGCCGTCCTTGTCGGGGTCGCACAGGTCGCCGGTCCCGTCGGCGTCGAGGTCCTCCTGGCCCGGGTTGGCTTGGGCGGGGCAGTTGTCGCAGCTGTTCGGCACGCCGTCGCCGTCGCCGTCGGGGCCGGCGCAGTCGCAGGCGTCGCCGCTGCCGTCGCCGTCGCTGTCGGCCTGACCGGGGTTGGAGACCGTCGGGCAGTTGTCCAGCAGGTCGGCCACGCCGTCGCCGTCCGCGTCGGGGCAGCCATCGTTCTGCGGCCGCGGCGCGCCGTCCGAAGCGCTGCCGGTCCCGCCCTCGCCGAAGCAGTTGTCCGCGGTGGCGAGGTAGTAGAAGAGCGCGCCGGGGGCGGGCCGGGCCGGGTCCGCCGCGCCCGGCGCGGCCAGATCGCGGCGGAAGCAGGTGTGGCGGTAGCCGAAGGGCTCGCCCGCCGCGAGCCGGCCCTTGTAGAGCTGGTAGCGCTGCGCGTCGGGGCGGGCCGGCCAGGCGACCGTCTCGCGATCGGCCGCGAGCTGCAGCCCCGGGCCGATCTCCCGCGCGCGCTCGTACACGCCCCCCTCGAGCGGCGCGCAGTCGCAGGCGTCGCCGAGCGGGTCGAGGTCCTGGTTCTGCTGCGTCGCGTTCGGCGTCAACGGGCAGTTGTCCTCGTTGGCCCCGAACCCGTCGCGGTCGGCGTCGTTGGCCGGGTCGAGCGGGAAGGCGTCGCACGGGTCGCCGGCGCCGTCGGTGTCGCTGTCCTCCTGCCCGGCGTTGGCGAGCACGGGGCAGTTGTCGCCCGTGGTGCAGACGCCGTCCAGGTCGAGATCGTCCGGCGCGTCGTCGGGACAGGCGTCGCAGAGGTCGCCTTTTGCGTCGCGGTCGCGGTCGGGCTGCTCCGGATCGGCAACGGCTGGGCAGACGTCGAGCAGGTCGGCGATCCCGTCGGCGTCGCCGTCGGGGCAGCCGTCGGGGCCCGGGCGCGCCGCGCCCGTCGCATCGAGGCCCAGGCCCGACTCGCCGAAGCAGTTCGCGGCCGCCGCGAGGTAGTAGAAGACCTCGCCCGGCACCGGCACGCGCGAATCGGTCGCCTGCGGCGCGGGCAGGTCGCGTGCGAAGCAGGTGTGCCGGTACGAGAACGGCTGCCCCGGCGCCAGGCGCGCCTTGTAGAGCGAGTAGCCCGCGGCGCCGGGAACCGCGGGCCAGCTCAGCGTGGCCCGATCGGCGCCCAGCGCGAGCCCCGCTCCGACCGCCGCCGGCGGCGCGAAGGCCGTCCCGTCGAGCGGCGCGCAGTCGCAGGCGTCGCCCAGCGGGTCGCCGTCCGCGTTGGCCTGGTCGGGGTTGGCGAGCCCCTCGCAGTTGTCCGCGCCACCGCAGGCACCGTCGCCGTCGGCGTCGTTCGCGGCGTCCTCGGGGCAGCCGTCGCAGGCGTCGCCCAGGCCGTCGAGATCGGCATCGCGCTGGTCGGGGTTGGCGAGCACGGGGCAGTTGTCGGCGTTTGCGCAGAGGGCGTCGCCGTCGGCGTCGTCGGCCGCGTCCTGCGGGCAGGGATCGCAGGCGTCGCCGCGCCCGTCGAGGTCGGCGTCGGCCTGGTCGCCGTTCGCCGCCACCGGGCAGTTGTCCGCCGAGGTGCAGACGCCGTCGGCGTCGAGGTCGTTCGGCGCGTCGTCTGGACAGGCGTCGCAGGCATCGCCGATCGCGTCGCGGTCGCGGTCGGCCTGCGCCGGGTCGCTCACCGCCGGGCAGAGGTCGAGCGCGTCGGAGACCCCGTCGGCGTCGCCATCGGTGCAGGCGTCGGGGCCCGGCCGGACCGCGCCGGCCGCGTCGACGCCCAGGTCCGACTCCCCGAAGCAGTTGAGCGCGGCGGCGAGGTAGTAGAAGGCCTCGCCCGGCACCGGCACCAGCGAGTCGGCCGCCTCCGGCGCCAGCAGATCGCGCGCGAAACAGGTGTGGCGGTACGAGAATGGCTGGCCGGCCGGAACCCGCGCCTTGTAGATCGACCAGCCGCGCGCGTCGATCGCCGCCGGCCAGCCGATCGTCGCGCGGTCGGACGCGATCGTCAGCCCGGGCGCGACCCGCGCGGGGCGCGCGTAGACCGCGCCGTCGGCCGGCGCGCAGTCGCACGCGTCGCCCGCCAGGTCGCCGTCGGCGTCGGCCTGGTCCGGATTGGGCGAGAGCGGGCAGTTGTCGATCACGTCGCAGACGAGATCGCCGTCGGTGTCGAGCACGCAGTCCTCGCAGGCGTCGCCGGTCCCGTCGGAGTCGGCATCGGCCTGGTCGGGGTTGAAGACCGTGGGGCAGTTGTCCTGGCCGTTGGGGACGCCGTCCCCGTCGCGGTCGGCGGCCAGCGCCAGGCCCCCGCCGAACACCCAGGCCAGGGCCAGCAGGACGCAGCCCAGCCGCACCGCGGCAGGAAGCATCCTGCGCCGCCGGTGGGGCGGGCAGTCGTCCCGAAGACCTTCCCTCACGGCCCGGAAAGTACGGGTCCCGGCGCGACGGAACAACGAAAAGCGACGCCGGGACGGCCGCGGCGGCGCGCGACCCGCCTCACGACGGTGGCCCGCCGGGGACGAGGGTGAACGGGTCGATCCCTCCGCGGCGCAGCGCCCGCTCCCAGACGCGCTCGGGGTCGGGCGAGAAGACGAACTCGTCGCTGGCCTCGAGCGGAACCCAGGTCCCCTCGGCCAGCTCGCGTTCGAGCTGCCCCGCGCCCCAGCCGGAGTAGCCCAGGAAGCAGCGCAGCCGCGCGCTGCCGCGCTGCGCCAGCGTCTCGAGCCCCTCGCGCGCCGTCACCAGGAAGACGCCGGGAGCGATCTCGACCTCGTCCTCCGAGCCGCCCGGGTGGAGCGGCGCGTCGCCGTGCAGGACCAGCAGGTGGCTCTCGCCCTGGACCGGCCCGCCGCCGAAGACCGGCAGATCGTCGGGGCCCTGGTACGCGATCTCCTGCGAGCGGCACAGCTCGCCGACCGAGAGCGGCACCGGACGGTTGATCACCAGTCCCAGCGCGCCGTCCTCGTCGTGGCGCAGCAGCAGCACGACGGTGCGCCGGAAGTTCGGATCGTCCAGCTGCGGCATCGCCGCGATGAAGCCGGGGGCCAGCCAGTCGCGGCCGCCGGCACGGTCGTCGCCCAGTTCGCGCGGGCTCACGCCGGCACCACCAGCGAGGCGTCGAACTCGGCGGGCGGCGCGAACCCGAGCAGCGTCAGGAGCGTCGCCGCGACGTGCGCGATCCCGGCGCCGGGCAGGTCCTCGGCCAGCGCCAGCGCGCGCCCCGCGCCGTCGAGCACCAGGAACGGCACCGGGTTGAGCGTGTGCGAGGTGCGGGAGCGGACGCGGCCCGTCGGGTCGCGCTGCGGCCGGCCGGCCTTGTCGCGCTCGGCCATGTCGTCGGAATTGCCGTGGTCGGCGGTGACGACCAGCGTCCCGCCCGCCGCCAGCACGACCGGCAGGACCCGCGCGATCGCCTGGTCGACCGCCTGCACCGCCAGGATCGCGGCCTCGAGGCTGCCGGTGTGCCCGACCATGTCGCCGGCCGCGAAGTTGGCGCGAATGAAGCGGAAGCGCCCGCTCCGCACCGCCGCGATCACCGCGTCGGCGGTCTCGGCCGACTTCATCCACGGGCGCTGTTCGAACGGCACGCGGTCGGAGGGGACCTCGAGGTACTCCTCCAGCTCGGGATCGAACATCCCGGAGCGGTTGCCGTTCCAGAAGTAGGTGACGTGGCCGTACTTCTGCGTTTCGGCCACCGCGAACTGCGCGATCCCGTTGCGGGCCATGAACTCCGCCAGCGTCTTCTGGACCTCGGGCGGGTCGACCAGGAAGCGCGACGGGATCGCCAGGTCGCCGTCGTAGAGCATCATCCCGGCGTAGAAGACGTCGGGGCGGCGGCCCCGGTCGAAGCGGTCGAACCCCTCCCCTTCCTCGAAGGCCCGGCTGATCTCGATCGCGCGGTCGCCGCGGAAGTTGAAGAAGATCACGGCGTCGCCGTCCTCGATCGGCGCCACGGGCGCACCGCCGCTGCCGACCACGACGAACGGCGGCAGGAACTGGTCGATCACCCCCGGCTGCTCGGCGCGGAAGGTCTCGATCGCCGCCCGCGCCGACGGGAAGCCGCGCCCCTCGCCATGGACGTGCGCCTTCCAGCCGCGCTCGACGACCGCCCAGTCGGCCTCGTAGCGGTCCATCGTCGTGACCATCCGGCCGCCGCCGGAGGCGATCCGGTAGTCGCGCCCGCCAGCGCGCAGCTCGGCCAGCACCGCCTCGAGCCGGTCGACGTACTCCAGCGCCGAGGTCTCCGGCACGTCGCGCCCGTCGAGCAGCGGGTGGACGTAGGCCCGCGCGACCCCGTCCTCCGCCGCGCGCCGCAGCAGCGCGTGCAGGTGCTTCTCGTGGGAGTGGACGTTGCCGTCCGACAGCAGCCCGATCAGGTGCAGCCGCCCGCCGGTCCGCGCCAGGTGAGCGATCGCGTCGCGCCAGGCGCCGCGCCAGGCGCTGCCGGTCTCGAGCGCCCGATCGACCAGCTTGGCCCCCTGGTCGAAGACCCGGCCGGCCCCGAGGATGTTGTGACCGACCTCGGAGTTCCCCATGTCGGCGTCGGACGGGAGCCCGACTGCCGTCCCGTGGGCCTTGAGCGTGCGGTAGAGCGCCTCGCGGCGCAGCCGGTCGAGCGTCGGGGTGCGGGCCACCGCGACCGCGTCGAAGGCGTCCCCCGGCCCGATCGCGACGCCGTCCATGATCAGCAGCACGACCGGCCCGGCCGGCGCGGGAAGCCGCGGGTGGGGGGCCAGGCCGAAGCCGGGAGCGGGGTCGGGGGCGGGCATCGCGGGTCGGTCCTCCGGAAGGGACGGTGATTATGGGCCGGCGCCGCCCTCCGCCCCACCTTGGGCCGCCCCGGGCGGCGCGCCATTTGCCGCCCCGCCCCACCCCGGATAGCCTTCCGGGTCGCGGTCCGGGTGAGCGCCCGCCGGGCAAGGCCCCGCCGCCAGAGGAGACCCGGTTCATGAAGTCCTTCCGTCAGTTCGTTCTCGTCCTCGCTGCCGCGGCCCTCGCGGTCGGCCTCGCGGTGGCCGCCGACCCGGCCTCCGAGGTCGTCGCCAAGGTGGGCGACAAGACCATCACCCGCGCCCAGCTGACCCAGGAGGCGGCGAGCGCGCTCGCCAAGGTCCGGCAGCAGGAGTACGACATCCTCGCCCAGTACCTGGACCAGATGGTCGACGACCTGCTGCTCGAGGACCTCGCCAAGAAGGAAGGCAAGACCGTCGAGCAGATCATCGACGAGCGGGTCGAGAAGAAGGTCTCGATGCCGACCGACGAGCAGGTGCAGAAGTTCTACAACGAGAACCCGCGCCTGGTGCAGGGCCAGCCGCTCGACCAGGTCAAGCCGCGGATCATCCAGCAGCTCCAGCAGCAGGAGAAGCAGAAGCTGTACGTGGACCTGGTCGACAGCCTCACCAAAGGGACCACGGTCGTCACGATGCTCGACCCGCCGCGCGCGGTCGTGCCGGTCGACGACGACCCGATGCGCGGGCCGAAGGACGCACCGGTCCAGATCGTGATGTTCTCCGACTACGAGTGCCCGTTCTGCACCAAGGTCGAGGAGACGATGGTGCAGGTCCGCGCGAAGTACGGCGACCAGGTCGTGGTCGTCTTCCGCGACTTCCCGCTCTCGTTCCACAAGAACGCTCAGAAGGCGGCCGAAGCCGCGGGTTGTGCCAACGAGCAGGGCAAGTTCTGGGAGTTTCACGACAAGCTGTTCGCCAACCAGCGCGCGCTGGCGCCGGCCAACCTGGAACAGTACGCGACCGAGACCGGGCTGGACATGACGAAGTTCAAGGCCTGCCTCGACTCCGGCCAGCGGGCCCCCGAGGTCGCGGCCGACATGAAGTCCGGCCAGGCGCTGGGCGTGACCGGGACCCCGGCCGCCTTCGTCAACGGTCGCTTCGTCAACGGCGCACAGCCGCTGGACGCCTTCGCGAAGATCATCGACGACGAGCTGGCCCGCGCGAAGAACAAGCCGGCCGCGGCCGCCGCCAAGAAATGACCGTAGGGGCCGGCCTCCGTGCCGGCCCGTCCCGGTTCATCGCGAATCCGTGGGGGCCGGCCTCCGTGCCGGCCCGTTGTTTTTCGTGATTCGGGCCGCCACGCAGGGCGGCCCCTACGATTGCGCGGTGAGCCCGTCCGCCAGCTCGATCAGCCGCTGCGGATCGCGCAGCCGCTCGATCCAGCGCGCCGGAATCGCGCGCGCGCCGAAGCGCGCCCCCAGCGCCGCGCCGGCAACCGCCCCGTTGGTGTCGGTGTCGCCGCCCAGCGAGACCACCCGCACCAGCGACTCCTCGAGGTCCGTGGCGCGCGTCGCCGCCCACAGCCCGACCTTCATCGCCAGCAGCGTGTAGCCGCTCCCCGGCTCGCGGTCGAGCTGCATCGCCTCCGGCGTCTCGCCGGCCGCGGCGCGGATCGCGTCCGCGGTCTGCCCTTCGTCGTGGGTTTCCTCGGGGATCGCGCGCGCCAGCCGCTCCAGGTCGACGGTCGCGCCGCCCAGCGCCGCGGCGATCGCGACGTTGAGCGCGACGCTGCTCATCACGCAGCGCGGGTCGAAGTGCGTGACCAGGCACGAGCGCGCGCTCTCCTCGACCAGCACGGCGCCCTGGCGCTGCCAGCGCACCGCGACCGGCGCACAGCGCATCACGGCGCCGTTCCCGGCCGCGCGCGGGTGCGTCTCCTCCCAAGCCCGGCGCGCGGCGTCGGCCGCCGGCACGCCGCGCTTCCAGGACTCGACGATCCGGTAGGTCAGGTTCCCGATCCCGCGGCCGTTCCCGTCGAACCACGCGGCCAGCCGCCGGGCCAGGTCCTCGCTGCTCATCCGCCCGTCGCCGGCGAGCATCGCCTCGGCCAGCAGCGCGGCCTGGGCCAGGTCGTCGTCCCAGGGGTGGAGGCGCTCGGCTGGATCGATCTCGCGCAGCCCGTTCGGGTGCGCGGCCGCGATCTCGTCGGCGTCCCAGAACTCGGCCTGCACGCCGAGCGCGTTGCCGGCGGCCAGCCCCAGCATCACGCCCCGCCCCCGATCCACCCGGTCCACCCGGTCCACGCCGCCCGCGCCCCCCGCGCGGGCAGCCTCGTCGACGATGCGTGCGAGATCCTCTCCGGCCACGGCGATCCCTCCTCCCCCGTTCCGGCCTCGGCTCCGCCACCGCGTCCGGATAAGTCCAACGAAGTGTACCAGTTGGTTTAGGGCGCCGTCGGGCAGACGGGGGGCCCGATCCTGTGACCGGGGGGCGATTCGCGTTAGACTCGCGGGCCGTTTTCCGGGGTGGCGCGGCCCCGCTTCGGGGCGCTCTTATCGCCCGGTCCGGCAGCCGCCCGCCGAAAAGGACCGACCATGTCGTTCAAGGACACCCGGACCTTCACCATCCCCTTCCTCCAGGTGCTGGAGGAGGACGGGAAGGTCGATCCGAAGCTGGACCCGAAGCTGGCGGACGACCAGCTGCTGAAGCTCTACCGCGGGATGGTGCTGGGCCGCGAGGCCGACCAGCGCATGCTCAAGCTGCAGCGCCAGGGGCGGCTGGGGACCTTCAGCCCCTCGACCGGGCAGGAGGCGGCCTCGTGCGGCCCGCTGCTCGCGATGACCGAGCGCGACTGGCTGGTCCCCGCCTTCCGCGAGCTGGGCGGGATGCTGATGCGCGGCGTGCCGCTCTCGCGGGTCCTGATGTTCTGGGGCGGCCAGGAGGAAGGGAACGTCTTCCCCGGCGCCCCCAACACGCTGCCGATCGCGGTCATCGTCGGCTCGCAGATCCCGCACGCGGCGGGCGTGGCCTACGCGCTCAAGTACCGCGGCGAGAAGGACGCCGCGGTCGTCACCTTCTTCGGCGACGGCGCGACCTCGCAGGGCGACTTCCTCGAGGGGGCCAACATGGCCGCGGTCTGGAAGGTGCCCGCGGTCTTCATCTGCCAGAACAACCAGTGGGCGATCAGCACGCCGATCACGAAGCAGACCGTCTCCGAAACGATCGCGCAGAAGGGGCTGGCCTTCGGAATGCCCTCGCTGCGGGTCGACGGCAACGACGCGCTGGCGATGTACAAGGTGACGCGCGAGGCGCTCGACCGCGCCTACCGCGGCGAGGGGCCGACCTTCATCGAGGCCCTGACCTACCGCCTGATGATGCACACCACCGCCGACGATCCCACGAAGTACCGCAGCGACGAGCAGGTGAAGGAGTGGGAGAAGCGCGACCCGCTGATCCGCTTCCGGGTCTACCTGCGCGGGAAGAAGCTGTGGGACGACGACCGGGAAGCCGCGCTGCTGGAAGAGATCAAGCACGAGATCGATGCCGGAGTGCGCGAGTACGAGACGCGCGAGGTGGCCCGCCCCGAGACCGCCTTCGACCACGTCTACGGCACGCGCCACGCCTGCCTGGAGGAGCAGCGCACCGAGTTCCTCGCGGCCCTGCAGCGGAGCAAGTCCCATGGCTAAGATGACGATGGTACAGGCGATCAACCTCGCCCTGCTGCAGGAGATGGAGAAGGACCCCAGTGTCCTGGTCCTGGGCGAGGACGTCGGGATCAACGAGGGCGTCTTCCGCGTCACGGCCGGGCTCTACAAGAAGTTCGGCGAGGCCCGCGTGATCGACACGCCGCTGGCCGAGTCCGGGATCCTGGGGACCTCGATCGGGATGGCGCTGGCCGGCCTGAAGCCGGTCTGCGAGATGCAGTTCGACGGCTTCTCGTACCTGGCGATCGGGCAGCTCGAAGGGCACGCCACGCGCTACCGCTCACGCACGCTGGGCCACTTCACCTGCCCGCTGGTGATGCGCTTTCCCTACGGCGGCGGCGTGCGCGCCCTGGAGCACCACTCCGAGGCGCGCGAGTCGATGTACGCGCTGATGCCGGGGATCAAGGTCGTCATCCCCTCGGGGCCCCGCAACGCGCGGGCGCTGCTGGTCTCCGCGATCCGCGACCCGGACCCGGTGGTCTTCATGGAGCCCAAGCGCTCCTACCGCGCCTTCCGCGAGGAGGTGCCGGAGGAGGAGGAGACGCTCCCGATCGGCCAGGCCCAGGTCGTGCAGGAAGGCGCGGACCTGACCGTCGTGACCTGGGGCGCGATGATGCGCGCGACGCAGCAGGCGATCGCCGAGGTCCAGGAGCGGCGCGGGGTCTCGATCGAGCTGATCGACCTCTTGACGCTGGCGCCGCTCGACCAGGCGACGATCGCCGCGTCGGTGAAGAAGACCGGCCGCTGCGTCGTGGTCCAGGAGGGGCCGCGCTTCTACAGCGCCTCGTCCGAGATCATCGCGACGATCAACGACACCGTCTTCGAGTACCTCGAGGCGCCGATCAAGCGCGTCACGGGCTACGACGTGGTCACGCCCTACTTCAGCCGCGAAGAGCACTTCATCCCCGGTCCCGACAAGGTCGCCCTCGGGATCGAGGCGACGCTGGACTTCTAGCTCGAGAATCGAGAACGGAGAGGCCGCCGTGTACGAGTTCAAGCTGCCCGACCTCGGGGAAGGGATCCACGAGGGTGAACTGCTCAAGTGGCACGTCGCGGTCGGCGAGACGATCCGCGAGGACGAGCCGCTGGTCGACGTCGAGACCGACAAGGCCGCGGTGACGATCCCCTCGCCGCGCGGCGGCACCGTCGCGGCGCTGAACGGCGGCGTCGGCGACACGGTGACCGTCGGCTCGGTGATCGCGGTGATCGACGACGGCAGCGGCGGGGCGGCGGTCGCGCCGGCCGCCAAGCCGGCGGCGGCGGCCGCGAAGCCAGCCCCGGCCGCGGCACCTGCCCCGGCGCCGGGACCGAAGCCCGCGCCCACTGCGAAGGTCGCGCCGAAGCCGGCCGCGCCGCCCGCCGACGACTTCGTCGCGACCGGCCCCGTTGCCGCCGCCCCCGCGGTCCGCCGCGAGGCGCGCGAGATGGGGATCGACATCCGGCGGGTGCGCGGCAGCGGCCCGGCCGGCCGGATCGTCGCCGAGGACCTGCACCGCTACGCGGCCGCGCTGGCCGCGGGCGCCGGAGCCGGCGTCGAGCCCGAGGTCGAGCCGGAGCCCAGCTACGAGGAGGCGGCCCCCGCCGCGCCCGGTACGCCGGTCGGCATCCCGTTCTTCGAGCTGGAGCCGCTTCCCGACTTCACGGCCTTCGGCGAGACGGAGCGCGAGCCGCTGCGCTCGATCCGGCGCAAGGTCGCGCGGCGGATGGTCACTTCGATGGTGATGGTCCCGCACGTCGCGCTGCTCGACGAGGCCGACGTCACCGAGCTGGACGCCTTCCGCCGCCGCGAGCAGGAGCGCCGCGCCGGCCAGCCGGGCGGCAAGCTCTCGCTGCTCTCGTTCGTGGTCAAGTCGATCGCGACCGGCCTGGTCGACTTCCCGATGTTCAACGCCTCGATCGACCCGTTCAAGGAAGAGCTGGTCTACAAGAAGTTCTACTCGGTCGGGATCGCGACCGATACGCCCAAGGGCCTGATGGTCCCGGTCGTGAAGAACGCCGATCGCAAGTCGATCGCGGAGATCGCGACCGAGATCGAGCAGCTCGCGCTGCGCGCCCGGGCCGGGGCGATCGACGTCGCCGACCTGCGCGGCGGGACCTTCTCGATCACCAACGTCGGGCCGCTCGGCGGCAAGGGGCTGATCCCGACGATCAACTACCCCGAGTGCGCAATCCTGGGGATGGGCCGGGCCGAACAGCGCCCGGTGGTGCGCGACGGCCAGGTCGTGGTGCGCACGATCCTGCCGCTGACCCTGACCTTCGACCACCGGATCGCCGACGGCGCCGACGCGGCGCGCTTCATGTCGGCCGTGATCCGCCGCCTGTCCGACCCGCTCGGCTGGCTCCTGGAGGCCTGACGATGGTGATGGGCAGCCTGTCCCAGGAGACCGAGGTCGTCGTCGTCGGCGGCGGACCCGGGGGCTACGTCGCCGCGATCCGCGCCGCCGACCTGGGCAAGGAGGTCGTGCTGGTCGAGCAGCGCGAGCACCTCGGCGGGGTCTGCCTGCTCGAGGGGTGCATCCCCTCCAAGACGCTGATCCACGCCGTGGAGGTGATCCACGGTGCGGCGACCGCGAAGAAGATGGGGATCTCGTTCGCCGCGCCGGCGATCGACCTGGCCGGCCTGCGGAGCTGGAAGCAGGGGGTCGTCGACGGCCTCTCGACCGGCGTCAAGGGCCTCCTCAAGCAGCGCGGGGTCGAGGTCGTGCGCGGCCGCGCCCGCTTCACCGGGCCGCACGACCTGGCGCTCGAGGACTCCGACGTCTCCGGGATCCGCTTCAAGCACTGCATCCTGGCGACCGGCTCGCGGCCGATCATGCCGTTCGACGAGAGCCTGGGGCTCTGGACCTCGCGCGAGGCGCTGGAACTGCCGGAGATCCCGCCGCGGCTGCTGGTGGTCGGCGGCGGCTACATCGGGCTGGAGCTGGGCTTCGTCTACGCCGGGCTGGGCTCCAAGGTCTCGGTGGTCGAGCTGCTGCCGCAACTGCTGACCGGCGCCGACCCGGACCTGGTCGCGATCGTGCACCGCAGCGCGAAGAAGCGGTTCGAGAGCGTCTGGATCGACTCCAAGGTGACGCAGGTCGAGCGCAAGGGGCCCGGCTACCTGGTCTCGATCGAGGCCAAGGGCGAGACCAAGCAGCACGAGTTCGACCGCGTGCTGGTCGCCGTCGGCCGCAAGCCCAACACCGAGAACCTCGGGCTCGAGAAGACGGCGATCCAGGCTGGGCCGAAGGGGCTGATCGAGGTCGCGCCGGACTGCCGGACGCGCGAGCCGCAGATCTTCGCGATCGGCGACATCGTCCCGGGGCCGGCGCTGGCGCACAAGGCGAGCCGCGAGGGGAAGGTCGCGGCGGAGGTCATCTCCGGGAAGAAGTCGGCGATGGACAACGTCTCGATCCCGGCGGTCGTCTTCACCGAGCCCGAGCTGGCCTGGACCGGGCTGACGGAAGAGGAAGCGAAGCAGAAGGGGGTGCAGGTCAAGGTCGGCAAGTTCCCGCTGGCCGCGCTGGGCCGCGCCAAGACGGTCGGGAGCATCGACGGGATGGCGAAGGTGATCGCCGACGCCGGGACCGGGCTGCTGCTGGGGGTCGGCCTCGTCGGGCCGCACGCCTCGGATCTGATCGCCGAGGCGGCGCTGGCGCTGGAGATGGGCGCCACGCTGGAGGACCTGATGGCGACGATCCACCCGCACCCGACCTTCTCCGAGCTGCTGATGGAGGCGGCCGAGGTCGCCGCCGGCGAGCCGATCCACATCTTCCTCAAAAAACCGTAGGGGCCGGCCTCCGTGCCGGCCCGAAGAGAGATCGCGATGCGGGCCGCCACGGAGGGCGGCCCCTACGATTCCCGCCCGTCCGTGCCGCTCACGATCGGTCGCTACGACGCCGACGACGCGCTGCTCGCCGCCGTGCGCGCCGACGGGGTGACGCGGCTGGCGGTGGCGCGCCCCGCCGGTCCGCTCGTCGTCCTCGGTGCCGGCAGCAAGCCGGAGCGCGAGCTTCACGTCCCGGCCATCGTCGCGGACCGGGTCCCGGTCGTACGCCGCGCCGGCGGCGGCTGCGCGGTGGTCCTCGACCCCGGGAACGTCGTCGTCTCGATCGCACTGCCGGTCGAGGGTCTCCCCGGGATCCGGACCGCCTTCGACTGGATCTCCGGATTCGTGCTCGACGGACTGGCGCGAATCGGGCTGCCGGGCGCGACCTGCGAGGGGATCTCCGACCTTGCGCTCGGCGGGCGCAAGATCGCCGGGGCCTGCATCCACAAGGACCGCTGCCTCGTCTACTACTCGGTCACGATCCTCGCCGACCCGGACCTGGCGCTGCTCCCGCGCTACCTCCAGCACCCGCCCCGCGAGCCGGAGTACCGGCGGTTGCGGAGCCACCTGGAGTTCGTGCGGTCGCTGGCCGACGTCGATCCGGCCTGGACCGCGCCGCGCCTCGCTGCCGCGCTCGATGCCGCGCTGGCCCCGGCGGTGCTGCTGGGGACGCCCTTTCCGGAGCGAAGGCCGGCACGCTGACGCCCTCCGCGGTGGCCAGGAGACTGAAGTGGGATTCGGACTCCGCGAGTCGCGGTAACGCCGTCCCCCGTCTGGACGCGCCCCTCTTCGGCGCCTGCAACACGGAGTCGGGCGACGCGTTTGCCTCGGCCGCGTTCGGTCCAGGCCGCCCGCAGAGCGCCGTCGCCTGCTGGCCGGCACCCGCCTTCGCGCGCCCCCTCGCGCCGCTGCGGTAACCGGGGGTCGCCCGAACACACCTTCCCCGTTAACCGCCCCGCCCGAAGTTCGAAAAGTGGAGGATTGGCTCCCCGATCGCAACTCATCCCAAACTGCCCGCCCGGGCTCGCGCCGAGCGGCAACTCCCTCCTTTCCAACAACTTGGTCAGCGCCTTCGTCGAGCCTTCCGCAGAGCGCTCGCGACGGCCTTTGCGACGGCGACAACCGCGTCTGGCTGCGCTCCAAAGTCGCTGGACCCCTACACCGGTTACCAACCGAACTCGGTGGTCTACAACATCTTTTGGGACCTCATGGAGTAGATGTGGGTGAAGGGAGGGGTGGATTGAGGGTGATGCCGCCGCAGCAGAGGTGGATCATGGCCTCGAGGGCTTCGGCGCTGTGAAAGCCGTAGGCGCGTCGGGTGATGAGGCGGGTCTTGTTGTTCAGCCCCTCGGTGAGTCCGTTCGTCTGTCGACCGGGGATGTAGGCGAGGATCCCGTCTTTGTGGCGCTTGATGGTCTGCGCGAGCTTGACGAACGGCTTCAGGCGCGAGCGCGTGGCCCACGAGAGCCACTGACCGAGCGCCTTCTTCGCTCGGCCGAGTTGCAAGTAGTCGAGCGTCTTGGCGAGCGTTTCCTTGAGCAGATAGGCGCGGTAGAGCGACCGGTTGCGACGCTGCACGGCGCTCAGACGAAGCCGCTCCAACCCGGTCAGGTTCCACGGGTTCTTCAGCAGGGCGAAGCGCGTTCCCTTGATCCACGTGGCGTCGTCGGTGCCCTTCACCTGACGGACTTGCTCGCGCCGCACTTCATCGACCGCATCGCTCGCGAGCCGCTGGACGTGGAAGCGGTCGAAGACGATCTGGGCCTGCGGCGCTCGTTCCTCCAGGACGTTGATGTACGCCGGGGACATGTCGATCGTGGCCGTCTCGATTTTCCGGCTGCGCTCCGGCCCCAACTCCGCGAAGAAGCGCTCCAAGGTCTCCGAGCTCTTGCCTTCGCCGGTCCAGACGACCCGCGTCCGTGCGTGGTCGACGACCACCGTGATGTAGTTGTGGTGTCGGCGGAACGAGATCTCGTCGACGCCGATGACGTACAGGTTCTCCAGCCGCTGGGGGTCGAGGCGCTCTTGGACGATCCGCGCCACGATCGTGCCGACGGTCCGCCAGTCGATGCCCATCAACAGGCACACCGCCGTCCGGTCCATCCGCTGAGCCAGATAGGCCGTCATTTCCTCGAACTCCCGCGTGAACCGCGATCCGTGCGCCGCCCAGGGCACCTGTTCCACGGTGACCCCGCAGCGCCGGCACTCGACCCGTCGCGGCGCGTATTCCAGCCAGAACGGCCAGCGGCCCAGGGCGAGGTGACGCCATCGGCGCGGCGGGCTCCGGTCATAGCCCGGACATCGGTGCCCGCATTTTCCGCAGCGCGGCTTGCGCGTCCTCGGTCGGAGCCGGATCACCAGTCCCTCTGGAACCAGTTCCAGGTCCTCGACCACGATGTTGATGACACCGAGCAGCTTCCGAATTACCGTGTTCAGGCGCACGGAGGGGGCTCCCACTTGTGAGCTTCGCAACCCACATGTTAGGTGCTGATTCCGTGCGCACTCACCCTCCTCGGCGGCGGCTCGATTCCGGCCTCCGCCGCGAGGCTCGGAAATCCCCGAACCCGGCCCGGCGATCGCACTCTACCCGCCCAATGACCGAGTCCGGCTACCCACACCTATTACAAGAGAGCCATCTTTTGCACCATCCCCATGACGACGAAAGACTCTTCGCCGGCAAACGAGACAACGGCTTCGGTCCCCGTTGTCCGGTCCAATGCTGCGACCAATCCGGAACGCATCTCTTCACTGAGCCACGGCAGCAGTTTCCATAGGTCCGGGACAAGTTCACTACTTGAATAGTAGCGCTGCACATTGTGCACGAGTAAAGAGTCGCGCGTAGAAACAAACCACGCCGCCAATCGGTATTCAGTCAGCAGCATCTCCAGATAATAGCGGTCTGCCTCGCTCCATTCTCCTCCGGCCATTTGCCACAGACCCCGCACCAAGCGGCACTATTCTCGTCAACTTCATGCGGCTCAGGAATCTGCTGTCTACGTCTGAGTCAACGATCAGGACGCGTTGAGTACATTCCTCGAGCGTCTCCAATAGGCCTGGAACGGTGTCCGTCGGCGAGGGGTTTCCCCACCGACGAGCGCGGCGAGTCAACTTCCGTAGCTCCAACTTCACGTTGTAACTCCCTAGTGACATTGAGCTGGAACATGCCACTTGCCGACGAGGTTCATGTGCCACGTCTGTCCCTTATCCTTTCCCCAGCGAAGAAGGAACTTGCGTATCCACTCCGTGCTCTTGGGCTGTCCGAGGAACCCTTTGTAGGGTCCCCCGGGCAGGTGGTGGATGAAGACGTTCCTTTCCGCTGTAGCTCCGGCGGAAGCGACAGCCATCCAGGCTTCTCCTGTGACGTTCCCCGCCAAGTACCAGCCGCCCGTATCGACCCGCTGCCAGTTCTCTGCGCTGCGCAGAAAGGGCACAATCCCCATCGAAGCGCCGTCTCCGAATCCGACTACGAAGGCACCGACCGGGCCTTCCAAGGTGTTCTCCACCGAGCCCATGTACCGCCACCATTCAGTCTCCGGCTCGATCTCAACACAGGGAGGCCTGGCGTCGTCCGGACCCGGCGGTGTAGGCGGGCCCGGCAGTCCCGGCGCCCCTCTGCCGAACCCGAAGCCGCCCCGAAGCGGGATACGGAAACCCCGTAGTCGGAACTTGGGGCGTACAGTGACCTCGACCGCGGGGAGGACGCATTTCCCGTCCACCCACCACCCACCTATCTTCGTACATTCGAAGATATTCAGGCTAGCGAGTCCTGTGGGGTCGAGGAGCAGCACCGGGTTCCCCCTCACATACGCATACCTGTTCCACGACCACGGCACGTCGAGAGATACGTCATCGATCGGGTCGGGGCTCTGGAAGCTCCCCATCCACGGCGCCTTGAACCGCGCCATCATGTAGTCGAGCCCGGTCCGTCCGTCGCGCTGGTGGCCGGTGTACTTGCGCTCGCTTTCATCGCCGAGCGTCCCGAAGCTGATCTCCTGCCCGAAGGGGTAGAAGTCGAGCTTCTCTTCCACTGCGCCGGTCTCGTCGGACACGACTCGGAGCGATCCGAGGTGATCGCGCATCTGGAAGTGCTCCAGGAACGTGTATCCAGAAGGTGCGTTCGAACCGCTCCCACCTCCCGGCTGGCACGGATCGTTTGCTCGTCCGTCGCTGCCCGCAAGCGGCGTTCCCAGGTCGGTGTGCGGGCCATCTGCCGTTTCGCCCTGTACAGTGAACTGCCGTAGGAAGAACTCTAGGCAGCCTGAGGCTAGCGCCTGGCTCGAGACGGTGTAGCTCCGCGCCGTCGACGCGAGGCCCTGCGGCGTCAGCAGCACCGTCGTTCCACCGTCCTTGGGCCGGAAGTAGATGCGGAATCCCTTTCCGTTGTCGGTCGCCACCGACCAACGCAGGAGGATGTTGTTCCCGGAGCGACTCACCGCCAGCGATCGCACCTGGTTCGGCGACGCGCTGTTCACCGTAGGGTCAAGTGTCAATGTCACCGGAGCGGAATAGCCGGTCTCCGGAGGCGACTCCTTCCGGAAACGCAGGAAGTTCGACTCACCGGCTAGGAGCTCTGACTCCGGCACCAAGATCCGACCAGCCGTGGTCGCCACCAGACCCGCATGGAGGTTCGACCAGCCGCTGCGCGTCTCCACATCCAAAGTGTAGCTCCCTGCGCCCGTGCTGACGTCGATGCCATAGGAACTGCCCGAGACGAACGGGCTGCCTGCCGTCGCCAGCGGGGCCGGGTTGGTGACTTCGCGTTCAACGAGGACGCGGCCCAGCCCGTGGACCAGGTCCCGCACCAGCGCAGGCGCGGCGCCTCCCGGCCGGGCCTCGTACTCCGCAAGCGCCGTGCCGTCCGGACCGCGTAGCGTGATGAGCGGTAGACCCGTCGTACCGACGTCCCAGCGAACCACGCGGAACCCGGAGGCGTCATAGAGATACCGTTGCCCGGGGGTGCCACTACCCCATGGCGTTCCACCTTCGTAGTACGTGTCCATCTGCTTCGAGGCCGTCCACGTGGCACCGGCCTGCGTCGCCAGTTGACTGGCGAATGCCGTCGTGTTTCCGTTCGCGTCGTACCCCCCGCCGACGCCCATCCATGACGTCGAACTGAATTGGTTCCGGTCGCACGCGCCCCCGATGCACGACGACGCAAACGTGAGGATGGCCTGATTCAGGGCCGGCCCATTCGGATCGCGCCAGCTCTCGATCATGTTCCCATATCGGTCATAGCGGTATCGCATGACCTCGCGCCGGGTGTCTCCGGACGGAGAGTTTTGGGGCAGGACCGCGGCTCGGGTGAGGCGGCCTCCTTCGTCGTACCCGAAGCTCGCTGAACCGTCCATGCTGAGGATGTTCCCGGCATTGTCGAACGAGAAGTCCCCCGTCTGCCAGTCCGTCTGAAGGTTGGTCGCTCCGTCATTCGGGACGTCTCCGGTGATCGCGGTCGTCCGTCCCAGGACGTCAGAACCGATTACCTGGGAGGTGCCGTTACCGAAGCTGATGGTCGTCGAGCTTCCGGGTGCCCCGTACGCGACCGACGACACGAAATTGTAGCCGCTTACTGCGTTCGTGATTCGTACGGGGAAGCCGTGCTGATACGCCATCGCGTACTCTCGCTTCTCGCCTCCGGGCAGATACGGCGCCACGAGGCGCTGGAGTGCGCCATCCGCTCCGTAGGAGTAGTTCCCGGTCCAGCGTGTCCATGCGGTGGACGGTCCCTCTGACAGGACGCCGCGCCAGTCCACGAAGTGATCCTCGCCGGAGAGGCGGCCCCCGAGACCGCGGTAGACGAGCCGACGCTCGTCGACGATCGCCCCGGCGGTCGCCCCACTCGAACCCCCGATGAAGCTGCGTGCAGTCGTGAGCTTCCCCGCCGCGCGATCGACCGTTTCCACGCCCAACTGGCAGGCGTCGACCAGCACGGTGCTGCTCTGGCAGTGCGTTTCGTCGTACTTGAGTTCGGCGAGCGTCTCGCGCCCCCGTCGGCCTACGAAGACATCGTCGATCAGGAGCCCAACCCCGGTATTGCTCGTCGTGTCACCCTTCTCGAAGACGAACAGCACCTGGATGTTCTCTGTTGTACCTTCCGGCCAGCCTCCCGCGCCCCCGACGGCTTGATAGACGTCGGCGATCCGGATGTCCGGCACGCGCTGCCACTGGGCGTAGGACGCCTGTGCGGGCGTCATGCGAAGCAGGAGCTTGCGATCCCCGAGGGAGTCGGCATGCCCTCGGGCGACATAGACACTCAGCAGATCGCGATCCGAGGCGCCTTCGCGAACTTGACGCCAGAACTTGAAGGTCAGCACGTCGTCGCGCTTCACGGAGTAGAACTTCTGTCGCAGAATGCGTGCCTCGGCCGGGGCGTCGTTGTAGCCACAGCCGGTCCCAAAGTGCAGGCCGCGGATGTTTGCCCCCGCCGCAGCGGGTGGTGACGATACGGGCGTTCCACATGAGGCGAGGCTCGAGTACGACTCCACCTTCCAGTAGGGCGTGCGACCTCCGTCGAGACTGTTG
This sequence comes from uncultured Acidobacteriota bacterium, assembly GCA_963702545.1. Classification (GTDB taxonomy): domain Bacteria; phylum Acidobacteriota; class Polarisedimenticolia; order J045; family J045; genus JALOKP01. The sequence continues at coordinate 14,003 of CAVPDB010000016.1, read as the reverse complement.
AACGCCGTGCCGGAGAGGTAACCCTCCTCCCAGCCGGAGCCTGCGAGGGTCCCCGTTTCGAATCCGTCGCTGACATGCGTCTTGGCATCCTCGGCCCCACTCGAACTAATGTGCACCCGCTCGAGCTTCGCGAGTCGGCCTGCCAGATCATAGCGGGCCTCGAACCGGTACCCGCGTTCGGTGCCGAGCGGGTCGGTCCAGGCCAGAGGATTGCCCCAGTTGTCGAACGCCAGCGTCTCGCGCCCGTGCTGCCGGGAGGCCCCATCCCACTCGACGTGCGAGCCCGCGACATCTTCCTCAGGCACGAGGGAGTGCCGGACTCTCCCGAGCCCGTCCGTGTTGAAGCGGCGGACCTGGCCATCCGGCAGCGGCGACTGCAGCCACGCTGCGAACGGATCCTTCGCGGTTCCAAACTGCACGAGATTCACCTTCACCAAGCCGCCGGCGGCGTCGTAGGTGTACTCCGCGTCGGCGTTTCCGGGCGGCGAGTCCACGAGTACCAGGCGTCCGAGCCCGTCTCGGTACCTCCGTGTGACGAGATCGGCCGTGGTTGTCACACCGTCGCCGTCTGGATCGAGCGTTGCGGCCTTCTCTGTCACCTGCTCGTGAAGACCACAGTGCTCGATCTCTGTGACCGAGCCATCGGCACGCTCGACGCGGTGGACACGATTCAGTGCATCGGTGCGGCTCAGATCGAGGGGGTCGTGCCCGTTCGGATTCGCTGGCGGCCCATAGAACAGCACGGTTCCGCGCGGGCGGCCATTGGCCAGCGGAATCCCATAGATCCTGTAGTCCATCTGTCCGTCGCCGTCGCGATCAACCTGCCACGTCGGTGCCCCCGTTGTCGGAGGGAGATCGCTCTCCAGCATCCACTCCGAGACGAAGACGACGCGGCCCATGTCGTCGAACGCCGTCAGTTGGGCCACGATGGACCCATCGGCGAGCGCCTTGCGCGTCCGGACGACCCGGCCTGACGGGTCGAGGCGTTGTGCGGCGAATTGCTGCGCGTGGTCGCCGGGGTTGAACTGCAGTGCGTCGGGGGAAAGCTGGCGAATCTCCCGCGGGCCACCGGCGTTCATCCCGTCGTAGACGGTGCGCACCGGGTTCTCCGACGTACCCGGGCGCTGTACGAGGACGGGGCGGCCGAGTGCATCGTAGTCGACGGTCGTGGAGATCCCGGAGGGGTCGCGCGTCGCGGTGACGAACCCACCGAGGGCGACGTCCTGGTCGAGCGTCTTCCAGTTCAACGCCGTCTCCCCAGCAGCCGGTGTGGTCGTGATCTTCTCCTCCTCCGGCATGCCGTGCGCCGTCGCATACCACATGCTGTAGCTTCGCGCGGACTCGCCGTTCGGGTACGACTGGCCGCCTGTCCAGGAAACCGTCTCGCGATTCCCGAGGGCATCGAATGTCGTTTCTATGACCGTATCGTCGCTGGCCGGCGTCGTCGCGTTCCAGTTGTCGATCAAGGTGCGCCGCTCGATAGCGCCTTGGCAGTTGATGGACATCTCCTGCCTGACGCTCTGGCTTAAACTAGAGAGAGGACTTGACCCTTCGCGTATCCGCATCCAATTGTAGGCCCCGCTGAGAAACACGCCACAGTTCGCGGGGTTGCTGTAGTAGTTTGCGGTTGTCTCGTGCTCCACCGGCGCGGGTCGACACGGCATGTATCCTCGCGATGAGGCATCACAGGACTGGCCGACGTTCCCAATGGTCTCCGTCGCCCAATAGCCGCCAGTTCGCGAGCCGGAGTAACGCTTGATCTGCCGACGCGGACCCTTGTCGGTTAGACCATCGAAGCAGTAGCGATCGTCATCCTCGAACGTCGTGACCGACTCTTGTTTCAGAGTCCTGGTTATCTCACCATCCTGCTCGATCGTCGAGTCCCAGGTGAAATCGACCGTGCGGAGGGGTTCCCCGCTTCCATCAGACAGGATCACTCGAAACGGCGTGCCCCATGATCCCCAGTCCTCGTCCTCCTGCCCGCAGGGATGGCCGTTGTAGTACGTCACCTCGGTCACCCCGGCGGGATTCCGCTTGGTCACACGAAAGAGGTCATCAGGGCGAGTCGGTTCACCCGTGGGGCACCCGAAGTAGCCGGCTCGCTCCCAAGCCCAACTCGCACGATTCGCATTCGCTCCGTACCCGTCTGCGTACTCGCGCCGAAGACGCACACCTACGATGGGACGAAGACGGAGGGGGCCAGTCTCGGGACTCCCTACACTCGGCCTTAACCCGCGGAGGAACTCCCCGTACTCGAACTCGGTCGCCGCGCCCAGTGGATAGGTGACCCGCTCCAGGAGCGGACCGAAGCCCTGGCTCGGAGCGCCGGCTGCGCCGACCCCGTCGTAGACATAGGTTGTCGTTCCGCCATCAACCGTCTCCGCCCCGCGCTTGCCTGTGATCGTCACATGGTCGAGCAGCGGCACGTTCATGGTGCCGTCGTAGTCGTCAGTCAGGGCTACCGTGGTATAGAAGAAGTCCGTGAGGATCGTGGCGCCGGGCGGCCCTGGGGAAGTGACGCGCTTAAGGAGCCCCTGCTCGGGACAACGTCCTGGCACATCGGCCGCTGAGCAAACGTCCGTCAGGATTTCTGCGATCGTCCCGTCCGAGTACTGGTACCAGATCCGCTTGATGGCCTCCGGATATGGGCCATCGTGGTACTCGACCCGCACGTATCGTTGGCGATACGCGTTGGTGATCTCCGTCACGTACCAACCAGCGCGGTCGTGATTCAGGACGTAATGAGTGTGGTCCGAGAAGTTCTCCGTGACTCGCTCTTCGAGCCGGTAGGTCGCTCCATCGGGCGTCTCCACCGTGTAGTACGGGACGGCCGCCTCCTCATCACATCCTGCCTGGTCACAGATCGGCGATCCGGCGCATGTAGGGGACGGTCCTTGGCAGCAAGGAGGACCCCAGCCTGGATCGCATAGCGGGTGGAAAGCGGCCCGAATGTCCGGATGCTCCTCCTTCTTCCTCGGACTGAAGCGGACCTGCACTCCCGCTGGGGTTTCGAAGAACGTGTTCCGTGAGGAGTAGCTGCCGGTATTCTCCGTCCACCGGGCGATGGTCGCGATGCGGCCAAGATGCATCCGCCAGCCAAGACCCAACCAGCCGCGGCCCACGAGGCGCCGCTTCAGGATGACGTTCGCCGAACCGTCCTTGTCGGCGACGACCTCGTAGCCCACCCCGAGGCTGTTGTACACGCGCGACAGCCCAAATGCGCCGCCGGCGTCGATCGGGACGACGCCGCTGGCCGGATGCGCAACGAGCAAGTTCCCGTTCCATGGGTCGACGGACTCCCCGTTTGTAAACGCGTCTCCCCCGCGACCGAGTGCACGATTCAGCGCATCCAGCGAGTCGTGGTACTGTGTGTTACGCTCCGGAAGGTCCGCTGCCGATGGGGCCGCGAAACCGGTAAGCAGCACGATCACGGCGAGCGAGTTACGGCGACAGGACTCGGGCTTCATGGCGATCTCCTCGGGACCAGCGGAGAGACGTGACAGGGGGTTTAGCAGAGACGCCGCCTCCGGCCCCCCAGACGGGCCGCGCGACCTCGGTTTCGAGTGAGAATGGGTGACAGCGAGAGGAGAGCAGGCGACGGGCGGCAAGCCGGTCCCGGTTAACGAAGCCCCAACGGTCCGACCGCCTCTGTCCAGCGCACCGACCCACGCGCACTCCTCGGAGCGGTCGGAGATGTTCGCGAAGGTCAGCTGAGACACGCCGGCACCGCGACCACCCCACCGTCCCACCGGAGCCGGCGTGCCGGCCCCGTCGTGCGCTCCCCCCTTGTCCCCCCTTTAGGAAACGCCGGTCGAGGGTCGCGGTCAAGCGGGTCGCTCGGATGAGTGAACTCACGCGTGGACACACGCGGTCACGCTTGCCGGACTCCGACGCGCAGGAACTTCTGCGGCGACACATCGGCGAGAAGCCGCGTCGGGCGCGAGATGGCTCATGTCGCCTTTCAATGGTTCGGCGAGGTCCCCACTTCACGGCGATGCGCATTCCCGGGTGGGCTCTCGCCTCGCTGGCGGTTCCGGCGATCGTGATCACCCGATCCGGGATCGTGATCACTGATTCCGCCGATGGTGATCACGCGTCGGAGCGAAGCGACGGTCGGTTCGTTCTGGTTTCGCCTCCTGTCAAGCCTCGGCAGATTCTAGCGCGGGATCGCGATCGGTCGAAGGCCGGGTGGCAGTAGGGCCTGTGGGGCCTGTGGGCGGCGCGGCCGTTCGCGCCGTCCACAGGGGCGGTGGGAAACGCGGCGTCATGCGTTTTCCACGGACCCGCCAGGATCCATAGGCCGTCGCGCGTCAGCGCGAGTTCGGAGCGCAGCGACGATCATCGGGTCTTGTCTCCGCCACGGATCGGACTGCGGAGCTCGCGTTGCGAGGGCCCTTTGAGATCGATCTTGTGCGCGCGGTGGACCAGGCGATCCAGGATGGCGTCTGCGAGCATCGCTTCGCCGATCACCTCGTGCCAGGCTTTGATCGGGAGCTGACCGGCCAGGAGTGTCGAGCCACGCTCGGCGCGGTCCTCGATCACCTCGAGCAGGTCGCGGCGCTCGGCGTCCTGGAGCGGCGAGAGCAGCCAGTCGTCGATCACCAGCAGGTCGAGCTTGGCCAGTCGGGCCAGCAGGCGGCCGGACGAGCCGTCGCCGCGGGCCACGGCCAGGGCCTGGATCAGGCGCGGGGCGCGGACGTACTGGGCGGTGAAGCCCTTGCGGCAGGCGCGTTCGCCGAAGGCGCAGGCCAGGTAGGACTTCCCGGAGCCGGTCGGGCCGGTGATGATCAGGTTGTGCCGCTCGGTGATCCAGGTGCAGGCGCCGAGCGCGAGCAGCACCTGGCGATCCAGGCCGCGCCCGGGTTTGACCTCGACGTCCTCGAGTGCGGCGTCGTAGCGCAGCCGGGCCAGCTTGAGCCGCCGGGTCAGCTTGCGCTGTTCGCGCTGCGTCCACTCGTGGTCGACGAGCAGACCGAAGCGCTCTTCGAAGTCGAGCGCAAGGTGCTTGCTGTCGTGCTGCTGCCGGTCGAAGGCTTCGGCCATGCCGTGCAGGTTCATCGCCTGGAGCTTGTCGATCGTGGGCTGGGTCAGCATTCGGTCTCCTGGGACGCGTAGTAGTCCGCGCCACGGATGTTGGGATGGCCTTGCGGGGGGGGCGACGGAGCCAGCGACTCGTCCGCGATCGGGACACGGTCGAGACCGGCTTGCAGGATGTTGTGCACGGTCTTGAAGCTCACGGCGGCGAGGCGCTCGGCCCGCGCACAGGCCGCCTCGAGACGGCCGTCGCCGTGCTTCTTGCCGAGACGCATCAGGCCCAGGCAGGCCCGATAGCCCTGCTCGGGGTGGGGCCTCGAGCGCAGGATCTGCTCGACCACGCGCCCCGTGGCCGGGCCGCTCTTCTCGGCCCAGTGGATCAGCCGCGAGGGCGTCCACTCGGCGTGGGCACGATGGGACGCGGGCATGTGCTCGGGGTAGGTCGAGCTCTGGCCGCGGCCCCGTAACCGCCGGTGCGACGTGATCCGGCGGCCGTTGTGGAAGACTTCGACGACGTCGGCGGTGAGGCGGGCGTCGACCTGCTCGTACAGCAGCGTGTACGGCACGCTGTAGGTGTTGTATTCGATCGCGATGTGGTAGTCGATGCTGACCCGACACGTCTTCCACTGGCCCAGCTCGTAGCGCCGCGGTGGCAGCGGCTTGAGTGCCGGCCGGTCGAGCTGCTCGAACAGCTCGCGACGGCTGACACCCAGGGCGCGGATCCGCCGCTCGTTGAGTTGTCCGGTCAACTCCCGAATCGCCGCGTTCAGCTCGTGCAGGCTGAAGAAGATCCGATGCCGCAGCACCGCCAGGATCCAGCGCTCCGCCAGCAGCACCCCCGCTTCGACCTTGGCCTTGTCCTTCGGCCGATAGCTCCGCGCCGGGATCACCGCCGTCCCGTAATGCGTCGCCATCTCGCCGTAGCTGCGGTTGACCTCCGGCTCGTAACGACACGGCTTCGTCACCCCGCTCTTCAAGTTGTCGGGGACCAGCATCTCCGGGGCTCCGCCCCAGGCCTCGAACATGTGGACGTGCGCCCGGATCCACGGCTCCAGCTCCTGCGATTCCACCGCCTCGGCGTAGGTCTCACTGCTCGCCCCCAGCACCCCGACGAACAACTCCACTTCGCGCACGGCGCCCGTCTCGGGGTCAACGAGCCGCGGCTTGCTCCCGGCGAAGTCGACGAAGGCCTTCTCGCCCGCCCGATGGACCTGCCGCATGCTCGGCTTGAGCCGCGCGGCGAAGCGTCGATACAACTCGCAGAATTGGCTGTAGCGATAGTGATTCACCGGGTGCGCCGCGGCGTATTCGCCCCACAGCAGCTGCAGCGTCACGTGCTTGCGCCGCAGCTCCTGATGCACCCAGCTCCAGTCGGGCGGCGCCCGCTCGACCTCTACGCCCGGGGCCGGCGGGAACAGCCGCACCGTCAACGCCGCGTCGTCCAACTCCTCCGGCAGCGGCCAGGACAGACCGGCCGCCTGGGCGCGCTGGACGTAGGCGCAGACCGTGCCCGTGCCGATCCCTGCCGACCGCGCGATCTCACGGTGCGTCAGCCGGCACTCCCATTTCAGTCGCAGGATCTCGCGCAACTTCCTCATCAGCAGCCTCTCGCCAGCCATCGGCCCCTCCGAAAAAGGGCCAGATTGACCGCGTTCGCTGCCGACGCCTACCAGTGATCACGATGCCCGGAATCCCTGATCACGATCCCGGAATCCCTGATCAGGATCCCGGAATCAGCGATCACGATGCCCGGAACCGGTGATCACGATCCCGGAATCCTTGATCACGATGCCCCGGAATGAGCGATCACGATGGTCCGGAACCGCCACCTCGCAGCCCGCGAGGACGCGGAAACGGGCGATGCGCCGGTGCACGGCTCTCTCGACGATCGCCGAGAGGAAGAGAGCGCTCTACCCCAAACGACGACCGGAGCCTCGCCCGCCCCCGATCGAGTCGGCTTGCAGAGAGCCGGGTCCTGGCGACGGTCCGGTGCCTCCCCGCGCCCCGTCGCGCCTCTCCGCCCCCGCGCCCGCCCCCGAACACACCTTCCCCGTTAACCGCCCCGCCGGAAGTTCGAAAAGTGGAGGATTGGCTCGGCATTCGGTACTCATCCCAAACTACCTGGCCGAGCTCGCACGGGCGGCCAACTCCCTCCTTCGCAATAACTTGGTCAGCGCTATCGCCGGGCCTCCCATAGAGCCCTGGTGCCCAAACGGCGTGCCATCCTCCCCCTTCGCGTTCCCGCGACGCAAAGCCCGGCCGCTGAAGTCGCGACGCGACCGCTGTCAACCGCGATCTCGCCGCCTCGATGCGCGACCTCCTGCGCCGTTGCCGGGGCAGGACTCGCTCCTGCTGGATCAACGCGTGTTTCCACGCCGCACCTGGCCTGCTGCATCCGACTCGGCTTCCTCCGTTTCGCGAGCCTTTGTCAGCAACTGGATTTCCTTCCGAACGCTGTAGACGTTCAAGCAGAATAGGATCGCAAACCCAAGAGAGAAGATGCCTACTATTCCGAGAGCCGCTAGCGTGGGTGAACCACGAGGAACGCCGACTTGAATGAGCAGATAGACAAGCACAAGCGACACCCCGCATACCAGCGCGCTGACGACAGAGCCTACCCGGAGTCGCTTCAAGACAGGACGCGACCGGTGATCTCCGGCCCAGGTGTGTCTTGAGCTCTTCGCATCATCTGTTGGTGTCCTATCGACCCGGCTCACCCTTCAGTTCTACGGAATCAGCTTCTCAACTACGATCGGAGCCGCAGCATTCGTAGTAGTTGTGCCGACGACGGTCCCGGTCGTGCTCGCTTGGCGCTCGGCTTGTTGGATCCCCGCCTTTGCAGCTTCCATCTTTCTCGTGGCGGACCGCTTCTCAGGCGACGTCCTCGACGGGCGCGCCAGGCTCTTCTCTTGTCGCGCAACCTGACTCTCCAGCTCCCGGATCTGACGCCCTTGGCGGTCTGAACACCCGCCTGCGAGGTGTGTCCGACACCTCCTCCTATGCCGCCTACCACCGCGTCGAGCACCATGGCGTCCCCAGCGAGCGTTCCGCCCGGTGTTGTATCGAGGGATCTTTGCGCAACACCGCCGGCAACGTTAGCCCGGATTATTCACGAAGCCCGAGACACCGAGCCCCAAGAATCGCTAGAATCGGCTTGCGGAGCGGTCATCGCGACTCCTAGGGGGTCCAGATGCACGATGATTCTCGCCGACAGTTCGTTCTTTTTCCAGACCTCCTGGAACGCCCGGTTCACGCGGCGTTTGACGAGCCGGACACGACCTCCGACGGCGGCGCCCTGTCGCTCAAGGCGCTCGACGACCAGGTCGGGCTGACCGCATTGCTGGCCGGGGCGATCATCGATCGACGCAAGCCGGGCAAGGTTCGGCACGCGATGGAGGAGCTCGTCCGGCAGCGCGTGTTCGGTCTCGCCTGCGGCTACGAGGATGCGAACGACGCGGCGCGGCTGGGCCACGATCCCTTGCACAAGCTGCTGCTCGGTCGTGATCCGGTGGAGGGCGCGGCGCTGGCCTCGCAGCCGACGCTGTCGCGCTTTGAGAGCGGCTTCTCCGGGCCAGAGCTCTTCCGGATGGGGAGCGCCCTCGCGGTCGCGGTCCTGCGGTATCACCGAGACCGGCTGGGTCGCGGCGTGCGCCGGATCACGGTCGATCTCGATCCGACGGACGATCCGGCGCACGGCCGACAGCAGGGCGTGCTCTTCAACGGCTTCTACGACAGCTGGTGCTACTTGCCGCTGCTGGCCTTCGTGCGCTTCGCGGACGGGCCGGAGCAGTGCCTGGTGACCCGCTGCATGCGCCCGGCCGGGCGCATCCGACGGCTGGTGCGCGCTGCCTCCTGCGTCATCTGCTCGGCCGGCTCCGCACCCTGTTTCCCAAGGCGCGGATCCTGGTGCGACTCGACGGCGGCTTCCTGAGCCCGGCGATGCTCGGTTTCCTCGAAGGCCAGCCGAAGGTCGATTTCGTCGTCGGATTGCCCCAGAACGCCGTCCTGCTGCGGACGATCGAACCCTGGATGCTGGAAGCCATCGCGACCAGCCACCGCAGCGGCGCGAGCGAGGCGTTCTTCACCGACTTCGATTACGCCGCCCGCTCGTGGCAGGGATTCGCCCGGCGGGTCGTGGCCAAGGCCGAGGTCGTCCGGCTGGACGACCGCGCCCCGCGGTCCAATCCGCGCTTCGTCGTGACCAACCTGCGCCACCGCGCGGAGCGGGTGTACGCGATCTACTGCGGCCGTGGCGAGATCGAGAACCGGATCAAGGAACTCAAGCACGATCTCGCGCTCGACCGCACCAGCTGCCAGGCCTTCGCCGCCAACCAGCTGCGCCTGCTGCTCACGACCGCGGCCTTCGCGCTGCTGCAGATCCTGCGCCGGCCGCTGCCCGAACGACCGCGCGTCCAGACGCTTCGGCTCTGGCTGCTGAAGATCGGTGCCCGCGTCGAGTGCTCGGTCCGGCGCGTGGTCGTCCATCTCGCGCAGAATCATCCGTGGCGCGATCTGTGGCGCCGGACGGCCATCGCACTCGGCGCCGCGTCCACGTAATCGGCACAGCACCTCGACAACCCGACTCACGCGAACCACCGCGGGGATCGGTGTGCGCCCTGTCCGGCTCCGGACACCCCTTTGCGGCCGAGGACCGTCCCGCCACGCATCTCTGACCGGCTGACTCCACCGATCCGCTCGAAACAGGGGCCCGCACCGCCTTCCGCGCTCCCTCTCCCCGGCCCCGCCGGACCCTTCACGAATGATCCGGGTTAGACGCCGCGCCCACTGCGACTGCACCGAACACGCCGCCCTCGGCGATCAAGCTCGCACCGAAGGTCCCTCCCGCGCGACGCCCGAAACGAGCCCCCCGGCAGCCGCCGCTCCAATGTTTTGTAGAATTGAGATCCTCGCCGGCCACTCCCTGGCGGATGGCCTCTCCAACTCCACCGACGACGGCGCCAATGGCCCCACCGACTATCCAGTTCGCAATCTCGCCATCGGGGTCATTCGCGTTGACCGGGTTGTCCCTGACATAGACGTACTTGTTCCAGCTCTGGGGTGCGTCGAGGTAGGTGTCGTCTCCGGCATCCGTGCTCAAGAACCGAGCGAGCATTGGTCCGTAGTACCTTGCCACCATGTAATCCAACCCCGTATCGAGATCCCTCTCGTGCCCCGTGTAACGCCGATCACTGTCGCCGTCGCTGGATCCGTTCGATCCATCCTCCATCCGCGTTCCGTAGGGGTAGTAGTCGTACCCCGCCACCTTGATCCCGGCGGAGTCCGTCACCATGCGCAGGCTCCCGAGGTGATCGTGATGGTGATACCACGTCGTGTACTGCGGCGTGGAGGGAGGTGGCGGAGGCGGGGATCCTCCGCCCCCGGGACCACACGGATCGTCCATGCCCTGCTGATTGCTCGCTCCCGCGGGATTGCCCAGGCCAGGGGCCGATCCTGTCTCCTCCTGAGAGAGCAAGTAGAGGACGCAGGGCTGGCTGAGCGACTGCGCGGCGAGGGTGAGCGACCGCGTGCTCGCGGAGAGCGGCGTCGGAGTAAGCAGATAGGTCGCGCCGGTGTCTTCGCGCTGGAAGCGCACGTTGAAGCGCTTTCCATTCGACTGTCCCAGCGCCCAGCGGATCACGATGTTCGTCCCTGACCGGCTTGCCGTCAGCGCTCGGACCTGGTTCGAGGAGGACGGCCCCACGCTCGGATCATAGAGTAGCGCGACCGGCGCGGAGTAGCCCGTCGGCTCCGCTCCAGCGGCCCGAATCCGCACCATGTTCGTCTCACCGGGGGAAAGTGCGGTCTCGGGGACCAGGAATCCGTGCTGGGCGTCGAGGGTCACGCCGGAGAGGTGGTTTCGGAACCCGGAGCGGGCGCTGATATCGACTTCGTAGCTCGGGGCCGCATAGCCGTCCGTCACTGTCAGAGGGAAGGAACCACCCGAGTTCGCCGTGCTCGAACTGGTCAGAGTCGGCGGTGTCCCGGCGGGGCGCCGCTCAGCGATGATGCGACCCAGGGCCGGGATGAGATGGCGTATCAGCTGCGGTCCGGCGGGCCCTGAGCCTTCGATGTAGTCTGCCAAGGCCGTGCCCTGCACGTCCCGCAGCGTGAGTTGCGCCTTGCCGTCCTTGCCCATCCGCAGCCAGCGGTAGCCGTCTGCATCGTCGGCGTACCATTCCGCAGGAGGCACTCCCTGAGTCACATCGCCTTCTACGAAACCCGTCATCCGGTTCCGGGCATCCCACAGCGCCGAGACCTGCTGGCCTGCCTGGCCCTTGAACCGAACCGCGTTGCCGTTGAGGTCGTAGGACCACGCAAGGCCAGCGGCCTCTGCATCGGCTGTGATCCGGTTCGTCGCGGCGTCCACGGTGAAGTCGAACTCGAACCCCGCCAGCGGCGGGTCCGTTGCACCCCGGCTCCGCGACTTCAGGTTGCCGTACGCGTCGATCACGTAGTCGACCGTCCGCATTGCCGTCCCGCCTTGCGCTCCGGCGATCACCTCGGCGTGACTCGAACGATCGATCCTGTCGATCCGAAGCGCTGGATGTCGGTGCGAGTGAGACTGCCGTTCACGTATTGTGGTTGGGAAATCGAAGTAATGTTCCCGCGTCCGTCGTACCTCTGCCCCCCGACCCTGACCCTTGCCGAGCAGAAAGCCATCCTGCGGGTCACCCGAGATCACCCCCGCGACCACGCCATCATCTCCATTGCGCTGGGCACTGGGCTCCGTCTCGCCGAGATCGTCGGCCTCGATGTGGGCGATGTCTTTGCGCCGGACGGCAAGCCCAGGTCGCGTGTCCAAGTGCGGGCCGCGATCGCCAAGGGCGGCCGCGCAGCCGATGTCTTCCTGCCAGGAAGCTCCTGCCGAAGCCGAAGCGGCTTTGGACCTACAAGCGCCAGCGGGCCGAGGACCAGTCACCAGCTGCGCCCGTGTTCTGTTCGCAGTCCCGGCGGCGGATCTCGAAGCGCCGGGTTCAGACGGCATGGGCCACTTGGCAGGAAGCCGCCGGCTTCGACAGGCACTACTCCTTCACTGCTTGCGACACACCGCCGTACGAGCATCTACCGCGCCTCTAGAACCTCTTCCTAGCGCAGCGCTTCGCACGGCATGTCTCACCCCTGACGACCATCGTCTACACCCACCCGTCAGATGACGAACTCCGGCGCGGCGTTCGCAGGCTCGACTGCTGATCGGCGCCTGCTCCGCCTCCCGAATCGCCAAGGCCGGGACCCGTGATCCACGTGGCTTGCGGCTCCTGCTTAAGGTCCAGGTCCCGGCGGTCGACCGCACCTTCCCATCGTCTCGCTGACACGCGCGGCGTGAGGGCGGTATCTGCAGTTCTGCTCCGGCCGAGGGCGCCGTCGGCACTCGTGCAGCCCGGCATGCTGCTCGACGTGCAATCTCCGTCGCTGTGCTCACGCTCGGCCCAATTCCGCCGCGCTGAGTGAGCATCGCGACGGGCTTGCGACGGCGAGAACCGCATCCGGCTGCGATCCAAAGTCGCTGGCCCCCTACAGGGAGGCCGAGCGGCCACCCGCTCCGATCCAAGATCGGTGACCGACCGCCTCCCCTGAACGCATGAACGCCGCGATCAGTGGGTCAAGTGTCACCGACCTCACCTGTCCAAGGTTGACTCTTGAACTCGGGAACGATTCGAGGCTAGACTCCTTCGCGTAATATTGGGTTGATCTGCCGTTCGGAGTGTCCGATCACTTCGAGCGTGTGGCCGGCGCTGGCGAGGCCCTTGAGTTGCTCTCTCGTCAGTCGGCCTCTTGCATCGTCGTGCCGCGACTCGTAGTCGCGAGAAGGAGGGGAGAATGAAGAATCGTCGCTTCGCAGCCGTTCTCGCTGGCATCTGTGTGTTGATTCTCGGCCCGCCCGCGTTCGCTGTGGACGGCCTCCTAATGACAACAGCGTGCGGCGGAGGTGGAATCAGCGGTACCTTCACGAAGAACGGTGTGTCTGTTCAGTTCCTCAGCTGCCTCGAGAATGGCGTACTTCACACTCGCGTCGCGAGCGCCTCCGGATCTCCGATGACGGAGACATTCGCGACCGCCACGGATGTCATGATCTACATTGCGGGCATCCTGGTCGCTCCCGGGAACTCATCGACAGAGCTGGATCAGATGCAAGCCATCATCAACTCCGCTTCAGCGAGCGCGGCCGCCGCACTTCCTGCTGCTCTGAAGCAGGCGGGGTTCTCAGGGACAGAGCCGGTGCTGCGTGGAATCGTGGGACATTCCGTGATCTACGAGAATACCGCTGGCCAAGATGGCGGCGGGGGTGGCTGCATGAACCCCGCCACGAATTGCCGCGGCTGCTGCGGCAGGGGATGACGGGCTGCCTCGGAATCTGCACGACGCAGTGCGGTACGCATGACGACTGCATCGTCGTTGCGGGCGAACGCGAGTGCCTGCACTTGCTCCGGGACGCCATCATGTCCGCACTCGGATGCTGCCTGTGTCAAGGCTCGGACTGCACGTGCTGCTATGGTAGCGGTCCTGGGTGCTAGGAGGACCCTGAACATGGTGTTGATGCGGCGGCGGGTGCTACCCGTCCTTGGCGGGTTCGCACTCGGGATCATCCTTCACCTGCTTCTCTCATTCAGCGATCCGGCTCCCGGCTCCTCCGAGATGTTCCACCGGGCGCTGACGATCGTCTTGTTTGCGGGGGGGGCGGTAATCCTCGGCTTCTTCTTCCCGAGCGCACCCTATGCGGGTCCCGCGGGAATGCTCGCTGGGCCGGCCTTGACGTCGCTGGCACAGGCGGCAACCAGCGCCAGAAGCTCCGGGCAGTACCCGATGATCCACGCGGTACTCTCCACCGCGATTCCTGCGATCGGCGTAGTCGCGGGGATGTTCGTGAATCGGGCCCGATTCCGCTTGGCATCTCGGCGACAGAAGAGAGCGTGAGCCGCATCGTGATCGATCAGAGAGCTCGGAGCTGAGGGGCGAGCCCCTCAGCTCCG
>CAVPDB010000015.1:0-133210 GCA_963702545.1 uncultured Acidobacteriota bacterium | reverse complement strand
TAGGTCCTGTTCTCCTGCTGCGTCTCGTCCTCGTCCAGCTTGTAGTAGCGGCCGCCGCCGTGCCGGCAGAGGCAGAGCTGCCCCTCCTCGACCAGGTGATCCGCGGCGTGCCGCAGGTCGCACAGCTTGCAGCTCACGTGCGCCTTGCCGGCGATGTCGAGGAGCTGCATCTCCTCCTGCGGGTGATGCTCGAACATCTGCAGGATCTTCGCTTCGAGCTCGGGGTCGTCTTGGACCGGCTTGTACATCGTTTCTCCTTCCCCGATGTCGTGTCCTCCGGCGGGGGCCGTCGAGACGGGCTCGACGCGCACCAGCGACGCCGCGAGGACCTCGGCGATGTCTTGCGTCCGCTCGACGGCGGCGTCGAGCATCATCCGGCACTCCGGACAGGCGGTCACCAGCCGCTTCGCGCCCGACGCGACGATCTCGTCGCGCCGCGGCGGATCGACCCGCTTGCCGTGCCTGATCTCGCGCACGAACCCGGCCGCGCCGCCGCCACAGCAGAGCGTGCGTGCGCCCTGGTTTGGCAGGCCCACCAGCGACACGCCCGCCGCCGCGAGCACCGCGCGCGGCGCGGCGGTCTCGCCTTCGTAGCGCGCGAGGTAGCAGGGGTCGTGGAAGGCGACGGTCTCCCCCGCGCCGTCGGCCGCCCGCAGCGGCAGCCGGCGGTCGGTGGCCAGCCGCTCCAGCAGTTGCGAGTGGTGCACGATCTCCAGGGCCACCGCGCCGCCGTCGAGCTGCGGGTACTCGCGCCGCATCGTGTGCAGGCAGTGCGGGCAGGCGGTGACGATCTTCAGGGCCTTCTTCTCGTGCAGCAGCTCGAGCGTTCGGCGGGCCAGGTCCTGGTACTGGACCTCCTCCCCCTGCCGGCGCGAGTGGTGGCCGCAGCAGACCTCCTCGTCCAGCACGCCGTAGGGGACCTGCGCCGCGTCGAGCAGTTGCTTGAACGCCGCGACGGCGGGCCGCTGGTCGCGGTTGAAGCCCCAGATGCAGCCCAGCCAGAGCAGCCACTCGCCCTCCGCGCCGGTGAAGCGCGGCAGCTCCAGCTCCTTCAGGAGCGTGGCCCGGTCGGACTTCGGCCGCGCGAGGGCGTTGCCGGTCGATTCGATCGCGTGGAAGAAGTCGGCCGCCACGACGCCGCGGCCGCTGGCCAGGGTCTGCGCCCGCTTCGTGCCGATCAGCAGCTGCAGGTGCTCGACGCCCACCGGGCAGCCGTGCTCGCAGGCGCCGCAGGTGACGCAGACCCCCAGCGCCTCTTCGGTGATCACGGGTGGGGCGGCCTCGGCCATCGGCCCGATGACGACGTCGTCCGGCTTCCCCGCGGCCAGCGCACGCCGGCCGGCCAGGATGAACCCGCGCGGGTCGAGGACGTTCCCGGCCACGTGGGCCGGGCAGTAATCGGTGCAGCGGCGGCACTCGACGCACGTCAGGAAGTCGAGGCGCGTCTTCCACGGGATGTCCTTGACCGTCTCGAGCCCCAGCGTGACGTCCGTCGCCTCCTCGGACATCACCTTCTCCAGGTCGATCGAGGCGTAGTCGCCCAGCCGCGGGAGCCGCGTGAAGATCGCCGCGGGTGCAAGCAGGATGTGGAAGTGCTTGCTCTTCAGGATCAGATACGGGAAGGCCAGGATGACCAGCGCGTGGACCCACCAGTTGGCGCGGGGCGCGAACGGTTCGGCGCGCATCCCGTTCAGGTAGGTCAGCATCAGCACCAGGATGAACAGCGCGACTACCGCCGAGGTCCAGGACTTCGGGTCGGGCGACGACTTCACCAGCACGAACCGCCGGAAGGCCAGGCCCAGGATCGCGACGCTGACCAGCACCGCGACCACCGCCATCGCCACGCGGTAGGCCGGGTAGGCGGGCCCGAGCAGCGGCTCGAGCAGTTTCAGGCCGAAGCCGTGCGCGAAGTGGTCGACCGTCTCGATCGCGAAGAGCACGAAGCCGAACATCACGGCCGCGTGCAGCACCCCGACGACGGGCCGCCCGCCGATCACCTTCGTCTGGAGCAGGACCTCGCGCAGCGTCTCCGCGAGCCGCCGGCCGGCGTCGCCGGTCCGCGGCCGGTCGGGCGCCCCGGCGGCGACCCAGGACAGCTTCGTGGAGAGGGTGCGGACGAAGAGCGCTGCGCTCCCCGCCATGAGGAGTGCCAGGACTCCCTGCTCCCACCCGAAGCTCATCGGTTCACCCCGCCCGGCGCACGCAACCCCACCGGGGCTGCCGCGCGGTGAGCTGGCCGGCCCGCCGATCTTCCCGGGCCGGAGGCACTTGAACGCAGCTAATTTACAGAAAAGTTACCACTCGGGTCAACTGATTTCTCGGCTCTAAGCATCTGTGGGAAGGGACTTTCGGGGCGAGGCGCCGGACTGGCCGCGACCCGGGGCGTGGGCCTGGAGGGTTGCTGGGAAGGCCCCGGGAGACGCGGTTGCTCGCAGGGGAACGCGTTGGTTCGAAGGTGATCGGGCCAGCGGGGCGGGGCCGCGGGCCCGGGGGGCGGACCTGCGGAGGTGCGGGCCGGAAGGGCGCGGGGGGGGCGGCGGGAGGGGGCGGCGGGGGCGGCGGGGGCGGCGGCGGCGGGGCGGCGGGGGCGGCGGGTGGGGGCGGGGGCGGCGGGGCGGCGGGGGCGGGAGGGGGCGGAGGGGGCTAGGGGCGGCGGGAGGCGGCGGGCGGACCCGGCGGGGGCGGCGGGGGGGGCGGCAGCAGGGCGGCGGGGGCGGCGGGCGGGGGCGGAAGTGCCGACAACGGCATGGTCGGACAGTGATGAGTGAACTGACGGCGAGGGCCTCAGACACGGATCGCCAGATGGTGTCTTGACTCGTTCAGCTCAGGGTTGGGGGGGGCCGGCACCGTCGGCGACGCTCAGGCCGGGGCGAGCAGTCGGCGGCGCTCAGGCCGGGGTCGGCCAGTCCCGGTCCACGGGCCGCACTCTCGCACCGCAATGCCGGACAGCCTCCGACACGTGCCGGTCACCCGAGTTGATTGACACCAGGCCCACGTCCCCGAGCTTCTTCACGCTGATCCGCCACGTCGCAGCGGGGTCACCGCCGATCCCCTTCGCCGTGAGCACAAGGATCCCGCAACGCGGGGGCCGGTTGCCCTGCAATTCGTGCCGTCGGGTCGTACTTCGATCCGTCGCCGACGGCGAGGCGTAAGGTCCCGCGGATCAGGCGGCGGCCAGACTCCGCGTCGGTGTGCGCCGTCGAGTCGCGCCGCGCGGATGCTCCCGGCGCGTCGATCCGTGGACTGCGTTCCCACGTGCGGGACATTTTCCAGAAAAACGCGTTGACAGACAAAGCACCGTATTGTAGTCTATGCAGTGGGGGGGGAATGGCCCATGTCCGCTGGTACCTGCAATCGCTCGCGAAGCCGCGCCGTGGTCGCCGCACCGCACCCTCCGGATCGGCCTGCGCCGACCCGGTCGCTCGCACTCGCAGCCCATCCCGTACTAGCCGGCGGCACCACTCCTCTCGCTGCCGCACCGCTGTCGTTCTGCGGCTCCGTGGATCGGCTGGATGCGCTGGCTGCGGCTCTGGCCACCCGGCTTCAGCGCATGACGCTCCCGCTCGCGCGGGCCGCCACGGCGGTCTGCTCAAGGCGCGCCTGGTCCGAACTGGGCCACGCGCGGGCCGAGGACTTCGCCCGCGAGCGCCTGGGCCGGACCGGTCGCTGGCTTCGCGAGCTGGCGGCGCTCGGCCACGCGCTCGAAACTTCAGTCGAGCTGCAGGAAGCTGTGGAGGGAACCGACGGCCGCCCGCCTCTGGGAGCGGTGGCGGCCGTGGCGATCGCGCGCTTCGAGCCCGCGGCCGACGCGCTCTCCTCGTGGATCGCACTGGGCCGCTCCGCGCCAGTGCGCGAACTGCGCCGGCGGCTGGCGCACGCCCGCGCCGCCGATTCGCTCTATCCGTTGGGAGGGGACGGGCTCCCCGACGACCTGTTGCATCCTCCCGACCGCATCATCGAGTGGATCGCCCAGACGTCCCCCGAACTGCTGCGCGGGCCCGCATTGTGCGAGCGCGCGGCGCGGCCGTGGAACCGTCGCTACCTCGAGTCGCTCGGGATCGCGCTCGACACCCCGGGCGGTGCGAAACCTGATGACACGGAGCGGGACTCCCGCCGCGATCCCCCTCCGGTGCCCGCCGTCGAGCCGCTCGTCGACCCCCGTTTCGACGAGGACCGCGAGCCGCTGCTCCGCCTCCGGATCGATCTCCCCGCGCCGGTTGCTGCCGCGTTCCACGAGGTCCGGCGTCTCCACGATCGGGTCGCGGGACATCGCACGGCCGCCGTCGAGTTCACAGACGCGCTGGTCGCCGAGGCGCTCGCAGCAGGACTGCCCGCCCGGCCCGACGTCGAGACCGCATTCGACCGGCTCTGCGCCACCCGGGTGATCGACGATCCCGCGAGGGAGGCGGAGTGGAGTCACCGGCGTCGCGCCGGCTCCGGCGCGTACAACGACCAGCCCGCGTCCAAACGTTTTCCGCCGGCGGCGGGTCCGGATCTGCTTCCCGGCAGCGACCAGCCCGCGTCCGAACGTTTTCCGCCGGCGGCGGGTCCGGATCTGCTTCCCGACAGCGACCAGCCCGCGTCCGAACGTTTTCCGCCGGCGGCGGGTCCGGATCTGCTTCTCGACGGCGACGCGGGGCCGTTGATCTCCCGCGCCGACGAACTGGCCGCGCGGGCCCGCGCGTTGCAGGGGGCAGCTTGGCTACCCGGCCCCAATGCTCCGGTGACGGCCGCCACCGCCGCCGCCGCCACCAGCGTAGCTGCCCTCTCCACCGCCACCGCCATCGCCGCCGCCACCACCAGCGTAGCCGCCCTCTCCACCGCCGCCGCCGCCGCCCTCCGCCTGCACGCCCTGGTCCTTCTCGAGCAGGAACTTCGGCGCACGCTGGGCGAGTTGCTGGCCGAGCTTCGTGCCCGCCGGGCCTGGCATTCGCTCGGCTTCTGCGACCTCCGGCACTATGCCGAAGAGCGGCTCGGACTCTCGCGCTCCAGCGCCGAGGACGCGGCACTGCTGGCCCGGGAGCTTGCGCGCCTCCCTCGACTCCGCGCCGCCTTCGAAGCCAATCGGGTCACCCCCGCCGCGGCCCTCTGCGTCGTGCGCGTGCTGGCTCCGGGCCGGCGCGCCGTCCCCCCGGAACTGGAGCGCTATTGGGCGGAGCACGCGGAATCGACGACGGTCAAGCGTCTCGACGACGAGCGCCTCCTGCTTCGCGAGCGATGCCTGCTCCAGGCCGCCGACCCGATCGCGCCGGTTCCCGACGCCGAGTGGAGCGCCTCCCTCGCGCGTGCTCCCGGGGCCAGCGCAGCCCGCCTGCGCCACTGGGCCCGTCTCGCTGCCGAGCGCTCCACCGAAACCGTCCCGCTGCCGCTCGTCCTTCCCTTCTCCCGGGGCGCCGACTTCCTCGGGGCGCTCGCCGCGGCGGCGGAGCGCGTCCAAACGTTTTCCGCCGAACCGCTCGATCCCTACG
Source organism: uncultured Acidobacteriota bacterium (assembly GCA_963702545.1). Lineage (GTDB taxonomy): Bacteria > Acidobacteriota > Polarisedimenticolia > J045 > J045 > JALOKP01. The sequence continues at coordinate 127,742 of CAVPDB010000015.1, read as the reverse complement.
ACGCCCGCTGGCTGGGCCTCCTTTCGCTGCTCACCTCCTACGCAGCCACCCACGACCATCACCGCGGCCCGGCCGGCGTTTTCGCCCGTGACGGCTGGCGCTGCCGGGCTCCCGGATGCACCTCGCACTCGAACCTGGAGGATCACCATGTCCGGTACCGCTCTCGCGGCGGCGACGACAGCCCGGAGAACCGGGTCACCCTCTGCCGCTACCACCACCAGCGCGGCGAACACGGCGGGCGGATGCAGGTCGTGGGGCGCGCGCCGCTGGACCTGGAATTCACCCTGGACGGCACGACATACCGGAACGAGCGCCGGACGGACCGCCCCTCGGGCCCGCCGCGGTGACAGATCGCCCTCTGCGCCGTATGCTCCAGGCATCGTGACGACGCGGCGACAGACCCCCGGCGAGGAGATCGCCAACAGTGCCTGCCACGCCGCGGGCGCGCTCCTCAGCCTCGCGGCGATCCCGATCCTCGTCGTCTCGGCCACCCTCCGGCACGACCCCTGGCAGATCGTCGGGGGCGCGATCTTCGGCACGGCGGCCCTGCTCTTGTACCTCTCCTCGGCGATCTACCACGCCCTGCCGGGCAACCGCGCCAAGAAAGTCTTCGAACGCCTCGACCACGCTGCGATCTACCTGCTGATCGCCGGGACCTACACCCCGTTCGCGCTGGGCGTGCTGCGCGGACCGTGGGGCTGGGGGCTGCTGGTCGCGATCTGGTCCCTCGCGCTGGCGGGCGTCGTCTTCAAGTCGGTCTACGGGCCCCGCTACCCGATCGTCTCAACCGCCTTCTACCTGCTGATGGGCTGGCTGGTGGTGATCGCGTACCGGCCGCTGGCCGAAGCGGTCGCCCCGGCCGGGCTCGCGCTGCTCGCCGCGGGCGGCCTGTTCTACACGCTGGGCGTCGTGTTCTACGCCTGGAAGCAACTGCGCTACGGCCACCTCGTCTGGCACCTGTTCGTGCTGGGCGGGACCGTCTGCCACTTCTTCGCGGTCCTCGGCTACGCGTGAGCGACGACGCGGGTCGCCCACTCCGGCCGCGCCCAGGAACTACGGCGCCGGGTAGAGGTACGGCGCGTTCAGCCCGAGCGGCAGCCCCAGTGCCCACCAGGCCAGCAGCAGCGGGATCCAGATCAGCGTGAACCCGGCCCAGTACGGGATCATCTGCGCCAGCAGCGTCCCCAGTCCCGCGCTGGGCGACCAGCGCCGGATGAAGAGCACGGTCAACGGGATGTACGGGTTGAGCGGCGTCAGGATGTTGCTGGTCGAGTCGCCCACGCGGTAGGCGGCCTGCGTCAGCTCCGGCGACAACCCCAGCGCCATCAGCATCGGCACCAGCACCGGGGCGAGCACCGCCCACTTGGCGCTCGAGCTGGCCATCAGCAGGTTGATCGCGTTGGTCAAGAGGATGATCCCGACGATCGTCACCGGACCCGGCAGTGCGAGCTGCTTCAGCCCATCGGCCCCGCCCAGCGCGACCAGCACCCCCAGGTTCGAGCGCGCGAAGGCCGCCAGGAACTGCGCCGCGCAGAAGGCCAGCACCAGGTAGTAGCCCATCCCCGCCATCGCGCGGGTCATCCCGGTGACGATGTCGCGGTGGCTGCGAAAGGTCTTCGCCACCGAACCGTAGACGATCCCCGGCACCAGCGACAGGACGAAGATCAGCGGCACGATCGCGCGCATCAGCGCCGCGTCGGGCGCGGTCAGCGAGCCTCCCGTCCCGCGCAGCGCCGAGCCGGCCGGCAGCGCCCAGAGCGCGAGCAGCAGGAGGCCGATCGCGATCGACGCCAGCGCCGCGGTCAGCGCGCGCCGCTCGCGCGCGTCGAGCGGCCCGGTCGCCGGCTCGTCCTTCGACGCGGCCGCTCCGCCCGCTCCGGCCGCCCCAGCCGCCCCGTCCGCCTGCTCCACGACCGGCAGCGAGGCCAGCCGCGGCTCGACGATCCGGTCGGTCACGAACCACGCCACGAGCACGATCGGCAGGCACGAGGCCGAAGCGAAGAACCAGTTGCAGAGCGGGTTGACGACGTAGGCCGGCGCCACGAGCTGCGCCCCGGCCTGCGTCAGGCCGGCCAGCAGCGGGTCGATCCCGGACGGGATGAAGTTGGCCGAGAACCCGCCCGCCCAGCCGGCAAGCGCCGCCGCGATCCCGGCCACCGGGTGCCGGCCGCTGGCGCGGAAGATGATGCCGGCCAGCGGCAGCAGCACCAGCCCCGCGTCGGCCGCGGTGTGGCTGAGCAGCGCCACCAGCACCGTCGCCGGCGTCAGCAGCTGGCGCGGCGTCAGCGCCAGCGCCGCGCGCACCCCGGCGTTGACGAGCCCGGCGTGCTCCGCGACGCCGATCCCCAGCAGCGCGACCAGCACGACCCCCAGCGGCGGGAAGGCGGTGAACGCCCCGACCATGCCGGAGAGCAGCGCCGCCAGCTCCTTCCCGTCGAGCAGGTTGACGATCTGCAGCGGCGCCCCGCTGCGCGGATCGACCAGCGACCACGTGAAGCGCGAGAGCAGCGCCGACGCGGCCAGCACGGCCGCCAGGAACAGGACGAAGAGCGCGGTCGGGTCGGGCAGGCGGTTGCCGATCGCTTCGACCACGCCGAGCAGCCGCACCAGGGCCGGCTGCGCCTGCGGGGCCCGGTCGGGCGGGCCGGGCTTCGGCGTCGTCATCTAGAACGTCAGCCCGACGCCGAGCCAGTAGTTGGGCCCCGTGAAGTCGGTGTCCGCTGTGACCTCGGGCGCGGGGGCCAGCGCGCCGGTCGCCGGGACCTCGTTCGTCATCCGCGACCAGACGTACGCGACGCCGACCTCGAAGTACCAGTTCGTCGACTGCGAGAACGGCACGTCCATCCCGATCCCGGCGGTGTAGGTCGGGAACCAGCCGTCGTTCTCGACCCGCAGCCCGGCGTCGATGAACTGGTTCTTCAGATCGAGCGTCGTCGTGTCGCTCTCGTAGCCGAAGCCGACGCCGCCGTAGACGAACGGCCGGATCGTCTTCCACTCGGGCCAGGGGAGCAGGTGCGCCACCGCGTAGAGGTCGGCGTAGATGCTGTACTCCTGCTCAAACGACAGGGTCGCCTTCCCGGCCTCGGTCATGACCTTCTCGCTGCCGTCGATCGCCCCGCGGCTGTAGTCGACCTGCATCCCGACCTTCCAGTGCGGCGAGACGCGCCAGAACAGGTGCGCCCCGACGCTCAGGTTCGCGACGTCGCTCCAGTCCTCGAAGTCGGTCCCGAAGGTGTCGTTGATCTGCTGGATCTGGGCGTTGGTGTTGGTCTGCTTGGGCCAGGCCTGCTGCGCGTAGAAGGTGAAGTAACGCGGGCCGTCCTCGGCGGCGAGGGCAGCGGGCGCGGCGGCCGGGACCAGGCAGACGAGACCGGCAGCGAGCAGGGCGCGGGTCGGCGTCGTGTTCATGGGCGTCATCCTATCCCCGGCCCGGGGGCCGCTGTCACTCCCCCCGCGGCGGCGGGTCCGGCCAGGGGCAGACCGCCAGCACGAGCGCCGCCAGGGCCAGCCCCGCCAGCACGTCGACCGCGTAGTGGACGTGGATGTAGACGGTCGCGAAGCCGATCCCCCCCGCCCAGGCCCAGAGCGCAGCAGCGGCCGCCGCCGGCCCGGCCGCCCGGCCCCGGCCGCGCCGGCCCCGGCCCAGCAGGCGCGTCCCCAGGGCGCCCGAGATCACGGCGATCGCGGTGTGCCCGCTGGGGAAGGCGTCCAGCGTGGTCGACTCGGCGGCGCGCAGGAAGGCCCGCACGGCGTCGCTGATCGCGCCGCCACCGAGCAGCCGCGCCTCCTCGTCCGGCGCCAGGCGCGGACCCGACGCCGGCAGCACCAGGTATCCCAGGAAGGTCAGGTAGAAGCCGAGCAGCAGAGCGAACGTGGTCCGTTCGAACGGCCCGGGGCCGCGCCGCCAGGCCAGCGCGGCGACCACGATCGGCAGCAGGTAGTACGAGGCATAAGCCAGGTAGACGGCGTCGGTGAACGGAGCCGGCCGGCCGAGTGCCCCGCGCCACGCCGCCACCACGCCCGCCAGCCAGCGCGCGTCGAACGCCGCCAGCGCCGCGTCCAGCCGCCACGGCGTCGCAGCCTCGATGATCGGCTGCAGCAGCAGGAAAACCGCGAGCACGACGCCGACCGGGAACCAGTCGCGCAGGAAGCCGGCCGCGCCGCCGGCACGCCCCAAGCCGACCGCGCCGCCCGCACGCCCCAAGCCGGCCGCGCCGGCGTCCGGCGCGACCCGCGCCAGCAGCGCCGTCGCCGCCGCGATCGCCAGGAACGCCCCCAGCCGGAGCGCAGCCCCCTCCGGCCGTACGACCGCCGTGAGCGCCGAGAGCCCGAGCGCGGCGACGAGCGTCAGCCGCTCCGAGGGTCTCATGGCGACGGGCCGGCCTCGTCCGCCCGCGCCCCGGGCGCGAAGACGGGCTGCCCCTCCGGCGCACCGAGGTGGTGCGTGGGGTGCTCGACGATCCGCTTCACGATCTGCAGCGACCGGGCGGCGTAGAACGCGTCGCTGATCCGCTCGTCGAAGGTCCAGCGGATCGCCAGCCCCTCGCTCGCCACCACCCGGTCCCCCTCGACGAACGGCATGCGGCGCAGGGCCGACATCGTGCCGAAGATCGAGACGGTGCCGTACTCGTAGAGGTGGTGGTAGGCGTCGCTGATCCCGGCCGAGCCCAGGTTCGCCAGGAACAGGCTGCCGTACATCGGGTCGTTGGCGGTCATGAATCGCGGGTAGAGGTTCCAGGCGTCGAGCAGCCGCGCCACCGCGACCAGCCCGCGCACCGCCGGGCCCGGCAGCCGCATCACCAGCGCGGACTCTCTGTCGACCGCGCGATCCGGCCCGCGCGCCGCCTCGATCGCCGCGTGGATCCGCGCGACAAACTCCGCGAACGGCTCCTCGCGCAGGATCTCCAGCTTGACCGTCGTCCCCACGCCGTCGTCGCTCAGCTCGCGCTTGACCAGAAACGCGACCTGCACCCCGCGCCGCTGGTAGAGCCGGCCGCCGGAGACGAAGCGGTTCAGCTGGGGCCGGGCGTGCAGCGCCTGGCCGCAGGCGTAGGTGAACAGGTGGAAGAGCGTGGCCCGCCGGTCGTGGGCCCGGTTGTAGGCCTTCATCCACTCCAGCGCCGCGGGCATCCGGTAGACCGAGTCGTGGAAGACCACGCTCTCGTTCCGGGTCCGCATCACGTACGGCATGACCCGGCGCATCGCCGGTTCGCCGCGCACCAGGTCGCCGTCGTGTCGCCGGAAGAGGGGCACCGCGCAGGAGGTTCCGGCCGCCGGGCCGGGGTTGTCAAGCCGTTCCCCCTGCGGCCGCTCGGGCCCATAATCCCGCCCCATGGACACCTCCCGGCACGACGTCGACTTCCTGGTGATCGGCAGCGGGATCGCCGGCCTGATCTTCGCGCTCGAGGCCGCCCCCCACGGCCGGGTCGCGATCATCACCAAGAAGCACCGCGCGGAGAGCAGCACCAACTACGCCCAGGGCGGGATCGCCGCCGTGATGGGCGACGACGACTCGCTGGAGCTGCACGTCCAGGACACGCTGCGCGCCGGGGCCGGGCTGTGCGACGAGCGCGTCGTGCGCACGATCGTGGCCGAGGGCCCGCCCGTCGTCCGGCGCCTGATCGACTGGGGGGTCGAGTTCTCGCGCGAGGCGGGGGCGGCCGGGCGGTTCGACCTGGGGCGCGAGGGCGGACACTCCAAGCGCCGCGTGCTGCACGCCGGCGACATCACCGGCCGCGAGATCGAGCGCGCGCTGCTCGCCGCCGCCGCCGCCGAGCCCAACATCACGATCCACGAGGACGTGATCGCGATCGACCTGATCACCTCGGCCCGCCGCGGCCTGCCCGGCCCGAACCGCTGCCTGGGCTGCTACGCGCTCGATGAGCGTGCGCGCGCGGTTGGGCTGTTCGCAGCCCCCCTGACGCTGCTTGCCACCGGCGGCTCGGGCAAGGTCTACCTCTACACCAGCAACCCCGACATCGCGAGCGGCGACGGCGTGGCGATGGCTTACCGCGCGGGGGCCCCGGTCGCCAACATGGAGTTCATCCAGTTCCACCCGACCTGCCTGTACCACCCGAAGGCCAAGTCGTTCCTGATCAGCGAGGCCGTCCGCGGCGAGGGCGCGGTGCTGCGCGATCTGCGCGGCAACCCCTTCATGGCGCGCTACCACGAGATGGCCGACCTGGCCCCGCGCGACATCGTGGCCCGGGCGATCGACGCCGAGATGAAGAAGCAGGGCGCCGACCACGTGCTGCTGGACATCACGCACCGCGACCCGGAGTACATCCGCTCGCGCTTCCCCAACATCTACGAGCAGTGCCTGGCCTTCGGCTTCGACATGACGAAGGAGCCGCTGCCGGTCGTGCCGGCCGCGCACTACCAGTGCGGCGGCGTGCTGGCCTCGGTCGACGGCGAGACCGCGATCCCGGGCCTGCTGGCGGCGGGCGAGGTGGCCCACACCGGGCTCCACGGGGCCAACCGGCTGGCCAGCAACTCGCTGCTGGAGGCGGTCGTGGTCGCGCACCGCGCGGCGCTGCTGGCCCCGCAGAAGCTGGCCGAGCTGGGCCGGGAGGTGCCGCCGCTCCCGGCCTGGGAGAGCGGCGACGCGGCCGACCCCGACGAGCTGGTCGTCGTCAACCACAACTGGGACGAGATCCGGCGTCTGATGTGGGACTACGTCGGGATCGTGCGCAGCAACCGGCGGCTGGAGCGGGCGGCCGCCCGGATCGAGAACCTGCAGCGCGAGATCAACGAGTACTACTGGGACTACAAGATCACGCCCGACCTGATCGAGCTTCGCAATCTGGCGCTCGTCGCGGCGTTGATCGTCGAGTGCGCGCAGCGCCGCCGCGAGTCGCGCGGCCTGCACTACACGCTGGACTACCCGGAGCCGGACGACGCGCGCGAGCACCACGACACCGTGCTGTCGCGCGGGTAGCTCTGGGCCGGCCGTTCCTGACTGGCCCGGGCTAGCGGGCGCAGCGGCGCCCCGCGGCCGGCGCGGCGGCGGCGGCGGAGGCGGCAGCGGTGGCGGCAGCGGCGGCAGCGGCCACGAGTTCGGCGCGCGTCCGCTGCAGGGCCGGAAGCACGGTCTCGCGGGTGTACGTGATGTAGTGGTGGCCCGCCGCGGCTTGTCGGATCGCGGTCGCCAGCTTGCGCGGGTGGTGGGCAGCGGCCCAGCCGAGGAAGCGCCAGTACTCGCCCCGGTACGCCCCGCGGACCCCCTGGGCGATCATCGCGCGCAGGCCGGCCCGCAGGTCCGCCAGCGACACGCGCCGCGCCCCGGCCCGCCGGCCGCTCCACCGGGCCAGGTTGTCGCGGCAGCGCTGGAAGTAGCTGCCCGGGGCATAGAGCGCGTCCATCACGCGATGGTAGCCGTCGACGAGCTGGTCGGCCGGCAGGCGGCTGATCACGTTGGTCAGCCCGAACTGGTCGCCGCCTTCGAAGGCGGTCCCCGAGCGCAGCCGCCCCTCGCCTTTCAGGCGCTTCCAGAGCGCCGTCCCCGGCGGTGCGCCCAGCATCCCGACCATCGCGTACGGGATCGACGCCCGGCGCACGAACTCGACCATCCGGTCGAAGATGTCGGGACCGTCGCTGTCGAAGCCGAGGATGAAACCGCCCCAGACGTCGAGGCCGCGCGCGAGCAGCGCGTGGACGCGCGAGATCGGGTCGCCGTGGAGGTTCTGCCGCTTGCCGGTCTCGCGCAGGGCGTCGGGGTTGGGGGTCTCGATCCCCAGGAAGACCGCCGAGAAGCCGGCGTCGACCATCGCGTCGACCAGCTCCGGGTCGTCGGCAAGGTCCATGCTCGCCTCGGTGTAGAAGCCCAGCCTGGCGCGGGTGCGGCGCCGCCACGACGAGATGACCGGCAGCAGCGAGCGCACCGCTTTTCGGTTGCCGATGAAGTTGTCGTCGACGAAGAAGACGTCGCCCGAGAAGCCGGTCGCACGGATCGCCTCCAGCTCGGCCACGACCTGGGCCGGCGTCTTGACGCGGGGCGTGCGGCCGAACAGGGCGACGATGTCGCAGAACTCGCAGCTGTGGGGGCAGCCGCGCGAGAACTGGAGCGCCGCCTGGTGGTAGGCCTTGCGGGCCAACAGGTCGTAGCGCGGCACCGGGACGCACGCGAGGTCGGGCTTCCGCTCTTCCTGGTAGATGCGCGACGCGTCGCCCCGCTCCAGCGCCGCGGCGACCCGCGGCACCAGCTCGTCGGCCTCACCCAGGACGATGTGGTCCGCGGCCTCCAGCTCGCCGGCGAGGGCCGTGGCGTAGGGCCCGCCGACGACCGTGCGCACGCCCAGCGCGCGGCAGCGGCCCAGGACCTCCTGCATCGACTGGCGCTGGACCAGCATGCCGGTGACGAGGACCAGGTCCGCGGCGGCGATGTCGGCGTCCTGGAGCGGCTCGACGTTCATGTCGACCAGCCGGCACTCCCAGGACGGCGGCAGGAGCGCGGCGACGGTGATCAGCCCGAGAGGCGGAAGGAGCGCGCGGCGCCTTGCAAACGGCAGCGAAGCGCGCCCGGTCCAGTAGGCGTCGGGTACGGCCGGGTTCACGAGCAGAGCCCGCATGGTTCGGCCCCCGTGGATCGAGAGTGTTGTACCACTCGATCATCACGGAGCGGTCACGGCGGGGATCGATGGCGCAACGCGATGCTCCTGACGCCAGCCAGCGATAACGATTGTCGGTTGCACCACGCGTCAACAGGCTGCGCTCGCCGGGCAGCGTCCGGACGGCGCAGGCCGGCCGCAGCGCGGGCGCGGGCGCAGGCGCGGGCGCGGGCGCAGGCGCAGGCGCCGGCTACAGCTTGTTCAGCCGATCCCGGGCCATCAGCGCCGCACCGGCGCGTCCGCGCTGCTCTTCCGCGGACGCCAGCCCCTCGAGTGCGGCCGCTTTCACCTCGCGCGACGAGCCGCTCTCGGCCAGGGCTGCGAACCGCTCGGCCGCCTTCTTCGAAGCGCCGACCGCGAGCTCCGCGCGCGCGAGATCCAGCTCGAGCGCTTCACGCTCGGCCGCCGGCGCCTTCTTCAGCGCCTTCGCAAGCAGCCGCTCCGCGTCGCTGCCGTTGCCGGCCGCGAGCAGGTAGCGCCCGGCGCTTGCCAGGGCGGCCGGGCCGTCACCGGCGGTCAGCGCCTCGTGGTACGCCGCGTAGCCGCCGGAAACGGCACCCATCCGCGCGATCATCTCCTCGACACCGATGAAGCCGAGCAGGCGCGAGATCTCCTTCCCCTTCTCGTCCAGGAACAGGACGGTCGGATAGGCGTCGATCTGGTAGCGCTCGATGAAGGTCTTGGCCCGGTCGGCGTCGACCTTCACCGGCACGAACGCGGACATCCCCTCCAGCACCTTGGCGTCGCGGTAGGTGGTGCGGTCCATCTCCTTGCACGGCGCGCACCAGACCGCCCAGATGTCGACCAGGATCGGCTTGCCGGACTTCGACGCCTGCGACAGACCCGCCCCAGCGTCCTCGATCCAGGCCGGCTCGGGGCCGGCCTCCGCCGCCAGCAGGGCCGGTGCCGCGAGCAGAACGAGCGCTGCGAGCAGAACGAGCGCCGCGAGCAGCGCCGCCCGCTCCCGCCACGCCCCTGGCCGAATCATGCTCTTCACCTTTCCGATCCTCACCGGGGCAGGGCGATCCGCACGCCCGCCCAGTACGCGGTCCCGGTCAAAGGGCCCCAGTTGTAGTCGCGCGTCGGGTCGCCCAGATCCTCCTGGACATAGTCACCGATGTTGTCGATCCCGCCGACGACCTCGAAGCCGGGCGAGAGCGGGGCGGCGAACGAGAAGTTGAGCAGCCAGAAGGCAGGGACTTCGCGGAGGTCGTCGAGCAGGAGGTCCTGCGCCGTGACCCGCGGCGGCTCGAGGTACTCGAACTGCTGGATCATCTGCGATCCGGTGTACATCGCCTGCAGCAGCAGGCTGAGCTGCGGCGCGACGGACCAATTGACGCCGAACGACGCCGTGTTCTCCGGCTTGTACGGGATGGTGTCGATCGGGATCTGCTTCTCCGCCAGCTCCGGGCTCGAGAACGGGTTGTAGCGGATCGTCACCAGCTCGTCCCCGGTGTTCTCGAAGTTGAGGATCCCGTAGCTGGCGTCGAAGGTCAGCGCGGGGATCGGCGTCCAGCGCGCCACGATCTCGGCGACCTGCGAGCGCGCGCTGGGGATGTTCGCGTTGGTGTAGGCCTGGATGTAGACCTGGCTCTGCGCCGCGAGCCGGAGGATGTAGTTGTCGAAGTCGGTCTGCGCCAGGTAGAGCGATATCTTGAAATTCGGGTTCGGCTGGTAGATCCCCTCGAACCCGTAGGTCCAAGCCGTCTCGCTGGTGACGCCGGTCTCGAAGTTGGGGAAGTAGCGCTGCCCGCAGCAGACCTCGCTGAAGATCGGCACCGGCGGCCGGAAGGTCCGGCCGGCGAGCACGCGCAGCGTCCAGCCGCGCGCCGGGTAGAAGAAGAGGGTCGCGCGCGGCTCGAAGGCCGAGCCGTAGGTCGCGTCGGTGTCGTAGCGCGCGCCGAAGTGGGCGCCCCAGCGCGATCCCGAGGGGGTCCAGTTCGCCTGCGCGAAACCGCCCCACATCTTGACCCAGTCCGCGACCGGCTTGGGCTCTTCGAACTGCGAGCCGCCCAGGTCGATCGCCGAGACGTACTGGTAGTTGGACTCGACGCCGGCGGAGGTGCTCCAGTCCAGGCCCCAGGGCCGGTCCCACTGCAGCTTGCCCCACCAGTCGGTCTCTTCGATCACATAGCGCGGTTCCAGCCTGCGCCGGGAGGCCGGCTCATCGGGCGAGGCTGTATTCTGCGAGAAGACGGTCTGGTCGCGCGCAGCCCGCAGCGCATTCAGCGAGATCCTGCTGCCATCGTCGCCCAGCCAGGACCATCCCGCCTGGTACTGGTTTCGCGTGAACTCGGCATCCTCACGCGTCCAGGCCGGGACGAACTTCCCCTCGCGCTGCGTCCCTATGAAGGCGCTCACGTCGAACGCCCCGCGCCCGCCGAAATCGGTCTCGTCGATGTACGACGCCCCGATGTCGAAGCGGTGCGCGCGGTCCTTCGTGCGCGCCTGCAGGTTCGCCCCCCCCACGAAGCGGTCGACGCCCGCGGCATCCACCTGGCCGTCGCCGTCACCGTCGACGGGATCGGCCTCCTCGCGGCCCAGCGTCACCATCCCGTCGAGCCAGCTCGCCAGCGGCCCGGCCGCGCGCAGCGTCGCCGCCCAGCGGTCGAACGAGCCGATCTCGGGCTCGAAGGTCAGCCAGGGCAGTTCCTTCGGCGTGGCCGGGACGAAGCTGATCACGCCCCCGGCGGCCTGCGCCGGCTTCACCGCCTCGCCCGGGCCGCGCGTGACACGCGCCTCCGCGACCGAGTCGGGCGGCAGCATGTTCAGCACGTAGGAGACCGCCAGCCCACCGATCAGCGGGTACGGTCCGAAGAACAGCGGCACCAGGTCCTGCGACAGGCCGCCGACCTGGACGTTGGCCGAGTTGCAATGCGTGCACATCGTCTGCACCCGCACGCCACCCTGCCCCTGCAGGCCCCCGACGACCGAGCCCGCGGTCTGATCGACCTCGACCGTCCCCTGGTCGTCCGGCGGGGTCGGAGTCTGTACGGTGGCGTCCGCGGAGGGCTCGGCGGGCGGCACGGGAGGCGCCTGCTGGCCGAAGACCGGGAGCAGCGAGCAGGCGAGCAGGCCGAGCAGGAAGAACCCCCGCGCGCGTTGCCGCGCGCGGGGGCCGGAGCAGAAGCTTTTCATGGGGTCATCAGTCGCAGGTCGGGGCGTTGATTTCGGGGCCGATGGCGGCCGCCACGTCGGAGGAGAACTGGGCGCCCTGCACGTAGTTGTAGATCACACCGCCCTGGTCGATGTAGAAGTTCTGCGGGGCGCAGTTGCACTGGTCGTACCAGTTGGAGACGTCGCCAAAGCCATCCCCGTTGGCGTCGATGTCGCACAGAATCATCGACGGCGTGTTGTAGGTGTTGGCCCAGGTGGTGATCATCGACTGGCACTCGGCCTCGCTCGCGGGCACGTGCCAGACACCGTAATCCAGCGTGAAGACCGAGACGAACAGGAAATCGCGATCGCGGTATTGCTTGTCCATCGCGCCCTCTTCCTTGGCCTCCTCCTCGCACCAGAAGCAGTTCTCGGAGGTCAGGGCCAACTTGAGGACCTTGCCGCGGAAGTCGGCCAGGCTGAAGGTCTGGAGGTAGGTCGGCGACTTGGGGTTGTAGTCCTTCAGCCGCATTGGGGCCCCGGTCGTCTCGTTCTGGAAGTCGCGGGCGCACTTGTTGACGGTCTTGCCATAGCCGATCGTGCTGCAGTAGTCGGTGGTCCCCGGAACGGTGCGGGCGGTGCCGCCGCTGGCGGCGCCGAGCGTCCCTTCCAGGTTGTCGTTCTGCGCGCCGACCAGGTAGTAGCGGTTACCCGTGCCTGGCGCCGAGAGCGTGGTGGCCAGGCGGGCTGGACCGTCGGCCGTACCGTTGGTGGAGAGCACGGCGGCGTGGTTGTAGGTGCCACCGGTGATCGGCAGGGTTCCTTCGAACAGACGGTAGGCCTCGGCCCGCTGCCCCGTCGCGAAGCGCTTGGCGCGGATGGCGTCGATCGAGGTCAGGTTCTCCCAGCCGAACTCGAGTTGGCTGCCGTTCCGCGTGACCGTCAGCGGGAAGGGCGAGCCGGTGCTGGAAACCTCGCGCGGCCCGGGGCCGTCGTACCAGAAGCGCCAGATGCCGGGGTTGACGCCCAGGTTGGAGGAGTAGACCCAGCCGTCGTTCCCCATCATCACGGTGTTGATACGCGCCGGGCACTGCGGGTCCCCGGTGCCGTCCAGCTCGAGCTGCGGGTCGAGGAAGCCCTTGGTCTGGCCCAGGGTCGCCAGTTCCGGTCCGGTCAGCGTGATCTCGCGCACCTTGCCCTTGACGCCCGTCGAGTTGGTCGGGGCCGCGACGATCAGCGCGTTCTGGTGCGCCGACCCGAACTTGCTGGTGCGCAGCACGGTCACCGACTCGGGGTTGACCAGGGCCGCGGTGCCCCAGGTGACCAACGGGTCGCTCGTGCCGTTGCCGTACATCCCGGAGCCCATGTCCCACGCGTGGTTGCCGGACGGCGTGACCGCGTTGACCTCGTCCGAGGCGATCGCCGTCGTCGCGGAGCCGACGTCGGTCAGGTAGAACGTGCCGCCGGCGCGCGTGGTGTCGGGGTTGTAGGCCAGGCCCGCGGTGTTGCGGTAGCCCTTGGACCAGGTCAGGGTGCCCGACGGGTTGTCGGACGGAACCGTTCCGTCGAGGTTGGCGCGCAGCACCTTGCCCGAGGTGTGGGTATCGATCTGCGCGTTGCCCGAGGCCCCCAGGTCACCCGTTCCGAGATACAGCTTGCCGTCCTTGCCGACCTGCAGGCCGCCGCCCGGACGACAGTTGTCGAGCACGGAACCCAGGTCGAGGACCTGGCTGCCCAGCGAGAGGACGTTCCCGCTGCGAAGGACGCGGTCGACCCGGAGCTTGTTGCCGGGGTCCACGTACGACGCGAAGGCCACGCCGCTGGTCGCGAAGTCGGGAGCGAACGCGACGTCGAGCAGGCCCGACTGGCAGGCATTGGTCACCGGGATCGTCAAGGTGGTGCTCTGCTTGCCGTTGGCGTAGACCCGGATCGTCCCGGTGGTCCGCTCGAGCATCCACAGCTCGCCGGTCGGAGCCTGTACCAGCTCTCCGAGCTCGACCGTGTTGTCGAGGATCTTCTCGAGCTTGACGTTGAACGGGAACTGCTGCGCGAACGCGGCCGGACACGCGGCGAGCACGACGACAACCACCGCGGCGAACCACGCCGCGCGCCTACAAGTGCAGGTCATGACCCCTCCTCCGTATCCGGACGCCGGTCCCCCGCGCGCCGGATTGGCGAGTTATACGGTGACTCGGCCGGAGTTTGCTAGAGGAAAATGCCGGACCGGTAATCTGGAAAGAAGCATATGGATAACTTACGATAGTCGCGATGTTAATCGGCGTCAGGGCGACTCGTCCCCGCAGTCGTTTCGCGCGGCAACCTTGAAATAGCGCGAACCACCTGCGGGCACGGCGGCACCGACCAGCCGTCCGCGGCGATCGGGCGTATCGATAAGCAGCGTGCGGTTCGAGAAACTCGATCCCGCAAGCTCGTAAACGCGCCACGCGAAGGCGGGTCCCTGCTCGCGCCGCCAGTCGAGAACGAGATCGGCGCCCTCCCGGCCGACGCGCAGGCCGTCGCCGGACGGCGGCGGCTCCGGGCAGGGCGCGCCGACGGCCGCGTTGTCGGTCCAGGACCGGTCGCCCAGGAGGTGCCGGACCCCCACGCTCACCGCACCGTTCGACGGAACGAGGACCGCGAAGGCTCCCCCGGCAAAGGTCGCGAGCTCGAGCGTGCCCAGCCGCGCGCCGTCGGAGTACACCGTCACCAGCCCCCGCGCGAGGTCGAAGCGGACGGCGTAGTTGTGCCAGCTTCCCGCCGCCAGGGCCGGGCGGAAGCCGGCGTCGCGCTCGCCGATGGTCCGGTTGTACAGCCCGACCTCGATCGTGCGGCCAGCCGGCCGGAAGAAGACCGACAGGCCCGCGGCGTCCTCGGTCGTGTCTCGCACCGCCGCCGTCGTGAGCGAGATGCGCCCGTCGGACTGGACCGCGTCGGCCTGCAGCACGAAGTCGTCGCGCAACCCGTACTCGATGCCGAAGTCGACCGCCCCGCCGGTCTCGGTGACGCCCGAGCGCGAGCCGGACCAGCTTCCCTGCGGGTCGGGACTCGTCGCGGTCCAGAAGAGGTTGCCGTCCTTGCGCAGGCTCCACTTCGCGCCGCTCCACGCGCGGGGCGGGTTGCCGTAGTCGTTCTCGACCTCGAGCGCCGGGCCGGTCACCGGGAAGCGCCCGTCGGCGACCCGGCCCTTGACCCCCTCGGTGAAGGTGTCGCTGTAGTCGAGGGGGCCAGCGACGGTCGACTGCCCGACCGCGACGCCGATCCCCAGCTGCGTCTCGCCGCCCAGCCAGGCCTGCATCCCCTCCATCCCGGGCGTGTCGTGGATCTCGTACGGATTGAGCGGCGCGCCCCACCAGCCGCCCCAGTTGCAGCTGACCTGCGCGCCGAAGCCGTGGATCCGCGACAGGTAGCGCAGCATCGCGGCGCGGCTCTCCTTCATCGCGGTTCCTTCCCACTCCGGCGCCATCCAGTCAGGCGTGTCCCGCAGGGGTGCTTCGCGCGCCAGCCGTTCGAGGTCGATCCACTCCGGGGTCGCAGTGTGCCCGGGCCGCGCGGAGGCGTTGCCGGCCAGCGAGAACGGCACCAGCCGCCCGTCGCGGCGCGCCGGGTCGGGCGGCTGCCAGTCGTCCGGGACGCCGGTGAAGTGGGTGGTGACCTTCTCGCGCGGCAGGCCGGCGCGCACGGCGCGCCCGCACAGCCAGGCGACGTAGTCGTGGACGACGCCGTGCATCCGCGCGTCGAACTCCTCCCAGTAGCCGACCCCACGGCTGGTCGCCGCGGCGGCGATCGCGGCGTCCGTCAGCCCCCTTGCCGTCAGCGCTGCGAACCCGGTGCGGAACGGCGCCGCGCCGTCGAACTCGGTGTAGTAGCCCGACTCCCAGCCGACCGCGACACCCGCGAACAGATGCGCCCGGCCCTCGGCCGTCCAGCGCGCCAGCCGCGTGGCGAGCGCGCGGAACGCCGCGTCGAAGACCGGCCCGACCGCCGCGCGGTACCGCGGGCTCTCGAAGTTGGGGGGCGGATTCTGCGGGTTGTCGGCGCGCCACTCGATCTCGCGGTAGGTCGCGAGCGTGCCGTCCCACGCCGTCCACTCGACGATCGCCGGGTCGCCCGCCCACTCCCCCCGCGGGAAGTTCCAGTCGTCCAGGTTGATGAAGACCGGGTAGCCGGTCGCCTCCGCGCCGTCGAGCACGGCGTTCATCTCGGCGGCGATCTCCGCGGGCGTGCGCAGCAGGGTGTAGTGGATCGAGCCGCTGCACGCCATCCGGAAGTCGGCCGGGGCGGGGGGCGGGAAATCGCGGGTGAAGTCGTCGACCCCGTTGACGATGCACATGTACTGGGGCGCCGGCGGGCCCTCGGCACGGACCGGCGGCGCGGCCAGGCCCACCAGTCCCGCCGCGCCGAGCGCCGCGAGGAGCGATCGCGCGGCGCCGGCGGGCCATCTCGGAGCTGCCTCGGGCATGGCTGCCTAAGTACGGTGAGACGACGGGTGGGTCAACTGCCGAAGCCCACGCCTACGGCACGAACGTCGAGGGCGAGCTGGCCGACATCCTCGCCGCGATCCAGCGGGTCCACGAGACGCTGCACGCGGAGGGGGTCGTCCGGCTGGCGACGACCGTGAAGCTTGGGACCCGGACCGACAAGGTCCCGTCGCTGGCCGGGAAGAAGCTGGGCTAGCGCGTCTCGCGGTTCGAGGTCGCGGAGTCGCGGGACGGCGGCGCGACGGGCGGGAACTCCTCGTCATAGCCGGTCATTTCCAGGTAGCCGGCGCCGGCGACCGTCCGCCCGTCCCGCGTTCCGGCGACCCGCACCGCCCCTTCCCAGTAGCGGATCGAGACCGGCAGCTCCTGGTCCGCGAGCGCGGGGGTCACCTCCAGAGCCAGCCCGCGCGACGGGATCGCCAGCGACCAGTGCGCCGGGTAGGCGGCCCCGGACGGCGCGCGCCAGCTCCCCTGCGGCGTCAGCTCCACCTCGCGCGCGGCGATCGGCGTCGCCTGCCCGTCGGGCGCGACGAGCGACCCCTTGCTGAACGGGTCCATCGCCCCGTCCGCGCGCCGCAGCTGGTAGAGCATCAGCTCGCTCCCGTCGTCGAGCTGCAGCGCGAACCAGTCCCAGCCGACGACCCCCTCGGGCAGGGCGCTGGTCGACCACTCCCGGTCCATCCAGGAGTCGCCCGTCACCGCGTGGCTCGCGGCCGTCGACGGTGATCGTCCCCGCCGTCGGCATCCGGGTCAGCGAGTAGTAGTAGCTCGCGTTCCCCGGCTCGGGGCCCTTGGGCGAGAGCCCCGCATCCCCCTGCAGGACCGGGGGCTTGCCCGGCTCCAGCGTCAGCTCGATCGCCACGCCCCCCTCGGCCGCGCGCAGCCGGAGCGGGAAGATGGCCCCCGCGGCGGAAGCGCCGCCCACGCCGCCCACGCCGCCCACGCCGCCCGCGCTCTCCGCGCGCCAGTCCTCGAGGTGCACGCGCAGCCGCCCCGCTGCCGTCAGCTCCGCCCCGGCCAGCCCCGCCGCCCCGCGCGCGAAGCGCTCGAACGCGTGAAAGCGCCGCCCATCCAGGTCGCTCACCGCGAAGTGCGCCAGGAAGACCTGCCGCGTCGCCCAGGCCGAGGCGCGCGGCGCGGCCCCCGGCTCCTCCGGCGCGACCGCCTGGCGGAAGAAGGTGAGCTGGTAGCCGAACGCGCGGCCGCCCTCCGCGCGCAGGTTCCCCGTGAAGTACCACCACTCGGTGCGGAACTCCGGGTGCGGCCCGTGGTCGGCCGGGAAGTCGAGCGCGCGCGGCGCCGTGGCCCGCGCGTAGAGCGCGTCGTCCGCCCGCGCGCCCATCGTCTCGCGCAGCGACAGGCTGGCCGCCAGCGGGGCCGCGGGGCGCGCCGCGGCGCGCCAGGCCAGCGCGCCGAGCAGCGCGAGGAGGCCCGCCAGGACCGCAGCCGCGGCCAGCCCGCGCCGCCCGCCGGCCGCTGGTCGCGTCCCCGGGCCCGCGCGCATCACTCCTCCCGCAGCGCCACGGCCGGCGACGTACGCGCCATCCGCAGCGCCGGGTAGAGCCCGGCCAGCAGCGCCGCCAGCACCGCGACGCCGAACGCCTGCGCCAGCAGCCAGGGGTCGACCACCATCGAGAGCGACCAGCCGAACGAGCGGCGGTTGATCACGAAGATCATCAGCGCCGCCAGCACCAGTCCGACCGGCAGCGCCAGCAGCCCCGCCACCACCCCAAGGATGCCGGTCTCGGCAGCGACGAGCTGGAAGACCTGCCCCGGCGTCAGGCCGTTGGCGCGCAGTACCCCCAGCTCGCGCGATTTCTCCAGCTGCAGCGCCATCAGCGCCGACAGCACCGCGACGAAGGCGACGACGAAGGCCAGAAAGCGCAGCACCGCCGTGATCAGGAAGGTGCGGTCGAAGATCTCGAGCGAGATCCGCTTGATCGCGCGCTGCGACTGGATCACGAGCTCCTGGCCGGCCGGGACGCGCGCGCGCAGCGCCTCGACCAGCGCGTCGGGGTCCTGCCCCGCGGCCGCAAACAGCCCCAGCGCGTTGACCCCGCGGTCATCGAAGGCCGCGTCCCAGGTGGCGCGGGCCATCATCACCGCCCCCTGGTCCGAGCCGTAATCGAAGAACACGCCCGCCACCGGGAAGTCCCGCGGCCCGCGGTCCGTCGGCAGCGTGACCGTACCCCCCGCCCCGATCCCGCGCCGGAACGCGAACGGCTCCGAGACGATCACCGCGCCGCCCCGCTCGAAGGCCGGCCAGATCGCCTCCGGCTGCCCCTCCTTGAACGAGAAGGCCCGGTGCCCGCGCTCGGTCATCGCGATCGCGACCACGCGCAGCGGCCCGTCCGCGGTCTCCAGCTCGGTCGCGCGCAGCGTGTGCGCCGCCGCCACCCCGGGCGCGTCCCGCAGCGCCGCGACCAGCGCCGGGTCGAGCGGCGTCTCGCTGCGCGAGCCGATCGTGCTGGGCGCCGTGACGTAGACGTCGGGCGCCAGCGAGTAGTCGAGCCAGCGGATCACCGTCTGCCGGAAGCTGGCGATCATCACGCCGACCCCGACCGCGACCGAGATCGCGATCATCAGCGCCGCGGTCGCGACCCCGGTTCGCGACAGCCCCGCCGCGACGCCCCGCGCGGCCATCCCGCCCAGGATCCCGAACAGCCGCGACGCCGGCCGCGCGAGCCCCCGCGCCGCGACCAGCACGACCGCCGGCGTCAGCAGGGCGCAGCCCAGGATCACCGCGAAGACGCCGCCGAAGGCGATGGGGAGGCTGCGCGTCGGGATCGCCAGCAGCAGCGCGGCCAGCGCCAGCAGGCCCAGGGCCGCGCCGGTCAGCGCGGGCAGCCCGCGCCGCAGCCGGGTCTCGACGGCGGAGCGCGACAGGACCGTGACGGGCGGCACCGAGGTCGCCTCGAGCGCCGGCGCCAGCGCCGCGAGCAGCGTCCCGGCCAGCCCCAGCGCCGCCCCCTTGAGCAGCGGCCAGGGCGAGATGATCGCCTCGCGCACGGTGAGCACGAAGTAGAGGTCGTTGATCGTCTGCGTGACCAGCACGACCAGCCCGCGCCCGAGCACGATCCCCAGGAGCAGCCCCAGCGCCGTGCCCGCGAGGCCGATCCCCGCCGCCTCTCCCAGCACGCTCCCCAGGATCTCGCGCCGCGTCACGCCCAGCGCGCGCAGCCGCCCGATCTGCGGCCGGCGCTGCACCACCGAGAAGGTCATCGCGTTGTAGATCAGGAACGCGCCGCAGACCAGCGCCAGCAGCGAGAGCGCCATCAGGTTGAGCCGGAAGGCCCCGGTCATCGACTGCATCGACGCGGTGCGCGCCGCGGCCCGCACCAGCGTCGCCCCCGGCGGCAGCGCGGCACGGGCCCGCGCCAGCACGGCCTCGCCCGCCGCGCCGTCGGGCACGATCAGGTCGATCCGCGTCAGCCGCCCGGTCAGCCCCAGCAGCTCCTGCGCGGTCGCGATGTCGGCCAGCACCAGCCCCTCGAGCGCGCGCCGGGCCAGCTCGTCCCCCGGCTCGATCAGCCCGGCCAGCACGAGCGTCCGCCGCGTCCCCCCGGTCTCGATCTCGAGCGTGCCGCCCGGCGCCAGCCCCAGCGCGCGCGCGGTCGACGGCGAGAGCGCGACCGCCCCTTTTTGCGTCAGCCAGGCCGCCAGGTCCGGCGGGTCCGCGCCGCGCGCCCCCGGCCCGGCTCCGAACGCGAGGTAGGCCCGGAACGGCGGCTCCGCGAACAGGTCGATCCCCAGCACGCGCAGCGTCGTCCCGGCGCGTCCCGGCACCGCCGCGAACCCTTCGACTACCGGCGCCGCCGGCCGCACCCCCGCCTCGACCACGAGCGCCCGGTAGGCTTCGTCCGGCAGCCCCGCCGGCCCGCCGAAGACCTGGTGCGTCGTGCGCCCGGTGATCGCCTCGGCCGAGAGCGCGAAGGCGCGGTTCGCGCTGTCCGATGCCAGGTCGATCCCGACGACGACCGCGACCCCCAGCGCCACCCCCAGCACCGACAGTGCGAGCTGCCAGGGGTGGCCCAGCGCGTGCCGCAGGGCGAGCGCGCGAGCAGCGGGATCACGGCGCCCTTTCGACCAGCTTCCCGCCCTCGATCGCGAAGACGCGGTCGGCCAGTCCGACGACCTCCGCGCTGTGCGTGACCATCAGCATCGTCCGCCCTTCGCGGCGCGTCAGCCGGTCGAGCAGGTCGAGCACCTTGCGCCCGGTCTCCAGGTCGAGGTTCCCGGTCGGCTCGTCGGCCAGCATCAGCGCCGGCGCGTGGACCAGCGCGCGCGCCACCGCCACGCGCTGCTGCTCGCCGCCCGAGAGCCGGTCGGGGAAGCTCTCCGCGCGGTCGGCCAGCTCGACCTCCTCCAGCAGCTCGCGGGCCCGGCCGCGCTCCGCCGCCCCGATCGGCCCGTTCAGTTCGAGCGGCAGCAGCAGGTTCTCCTCGACCGTCAGCGTCGGGATCAGGTTGAAGAACTGGAAGATGAAGCCGATCCGCCGGCGCCGGAAGAGCGTCCGCTCGCGCTCGGAGAGGGCGTCGATCCGCACGCCCTCGACGACCACTTCGCCCGCGCTGGGGAGATCGATCCCGCTGACCAGGTTGAGCAGCGTCGACTTGCCCGAGCCGCTGCGCCCCAGGAGCACGGCGATCTCGCCGGCGCCGATCGCCGCCGAGGCGTCCCGCAGCACGGCGCGCCGCGCCGCCCCCTCCTCGAAGACGCGGGTGACGCCGCGCAGCTCGACGACCGGCGGCGCCCCGCTCATCGCTTGGCGAAGCGGTAGTGCGAGACGATCCACTCCGTGCCGTCGGCGTAGTTGAACAGCTCGGCGCAGGCCATGAAGAACATCCGCCAGCGGGACAGCCAGCGGTCGGCGTCGGCCTCGCCGTAGGTCCGGACGAGATCGGGCATCACCGCGTCCTTGCGGCGGTCGAGGTTGGCCAGCCAGGCCTCGGCCGTGCTGCCGTAGTGGGTGCCGTTGACCACCCAGTGGTCGTCCACCCACAGGTCGCGCTGGAAGTGCAGCAGCAGGTCGTCGCTGGGCATGATCCCGCCGGTGAAGAACAGCCGTCCCATCCAGTTGTCGTCCCCCTCGGAATCGAAGGGGTAGGCGTAGCGCCGGTGGGCGAAGACGTGGACGAACAGCTTGCCGCCGGGGTCCAGCCAGCCGGCGATCCGCGCCAGCAGCGCCTCGTAGTTGCGCATGTGCTCGAACATCTCGATCGAGACCGCGCGGTCGAAGCGCCCCGTCGGCTGGAAGTGGTTCATGTCGTCGACGACGACCTGGACGTTGTGGAGGCCCCGCCGCGCCGCCTCGGCCTCGATGAAGGCCCGCTGCCCCTGCGAGTTGGAGACCCCGGTGACGCGGCAGTTCGGGTAGTGCTGAGCCACGAACAGCGTGAACGAGCCCCAGCCGCAGCCCAGGTCGAGCACGCGCTGGCCGTCGACGATCTCGGCGCGCTCGGCCGACATCCGCAGCATCATCTCCTCGGCCGCGTCGAGGTCGGTCACGCCGTCGCCCCAGTAGCCGCTGCTGTACTTGCGGTGCCGCCCCAGCACCTGCCCGAAGAACGAGGCCGGCAGCTCGTAGTGCTGCTCGTTGGCCCGGTCGGCATGCAGCGCGATCGGGCTGGCCTTGAGCTGCTGCGTCAGGCGGCGCTTCTTCTCGCGCTGCAGCTCGGGGTCGGCGATGTGCTCCTCCTCGATCCGCTGCTCGAGCAGCTGCCGGATCCCGCGGCGCACCAGCGCGTCGGGCAGCAGTCCGCGTTCGGCCAGTTCCAGGGCGGTCTTCATGGCGTCTCCCGTGTCACGGTGTCCGGGCCGCGCGCCGCGGGAACCAGGGGACGAACGCGCTCGTCGTCCGCTGATAGTCGGCGTAGTCGCGGCGGGTCCGCAGCGCCTGCGCCTCGGTCGCCGGGATCCCCGTCACCTTGAACAGCAAGTAGAGCATGAAGGCGGGGCCGAGGAGCGTCACCCACCACGCGGGCGAGCCGGCGGCCAGCAACGGGTAGGCCCACCAGTGCAGCCACTCGAAGAAGTAGTTGGGGTGGCGCGAGTAATTCCACAGGCCGGCGCGGCAGGTCGTCCCGCGGTTCGCGGGGTCGGCCCGGAAGCGCGCGAGCTGCCGGTCCGCCAGCGATTCGCCGGCGATCGCGACCGCGATCACCGCCGCGCCCGCCCAGTCGGTCCAGGCCAGGCCCGGCGCGCGGTGGAAGGCGACCACCAGGAACGGGATCGAGAAGACGGCGTCGAACCCGGCCTGCGCCTGGTAGAACAGGAAGAAGTTGCGCGGGGCGTGCTTCCCCCAGCTTGCGCGCAGCGCCTGGTAGCGCCCGTCCTCCGGCTTGCCGATCACGCGGTTGACCAGCAGGTAGCCGGCCAGCCGGAAGGCCCAGAGCGCGGTCAGGACCGCGACGATCAGCCGCCGCTGCGGGTCGCCGTCGCCGACCGCCGCGTAGAAGAGGGCCAGCACCCCCAGCAGCGCCGCCCAGGCCACGTCGACCGCCGAGGCGTCCCGGGTCCGGAGCTGGATCGCCCACAGTGCGGCCATCACGAGCGCGGCGCCGAGCCAGCCGAGCAACAGGGCGGTCCAGGGGGTGAGGGCGAGGGCGGTCATCGGAACTCCCAGGAGGGGCAGCGGAGCCTACCCTCCACGTCTGAATCGTTCAATTCGGCTGTCTTTTCTTCCACGTGGCATCAAGCGTCTTTCACTTATAGTATCACCCAGGCATGAACAACAGTACCGAACGAAAACCGCACCAGCCGGGGCAAACCCCGCTTCCTTCCGGCCGTTTCGTGCTGCGGATCGGGTCGGAACTGCACGCCGAACTCCGGCGGGAAGCCGCCGCCCGCGGCCGCTCCCTCAACGAGCACTGCGCCCGCAAGCTGGCCGGGCCGCCCGCGATCGCGGTCGAGCACCCGGAGCTGCAGGCCGCCGTCGTCCGGGCGCTCCGCCTGCTCGGGGAGGCGCTCCTCGGCGTCGTCATCCACGGCTCCTGGGCGCGTGGCGAGGCCCACGACGGCTCCGACGTCGACCTGCTGCTGGTGGTCGGCGACGGCGCCGCGATCGACCGCGAGCTGTACCGCCGCTGGGACGCCGACGGAGCGCTCGCGATCGACGGCCGGCGCGCCGACGCGCACTTTGCGCGCCTCCCTTCGGACGAGGAGCGGGTCACTCCCTTCTGGGCCGAGATCGCCACCGACGGCTTCGTCGCGTTCGAGCGCGAGCGGCGCGTCTCGCTCCGGCTGGCCCGGATCCGCGGCCGGATCGCCGCGGGCCGGCTGGTGCGGCGCACGGTCCACGGACAGCCCTACTGGACGGAGGTCGTCTGACGATGCACAACGCCGAACTTGCACGCGACTACGTCCGCCGCGCGGACCTGCGGCTCCGCGCGGTCGACGCGCTCTACGAGGGCGGCGGCTGGGCCGACGTCGTGCGCGAATCGCAGGAACTCGTCGAGCTGGCGCTGAAGGGGCTCCTGCGCGGCTGCGGCGTCGAGGCGCCGCGGATCCACGACGTCTCCGAGATCCTGCTGCTCGAGCGCGACCGCCTGCCCGCTCCGCTCGCCCCCGAGCTCGAGCGCCTGGCGGAGATCTCGAAGGAACTGCGGCGCGACCGCGAGCTCGCGTTCTACGGCGCCGAGGACCTGACCCCGTCCACCTTCTACTCGCAGTGCGGACGCGACCCGCGCCCGCGACGCGGCGCGCTGGGTCGTCCAGCAGGTGAAGCGGGCCGGGATCTGACGCCGGGACGCGCCCGCCGCGGCCCTGCCTGCCGCTGCGGTGCCCGCCGCTACTCCCCCGCGTCCTTCGTCGCCGAAACCGCCAGCGCCCCGTCGGCCCGGCGCAGCTCCAGCCGGTCCCCCTCGACGCTCGCCGTCGCCACGGTCGCCAGCGCGGCCAGGAACTGCTGCTCCTGCTCCATCACCCCCGCCGGCTCGGCGCACATCTTCCGCGTCGAGGCCGGCTCGGCGATCGTCACCTTCGACCCGTCGGCGGTGTAGCCGACGGTGAAGTTGTTGCAGCCGGCCGAGCCGCTCGCGCGCCCGTCGGCGCCGAAGACCAGCGTCGGCGCGGTCCCGGCCAGCACGCTGACCACCGCCTGCTTGCCGTTGTTGATCCCGGTGACGCGCCATGCCGTGCCGGCCAGCGTCTCCGCCTGGCGGTCGAGCGTCGCGAGCAGCGTTTCGTCCGCTGCCAGCAGTTGGAGCTGCCCCTCCGCGACCCGGTACCTCGCCGCGCCGGTCAGCGCGGCGACGAAGGCCGTGGCCTGGGCGTCGACCTCGGGCGGACAGGCCATCCTCGTTGTGGCCAGCTGGGAGGAGACCTTCAGCTCGGTGCCCTTCGCCATGTACGGGCCGCTGAAGCGGTTGCAGCCGTCGGTGCCGCTGACGCGCCCGCTCGCGAAGCGCAGCGTGGCCGCGGGGTCCGCGGCCAGCGTCCGGCCGGGAAGCGCCGACAGCACCCACGCGGTGCCGTCGAGCGGCGGGGCGTCAGCCACGGGCGTGGCGCTCGCGCAGGCGGCGGCAAGCGCGGCGAGAACCAGGACCGGCACCGGGGCCGGGAAGCGGGCGGCTCGAATGGGTCGTCCTCCAGCAGGGCATCGCGATACGCTAGCACGGCAGGCCCGCGTCGGGCGCGCTGCCGCGCCGCCACCGCCGGGCGTAGGATCCTCCCGAGTGCGCGAGGAACCGCCGATGGACGCCGACGCGAGGTGGATGCAGCACGCGATCGAGATCGCGCGGCGCGGGATTGCCGCCGGGCAGTCCCCCTTCGGCGCGGTCGTGATCCGCGGCGGAGCGGTGATCGCGGCGGCGCACAACGCGGTCCTCGCCGAGACCGACCCGACCGGCCACGCTGAAGTGCTCGCGGTCCGCGCCGCCAGCCGGGCGCTGGGGACGATCGACCTGTCCCAGTGCACGCTCTACTCGACCTGCGAGCCCTGTCCGATGTGTTTCGGCGCGATCCACTGGGCCCGCCTCTCCCGCCTGGTCTTCGGCGCACGGATCGACGATGCTCGGGCCGCCGGCTTCAACGAGCTGGCCGTTTCGAACGAGACGCTGCGCGAGATCGGCGGCAGCGGGATCGCGCTCGTCCCGGACTGCGAGCGCACCCTCTGCGCGGACCTCTTCGCCGAGTGGGCCCGGGGGCCGGCGCCGCGGAGTTACTAGGGCGGGCTGCCGCGTTATCCCGCGCCGCATCACCTAACATCGCCGTGACCCGGGGGGGAATGGCGCGTGACGATCGGGCAGCCGCCACCTCGATTCCGCCGGACGACGGGGCTTACGCTTGCGCTCCTCGTCGCGGGCCTCGTGTCCGCTCCCACCGCAGCGGAACGCGAGCCGCAGTACAAGGTCCCCGAGATCCCCGCCGAGTTCGCCGACGCACCAGCGATCGTGCTGTCGAAGTGGGAGCACTGGGTCGTCATCCCGCGCTCGACCGAGTCGCGCGTGCAGTACGGCCGCCGCGTGCTGATCCGCTCCGAGCGCGGGCTCGACCAGGCCAACCAGCACTTCACTTACGACGCCAAGGAGTCCTACCTCGAGGAGTTCGAGGGTCGGACGATCTGCCCCGACGGCACGATCACGAAGCTCGAGAAGTCGCTGCGGCGCGACGAGCTGATCGTCAAGGAGGAGGGCGAGGAACTGCGGGCCATCAAGTTCGCGTTCTCGAAGGTCCGCCCCGGCTGCATCGTGGAGTGGAACACGACGGTCCGCTACAAGGGTACGTACACCCACATCTGGTGGGAAGTGCAGGAGGATCTTCCCGTACTCAGCGCGCTGTTCGTGCAGCGCTACCAGTACGGTGGCTCGGACCTGACGCGGGTTCACTTCTCGCGCCGCCCGGTCGACGCCTGGTGCAGATTCGACGAAGGCCGTCCGGACGGCGTGTACGCGCGCTGGGAAACACGCTGCCGCAACATCCCGGCGTTCGCGGATGAGCCGCTCACCCCGCCGGAGGACGATACCCGGCTGCAGATCCTGTTCCGGATGACCTATACCCCGCTCAAGGAGCTGCTGACCGGGACGCAGATCAGCGTGAAGCTCGGCTAGCGCCAGTTTATCGAGAAGTACATGGCGACGCGGGCCCAGGCAACGGCCAAGGGCCAGGAGCTGGGAGGGGGCTCGGTCTCCGAGCGCCTCGACCGAATCCTCGCGTTCCTTGCGAGCGAGATCGAGTCCAAGTCGGACGGCCCGTTGGCTTCGACCGTGGACGAGATCCTCTCGTCAAAGCGAGCCTACTCGCTCGAACGGACGATGCTGGCGTACGCGCTGATGGAGGGCGCGGGCCTGACCGTCGTGCCGGTGCTGCTGACGGACAGCAGCCGTCAGCGCTTCAGCCCCGAGATTCCCGATCGGGGCCAGTTCCTCTACGGCGCCCGGGTCGTGCTGCGGGTCGAGGACGTGTCGGGACGGATCTTCGTCGACCCGGCCTGCCGCTACTGTCGGCCTGGCTTCCCGGACTGGCGCTATTCCAGCAGCGGAACCGGCGGCATCGTGCTCAACGACGACACCGATACGGTGTCGATGATCCTGATCGACCCTCCGAGCGCCGAGTCGAACGCCGTCCAGCGACGCGAGCTCGTCACGCTGAACGCGGACGGCAGCGCCGTCGTCGAAGGACGCGTGACCTGGTCGCACCAGTCTGAGGTCGTGCGGCGCGAGCAGTGGCGCGAGCTGACCCCGGAGGCCCGCACCGAGGACTTCATCGGACCGCTGGCGGGCCTGGTCGACGGAGCGGAGCTGACGGTCGACCCCCTCGGCGGCGACTCGCCGCTCGAAGGACGATTTCGCTACACGCACCCCAACCTCGCGACGCGCGCCGGCGACGAGCTGCTGGTTTCCGCTGGGGACGGCCTGCTCGACCGGCTGGTCCTCCCGAAACAGGAGAAGCGCCAACAGCCGGTGTTCTGGGCCTACGGACGCGCGATGCGGGTGCAGACCGTCTTCCGCTTGCCCGACGGGTTCTCCGTCGGACACATCCCCCCGCAGTCGCGACTGAGCGGGCCGGGGTTGAGGTTCGAGGCCGGCTGGGAGCGCGGCGAAGGGGACCGCACCGTCGTCTTCACGGGACGCATCGTGATTCTGAAGCCGACGGTCGAAACGGGTGACTATCCCGCGGCGCGCGAGTTCGCGCTGCAGGTCGAAGAGTACCTGCGGCAGGCCGCCGTCCTGGCGCCCGCCGGATCGGCCACGGGGGCCGCGCGATGAGCAGCCGCGCCGCACGTGGCGCACGCGCCCTGGCGGCGCTCGCCGTCCTGCTCGCGGCATCGGCCGGTCCGGCGGTCGCGGTCGCACGCTACCCGCTGCCGGAATGGGCCGCGGCGCTGCGCTCCGGCGCCGAGACGGCGTCGCGCTTCCCGGAGGCCGACGCGGTCGTGCTGCTCGACGACTGGACCATCACCGCGTCCAAGGGGGAACGCAGCGGCGAGCGTCACTGGGCGATCCGGGTGATGACCAAGGACGGGATCGCAGCGTCCCGGCTCGAGATCGGCCGCAACCTGTTCCAGGACGTTCGGAAGGTCCGCGCCTGGGTCCGCGATCCCGACGGGACGGTCACGTCCTACGACGAGGATGACGGCACGCTGATCGGCAGCCGGGACGCATGGACGCTCGACGACGCGACCACGGCTCGTGCTCGACCTCCCCGAAGTCGAGCCCGGCAGTACGGTCTACGTCTCGTACCGATTCCGGAAGATCAGCGACCTGCCGCAGGACTTCTTTCCGCTGCAGCGCGGCGTGCCGGTCGCGCTGGCCCGCGTGTCGCTTTCGGTGGAGGGCGGTACCCGCGCGAGGGCGCGCGTCGGCGGCGGATCGAACCCGGGACCCGACGAGGTCACGCAGCGCGGCAGCTGGGAATTCCGCGACCTTCCCGGCTGGACGGAGCGCGAGGAGGATGACGAGACCCCGCGCCGCGTCGAGCGGCTCCTGGTGCTCGACTACGCGACCGGCCCGGGCCCCTATCCCTTCGAGGACTGGGGGGCCGTGGCCCGCTGGGCTGCCGCGCTCTTCGTGCCCGTCCCGGACAAGACGGGGGAACTCGACGCGCTGGTCAAGGCGGTCGGCGCCGCCGGTGGCGACCCACTCGACGCCGCGCTGAAGGCGGCGCGCGGGCTGCGCTACTTCGCGATCGAGATCGGGTGGGGCGGCTGGCGGCCGCGGCCGGTCGCCACGACGCTCTCCCGCGGTCTGGGCGACTGCAAGGACAAGAGCTTCGTGCTGGTGGAGGCGCTTCGGCGCCTGGGGATCGAGGCCGTGCCGGTGCTGATCGTGGCGCCGCGACATCGTACCGTCGATCCGGCCCTCCCCTCCGCGTTCGCCTTCAATCACGTTGTGACCGGCATTCCCTGGGCGGGCCGGGAGGTTCGCCCGGGGATGACGGTGGCCGAGGCCCCTGGACTCGGCCTGCTGCGGCTGGTCGATCCGACGCTGGGGGTCGACGCCCCCGAGGACCTGCACTTCAGCTACGAGGGGGCCAGCGCGCTCCCCGTCGACGCCCGCGCCACCGGCCTGATCGCGGTGCCGCGCAGCCCCGCGGCGCAGAACCGGATCGCCGCGCGCGTGGCGATCGCCTTCCGCGGCGACGCGATCGAGGTCGCCGAGGAGCGCCGCTTCGGCGGCGTCGAGCGCCGCCTGCTCGTCGACGGCCGCGGCGTGATCCACGAGTCGGCCGAGATGCGCTCGCGGGCCCTCTCCCGCGCCGAGGCGATCTGCACCCGTCCCGAAGCGGTCGAGGCCTCCTCGCCAAGATCGGCCACGCCCGAGACCTGGTCCTACACCGCAAGCTTCCGCTGCGCCGCGCCGCTGGTACCGCTCGGCGAGCGCGCCGTGCTGGCGCTGCCGCCGCTCGGCGCGATCGAGGAGGTGCCGCTGCTGCAGCCCGGCGACGAGCCGGTGCCGCTGGCCTACGAGTACACGACCGAGAGCGAGGTCGTCGTGACCGGCCGCGCGGCGCGGGCGCTCCCCCCGCCGTTCGAGGTCGCGAACGCGCTGGGCCGGGTCGCGCTGCAGGCGGTGGCCGAAGGCGAGACGGCGACCGTCCGCCGCAGTTTCACGCTCTCGGCGCACGAGGTGACGGCCGACCAGCGCGAGCAGGCGATGGCCCTGCGCCGCGCGCTCGACGCCGCCAACCGCGCGGTGCTGGTCTACGCCGCGGGGCCGTAGCGCGCCCGCGCCGCAGCCCGCTACACCGGGTTGTCGACCTCGAAGTACCGCGCCTCGATCCCGAACCGCTCCGCCAGGTGCTCCCCCAGCGCCTGCACGCCGAAGCGCTCGGTGGCGTGGTGCCCCGCCGCGACGAAGTGGATCCCCTCCTCGCGCGCCAGGTGGACCGCGGCCTCCGACGGCTCGCCGGTCAGGAACAGGTCCAGCCCGCGGCGGGCCGCTTCCTCCAGGTATTTCGGGGCCCCGCCGCTGACGATCCCGAAGCGCCGCACCGGCCGCTCGCCGGCCTCGATCACCAGCGGCACGCGGCGCAGCGCGGCCTCGATCCGGGCCGCGATCCCGCCCAGCGTCATCGGCGCCGCGCACTCCGCGATCACGCCGATCGGCACCCCCTCGTGCTCGAACGCGGTGTCGATCACCTCGGCGCCCAGCCGCCGCGCCAGGACCGCGTTGTTGCCGACCAGCGGGTGACGGTCGAGCGGCAGGTGATAGGCCAGGAGGCTCATGTCGGCGTCGAGCAGCAGCTTCAGCCGCGCACGCAGCGCGCGCTCGACGCGGATCTCGCCCGCGCCGCGCCAGAAGATCCCGTGGTGGACCAGCGCCGCGTCGGCTCCCCAGCCGGCGGCCTGCTGCAGGAAGTCGCGCGCCGCGCTGACGCCGAGCGCGAGCTTGCGGATCTCCGCCCGGCCCTCGACCTGCAGCCCGTTGGGGCCGTAGTCGCGGACGGCGGCGACGTCGAGGAAGGCGTCCAGGTAGGCGAGCAGGTCGGCGAGCAGGACCATCGGCGGCTCCGCGGCCCGGCCCAGCACGGCACGGCACGGGCGGCGTCCCATTCTCGCCCGGCGCACCCCGGCGGGACAGCCGCCCTGACCGCGGTCATCGCTTTTTTCCGCGCGGGTGCGTGCGCGGCGGCGGAGCGGACGCTAGAGTCCCCCCCGACGTCGGGTCCGGGGGGACGACCGGCAGTGGCCGCGTGCCAGGAGGGACCCATGTCCTCGTCGCATTCGTCCCATCGGTCCCACCCCGCGCGGCGCGCGCTTGCCGCCGCGCTCGGTCTCGCGGCGCTCGCCGCGGCGGCCCCGCTCGCCGGCCTGGCGACCGCGCCGGGCCCGAGCGTGCGCGCCGCGTCGCTCTCCCCCGGCATGGCCTCGTCCGCGTCCGACCCGGCCGCCGCGCAGTTGCTCGAGGCCGCTCCGGGCCTTCGACCGGCCGTGCTCGACCTGGCGCTGCGCGCCGCGCTCAACGCGCGCGCCCGCGGAATCGAGGTCCGCTCCGACCTGCTGACCGTGATCGACTACACGCTGCCGTCGACCGAGCCGCGGCTCTGGGTCTTCGACCTCTCCAGCGCGCGGCTGCTGTTCCGCGACCTCGTGGCCCACGGCCAGAGCACGGGCGAACTGCTGTCGCGCGTCTTCTCCAACCGCCCGGGGAGCCGGCAGACCAGCCTCGGCCTGTTCCTGACCGCGGATACCTACACCGGGCGCAACGGCTACTCGCTGCGGCTGCTGGGGCTCGAGGCGGGGGTCAACGACCGGGCGCTCGAGCGCGCGATCGTGATGCATGGGGCGGACTACGTCAGCCCGGACTTCGCCCGCGCGCGCGGGCGGCTGGGCCGCTCGTGGGGCTGCCCGGCGGTCTCGCGCGAGCTGGCCCGCCCGATCATCGACGCGATCAAGGGCGGGAGCCTGGTCTTCTCGTACTACGACGACCCGGCCTGGCTGGCCTCCTCGGAGTTCCTGCGCCACTGACCCCCGGCGTGACCGAATTTCCTTCGTCTGGTATCCTCTGGGGACGGGCAGGGCCTGCCCTGGCGGCCATCCCTGCTTGATTTCATTCGGAGGAACCGATGCCCAGCCAGACGTTTTCCGCCCAGGACTTCGTCGCCCTCGAAGAGCGGTACGGCGCCCACAACTACCACCCGCTCGAGGTCGTCCTGACCAAGGGTCAGGGGGTCTGGGTCTGGGACGTCGAGGGGCGCAAATACCTCGACTGCCTCGCCGCCTACTCCGCCGTCAACCAGGGGCATAACCACCCCAAGATCGTGGCCGCGATGATCGAGCAGGCGCAGCGCATCGCGCTGACCTCGCGCGCCTTCCGCAACGACCAGCTTGGCCCCTTCGTGAAGGCGGTCTCCGAGCTGACCGGCTTCTCGCGCGTGCTGCCGATGAACTCCGGCGCCGAGGCGGTCGAGACCTCGCTGAAGGCCGCGCGCAAGTGGGGCGAGAAGGTCAAGGGGGTGCCCGCCGGACAGCAGGAGATCATCGCCTTCGAGCACAACTTCTCGGGCCGCACGATCACGATCATCTCGTTCTCGGACGAGGCGCAGTACCGCGACGGCTTCGGCCCCTTCACGCCGGGCTTCAAGCTCGTGCCGTACGGCGACGCCGAGGCGCTCGAGCGCGCGATCACGCCCAACACGGTCGCGATCCTGATGGAGCCGGTGCAGGGCGAAGGCGGCATCATCATCCCGCCCGCCGGCACGCTGAAGAAGATGCGCGAGGTCTGCACGAAGAACCGCGTGCTGATGATCCTCGACGAGATCCAGTCCGGCCTGGGCCGGACCGGCAAGATGTTCGCGTGGGAGCACGAAGGCGCGCGGCCCGACGCGATGACGCTGGGCAAGGCGCTCTCCGGCGGGATGTACCCGGTCTCGGTCTTCGTCGCCGACGACGAGGTGATGGGCGTCTTCCACCCCGGCGACCACGGCTCGACCTTCGGCGGCAACCCGATCGCGGCCGCGGTCGGCCAGGCCGCGATCAAGGTCCTGCAGGAGGAGGGCCTGGTCGAGAACGCCGCGGTCCAAGGGAAGCGCCTCGGCGACGGGATCAAGGCGATCAACGCGGCCTCGTTCCAGGAGGTCCGTCAGATCGGCCTCTGGATCGGGCTGGAGCTCAAGCCCTTGGCCGGCGGCGCGCGGCGCTACTGCGAGGCGCTGAAGGACGAGGGGATGCTCTGCAAGGAGACGCACGAGCACACGATCCGCGTCGCCCCGCCGCTCTGCATCACCGCCAACGAGGTCGACTGGGCGCTGGACAAGCTGCAGAAGGTGTTCGCGCGGCTGGGCTGACTCAGCCCCCCCACCCGAAGCCGAGCAGCAACGAGAAGGCGAGATAGTCGCCTTCCACCTTGAATCGCTCCTCGAACTTCGATTCGAACGACAGGTCGAACTCCGTCCCCCAGCCGTAGCGCAGGTCGGCCCCCAGGTTGAAGCGGGGTCCCAGCCGCCAGTAGACACCGGCGTTGAGGTAGTAGCCGAAGTCCTGGTCGTCGACGTCGCGTGCGAACCCCGAGTAGAAGTCCGTCTCGTAGACCGCCGACACGCTCGCGATGCCGGCGCCGATGTAGGGGCGGACGGATTTGTTGCGGATCGGCAGCCAGAGCGCGCCGAAGGAGAGCTCGGCGAACGCCGCCGAAATCTCCGCATTTCCGTAGTTCTCCTCCTCGCTGTCGGCCGACCCGTTGAGCCCCCACGCGAAGTGAACCGGCCAGTCGTCCGGCCCCCAGTCGACCGTCGCGCCGAGCATCAACTGGCCGTCGAGAGAACCCCACTCGTTGCCGAGGCTGCGCTCGCCGATCGTGAAGTTCGCGTTGCCTCCGGCGAGCGCACTCGCCGGAACCAGCGCCACGAGAATCAGCCCCAGGACCACCGCCTGCACGACTCTGCGCATGACCGCGTCCCCCTTTCGCCGCCGATCCTACTCCTGCGCGCCGAAGGCGGCGGCGCGCCGCGCGCGGGATCGTGCGAAACAACGCGGGCGGGGTTGGACAGCCGCTCTGGCCCGGTTTGTCGGCCGGACCATATTCAATCGGGTGAGGCTTCTCCGACGCCGGCTCGCCCGGGCCGCGATCGCGATCGCGGTGTCCCTGGTCTTCGTCCTCGCCGCCCGCCCCGCGGCGGCGGCGGATCCGACCGCGCTGCTGATCTTCCGCGATGCCGCGCCGGCCGAGGTGCGCGCGCGCGTCGCCGCGGCGGGCGCCCGCGTCGTCGCCCTCTTCCCCGGCGCGTCGACGGCGCTCGTCGCCGGGCCGGAGGCGGCGCTGGCCGCACTGGCCGCCGACCCGCGCGTCGCCGCCGGCTCGCAGGGGGCGCTGACCGGCGAGGAGGTTCCCGGGCTGCCCGAGCCGCAGCGCCTCGCGGCCGCCGCGTGGAACCGCCTGAAGGCGCCGCCGCTGGGTCCGCTCGCCGCCGCGCCCGACGGCGACCCGCTGATCCACGACGCGATCGAGCCGCCGCCCGCCGTGACGACGCGCTACCGCGAGCCCGCCGACGAAAGCGGCCTCGACGGCCGCCCGTATGGCGCGCGCTGGGACAACACCAGCGAGTTCATGGCGGGCACGATCTCGCTGACGGTCTTTTTGCTCGAGAGCGACGGCTCGGTCGACCCGAGCGTCTACAACTGGACGCTCGACCAGGAGAGCCAGGTCCTCTCGAACGTGATGCAGGCCGCGACCAGCGCGGCCGCGCTCTACCCGGGCGCGCCGCTCTCCTTCGTCGTCCACATGGTCTACGGCCGGACCGGCACGGTGGCGCGCACCGGCACCGAGCCGATCAACCGCCCGGCCGCGACCGGCGGGACCAACGGCGAAGACGTCTGGGTGCGCGAGGTGATGGGGAGGCTGGGCTACGCCGATCCCTACGCGCATCGCACGGTCCTGACCCGCCGCCACGCCGATGCCACGCGGATCGCCGACGGCTCCGACTGGGCGGTCTCGGTCTTCGTGGCCCACACGGGCGGGAACGCCGGCGCCCCGGGGGCCGACGCCGACGGCAAGTTCACCGACGGCCGCTTCGGCTACGCCTACCTCGGCGGTCCGCACATCGTGCTGACCTACTCCAACGACGGCTGGGGGATCTCGCGGCTGCACATGGTGCTGCTGCACGAGCTGCATCACTCCTTCTTCGTGCTCGACGAGTACTACGGCTCGAGCTGCACCTGCACCGCGCACGCCGGCTACCTCGACGGGCTCAACGACAACTGCCAGGTCTGCGCTTCGGGCCAGACCGGCTGCACCCCCTGCCCCACCGACACGAGCTGCGTCATGCGGAACAACGTCGCCATCTCCTGCGCGGC
This sequence comes from uncultured Acidobacteriota bacterium, assembly GCA_963702545.1. Classification (GTDB taxonomy): domain Bacteria; phylum Acidobacteriota; class Polarisedimenticolia; order J045; family J045; genus JALOKP01. The sequence continues at coordinate 93,330 of CAVPDB010000015.1, read as the reverse complement.
GACGAAGCGCCAGGCCGGGACGTACGACACCGACGCCGACGGCACCCCCGACGTCTCCGATCTCCCGCCGGAGGTCGCGCTGGCGGTCGACACGGCCTCGCCGGCGCCGCCGGGCCGCGCGCGGCTGGTCGGCGCGGGGCGGATCGTGCGCCTGGCCTCGCGCAACCCGGGCTACTCGACGACGCACGCCGACTTCAGCGTGGTGCGGCTGGCGGCGGTCGAGACCAGCGTGGACGACGGGCCGTGGAGCGCGGGCGCGGCCGTGCCCGACGACGGCGCGTTCGACGGCTTCCTGGAGAACTTCACGCTCGATCTTGCGCTCCCCGCCGGCCCGCACTGGATCGCGGCGCGCGCGGTCGACCGGCGCGGGCAGCGCTCGACCCCGCAACTGGTGCCGGTGACGGTCGCGCCGGTGCCGGAGTCGGTCGGCACGCCGTCGATCACCGCGACGCGCCAGGGAGGCGCGGTCCGGCTGGCTTGGAGCGCGGTCGCGGGGGCGACGCGCTACGCGGTTCGGCGCACGACCTCGCCCACCCCCGCGGCCTTCCTGGCCGCGACCCCGGCCAACGCCGGAACCGCGACGAGCTGGACCGACGCCGCCCCGCCGCCCCTGGCGTTTTACCGGGTGTTCGCGGTCGACGCCGGCGGGGCGGAGGTCCCGGCGCCGGGGGGGCCGTCGCCGTAAAGCTCTACCCTGCAGTCGTTTGACATTTTGCAAAATCCAATATTACTATTTGCTCTATGTGGATCTCGCGGTCCATCGAACCTCTTCTTCTTCAACGGGTTCGGCAGCGGCCGGTGGTCGTGATCACCGGCCCACGCCAGACCGGGAAGACCAGCCTCGTCCGGCGGCTCTTTCCGGACTTCCGCTTCGTGTCGCTCGACCTGCCCAGCGACGCCGAACTCGCGGAACGCGACCCCGGGGCCTTCCTCCGCCGCTACCCTCCCCCGCTGGTCGTGGACGAGGTGCAGTACGCGCCAGGCCTGTTCCGGCATCTCAAGGCGGTCGTCGACGCCGACCGGCAGGCCTGCGGGCAGTTCGTCCTGACCGGCTCGCAGAGCTTCGCGTTGATGAAGTCGGTCTCCGACTCACTGGCGGGACGCACCGAGATCCTCGCGCTCGAGCCGCTCTCCTGGACCGAGGTGTCGCGGGCACTGCCGTCCGTGCCGATCGAGCAGTACCTCGTGCGGGGGGGGTTCCCCGAACTGTACGAAAAGCCTGATCTCGATGCGTCCGCGTTCCATCGCTCCTACCTCGCGACCTACCTGGAGCGCGACCTGCGACAGATGCTGCAGGTCACCAGCCTGCGGGACTTCGAACGCTTCGTGCGCGCGTGCGCGCTGCGCTCCGCGCAGTTGCTCAACCGCGCCGAGCTCGCACGCGACGTCGGGATCACCGGCCCGACCGCCGCCGGGTGGCTCTCGGCGCTGCAGACCGCGGGCCTCGCCGTGCTGCTCGAGCCGTGGTTCTCGAACCGTACCCGCTCGCTGGTGAAGAGCCCCAAGCTGTACCCTGCGGACACCGGCCTCGCGGCGTTCCTGTGCGGTCTGCGTTCGACCGAGGAGCTGTCCGAATCGCCGTTCGCGGGCCCGCTGTGGGAGAGCCTGGTCTTCGCGGAATTGCGCCGCCGACAGCTCAACGCCCACGGCGGCTGGGAGTTGAACTTCTGGCGCGACCGCGTCCGCGAGGCCGACTTCCTGCGGCACCGGGGCGGCGTCTTCCACCTCGCCGATGCGAAGTGGACGGAGCGTCCCGACGCGCGTGACGCCGCGGCGCTCGAGCGCGTTGCCCAGGCCCTTCCGGAGCGCTCCGTGCGAAGCCGGACGATCTTCTGCCGCGCTGCGCATTCGTACCCGCTGGATCGCGTCGCGGTGGCATCGCCGGTGAGCGAGCCGGGAGAGGGCTGGCTGTGAGCGGACGGAGAGCCCGGCCGCAGGTCTCTCGACCGTTCCGCCGATACCCTGAAAATCTGACTTTGAGTGTGTGATTTTCATGGTACACTGTGAATCGTGATCGTGCGTTCCCGATGGCTGGCCGAGATCCGCGCTGCCCTGAAGCGGAGCCGGATCGCCGCCCTCGTGGGACCCCGCCAGGCGGGCAAGACGACGCTGGCGAGACAGATCGTGCGGCCGGACTCGCCGGCCTATTTCGATCTCGAGGACCCTCGCAGCCTCGCCCGGCTGGAGGAGCCGATGACGGCGCTGGTGCCCCTCCGAGGGGTCGTCGTGATCGACGAAATCCAGCGACGGCCCGACCTCTTTCCGGTGCTCAGGGTCCTGGCCGACCGGCGCCCGTTGCCCGCGCGGTTCCTCATCCTCGGGAGCGCCAGCCCCGATCTCCTCCGGCAGTCCTCGGAGACGCTCGCGGGCCGGATCGAGACCCTCACCCTGGACGGCTTTGGCCTGAACGAGGTGGGGGTTGGCCCCGGGACGCTTCGGCGACGCTGGAGGCGCGGTGGTTTCCCGCCCGCTTTCCTCGCCCGATCGGAGCAGGCGAGCGCCATCTGGCGTCAGCAGTTCATCCAGACTTATCTCGAGCGCGATCTGCCGCAGCTCGGCATCACGATCCCAGCCACCACGCTGCTGCGGTTCTGGACGATGCTGGCCCACTATCACGGCGGTATCTGGAACACTGCCGAGGCCGCTCGTTCGCTCGGCGTCGCCGAACCGACCGCCCGGCGATATCTCGACCTTCTCACCGGGCTGTTCCTGGTACGCCAGCTCCGCCCGTGGCACGAGAATCTCAAGAAGCGGCAGGTGAAGTCGCCCAAGGTCTACCTGCGCGACAGCGGCCTGCTGCACTCGCTTCTCGGCCTTTCCTCGGAGCGCGATCTGCTCTCCCATCCCAAGGTGGGGGCCTCCTGGGAGGGATTCGCCATCGAGGAGACGCTGCGGGCGGTCGCGCCCGATGCAGCCCACTTCTGGGCGACCCATACGGGTGCGGAGCTGGATCTGCTCCTCTTCGTTCGAAGTCACCGATATGGCGTCGAAGTCAAGTTTCAGGACGCACCGCGCTGGACGTCTTCGATGCGCATTGCGCTCGAGGACCTCTCGCTCAGGCGCCTCGTCGTGCTGTATCCGGGGTCGCAGCGCTACGAACTCGAGCGACGCGTGAGCGTGGTGCCCTTGGCGGAACTCGCGGCGCGTGGAGCGGAGGCGATCCTCGCGCCCCCCGGCCGGCGAGCGTGATGAGGCGATGGGATGCAGCCGCTAGGTCGCGATGATGTCGGGGTGAGATCCGATCCCTGCCGCGTGCTGCTCGAACTCTGGCGGGACCTCGTGAAGGTGGGGGTCGAGCCGATCGGCGCGCGACTCCGCGGCATCGCGCGCCTGCCGCTCCTTCCTGCGCTCGCCTACCTGGCCGCGGATGCCTTCCTCTGCTGGTGGGTGATTCCCTGGGTGAACACACTCCCCTTCGGCCAGCTCGTCTGGGCACACAACGGCCTGGCGCTCCTGCGCGCGGGGATCGCGCTCGCCGTGCTCGGTCGCGGACGGCTGCGGGCCCTGTTCGCGCATCCCGGGCGCGAACTGCGCTGGAGCGCGCTCGTCGTGTGCCTCGGCGCGGTGGCGACGACCCTCGTTCTGGCGGCGGTCCTCGTCATCGCCCGGGTTCCCCTCGGCCCCGCGTCGTTGGATCTGACCGTTGCCGGGCCGGCGGGCGGCATGGCGCTTCTCGGATACGCCGTCCACAGCCTCCTGCTGGCTCCCCTGAGCGAGGAACTGATCGATCGTGGGGTCCTGCTCCTCGCGCTGCCGGCACGGACGCCGGGGTGGGTGGCCCTGCTGGTGTCGGGCGCCGTGTTCGCCCTGATGCATGCGGGGCCCTATCACCAGGGCGGATTCCCGCTCTTCCCGCTGCTCGGCGGGTTGATGACCGCCGCGGTCTTCGTGCTGCGGGGCTCGCTCATCCCACCGCTCGTCATCCATGCGTCGGGAAACCTGTTCCTCGAGCTGGCTGAGCTTCTCTTCGGCGGCTTCACGGCCCTGTGACCGCGGGAGCGCCTGTTCCGCGATAATCGCGCCATGACTACACTGCTGATCGTCGCGCTTCTCGCCGCGGCCGCGGCGACTCCGGCCGCGCCGGTTGCGCCCCCGCCGACCGCTGCTCCTGCCCCTGCCCCGTCGGCTGCGCCTGCGCCGCCCGTCCTCGACTCCGCCAACGCCGCCCGCTACGCGCAGCTTGCGCTGGCCTGCATCGACCGGCCCTGGCCCTACAAGTCGGAGCGCGTGCTGACCTCCGCCGAGTCGGTGCGCCCGCCGCGCGCCGATCACCCCGTCTTCTTCGGCTGCTTCGACTGGCACAGCGCCGCGCACGGCCACTGGATGCTGGTCCGGCTGGCGCGGCTCTACCCGGACCAGCCCTTCGCCGCCGCCGCGCGCGTCGCGCTGGCCGCGCACTTCACCGCGGAGCGGATCGCGGGCGAGATCGCCTTCTTCTCGGAGCCCGACCAGAAGCTGTTCGAGCGTCCGTACGGCTGGGCCTGGCTGCTGCGCCTCGCGACCGAGCTGCGCACGTGGGACGACCCGCAGGCCCGGGCGTGGGCGCAGCAGGTCGCGCCGCTCGAGCGCGCGATCGTCGAGCGGCTGTCGGCCTACCTCCCCAAGCTCTCCTACCCGGTCCGCTCCGGCGTCCACCCGAACACCGCCTTCGCGCTGGCCTTCGCGCTCGACTACGCGCGCGCGGTCGGCGACGCGAAGCTCGAGCGGCTCGTCGTCGAGCGCAGCCGCGCGTACTACCTCGCCGACGCCGCCTGCCCCGTGGCCTACGAGCCGAGCGGCGAGGACTTCTTCTCGCCCTGCCTGCTCGAGGCCGACCTGATGCGACGCGTCCTGCCGGCGGCGGAGTTCTCGGCGTGGCTCGACCGCTTCCTGCCGGGGCTGCGAGCGGGGAGCCTCGGCAACCTGGAGCGCCCGGCGCAGGTGACCGACCCGACCGACGGGAAGATCGTCCACCTCGACGGCCTGAACCTCGTCCGCGCCTGGACGATGCGCGGGATCGCCTCGGCGCTGCCGGCCGCCGACCCGCGGCGCGCGCGGCTGCTCAAGCTGGCCGACGCGCACGCCGCGTCGGGCCTGGCACGCGTCGCCAGCGGCCATTACGAGGGGGAGCACTGGCTGGCGTCGTTCGCGGTCTACCTGCTGACGGTTCCCGGCTGACGGCACTCGCCTCGCGCCGCAGCAGGGCGCCCGACACGCTCACTGCCGCGGCTCGGCCCGCTCCAGCAGCCGCGCCGCCCAGGCTCCGAGCCGCCCGCTCGCGGCCAGCTGCTGCTTCAGCTCGCGCAGCTCGGCCGCGCGCCCTTCCGTGGTGCTGCGATCGGCGAGCGGAAGGTGCGTCTCGCGAACCAGCCAGGCGCCGAAGGCCCGCACCGGACGCGGGTCGTGAAGCTCGCGGATCACGGTGCGGCGCTCGTGCCGGCGGCCGGCGCGCGCGATGGCCGCCCCGCCCCGCGCCGCATCGGCGCCAAGCGCGACCAGCTCGTACCAGGCGTCGCCGTCGTCGTCACGGCTCTCCGCGATCTCGAGCGACGCCGCCTCGAACAGGTCCTTCGCCCCGGACGGGCCGCGCCGCCGCAGGACGAGCCGCCCCGAATCGAGGCGCCACTCCGGGCGCGTCCGCGCCAGCCGCTGCTGCATCAGTGCAAGGCCGATCGTCAGCGCGGCCGCCATCGCCGCGGGAACGAGCGCGTTGCCGTCGTCCTGCCCCCGCCAGGCCAGCGCCGCGGTCGCCGTGCCCGCGAGCGCCGTCAGCACGGTCAGTGTCAACGCCAGCTTGCGCCGCGCCTCGAGATCGCGCACCAGCACGCGGCGCCCCTCGGGGTCGGTCAGCAGCTTCCAGCCGCGCGGAAGCGCGGGGGGCTCGCTCGCATCGGCCGGCTCGTCCGGCAGCCCCAGTTCGCGGGCGATCGCCTGTCGCAGCTCCGCGCGCTCTTCCGCGGTCCCGAGTCGCGTCAGCTCCACCCGCTCGCCCGCGGCGTCGGCCATCAGCGCGCCCGGGCGGTCGAGCAGGTAGAGCCGCAGCGGCACGCCGCGCGCGAACGTGCGCCGGCTCGTGAACGGCCCGAGCCGCTCGATCCGCGTCAGGCCCTCCGGGCCGACGACGAACCGCTGCCCGGACCAGGCGAGGCGCAGCAGCTCGCGCGCGGCGAGGTACCCGCCGAGCGTCCAGAAGGTCAGCCAGACCAGCAGGAACGCGCCGGTCGCGAGCGCGCCGGCGAGCCCGGGTGCGCTCCCCGCGTTGCCGAAAGGCCGCCCGGTCGCGAGCGCCCAAGCGCCGCGCGCCAGGACCGCGATCGCGAACGCCTCTCCGATGGCCCAGCCGGCGAGCCACAGCGCCAGGAACCCCGCGCCGGCGAACCGGCCCGCACCGCGCGGTGCGAGCCGCGCCGTGAGCCCTTCGGTTCTGCGCTCGAGAATCAACGGCCGCTCCGCGGGAACGCCCCGCAGGGGAAGCTGGAGCCCGCGACCGCTGCGGGTCAACCGGGCGCACCTTTGGCTGCGAATGGGGTGCAGCTTGAACCCGCCGCCGAATCGTCAGGCGCGCCGAGCGGGAACCGATCGCGACCTTCCCGGCCCGGCGGCTCCGACGTATCCTTATGCCGTCGTTTCGCCACGGCCGGCACCGATCGCCGCCACCAGCGCATCGCCTGCCGGCCTCCCCGGGGGAGGGGTCATGAAGCTGCGCGAGTGGAGCTGCCTGCTGTCGGCGTGGGCTGTCGTGTGGGCGCTGTCCGCCCCGGTGCCGGCGCAGGTCAGCGCGCGGCGCACCCCGGGTCAGCCGGGCGGCGTCGAAGCTGGAACGACCGGCAACCCGGGCTCGGCGAACCTGCCGCCCGCTCCCGGTTCGGCGCCCCCCGGTTCGCCGCCTCCACCTCCTCCGCCCGCCGAACCGAACCTGCGCTCGACCTGCGAGGATCCGGCACTGTCCGCGCCGCTCTGCGACCTCCGCCGCGGGCCGCAGCCCGAGCCGCTCCAGCCGGGGTTCGACCTCGCAGCCCCCGACACCGCCCCGAGCCCAGGCAGCGCGGGCCCGGCGGTCTACTGGCTGCTCGACAACCTCGCCAGCGGCATGCTCGGGCGTTATGACGCCGCGGGGCGTCCGCTGGCCCAGGTCGCCGGCTTCTCGATCTGCGAGTCGCTCGGCGGGTGGCACGCGGTCGCCACCCCGCCGAAGGGCGACTATGCAGTCGTCGCGGAGTTCTGCGGGTTGCGGTGGCTGACGCGGATCGGTCCCGACGGCTCCCGAAACTGGTCGGTCGTCCTCGACGCGCAGGCCGTCGACCTGCCCGGGGACGGGTTCGGCTACGCGACGACGGGGTCGGGCTGGGTCACCGGCCGCTCGGTGGTGCGCTTCCAGCCCGAGACGGGAGAGTTGCTGGCCGAGGTGCCGTGGCGCGGCCTCGACATCACGGTCGACCCGAACCACGACGCGGTCTGGGTCGCCGGCTACTCGCTGTCGCGCGGCTCGCGCGACCTCTCGCGACTCGATTTCAAGCTCGATCGCTGGCCGTGGATCGCGGTCTCGGTCGACCACACCTCCGACGACCAGGCGTGGATCGCGGAGTACGACTACTGGTGGTACGCGGGCCGGATCTCGCGGTTCGACGCCCGGGGCGCGGAGACCGCTTCGATCGAGCTGCCGAACCTGCCCGCGTCGCTGGCCGTCGACCGGTCCGACGACAGCGTGTGGGTGTCGACCTACTACCCGAAGCGGCAACTGCTGAAGTACGGCGCCGATGGGCGGCTGCTCGTCCGGATCGACAGGATCGCGGGATGGAGCCTGCGGGTGCGGCCCGCGGACGGGACCCTCTGGCTCGCCGAGATGGACGGGACCGTGCGGGTCTTTTCGCGCGACGGCTACGCGCGCGGCGTCATCCCGGGCACGCCCGGGTACCCGAACCGCGGCGCGTGGATCGCGCTGGAGAACGGCGACACGCTGCCGATGTCTCGGCTTCTGCTGCCGACCGCCGTCGCCGAGCTGCGCGGCCCCGGGCGCGACCGCGTCGACTTCGCGGCGACGATCGCGCTGGATCCCACGAGCGACGGCCTCGACCCGGCCCGCGAGCCGGTCCGCCTCAAGTTCGGCGCGTTCGAGCAGGAGCTGCCGCCGGGGACCTTCACCTGCGGACCCGAGCTCTGCGCCTACGACGGTCCCGGGCCCGGCGTCACGAGCGCGACGATCGCGCCCGACCTCGTGATGTTCTCGGCCAACGGGCTCGACCTGGCAGGGCGCGTCCATCCCGTTCCGGTGGAGGTGCAGGTCGGCAACGAGCGCGGCGCGACCGAGGTGCGCCTTCAGGGCAGCCTCGCCGCCGATCCGGTCCGGCCGGTCGTCGAGCGGAACCGCGGCCCCGGGATCCGCGTCGCGGTCTACGACAACCCGAGTCCCATCCCGGCCAGCTACTTCCTGGGCTACAACTACAACCTCTCCGCCGTCTACGCCGAGATCCTGGCGACCGACCCCGCCGGCCGCTTCGCCGTGGAGACGGTCGACGACCTGACGCGGCTCGACGAGTTCGACGTGCTCGTGCTCCCGGACAACGCGGTCCCAGACCCCTGGCTCGGGGCGGTCGAGGGCTGGTTCCGGTCCGGGGACAAGGTCGTCCTCGCGGTCGACAGCGCCGTCTGCTACGCCGCCTTCTCGGGCCTCCTCTGGCCAGAAGCGAAGGGCTGGAGCAACGGGTACGAGTCGCTGTGGAACTACGACTCGGGGAGCGACGACCAGCTCGTGGAGCGCGAGGACCCGATCACGGGCGCTTACCCCCCCGGATCGGTGCTGCCCAGCGCCTGGGGCCACGCGCGGCTTTTCGATTGGCTGCTGCCCGCCGACGCGATCCCGCTGACCAGCCAGGAGTCCCGCCGCCTGTTCAAGTACCTCGTCTACCGCGACGTACCGGACGCCGGGAGCCGGATCGTCGTACTCGGGCCCTACTCCGGCGGGCCGGTGCCGGTTGCGCTGTGGCCGATCGTGCGCGACGCGGCAGCCTCCGCGCCCCAGGTGGTCTTCACGCAGCTGGACGCGGCGCAGGCCCAGGCACGACTGGGAGCGCGGGGCGCCGAAGACGCGTCCTCGGAGCTGCACTTCGCCCTCGCGCCGGAGAGCGACGGGCTGGACCCGTCCGGCGAGCGGGTGCAGTTCTCGTTCGGACGGGCCTTCGCCTCGATCCCGCCCGGCTCGTTCGCCTGCGACGCCGGCAGCTGCGCCTACTCGTCGACGGAACCTGGGCTCGACTTCGCGGCGATCGGCGCCAGCCGGATCGCCTTCCGCTTCTCGAACGTCGACCTCGCCGACCTCGACAACCCGGTCCGCATCGCGGCCCGGATCGGCGACGACGGCGGCGCCACGACGGCGCGCCTGCTCGGCCACCTCACGACACCGGGCCTGGCCTTCTGCGGACCGGACGACGCGCACGACGCCGACGGCGACCGGCGCGGCGACCACTGCGACAACTGCCCGGCGAGCGCCAACCGCACGCAGCAGGACGGCGACGCCGACGGCCTGGGCGACGCCTGCGACAACTGCGCCGACGCCGGCAACCCGGCCCAGGAGGACGGCGACGTCGATGGGGCCGGCGACGCCTGCGACAACTGCCCGGCGCTGGCCAACCCGGGCCAGGACGAGCGGGACGGCGACGGCCTCGGCGACGCCTGCGACAACTGCCCCTCGGCCCTGAACCCCGACCAGCAGGACGGCGACGGCGACGCGGCGGGCGACGCCTGCGACAACTGTCGCTATCTCGCCAACCCGACCCAGGCCGATCGGGACGGGGACGACGCGGGCGACGCCTGCGACAACTGCCCGCTCGTGGCAAACCCTGGGCAGTGGGACTACGACCGGGATTCGGTCGGCGACGAGTGCGACAACTGCCCCTGGCAGAACAACACCGACCAGGCCGACCCCGATGCCGACGGGCGCGGCACGGCCTGCGACAACTGCCCCGAGTCTCCCAACGGCGACCAGGCCGACGCCGACTATGACTGGCTCGGCGATGCCTGCGACCCCTGCACCGACCGCGACGGAGATGGCCTCGGCGACCCGGGCCTGCCGGCCACGATCTGCCCCCTCGACAACTGCCCGAGTGCGCCGAACCCGGGCCAGGAGGACGTCGATGCCGACGGGCAGGGCGACGCCTGCGACCCCTGCACCGACGGCGATGGCGACGGCTTCGGCGACCCGGGCTTCCCAGCCTCGGAGTGCCCGCCGGACAACTGTCCGGCCGCCACGAACGCGGACCAGGCCAACCGGGACGGGGACGCCCTCGGCGACGCGTGCGACCCGTACCCGGACCACGACCTGGCCGTCCGCGCCGCGGGCCCGGCCTCCGCGCTGACCGGACAGCCGATCGCGCGCACCTATCGCCTCGAGCGGCGCGGTACCGGCGAGCTGGTCGTCGACCTCACCGGCGTGCGCGCGACGCTCACCCTCTCCGGCTCCGCGACCTTCGGCGAGAGCGCGGCCGCGGGGCTGTTGCTCGAAGGTGGTGGGACGAACCGCGTCCTCGTCGAGTTCGTCGCCGGGGTCGTCACGCTGACCGTGCTCGACCCGGCCGCGGAACTGGTGTCGCTCGGGGGCGAGGACAGCGAGCGGCTCGGGATCGAGTTCCGTGGGGCCGACTGGGTGGAGGATTTCGAGGCAGGGGACGGCAACTTCACGCACTCGGGACCGAACGACACGTGGGCCTGGGGCGAGCCCCTGTCGGCCCCGCAGGCCGCCCACTCGGGAACGAAGGTCTGGGGCACCAACCTCGAGGGCGACTACCTGCCGAACACGTCGGCCGCGCTCGAATCGCCGCCGTTCGAGCGGGTCTCGGGACCGCAACCGAGGCTCGAGTTCTGGCACTGGTTCCGGGGAGACGGGTACAGCGACCGCGGGCTGCTCCAGGTCTCCGCCGACGGCGGACGGACCTGGAACCAACTCGAGAGCTTCGTGAGCTACCTGGGCAGCAGTTACGTCCGGAACTCCTACGACCTGTCCACCTACGACGGAGGGCCGCTCCAGGTCCGCTTCCTGTTCATCAGCAACTCCTACGGGCAGTACGCAGGCTGGTACATCGACGATTTCGCGATCACCGGCGTCTGGCCGACGCTGGCCTTCCTCGCCCCGGCCGGCGACGACGACGGCGACGGCCTCGCCAACGCCGACGAGCTGGCCGCCGGCCTCGACCCGCGCGACGCCGACTCCGACGACGACGGCGCGCCCGACGGTCCCGACAACTGCCCGACCATTGCGAATCCGGACCAGGCGGACCTGCTGCACCCCAACGGGATCGGCGACGCCTGCGACGATCCCGACGCCGACGGCCTGCCCGACGCCCGCGACAACTGCCCCGAAGAACCGAACCCCGCGCAGGAGGATGCCGACGCGGACGGCCGCGGCGACGCCTGCGACGGTTGCTACGACAGCGACGGCGACGGCTTCGGCGACACGGGCGTCCCCGGCTCGTCGTGCCCGGTGGACAACTGCCCCGCTATCCCGAATCCCGACCAGGCGGACGCGCTCCACCCCAACGGGATCGGCGACGCCTGCGATGATCCCGACGCCGACGGCCAGCCCGACGCCCGCGACAACTGCCCCGACCAGCCGAACCCCGCGCAGGCCGACTGGGACCGCGACGGGATCGGCAACGCCTGCGACCTCTGCACCGACACCGACGGTGACGGCTTCGGCAACCCCGGCCCACCGGCCTCGATCTGCCCGCGCGACAACTGCCCTGCGGCCTTCAACCCGGACCAGGCCGACGCCGTGCACCCCAACGGGATCGGCGACACCTGCGACGACCCCGATGGCGACGGTGCGATGGACGCGCTCGACAACTGCGCCGACGCGTTCAACGGGTCGCAGACGGACGGCGACGCGGACGGCCTCGGCGACGCCTGCGACAACTGCCAGCGCGAGGCCAACCCGGGCCAGGCGGACGCTGACGCCGACGCGCACGGCGACCTCTGCGACAACTGCCCCGCGGCGGCCAACCCCGACCAGTCGAGCCGCGACGGCGACGCGCTCGGCGACGCCTGCGACCCCTACCCCGACCTCTCGATGGTCGTCCTCCCCGAAGCCCCGCCCTCCGGGACCGCGGGCACCCCGATCGCCGTGACCTACCGCCTCGTGCGGCGCGACACCGGCGAGACGGTGACCGACCCCGCCGGCATCCGGACGACGCTCACGCTCTCCGGCTCGGCCCGCTTCGGGGAGAGCGCCCTCGCCGGGCTGCTGCTCGCGGGCGGCGGCACGAACCGCGCGCTGGTCGAGTTCGTCGGCGGGATCGTGACGCTCGAGGTGAACGATGCGGTGCCGGAGGTGGTGTACTTCGGGGGCGAGGACAGCGAGGGAAACGGCGTCGCGGTGCAAACGGACATCGAGGAGGACTTCGAGTCGAGCGACGGGCGGTTCACGCACTCCGGCGTCCACGACCCCTGGGAGTGGGGCGAGCCGCACTCGGGTCCCTGGGCTGCGCATTCCGGAACGCGCGTCTGGGCCACGGAACTGGACGGGAACTATCCGAGCGGCAGTTCGGCCTCGCTCTTCTCGCCGACCTACCAGCTCGCGGCCGGAACGCTCCCGACCCTCGAGTTCTGGGACTGGCTCCACACCGAGTACTACTACGACACCGGCCGCGTGCAGGTCTCGGCGGACGGTGGCCTCAACTGGGAGACGCTCGACCAGCTGAGCGCCAACCAGGGCGGCTACACGAGGCGGATCTACGACCTTTCGCCGTACGCCGGGCGGGTCGTGCAGGTTCGCTTCTCCTTCTACAGCGACATCTCGGTGAACTACGCCGGCTGGTACATCGACGACTTCGCGATCAGGGGGATCGCCGCGCCGCTGGAGTTCCTCGCACCGGGGGCGAGGTGATCCAGCGCGGCCGCAGCGCCAGCACCACCGTGCGCGCCACGATCCTCCGCACCTCGGCCCGCGGCACGCGCAGCACCTTGTCCGGATCGAGCCGCGCTTCAACGGGCGCGGCCTCCAGCACGCGCAGCGTCGCCAGCCCCAGCGCCGCTGGAAGCAGCGTCGCCGCGCGCACGCGCCAGCCCGCGCGCCCCAGCCGCCGCGTGTACGCGAAGCCCGCCACGAGGCCTTGCCGCGCCCGCGCCTGCCAGCGCGCCAGGAGCGGCGCGACGCGCTCGCCCGCGGCTGGATCGAGCAGGTCGGACGGTGCCAGCCCCAGCGCGCGCAACTCGTCGGCCGGCAGGAAGCAGCGCCCGCGGCGCAGGTCGCGCGGCAGGTCGCGCAGCACGTTCACCAGCTGCAGACCGCGGCCGTAGCGCCGGCCTTCGACGATCAGCGCGTGGACCCGCGGCGGCGCCAGCCCCCGGCCGCGTCCCGCGTGCCGCGCCACCAGCCGCGTCCAGAACTCGCCGACGCAGCCGGCGATCCCCTCGGTGTATGCGCCCAGCGCGCGCGCGTCGGGGAGCGCCGCCAGCCCGCTCCGCGCGTCCGACTCCTCCTCGAAGAGGCTCAGCTCGCCGATCATCGTCGCCAGCAGCCGGTCGACGACACGCTGGACGTCGGCGCGGTCCTCGGCCGGCAGGCGCGTGAGCCGCGCCAGGACCCCGTCCGCCCCGGCCACCAACTGCTCCTCGGCCGGGGTCGCCCCGCCCGCGCCGGCGGGGTCGGGCGGGACCTCCAGGGCGCCGCCCAGCGGCCCGGCCGCCGCGAGCGCCCCCCGCAGCCGCTCCAGTTGGTCGATCCGGGCGGCAGCCGGCGCGACCCCCCGATCCGCCACCGTATCCCCAATCCTGGCAAGCAGATAGGCTGCCTCGACCGGCCCGCGCAGCGGCCCCGGCAGAAGCTCCACCGAGAGCGCGAAGGTCCGCGAGGTCTGCCGCAGCAGTTCCCGGTCGCCGAGCGGGCCCGCCCCCGGCCCGGCCCCGGCTCCGCCGGCCCCGGCCCGCGGCCCGCCGCCGCTCCCCCCCTCCGCCCGCCGCGTGGTCATCCCCGGCCTCCGTTCCTAGATTCTCCCCGAAGAGGCCGCTCCCGGCGGACCGCTGCGGGTCCCGGGAAACGGTCGCGGAGGAGCTGGTCCATGGTGCGCAACGAGCGAGGTGAGGGGCGGCTGGGGGTCGTCGTCTGGCTGCTGGTCATGGCCGCCGGGATCTTTGTCGCGGTCCGCACGATCCCGACGCGCATGGCGGTGCTCGAGCTGCACGACTATGCCGACGCCCAGGTCCAGCACGCCGGTACGATGGCGAGAATCAAGACCGACGAGATCTTCAACTCGATCCTCAAGAAGGCCAAGGAGCTGGAGATCCCGCTCGACAAGGAAGACCTCGACCTGGAGGTCCGCCAGAACGACCTCCACATGACGCTGAAGCACCGCGTCGTGATCAACCTCGAGGTCTACGAGTGGGTCTGGGACTTCGAGGAGGACTTCACGCACCTCCGGATGTGACGCCGGCGGCGGATCCCGCCGTCAGGCGACGATCCGCCCCGCCGCAATCACCATGTGCGCCCGCGTCGAGCCGAACTGGTAGAGCAGCTGGCGGTGGTCGGCCGCGTCCAGCACGAACAGGTCGCAGCGCTTTCCCTGCTCGATCGATCCGGCCCGGTCCGCGATGCCGCAGGCCGCGGCCGCGTTGATCGTCGCCGCGACGATCGTCTCCGGCACGGTCATCCCGTAGAGCAGCGCCCCGAGCTGCATCGTCAGCGGCAGCGACTCGCAGGGCGAGGTCCCGGGGTTGAGGTCGGTCGCCAGCGCGACCGGCAGCCCCAGCTCGATCATCCGCCGTGCCGGGGCCTGCTCGCGGTTGCGCAGGAACGCGCTGGCCGCGGGGAGCAGCACCGCGACCGTCCCCGCCGCCGCCATCGCCGCCAGCCCGCGCTCGGAGGCGTGCTCCAGGTGGTCGGCGCTGGTCGCCCCCAGCTCGGCCGCCAACTGCGCGGTCCCGTCGTCGGCCAATTGGTCGGCGTGCAGCTTGACCGCCAGCCCCGCCTCCCGCGCCGCCGTCAGGATCATCTGCGCCTCGGCCAGGCTGAAGGCGTGCTCGTCGACGAAGACGTCGGCGAAGCGCGCCAGCCCGCGCGCCGCGACCTCGGGGATCATCTCCTGCGCGACCGTGTCGACGTAGCGGCGCCGCGCCTGCGCCGAGCCGCGCGCCTCGCGCGGGAAGGTGTGCGCCCCCAGGAAGGTCGTCACGACCTCGAACGGCAGCGCGCGCGCCGCGGCGCGCGCCGCCTCGAGCAGCTTGATCTCGCTGGCCGGGTCGAGCCCGTAGCCCGACTTCACCTCGAACGCCGTCGCACCGAAGCGCGCCATCCGTTCGATCCGTGCCCCGGCCGTCGCGGTCAGCTCCTCCAGCGAGGCCTCGCGCGTCGCGTCGACCGTGCGCAGGATCCCGCCCCCGCTCCGCGCGATGTCGGAGTAGGTCTCCCCCGCCAGCCGCCGCTCGAACTCGTCGGCGCGGTCACCGGCCCAGACCAGGTGCGTGTGCGAGTCGACCAGGCCCGGCAGCACGGCGCGGTCGCCGACGTCGATCCGCGTCGCCCCCGGCTCCACCGCGACCTCGCGCGCGAGCCGCGTCTCGGGGCCGACCCAGACGATCCGCCCCGCCTTCGCCGCGACGGCCCCTTCGGGCAGCACCGACAGCCTTCCCTGGCGGGGACCGGCCAGCGGGCCCGGCCCGGCGCAGGTCACCAGCTCGGAGGTGCCGACGACGACCAGGTCGGCCGCCGGCCGCTCACTCATTTTCGGGGGTGGGCGGGAGGCTCGTGCGGCCGGCGCGCAGCCGGTCGGTGACCGACGCTTCCTGGCGGCGCAGGTCCAGCAGGCGGCTGTGCTCGTCGAGCAGCGCGCTCAGCCGGCTCTCGAACATCTCGCGCTCGGTCTTGACCCGGATGATGTGCTGCTGCAGCCGCGAGACCTCGTCGCGGGTCCGGGCCAGGAGCTGATCGGCCTGCAGCCGCGCCTCGCCGACGATCCGCTCGGCCTCTTTCTGCGCGACGGCGCGCCGCTCCTCGCCGATCTTCTCCGACGCCGCCAGCGCGTCGATCAGGATCCGCTCGCGGTGCCGGTAGTCGTCGACCTCGGCGCGTACGGCCTGCAGCATCCGGCCCAGTTCCTCGCGCTCCAGCGTGGCCTGCGACAGGGCGTCGGCCGCGGCCCGCAGGAAGGTGCCGACCTCGTTCCGGCTGAAGCCGGCGAACTCGCGCTTGAAGCGGCGGGACTCGATGTCGAGCGGGGTGAGCGGCATGCGGGGCTCCGGGATCCGGCCGGGAGGGAGGCGTTTCGGCCGCCCCACGATACGCAAACCGGGACGGGGACGGCAAGCTGGCCCGCCGGGGGCGCCCCGAAGGGTCCGTCCGGGTTCATTCGGGCTCTAATATGTCCGAAAATGGCCGCGGATCGTCCGCGCCGGAGATCGCGTCCTCCAGCCTTGACACCGGCGCGTAATCCCGTATCTCCTAACCGGGTTTCGGGTGGGTTCAAATGAGGGGGCCGGTCGCGGGCTCCGATTCCTCCGCGGGCGACTGTCTGCCGGGACCATGACGCCGGGGCGACCGGCACGGACGCGTGGGCGTTCCGTGCGGCGGCCCCGGCCCGCAGGACGGTGACCGCGGGCGCAACGCCTGCCGGTTGCGTCTGGAGAGAGCGCCGCGCCGATGAACTCGATCGTCGATTACCTCGACCACTGGGCCGCGGTCCAGCCCGACAAGTGCCTCTACAGTTACCTGGAGGTCGACGGCACGGAGCGCGAGGCCTACACCTACCAGGCCTTCTCCGAGCGCACCCGCCACCTGGCGCAGTTCCTCTCGCAGCTCGAGGGGCTGAAGCACGGCGACCGCGCGCTGCTCGTCTTCCCGCCGGGGCTCGAGGTGATCGTCGCCTTCCTGGCCTGCGCCCGCGCCGGGATCGTCCCGGTCCCGGTCTACCCGCCGACCCCGATGAACTTCGAGAGCGGGTTGGCCAAGCTGGCCTTCGTGGCCCGGGACTGCGGCGCCAGGCTGGCGCTCACGACGCGCGGGTTCTACAGCTCCTACCGCCTGCTGCTGGCCAAGCGGCGGATCGCGTCGCTGTGGCTGAGCGGCCCCGACCTGCCGGATGTGACCTGGGTCACCACCGACGACGTGCGCGGCCAGGCTTCGGACGGCTTCCGCAACAACCCGCACGACACGCTCTTCCTGCAGTACACGTCCGGCTCGACCAGCGACCCCAAGGGCGTGATCGTCTCGCAGCGCAACGTCGTCGAGAACGCCCACTCCACCCTGACCCACATCCCGGTCTGCGTCTCGTGGCTGCCGCAGTACCACGACATGGGGCTGATCGGCTACTACCTGTTCCCGCTGATCGAGGGGGGCACGGTCTACGGCTTCTCGCCGCTCAACTTCCTCAAGCGCCCCGCGCTCTGGCTGCAGACGATCAGCCGCGTGCGAAGCACGATCACCTCGTCGCCGAACTTCGGCTTCGAGTACTGCCTGCGCGAGGACAAGCTCCCCGAGGCGGAGCTGGCCGGGCTGGACCTGTCGTCGCTGCAGTTCCTGATGAACGCGGCTGAACCGGTGCGCGCCGAGACCTACCTGAAGTTCTACGAGCGGTTCGAGCCCTACGGCCTGACGCGCGACGCGCACGTCGTCGCCTACGGACTGGCCGAGGCCACGCTCTGCGTCTCGAACTGGGGCCGCCAGGTCGTGACGGTCAACAAGCAGCTGATCCAACAGCGCACGCTGCGCCTGGAGAACTTCAACCCGCTCAACAACAACCAGGTCCGGCTCGTCAGCTGCGGCAAGGCGCTGCCGGGGGTCGAGG
The DNA here is from genome assembly GCA_963702545.1 of uncultured Acidobacteriota bacterium. GTDB lineage: Bacteria > Acidobacteriota > Polarisedimenticolia > J045 > J045 > JALOKP01. The sequence goes on along the minus strand of CAVPDB010000015.1, from coordinate 75,586 downwards.
TCCAGGTTGTCGACCCGGAGACCTGCAGCGCGCTGCCCGAGCGCGAGATCGGCGAGGTCTGGGTCGCGGGCGAAGGGCGCTGCCAGGGCTACTGGAACCGCCCGGAGTTGTCTCAGGAGACCTTCCGGGCCCGGATCGCCGGCGCCCCGCCCGACGCGCCGCTCTACATGCGCACCGGCGACCTGGGGTTCCTCTACGAGGGCGAGGTCTTCATCTGCGGGCGCCGCAAGGACCTGATCATCATCCGCGGCGTCAACTACTACCCGCAGGACATCGAGGCGATCGTCGAGTCGGCCTCCCCGCTGATCCGCACCGGCGGTGCCGCCGCCTTCGCGGTGGACCTGGACGGCGAGGCGCTGGTCGTGCTGGCCGAGGTGCGCAAGGCCGGCAAGCTGCCCGACCCGGCCGCGATCGCCAAGGCGATCCGCACGCAGTACTACATCGAGCCGCACACGATCGCCTTCGTCCCGCACGGCGTGATCGCCAAGACGACCTCGGGCAAGATCGCGCGGGCGCTGACGCGCGAGCGCTGGCAGAAGGGCGAGATGGAGGTCATCGCCTCCTACGTCAGCACGCGCGACCACGAACCGCTGGGCGAGCTGACCGGGCTGCGCGAGCGCTTCCAGTACATCGTCACGCTCTACAACCTGACGGGCCACGAGGAGTACACCTTCGCCGAGCTGGGCGTCGACTCGCTCACCCTGGTGCGGCTGCTCGAGGACATCAAGGTCCTGCTGGAGGAGCACGACGCCGGGGCGCTGGTCAAGGACGTCGACGTCCGGCTGCTGCAGCGCCTGACGGTCGCCGAGTTCTTCTCGATGCTGGACCAGTTCGAGCACTCGACCGGCGAGCCGATCCTGGCGCTGCGCTACGTGCTGCGCCGGATCCAGGAGGAGCACGAGGGCTACGAGCGCGAGTGCATGCGCTCGGACGCCGAATTGCCGCTGGCCGGCTTCGAGGTCCCGTCGGGGCCGCAGCTGCCGGTCCAGAACGTGCTGCTGACCGGGGCGACCGGCTTCTTCGGGCCGTTCCTGCTATCGAGCCTGCTGCGCAAGACGCCCTACACCTTCTACACCCTGACGCGCGCGACCGACCCGATCCACGGCCTCGACCGGATCAAGTCGGCGTTCCGCCGCTGCCGGATCCTGACCCCGGATCTGGAGGACGCGCTGGAGCAGCGGGTCCGCGTCGTCTGCGGCAACCTGACGCGCCACAACCTGGGCCTGACCTCGGAGCAGTGGAGGACGCTGACCCAGAAGGTCCAGGCGATCTGCCACAGCGGGGCCCTGGTCAACTACGTCCTCAACTACGACACCCTGCGGCCGGCGAACGTCGACGGCACCCGCGAGATCCTGCGCTTCGCCTTCACCGGCGCCCCGAAGCAGTTCCACCTGGTCTCGAGCACCTTCATCTACGGCTGGACCGCCAAGTCGGTGCTGCTCGAGACCGACCACAACGCGGCGATGGAGAACCTCGACTTCGGCTATGCCCAGAGCAAGTGGGTCGCCGAGCAGCTCGTGCTGGGAGCGATGGAGCACGGGCTGGACGCGCGGATCTACCGCCCCTCGCTGATCTCGGCCTCGACCGGTGGCGTCGGCAGTCGCGACGACATCGCCGTCAGGCTGCTGGCGTTCATGATCCGCCACGGCGTCGCGGTCTCGGCGCGGAACCAGATCAGCTTCCTGCCCGCGGACCTGGTGGCCGACAACATCGCGCTGCTGTTCAAGGAGCCGGAGCTGCCGGCGCGGGCGCTGCACCTGACGGTCGACGACTACTACAACATGGAAGACGTGACGCGCGTCATCACCCGGAAGTACGGCTACCGGTTCGACTACTACGACATCCCCGGCTTCATCCACCAGATGACGCGGCGCTGTACGCAGGAGGACCTGCTCTACCCCCTGACCGACTTCTTCGTCCGCTCGCAGGACAAGCTGGCCGCGATGCAGCACAAGCGCTACAACAACGACATGTACCGCAAGGCCCGCGCGCAGGTTGGCGGGCAGGGCGACCCGGCGCTGGAAGACACCGTGACGTTCATCATGGATCACATGCTGCGCGAGGGAATCGTCGCGCCGCGCGGCGAGGGGAACCGGGGACAGCTACCGTAAGTCGGTAAGCCGCGCCCCGAAGATCCCCGTCCCGACGCGGATGAAGGTCGCCCCTTCCTCGATCGCGACCTCGAAGTCGTGCGTCATCCCCATCGACAGCTGGTCCATCGCGATGCCGGGCAGCCCGAGCGCCGTGGCAGCGCGCGCCAGCTCGGCCAGCCGGCGGAAAAACGGGCGCGCCTCCTCCGGATCGTCGACCGGCGGCGGGACCGTCATCAGGCCGCGCAGCGCCAGCCCCGGCCGCCCGGCCAGCGCGCGCAGCAGCGGCTCCAGCTCCTCCGGCTCGATCCCGGCCTTCGTCGCCTCGCCGCCCAGGTTGACCTCGACCAGCGCCGCGACCGGCCGCCCCAGCTCGTCACCGATCCGCGCCAGGGTCTCGCCCAGCCGCAGCGAGTCGACCGAGTGGATCAGCTCGAAGCGCTCGGCCACGCGCCGCGCCTTGTTGCGCTGCAGCTCGCCGATGAAGTGCCAGCGCGCCCCCGGCAGCGCGTCGAGCTTGGTGAGCGCCTCCTGGACGCGGTTCTCGCCCAGCACGGCCAGCCCCGCGTCGAGCGCGGCGCGGATCGCCGGCAGCGCGACGGTCTTGGTCACGCCGACCAGCGTGACCGACGCCGGATCGCGCCCGGCCCGCGCGCAGGCCGCCTCGATCCGCCCTCGCACCGCCGCCAGGCTGGCCGCGACGTGCGCGCGGAGTGCGGCGTCGGACGCCGGCCCGCCGGCCGCGCCGGCGCCGCCCGCGGCGCCGTTCACGCGGTGGCCTCCTCGCGTCCCGACCGGCGCTCGTCCATCGCGCGGTTGGCCAGCGCGTCGGCGTCGCGGTTCTCCTCGCGCCGGACGTGCAGGATCCGGAAGCCGTGCAGCCGCACCGCCAGCTCGCGCACCGCCGTCGCCAGCGGCACGAGATGCGGCTGTCGCACGCGGTAGACGCCCGTCACCTGGCGCTGGATCAGCTCGCTGTCGGTGCGGACCTCCAGCTCGCTCGCGCCGCGCGCCAGCGCCTCCTCCAGCGCGGCGATCAGCCCGCGGTACTCCGCCACGTTGTTGGTGGTGTCGCCCAGGTAGCCCCAGGCGCGGAGCAGGGCGTTCCCGTCGGCGTCCTTCAGGAAGAGCCCCCAGCCCGCAGGCCCGGGGTTGCCGCGGGCCCCCCCGTCGACCCAGGCGAACAGCCGCATCGCCCGGCCCGCGCTACGCGCCGGCCGGCGTCAGCCCCTGGCCTGGCTGCTTGCCGGCCGCGTCGGCCGGCGCACCCGCGCCGCCCGGCTCGCCCTCGCTCTCCGCGAAGTAGAGGATCCGCCGGCAACTCTCGCAGAACGACAGGTCCTCGCCGCGCCGGACGAGGTTGATGATCTGCGGCCGCAGCCGGACGTGGCAGGCGCCGCACGCGTTGCTGACGATCCGCGCCACCGCCACGCCGCCGCGGGCGTTGAAGATCGTCTCGAAGCGGACGATGAAATCGCGCGGGATCCCGACCTTGAGCAGCTCGCGCTGGGTCTCCAGCTCGGCCAGCCGGTCCCCGGAGCGGGTGGCGTCCGCCTCCATCCGCGCCTTCTCCGCGTCGTGCTCGGACCGGGACGCCGCGATCCGCTCGTCGGCCTCCGCCGCCGGCCCGCTCAGCTCCTCGAGCTGCAGGTCGATCTCCGCGGTCTTGTCGTCGAACATGGCGATCGCGGACTTGGTCGAGTCGATCTCGTTGAGGACGGCGCTATACTCCCGCTGGTTGCTGACCTGCATCAACTTCTGCTGCGCCTGCTGCTGGCGGAGCAGCGTTTCCTCGCGCTGCCGGACCAGCCGCTGACGCTCGGCGACGAGGGCCTCATGCGTCAGACGCGCCGACCCGATCTCCTCGACCTTCTGGCGGAAGGCGTCGTCGAGCGCGGCAAGGCGCTCGGGGGTCCGGGCCCCGAGGTCACGGATCTCCTTGATTTCGAACGCGATCTCCTGCAGCTGCACGAGACGGCGGATGTGCTCGCTCAAGGCTCTCCTCCGCTCCGGCGTACCCGGGAGCTCCGGTCCCGCGGCCCGGCGGCTCCCGTCCAGTGGGCCCACCAGGGCTCGAACCTGGGACCAGCTGATTATGAGTCAGCCGCTCTAACCACCTGAGCTATGGGCCCCGAATCGGACACTTTAGCATACGACTTCCGGCGCTTCCGGCGCTGGGTCGGAGGGCTCGCCCGGGCCGGCGGGCCCGGCCGGGCGGCGGTGCGGGCGGCCGCAGGGGCGGCCGCCGGAGCCTGCGCCGCCGCCGCGGCCCTGGCCCAGACGGCCCCGGCGCCGCCGGCCCCGCTGCCCCCGCTCCCCGCCCCGCTGGTCGAGCAGCAGCAGGTCCGCCGGGTCCAGATCGACGTCTCGGTGATCGACCCGCGCGGCGACTCCTGGTCCTCGGTCCCCGGCCTGACCCGCGAGCAGTTCGAGGTCCGGCTCGACGGCCGCCCGCTCCCGCCCGAGATCGCCGCCCGGACCGAGTTCGACGCGATCTGCACCGGCGGCGGCGCCCCGGACGCCGGCGAGCCGCGCGACCGCCTCGCCGACGAGCGCCCGACGATCGTCGTCTTCGCCGACCTCAACTACCTCGATCCGCGAATGCGCTTCGGCGTGACGCAGGCGCTGGAGCGGCTGGCCGAGCTGGCCGCGGTCCGCCCGATGCGCGTCAAGGTCGTCGCCTACACCCGCCGGATCGTGCCGATCACGCGCGACTTCGTCTCCGATCCCGCCGCGATCCGGCGGGCCGGCGAGGAGCTGGCCGCGTCGCTCTCGACCGGCCCGCCGCTCCAGGGGATCACCTCGGCCCCGACGCGCGATTCGAGCGAGGACCCGATCGACTCGCGCTCGGTGTACGACATCACCAGCGGTGACGGCCCGCCCGACCCCGCGCCGGAACCCGCCTACGAGGTCTTCCTGCCCGAGGACTTCGGCCTGCGCACCGCGGAGATCACTTCGGCGCGCAACCCGACCTCGGAGATGGCCGCGCAGCAGATCGACCCGCGCCCCTCGCTGGCCGCGATCGAGGCGGTGCTGCTGGCCCACGCGTCGCTGCGCGGCCGCAAGGCGCTGGTGCTCTTCTCGTCGCCGTGGTTCGACCTGAACGAGGACCTGTTCCTGACCTACGCCTTCGAGCCGCGCCGCGCGACGCAGGGCGGCTTTTCGATCTGGACCGTCGACGCCCGCGGCCTGGGCGTGCCGACCTCGCCCGGCAGCGGCTCGCGGCTGATGGAGTTCCTGGCGACCGGCACCGGCGGCGAGGCGGTGCGGGCGGCCGGCTCGCTGGGCGTCGTCTTCGACCGCGTGATCTCGACGATGTCCTGCTACTACCTCTTCAGCATCCCGCTGGCCGCCCCGGTCCGCGGCGAGGAGCGCCACTCGATCGACGTGCGGCTGAACACGACGAAGCACCCGGAGTTCTGGAACTACCGCGTGCGCACGACCGGGATGGTCACGGTCGCCTCGCGCCAGAAGCTGCGCGAGCGCCGCCGGCTGGGCGCGCTGATGGACCCGACCGGCTTCCCGCTCCCCGACGTGCGCGTCTCGGTCGGCTACCCGGTGAAGGACGGCGCGCTCACGGTGCCGATCCAGGTCGCGGCCCTGCTGGCCGACCTGACCTTCGTGCGCGACCCGGAGCGCGGTGACCTGGTCGCGCGTTTCGCCTGGGAGGGGCTCGTCACCGGCGACAGCGGCGATCCGATCTGTTCGCTCGGCGACGGCGTGGAGCGGACCGTGCGGCTCGAGACCCCCCCGTCGCGCTATCCGCCGACCTACCTGCTGCTGAGCAGCTCGTGCGCGCTCCCGGGGCCGGGCGACTTCGACGTGCGCACGCTGGTCGAGGATCTCGTGACGGGCGAAGTCGGCGCGGCGCAGATCCGGTTGTCGCTGCCGGCGCCGGCGAAAGGGATGGCGAAGGTCTCCGCCGTGCGCCTGGGGCGGAGCACCGGGCGCGACTTCCTGCTCGATCCGGCGCGCACGAAGGGGCGCGAGGTGCCGCGCGACGGCGCGCGCGCAACGGTCGTGCCGCTGCTGGAGGCCGAGACGGTGCAGTCGGCCGACCGGGTCGTGCTGCGCTTCGTGGCCTGCGGGCTGCCCGCGGCCCCGCGGACGATCCTGTTCCGGCCGGTCGCGGGGGCCGACGGCCAGCCGGCCCGCGAGTCGATCTACCAGATCATGCCGACCCCGCGCGGGGAGATCCGGAACGAGAACGCGAGCTGCCGCGAGTACGAGGCGGCCGCGCCGGAGAGCTCGCTGGCCCCGGGGACCTACGGGATCGCGATCATCGACCCCTCGGTCCCGGCCGCCACCCGGCAGGACATCGACCGGATCCTCTCCTCCGGCCCGGTCCTGGAAAGCCGCGAGTTCCGGGTCATCCCGCCCCCGTCCGGCCCGGCCCCGCGCCCCGGCGAACCGACCTGACCCGGGTCAACTGGCTGCTGCGGAATTACTGCTAAGATGCCCGCTCCCACCGTCCGTCACGCACCACTATCCATGAGGGTTTCGAGATGGCCGACAACAGCGCCAAGGTCGCGGAGAGCGTCCCCGGGAAGTACTACGTCGACACCAGCTGCACCGCCTGCAAGGTCTGCATCGACACCGCCCCGGACAACTTCAAGATGACCGACGACGACGATCACGCGTACGTTTCCAAGCAGCCCGAGAACGCCGACGAGGAAGGGCTGGTCAAGGAGTCGATGGACGGCTGCCCGTCCGAGGCGATCGGCACGGACGGCGAGTAGCGCCGCGCGGCGCGGCGGGCGCGCTACCGGCTGTCGGCGTTCCACATGTCGTGAAGCGCCTTCCAGCTGCCGTCCTTCTGCTTCTTCCAGACGCAGAGGTACTTGCCCTTCCCCTGGACCAGCTTGCCGTCGGCGCCCTTGTACGAGTCTTCGTAGGGTCCCGAGGTGAAGCCCAGGTCGCCGTTTACCTCGGCGTGCGTCGTCTTCCACGAGATCTTGTAGGACGGGTCCGCGAAGTAGGCGGCCCAGACCTTCTGCGCCGCGGCCCGGCCGACCGCGACCGGCTCGTTCGGCGGGTAGGCCAGCGCGTCGTCGGCGTAGAACGAAGCCACCTTGGCCGCGTCCCGCGTCGCCGCCGCCGCGGACCAGTCGTCGTCGAGCTTGGCGAGGGCCCTGGCGTCGGCGTTCATCTCGCCGGCCAGCGCAAAGGCCGTCGCGGCGACGACGGCCAGCGCCGCGATCGCGGCGATCGCGGCGAGGCTGCGCCGCATCCCGATCTTCCCGATTCGATTCTGTGTTCGGGTCATGGATCATCCTCCTCCGCGGTGGCGGGGGTGCATTCCAGGCGCGGCCCGGCCGCACGGTCAACCGGGGGAGTCTAACCGAGATTGCCTCGCACATAAATACCTGTGAAACAGGGACTTGGGTGCCTGTCCGGACCCTGGGCTTGACATACTGTGTATTGCACAGTACATTGCGCCGCATGGGTGAAACAGAAGCCTTCGCCACGCTGGAACACGAGCTGCGGCGCGGGGTGGTGGTCCTGGCCACCCTCTCGCAGCTGCGGACGCCGCGCTACGGCTACGAACTGCGGCAGGCGCTCGCCGAGCGCGGGCTGGCCATCGAAGAGGGCACGCTCTACCCGCTGCTGCGCCGGCTGGAAGCGCAGGGCCTGCTCCAGAGCGAGTGGAGGATCGAAGAGGGGCCGCCGCGGCGCTACTACGCCCTGAACGCCGGCGGCCGGACGCTGCTGCGGAAGCTCACCGCGTCGTGGCAGGGCCTGAACGACGCGATGGCCCGCCTGCTGGGAGAAGACTGACGATGACCGCCAACGACCTGATCGAAGCCTACGTCGCCGACGTCGCCCGCCGCCTGCCGCGCGCGCAGCGCAACGACGTGGCGTTCGAGCTGCGCGCGCTGCTGCGCGAGGAGCTGCAGGCCCGGGCCGAGGACGCAGGGCGCGACGCCGACCCCGCGCTGGCCACCGAGCTGTTGCGCGGCTTCGGCCGCCCGGCGGAGGTCGCCGCGCGCTACCGCCCGCCGCTGACGATCGTCGATCCCGCCGACGGCCGCGCCTTCCTGCGCGCCACCGTCATCGGTTTGGCGATCATCTGGAGCCTGGGCCTGCTGGTGCAACTGCGGCGACCGCTCGGCTCCGGACTCGATTTGTTGCGACCGCTCAGCGAGTGGTGGCTCGGCACGGTGATCCCGTCGCTGTGGTGGCCCGGCGTGCTCGTCGTGGGCTTCGGCCTGGCTGCGTGGTCCCGCCGCCGCCGGCCGCGGACCGCGGAGTGGAAGCCGAGCGCCGAGGACAGCCTCGAGGCCAGCCGCGCCGCGCTCGTGCTGGCTCTTGTCGGCATCGTCTGCGGAGTCCTGGTACTGCTCGATCCGCGCTGGTTCCTGGACCTGCTGCTCGGCGGGCGTGCCGCGCCGGCGCTGCGGGAAGCGTTCGCGTACACCGAGGCCTTCCGGCGCCGCCAGGCGCCCTGGCTGCTGGGGCTGATCCTGCTCAACGTCCCGCTGCTGATCATCGTCCTGGCGCACGGCCGCTGGACGGTTCCTCTGCGGCGCGCCTACACGGCGCTGAGCCTGGCCACCTGCGCCGTCATGGCCTGGATCGTGCTGGATGGCCCGATGTACGCGGCGCCCGTCACCGACCGGACGGCAAAGGGGGCGATCGCCATCCTGATCGTGCTCTCGCTGGGCACGATCGCGCGGCAGTGGATCCGGAGCGTCCGGCCGTCGCCGAAGGGGCCGCTGCGGGCGGCGCGGTGACGGAGGCGTGCCGGCCGTCACGGCCCGCCGTGCGCCGCCTTCCACTCCATCGCGCGGCGCACGCGGCGCTCGACCGACGGGTGCGAGTAGAAGACGAACTCCTGCAGCGCGCTCGGGCGCGGGTAGCGGTACTCGGCCGTCTTCACCAGCGCCGACGCCAGCGCGTCGGGCAGGTTGACGGTCTCGAGCGAGTAGCGGTCGGATTCGATCTCGCCGACGCGGATCAGCGCATTGAGCGCCGGCTGCGCGACCAGGCCGAAGAGCGACACGACGAACAGCAGCACCGGCAGGCTCGTCGGATCGGCCAGCGCCGCGCGGCTGCCGAAGGCCCGCGCGAAACGCGGGTACAGCCGGTCGGTGAGCCAGAAGAAGACGAGCGCGAGTACGGTGATCACGATCACCATGCGCCAGACGTGGCCGAGCACGTAGTGCCCGATCTCGTGGCCGGTCACCGCCCTGACCTCGTCGAGCGAGGCCCCCTTGAGCGCGACGTCCGAGATCGCGATGCGCGCCGTGGACCCGAGACCCGCCACGTTCGCCGTGAAGTTGTTCGACTGGCGCGAGCCGTCGTAGACGAAGATCCGGTCGGCCGGCACGCCCGCCTGCTCCGCCATCACCACCAGCGCGTCGCGCACCTCGCCGGGCGGCACGGGCTGGTAGTCGTTGAAGATCGGCTCGATCAGGATCGGCGACAGCAGCAGCAGCGCGGACACGGAGAGCGCGGCCAGGCCGCCGGACCACAGCCACCAGCGCCGGCCGGTGCGGCGCATGAGCGCGTACACCCCCATCGCGAACAGCGCGCCGAGCACCGTCGAGAGCGCGATGCCGATCGCATCCTGCGCCAGGAAGTCGCCGAGCGGCTGACTGGTCCGGCCGTAGGCGCGCTCGCGCCACCACTCCTCGTAGGCGGACCAGGGCAGCGTGATCAGCGCCGAGACCAGGAAGAAGGTCGCCGCCACCAGGAAGGCGCGCAGGTTCGGCCCGCGGCGCGAGAGCCTGGCCGCGACGCGGTCGAGGATCCCCCAGCGCACGATCAGCCACGTCACCAGGCCGGTGACCACCAGCCCCCACAGCAGCAGCCAGTGGTTGCCGGTGGTGTAGGCCTGCGCCTTGGCGAGGGCGTCGGGGCCGAGAGAGTCGATGTGGGCGCGCGTGGCAGCTTCGGGGTCGAAGGTCATGAGGGATATCCTCGCGGGTGATACGGGCGGGCGGCATCCCGGTCGCGGGCTGCACGGACGAACGGGCGCGTGGGCGGGTTCGGCCGGCTCCCGGCACGAGGGCCCGTTACCTGGTGCCGAAGAGTCTGTCCCAGAAACCGCGAAGTCGCTGCGTTTCCCCGACCTCCTCTGGTTCGCGTCCCGTGAGCCTCTGACGCAGCGTAATCTGGTCGAGCAGGCGGTCGAGTGCGCTCTGCTCGCTCAACTCTCTGTGTAGGGCGTCGAGGAGCAACGGGGGCGTGATGCTTTTCACGTCGTCCGCCAGCAGCAGCGCCCCCGCCAAGGGGACGTCGAAGGCGCACATCTCGAGCAGTTCCTCGCGGTCGGTGTAGAGCCGATCCACCTGGCCGGCGTCCGCGTATCCGGCCACGATCGCGACGAGGTCGAGTGCGTCCTTCGCCACCGGGGCCACCCGACCCCGGTCCAGCCAGGCGAAGAGCTTGAGAAGCACGAGTCCCGGCAAGGACGCCGACCGCACGACACCGGCTGCGGGCAGCCGGACTTCTACCGCATCGGCGAGCGCAGCGCGGAAACCTCGCACGCTCAGTATCGTATCGCCGCTCGGCGGCCAGAGGATCCGTCCGTTCGGATCCTCGACACCGCCAAACGGCACGAAGTCGATCCGGAGCGGCTCCCCACCCGGAACGGCCGAGTAGAAGACCGCGTGTGGCGCATCCCGGAGTCGGAAGCCTGGCCGCCCGATCAGCGCGTCCTTCAGGCGCTGGAACGCAGCCCAGTCCGGCACCGCGATCCCGATGTCGACGTCCTCCGTCCGCCGCCTGATCCTCTGACCGTAGACGTGATGAAGGAGGAGGTCGCGCGCGGTGGCCCCCGCAACGAGGTAGTCGACGCCGATCGCCTTGCAGGCGTCTCGCACGCCGCACAAGGCCGCGAGCCGGATCCCGTCGATCGGGCAGTCCGGCCTAATGGAGAGTGGGGCGGACATGTCGTTCGTAGACTTGCTGGGCGATCTCGTGATTGCGCTGATCGCCCGTGGCCACCAGGTCGGCGTAGACGAGTAGCGGCGGGACCACGTCCGGGTGATCCGCGGGGACCGGGAAGTTCCAGAACGCATCGAGGATCTCGATGGCTCCGTGCAGGTCGGCGCGCAGCCGCTGCCCGAGGATCAGGTCCCTGGGCTCTTCCCGCACGTAGAGCGTGAAGTGCTCGGGATGCAGCGCGCCGGTCAGCCGCTTGGCGCCGACCTCTCCGCCCCAGTAGACGGCACCGTCTCGCGGAATGTCGTGTTGCCACCAAGCGGGGTCGGCGACGGTGAAGCGCCTGGCGTTCAGCACGGGACGCAGTTTCAACGGGTAGTACTCGACCCACTGCGCGGCCAGGCGTTCTGCGTCCATGAAGCGCGTCCTGCCGTCGCGCCGAACGAGGTACCCGCGATCGAGCAGGTCGTTCATGACCCAACCGACGGTGCCCAGGGCGACGCCGGCGTTCTTCTGGATCTCGCGGTAGGTCGCCTGGAGGAGTTCTGGTCGGCAGAGAAGGGCGAAGATCACGCGGAGCCCGGTGGCGTGGAAGGCTCGGAATGTCGGCCTCGGCGCGGCGGCGGGGCGCTTCCGCCCGGTGACGTAGACGAAGAGGCCGTCGGCCTTGAGGTGGGCGTTCCCCGCCGTGTCGATGAAGTCGAGCGCAAGGCGGCGGCAGTTGTCCGCCTGTTCCTCGGTCATGTACCTCACGACCAGAAGGCCGGGCTCCGGGCACGCCTTGAACTGGGCTCGAGCGTGCCCGAGCGCCGCCACGCGATCCACGGTCTTCACGGCGGCGGCGAAACGGAACCGGCGATGACCGTCCCGGAACTCGACGACGGCATCCGCGCGACAGGCAGTCGTGATGCCGGGGGGCAACGCCGCGATGCGGCCGCGCAGGCCAGTCGCACGCTCGCAGGCCTCGAGGGCTTCCTCGAGGATGCGGTGTTCGGCCGGGTCTTCGAGTCTCATGGCCTCCGCCTGGAGGGCGCATTCATGCGCCGTGAACTGCCTCCTGGGATGAACAGGCGGATCGCCATCGTTCATCAGAGCTTATTGTACACGAATCGTGAACAATATCAATTGATGAACGAGCCGCGTGGGCGGTTTCTCTTAACTCATTGACTTGAAGGTGTTTACGGTCTGGGCCGGTTTGAGGCCGCCTACCTGTGCTGCCGGAACACCCACTCCACCAGCGCCGGCTCGGTGTAGACCCACATGAAGACGTTGTGCCCGACCCCGGGGTACTCGGTGTAGAGCGGCTTGCCGCCCAGCTTCCGCAGCGTGGCGACGAGAGTCCGCGACGTTTCGACCGACTCGACCTCGTCGAGCTCGCCGTGGAAGTTCCAGATCGGGATGCCCTTCAGCTTGGCCAGGGTCTCAGGATGGGCGCGGCCGCAGACCGGGACGCCGGCGGCGAACAGGTCGGGACGCTGGGCCAGGACGTGCCACGTGCCGGCGCCGCCCATCGAGTGGCCGGTGACGTAGATCCGCTTGCGATCGATCGGCAGCTCGGCGGCCAGGCTCTCGACGATCTCGATCGCCAGCCGGTCTCGACCCGGCCCGAGCAGGATCTCCGGGAGCTGACCATCGCGCAGCCGAACCGGCGGCCAGTTCTCGTTCGATTGCGGGGCGACCACGAAGCACGGGTGGCGGCGCTGGTTCTCCGGGAGCGCCCAGACGAGGCTGCCGAACCAGTTGCCGCGGTCGAGCTGCTTGACGTTGTCGGTCCCCGAACCGCTCGAGCCGTGCAGGAAGAGGACGAGCGGGTAGAGCCGGCCGGGCTCGGTCGTCGGCTTGAACAGGCGATACGGCATCATCTCGCCCGCGGCGTCGCGATAGGTCCGGGCCTCGAACGCGGCGGCCAGCGGCGGCGCCTCCTTCTTGAAGCGCTCGATCGGCTCCCAGCGCGCATCCGAGTTCGGGTCGCCCGGCAGCAGCCTGGGCGCTTCCTGGGCGAATGAGGCGCCGGCACCCGTCATCGCGAGCAGGGCGATCGCGAGCAGTGTTGTCGGCGTCGAGGTCACGCGACGCCCGCGGCCGTGCGCAGGTACGCGTTCGAGCCGAGCTGGTCGAGCATGAACGCTGCGACATCCGCTCGTGACACGCGCACGGTCCAAAGGAAGCTCCCGATCCGTCGGCCGTGCTTGAGGCCGCCGCGATTCGGCCCGTTCGTCAGCGCGCCGGGCCGGACGATGATCCACTCGCGGCTGCTCGCGGCGACGATCCTCTCCTGGCGGGTCTTGTCCCAGAAGTAGAACGGCAGGATCAATGGGATGACGAACAGGGTGTAGTAGAGACCCATCCGTCCGGCGCTGTCGCCGATGCCCAGCGAGGTCTCGCAGATCAACCGCCGGACGCCGTGACTGTCCATCGCGCGCAGAAGGTTGGCCGTTCCCTCCGAGAGAATTCGGGTGGGGCGAAAGTACTGCTTGTGACCCAGGGCGCACAGGACCGCCTCCTGGCCCCGCATCGCAGCCTCGAGCGACGCCGGCTCGAGCACATCCCCCTGCACGACGCTCAACTGAGGATGCTGCACCGCGAGCTTCGACGGGTCGCGAACCAGCGCGGTGACCGTCAGCCCTCGTTCGAGCGCTTCCGCGACGAGCTGACGTCCCGTGCCTCCCGTGGCTCCCACGATCAGGACCCGCTGGGGAACCTCGCTCGGCGCGTCCGCCGCTCGAGGGACACCGGATCGATACCCCGAGCGCGCCAGCCCGATCGAGAGGACGACGGCGTAGAGCACGAACAGGAGAAGTAGCGTCATGTCAGATCCCGTTCCATCCTGCGCGGATCCACCAGCGAGCGCCGTCGGTGCCGGCCCGTGTGGCACCCCTACGTTGCGGGCTGCTCGTCGTCCGCCTCGCCCAGAAAGGCAATGCGCCACCGCTTCCACGGGTCGGCGAACCGCACTGCCTGCGGATCGAACTCCTCCGGATCGTACCGGCCGCCGACCCACGTCAGGTAGCTCTCGTGCTCCTCGTGCGCCGGATCGGCGATCGCCTGCAGGAACTCCTCGTACCCCCAGATGCCGCCCACGTCCTCGGGAGGGCATCGTCTCTTTCCGGCTACGCACACCGGATACTGCTGCCCCGGAGCCCGGGGAAGCACGCGCTCGAGTACCACGCGGTGGTGCCAGTCGTCGCCGAAGTCGTAGATGTACTTCGCCGTGCTCTGACGCCGCTTCAGGTACCTGGCGACCGGAATGTCCCACCCGGGAAGGAACACCTCGTCCCCCTCGAAGGCGTCATCGTCCGGGATGCCGATGCGGAGAGACCGCCGCCGCAGACCGGGGACGATCCGGAACTCGTGCAGGTGGTAGTCGAGCCAACCCATCGCGTCCTGGATTGCGACGTGGAGGTCCCAGAACGAGTAGTCCGCCGGCACTTGAAGACGCCGCCAGATCGGCGGCCGGATGCCGACGAGCGAAACCTTGATCTCGAGGATGCTGTTGGCTCTCGCGCTCATTCGTGCCTCGAGGCGCCGCTCGGGGGCCTTGTACCCCTTGAGACTACGGGGGTCAACTGCACCAGCCCCATCGAGGTCACCCGGGCCGACGCGAGCGGGACGGGGGGCCTCCGTCCTCCGCTCACGCCTCGTCCGGCGGCGCGAGCAGCCACTCGTAGACCGGCTGAACCTCGACGCCGGCGCTCTCCGCGCCCGGCACGGTGTCGCGATCGAGCACGAGCAGCCGCGCCGCGGCGCGGCTGTGATCTCGCGCGGCGGCCACGAGGCTGCGCAGCTCGCGCTCGACGGTCGCCGGGTCCGACGGGTCCGCGCACACCTGGAGGAGCTGCGCGCCTCCCGCCGGATGGCGCGCGAGGAAGTCGACCTCGTGGCCGTCGGCGGTCTTCACGTAGCCCGCCTCGGCGCCGCGCCGCTCCAACTCGTTCAGCACCACGGTCTCGAGCGCGTGGCCCAGGTTCGGGCGGCCGCTGCGATCGAACGCGGGGATCAGGCCCGGGTCGGCGGGGTAGATCTTGCGCGGGTTCGAGTTGCGCTGGCGCTCGGACTCGGTGGCGAGCGAGACGGCGCTGAGCAGGAAGGCGTCGATCAGGTGGGCCAGCATGGCGTGGACGGCGTCCTTGGCCACGCCCAACCCCTGGGCGCGCAGGTCGAGGTGCAGGCGGTGCGCGCTGAGGCTGCCGGCCGGGTTGCGCAGGCAGTGGCGCACCACCCAGCGCAGCGCCTCGACCTGCGACACCTTGTGACGCTCGACCACGTCGCGAAAGAGCACCGTGTCCACGTAGCCCTGGAGCAGCTCGATCCGAACGGCGACGGGAAGGCGCTGGGCCTCGGGGAAGCCGCCTTCGACCAGGAACTCCCGGAAGCGCTTCTCGACCAGCGAGCGCTCGACCGGTGTCGGGCGGAAGGGACCCGGCGCGGGCTCCTCGCCGCGATGGCGCAGGAACTCGCGGAAGCTGAAGGGGCGGATGACGGTGGCCATGCCGCGACCGCGCAGGGCCGTGTGCACCTCGCGCGAGAGCATCTGCGCCGAGGAGCCCGACACCACCAGCTCGACCCGCTCGGTATCGAGCACCCGGCGGCAGAAGCGCTCCCAGCCGGGGACGAGCTGGATCTCGTCGAGGAACCAGTAGATCGTCTCGCGCGAGCGCAGCTCGGGGTGGATCCGGTAGTACTCCTCGAGCAGCAGCGCAAGCTGGTCCGCCTCGATGCCGGCCAGCCGCTCGTCGTCGAAGCCCAGGTAGATCGCCCGCTCGGGCGGGAGGCTCTCCCGCCGCTCGTCGCGGAGCTGGTGGAGGAATGTCGTCTTGCCCGCGCGGCGCATCCCGATGACCGAGTACACCTTCCCCGGGACCTCCGCGAGCCGGGCATCGCGCCGGGTCCGAGGAGCGGGCGACGCCGGCTGGAGCGCGAGCCGGAGCTTGTCGGCGAGTACGGGGTGGAGCGGCATGAGAGGAGGATCCATCCGTTAGTGTCCTTCTGTCAAGGACGCTTTCGGTGTAATCCGGTACTCTGGCAAGGACACATTTGTAACTCGTTGCTGCTGAGCGGGTTTGTTCGTGTCGAGAGCCGTTCTGGCGGGCGAGCCGGGCGAGTTCGGGACGGCGTCACCCCCCCGCCTCTCACCCACTCCCCCTCCGCCTCGAACCGCCGCCCGCGCGATCGCGAAAGGTGTACCTTCATTCCGCTCTGCGCCCCGCGCACACGGCGGCTCGTGACGCGCTCGGACCGGGGGGCCGGCAGATCGGGAGTTCGCCCTCCGTCCGCGCAAGCGCGGGGTCGGGGAGGGCGAAGATGCGACACTTCACGGCGCTTCCGATCCTCATGCTGGCCCTGCTCGTGTTCGGTGCCGTCCCCGCCCGCGCCGACGACATCACGCTCATCCTGTCCGCGCCTGAGCCGTGCGCCTGCGGCTGGGTCCGGGTCAACGGCTACGTCCACGACAACGACGGGCAACTCTGGGACCTGGTCTGGGACTGGGGGGACGGGACCACCAGCGTGAGCTGGTTCCCCGCATCGCACCGCTATGCCGTCGACGGTTTCTACGAGATCACGGTGACCGCGATCGGCTGCACGAGCCAGGTCGAGACGACCCTCGCCATCGTCAGCGGGGCCGAAGCCCCCGGCTGCCCGACGGACGCGGCGCCGCCGTGCCACGACGCGAAGCCGTGCCGGTACCTGTACCCGTACAACATGCACCTGGTCGACGACGGCACGAGCGCGGTCCCGCTGCACCTGCGCGACGCCGCCGGCGCGCCGACCCCGGAAGCGCTCTCCTTCGACCCCGGCGACCCGACCCTGGTCTCGATCGCCGACGACGGCGTCGTCACCGCGCTCCGGACGGAGGGACCCGCGGAGATCGGCGCCTGGGCGTCGGCGACGCTCACGGACGAAGGCCGGCAGGCCGCCAACACGAGCGTCATCCGCGTCCTGCCGCAGGACTACGCCGTGCCGTTCGCCGAAGCGATCGCCGGCAAGGCCGTGCTCTACTACCCGACGGTCGTGAAGGGCGAGGACCTTGCCACGCCTGGTCGCGCAGCACGAGATCCCGACCGTCAACGGCTACGCGCACGCGATCCAGGGAAGACTGCTCGCGATCGAGCCGAACAACGGCTGCCGCCAGATCTTCGAGGTCGACTTCGGGGTCACGGACACGGGCAGCATCTGCGGGATCTCCGGCAACCCGATCCGGATCGGCTGGAACATCGAGGGGGGCGACTGGGCGAACTGCTTCCTGGTCCCCTTCCTGCCGCCGCGCAGCCCGCAGTGGTTCGTCTTCCACCACGAGCTGGGGCACAACGTCTCGTGGACGTCGTCGCTCTTCGGGCGGATGCTCGGGATCTGGGTCTACTCGGAAGGGATGGCCTCGGCGCTGGCGCTGACCGACATGCGGCGGATCCTCGACGACCCGCGCGACTTCCCACTGGGCGCCACCGCCACCGGTTCGCTGACCGACACCTGGAACCGCGACCCGCAGAACTTCCGCAACCGCTTCACCAACTGGCTGGCGGCCGGGGCGGACTTCGCGCAGCTCGACCCCGACATCGTCGACGGCCTCTGGCTGCACCACGCGGGCTCCGACCTCTTCGGCTTCGCCGCGCGCTTCTTCGCCCCGCTCGAGCCGGTGCGGGTCGCGTCGCTCGGCCCCGTGCTCTGCGGGATCGAGAGCGACGACGACCGGCACACCGTGTTCGCAGCGATGGTCAGTGCGGCGGTGGGGGAGGACCTCTCCGCGACCTTCCGCGACAGCTACAACTACCCGCTCGACCAGCCGCTGTTCGACCTGGCGTACCCGGCGCTGGCCGAGATCCTCGACGAGGCCGGCGCAGGGTGCGTCCCGGACGGCCGCGCCTGGCCCGCGCGGCCGCTGACCGTGGAGCGCGCCGCGGGCGGAGAGGTGACGCTGCGCTGGGCGCCGTCGTGCCGGGCGGGGGATACGGATTACGCGGTGTACGAGGGCGTGATGGGGGAGTTCTACGATCGCCTTGCGATGACCTGCTCGACCGCCGGCGCGACCGAGTTCACCGGACCGGCTGCCGCGGGGAACGCGTACTACCTGGTGGCGCCGCTGCACGGCGGGTGGGAGGGGTCGCTGGGGACCGACAGCCGCGGGGCGGAGCGGGCGCCGGGGTCAGTGGCGTGTCTGCCGCAGCGCGTGGCGGGGTGTCCGTAGCTGCTTCGCCCGGGACACCTCGTAGGAGGTCAGCGGGCGGTGTCGTGAATAGGTCGGTCGGTCCCTTCCGCCCTCATTCGTTCTCACGCCCACTCGATGACGGCCTGGAACCCCGACATGGCCTTCGCATCAGCCAGCGCGCCGATGACGAACGACGGGCGTCGATTGTAGCTGTCGGCGGGGGGTGATGCCGCCGCAGCAGGGATGGATCATGGCCTCGAGGGCTTCGGCGCTGTGAAAGCCGTAGGCGCGTCGAGTGATCAGGCGGGTTTTGTTGTTCAGCCCCTCGGTGAGTCCGTTTGTCTGTCGACCGGGGATATAGGTGAGGATCCCGTCTTTGTGGCGCTTGATGGTCTGCGCGAGTTTGTCGAACGGCTTCAGGCGCGAGCGCGTGGCCCACGCGAGCCACTGACCGAGCGCCTTCTTTGCTCGGCCGAGTTGCAGGTAGTCAAGCGTCTTGGCG
The DNA here is from genome assembly GCA_963702545.1 of uncultured Acidobacteriota bacterium. Classification (GTDB taxonomy): domain Bacteria; phylum Acidobacteriota; class Polarisedimenticolia; order J045; family J045; genus JALOKP01. Next base: position 56,964 of record CAVPDB010000015.1, on the reverse strand, counting down.
AGCGTTTCCTTGAGCAGATAGGCGCGGTAGAGCGGCCGGTTGTGGCGCTGCACGGCGCTCAGACGAAGCTGCTCCAACCCTGTCACGTTCCACGGTGACCCCGCAGCGCCGGCAGGCGACCCGTCGCGGCGCATACTCCAGCCAGAAGGGCCAGCGACCCGAGGCGAGGTGACGCCATCATGTTGGGAGCTGATTTCGTGCGCACTCACCCCCCTCGGCGGTCGCTCGATTCCTGTCCCTGCCGCGAAGCTCGGCATTCCACGAACCCGGCCCGGAATACGCTCTCTACCCGCGAAAGATCCGGGCCGTGCCTGCGAGTCCTGCGACCTTGGCCGTGAAACTGTTCGACTGGCGCGAGCCATCGTAGAAGAAGATCCGGTCACTCGGCACCCCAGCCTGCTGCACCATCGTCACCATCGTCACCATCGCCACCATCACCACCAGCGCCACCAGCGCACGACGAGCCACGTCACCAGGCCGGTGACCAGCAGCCCCCACAGCAACAGCCAGTGGTTGCCGGTGGTGTAGGCGGCCGGCTTCGCGAGGGCTTCCGTGCCGGCGCTTCCATCCGGGCGGCCAGTTGCCGCGACTCAACGTCGCCGGCATCCCATTCCCGGGCCCTCAAGGGCAATCCGCTGTCGGTCGCCGCTCCGTTCCGTTCGTGGCGAAGCCGTACGACCCGAGGCAGGCGTTGGCTGCTCGGACAATGTAGTAGTACGACTCGCCGGCGGCCGGTGCGGGCCGGGTGTCCTCGATGGCGCACATGACCGCCCCGGACACGAGGCATTCCGCTGCGCCCATCCCCCCGTCGTGGCGCAGCGCCGACACCAGGCCGCCGGCGATGTCGTAGTGGACCCCGGACCCGGCGCAGGTCCAGGACACGGTGGTCGCGACACTCCCCGACAGCGCCAGGTCGGCGACTTCTGACGGCGGAGTCCAGCTGGTGCGATCGAGCGGCGCGCAGTCCGCTCCGTCCTCGACCCCGTCTCCGTCGTCGTCCGGATCGACAAGGTCGCAGAGCCCGTCCGCGTCGGCGTCCAGGCAGCGGGAGTACTTGATCGTGACGGCGTCGGACCGCTTGCATGCGTTCGAAGCGTCAAGCTCGACGCAGCTCGTGCCGGTGACGTAGACGTTCCCGTCGGGCCCGACCACCACCACGCGCCCACCGTCCTGCAGGCCCGCAGGCCCGTTGTACCGCGCTTCCCAGAGCAACAGCCCGGCAGCGTCGTACTGCACGGTCGCGAAGTCCGTGGAAGTCGTGCCCGGGCTGCCGCCGGTCACGTAGACCGAGCCGTCGGGAGCGCGCGCCAGCGCCCGGGCCTCGTCGTAGCCGTGCCCGGGACCGTCGTAACCGACCTCCCACGAGAGTGCCCCCGCCGCGGTGTAGCGAATCACCTTGTAGTCCCCGGCATTGGTGGTGTCGGTCCCGCCGACGAAGAAGTCCCCGGACGGGTCCGACGCAAGCGCGACCGCCCTGAGAGTCGGATGGGTCATGACCCAGGACTGCTGTCCCAGGGGAGTGTAGCGGACCGTAGCTGAGCCGTTTCCGCTCGTCCCGGTCACCGCGACATAGCCGAACGGATCGACCGCGATATCCCTGCAGGAATCCGTCAGGTTCATGGACGGACCATCGTAGCGTGCCGACCATTCCTCGCTGCCGCCGGCGGCGTAGCCGACAGTCGCGAAGTCATTGACGTCGCCACGGGCTCTTTGCATGTTGTCGGTCGTCGTCGAATCGCCGCAGATGCGGGCGCGGCCGAGCGAGTCCACCGCCAGGGCATGCGTGCGGTCGGAGGAACTCGCTCCCAGCGGCCCGTTGTAACGGGCCTCCCACAGGAAGTCCCCGGCGGCCGAGTACTTGCGCGTCGTGAAGTCGTACGACGTTGTCGCCACGCTCTCGCAGGCCACGTAGATGTTTCCGGAACCGTCCACCTCGACGTCGGTGGCGAAATCCCCGGTGTGGGCCGCACCGTCGTAGCGCAGGACCCACAGGCGCTGGCCTGTGGCCGAGTACTTGATGGTGACGACGTCGTAGTTGCCGACGGCTCCCTCGCTGGACCCGGTCACGATCACGTTGCCCTGGGTGTCGACCGTCAGGGCTCTGGAGTAATCCTGGCCGAGCGCCGGTCCCTCGTAGATGTCGTACCAGACGCGCGTCCCGGCGCTGTCGTAGCGGGTCGTGACGATGTCCTGGTTCAGGCAGTTGTAGAACTGGTTCTTCGCGGGGCAGCGCGTGCTCACCACGAAGACGTTGCCCGACCCGTCCACGCCGATGTCCATCGGCGTGTCGTCTCCCGCTGCGGTCGTATTGTCCCGGGCGATCCACCCCGTCCCCTGCTGGAAGGCGGCGACGCAGGTGCGGCTTGCGCTCATGGTGAGAGCGCCGTCGAGGCAGTCGGCATCGCCCGACCAGCCGGAGAACCGCGACCCCTCGTCGGGCGTGGCCGAGAGCGCGACCTCCGCGCCAAGGGCGTAGGCCTCCTCGCAGTCGTCTCCGCAGTCGATCCCCGCCGGTGCGGAGGTCACCCGACCCGCCCCCGTCCCGGTCTTCGCCACGGTGAGCAGGATGTCGAAGCGGGCGTCGCAGGCGTGCGCGGCGGTCATGAGTACCCGGCCGTCGGCACAGTCGCCGTCGCCGGTCCAGCCACGGAACACCGAGCCGGCCGCGGGAAGCGCCGCCAGCGTGACCGAGGTCCCGTGGTCGTAGGTCTCGGCGCAGTCAGCGCCGCAGTCGATTCCCGGCGGCGTCGAAGTGACCGAACCGCTCCCCGTACCCGTCTTCGTGACGGAGAGGGGGTATGTCCTGAGCGTGAACGTCGCGACAGCGGTCTTGGGGTCGTCCATCGACACGATGCAGGTCGTCGCGCCGCCGCTGCATGCTCCGCTCCACCCCCCGAACAGGGAGCTTGAGTCGGGGACCTCGGTCAGGGTCACGACGGTGCGGTGGTTGTAGAGCTCGCTGCAGTCGGAACCGCACGCGATCCCCGCAGGACTGGAGGACACGGTTCCCGAGCCGTTCCCGTGCTTCTCGACGGCGAGCGGCTGCGCCCCGCCGCGCCACAGATGGGTGCGCCCCCAGCGCGGCGGGGTCAGCGCGTGGTACCCGGGAAGTCCGACGACGAGGTCCGGGAAGCCATCACCGTCCGTGTCGCCGGCCCCACCGATGACCCGCGGCACGTAGTAGAAGTCGAACTGGAAGGCCTCCTCCGTGAGCAGCGGCGACGACCACGCGGGAGACGTCTCGATCCCGGCGGCTCCGCCCCGGAACAGGAAGACCCGCTCCGCGTCGACCAGCGTGATCGGCGCGGTCGGGCGCGCGTCGGAGACCGCAAGATCGTCGCGACCATCGCCGTCGACGTCGCCGGTACCCGCGACCGCCGCGCCGAAACGCCCCAGCGCCTCTTCGGCGGGCGCCGCGATGGTCGCGTCGCCGCCCGCGGTCCAGGCGTACGGCAGGGTCCCGTTGCCTGGTCCGAGCCAGACGGTGACCTGGGGGACGGGGTCCGTGGACCATGGCAGACCGATCGCGACGTCGGCGGTGCCGTCGGCGTCGAGATCACCCGCACCACAGACGGCGAAGCCGGGACGCCGGAGGCTGGGGCTGGTCACCGGGAGCGCGCAGAAGTTCATATCCAGGTCGCTGGCCGGAGCCGACGGAGGGTAGAGCAATCCCGAGGGGGCGCTCCGGAACACGTAGACGCGGCCGGCGTCGGGATCGCCGTAGCCGGGGGCACCCACGACGAGATCGCTCCGCCCGTCACCGTTGACGTCCCCTGCGGCCGCGACCGAGAAGCCGAGCTGGTCCCCGCCCTGCTGGCCGAATCCCCGCCAGTCGGCGTTGTCCGGCGTCCCGTTTGGTCCGAGCCCGCCGGACGCGCCCAGCCACAGAAACACCCCTCCCGAGCTGACGTTCGCCGCCCGGTAGAACGAGCGCGCTCCGACCACGATGTCGCCGTAGCCGTCGCCGTTGACGTCACCGGCACCCGGCGACCGAGAACCCCGCTTCGGACCCGTTGCCCAGAAGTAGTAGAACCCCCCGGTGGTGGTGCTCCAGGAAGGCGTTGTCGCCAGGCCTCCCGCCGAACCGAAGTAGACGTACGCACGCCCTTCTCCGGAGTTCCACATCGGTGCGCCGACGATCACGTCGTCGTATCCGTCACCGTTCACGTCGCCGGCGCCGGCGACCGACCAGCCGAACCGCGACCCGCTCCCCTCGCCCGCGCTCATCCACTGCCATGCCGCCGCGTTGAGGCCCGTGGCTGAGCCGAGGAAGACGAAGGCGGCGCCCGAGGCGCCGTCGAAGGGCGCACCCACGATGACGTCATCGTAGCCGTCGCCGTTGACGTCTCCGGCCGAGGCGACCGAGTAACCGAACCACGATCCCCCCCGGCCGTTGTCGAAGATCCAGGACGGGTCGGCCGTGAGGGGGGGTGCGGCAAGCGCCGGGCCGGCGACGGGGAACAGGCAGAGGGTCGAGGCAACGAGGATTCTTCGAAGCATGGCTGACCTCCCCTATCGCACGCGCTGTCCTTGGTTAGCGACCTTGGCGCAGGGGAGCCGCGGCGCGCGGTCCCCCCGATCCGGGGAGAGAGACGCAGCCGCCGGGGCGATTGACTCAAGAAACCCCCGGACCGCTGCGGGTTAGCCGCGCAGGCGTCGCTTGGTACACGAGCCGCCCTCGGCCGCTATTACCCGGCACACGTTCGCGGTAGATTCAGGGAGCACCACTCGAGGGGGAGTGGCATGTCGCAGCCGGAGGGGCCGCTCACGGCGGCCGGCGATCGCCCGGACCACCCGGTGCGGTACGCGGAGGCCTCGGATCCTTGGGCCGACTGCGAGGCGCTTCGCTCCCAGCTCACCCGTTCCGTGCGGAGGGTCTGCCCCGCCTGGCTCGCCGATCGCGCCGAGGACATCGTCCAGACGGCGCTGATCCGGGTCGTCCAACTGCGCTCGCGTGCTGAGACACCTTCCCCCCTTCCCGCGTCCTATCTGTGGAAGGTGGCCTACACCGCGACGATCGACGAGATCCGTCGCGTGCGGAAGGAGCACGAGGTGCCACTCGAGGCGCTGCAGCCAACCGTCGACGAGCCCGTGGATGGGTCCAACCCGCTGCGCGACGCGTCGCTGCACGAACTTGGACGCGGGCTCCAGCACTGCCTGGCGCGCCTGATCGAGCCGCGGCGGCTGGCGGTCGGCCTGCACCTGCTCGGTCACAGCGCGGCCGAGATCGCGACGATCGCGGGATGGGACGGCAAGCGCTCGCGGAACCTGCTGCACCGCGGGCTGGGCGACCTGCGGCGCTGCCTCGCGGCGCGCGGGATCACGCCGTGACACCCGACGAGCCGGTGGTCGAGCGGCTCCGCGCGGCGTTCGCCGCGCTGGCGGTGGACGCCGTGCCCGGCGCGGACTGCCCGGATCCCGCGCGCCTGTGGGACGCGCTGCACGGCGAGGGGTCGGCCGCGGAGCGGCGCGAGATCGCGCTGCACGCGATCTCCTGCCCGGCCTGCGCGGAGGCCTGGCGGCTGGCCCGCAGCCTGACGGCGAGATGGCCGGCCAGCAGGAGAGTGCCGCGCCCTACGCGTTCGCGACCGCGGCCGGGCGGAACGTCCGGTGGTGGGCCGCCGCCGGACTCGCCGCCAGCCTTGTGCTCGCGGCCGGCCTCGCGCTGTTCTCCTGGCGGTCGCGGCCCGTGGAGCCGCCCGTCTATCGGGCCCAGCCCGGGGAGTCGATCGCGTCGCTGGTCCCGGAAGGCGCGGTGCTGCCGCGCGCCCGCTGCCTCTTGCGTTGGAGCGGACCCGCCGGCGCGCGGTACGACCTGCTGGTGGCGACCTCCGACATGCGCCCGCTCGTCCGCGTGCCGCGGCTCGAGACCAGCGAGTACCTGGTCGCGGCCGACGCGCTCGCGGCGCTCCCCGCGGGCACGCGGCTGCTGTGGCAGGTGGAAGCAGACCTGCCGGACGGCAGCCGGCTCCCCTCGCGCACCTTCACGTTCACGCTCGACTGACGGGGGCGCGCGATGGCGGCGAAGCCCGACGCGAGACGGACCGATGCGCCGGCTCGCCTCCGGCGCCGCCGCGTGCCTGGCGGCCCTCGCGAGCGGCGCCATCGCCTCCGCCCCGGGGCCCGCACCGACGCCGGCCGCGTGCGCAGAGCAGGTCCGCGATCGGCCCGGCGACCTCGAGCCCTACCTCTGCTTCCAGAAAGCCGCGCGGGCCAGCGGCGACTGGACCACCGCCGTCGCGCGGCTCGAGGCGCTGCTCGCGCTCGACGCGGCGAACCCGCGCGCGCGGCTGGCCCTCGCGTTGATCGCGGTCGAGCGGAGCGAGCCGCGGGCCGAAGCGCTCCTGCGGCAGGCGAGCGACGACTTCCGCGCCGCGCGCGACGCCCTCGGCGAGGTGCGGTCCCGGCTCGTGCTGGCCGCGCTCTACTCGACCGGCGCACGGAACGACGAGGCCCAGCAGGAACTCGACCGCGCGGAGGCCGTGGCCGGGGAGGCGGACGACCCCGTGCTGGGCGCGCGGGTCGCGGTCGCCCGGGCCCGCCTGGCCCACCAGCGCGCGGACTACGGCGTCGCGCTGACGCTGCTCGAGGGGGTCGAGAAGATCGCCACCGGCAGCGGCTCCGCGCCCCTGCTCGCCGACTGGCTCGCCGCGAAGGGCTCGGCCCTCTGGGGCATGTCGCGCTTCCCGGAAGCGTTCGACTGCTTCCGCCAGCAGGCCGACGTGCTGCACCAGGCCGGCGACCTGTACGAGGAGGCGGGGGCGCGCGCCAACGTCGCGCTGCTCTACGCGGCCGGTCTGCGCGGGCGCGAGTTGACACCGGATGAGAAGGCCGAGCAGCGGCGGCTGGTCGAGCAGGCGCTCGAGGTGGCGCAGCGCGGCGGCAACCGGACGATCGAGGGGAAGTCGCTGATCTACCTGGCGCAGCTCGCGACCGAGCCGCCGGAGTACCGCCGCCGGCTGCGCGACGCGTTGGCGCTGGGGCCGGCGCTGCGCCCCGACGACCGCCTGCTCGCCCTGCGGCTGCTGGCCGAGAGCCTGGTCTACCGCGAGCCCAGCGACCCTGCGGCCGCGTGGCTGCTCCTGGATCAGGCGGTTGCCGAAGCGCAGCAGCGCGGCGACCTGCAGGGCGTCGCGCGGGCGCGCGTGGTGCGCGCGACGATCCCGACGAAGCAGGTCTTCGAAGCGGGCTGGACCCCGGAGCGGCACGAGCGCCTGCTGGCCGAGTACCCGGCGGCCATGGACGCCGTGGAGGCGATCCGTGACCGGCAGGCCGACGGCGAGGTCCGCGCGCGGACCTTCTCGCAGTGGGTCTTCCTCTACCGCCGCGTCGCGGGCACGCTGCTCTGGCCCCCCGAAAGCACGCCCGATCCGGCGGACGTCGAGCGCGCCTTCGCCGTGATGGAGCGGATGCGCGCGCGCGTGCTGCTCGACGAGCTGGACGCCGCAGCGGCCACCGGCGCGCTGCGCGGCGGGAGGAGCGCGGCGCCGCTGGCGCACGACGCCGCGTCGCTGGGCGAGGTCCAGCGCGCCCTGGCGCCGGACGAGGCGCTCCTGTCCTTCCAGCTCGCCGACCGCGGCGCTCTGCGCAGCTTTTATTGGGGCGGCTCCTGGCTGATCGTCGTCACGCGCCAGGCGGTGGCGGTCCACCCCCTTCCCGACCGCGCCGCGCTGGAGGCGCCGGTCCGGCTCTTCCTCGGGCTGGTCGCGAAGCGGGACGGCTCCGAAGCGGAGGGCGCGGCGCGGCTGTTCGCCGACCTGCTCGCGCCCGCCGTGGCCGGCCTCCCGGCCGGCGTCGGCCGCCTCGTGATCGCGCCGGACGACCTCCTGCTGCGCGTGCCGTTCGAGATGCTGCGGCCCGACGCCGCGGGCGAGCCGCTGGGGATCCGCTTCGCCGTGACGATCGTCCCCTCGGCCACGACCTGGCTGCGGCAGCGGTCGCTCGCGGGCCCCACGGCCCCCGGGCGCGCGCTCGTTTTCGTCGACCCGGAACTCGTCGAAGCGGAGGAGCCGGGCCGAGCAGACGGGAGCCCGCCGGCCGAGCGCTCCGCCCCGGCGCGCCTGGCCTTCGCGCGCGAGGAGGCGCGGGCGCTGCGCCGGGAACTGGGCGGCGACTGCGAGATCCTCGCCGCGGCCGATGCGTCGGAGCGGGCGCTCGAGTCGGCGCCGCTCGAGCAGTTCGGGATCGTTCACTTCGCCGCGCACGCGGTGGCCGACCCCCAGCGGCCGGACCGTTCCGCCGTGCTGCTGGCGCCGGGATCGCCCGACGACGACGGCCGGCTCGAGGCGCGCGAGATCGTCGCCCTCGATTTCACCGGCCGGGTCGTCGTGCTCTCCGCCTGCCACGGCGCGGCGGGTCCCGGAGTTCGAGGGGGAGGGGCTGATGAGCCTGGCGCGAGCATTCTTCGCGTCGGGCGCCCGGGCGGTCGTCGGCAGCCGGTGGCGCCTGCGCGACGACGAGGCCGCCGCGCTCTTCGCGCGGTTCTACGCCCAGCTCGGCCGGGGGCGCAGCCTGTCCGAGGCGCTGCGCGAGGCCCGGCGGGAGCGCGCCGCGGAGGGCGCGCCGGCTGAGGCCTGGGCCGGGGTCATCGTGCTGGGGGACGGGGACTTCGTCCCGCTCCCCGGGGGGGTCACGCGCTCGTCCGGCTGGGTGCCGACCCTCGCCGCGTTCGCCCTGCTCGCGGCGGCCGCCGCCGCGCTCGTGCTCTGGAGACGCCGCTGAAGGGGGTCCCCATGCATTCCGACCTGAGACACCAGGCTCCCGGCCGCGTCACTCCATCGAAATCCGCCGATGCTCCAGTGAGGGGGTGAGTCATGTGTCGCATCGCGTGCGTTGCGTCCCGGGCCCTGCCGGCCCTGCTGCTCGCCGTTACGCCCGTACTTGCCGCGGCTCCTGCGCTCTTCCATGGCGTGCCGACCGGCGAGACACGGCTGAGCGTGCCGGCCCAGCTCTCCCCGGCCGACGACGTCCAGCCCGCCGCCTTCGGCCAGGGGACGGAGGTCTGCGTCGTCTCCCGCGAGAACTGGACGCTGCAGGCGATGCGGTCGACGGACGGCGGGCAGTCCTTCTCGCCACCGATCACGATCGCCGGAGGGCCCGGGCAGAAGCGCGTCGCGGAGTACGCCGTCGCGCGCGGGCCGGACGGGCGGATTCACGTCGCTGCCGCGGTGATCGATCCGACGATCGGCCGCGGATTGCAGTACCTGCGCAGCGACAACCTCTGCGCTACGTGGACCGGCCCGGTCGACGTCGTCCAGGCCGGGAGTCCGGCCCACGGCGTGACGATCCCAGCCGTCGCCGCGAACGCGAGCGGACGGGTCGCCATCCTGTTCCGTGGCGGCGTGCCCGGAGACGCGTTCGCCGTGGCCAGCTCCGACGCGGGAGCGGACTGGACCGCTCCTGCGCTGCTCGCGCTCCCGGCGGGAGACACCTCCTACGGGATCCTGCAGGGCGATGTCGAAGTCGATCCTGCCGGGCGCGTTCACGTCGCCTGGATCACCGAAGGGTCCACCGAGCTCTGGCGCTCGCGCTCGATCGACGGAGGCTTGAACTTCTCCACGCCAGCCCAGCAACCGATCGATCAGGACGGGTTCCCGGCCCCTCGAGCCGTCGATCTCGCGGTGCCGCAGGACGGATCGCTCCTGACCGCGATCTGGGATTACAACGGTTCCGGCCCTTCCCCCAACCACGTCGGCGTCACACGCTCGACGGACGGAGGCGTGAGTCACCCCTTCCGTTACAAGACCGGAAGCGAACTCACGGAGGAAGGCAGGGTCCGCTTCGTTCCGTCGCCGGTCACCGGCACGGTGTTGCTCCTTGCCTTCCAGCAGGACCGCTGCGAGATCCACCGCTCCGCCGACTGGGGCGCGACGTTCGGCTTCTCGACTGCGCTGGGGGACGTGTTCGAGGCCACGACCAGCGTCGCCCCTTCGGCGATCGAGGGGGTTTCCGGCCACTGGGCTGTCGCACGCACCAGCCGATCGGGGAACGCCGTCCTCGTCGTCTCCTCCACCAACGACGGTCTGACGTGGAGCGATCTGGCACGCGCCGACGATTCCGCGGCCACTGGCTCGAGTCGGGTGGGGACGCTCGCTGCGGTCGCGCCCGATGACGTCTTCGTCCCCTGGGCCGATCGCCGCGGCGCCGATCAGTCGACGGGAGACATCCGCGGGAACCGCTCCGCGATTGCCCCGCTCTCCTTCGGCCCCGACCTGCGCGTCGACGGCTCGGACGGAGCCCCGATCTCGCCTGAAGCGGTGCCGGGCACCACGATCGCCCGGGCGTCGTCCTCCGAGCTGCACGTCGGCTTCGCCTGGGGTCCCGGTGGGCCGAACACCGATATCTACGTGTCGTCGAGCCGCAACGGTGGCGTCAGCTTCGGCGCACCCGTGCGCGTCAGCACGACCCCGCCGGGCAGCACGCGGCACGATCACCCGGTGGCAGCCGCGTTGGCGGACGGCCGGGTCTTTGTCGCCTATGCGCGCGCCCTGGCCGATGGTTCGCTCGAGATGCGGTGCAACCGCTCGCTCGACCACGGGGCCACGTGGCTACCCACCGATGTGCTGCTCGGCACCGCGCCGGCCCAGTTCTTCTTCTATAGGGTCCCCAGCCCGTCCATCGTCGCCTACTCCGACGGCACGGTCCTCGTGGCGTGGTCGGACGGCACGGACGTCTACCTGTCCCGATCCGTCGACTCCGCGCAGACGTTTTCCACGACTGCCCTCGATGGCCTGCCGGCCGACCAGCAGGCTTTGAATCCCCGCCTCATCGCCCAGGCGGACCAAGCCTTCCTCGCGTACTGGTCGTACTGGGGAGTCTATGCGAAGACAAGCACCAATCGCGGCGGCTCGTGGTCGGGAGGCATGATCGGCTCGTCGGACGTCTCGTCGGTGCGGTGGACCGGGCTGGCGGGAGACGGCACCTCGAAGGCGATCCTGGTCTGGGCTAGCCTCGGCGGTGGCTCGATCAGGGTGAGCCGATACAGCGCAGGCGCATGGACCTCGGCCGCGACTCCGGGTTCGACCGGCTTCCTCCCGGCGGTCGGCTACGTATCGCCCAGCGTCGTCCTGCTCACGTACGCCGCGGGACCTCGATCCGGCACCGAGCTGTTCGCGCGCCGCTCGACCGACGGCGGCGTCTCATGGGGAACCGCCTCGCGGCTCGACGACTCGGCGCCCGTCCCCGCGGCGAGGAGCTGGCCGATCGGCATCGTGTCCGATGGCGCCGGCTCCCTGTGGGTCGTGGCGCTGGACTTCAGCGCGGGCCAGTCGGAACTGGTCTGCCGCCAGACCGGCGACGGCGGGCTGACGTGGGATCTGCTGCGCCGGGTCGCTTCCGTGCAGCCGCAAGGTGCCTTCCGGGACGGGGAGGTCAACTACTCGACCGGGCTGGCGGCGCTGCCTTTGACGCTCCTTGCCGCCTGGACCGCGCCGCGGCCCGACGCGCCGCTCGCGCAGGTCATGGTGAACGTCTTCCCCGTCGACCGCGACGACGACGGGAGCCCCGCGACGGTGGACTGCGACGACTTCAACCCTTGGATCTACCCGGGGGCCTACCAGTACTGCGACGGCCTCAACAACGACTGCAACGATCCGTCCTGGCCGACCCCTCCGGCCGATGACGCCGATGCGGACGGCGACTCGTTCGGCACCTGTGCCGGCGATTGCGACGACACGGACCCGTTGCTCTACCCGGATGCTCCGGAGATCAACGACGGCAGGGACAACCAGTGTCCGGGCGACGTGGGCCAGGGGGTCGTCGACGAGCTGACGGGAGGGCCGACCTTCGACGCCACGGACAAGGCCCTCGTGTCGTGGCCGGAACAGCCGGGAGCGTCGATGTACCAGCTCGCGCGCTGCACGAGCCCCCGCTTCGACCAGGACTGCGTGCTGGTCACGACCACGGGCAGCACCGCGTCCTGGCGCGATCCCGAGGCCACGCCGCCGCAGGGCATCGTCTACTACCTCGTGCGGCCACTCGCGCCGTTCGCGGGGAGCTGGGGGCAGTCGGAAGACGGCTCCGGGTCGACCGAACGGACGCTCGCGTGCACCGAGACGACCGACATCCTGACCTTCCTCGACCACCCCTTCGATGACCTTCCGCCGGACGCCCTGCTCGCCTTCTTCGGCAACCTCACGGCCCTGCCGTCCGACTACCTCTTCTTCGAAATCCAGGAGCCTCCGTCCACGGAGATCAACGCGTGGTGCGCCCAGGGCGCGGACTTCTACCGCACGGCCTACATGCGGTTCTCCTATATTGGCGGGGGCGACTACTCGTACGGCGTGCCGAAATGGTGGCGCCATAGCGGAACCGGGTTCGCGTGGTACGGTCCGACGACGGCTGGCAACGCGAACTACTTCGGACCCGCGAGCAGGTTCGATTACTCGTGGAGCTCGGAGGTCGCACTCGGGGGCCGGACCTCGCGGCAGGTTCACCCCGCGGACTCAGGTTCCTGCGAGGTGGCGGACTACTACGGATTCGGTTGCGCCACGTCGGTCCCTTGGCGGCTGACGATCGCGATCGGCCCGGACCGATTCCGTGTGTGCGGGTTCTGAGAACGGGCTGATGCGGACCATCCGCAATCGCACGCGGCGCGCCGTCGCCCGATCGGAGCGGGAGATGGGCGGGCTTGAGATTCTCGGCCTGGCTCGGGGGAACGGCGGCGCGTTCCGCGGCGCCGTTCGTCTGTGGAAACCATTGTGTCGCGCGGTCACCGCTGTGACTGCCGTGTGTCTCCGTGGCGCGAGGATCCGTGTGGGTCCCAAGGAGGAGCAGCCATGTTCCAGCGCAGATTTCGACCAGCCATCGCGATCGTGATCCTTGGCGCAGCGCTCGCGCTTGCGTCACTTGCTGCCCTGGGACCGGCTTTCGCTCAGGCAACGCCGCCCGATCACATCAACTACCAGGGCGTGCTGCGTGATGCCGCGGGACAGCCGCTGACCGGCACCTTCAGCATGATCTTCCGGTACTTCGACACCGAGTCGGCGGGCAACGAGATCCTCGAGGAATGGCATGACAGCTATGCCGGTAACCTGGTTCCCGTCTCACAAGGCATATTCAGCGTACAGCTCGGTTCGGGCCCGCTGTGGGATGGCGAGGGACCGGGGAACTACAACTCGCTTGGCGAGGTGTTCCGCGACTTCTCGAGCGTCTGGCTCGAGCTCCAGGTCAACGGCGAGACCCTCGCACCTCGGGTCGAATTCGTTTCTGCGCCATACGCAATCAATGCGGCGCACATCAACGGGCGTGCTGCCTCGGACTTCCTCGATACGTCGGCGATTCCGCAGACGAAGGCGGGGACACTCGCGGTCGGTCCGGTTGACTTCGGAAAGTACCTCAGCCGCTTTCACGCCATCAAGTCACAGGCGCACTGGACCTGGGAGAGCTTCAATGGTGCGCCGGGCTATGTTCCGATCAACGCGCAGTTCACGACAACCTCGGAACTGGGGGGCTCGACGAATGTAGAACTGGGCACTGGATACGGCTTCATATGCGGAGAAGGACAATCGTGCATCGACATGGTCGCCTTGAAAGCCGTGGATGGCGCGTCATCGGTCGAACTGGCCGGGATACACTCCTACTCGCCCCCCTTCGGCGTCTACTCGACGAGCCAAGGTCACGGGATCTGGGCAGACGGTGTATCGGCTGGTGGTCGATTCGGGGACCTCGACGGCTCAGGCTACGCGAGCGTCGGCGTAGGAAACCGTGGCCTCGAGGCTTTCGGCAGCGAGTCCGGAGGCTACTTCAAGGACAGTGACAGCGTGGGCTACGCCCACCTCGCAAGCGGTGCCTATGGCATCAGAGCGTACGGGGGAGATCAGCACCAGACGAGTGCCGCCAACTTCACGAACCCGAATGGGGCTGTCGTCGATCTAGCCTATACGGAATTCGAGATGGCCGCGCCCGCCGCAGCCTACAGTTACGGCATCCGCACGACTGGAGCACTCGGCGGGTCCTTCTCCAACTCGAGTTCCAACTCCACGATCGCCAGCAATGGCTACGGCTTCTACGGCGAGGGAAACACTGCCGGCGGGTACTTCGAAGATCGAGATCAGTCAGGATATTCGTACGTCGGAAGCGGTGACCGCGGGATCCAAGGCTATGGGGGAGAAATGGGGGCGTACTTCAAGGACTTGAACGACTCCAGTTTCGCCTACATCGCATGGTCCAACGAAGGTGTCTGCGGGTACGGCAGCCGCGAGGGCGGCTACTTCGCCGATGTCGATGACAACCCATATGCACGCATCTCTTTCGGAAGTTACAAGATACTCGGCAACGGTGCAGTGAGCTTCGCGCAGAACCACCCCGCGGCAAGGGATCAGGTGATCGTCTACGCGGCTCCCGAGGGAGACGAGGTCGCGGTCTACACTCGGGGCACGGCACGACTCATCGGCGGCGAGGCGCGCGTTCCGCTGGGCGAGACCTTCAAGTGGGTCACCAACCCGGATATTGGCTTGACAGTCCACCTCACTCCGGTCGGCGCCTGGTCCGACCTCTACGTGGTATCGAAAGGGACGGAGGAGATCGTTGTCAAGAGCGGCGGTGGCGACTCGGACGCGGTCTTCGACTACATCGTCTACGGCCTCAGGATCGGCTTCGAAGCGTCCAGCGTGGTGCAGGTGAAAGAGCAGGAGTCACCAATCCCGGACATGACGGTGCACGAGCAGTTTTACGCGGCGCGGCCGGAGCTGCGCGGGTTCAGCGCGCTCGAGCGGTTCAAAGGGATGCAGGCTGCAGCCGATCTCGACAGCAAGCTGGATCTGTCGCACGCCGTTCTGCTGAAAGCCGCGATCCAGGGCGCAACCCTGCCGCTGGGAACGCTTCCTGAGCGCCATCCGAAGCCGCCCGCAGAAGCGACCGGACCGCTCACTCCGGCGACACCGACCACTCCGGCCGGCCCCGCACAGCCGGCCGCGGCGTCCGCGACTCGCGAGCGGGCCGCAGCGATCGTCACCGAAACCGCTGATCCCGCGTCGTCGGCCGCCGGCCCGCTCTTCCCCGTCAGCGAAGCTGTCGAGCCCGGCGACTTACTCGTCCTCGATCCGTTGCGCCCCGGCCAGCTCAAGCGCTGCGACGCGGTCGGCAGCACCGGCGTCGCCGGCGTGGTCGCTGCCGAGGCGATCACGATGAACGGCCAGCTCCAAGCTCCGCTCGCATCGTCGCTCTACGCGCTGGTCAAGGCCGACGCCGCCTTCGCGGCGATCCGCGCGGGTGACCTGCTCACGACCTCGCCGACTCCGGGCCACGCGATGCTCGCGCTCGAGGCGCTGCCCGGAACGGTCATCGGCAAGGCGCTCGAGCCACTCGAGGCGGGGGCCGGAGTGATCAGGGTCCTCCTGCTGGCTCGATGAGGGGGGAGGAACCCGATGAGATTCACCACCCTCCTAATCCTCCTGCCACTGATCTGTGGCGCCGCGTTCGCGCAGCAAAGCGCCAGCTACGAGCTCTCCGAATCCTCCTTCAACGCCGGGGGCACGCCGTCCCAGGGCTCGATCCTCGCATCGACGAGCTTCCGCCTCACCTTCGGCTCGGTCGGCGAGACGATCGTCTCACCTGCCCCCCTAGCGAGCGTCTCCTACCGTGTTGAAGTCAGTTTTGGGGCCCAAGTCATGGAGAGTACCTTCCAGGTAGACCGCGACGACGACGGGATCCCCGCAATGACGGACTGCGACGACGCCAACTCTTCCGTCTATCCGGGCGCCCCTCCGGCTTGCGACGGCCTCAACAACGACTGCAACGATCCGTCCTGGCCGACCCCTCCGGCCGACGAAGCCGATGCGGACGGCGACTCGTTCGGCATCTGTGCCGGCGATTGCGACGACACGGACCCGTCGCGCTACCCCGACGCTCCTGAGATCAACGACGGCAAGGACAACCAGTGTCCGGGGGAACCGGGTTACGGAACCATCGACGAGATCGGAGGCACCTCGGGGTTCACGAATCCCGCGGATCGGCACACCTTCAGCTGGACGGAGCAGGCTGGCGCCACCCAGTACCAGGTCGCCCGCTCCGAGGACCCTCGCTTCGGGGACGGCGGCCTGTGCCAGTTCGTCGCGGGCGCCACGAGTTGGTCCGATCCCGCGTCGCCACCTGCTGGCCGCGCTTTCTTCTACCTGGTGCGCGCCTTTGCTCCCCACCTCGGGAGCTGGGGCCAGACTTCCGCGGGCGTAGAGCGTTCGGCGTGCGCTCCCACCTTCAGCTTCGTGGACACGCCGGCCGACGATATCGCGCCGGATGCCCTGTACCGGTTCTTCGAAGCACTCCAAGCCAGTCCGACGGACTACATCCTCTACAAGATCGACGAGCCCAATCTGGGACTGGTCAATGCGTGGTGTTCCAGTCGGGCCGACTTCTACCGATCGAATTACCTTTCGTACGCGCAGTACGGAGGAATCGGAAACTGGTTCTCCCAGACCTGGCCAAAGTGGTGGAAGAGCTCGGCGACGGCACTGCAGTGGGCCCCGGTGGATCCTTTCGCGATCGACTACTACGGCGCTCTCTGTGGTGCCTACGCGGAGCCGTACACATGGTGCGCGCAGAGCGGTCTCGGCGGACTACCGCCGCGCACCGTCGATCCGTCGCACGTCGGCGGGCCCTATCCGACCTGCGAGATCCTGGACTGGGCGGCCACGGGATGCGGCGACGGCACCTGGAGGCTCACGATTCGAATCGCGCCGACCCGGCAGGAGGCCTGCGGGTTCTGAACTCGCTGGGGACCCACAGCTCGCGAGCTGCCCCTGAAAGAAAACGGGCGCCCCGTCTCCAGGGCGCCCGAACGGGGTCTCAGACGATGGTCACATCAGGGGGTGGCAAACGGCCCCGGCCCGCTGAGAAAGGGCCGAAGCAGCCGCGACCGTGACGGTTGACGGAGCTTGCGCAGCGCTTTCGATTCGATCTGGCGGATCCGCTCGCGGGTGACGGCGAACGACTGGCCGACTTCCTCGAGCGTGTGCTCGCTGCCTTCGTCAACTCCGAACCTCATCTTCAGGACCTTTTCCTCCCTGGGGGTCAGGGTCTTTAGGACGGTCCCCGTCTGCTCCTTGAGGTTCATTCTGACCACCGCCTCCACTGGAGAAGGGCTTTTCTTGTCCTCGATGAAATCGCCGAGGTGCGAGTCTTCGTCCTCGCCGATCGGCGTCTCCAGTGAAATCGGCTCCTGCGCGATCTTCAGCACCTTCCGGACCTTGCTGGCCGGCACGTCCATCCGCTCGGCGATCTCCTCCGGCGTCGGCTCGCGCCCCAGCTCCTGCACCAGCGCCCGCGCCGTCCGCACCAGCTTGTTGATCGTCTCGATCATGTGGACCGGGATGCGGATCGTGCGGGCCTGGTCGGCGATCGCGCGGGTGATCGCCTGGCGGATCCACCAGGTGGCGTAGGTCGAGAACTTGTAGCCGCGCTTGTACTCGAACTTGTCGACCGCCTTCATCAGCCCGATGTTGCCTTCCTGGATCAGGTCCAGGAACTGCAGGCCGCGGTTGGTGTACTTCTTGGCGATCGACACGACCAGGCGGAGGTTGGCCTCGATCAGGTCCTTCTTGGCCTGCTGGGCCTCGATCTCGCCCTGGAAGATGTCCTTCGCCAGCTCGCGCAGCTCGGTGTCGGTGGCCCGCATCATCGACTCGATGATCCGGATCTCGTCGCGCGCGTCGTCCGCCTTGCGCTTCAGCTCGCGCTTCATGACGACGTCCTGCGCGGTCTTGAGCCGGTGCTTGAGGTCGTTCTCGGAGCGCAGGTGGCGCTGCAGCTTGTGGTTGGCGTCCTTCACTTCCTTGGCCAGCCGGTCGATGTAGTGCTGCGACAGGCCGACCGACTGGATCGCCTTGGCGATCTCGTCCTCGGAGTGCGAGATCTTCGCCTTGGTGTCCTTCTCGGTCTTCGTGCCCGCCTTGAGCTTGGAGTGCTTGGAGTGCAGGACCTCCAGGTCGGCGGCGTGCTTCTTGATCTTCGCCAGCCGCTTGTTGGCCTGCGCCACCTTGCGCTTGATCAGCTCCTCGCGCGGAATGTTGCCGTTCTGCGCGCCGACCGCGCCTTCGGGGATGTCGAACATCTCCTCGACCGACTTGGCGTGCTGCTTGAGGCGCTCGGGGATGCCGAGGATCTGGTCCAGGCCGAAGCGGCTGCGGGACAGCGCCCGCAGGACCTTCATCTCGCCTTCCTCGATCCGCTTGGCGATCGTCACCTCGCCTTCGCGGGTCAGGAGCGGCACCGTCCCCATCTCGCGCAGGTACATCCGCACGGGGTCGTTGGTCCGCTCCTGCTCGGCCGGCGGCACCGGCTCGTTCTTGCGGCGGTCGCGGCGCCCGGGGATCGCTTCCGCGATCGAGCCGTCCTCCGACTCGATCTCGGCGTCGGCCTCGACGACGTCGACCTCGCGCGCGCGCAGGAACTCGAAGACTTCCTCGAGTTCCGCCGCGTCGGCGACCAGCTCCTCGGGAAGCTGGTCCCGCACCTCCTGGGCGGTCAGGACCCCTCTCTCCTTTCCCTGAGAGAGGAGCGCCTTGACCTCTTCGTACTTCTCGTCGATCCGCAAGGTCAGTTCTCCCGCGACGCGGCGCCGGCCGCCGTGTGGCCCCGGCCGGCGTGAAAAGGCCGCGTCGGATGTGTCCGTCCCATTCGTGCTGCTGGTAAGCGTTCGCCGCGCCCGTGTCCGACCGTCCCTGGATTCGCCGGACCGGGCCGGTTCCGTTCCCTAGTGCCCTCCTCCGTGGACGGCACCCGCCGCCGCTCCCGCGGTGGCCGTGCCGAGCCCCTGGATTTCCCTGGCCAAAGACACCTTCTCCAGCATCAATTTCGCATTCACGGCCGGGTCGGCCGTGCGCTCGATCTCTTCCTGCACCTCGCGCAGCCGGCGGCCCAGCACGCGGCCGTGCAGCGCGGCCAGCGCACCGCGGACTTCTACCGCGCCCGGCTCGTCGCCGGGTGCGAAGGCCAGCGCCAGGATCTCCGCGCGCGCCTCCTCCGGGGCGGCCTCGGCGATCCGCCGGAGGTTCCACCGCTCGCCGCGCTTGAAGGCCTCGCACCAGCGCCGGACGAGCACCCCTCCCAGCTCGCCTAAGTGGGCGGCACCGACGCTCTCGAGCGTCTCGAGCAGCTCGGCGGCCTCCGCGTCCGTCGCTTCCGCCGCATTCGCCCGCCCCCCAAGGAAACGTACGACGACTTCCTCGGCGTGCGTCAGGCGTCTTCCACCAGCGGTCGTCGCGGCGGCGGGAGCGCGCACGTCGAGCCGGCGCTCCGAGGCGACCCGCCTCAGCTCCTGGCGAAAGAGCGCGTCCTCGATCGAAAGGCCATCGGCGACCTTGGACATGATCTCGGTGCGGGCCACGGAGTTGGGCAGGTGCGACAGGTGCTGCAACACCATCTCCAGCGCGGCCAGCTTCCCCTCGAGCGTCGTCACCGGGTGGTTGCGACGCGCCTCGTCCACGAGGAAGGTAGGCAGGTCCGCGGCGCTTTCAACCGCCGCCTGCGCGGCCTCGGGGCCGCGGCTCCGCACGAGGTCGTCCGGGTCCAATCCGTCCGGCGCCGTCGCCACCGAAACCGACATCCCCGCGGCCAGCAGCGGCGCCAGCGCGGCGTGCGTCGCGCGCCGGCCGGCGTTGTCGCCGTCGAAGAACAGCACGACGCGCGGCGTCCAGCGGTGCAGCAGCTTGACGTGCTCGGGACCCAGCGCGGTGCCGCAGACCGCGACCGCGCCGGGGACCCCCGCCGCGGCCAGGCTGACCGCGTCGAAATAGCCTTCGACCACGACCGCCCGCTCGGCCTGGCGGATCTCCTGGGCCGACTCGTAGAGCCGGAACAGCGTCCGCCCCTTGTCGTAGGCCGCGGTCTCGGGGCCGTTGAGGTACTTCGGCTCGTCGTCGCCGACGGCGCGCCCGCCGAACGAGATCACGCGCCCGGCGGTGTCGCGGATCGGGAAGGTGACGCGCGCGCGGAAGCGGTCGTAGACGCCGCTGCCCGACGGGCGCGGCACGACCAGCCCGGCCTGCACCAGGTCGTCGGGCTGGAACCCCTTGCCGGCGAGGTGCCGCAGCAGGCCGTCCCAGCCCGGCGGCGCGAACCCCAGCCCGTAGCGGCGCGCGGCGTCCTGGTCCAGGCCGCGCCGCGCGAGGTAGCCGCGCGCCCCTTCGCCCCCCTCGCCGAACAGCCGGGCGGTGTAGAACGCCTGGGCCTCGGCCAGCGCTTCCATGACCCGGCGGCGGCGGCGGTCGGCCTCGGCCTCGGCCGGGTTGCGCGGGGCGGGCGGGGCGATCCCCAGCTTGTCGCCGAGCAGCCGCACGGCCTCCGGGAACGGCACGCTGTGCAGCGCCATCACGAAGTCGAAGACGTCCCCGCCGGCGCGGCAGCCGAAGCAGAAGTAGACCTGCTTGCCCGGGTCGACGTGGAAGCTGGGAGTCTTTTCCTGGTGAAAGGGGCAGAGCCCCGTCATCGAGCGGCCGCTCTTGCGCAGCGACACGACCTCCGACACGACATCGACGATGTCGGCACCGGCGCGCACCGAGTCGCTGTATTCGCGGTACCCGACCGGAGCCATCGTCCTCCCCACCATGGCAAGAGCGCATCGGCACCGGCGCTGCCGCCGGAACCATCTGAGGACTGCTCCCCGGGTGAGCAAGGCAGGCGGATTCGACCGCCCGGCCGCGCGCGACCCGACCCCTGCGCACACGGGGGCCATCCTCCGGGCCCCCGTTGAACCCCTTGATTGACAGAATCTTACCGGCAGGCTTTCGCCCGCGCAAAGCTATTTCGGATGGGGCGGACACCCCTCCGGCCAGGGTCCCAGCCTGCCCGCCCCTGGTCAGCGCCGTCCGCGATGTCCGGCCAGGATCGCGTGGGCGGCGCAGGCCGCCCCGAAGCCGTTGCCGATATTGACGACGGTCAAACCGCCGGCGCACGAGGTGAGCATCGCAAACAGGGCGGTGAACCCGTCCAGCGCCGCGCCATAGCCCACGGCCGTCGGGACGCCGATCACGGGGGCCTCGACCAGCCCGGCGATGACCGACGGCAGCGCCCCCTCCATCCCCGCGACGACCACGATCACCCGGGCCCGACGCAGCCGATCGAGGTGCTCGAACAGGCGGTGGATCCCGGCGACGCCGACGTCGTAGAGCCGGTCGACCGCAAGGCCGAAGGCCTCCGCCGCCACGGCCGCCTCCTCCGCCACCGGGATGTCGGCGGTCCCGGCGCTGACCACCATCAGCCCTTGGATCGGGCGGGTCCGGCCGCGCGGGCGCAACAGGAAGGTCCTCGAAACCGGGTCGTGCGTCCCGGCCGGCAGGCGCCGCATGAGCCGTTCGCCGACGTCCGGGCCGATCCGGGTGACCAGCACCGTCCCGCCGCGCTCGGCCATGTGGGCCGCGATCTCCTCGACCTGGGCCGGGGCCTTCCCTTCGCCGAAGACGACCTCGGGGATGCCCCGGCGCAGCGTCCGCCGGTGGTCGATCTTCGCGAACCCCAGCTCCCCGGTGGCAAGCTTGTCGAGCCGGGCCAGGGCCTCCTCGGCCCCCAGGCTCCCGTCCCGGACGGCGGCGATCAGCTTGACGAGCGACTTTCGATCCACGGTCGGTTCTCCCGGAAGGCGCGCAGGACGGCCATTTTCACCCCATTTCCCGTTGACCCGCCTCCGACCGTCGTGCTAGACAACCGGTCGGCGAGTGCCTTCGGGCGCAGCCGGGGCGGTATTCCCGCTCCAAGACCGGGGAGGGTCGTCATGAACAAGGCCGAGCTGATCGACAAGATCTCTCAGGACGCCGGCATCACCAAGGTGGCCGCCGCGCGCGCCATCGAATCGATCATCGAAGGGGTCGCCGCTTCCCTCCACAAGGGCGAGCGCACGGCGCTGGTCGGCTTCGGGACCTTCACGGCGCGCAAGCGGAAGGCCCGCACCGGCCGCAACCCGCAGACCGGCGCGACGATCGAGATCCCGCCCAAGGTGACGGTCCTCTTCCGCCCCAGCAAGGAACTGGAAGAGATCCTGAACCGCTGACCCTTCCGGCCGCCCGGGCGGCGCGCCCCGCGGGGGGCCGCCCGGCGCCCGGTCACTCGATCACGGCGATCTTGTCGCCCGCCTCGACCGTCTGCCCCGGCTGCACGAAGACCGACTGCACCTTGCCGCGCCGCGGGGAGCCGACGTCGTTCTCCATCTTCATCGCTTCGAGCACGATCAGCCCCTGCGCCTCGTCGACCTCGTCACCTTCCTCGACCAGCACCTTGACCACCCGCCCCGGCATCACCGCCTTGACGGTGATCGTGCCGGTCTGGACCAGGTGCGCGCCGGCGATCGCCGCCATCGGGTCGACGATGTGCACGGTGCGCAGGTGGCCGCCGTGGCGAACCGCGTACTCGTCCGGCACGGCCCCTTCGCGCACCGAGATCTCGTACGACTTGCCGTCGATGATCAGCGAGTAGAACGAGGCCTCCAGGTTGGCGCAGTCGACCTCGAGCGTGCGGCCGTCGACGGTGACCATGTAGCCCCCCTCGGTCGGCTCCAGCTCGAGCTCCTGCTCCCGTCCGTCGATCACCCCGCGCAGCTTCACAACGCCCCCCGCAGCGCGCGCCGCCGCCCGCCGGCCAGCCAGAGCGAGCCGGCGCGCCCGCCTCCGGCCCCCTCCTCGCGCATCGCCTGCTCGACCCGCATCCGGTAGGCGTGGATCGCGGCCGCGACGACGGCGACCTCGTCCAGCCACGGGTCGCTTCCCCGGAGCAGCTCCGGACCGTACTGCTCGATGAACGCGGTGTTGACGTCGCCCGCGACGTAGACCGGGTGCTCCATCAGCCGGCGCAGGTAGGGGATGTTGGTCTTGATCCCCTCCAGCCGGTACTCGTCGAGCGCGCGCCGCATCTTGCGGATCGCGTCCTGGCGGTCTGGCCCGTAGGCGATCAGCTTGGCCACCATCGGGTCGTAGTCCATCGGGATCGTGTAGCCGGGCGAGACCGCGGAGTCGTCGCGGATCCCGGGGCCGGACGGCAGGCGCACGGCCTCGATCCGGCCCGGGCAGGGCATGAAGTTGCGCTCCGGGTCCTCCGCGGTGATGCGGCACTCGATCGCGTGCCCGCGCGGGACCAGGTCCTCCTGCCGGTACGGGAGCGGCTCGCCGGCGGCGACGCGGATCTGGGCCTGGACCAGGTCGACCTGGTAGACCTGCTCGGTCACGGTGTGCTCGACCTGCAGCCGCGTGTTCATCTCCATGAAGTAGAACGAGCCGTCGGCTTCGCGCAGGAACTCGACCGTCCCGGCGCCGGTGTAGCCGGTGGCGCCGCCCGCGGCCAGCGCCATCTGCCCCAGCTTCGCGCGGGTCGGCGGGTCGACCACGACCGACGGGCACTCCTCGACGATCTTCTGGTGGCGGCGCTGGATCGAGCACTCGCGCTCGCCGAAGTGCACCCCCCGGCCGTGCTTGTCGAACATCACCTGGATCTCGACGTGGCGCGGCGCGCGCAGGTATTTCTCGATGTAGACGACGTCCGAGCCGAAGCTGGTGCGGGCCTCCGAGCGCGAGCGCTCGATCGCCGCCCCGACCTGCTCGGCCTTGTCGCAGACCCGCATCCCCTTGCCGCCGCCGGCGCTCGCCGGCTTGACGATCACGGGGTAGCCGATCGCGTCGCAGGCCTCGATCGCCTCGATCATCGACCCGGTGAAGGGGCCGGTCGACGGCAGCGTCGGCACGCCGGCGCGGCGCATTTCTTCCTTGGCCAGGATCTTGTCGCCCATCAGCCGCATCGCGCGCGCGGACGGCCCGATGAAGACGATCCCGGCCTTCTCGCAGGCCTCGGCGAAGTCGGGGTTCTCCGCCAGGAAGCCGGTGCCGGGGTGGATCGCCTCGGCCCCGGTGCGCTTCGCGACCTCGATGATCGTGTCGATCTTCAGGTACGACTCGCGGGCCGGGGCGGGGCCGATCAGGTAGGCCTCGTGCGCGACCCGCACGTGCGGCGCGGCGCGGTCCGCGGACGAGTAGACCGCGACGGTCTTGATGTCGAGGTCCCAGCAGGCGCGGATCACGCGCACCGCCATCTCGCCGCGGTTGGCGATCAGGATCTTGCGGAACACGGGACGCCCTTTCTCGCGGCAGCTCGTTCGCGCAGCCGGCTCACAGCGGGTCTCTCAAAGCGGGATGTTGCCGTGCTTTTTCGGCGGCATCGTGTCGACCTTGGTCTCCAGCAGGCGCAGCCCCGCGATCAGCCGGTGCCGCGTGTCGGCCGGCTCGATCACCCCGTCGATGAAGCCGTACTCGGCGGCGACGTAGGGCGAGGCGAAGCGCTCGCGGTACTCGGCGACCTTCTCCTTCTTGTACGCGTCGCGGTCCTTCGCGCCCTGCAGCTCGCGGCGGAAGAGGATCTCGATCGCCCCCTCCGCCCCCATGACCGCGATCTCGGCCGTCGGCCAGGCCAGGTTCAGGTCGGCCCGGATGTGCTTGCTGGCCATCACGCAGTAGGCGCCGCCGTAGGCCTTGCGCGTGATCACCGTCAGCTTGGGGACGGTGGCCTCGGCGAAGGCGAAACACAGCTTCGCGCCGTGGATGATGATTCCGCCCAGCTCCTGCGCCACGCCCGGCAGGAAGCCCGGGACGTCCTCGAAGACCACCAGCGGGATGTTGAAGGCGTCGCAGAACCGGACGAAGCGCGCCCCCTTGCGCGAGGCGTCGATGTCCAGCACGCCGGCCAGGTAGGCCGGCTGGTTGGCGACGATCCCGACCGCACGCCCATCGAGCCGCGCGAAACCGACGACCAGGTTGCGCGCGTAGTGCTCGTGGACCTCGAAGAAGTTGCCGCTGTCCGCGATCCGCGTGATGACCTGCTTGATGTCGTAGGGCTTGCTCGGGTCCTCGGGGATGATGCTGTTGAGCGACTCGTCGCGCCGGTCCGGCGGGTCGTCGGTCGGCTGCCGCGCCGGGTCGTCGTGGTTGTTCTGCGGCAGGAACGAGAGCAGGCGCCGGATCATCTGCAGCGCGTGCATGTCGTTGTCGGCCGCGAAGTGGACCACCCCGCTCTTCGAGGCGTGGGTCTGCGCGCCCCCCAGGTCCTCCTTGGTGACGTCCTCGTGGGTCACGGCGCGGATCACGTCCGGGCCGGTCAGGAACATGTACGAGGTGTCCTTGACCTGGACGATGAAGTCCGAGATGGCCGGGGAGTAGACCGCGCCGCCGGCGCAGGGCCCCATGATCGCCGAGATCTGCGGCACGACGCCGGAGGCCAGCGTGTTGCGCAGGAAGATGTCGGCGTATCCGGCCAGCGAGACCACGCCCTCCTGGATCCGCGCGCCGCCCGAGTCGTTGAGCCCGATGACCGGGCAGCCGACCTTCAGCGCCTGGTCCATGATCTTGCAGATCTTCCGCGCGTAGGTCTCGGAGAGCGAGCCGCCGAAGACCGTGAAGTCCTGCGCGAAGACCGCGACCGGCCGGCCGTCGATCCGGGCGAAGCCCGTGACCACGCCGTCGCCCGGGATCCGCTGCTCTTCCATCCCGAACTCGCGGCAGCGGTGCACCACCAGCGCGTCGGTCTCCTCGAAGGAGCCGGCGTCGACCAGCAGCTCGATCCGCTCGCGCGCCGTCAGCTTGCCCGCCTCGTGCTGCTTGCGGATCCGCTCCGGCCCGCCGCCCTGCCGGGCCTGTTCGAGGCGGTGCCTCAGCTCGTAGATCTTGTCCACGCGACCCCTTTCGGGCCGGCACGGAGGCCGGCCCCTACCATTCCCTGCGCACGTCCCGGCGCGGCCCGTAGGGGCCGGCCTCTGTGCCGGCCCGCATCGAATACCCCGCACGTCCCGGGCCGGCACGGAGGCCGGCCCCTACGGTTTTGGTACCTTCTTCCAGTCGTCGAGGAACTTCGCCAGGCCGCTGTCGGTCAGCGGGTGCTTCAGGAGCTGCGCGATCACGCCGTACGGAATCGTCGCGACGTCGGCCCCCATCATCGCCGCCTGCACGACGTGCACCGGGTGGCGGATGCTGGCGGCCAGGATTTCGGTCGGGTAGTCGTAGTTGTCGTAGATCTGGCGGATCTGCCCGATCAGCGCCATCCCGTCCTCAGAGATGTCGTCCAGCCGGCCGACGAAGGGGCTGATGTAGCTGGCCCCGGCCTTGGCCGCGAGCAGCGCCTGGCTGGCCTGGAAGCAGAGCGTGACGTTGGTCGGGATCCCGTGGTCGGTGCACCACTTCACCGCCTTCAGCCCCGACTCGATGATCGGGATCTTGACGACGATGTTCTTGTGGATCGCGTGCAGCTCCTGGGCCTCCCGCACCATCCCTTCGAAGTCGGTCGCGGTGACCTCGGCGCTGACCGGGCCGTCGACGATCGACAGGATCTCGTCCAGCACCTCGCGGAACTTCCGGCCGGTCTTGGCGACCAGCGACGGGTTGGTCGTCACGCCGTCCAGCACGCCCAGCGCCACGGCCTCGCGGATCTCGCGGACGTCGGCGGTATCGATGAAGAACTTCATGCGTTGATCTCTCCTTCCGGTTCGTCCGGGGGCTCGTCCGCCGGGCCGCCCGGCGCGTCTTCCTGGACCGCGGTGTGCCGCGTCACGGACACGACCTCGTCGTCTTCCTTGAGCCGGATCACGCGCACGCCCTGCGTGGCGCGCCCCAGCCGGCTGATCCGGTTGTTCTCATCCAGCTCGACCGGGGTCCGGATGACCATCCCCTGCCGCGTCGCGACGACGACCTCGTCCGACGGCAGCACCGGCAGCGCGGCCACGACCGGGCCGGTCCGCTCGCTGACGTTGAGGTTGATCAGCCCGAGCCCGCCGCGCCCCTGCTGGCGGTACTCGTCCAGCTCGGTCCGCTTGCCGTAGCCGTGCAGCGTGACCGTCAGGATGTCCTCGCCCGGCGCGGGCACGAGGGCGCTGACCACCGCATCCCCCTCGCGCAGGTCGATCCCCCGCACGCCGCGCGCGGTGCGGCCCATCGCCCGGACGTCGGTCACGGGGAACCGGATCGCCATCCCGTCGCGGGTCGCGATGAACAGGTGGTCGGCGTCGCGCACCAGGTGGACCGCGATCAGCCGGTCCCCCTCGTCCAGCGTCAGGGCGATGATCCCCCCGCTGCGGATGTTGGCGTAGGCCGACAGCTCGGTCCGCTTGATCACGCCGCGCTCGGTGGCGGTCATCACGTACAGGCCCGGCTGGTCCATGTCGCGCAGCGCGAGCAGCCCCTGGATCTTCTCGCCCGGCTTGAGTCCCAGCAGGTTGACGATCGCCTTGCCCTTCGCCGCGCGGCTGAACTCCGGCACGTGGTGCACCGGCAGGATGTGAACGCGCCCCTCCGAGGTGAACCACAGCGACAGGTCGTGCGTCGAGCAGATCCGGACCCGCTCGATGAAGTCCTCGTCGCCGACCTCCATCAGCCGGATCCCCTGCCCGCCGCGCCCCTGGGTGCGGTACTCGGACAGCGCCGTGCGCTTGACGTAGTCCTTGTGCGACAGGGTCACGACGATCTTCTCGTCGGGGATCATGTCGAGGGTCTCGATCTCGCCCTCGTCCTCCACGATCACCGTGCGCCGGTCGTCGCCGTACTTCTCGCGAATCGCCTTCAGCTCGTCGACCACCACCTGGTCGACCAGCGCGGTCGAGCCCAGGATCTGGCGGTAGCGCTCGATCAGCCCCAGCAGTTCAGCCAGCTCCTCGATCAGTTTGTCGCGCTCGAGCTGCGTCAGGCGCTGCAGCCGCATGTCGAGGATCGCCTGGGCCTGGATCTCGCTGAACTCGAACTGCTCGACCAGCTGATGCTTGGCCTCGGGCGGCCCGGAGGCCGCGCGGATCAGCGCGATGACCTCGTCGAGGATGTCGATCGCCTTCTTGAGTCCTTCCAGGATGTGGGCCCGGGCCTCGGCCTGCTTCAGCATGTACTGCGTGCGCCGGACCACGACCTCGCGCCGGTGCCGCACGTAGTGCACCAGCATCTGCTTCAGGTCCAGCACGCGCGGCCGGCCGGAGACGATCGCCAGGAAGATCGCCCCGAAGGTCGTCTGGAGCTTGGTCTGCTTGAACAGGTTGGCGGTCACGACCTTGGCGATCGCGTCCTTGCGCAGCTCGACGACCACGCGGATCCCGTCGCGGTCCGACTCGTCGCGGATGTCGGCGATGCCTTCGATCCGCTTGTCGTGGACCAGCTGCGCGATCTCCTCGATCAACTGCGACTTGTTGACCTGGTAGGGCAGCTCGCTGATCACCAGCCGGTCGCGCGAGCCCTTCGCGCCCTCTTCGAACTCCATCTTGCCGCGCATCAGGATCCGGCCGCGGCCGGTCAGGTAGGCCTGCCGGATCCCGGCGCGGCCGTAGATCTCGCCCGCGGTCGGGAAGTCCGGGCCCTGGACGAACTCGGTCAGGTCGGCGGCACTGCAGTCGGGACTCTCGATCAGGTGCACGGCGGCGTCGATCAGCTCGCGCAGGTTGTGGGGCGGGATGCGCGTCGCCATCCCGACCGCGATCCCGTCGGCGCCGTTGGCCAGGAGGTTCGGGATCGCCGACGGCAGGACCAGCGGCTCGTCCTCGGTGCTGTCGTAATTGGGCCCGAAGTCGACCGTCTCCTTGTCGAAGTCCTCGAGCATCAGCGCGGCCAGGTGCGACATGCGGATCTCGGTGTACCGCATCGCCGCCGGCGGATCGCCGTCGATCGAGCCGAAGTTCCCCTGCCCGTCGATCAGCGGGTAGCGCAGCGAGAAGTCCTGCGCCATCCGGACGATCGTGTCGTAGACCGCCTGGTCGCCGTGGGGGTGGAACTTGCCGATCACCTCGCCGACGGTCTTCGCGCTCTTGCGATAGATCCTGTCCGCGGTGTTCCCGGACTGCTGCATCGCGTAGAGCACGCGCCGGTGGACCGGCTTGAGGCCGTCGCGCACGTCGGGCAGGGCGCGCCCGATGATCACCGACATCGCGTAGTCCAGGTACGAGGTCTTCAGTTCGTCCTGGATGTTGACCGCCGTGAACTGCTGCGGCTGATTCGCTTCCGTCATGCGTTCCCCGTCATCAGACGTCGAGGTTGCGGACCTCGAGTGCGTTCTCCTCGATGAACAGGCGCCGCGGCTCGACGGCGTCGCCCATCAGGATGGTGAACAGCCCGTCGGCCTCCGTGGCGTCCTGCGCCGACACGCGCACCATCGAGCGCCGGTCGGGGTCCATCGTCGTCTCCCAGAGCTGGCCCGGGTTCATCTCGCCGAGACCCTTGTAGCGCTGAATCACGACCCCCTTGCGGCCGGCCTCGAGCAGCGAGTCGAGCAGCTCGCGGCGGTGCGTCGTCACCATCGTCGACGACCCGGCGGCGATCTGGATCGTCCCGGTCAGGTCCTTCAGGTGCGGGTAGAGCGTGCGCAGCTGGCGGAACTCGCCGGTCAGGACGACCTCGTCCGACAGCACGTACTCGCGGTGCCCCATCTCCAGCGCGACGGCGCGCAACTCGCGCAGCCCGTGCTCCGGGTCGGGCTCGATCGACAGGATCTCGTGGCCGCGCGCGCGCAGGTGCTCGGCCAGCGCTTCCAGCCGCAGCTCGTCCTCGAAGTCCTCGCGCCGCGAGAAGCCGTGCTCCAGCAGCGCCTCGACCGCCGAGCCGGGCCAGCCGCGCCGCTCGAGCGCCTCGCGGTAGCGCCGGAACTCGACCAACTGCTCGAGCAGGTTGACCAGCGCGTTGCCGGACCACTCCCGCCCGGTCTCGAGCGCGCGGACGGTGCGCTCCTCGGCCGCCTTGCGGACCAGGAACGCCGCCAGTTCCTTGTCGTTCTGCAGGTAGAACTCCTGCTTCCCCTTCTTGACCTTGTAGAGCGGGGGCTGCGCGATGAACAGGTGCCCGCGGTCGATCAGCTCCTTCATCTGCCGGAAGAAGAAGGTGAGCAGCAGCGTGCGGATGTGGCTGCCGTCGACGTCGGCGTCGGTCATCAGGATGACCTTGTGGTAGCGCAGCTTCGTGACGTCGAAGTCGTCCTGCCCGATCCCGCAGCCCAGCGCGGTGATGATCGTGCGGATCTCCTCGTGCCCCAGCATCTTGTCGAAGCGCGCTTTCTCCACGTTGAGGATCTTGCCGCGCAGCGGGAGGATCGCCTGGAAGCGGCGGTCGCGGCCCTGCTTGGCCGAGCCGCCGGCCGAGTCGCCCTCGACCAGGAAGATCTCCGAGTCCTGCGGATCGCGGCTCTGGCAGTCGGCCAGCTTGCCGGGGAGCGCGCCCGAGTCCAGCACCCCCTTGCGGCGCGTCAGCTCCTTCGCCTTGCGGGCCGCCTCGCGCGCGCGCACGGCCTGGACCGCCTTCTCGACGATTCCCTTGGAGGCGCGGGGGTTCTCCTCGAGGTAGGCGTTGAGGCGGTCGTTGACCATCGCCTCGACGATCCCCTTGACCTCGCTGTTGCCCAGCTTGGTCTTGGTCTGCCCCTCGAACTGCGGCGACGGCACCTTGACCGAGACGACGGCGACCAGCCCCTCGCGGACGTCGTCGCCGGTGAGCTGCGTCTCGCGGTACTCCTTGGGGAAGCGCGACGCGTTCTGCTGGATGTAGTTGTTGAGCGTGCGCGTCAGCGCGGAGCGGAAGCCGGCCATGTGCGTGCCGCCTTCCGTGGTGTTGATGCTGTTGGCGAACGAGTAGACCGTCTCCTGGTAGGCGTCGTTGTACTGCAGCGCGATCTCGGCCAGGATTCCGTCCTTCTCGCCGCGCAGGAAGATCGGCTCGTGCAGCGTCTCGCGGTTCTTGTTGAGATGCGTCACGAACTCGCTGATCCCGCCCTCGTAGTGGAAGTCGGCCTCGCGCGTCTTGGCCCCGCGCTCGTCCTTGAGCACGATCCGCAGGCCGCTGTTGAGGAACGCCAGCTCGCGCAGCCGCTGGGCCAGCACTTCGTACGCGAAGTCGAGCGTCTCGAAGATCTCGGGATCGGGGCGGAAGGTGATCTTGGTGCCGCGGCGGTTCGTGGTGCCGGTCTGGCGGAAGGGTGAGCTGGTGATTCCGCGCTGGAACTCCTGCTGGTAGACCTTCCCGTCGCGCCAGATCTCCAGCTCCAGCAGCTCGGACAGCGCGTTGACGACCGACACGCCGACGCCGTGCAGCCCGCCCGACACCTTGTACGCGGCGTTGTCGAACTTGCCGCCGGCGTGGAGCTTGGTCATCACGACCTCGGCGGCGGACAGCCCGGTCTCGGTGTGCAGGTCGACCGGGATGCCGCGGCCGTTGTCGATCACCGTGACCGAGTTGTCGGCGTGGACGTTGATGTCGATCCGGTCGGCGAAGCCGGCCTGGGCCTCGTCGACGCTGTTGTCGACGACCTCCCAGACCAGGTGGTGGAGGCCCTCGACCGAGGTCGACCCGATGTACATCCCGGGGCGCTTGCGGACCGCTTCCAGCCCTTCGAGAACCTTGATCGAACTCGCCGTGTAGTCGGCCGCGCCGGGGGGCCCGCCCGGGGCGGTCGCCCCCTCGGACACCGCGGTCGTTTCCTCGCGTTCCGTCATCGTGCCTCTCGTCCCTCTTTGACCCGCGCCATGCCCTGTTCCATCACCAGGACCAGCGCGCCGGTCGCGTTCAACAGGTCGGGCTTGCTCGTCGCAGCGAGCACCTGTCCTTCCTTGCGCGCGGCCTCCAGCAGCGCCGCGCAGCGCGCGGCGTCCAGGTCGGTGTCGACGTCGTCGAGCACCAGCAGCGGGCGCTGGCCCCCGGCCTGCCGCTGAACCTGCCGCGCCTGCGCCAGGAGCAGCGCCGAGAGCGCCGCCCGGACCTGCCCGGACGAGCCCTGCCGCAGGAGGTCCTGCCCCTCCGCCTCCACTCCGAGATCGTCCCGGTGCGGTCCGACGAGCGTCATGCCGTAGCGCCGTTCGCGGTCCCGGACGCGCGCCAGCCGATCGATGATTTTCTCACCCTCGCGGCCCTTTCCGGAGCCCGATTCGAGGTAGGCCAGCCGCGCCGTCCCGCCCTCGGGAAACAGCTCGGGCCAGCCCCCGACGTCCTCCTGCCAAGCCTCGACCTGCCGCTTCCGGCGCTCGGCCACGACCGTCCCGGTCCGCGCCAGGACCTCGTCCCACGGGGCGATCTCCGGGTCCGGCCGCCCCTCCCGGAGCAGCCGGTTGCGCTGGGCCAGGGCTCGCCTGTAATCGCCCAACGCGCCGACGTAAGCCGGGTCGGCCGCGGCGACCGCCCGGTCGACGAACCGGCGGCGCTCGGCGGGGCTTCCGGCGATCGTCCGGAGACTCTCCCCGGTCAGCACCAGCGCCGGCAGCAAACCGAGATAATCCTGTATCTTGCGCTCGAATTGTCCCACGGTGAGCAGGCGCTCGCCACGCTCCCGGCCCCAGGCGCAGGCGATCTCCAGGAGGTCCTCCCCGGCGCTCCCGAGACCCCCTTTGACCCGGGCTAAATCGACCCCGTTGGCGATCGCCTCGCGGGCGTCCCGGGCCCGAAACGAACGGGTTGTCGCCACGATGTAAGCCGCCTCGAGGAACGAGGTCTTCCCCTGGGCGTTCCGGCCGGCGACCACCGTCAGGGTGGGGTCCAGCGGGGTCCTCGCGGGCCGGAGATTCCGGACCCCTTCGGCCTCGAGGTAGGCGAGCACGGTCCTGCTACAGCGCCATCGGCATCACGACGTAGCGGTCGTGCCGCCGGTCCTCAGCCGGGCGCACCGGCTCGAACAGCCCCTGCCCCATCGGCTCGCCCAGCAGCACCCGGACCTGCTCCGTCCCGACGTTGTTGAGGAAGTCCAGCAGGTACTGCGCGTTGAAGCCGATCTCGATCTCGCCGCCGGCATAGTTCAGGTTCACTTCTTCCTGGGCCGACCCAAACTTGTCGTTCACGGCCATGATCCGCAGCAGGTTCGCTCCAAGTTCCAGCCGGACCAGCTTGGTTTCCTCGTCCCGCAGCACCGAAGCCCGGTCGACGGCGTCGCGCATCGCCTGCGTCCCGATCTCGAAGACCTTGTCGTTGTTCTGCGGGATCACGCGGCGGTAGTCAGGGAAGCGGTGATTCTCCTGCAGCGTCGTCGTGATCTCGCGGTGGCCGACCAGCGCGATCAGGCTGCCGCTGTTGGCCCAGAGGTAGACGTCCCCCTCGTGGTCGGCCGCGAGCCGCTGTAACTCGCGCAGCGCGGTCCGCGGCACCAGTACGACCGGAAATTCCTTCCCCACCTGCTGCGCCGGGCGGCTCGAGATCGACAACCGGTGGCCGTCGGTCGCCACCATCATCAGCAGGTCGTCGGAAAACTCCCACTGCGCGCCGCCCAGCGTGTAGCGCGGGTCGTCGGTCGTGATCGCGAACAGGATCATCTTGATCATCTCGGCCAGGAGATCCGAGGCGACCACCGCCTGGGGGCTGCCCTCACGCGTTCTCACCGCGGGGAACTGGTCCGGCTCCTGCGTCGTCAGCTTGTACTTGATCCGGTCGCACTCGATGTGGAAAGCGCTTCCCTCGAGCCGGATCGAGAGCGTGCCCGAGGGCAGCCGGCGCAGGACCTCGTACAGCCGCCGGGCCGGGACCGCCGCCTTCCCGGGTGCCGTCACCGTCGCCGCGACCTCGGAACGGAAGCCCACCTCGAGATCGGTCGCGACCATCGTCACCCGCCCTTCCTCCGACGCCGTCAGCAGGACGTGGTGGAGGATCGGGAAGGTCGACTTCTTCTCGATCACCCCCTGAAGCAGGGCGATCTCGCGCATGAAGGAGGCCTGGTCGAGAGAGAACTTCATGGGTGGGTCCTCGGCGCCGCGGGCAGGAAAGAAAGAGCATAGGAACGAAAGGGTCAATCTTCAAAGCCGTAGTAGTAGGGCTGTGAAAACGGTGGAAAACCGCCGATCCGGGTGTTGTTCGCCGAATCGACCGCGTCCGGAAGGTTGAACGGTTTGGGACTGTGGTGTGGATGGAACGTCGAACGATCCGGCCCGCCGCGTCCGGTGAGTCCCATCCACAGGAACCCCTCGCACAGGGCTGTGGAAGCTGTGGACTGCGGCGTCACCGAAGCTGCTCCTCGATCGAGTGGAGCGTCTTCTCGGTCCCCGGGTCGCTCGAGCGGAGCTGCTCGATCTTGCGCACCGCGTGCAGGACGGTCGTGTGGTGCTTGCCGCCGAAGGCCAGCCCGATCGACGGCAGGCTCTCGCCGGCCAGCTTCTTTCCCAGGTACATCGCGATCTGCCGCGGGTAGGAGATTCCTGGCGGCGTTGGTGCGCGACTTCAGCTCCTGGACCTTGAGGTTGAAGTGCCGCGCCACCACGCGCATCACCGTCTCCAGCGTGACCTCCTCGCGCTGGGTCGGGATCAGCGTCCGGATCACCTCGCGCGCCAGCGCCAGGTCGGGCGGATGGTGGCGGATCGAGGACGACGCCATCAGCGTGGTCAGCGCCCCCTCCAGCTCCCGGACGTTGGAGTGGATGCTGCCGGCGAGGAAGAGCGCCACCTCGGACGGGACGTTCCAGCCCCGCGCGCCGGCCATCTTGTTGACGATCGCCACCTTGGTCTCGAGGTCCGGCGGCTGGATGTCGGCCAGGAGGCCCCACTCGAAGCGGCTTCGGAGGCGCTCCTCGAGGCCCGGAATCGAGCGCGGTGGGCAGTCCGAGGCCAGCACGATCTGCCGGCCGGCGTCGTGCAGCGCATTGAAGGTGTGGAAAAACTCCTCCTGCGTGCTCTCCTTGCCGGACAGGAACTGGATGTCGTCGACCAGCAGCACGTCGAGCTGGCGGTAGCGGTCGCGGAAGCGGGCCGTCTCCTCGAAACGAATCGCCGCGATCAGCTCGTTCATGAACTGTTCGGAGGTCAGGTAGCGCAGCTTGACCTGGGGGCGCTCGGTCAGCAGGCGGTTGCCGATCGCCTGCATCAGGTGGGTCTTGCCGAGCCCGACCCCGCCGTAGAGGAACAGCGGGTTGTAGGCCCGCCCCGGCTGGTCGCAGACGGCGAGCGCCGCGGCGTGGGCGAACTGGTTGCACGACGAGACGACGAACCCCTCGAACGAGTAGCGCGGGTTCAGCCGCGGGGCGTCGGCCCCCGCCGGGCGGGCCGCGGCCGAGGCGACCGGCGGGCTCGCCCCCGGGTCGCCGGCGCCGTACACGGCCGCGCCGATGGGCGCGCTGCCGGGGGGCACGAACTCGACCCGCATGTGCCCGACCCCGGCGCGGGCCATCGAGGCTCGGATCATGGACAGGTACTGCGAGCGCAGCCACTCCGCGAACATCTCGTTCGGGACAGCGACCCGCAGCGTCGACCCCTGGGTCGGAAGGCCCCGGGTCGGGCCGAACCAGGTGTCGAAGACCCCCGCGGCGATCTCGCCCCGGACGAGGGTCCGGACGGTGTCCCAAGCGGAGGGCTGCACAGGGTCAATGGTTCGGTTATCCACAGGGTTAACCCTCTCCAGGGCCGGGCCGTAGGGCGCCGGAGGGCATCGAGGAAGCACAGGATTTCCACAGCGGGGGTCGAGCCGACAAGACCTGTAAGTCCTTGTATCTAATGGACCTAGACGAGCGAACCAGGCGCACATGCCGGTCGCGGTCCACAGATCCCCCACACCCTTGGCCAACCGCCCCACGGCGGGTGGCCGGAAGGGACGGGCGCACGCTTTTTTCGAAGAAGACCCCGGAAACGAGGCGCGGAAGGTAGCACCGGAGGGCTGGGCGCGGCAAGGGTGTCCGGCCGGATTCCGGGTAGCCCGTCCGGCTCAACGAGTTCCGACGCCGCCCGGCCGGGCCGCCCCCTCGGTTGACAGCGGGAGGGGCGCCCCCTACCCTTCCTCGCTTGTTCTGCGGCCCCCCGCGGACGGCGCGCACGCGCCGAGGGCAGGGGGCCCCTGCGATCACCGTCCGGCGGTGATGCTCCGTGCGGCGGTCGAGGTGAGAGGCTTGCGCGATGAAGCGAACGTTCCAGCCCAACAACCGGAAGCGGAAGAAGGTCCACGGGTTCCGCGAGCGGATGAAGACCGCCGGCGGCCGCCAGGTGCTGAAGCGGCGGCGTCGCAAGGGCCGCAAGCGCCTGACCGTCTGAGCCGCGCGCGCCGGCAGCGCTTCCCCAGCGCCTGCCGGCTGCGCAAGCGGTCCGATTTCCAGAAGGTCTACGAGTCCGGCGCGCGCCTGGCCGGCGCCCGGATCGTCCTCTTCGTGCTGCCGCGGGACGAGAACGGGCCGCGCCTCGGCCTGACCGCGACCCGCAAGGTCGGCGGTTCGGTCGTGCGCAACCGGATGCGCCGGCTGGTCCGCGAGGCGTTCCGGCGCCATCGCGACCTCGTCGGGCGCTGGGACCTGGTCGTCAACATCCGCCAGGCCGCCGTCGGTTCGACCTACCCGGTGATCGAGCAGGAATTCGTGGCGCTGGTCGGCCGCGCCCGGAAGCGGCTCGAGACCCGGCCCCCAAGGGAAGGTCCGCCGTGCCCGCCCGCGTCCTGATCGCGCTCGTGCGGCTCTACCAGCGCACGCTATCCCCGCTGCTGGGGTCGAACTGCCGCTTTCTCCCGTCGTGCTCGGAGTACGCGGCCATGGCGCTGGCCGAGTGGGGCGCGCTGCGCGGTTCGTGGCTGGCGGTGCGCCGCCTCGCGCGCTGCCATCCCTTCACGCCGGCCGGCCTCGACCTGCCCCCCGCGCGGCACGCCCCTTCCGTACCTGCACTCGCCGACTCCCGTTCGGCCGGGTTGACCGATGGACCGTGACTCGACGATCCGCACCATCGCCGCGGTGGTCCTCTCGG
Organism: uncultured Acidobacteriota bacterium; assembly: GCA_963702545.1. Taxonomy (GTDB): domain Bacteria; phylum Acidobacteriota; class Polarisedimenticolia; order J045; family J045; genus JALOKP01. The sequence continues at coordinate 20,368 of CAVPDB010000015.1, read as the reverse complement.
TGGGGATCCTGTTCGGCTGGCAGTACCTCCTCGCGCCGCGGCTGCTGCCGCCGGAGCCGGTCCGCGCGGACCAGCCGGCCGCACCGGGCAGCGCGGCCGGGGCGCCGGCCGGCGCCGCCACGCCGCCCGCGCCCGCACCCTCGGCCGCTTCCACCGCCGCCGCGCCCGCCGCCGAGCTGACGCCCGGCCAGCCCGCCGTCACGGGCCCCTCGATCGCCGGGGCCGAGAACCAGCCGCTGATCGAGATCCGCACGCCGCAGCACGAGATCACGCTCACCGCCCGCGGCGGCAAGGTCGTCTCGTGGAAGCTCCCGGGCTACGAGAAGGTCCCCGGCGACCCTTCGAAGGGCCTCGTCGACCTGGTCTCCAGCGAGTCGCGCGCGCTCGACCGCAACCCGCTCTCGATCGACCCTCACGACCCCGCGCTCTTCAAGCAGATCAACGACGCCTGGTACGTCGTCGACCGGACCGCGCCGACGGCGGAGGAACTGGCGGCGCGGGGCCTGCCCGCGGGCACGCAGCGCGTCGTCTTCCGCTGGGCCGACGGCGCCGGGCTCGAGGTCGCCAAGTCGCTCTGGATCCCGGGCGACGACCTGTTCACCGCGCGCGTCGAGTGGAGCCTGACGCGGCAGGGCCAGCCGGTGCCTGGCGCGGCGATCACCTGGGGCCCCGGCGTCGGCGCGATGCCCGACCCGACGCAACGCAATCAATACGCCTACCGCGGGCTGGCGGTCGCCGCGCTCGCGGAGAAGCCGACGATCTTCAGCCCCGCCAAGCAGGAGGGGGACATCGCCTGGCCGGCCGGCCTCGGACCGCGCTGGCTGGCGCTCGACGAGCAGTTCTTCGCGGTGGCGATGATCCCCGCCGCGCAGGCCGCCTCGGAACTGCGCGTCTTCCCGATCCCCGGCGCCCCGACGGGCGAGGAGCGGCAGCTGATGATCGGCAGCGCCAGCCCGGCGCTGACGCTCTTCGTCGGCCCCAAGTCGAGCCCCGTGCTGCAGAAGACCGACGCCGCGCTCGGCCTCTCGCTCTCGGGCCTGATCCAGTGGGGGATGTGGGGCTGGCTGGCGCGGCCGCTCTACGTCGCGATGGAGTGGCTGCACGGCCTGATCGGCAACTGGGGCTGGGCGATCGTCGCGCTCTCGGCGCTGATCCGCCTGGTCTTCTTCCCGCTGATGCACCGCTCGATGGTGAAGATGCGGAAGACGCAGAAGGACATGGCTCGCGTCCAGCCGAAGATCCACAAGATCAAGGAGAAGTACAAGGACAGCCGCGACATGGACTCGCGGAAGAAGATGAACGAAGAGATGATGGAGCTGTACAAGCGCGAGGGAGTCAACCCGATGGCGTCGCTGACGGGCTGTCTCCCGCTGCTGCTGCAGTTCCCCGTCATGCTCGCGATGTACTCGCTGCTGACCGTCGCCGTGCAGCTGCGCGGCGCCCCCTGGATCGGCTGGATCCACGACCTGTCGGCCGCCGATCCATACTGGGTCCTGCCGATCGTGATGGGCGCGACGCAGCTCCTGCAGTCGTTCATGACGATGACCAAGACCGAAGATCCGCAGCAGCGCGCGCAGCAGCGCATGATGCTGATCATGCCGGTCGTCTTCACCTGGTTCTTCCTCTACATGCCGGCCGGCCTGGTCCTCTACTGGCTGGTCAGCAACGTGCTGGGGATCGTCCAGCAGTACTTCATCAACCGCCACGCCGACGCTGCGCCGCCGGCCGCGGCCCCCGCGGGCGCCAAGGCCCGCTGAGCGGCCGGAGGGAGACGACCTTGAGTGAAGAGCGCGTTCGATTCACCGGCCGTGACCTGACCGAGGCGCTGGCCGCGGCGCGGGCCCGCTTCGGCCTGCCGCGGCACGAGGTCGCCTTCGAGGTGATCGCCAAGCCGAAGCCCGGGCTGATGGGGGCCGAGGCCGGCCTGTTCGAGATCGAGGCCTGGCCCAACCCGGGCGCCCCGCCGCCCCCGCCGCCGGTCGAGCGCGGCGGGCGCGGCGACCGCGACCGCGGCGGGCGCGGCGGGCGGGGAGGCGGGCGCGACCGCGGCGAGCGGGGCGATCGCGGCGGCCGGGACCGCGGCCCGCACGGCCACGGCCCCGGCGGTCCCGGGCGCGACCGCGACCACGATCGGGAGTGGGACCACGACCGCCGGCCGGCCGGCCCGCGGGCCGACGACGGCGAACCGGTCGAGCTGCAGCCGCTCCTGCCCGGCCCCGAAGTGACCGAGATCGCGCCGCTGCTCGACCACCTGGCCCGCTCGCTGGTCGCCGGAATGGGGCTCGACCTGACGGTCGAGGGGGTCGACCAGGACGAGATCGGCCTGCGCGTGCGGCTGGTCGGGGATGACGTCCCGCTGCTCCTGGAGACGGACGGCGAGGGGCTCGAGGCGCTGCAGTACCTGGCCAACCGCGCGCTCCAGAAGGACGGCCGGGTCCAGGGGCGGGTCTCGTTCGATGCCGGCGGCTGGCGCGCCCGCAGCGAGGCGCAGCTGGTCGAGAGCGCGAAGGAGATCGCCCAGGAGGTCCTGGCCACCGGCCAGCCGCGGAAGCTGGCGGCGATGGGGCCCTACGAGCGCCGGCTGATCCACGTCACCCTCTCGAAAGTCGAGGGGATCAAGACCTTCTCGACCGGCAGCGGCTACCACCGGCGGCTCCACATCGCGCCGGCCGGCAGCGGCCCGGACGAGGCCGCCGGGGACGACGAGTCCTGACGGACGGCGCCGCCGCGTTTCACCCCCACCGGGGCCGGAAAACGGGGACAGCTCCCCCTTTTTCGCCAACGACGGTAGCTGTCCCCACTCTCCTCGGTGTCCCCGTCTCCACCTTGCGCGGCCAGCGCTTGCCCCCCCTCCCCGGGGTCCCTAAGTTCCCCGGGGGAGGCTCCGCATGGGGGCCCGGTTGCCTGCGGCCGTTTCGTCACCGTCCGCCGAGAGCGTGGTGGAAAGCCTCGAGCGCATCCGGGGCCTGGCCCGGATCACGCGCCGCGTCGACCTGTTCCCCTACGAGTCGCACCGCCCCGACGAGGCGCGCCGCCTGGTCCGCCCGATGATCGAGCGGCTGCTGCTGGTCGCGCTGGCGGACGTCGCGCAGCTGCAGCGGGCGATCGCCCGCGAGGTGCCCCCCGCGCCCGACGACTGGCTCCTCGACGACGACGCCGAGCCGCGCGAGGACCCCCGGTCCCGCGAGCTGATCGACCTCTGCGAGATGATCCGGCTCGAACTGTCGCAGCGCCTCGAGCTGCTGCGGCGCGACGACGGCTCGGAGCTCTGGGAGTTTCTCACCGCCTGCAACCACGCCCGCGGCGCGCTGATCAAGGCCGCGGTCTCGCTCGAGGCGGCGGTCTGCGCTCGCGAGCGGCTGCCGGCCCAGCTCGACGCGCTGCACGAGATCGAGTCGGCGCTGCGCGTGCGCGCCGGGTACCGCCGGCTGCAGCGCGTGCTCGCGGCCGGTGGCGAGCCCGAGCGCGAGCGGATCGACGAGCGGCTGGCGACCGCGGCCGGCGCGCTGGAGTCGCTCGTCGCCTCGGCGCTGTTCGTCGAGCTGCGCGTGGCCGACCGCTGCCAGTTGCGCCGCGTCGTCGAGCGGCTCGAGAGCTGGCTGCGGAACGGGGCGGCGGCCGACCCGGACGACGGGCTGCGGCTCTGGCAGGATCTCTGTGGGCTGGCCACCGTGATGCAGCAGGTCAACAACCGCCAGGAGCTGGTCGCGCACGACCGCGCGCTGCTGCTGGAGGCGCTGGGCGAGCTCTACGCCGAAACCCCGCTCGACGCGGCCCGGGAGGCGCGGCTGCGCGAGCGGCTGGCGGACGTGGTCGGGCGCGACGCCGAACTGGACGCGCTGCTCGAGTCGGGCGAGTCGCTGGGCTCGGCCGCGGTCCTGCGCGCGGTCACCCGGGCCGCGGTGCGGCTCGAGCCCCAGGAATCGCAGCGGATCGTCGTCGGGCGCTGAACCGGAAGGCCTACGGCGAGGACCCGGGCGCGGCGATGTCCGCCGCCGCCGCGGGCGGGGGCGGCAGCTTCGACCAGTCGAGCTGGCTGCCGCGCGCGCTGTGCGGGATCAGGTAGACCGCGATCATCACCGCCGCCGCAGCGAGGACCGCGAGGCGCTGCCAGGCCGGGCGGTCCGGCCAGCGCCGGGCGATCAGCCACGCCGCGGCCCAGGCCAGCACCGAGGCCAGCGTCTTGTTGTCGGTCAGGTCCTCGCCGAACGGCCAGCCGGTCCAGTAGGCGTCGAACGCGTACTTCTGCACGATCGGGCCCAGGATCAGCCCGCCCGGCACGAGGAACAGGAGCAGCCAGGGGAGGTGCCGCTTCAGGTCGCGCTCGCCGACGAGCGCTCCGAAGAGGGCGCGGGTCCCGATCACCAGCGCCAGGAACATCGCCATGATGTGCGGCAGCAGGACGGCGGCGGGCACGTCGCCGCGGAAGCGGATCACGATCGGCCCGTCGTCCTGCTGGATCATGCGCGTCTCGCGCCCGCGCGCCAGGCGCAGGCCGTACTCGAGCTTGCCGGCCGCCGGCTGGTGCGGCAGCTCGGCTGCCAGTTCCTCGCCCAGCCGCAGCAGCGGGACATCGATCCAGGGGTCGTCCGTCGGGTAGCGGCGCCACGCCATCTCCCCGGAGACGGCTGGATCGGGGACGACCAGCGAGACGATCGCGCCCCCCTCCCCGCCGTGGCTGCGCGGCAGCTTGCCGGTGACCGGCGCGCCGCCGATCTCGGTCTTCACGCGCACCGGGTGGGTCGGGCCGGTGAGCCGCTGGTAGGCCGCGGTCGCGAGCGTCGCGATCAGCGCGAGAACCCACAGCAGCGCCGACCCGCTGCGGCGGTCGATGAACCGCGCTCCGGGCGCGCGGGACCCCGCGCTCATGCCCCGCGCGGCCCCTGGATCAGCGGGCGCGTCAGGTCGCGCGCGCCGCCGCGGGCGTGCAGAGCACGTCGTCCTCGATCCGGATCCCGCCGCAGGGGGTCAGCCGGTCGACCAGCGCCCAGTCGACGCGCGCGCCGGCGGCGCTCTCGCGCAGCTTCTCGAGCAGCATCGGGATGAAGTAGATCCCGGGCTCGATCGTCACCAGGTGTCCCGGCTCCAGCGTGCGCGTGTTGCGCAGGTAGGGGTACTCCGGCGGGGGCGGGAGCAGCCCGCCGTCGGGCGTGGCCTGCCGACCGCCGATGTCGTGGACCTGGATCCCCAGGTGGTGGCCGACGCCGTGCGGCAGGAAGGGGCGCGAAATCCCCAGCTCCAGCGTCTCCTCCGGCGAGGCCTTGCTGACCCCGACCTTCGACAGCAGCGCGGCGACGCGGCGGTGCGCCTCCTGATGGATCTCGAGGTAGGGCCGGCCCGGCGTCACCATCGCGACCAGCGCGCGCTCGAGCTCGTCGACCCCTTCCAGCAGCGCGACGAAGGCCGGGTCGACGCCCGGCAGCGCCCAGGTCCGCGTGATGTCCGAGGCGTACCCTTCGTGCGAGGCGCCGGCGTCGAGCAGGAAGACCTTCCCCGGTGCCGCCTCGCGCCCGCGCTTGGTGTGGTAGTGCAGCGTCGCCGACTTGGCGTCGAGCGCGATGATCGTCTCGAACGGCAGCTCGTGCTCGAGCTGGCCGGTGGCCTGCAGGTAGGCGTAGTGGATCTCGCGCTCGGAGGCGCCCCCCTCGAACGCCTTGCGCCCGACGCGGTGACCTTCCGCCGCCTTCTGCGCCGCGACCTCGACCAGCGCGACCTCGTGCGCCGTCTTCGCCGCGCGGTGCCAGTCGAGCGGCTTCATCAGCGCCTCGGGCTCGACCAGCGTGACGTCGATCCCCAGCTCGCTCGCCGCGGCCGGCGAGTTGCCGACGTAGGCCACGCCCGAGAGCGAGCCGACCACGCCGGCGACCTCGGCGAAGTCGGCGACCTCGGCGAACTGCACCGACTCCTGCCAGTACGACGGCGCGACCGGAGCGGCCTCGTACCAGTAGTCGCGCGGGTTGACCCGGACCACCAGCGGCCGGCGCCCGGGCCGCGCCAGGACCACGTGCTCGGGCCCCGACAGCGGCACCCAGCGGCGGAAGTGGGGGGTCGACTCGAACGGGATCTCCTTGTCGTCGACGTGGTAGGTCTCGGCCCGTCCGGCGTGGAACAGGACCCCTTCCAGCGCAAGGCCCTGCGCACCGGCGCGCTCGAGGGCGTCGGCCAGGACCCGGTCCATGGTCTCGAGGTGGCTTTTGTAGAGCGACGCGTTCGTCATCGGGACTCCTTGCCGGAGGTGGCACGGTCTGAAGTGGCGCGGCCGGAAAGGGCACGGCTGGCTGCAGCCGCGCGAGGATACTGCACCGCTCAGAGCGCGAACAAAGCCACCCCGAGGACCGCGGCCGCGGTCCCGGCGAACGAGCGCGGCCCGACCGGTTCGCGCAGGACGAAGCGGGAGATCGGCAGCGAGAAGAGCGGGGTCGTGCCCAGCAGGGCGGCGGCGATCCCGGCGGGCAGGTCCCGCACCCCCTGCATCATGAAGATCACCGCGATCACGGTCCCGGTCAGGCTCGGCACCGCCAGCGCGGGCCAGGCCCGCGGGCCCATCCGGGCCAGCTGCCCCGGCCCGCCCCGCCGCAGCGCGAGCAGCAGCAGGACCCCCGCGCCGGCCGCGGCCAGCCGGACCAGGCTGGCCTCGACCACCGGGACCGACTGCAGCGGGCGCTGCATCAGGAGCAGCCCCGAGGCCTGCCCGAGCGCTGCCCCCAGCGCCGCGATCGCGGTCCAGCGCAGCGCGCGGCGGTCGGGGGCGGGACCTTTCCCCCCGGCCGGCCGGGCCGGGTCGCTCTCGACCAGCGCGACGCCGGCGGCGACGAGCAGCATCCCCAGCCAGACCCGCGGCGTCGGGAACCCTCCCCCCGCGGCCCAGTCGAGCAGGGCGGTCATCAGCGGGGCGCTGTTGTAGATCACGAGCGTCCGCTGGACCCCCCCGGCGGCGACCGCCGAGAAGAGCAGCGAGTCGCCGATCGCCATCCCGACGAAGCCGGAGAGCGCGAGCTGCGCGATCGGGCCGGGCTCGAGCGCGGCCAGCCCGGACAGTCGCCCGGCGAACGCGAGCCACGCCAGGTAGGCCAGCGACGCGAAGGCGCACTTGAAGAAGTTCACCGGGGCCGGCCCGTAGCGCGCGATCAACGGGCGGAACAGGCTGATCGAGAGCGCCCACAACGCCGCCGCGACTAAACAGGAAGTCACTTCCCCTCCGGCCCGGTGGCGGATCATGGACGGGGCGCGGGGCGAATTCCAGCGCAGCCCCGCGGTGTCGGCAGGCACCCCGCCGCGCTTCGGGGTAACTTCTCGCATTCCCGGAGGTTTGACCGATGCTTCGAGCGCCCGCCCGAGCGCCGTTCGTGATCGCCTGCTCCGTGCTCGCCCTGCTCGCGTTGTCCGTGCGCCCGGCTCCTGCCGAAACGATGCCCCGCCCCCGGCTGGAGGTGGAACGCGACGGCGAGCTGTTCCGGCTGTTCGCGGTCACGCCGCGGGCCGACGGGGCCGAAACGCGGGCGCTGCTGCGCGAGTCGGCGCACCGGATCGAGCCGCTCGCCGCCGGCCGGGCCCCCGCGGTCCCCGCCGGATTCGCGACCTGGACCGAGGCCGGCAGCGCGCTCCGCTGGTACGCAGTGACGCGCGACGGCGGCGCCACCTGGAGCGCCGCGCGCGAGAGCGAGAGCGCGATCCTGCTGCGCGATGGTCGGACCGAGCCGGGCCGTCCCCTGCCCGCGGCCCTTCCGGGCCTGGCCCAGGGACCGGCGGGACACGTCTTCCTGGTGCAGTTCCGCACGCCCAGCCAGCCCGAGTGGCGGCAGGCCGTCGCCGACGCGGGGGGCGAGCTGCTCGCCTTCTTCCCGCACAACGCGCACCTGGTGCGGGCCGAGCCGCAGCGGGCCGCGGGGCTGGCCGGGCTCGAGTTCGTCGAGCGCGTCGAGCCGTTCCACCCGTCCTATCGCCTGTCGTGGGAGGTCCGCGACTGGCTGGCCGGCGCGCCGCCGTCGAATCGCGCCGCGGCCGACGGCGCCGCGGCGGACGAGCGGATGGACCTGCGCGTCACCGCCTTCGAGTGGGGCCCCTCCGGCAAGGAGCGGATCGCCGGCCGCGCGCGCGAGCTGGGGGCCCAGGTGCTGGCTGCCTGGCCCAGCGGCCACGTGGTCGAGCTGCGCCTGACGCGCGAGCAGGCCCGGGCCCTGGCCGCGCACGACGACGTCGCGTGGATCGACCCCAAGGGGATCCCCGGGACCGACATGGACCTGATCCGCCAGGACAACGGCCTGAACTGGCTGGAGGGCAACTTCGGCTACTGCGGCACCGGCGTGCGCGGCGAAGTGCTCGACGCCGGCTTCGAAGACACGCACATGGACTTCGACACCGAGCTGTTCCACGGCGCGCACAACAGCGACAGCCACGGGACCAGCACCTTCGGGATCGTCTTCGGCAACGGCGACCGCGACGGCGACGGCTCGGCCAAGGGGCTGGGGAGCCTCCCCTGCGGGGTCGGGATCATGGCCGACTACGACGAGCTGGGCGACCGCTTCGCCGACACGCAGCAGCTCAAGGGAGCCCCCTACTTCGCCTCGTTCCAGAGCAACTCCTGGGGCAACTCGCGGGTCCTCAACTACACCAGCTACTCGCAGGAGATGGACGACATCATCTGGCGGCTCGACATCGCGATCCTGCAGTCGCAGTCGAACGCGGGGGACCAGTTCAGCCGCCCCGAGGCCTGGGCCAAGAACATCGTCAGCGTCGGCGCGATCAACCACTACGACACGCTCTCGACCTCCGACGACTGCTGGTGCTCGGGGGCCTCGATCGGCCCGGCCGAGGACGGCCGTCTGAAGCCCGACGTCTCGTACTTCTACGACGACACCTACACCACGACGACCGGCAACTGCTACACCTCCGGCTTCGGCGGGACCTCCGGCGCCACGCCGACGGTCGCCGGCGTGACCGGCTCGATGATCCAGATGTGGTCCGAGAACGTCTGGGGGACCAACCCGGTTGGCTCGACCGTCTTCGAGCGCCAGCCCCACGCCTCGACGATCAAGGCGCTGGTGATCAACAACTCGCAGCAGTGGGCCTTCAGCGGCACCGGCTCGGACCTGACCCGCGTCCACCAGGGATGGGGCCGGCCCAGCGTCCGGGTGGCGAAAGAGCGCGCGGCGCGGAGCTTCGTCATCAATGAGGAGGTCGCGCTGAAGGTCGGCGAGCGCGGCTCGTACGACGTCGGCGTGGAGGCCGGCGAGGCCGAGCTGAAGATCACGCTGGTCTACAACGACCTGCCCGGCACGACCTCGGCCACGCTGCACCGGATCAACGACCTCGACCTGACCGTGACCTCCCCTTCCGGCAGCGTCTACCGCGGCAACTTCGGGTTGAACGGCGCCAACTACTCGCTGCCCGGCGGGTCGAAGGACGGCAAGAACAACGTCGAGAACGTCTTCGTTCAGAACCCCGAGGCGGGGACCTGGCGGGTGGACATCGACGCGGCCGAGATCAACCAGGACCAGCACCCGGCCACGCCCGACGCCGACGCGGTCTTCGCGCTGGTCGTCACCGGCGGGACCGGCTCGATCTGCGAGCCTCCGAGCGCCGACTTCAGCGTCAGCCCCAGCCCGGCCCGCGTCGGGCAGGCCGTCGTCTTCGACAGCACGGCCAGCGGCGGGGCCGGCGGCCCCTACACCTACGAGTGGGACTTCACGATCGACGGGACCGTCGATACCGGCGAGGCCGATCCGACCAACGTCTACCGCCGGCCGTACTCGGGCGAGGCGCGCCTGCGCGTGCGCGACGCGGAGAACTGCTCGGTGACGGTCAAGAAGCCGATCACGGTGACCGGACCCGACCTGCGCTACGAGCGCTACGTGAACCTCACCCAGGTCCAGGGGAACGGCAACGGCGCGGTCGATCCGGGCGAGGTCTTCGACCTGTCGATCGTGCTGCGCAACCAGGGGAGCGAGACGGCGACGGGCGTGACCGCCCAGGTCGCGGCCTGGTCCGGGAACCTCGGCCCGGTCTCCGTGATCGACGGCGCCGCCGGCTTCGGCAACATCCCGGCCAACCAGAGCGCGACCGGCACGCTGGCGATCCGCTTCCAGGTCGGGCAGGCCTTCCCCTGCGGCCAGGACGCGACCTTCACCGTGCGCGCCATCACCTCGACCGACCCGGCCAACGTCTACCCCGACGAGGCGGCCGTGGTGCGCGTGCTGGTCGGCGGCTCGGGCGCGCCGGTCCAGTTCTACACCGACGGGATCGAGACCAACCGCGGCTGGAGCTTCAACAACAACGGCGGCGCGTCGGGCGAGTGGCAGATCGACACGCCGCGCGGGCTGGGCGGCGGGACCTCGATCCCCGGCCAGCCCAAGCCGAGCCCCGACCCGACGGCCGCGGCGGAGGGGACGCGTGTGCTGGGGAACGACCTGACGGGGACCGGCCCGGGCCCCGGCAACTACGAGGCGCTGCTCAACACGCAGGCGGTCTCGCCGCCGATCAACTGCAGCGACGCGGTCCAGGTCGGGATCCAGTTCAAGCGCTGGCTGAACGTCGCGCCCAACGACATCGCCACGGTCGAGGTCTCGGCCGACGGGGTCAGCTGGACCAACCTGTACACGTCGAGCGGCTACGTCGTCGAGAACGTCTGGTCGAACCACTCCTTCGACGTCTCGGCCTGGGCCGACCGCAACCCCAACTTCCGGATCCGCTTCGGACTGACCGCCGACAACGTGCTGCAGCTTTCGGGCTGGAACGTCGACGACATCCGGCTGACCGGGGTGACCCGCAACTCGTGCCAGCCGGTGGCGCGCGCCAAGCCGGGCGCGATCTCGGAGCTCACGGTCCAGCGGGCGGGCAACGCGCTCGCGCTGGGCTGGACCGCCGACTGCGCCGGCACCGGCCAGGCCGAGATCTACCGCGGCGACCTGGCGGCCGGCTATGCCTCGCTGCGGCCCGAGCCGGGCTTCTGCGCGACGGGCGGGACCGGCGCCTCGATCCCGCTCGGGGCCGGGACGGCCGATTTCTTCCTCGTCGTGCCGACCGACGGCGGCTTTGCCGGCAGCTACGGCCGCGCCTCCGACGGCAGCGCGCGCCCGCCGTCGCCGCAGGCCTGCCACCCCCTGGACCTGGTCGACGCCTGCGCCCCCTGAAACCGGGGACAGCTACCGTCGGTCGGTAAGACGGTCTATCCCCGGTTTGCAAGCCGGAACGACGAGCCGGTCTCGCGCGACTCCCCGATCCGCGTGACGCGGACCGCGGCGATGTCGGTGATCGGGCACTTCGCCTCGCACAGGCCGCAGCCGACGCAGAGCCCGGGCTCGATCCGCGGCCGCTGCAGCCGCACGGGACGCCCGTCGCGGCCGACGGCGTCGACCTCCTCGAGCCAGATCGCCTTCGGGCTGGTCGGGCAGACCTCCTGGCAGACGATGCAGGGGACGTTCATCCCCCATGGCAGGCAGCGGCCCAGGTCGAAGAAGGCGGTCCCGATCCGGATCCCCTGCCCCGCCTCGAGCGTCCAGCCCTTCTCCGCGGTCGACAGCGGGCGGATCGCGCCGGTCGGGCAGACCTGCCCGCAGAGCACGCAGCTCGGCTCGCACCAGCCCTGCCGCGCGACCAGCACCGGCGTGTAGAGCCCCTCGATCCCCGCCTCACCCAGCGCCGGCTGCAGCGCGCTGGTCGGGCAGGCGTTGACGCACGCCCCGCAGCGCACGCAGGTCGCGAGGAACCCGGCCTCCGGCTGCGCCCCCGGCGGCCGGATCGCAAGCGGCCCGGGCTGCGCCGCCGAGAGCGTGCTGGCCCGAAACAGCGGGACGAGCGCGACGCCGGCCGCAGCCGCACCGAGAACCCGGCGCCGCGGCAGGCTGACCCCGCCGTGCGGCGCGTCCTCGGGCGCGAAGGCGCGGAAACCGATCGCGCCCCCGGGACAGGCCGCGATGCAGTTCAGGCAGGCGTGGCACTCCGCGACCCGGTGCCGCGCGAACGGCTCGTCCGCCCCCTGGCAGTCGGTCGCGCAGCGGTTGCAGTGCGTGCAGCGCGCGGGATCGATCCGGATCCGCGCGATCGAGGCCCGCGCGATCAGCCCCAGCAGCGCGCCCAGCGGGCAGAGCGCGCGGCACCACCAGCGCACGATCCAGCGATTGGCGGCCAGCACCGCGAGGAAGAGCAACCCCGTCAGCCAGGCGCCGGTGAAGATCCGCGGGCGCCAGCCTCCGGTCCCGATCAGCTGGTGCAGCGCCGGTGACAGCCCCGACCCCAGGGAGCGCGCCAGGAACGAGAGCGGGTCGAACAGCCCCGCGATCCCCGCCCCCAGCGCCGCCGCCGCGAGCAGCGCCGCCAGCAGCAGGTACTTGAGCGCGAAGTGCGGCCGCCAGCGGTTGTGTTCGGTCGCCGGGCCGCGGCGCAGCCGCCGCGTGGCCCACGACGCGAGCTGCAGGATCGTGCCCAGGGGGCAGATCCAGCCGCAGAAGGCGCGGCCGGCGAGGACCGTCAGCGCGACGATCGCCAGCGACCAGGCCAGCGCCGCGGTCAGCGACCAGGAGGCCAGCAGCGCGACCGCCGCCGACAGCGGATCGAGGTGGAAGAGCCACGCCACCGGCAGCCGGCGGATCCCCTCCGCGGTCATCAGCAGCAGGGCCGCGAGGAAGAGCGCGAGGAAGAAGGCCTGGTAGATCCGGCGCACGGCGCGCGGCCAGTAGATCCCCCCCGGCTCCGCCTCACGCACCGGCGCGCACCGTCTCGAGCGCGTCGCCTGCGACGATCGAGCCGACGCCCCGCCCCTCGGCCAGCGCGAGGTAGCCAATTTCGCGCGGCTCGAGGCCGAGCAGCCGCGCGCCCCAGGCGTCGAGCGCGACGGAATCGGTCCCGGCCGCGACCAGCCCGACCGGGCGGACGTCCTCGAGCCGTCCGCCGGTCGGCCCGCCCCGAGTCATCACGCGCGTCGCGTCGACCACGGTGAGGGTCGGCCTGAAGGCCGCGGCCAGGTCGGCGATCGAGGTGTCGATGTCCTGGTGCAGCCGCGCCCGCGTCCCGCCCAGCACGCCGTACCAGTTCTTGAGGCCGGCCGTCAGCCGGGTCAGCGCGTGGTCCTTCACCACCGGCACGTTGATCAGCTTCGTCGCGATCAGTGCCGGGCGGAAGACCTCCCACGTCGAGAGCACCGCGCCGCCAAGCGCGGCCTCGAGGAACCCGGCGTCGTCGGGCAGCGCCAGCTCCGCGCCCGCGTCCCGCGCCGCCTCGGCGATCCCCGAGCGGGAGGCGACGCGTGCCGCGTCGTGGACCGCGACGTCGCCGACGATCACGCGCGCCGCGCCCGCCTCGCGACAGAGCCGCACGACCTCGGCCACGACCGCGGGGTGCGTGTTGGCCCCCATCTCCGGCGGCCGGTCCCACGCCATGTTGGGCTTCACCAGCACGATGTCGCCCGCACCCACGAACCGGCCGATCCCGCCCAGCGCGCCGACCGCCGCGCGGACCATCGGCGCGATCGCGCCCCCCGCCGCGATCACCCCCCCCGGCCGGGCCGGGTCCACGGCGAGGTCGCGGCGAGGAATCGCGGCCGGGCCGGCGCCGCCGGCCCAGCGTCCGGGCGAGCGCAGCCCCAGCGCGGCCAGTGCGCCGGCGCCGCCGAGGATCAGCCCGGCCTGGCCCAGGCGCCGCAGCACCAGCCGGCGGTCGACGCCCGGCGGCCCGCTCACGGCGCGCCCCCCGCCGGGCCCAGCACGCGCAGCCGCTCGTCGATGCGCGCCGCCAGCCCGGCCAGCCGCTCCGCCGCACCGGCGCCGCTCGCTCCGGGCGCGTTCAGCCTCACGTAGCGGCGGCCGCGGCGGAACATCACGCTGTCGGCTCCGACCCAGGCCTCGTCGCCCGGCCCGGGCGAGCGGTCGCGGCCCGCGTCCTGCTCGAGCGCGCGGCGCGCCCCCGCCTCGTCGCGGAACTCCAGCAGCTCCAGGAACGCTTCGGGCGGCCCGGCGACGCGCCACGCGACGATCCGCGTCGCGCCGATCGAGATCAGGAACTCCGCCGCGCCGTCGACCTGCTCGTGGAAGCGCTCGGGCGGGAGGTCCGCGATGCGCTCGGCCAGCCCGTCGAGCAGCGAGCCGGCGCCGCCCCCGGCGGGCGTCGAGGCGGACGCCTCGCGCGGACCGAAGATCCGGTTCCGGCCGCCGTACACGAGGACTGCGGCCACCGCCGCGAGCGGAACGAGCAGCAGAATCGCCGCGGCGAGGCCGCTAGAGCGCGAGGCCGACATGGGAACCCCGGGGTCGGCGGAGATCAGCCGACCCTTACGGTTCGTTTATAGCACCGAAGGCGTCGGCGCCATCGACCGGGATCAGCGGCGCGGCGGCAGGCTGGGAGAGGTGGAGCGCTCGACGTCATTGTCGTCGTCGTCGAAGGCCCACGCGCCGAGCGCAAAACCGCCCGCGACCGCCAGCGCGGCGTAGCCGAGGGCCGCCCAGCTGAAGGTGCCGCTGGAAGCCGAGCCGGTCGCGGCGGCCTCGGCCGGAACGCGCCCGGCCACCTGCGCCTTGTCCGAAGTCAGCCGGATCTCGACCCGCTCCTTCTGGCCGGCGGTCAGCGCCATCTGCTTGGCCAGGACCGGGACCTCGCCGCCGTCCGGGGCGAAAGCCACGAGCTGGTAGTTGGCGGGCGGGAGCCCGTCGACCACGAAGGTCCCGTCGGCCAGCGTGGCCTTCGAGAGGAACAGGTTTCCGTCGGCCGTCTTCAGCCCGATCTGGTAGCCCTTGGCGGGCGCCCCTGCGGCGTCGAGCAGGACCCCCCGGACCTCGGCGGTGCCGGGGGCCTGGGCGAAGGCCGCGGCCGGGACGAGGATGGAGATCAGGGAAAGCAGAGCGACGGCGCGGCGAAAAGTCTTCGACATCTGAGGCCTCCTGGCAGTATCCCGGGGGAAGGGGGCTCCCCCCGCCCGGGCGAAACATGCATGCTAGCGCAAAACATGGGCGGTGGTAGGAGAACTGTCACGGACCCGCAAACCGTCACGATCGTGGCACATGCGACCCCCCCGGGGCGGGCCGCCCTGGCCCTCGTGCGCCTCTCCGGCCCCGACAGCGCGGCGATCGCGGCGCGCCTTTTCGCCCGCGCGCGCGGCGCGCCGCTGGTCGATGGCCGGCCGATGCTGGGCGCGCTGCTCGACCGCAGCGGCGCGCCGATCGACCAGGCAGTGCTCACGCTGCGCCGCGCGCCGCACACCGTGACCGGCGAGGACGTGGCCGAGATCACGCTCCACGGCTCCCCCGCGATCGTGCGGGAAACGCTCGCTGCGTGCGTCCTGGCGGGGGCCCGCCCCGCGGCCCCCGGCGAGTTCACGCTGCGGGCGCTGCGCGCGGGGAAGATCGACCTGGCGCAGGCCGAAGCGGTGCGCGACCTGGTCGAGGCGGCGACCGTCGAGCAGGCGCGGATCGCCGCGCGGCAGCTCGGCGGCGAGGTCTCGACGGCGATCGCGCCGCTCGCCGAGGGGATCTTCGATCTGCTCGCGGACGTCGAGGCCGGCCTCGACTTCAGCGACGGCGAGGAAGCGCTGGCCCTGGCCGGCGCGGAGGTCGCCGGCCGGGCCGAACGGCTCGCCGCCCAGATCGACGCGCTGGCGGGGGCGTCGGAGCCGGCGCGCCGCGTCCGGGAAGGGGCCCGGGTCGTCCTTCTGGGTCCAACGAATTCCGGTAAGTCCAGTATTTTCAATAACTTACTAGGATACGGTCGAGTCATCGTCACGCCCGAGCCGGGGACGACCCGCGACCTGATCGAGGAGCAGTTGGTGCTGGAAGGGCTGCCTACCGTGCTGGTCGATGCGGCGGGAGTCGGGGAACCGGGCGGGCAGGCCGAGGCGGAGGGGATGCGGCGCGCGCTTGCCGCGGCCGAGTCGGCGCACCTGGTGCTCGAGGTCTACGACCTCTCGCGCCCGGAGCGGCCCGCCGGCCCGCCGGGTGCGCACCGCCTGCGCGTTGGAACCCATGCCGACCTTCCGCCGGCCGGTCCCCCCGCCGAAGGGACGGTCGCCGTCAGCCCGCTCACCGGCGAGGGGATGGCCGCGCTGCGCGCGGCGATCGCGGAGCGGCTCCACGCTCCCGGCGCCCGGCCGCTGGAGAGCGTTGCGCTCGCCACCGAGCGGCACCTTGCGGCGGCCCTCGAGGCGCGCGACGCGTTGGTGGCGGCCGCGGGCCTGGCGCGGGCCGGGGAAGGGGCCGAGTTGCTGGCGATCGACCTGCGGCGGGCCGTGCACGCGCTGCGGGAGATCCTGGGGGAGGTCGGCCCGGAGGCGCTGCTCGAGCGGATCTTCGCGCGCTTCTGCATCGGCAAGTAGCGTCAGGCCCCCGCCCGAAGGATCGCCCCCGTCCCGGACGAGCGCAGCGGCCGGACCTCGGCCCGCGCCCCCCGCTGCTGCAGTTCCCGAGCGATCCGCCCGGCGTCGTCCAGCGCGAGCCACGCCAGGATCGTGGCCCCCGGCCGTGCGACGGCGGCCTCGAGGATCCAGCGCTCCGGGTCGGGAAAACCGCGAAGGGTGAGCAGCGCGACCTCCAGAGGGAGCTGGCCCCATCGCTCGAGCACCAACTGCTCGGCCCGAACGCGCGGGCCGAGCCCGCTCTCCCGTGCCGCCGCGCGCAGGAAGTCGACCTTCCGGGCCGCGCTTTCGACGAGGAGGCCCGAAAGGCCCGGCCGCGCCGCCAGGATCGGCAGCGCCGGGAAGCCGTTCCCGCTGCCCAGGTCCACGAGCAGCCCCGTTTCCGGCAGTCCGGGGACCAGCGTCGCCTCCAGCGCCTCGAGCGCGTGGCGGCGAACCCCGTCGCGCGGGTCGCGGATCGCGGTCAGGTTGAATCGGCGGTTCCACAGGTAGAGCAGGTGCAGCTGCGAGCCGACCTGGGCCGCCACCGCGGGATCGAGCGGTGGGGCCCCGAGCCGCTCCCAACCCTCCGCGACCTCGCGCGCCAGTTCGTGTGCCGCCGGCGGGAGCGGGACCGGCTTCACGAGGCGGCCCGCACGCGCTGGCCGATCGCCGCGGCCAGCAGCCCGAGAGCGGCGGGGGTCATCCCCGGGATCCGAGAGGCCTGGCCCAGCGACGCCGGCCGGACCTCGTCCAGCCGCTCGCGCAGTTCGTTCGACAGCCCGGAAAGCCCGCCGTAAGCGAAGTCCCCGGGGATCCGGACCCGCTCCGCGTCGGTCAGCCCGAGGCGGTCAGCGAACTGTTCAACCGGCTTAACAGCCGTCCCGACGGCCAGGGCGGCGCGGTGACCGAGGTGGGCGGGTTCGACCCGGTGGGTGAGAATCACCGCCCGACGATCATCGTCAAGACCTATCTGCCCGCCGACGCGGCCGAGACCGCCGGCACGTGCAGCGACAGATCGAAGAAGGGCTGTGGTACCTGGGCCGCATCTACCCGCTGGGCGAACGTGCGGATTCGTCCGCTTGCCGAGGAGGATTGGGCCAACGCCTGGAAGGCCAGCTATCACCCGCTGCGCATCGGCCGGCGCTTCCTGGTCATCCCGGCCTGGTTGGCTGCCCCCCACCCCCCGCTGCGGCAGGGGGAGGAGCCGTTTCCCCCCTGCCGCAGCGGGGGGGCGGAGAGGGAGCACTCCCGATCATCCTCGACCCGGGCATGGCCTTCGGCACCGGGCTGCACCCCAGCACGCAGCTTTGCCTGATGGCGATGGAGGACGTGGTGCAGCCCGGGCCACCGCGTGCTGGATGCCGGCTGCGGCTCCGGCATCCTGAGCATCGCCGCGGTCCGGCTGGGCGCAGGCCGGGTGGACGCGTTCGACATTGACCCGATCGCGGTCCGCGCCACCGAGGAGAACGCCGCGCTCAATGACCTGCCCCTGCCGATCCATGTCATCACCAGCGCGGGGCCGGGGGAAGGTGATCTATGGAGCCGCGTCGGCCGATCTGCAAGCAGACCTGGGATGTCATCCTGGTCAACATCCTGCCGCACGTCATCATCAGCCTGCTCGAGGCCGGGCTGCACACCTACCTGGCGCCGGGCGGGCGCATGATTCTGGCCGGCATCATCGAGGCGCGCGAGCCGGAGGTGCGTCGCGGCGCTGATTGGGCACGGCTTGGCGGTCGTCCAGCAGGCTGGGCATGGGCGATTGGGTGTCGTTAGTGGCGTGAGTAGGGGTTAAGAGTCCACATGGTTGATCTACGCCAACCGTATCCGATCCTGGAATACGACCCCACCCTTGAAGCGGTCATCGAGCCACAGCGGGTCGTGGCAGCCCATCGGCGCGCCTGAGCGCTGTGTCGTGTGCTTCTTCCAGGAGGTCATCAACAAGCTGCGGCGGCAGAAGCGCCTGACGCGCATCTCGACCCGCAAGAGCGAAGCCGGCAATTTCCCGGTTTATGAGATGGCGCTGGACGGGCAGCGTTTGACGCTGTTTCACCCTGGTGACGGCGCGCCGCTGGCCGCAGGTCTGTTGGATGAAGTCATCGCGCTCGGCAGCCGCAAGTTCATCGCCTGCGGTGGCGCCGGTGTGCTCGATCGCGAGATCACGGTGGGCCACGTCATCGTCCCGGTCAGCGCGGTGCGCGATGAAGGCACGTCCTATCACTACCTGCCTCCGGCTCGGGAAGTTGCGGCCAGCCCGGCGGGCGTCACAGCCATCGAACGCACTCTGATGGCGCGCGGCGTGCCGTACCTCCTGGGCAAGACCTGGACCACCGATGCCATCTTCCGCGAGACGCCGGCAAAGGTGCAGTTGCGCAAGTCCGAAGGGTGCCTGACCGTGGAGATGGAGGCCGCCGCTTTCTTCGCTGTGGCGCAGTTCCGCGGCGTGACCTTCGCCCAGATGCTCTACGGCGGCGATGACGTGAGCGGCGCCGAGTGGGACGCGCGCGGCTGGAGCAAACGGATGCCGGTGCGCGAACGCCTCTTCTGGCTGGCCGCGGAGGCGTGTCTGGCGATATAGCCGGATCAGCGCCTTCTTGCTTGTCTACTTGTCTACCGGTTCACCCATATGCACCGCTTCTTCGTCGCACCTCAAACCTTCGCCAGCCACCCGGTCGTCCTCACCGGCGACCAGGCGCATCAGATCCGCCGCGTGCTGCGGCTGCGCCTGGGCGAGCGGGTCGAGCTGCTGGATGGCGCAGGGCTACGCCTACGAGGCGATCCTCATCGCGCTGGGCGAGGCCGACGCCAAATTTCAGGTGGTCAAACGCTGGGCGGCGACCGGCGAGCCGCTGCACGCATGTCACGCTCTTCCAGGCCGTGCTGAAGGGCGGACAACTTCGCCTGGGCGCTGCAGAAGGGCACGGAGGTGGGCGTCAGCCGCTTTGTGCCGACCGTCTGTGCGCGCAACGTGGTGGATGACCTGGACGCGGCCGAAGGGAAACGCGACCGTTGGGCGCGCATCATCCAGGAGGCCGCGGAGCAGTGCGGCCGCGGCGTTTTGCCGGAGCTCGCGCCCGCGGAGCTTCTGCCCCAGGCCCTTGCGCAACCCGCCTGCAGCAGGGGCGCTGCGCCTCATGCGCCATGGGAAGGCGAACACTCGCAACCGGCTCCGCGACGTGCTGGCGGGGTGTAACTTTGCCGACGGCGCGCGCATCGAAGTGCTCATCGGGCCGGAAGGCGGCTTCACGGAAGAGGAAGTCGCGTTGGCCCGGCGCTACGGCGTGCAGCCGGTGACGCTTAGGTCCGCGCATCCTGCGCGCGGAGACAGCCGGCGTGGTGGCAGCGACATTGATTTTGTGCGCCGCAGGGGAGATTTAGGTGTCAGGGTATGGAGACGTGCTGGGAGTCCGCGGACTCCCACACGCCCATACGCTGACACGCCCACACTCTGACGAGGCGTGAAGGGAGAACAATAATGCTCGATTTCAACCTGAACCTGGGCGAAGAACCGACCGCAGAGTCGCAACCGCGCCCTGAGGTCGAGAATGTGGTCATCATCGGCAGCGGGCCGGCGGGCTGGTCGGCCGCGATCTACGCGGCGCGCGCCGATCTGCGGCCGCTGCTGATCACCGGCAACGAGCTGGGCGGGCAGATCGCCCTGACCACCGAGGTGGAGAACTTCCCCGGCTTCGATGAGGCGATCCAGGGCCCGGAGCTCGTGGAACGGATGCAGCGGCAGGCCGAGCGGTTCGGCACCGAGGTGCTGATCGACTATGTCGACCGAGCTGGATGTCACCGGCCCGACGTTCACCGTCAAGACCGCTGGCGGCAGCGTGTTTCGCACGCACGTCCGTGATCGTCGGCCACCGGCGCGTCGCCGCGGCGCATCGGACGTGCCCAACGAAGAACGGCTCACCGGGCCGGGGCGTGAGCTACTGCGCCACCTGCGACGGCTTCTTCTTCCGCGGCAAAGACGTGATCGTGGCCGGCGGCGGCGACAGCGCCTTGCAGGAAGCCCTGTTCCTGACCAAGTTCGCGTCCAGGGTGCGGATCATT
>CAVPDB010000014.1:0-114518 GCA_963702545.1 uncultured Acidobacteriota bacterium | reverse complement strand
TCAGGTGGACCGTGACCTTGAGCGGCACGTTGAAGCTCATGCCGCGGGCCTGGCACTCGTCGACCGAGTACTTGAACTTCAGCTCGACCGGCTCGCCGCACTCCTCGGATACCGGCACCGTGTTCCGGTTCATCTCCCCGCAGTGCGGGCAGGCGACCTCGGGGCTCTTGGTCTCGCGCACGATGAACGGCTGGTTGCAGGCCCGGCAGACCTGCCGCAGGTGGTGGATCCCCTGCAGCACGTCGTCCTTGCTGGCCCAGGTGCCGATCGAGTAGTTCACGAACTCGAGGCTGCACGTCTCCCGGAAGTCCTCGATCGGGAAGATCGACTTGAAGACGGCCTGCAGTCCGATGTCCTCGCGGTCCTCGGGTGCGGTGTACATCTGGAGGAAGCGCTCGTAGGAGCGCTTCTGCACCTCGATCAGGTTCGGGACCTTGACCTTGGTCCGGATCCGGGAGAAATCGGTGCGGAAGCGAGGGGCTTTCTCGGCGGTCGCCATCGGAGGTCACCCTTCTCGGAACGGCCCGAGCGCGCACCCCAGGGGGCGCGCCCGGACGCCAGGGAACATCAGCAGCAGGACGCCGCAGCCGGTCCCGTCGGACCGGTGCGGCGCACGACACCCCGGGGCCGGGTCCGGGACCCGACCGGCCGGGGCTCGTCGCTCGGCCGGAAGCAGGCCCCGCGGGGCGGGGCCGGCCGGCCGTGGTGTCGCGTGCGGCGCAAAGCGGGTTCTCCGCGGGGCCGCTACTTGATGGTGACCTTCGCTCCGACTTCCTCGAACTTCTTCTTCATGTCCTCGGCCGCCTGCTTGGAGACGCCGTCCTTGACGGACTTCGGCGCCGCCTCGACCAGGTCCTTGGCTTCCTTCAGGCCGAGGGCGGTGATCTCGCGGACCACCTTGATGACCTTGATCTTCTCCGTGCCGATTTCCGTCAGCACGACCTCGAACTCGGTCTGCTCCTCGACGGCGGCGGCCGGAGCGGCGCCCGTGGCGCCCGCGGCGGCCACGGCGACCGGTGCTGCGGCGGACACGCCCCACTTCTCTTCGAGCACCTTCACGAGGCCCGCGGCCTCCATGACGGTGAGCCCGCTGAGCTGCTCTGCAATCTGGTTCAGGTCTGCTGCCATGATCCTGTTTCTCCTGCCGGTTCGGCCGGAGCGCCGAACCCGATGGTCGTTGTCGTCTTCAGCGGGCACGCCGTTGCGCCCCGCGTCCCCTCAGTTCGTCGCGCCGCCCTCGGCGGCATCCGCCCGCTGCTTGTTCACGTACACGAGCTGCGTCGCGGGCGTGTTGATCAACCGCACCAGCGTCTGGGCGGGCGCCTGGATCACCCCGAGCAGCATCGCGCGGGCCTGATCGATCGTCGGCAGGTCCGCGATCCCCTTGACCTCGGGGCCGCGCACCGCGGTCGAGCGGTCGACCAGCGCGGCCCTGATCTTCAGCGCCGGGTGGTCCTTGGCGAAGTCGAACAGACTCTTGGCGGCCGCCGCCGGCTCGCTGGGGTGGTGGACCACCGCCGTCGGGCCGCGGAAGTCGGCGTCGAGCAGCGCGATCGGGCTGCCCTCCGCGGCCCGCCGCGCCAGGCGGTTCTTGACCACGACCATCCGCGCCCCCTTCTTGCGCAGGGTGGCGCGCAGGCCGTTGATCTCGTTGCTGGTCAGCCCCGCAAGGCTGACCAGGAACAGGCTGTTGGCGCCGTCGAACACGAGGCGGATCTGGTCCACCATCGCGCTCTTCTGGGCCCTCGTCCTGACCATGATCGACTCCCTTCCGCGTCAGGCCCGTTCGGCCTGCTGGAGCTTGTCCACGTCCGCGAGGTCGATCTGGATGCTCGGACTCATCGTGGACGACACGTACACCGACTTGATGTAGCGACCCTTCGAGCTCGACGGCTTGGCGCGCTGCACCGCCGTCACGAACGCGCGGAAGTTGTCCGCGAGCTGGTCCGGCGAGAACGACCGCTTGCCGAGGATCCCGTGGATGATCGCCGTCTTGTTGACGCGGAACTCCACCTTGCCGCCCTTGATCTCCCGGACCGCACGGCCGATGTCGGTCGTGACGGTGCCCGTCTTCGGGTTGGGCATCAGGCCACGCGGTCCGAGCACCTTTCCCAGCTTGCCCAGGTCGCGCATCACGTCGGGCGTCGCCACGACCGCCTCGAAGTCGAGCTGACCTCCGGTGATATTCACGACCGCCTCGGGGCCGGTCCAGACGATGTCCGCGCCGGCCTCCTGGGCCTCGCCGAACTTCTCGCCGCCGACGATCGCGAGCACGCGCAGGGTCTGGCCGGTGCCGTGCGGCAGGCTGACCGTGCCGCGGACCATCTGGTCCGCGTGGCGCGGGTCGACCCCCAGCAGCATCGCGATCTCGACCGTCTCGTCGAACTTGGCGTAGGCGACCTCCTTCAGCTTCCCGAAGGCGTCGTCGATAATGTATGGGCGCTTATCCATCCGCTGGATCGCGCTGTCGTATTTCTTCCCGTGCCGCGGCATGCTCCGTCTCCTTCTCGCTCGCCGTCGCTTCAGTCGACGATTTCGATGCCCATGCTGCGGGCACTGCCCTCGACAGTCCGGATCGCCGCGTCGACGTCCCCGGCCGTCAGGTCCGGGGCCTTCGTCGTCGCGATCTCGGCGACCTGGGCGCGGGACACCTTGCCGACCTTCTTGCGGTTCGGCTCCCCGGAGCCCTTCTCGACGCCCGCGGCGCGGAGCAGCAGGATCGAGGCCGGCGGGGTCTTGGTGATGAAGGTGAAGGTGCGGTCCGAGTAGACGGTGATGAGCGCCGGGATGATCAGACCTTCCTGCCCCTGCGTGCGGGCATTGAAGGTCTTGCAGAACTCCATGATGTTGACGCCGTGCTGGCCGAGCGCAGGGCCGACCGGCGGCGCGGGCGTCGCCTTGCCCGCCGGGCACTGCAGCTTGACCAGGGCGACGACTTTCTTCGCCATCTGCGACCTCTACGGCGGGGTCTTCCCGCCTCCCCTTTGGGTTCCGCGCGCTCTCGCGCGCGCCGGCGGCCAGGGTGAGACGCCGGGGAGCGGTCGGCCGGCCCGCGCTGCGGGCCGGAACGCCGCCGTTACTCGGGCCGCTTCACCTGGTGGAACTCCAGTTCCACCGGAGTCGAGCGCCCGAAGATGCTCACCATCACCTTTAGCGTGGAGCGGTCCTCGTTGACCTCCTCGACGACGCCGGTGAAGTTGCTGAACGGCCCGTCGGTGATCTTCACCGTCTCGCCCACGCGGTAGTCGAACTTGGGCTTCGGCTTCTCCTGGGTGACGTGGACCTGGTTCAGGATCCGGTCCACCTCCTCCTGGGTCAGCGGCATCGGCTTCTGCGAGCCGCCGACGAAACGCGTCACCTTCGGCGTGGACCGCACCACGTGCCACGCCTCGTCCGACATCTCCATCTGCACCAGGACGTAGCCCGGGAAGAACTTCTTCCGGGTCACGACCTTCTTCCCGTCCCGCACCTCGACCACGTCCTCGGTCGGGACCAGGATCTCGCCGATCCGGTCGCCCATCCCGTAGGCGTCGGCCCGCTGCCTCAGCGACTGCTTCACCTTGTTCTCGAAGCCGCTGTAGGTGTGGATGATGAACCACAGCATCCGGCTCGTGTCGGGCCCCGCCGCCGGCACGCCGAGCGCCGCGGCACCGTCGCCGCCGTCCGTCCCCGGCATCCCGTCCTGGCTGTCCAGCTCACCGATCACGATCGTCCGCTCCCCGGTTTCCTAGCCTTCGCTCGGCGGTCGCGCGGCCGTCACGCGGCGCGCAGCAGCACGTAGCGCTGGATGAAGGCGAGCACGTAGTCCACGGCCCCCAGGTAGGCGGCGAAGATCAGGATGGTCACCACCACGACCAGCGTCGTGCCGTAGACCTCCTTCTTCGTCGGCCAGGAGACGCGCTTGAGCTCCTTCCAGACGCTCTCGAAGAAATCCCGGATCTTGGTCCACCAGTTCAATTCCGCCTCCGACCCTCTCGAACGACCCGCGGGTGGCACGGGAGGAGGGACTCGAACCCCCAACCTACGGTTTTGGAGACCGTTGCTCTGCCAGTTGAGCTACTCCCGTCCATGCCGCGCTCAGCGCGTTTCCTTGTGCGCGGTGTGCTTCCGGCAGGACCGGCAGAACTTCTTCTTTTCCAGCCGGTCCGGGGTGGTCTTCTTGTTCTTCGTCGACGTGTAGTTCCGGCGCTTGCAGTCGCCGCACGCCAACGTGATGTTTTCGCGCATCGTCGTCGCCTCGCGTCAGCCGTTCGGGCCCTCGAGCGGGCCGCCACGGAGGGCGGCCCCTGCCACGGCCCGTCCGTCGGTTATTCCATCACCTCGGTCACGGTGCCGGCGCCGACCGTCCGACCGCCCTCGCGGATCGCGAAGCGCAGCCCGCGGTCCATCGCGATCGGCTTGGTCATCACGATCGTCAGCTCCACCCGGTCGCCGGGCATCACCATCTCCCGGCCCTCCGGCAGGCTCGCCACACCCGTCACGTCCGTCGTCCGGAAGTAGAACTGCGGCCGGTAACCCTCGAAGAACGGCGTGTGTCGGCCGCCCTCTTCCTTCGTCAGGATGTAGACCTCGCCCTTGAACTTCGTGTGCGGCGTGATCGACCCCGGCCAGGCTGCCACCTGCCCGCGCTCCACGTCCTTCCGCTCCGTCCCGCGCAGCAGCAGGCCCACGTTGTCGCCCGCCTGCCCCTCGTCCAGCAGCTTCCGGAACATCTCCACGCCCGTCACCGTCTTCTTGATCGTCGCACGCAGGCCCACGATCTCGACCTCCTGCCCGACCTTGATCTGACCCTGCTCGATCCGGCCCGTCACCACCGTCCCCCGACCCGTGATCGTGAACACGTCCTCGACCGGCATCAGGAACGGCTTGTCCAGCGGACGCGCCGGCTTCGGCACGTAGTCGTCCACCGCCGCCATCAGCGCCTCGATCCCCTGCTGCGCCTCCGCGTCGCCGCCCATCGCCTTCAACGCCGAAATCCGCACGATCGGGATCTCGTCGCCCGGGAACTGGTACGAGCTCAACAGCTCCCGCACCTCCAGCTCCACCAGGTCCAGCAGCTCCGGGTCGTCCACCATGTCGACCTTGTTCAGCGCCACCACGATCGCCGGCACCCCGACCTGACGCGCCAGCAGGATGTGCTCCCGCGTCTGCGGCATCGGGCCGTCCGCCGCCGACACCACCAGGATCGCACCGTCCATCTGCGCCGCGCCCGTGATCATGTTCTTGATGTAGTCCGCGTGACCCGGGCAATCGACGTGCGCGTAGTGCCGCTTCGACGTCTCGTACTCCACGTGCGCCGTCGCGATCGTGATCCCACGCGCCTTCTCCTCCGGCGCATTGTCGATCGAGTCGAAGGAACGCACCGTGATCTTCGGGTTGTGCTTGGCCAGCGTCATCGTGATCGCCGACGTCAGCGTCGTCTTCCCATGATCCACGTGACCGATCGTGCCCACGTTCACGTGTGGCTTCGTGCGCTCGAACTTCTCCTTGCCCATCTTTTCCTCCGCCGCCCGGCCCCGCGCTCCGATCTCCCGCGGGTCACGCTGTCGTCCTGTCTCTTGCCGTTCCTCGAGTGGAGCCCATGACCAGATTCGAACTGGTGACCTCCTCCTTACCAAGGAGGTGCTCTGCCTACTGAGCTACATGGGCCCAGGCCCTCTCCGTTGCGAGGAGCCGCCCTCCGGGCTGGAGCGGGAAACGGGACTCGAACCCGCGACCCTCAGCTTGGAAGGCTGATGCTCTACCAACTGAGCTATTCCCGCTTGCTCCTTACCAACCAAGGCCCGGGCCGCGTGCGGCCCGTGCGCTCTGCTGCTGCCTGCTGTTCGTACTGGTGCGAGTGGTGGAGGGGGGAGGATTCGAACCTCCGAAGGCGTGGCCGGCAGATTTACAGTCTGCTCCCTTTGACCGCTCGGGAACCCCTCCAGTCACGACACAAGGGCGCCGGGCAAACGGCTCTTACTCAGCCGCCTGGCCCGCCGCAGTTCCTCCAAGTCTCTGAGCCGGCTGGCTCGTGCCTCGCCCAGCCGCCCGCCGAACGCTGGAGCTGGCGAAGGGAATCGAACCCCCGACCCGCTGATTACAAATCAGCTGCTCTGCCGCTGAGCTACGCCAGCTCAGCAAAGCGCGAAGGCTACCACCCACCCTCTCCATCGTCAAGGATCGGAAGGGGTTTCTCCCGTTGCCGGCGGGTCTCGGCGAGGACGATCCCGACCGCCACCGAGACGTTCAGCGAACCGACCTCGTCCCGGATCGGGATCCGGACCCGGACCGGACACCGTTCTGCGACGGTGGGCCGGATCCCCTTTTCCTCCCCCCGGCGACCAGCGCGATCGGCCCCGCGAGCGGGGCCTCCCACGGCGGGACCCCCGACTTCGGGTCGAGCGCGACCGCGGTCAGGCCGCGGTCCGCCAGCTCCTCGAGCAGCCGGGAGACGTTCCCGGCCCGGGCGACCGGGACCAGGTCGATGGCTCCGGCGGCGGTCTTGATCGCTGCCGGCGAGAGCCCCGCGCTGTGGTGGATCGGCAGGAACACGCCCGCGGCGCCGAAGGCCGCGGCGCTGCGCAGGATCGCCCCGACGTTGCGCGGGTCCTCGATCCCGTCGAGGACCACCACCAGCGCGTCGTCCGGCAGCGCGTCGAGCAACTCCTCGGCCGGGAGAAGGTCCGCCCCGGCCAGGCGGGCCGCGACCCCCTGGTGGCGGACGCTGTCGGAGAGCCGGTCGAGCGCCTCCTTCGGGACCTCCTGGAACGGCACCTTGGCCTCGCGGGCCAGCGCGACCAGGTGCCGGACCCGCCCGTCCTCGGCGCCGCGGGACAGGAGCAGTCGTTCGACCCGGCGCGGCGAGTGGGTCAGCGCGGTCCGGACGGCGTGGAAGCCGAAGGCCATCCCCTCGCGCGCCGCCGCTTCGGCCGCCGCTTCGGCGCGCGGCCGCGGAGCCTCCTTCGGAGCGGAGCGGGGCGGCTGCGGCCGGGCCGGCCGCGCCCGCTCCGCGCGTTCGTCGCGGGCGCCCGGCCCCCGGCGTGCGGGGCGACCGTCACGGCGCCGCCGCGGTGCGGCCCGCCGGCCGCTCCTCGCGGGCCGCGAACCCGCGGCCCGGGGCCCGCCCGGGCCGGCCCTTGCGGGGCTCCCCGTCCTCCCTGGCCGGCCGGCCGGCCCCCCGGCGGCGCGCGGCCGGGCGGACGGCCCGCTGCCCGCGTCCCGGGACCGCGCTTCGGCCGGCGCTCGTCCTCGAACGCCCCGCTGCGCGGGGGCTTGCCGAAGGGCCGCCCCGCGGGGAGTTCGGCGGCGGCCGGGTGGGCGGCGGGGCGGAATGGACGCTTGGCCCCCCCCGGCGGGCCCGGGCGTTCCTCCCGCGGCGGTCCCCGGCGCGGCCCGGCCGCGGCGCCCCGGCGCTCGCCGCGCGGACCGACCCCTCCCGGACGCGACGGGCCGTGCTTCCCCTTGCGTTGTCCTCGCGGCATCGGTCCCCTCTCCTTTATGCGTTCCTGATCACGGTCGCGACGGCGTGACACGCGACCCCCTTGCCGCCAGCCAGGCCGCCCAGCCCCTCGGTCCGCTTCCCCTTGACCGAGACCGCCTCGCTCGGCAGCCCCAGCGCGTCGGCCAGCGCGCTCCGGATCGCCTCGCTGTGCGGCGCGATCTTGGGCGAGTCCACGACCAGCACCGCGTCGACCTGCACCGGCAGGAAGCCGTGTCCGGCGAGGTGCTGCCGGGTCCGCCGCAGCAGCTCGAGCCCGGGCAGCCCGGCCCAGCGCGGGTCGGTGTCCGGAAAGAGCTGTCCGATGTCCCCGAGCGCCGCCGCGCCGAGCAGCGCGTCGGCGACCGCGTGGGCCAGGGGGTCGCCGTCCGAGTGCCCGGCCGGACCGAACTCGGCCCCGACCTCGATCCCCGCCAGCCAAAAGACCCGGCCGGCCACCAGCGGGTGGACGTCCCACCCGATTCCGACCCGCGACGGCATCGCTGTCCGCTCCCCCCGAGCCGCGAGCATCGCCTCGGCCCGCGCGAGGTCCCCGGCCCAGGTCACCTTGACGTTCTCCGCCTCGCCCTCCACCAGCGCGACCGGGTGCCCGAGGGCGCGCACCAGCACCCCGTCGTCGGCTGCGTCCCAGTCCGGTGGCGCCTGCCGGTGGGCCTCGCGCAGCAGTTCGGTCCGGAAACCCTGCGGCGTCTGCACGGCGAACAGCGCCTGGCGCGGGACCTCGTCCGCGACCCGGCCCCCCGCACCGCGCACCAGCGCGTCGGCGATCGCCACGGCGGGGACCGCCGCCCCCTGCGCCCGCGCCGCCGCCAGCACGCGCCCGACCAGCGCCGCCGAAAGCAGCGGCCGCGCGGTGTCGTGGACCAGTACGTGCTCGGCGCCGCGGACCGCGGCCAGTCCGGCCGCGACGGAATCACGCCGCCGCGCGCCGCCCGGGACGACCGCGAGGCGGGCTCCGGACCCGGCCGCGCGCGCGGCCTCGGCCACTTCGTCCCCTGCCGCGCCGTCAGGCACGACGAGCACGAGTTCCTCGAATTGCGGGAGCGCGGCGAACAGCGCGCACGACCAGGCGACGAGCGGGCGTCCCCCGACCGGGACCAGCGCCTTGGGCCGGCCCGCGGCGAGCCGTCGGCCGGAGCCGGCGGCCAGGAGCACAGCCGCCGCGCTCGGCATCAGAACTCCATCAGCTCCTTGTCCTTCGCCTTGCCCAGGTCATCGAGCTTCTTGACGTGATCGTCGGTCAGCTTCTGCACCCGCTCCAGCCCGCGGCGCGCATCGTCCTCCGAGACCTTCCCGTCCTTCTCGAGCGTCTTGACCTCTTCGTTGGCCTCGCGCCGGACCTGGCGCACGCCGTTCTTCCCTTCTTCCACGATCTGGCCGACCTTCTTGACCAGCTGCTTGCGGCGCTCCTCGGTCAGCGGCGGGATCGGGATCCGCACGACCTTGCCGTCGTTGCTCGGGTTCAGCCCGAGGTCGGCGACCTTGATCGCCTTCTCGACGTCCTTGATCACCGAGGGGTCGAAGGGCTGGGCCACGATCGTCCCCGCGTCCGGCGTCGAGAGCTTGCACATCTGCGCCAGCGGGGTCGGCGAGCCGTAGTAATCGACCGAGATCCCGTCGAGGATCGAGACCGAGGCCCGCCCCGTCCGCAGGCCGGAGAGCTCGCGCTTCACGCCCTCGACCGCCTGGTCCATCCGCTTTTCGGCGTCGGTGAAGACCTTCTCGAGCATCGTCACTCCTTCACGATCGACCCGATCGCCTCGCCCTTCACCGCCGCGACGATGCTGCCCGGCCGGGTCAGGTTGAAGACGAGGATCGGCATCCGGTTGTCCATGCAGAGCGTGATCGCCGTCGCGTCCATCACCGCCAGCTGCCGGCTCATCACCTCGCGGTAGTTGAGCTCGGGGAACATCACCGCGTCGGCGTGCTGCTTGGGGTCCTTGTCGTAGATCCCGTCGACCTTCGTCGCCTTCATCAGGACCTCGGCGCGCAGTTCCATCGCGCGCAGCGCGGCCGCGGTGTCGGTCGTGAAATAGGGGTTCCCGGTTCCGGCCGCGAGGATCACGATCCGCCCCTTCTCGAGGTGACGGATCGCGCGCCGGCGGATGAACGGCTCGGCGAGCTGGGGCATCGCGACCGCGGACAGGACCCGGGTCTCGACACCGATCGCCTCCAGCCCGTCCTGGAAGGCCAGCGAGTTCATGACCGTCGCCAGCATCCCCATCTGGTCGCCGGTGACGCGGTCGACCCCGCCGCGGGCCGCGGTCTGCACGCCGCGGAAGATGTTCCCGCCGCCCAGCACCATCCCGACCTGCACGCCGAGCGCCTGGACGTCCGCGATCTCGCGCGAGATCGCCTGGACGACGGCCGGGTCGACGCCGAACTCGCGCGAGCCGAGCAGGGCCTCGCCCGAGAGCTTGAGCAGAATGCGGCGGTACCGCGGCTCGCCGCCGGCCGGGGGGACGCGCGAAGGTTCGCCGGCGCCCACCGCCGGGACTCAGGCGCCCAGGGCGAAGCGGGCGAAGCGCACGACCTCGAACGGCTTGCCGCCGGCCGCCTCCTTCATGACGTCGGCGACCTTCTTCGCGTCGTCCTTGATGAAGGGCTGCTCGAGCAGGCAGGCCTCCTCGAAGTACTTGGCCACCTTGCCGTCGACGATCTTCTCGATCACTGCGGCCGGTTTGCCCGACTCCTTGAGCTGCTCGCGCGCGATCTCGCGCTCCTTCTCGAGCGTCGCCGCGTCGACCTCCTCGCGGCGCACGAACCACGGCGCGGCGGCCGCGACCTGCATCGCGAGGTCGTGGATCGTCGGGGCCAGCGCCGCGAGCGTCGCGTCCTCGCCCCGGACCTCGAGCAGCACGCCGACGCGGTTGCCGGGGTGGATGTAGGCGTGGATCGCACCCTGCGGCGCCTCGAAGTACGCGGCGCGCGCGACCTGCATGTTCTCGCCCAGCTTGGCGATCGTCCCGGTCAGGATCTCCTGCACGCTGCCGCCGCCCCCGGCGAACGGCCGCGCCAGCAGTTCCTCGGCCGAGGCCGTCTTGTCGGCGAAGGCCTGCCGCAGCAGCGCCGCCGCGAGGGCAGTGAAGTCCTCCGTGCGGGCCACGAAATCGGTCTCGCACGAGAGCTGGACCAGGGCCCCGGCGCGCCCCTCGACCTTGGCGTCGACCAGGCCTTCCCTGGTCTCGCGGTCGGTCTTCTTGGCGGCCTTGGACAGCCCCTTCTTGCGCAGGAAGTCGATCGCCTCGTCGAAGTTGCCGTTGCTCGCCGCGAGGGCTTCCTTGCAGTCCATCATCCCCGCGCCGGTCATGTCGCGGAGTTTCTTCACGTCGCTCGCCGCAATGTTCATCCGATTCCTCTCAGGCCGGGCCCGCGGAGCTTGCCGCGGGGCGGCCGGTCACGCCTGCTCGGCCGGCTCGCTGCCGGGTGCGCCGGCGGTCTCCGGCGCGACCGGGGCGATCGTCTCGCTCTCGTCCGGGGCCACCACCGCCGTCGCGTCGGCCGCCGTCGCGTCGGCCGCCGCCTCGTCGCGCCCCGGGCGCCGCCCGCGCGCCGGGCGCGGAGTCCGCTCGGGCCGCTGGGCACGCCAGATGTTGCGCCCCTCGTTGATCGCATCGGCCAGCCGGCTGGTGATCAGTTCGATCGAGCGGATCGCGTCGTCGTTGGCCGGCACGGGGAAGTCGATCCGCGACGGGTCGGAGTTGGTGTCGACGATCCCGATCACCGGGATCCCCAGCTTGTTGGCCTCGTCGACCGCGATCATCTCCCGGCCGACGTCGACGATGAAGATCGCGTCCGGCCGGCGTCCCATGTCCTTGATCCCCGACAGGGTCTTGTCGAGGCGGGTGCGGGTCTTGGCCAGCGAGAGCCGCTCCTTCTTGGTCAGGTGGGCGAACTTGGCGTCGGTCTCGAGCGCCTCCAGCTCCTTGAGCTTGTCGATCGAGCGCTTCACGGTCGCCCAGTTGGTGAGCAGGCCGCCCAGCCATCGCTCGTCGACGTAGAACATCTCGCAGCGCCGGGCCTCGCGGACGACGATCTCCTGCGCCTGCTTCTTGGTGCCGACGAAGAGCACGATCTTGCCCTGTGCCGTCAGGTCGCGGACGAAGTTGATCGCGTCCCGCAGCAGGACCACGGTCTTCTGCAGGTCGATGACGTAGACGCCCCCGCGCAGCCCGAAGATGTACGGGCGCATGGCGGGGTTCCAGCGGCTGCGCTGGTGGCCGAAGTGTGCGCCGACCTCGAGCAGCTCGCGCAGGCTGACTGCGACGGTCTGATCCACGATTGCCTCCGATGGCAGGCTCCGCCTCGAGGAAGGCGGACGCCTTGAGTTGTCGCCAGTCGGCTGATCCGCACCCCCCGGGCCCGACGCCCGAGGAGGCGCACCGTCAGCGCTTGCTGAACTGGAAGCGCTTCCTCGCCCCCGGCTGGCCGTATTTCTTGCGTTCCACTTCGCGCGCGTCGCGCGTCAGCAGCCCCTCCACCTTGAGCTTCGGGCGGAGCGAGGCGTCGAACTCGAGCAGTGCGCGGGCGATCCCGAGGCGCATCGCCCCGGCCTGCCCGGTGGGGCCGCCACCCGCGATGGTCGCGATCACGTCGAGCTTCTCGCGGGTCTCGGTGAGCGCCAGAGGCTTTTCGATCATCATCCGCAGCGTCGCCTGCGGGAAGTAGTCGTCGAAGGCCCGGTCGTTGACCCGCACCTGCCCGGTGCCCGGGCGGATGTAGACCCGCGCCACGGCTTCCTTGCGGCGGCCGGTGCCGTTGTACTGGATCGTCGCGCTCATGACGCACTCCTGGCCGGGGTCTCGAGCCTGAGCACCTTGGGCTTCTGCGCCCGGTGCGGGTGCTCCCCTCCGCGGTAGACGTGGAGCTTGGTGAACAGGCGCCGCCCCAGCTTGTTCTTGGGCAGCATGCCCCAGACCGCCAGTTCGACCGCCTTCTCGGGGCGGTCGTTCAGCACGACGCGCGCGGTCGACTCGTAAAGCCCGCCCGGGTGGCCGCTGTGGTGGCGGTACATTTTCTGATCGAGCTTGCGGCCGGTGAGGACCGCCTTGTCGGCGTTCACCACGATCACGAAGTCGCCGGTGTCGAGGAACGGCACGAAGCCGGTCTTGTTCTTGCCGCGAAGGTGATGGGCCACCACGGTGGCCAGGCGGCCGAGGGGGATCCCGGTCGCGTCGACGACCCACCACTCGCGTGGGATCTCACCCTTGGACGGGAAATACGTGCGCATGCTGCGATCCTCTTCCTGGTCCGGGCCGATGCGGCGCGTGGCGCACACAGGCACCTCGCCCCGCCGTACGGGGCCGCGCGAAACAAAACCGCGGAAGGCTACCCGTCCCCCCGCCCCATGTCAACCGGAAAGGGCCGTTCCGGCGGGGCCCCCGGCCTCTCCGCCCCCGACCTCCCAGGTCTCGGGGCCGGCCAGGAGCCGCGCCAGGTCGGGGGGGGCCCCCTCCCGGGCGGCAGCCGCCTGCCGCTCGTGCTCCCCCTCCAGCGTCGGCCGCAGGACGGCGCGCAGGACCCCCAGCGGGACCGGGAAGTCCGG
The DNA here is from genome assembly GCA_963702545.1 of uncultured Acidobacteriota bacterium. Lineage (GTDB taxonomy): Bacteria > Acidobacteriota > Polarisedimenticolia > J045 > J045 > JALOKP01. The sequence continues at coordinate 101,493 of CAVPDB010000014.1, read as the reverse complement.
GTGGTCCAGCAGGGCGAGGGCGAAGGCGCGGGCCGGGTTGTCCGCCCCGGGATCGTGCCGCAGCACCGCCCCGGGGGCGGCGGCCGCAGGGACGCGGACCAGCTCGCCCGCCGGGCCGAGCCCCAGACCGTGTTCCCCGTCCCGTCCCCAGCGGAGCGGCTCGCCGGGTCTGAGGTAGAGCGCGTGGTCGACCCGCCCGTCCTTGTCGGTCAGGTAACCGAAGGCCCCGTCGTTGAAGATGTTGCAGTTCTGGTAGATCTCGACGAACGCCGTGCCGCGGTGCGCCGCGGCCGCCTCGAGCGTCTCCGCCAGGTGGACGCTGAAGCGGTCGACGCTGCGGGCCACGAAGGTGGCACCCGCCCCCAGCGCGAGCGCCAGCGGGTTGAACGGCGGGTCGAGCGACCCGAGCGGGGTCGATGGCGTCTTCTGGCCGCGTGCGGAGGTCGGCGAGAACTGCCCCTTGGTCAGGCCGTAGATCCGGTTGTTGAAGAGCAGGATCTTGAGGCCGACGTTGCGCCGCATCGCGTGCACGAAGTGGTTCGCGCCGATCGCGAGCGCGTCCCCGTCGCCGGTGACGACCCATACCGACAGCCCCGGAGCCGCCAGCTTCACGCCGGTCGCGATGCCCGGCGCCCGGCCGTGCAGCGTGTGGAAGCCGTAGGTGTTCATGTAGTAAGGGAAACGCGAGGAGCAACCGATCCCCGAGACGATCACGGTGCGCTCGCGCTCCAGGCCGAGCTTGGCGAAGACCGTCTGGACCGTGCTGAGGATCGCGTAATCCCCGCAGCCGGGGCACCAGCGCACCTCCTGGTCCGAAGCGAAGTCCTTGCGCGTGGGGGGCGGCGGGCCGGCGGCGGACATCTCAGGCTCCCAGCATCTCGGTGATCCGGGTGCGCAGCTCGTCGACGCGGAACGGGGCCCCCTGCACCTTGTGGAAGCCGACGGCGTCGACGTGGAAGCGCGCCGAGAGCAGCCAGAGCAGCTGGCCGGTGTTGAGCTCGGGGACCAGCACGCGCGGGAAGGCGGCGAGCAGTTCGCCGAGACCCAGCGGCAACGGGTTGAGGTGGCGCAGGTGCAGGCTGGCGACCCGGCGGCCGAGGGCGCGCTCCTCGCGCACGGCCTGGGTGATCGCGCCGCAGGTCGAGCCCCAGCCGACGACGAGCAGGTCGTCGCCCGCGGTCCCTTCCTCGAGCCGCACCGGCGGAAGGTCCGCGGCGATCCCGGCGACCTTCCCCGCCCGCAGCGCGACCATCCGCTGGTGGTTCCCGGCGTCGTACGAGACCTGGCCCAGGTCGTCCTTCTCCAGCCCGCCGACGCGGTGCTGCAGCCCCGGCGTCCCGGCGGGGATCCAGGGCCGGGCCAGGGTCTCCGGGTCGCGCGCGTAGGCCCCCGCGTAGCCGGCCGGGTCGGTCAGGTAGCCCGGATCGAGGACCGGGATCTCGTCGGGGCGCGGGACGCGGAACGGCTCGGAGCCGCTCGCGAGGTAGCCCTCGGACAGCACGATCACCGGCGTCCGGTAGCGGATCGCGATCCGCGCGGCCTCGATCGTGATCCAGAAGCAGTCCGAGGGGGTCGCCGGCGCGAGCACCGGCAGCGGCGCCTCGCCGTGGCGGCCGAACAGCGCCATGAGCAGGTCCGACTGCTCGGTCTTGGTCGGCATCCCGGTCGAGGGGCCCGCACGCTGGATGTCGAAGACCAGGAGCGGCAGCTCGACCATCGTCGCGAGGCCGAGCGTCTCGCCCTTCAGCGCGAGGCCGGGCCCGCTCGTCGTCGTCACCCCCAGCGCGCCGGCGAAGGCCGCGCCCAGCGCAGCGCCGATGCTGGCGATCTCGTCCTCGGCCTGGTAGGCGGTCACGCCGTACGCCCTGAGCCGGCTGCAGGCATGCAGCACCGTCGAGGCCGGCGTGATCGGGTAGCTGCCGAGCACGACCTTCAGGCCCGAGCGCTGCGCGATCGCGGCCAGCGCCAGCGCGATCGCCTCGTTGCCGTCGAGGTTGCGGTAGGTCCCCGGGGCGAGCCGGGCCGGCGGCACCTCGTACACGCTCTGGAACAGCCGGACCGTGTTGCCGAAGTTGTAGCCGGCGCGCAGGACCTTCTCGTTGGCCTCGGCCAGCTCGGGCCGCTTCGCGTACTTGTCCCGGATCCAGCGCACGGTCGGGTCGACCGGCCGGCCGTAGAGCCAGTAGAGCATCCCGAGCGCGAAGAAGTTCTTGCAGCGCTCCGCGTCCTTCGCCCCGAGCCCCGTCCCCGCCAGCGCCTCGCGCGTCAGGCGCGAGATCGCGACGCGGTGCAGCGCGACGTTGGCCAGCGAGCCGTCGTCGAGCGGACTCGCGGCGTAGCCCGCCTTGCGCAACCCGTTCTCGTCGAAGGCGTCCTCGTTGACCAGCAGGATCCCGCCGCGCCGGAGGTCCCTCAGGTGGACCTTCAACGCCGCCGGGTTGAAGGCGACGAGGACGTCGGCCTGGTCGCCGGGGGTCATGATCTCGGAGGAGGAGAACTGGAGCTGGAAGCCGGAGACCCCCGGCAGGGTCCCGGCGGGGGCGCGGATCTCGGCCGGGTAGTCGGGCAGCGTCGCCACGTCGTTGCCGGCGAGGGCCGAGGTCGAGGTCATCTGGCCGCCGGTCACCTGGATCCCGTCACCGGAGTCGCCGGCGATCCGGACCACCACCCGGTCCAGCGGCCGCCGCGCCCCGGCCGATCCGAGCGGCGCGCTCACCGCCAGCTCCACTCGTCGAGCGTGACGCGCCGCGTCGTCCCCAGCGCGTCCTCGACCGAAACCTGCTCGGCGACGCGCACCGTGCCGGCGCGCCGCCAGGCGAGGTACCGGACCTGCTCGTCGGGGGTGCGGCTCTCGTCCTTGCCCGGCCACCAGGTGCGCAGCGCGCGGGGCATCTTCGTCGCCTCGTCGAGCACCAGCGTCAGCACCGACCCGTCCTCCAGCTCCGCGCGCAACGCGGGGCAGAGCGCGCCGTCGCAGGTCGCGCGCACCGCCTCCGCGCCGACCGAGCCGTCGGCGACGCTGGCGAGCAGGATCGCGGGCTCGCGCAGCGCCAGGCCGAGCAGTCGATTCGGCTGCGGCAGGTGGATCACGCCGTCCGCGGGGGCGGCCCCCTTCGCCGCGCGCTCCTCGGCCTCGATCGTCCAGCTGGGGGCGTCGACCGACCACGAGATCCCGTCGGGCGAGGCGACGATCCGGAGCGTCGACTCCACCGGCCCGGCCGGCGTCTCCTCGCGCACGCGGTAGGTCGCGTCGTAGCGCGGGTCGAAGGTCGGCGTCGCGCCGTCCGCGAGCGCGGCCAGCGCCGCCCGGGCCAGCTCCTGGGCCGCGGCGGCGTCGCGCTCGGCCGCGTCGCCGGACTGCATCAGCGTCTCGGACAGCGGGTCGAACCGCTCCCACGCCAGGCGCAGGGACCCCGTGAACTCCGGGACCTCGGCCAGCGTGTCGCCCAGCGGCCCGGCCGCAACCGCGGCCCGGCGGCCCGGGACGAGCGCCTGCTGCGCCGCGGCCTCGATGTCCGCCGCGCGCAGCACGAGCGCCGAGGCGCGAACCGAGGCGGTCCCGCCGAAGGCGTCGGCCAGCGCGGCCGACGGATCGTTGCGGCGCGCCGCCGCCTCCTCGGCGAGGCGCCGGCGGGCCCGGTAGATCGCGTCGTCGCGCAGCGCGATCGACTGGACCGAGGTCACCGCGCCGGTCATCACCCGCCACGCCAGGCCGGCCGACGGCGCCGGCACGAGCGCGCTCAGCACCAGCGCCTCGTCCCCGCCCGCGCCGCGGACGATCTCCACCCGCGCGGGAGCGGGCTGCCCCAAGACCACCTTCAGCCGCTGGGCCAGCGACCCCTCCCCTTCGGTCAGCCCCTCGGCCAGCACCGCCAGCGCGGCGCGCTGGTTCGGCGGCGCAGCCGTTCCGGCCAGCGCGTAGGCCAGCGCGAGCCCCACCTGGCGCGGCGCCCCCGAGCCGTCCTCCTCGTCCACCAACGCGGCGAGCGGCGCGTTCGGCGCCGGCACCGGCGCTGCCGCGCCGGCCGGCGGCGCCCCCCCGCGTGAGGCGAGCGGTCCGGCCAGCCGCCCGGCCAGGCCGGCGGGACCGGCCACGAGAAAGCGCACCCGTGACTCGCGCACCGCCGCGAAGACGGCGGCGCGGGCGTTGGCATCGGTCTCGCCCACCGCCGACGACGCGGGGACGGGGTCCCATGGGAAGCGGCTGCCTGGGTAGAGCAGACCGAGCGCAGCGCGGCGCGCGACCGTCTCCGGGTTCGACCAGTGCTCGCCCGCGACGCGCTGCAGCCGTTCGAGCGCCGCCTGTCGCGGCCCTTCCGCCAGCGGGCGCGGCGTGGCCAGCGCCGACAGCACGCGGGCCAGCCGCGCCTCGTCCCCGCCGTCGAGCCGCACGCCGACGCCGATCCCCTCCGGGAAGAGCACCACCAGCGGCGCCGCGCCGGGCTCGGCCGCCGCCGCGGCGAGCGCGGCGAGCTGGGCCGAGACGAGGGCAGCGCCGGCGGGAACGCCCGGAGACTCGAGCGACTCGCGCCCAGGCCAGAGCACCACCCCGGCCAGGCGCGTGCCGGGGACGACGACCCCGCGAACCGCCTCGCCGGGACCGGCCGCCTCGAGGACCGGCGGCGGCACCTCCGGGATCCTGGGCAGCGGCGCCGCCGCCGCGGGCTTCTTCTTCTTGGAGGAGGAGCCGCTCTTCTTCTTGGCGGCCTCGGCCGGCGCGAGCGCGGCCAGCGCCACCGCGAGCAGCGCAACCAGCACGGCGTGCGCGGCGCGGCGCGGCGTCACGGCGTCCTCCCTGCCGCCAGCCGCGCCACGAGCGCGTCGAGCGCCTCGGCCAGGTTCCGCGCGCGGGCGCGGTGCGATTCGACGGTGTGCCCGGCCAGGTGCGGGGTGGCGAGCACGCGCGGGTGCGTCGCGATTCCCGGCACGGCGACCGGCTCGCGCTCGAAGACGTCGAGGGCCGCGCCCGCCAGCCGCCCTGCGTCGAGCACCGCCGCCAGCGCGGCCTCGTCGACGATCCCGCCGCGCGCGGTGTTGACGAGGATCGCCCCCGCGCGCAACCGCGCCAGTTCCAAGGCGCCGATCATCCCGCGCGTCTCGGCCGTCAGCGGGCAGTGCAGGCTGAGCGCGTCACAGCGGTCGAGCAACTCGTCGAGTGCCGCGACCCGCTCCGCGCCGGCCGCATCGAACGCCCGCCCCGGAATGTAGGGGTCGACCGCCAGCACCTCCATCTCGCAGGCCCGGGCGCGCCGGCTGACGCGCGATCCGACGCGGCCGAGGCCGACCAGGCCGAGCGTCTTCCCGGAAATCTCGCGGTCGGGCAGCCGCTCGCGGTCGGGCCACGCTCCGCGCGCCGTCGCCGCCCAGTGGGCCGGCAGGCCGCGCCACAGCGCGATCAGCGAGAGCAGCGTCAGCTCCGCGACGCCGGTTGCGTTCCCGGGATCGACGGCGACGACCTCGATCCCCCGGCGTGCCGCCCCCTCGAGGTCGATGTTGTCGAGCCCGGCCGAGCCCTGCACGACGGCGCGAAGGCGCCCCCCTCCGGCCTCCAGGACCGCGCCGTCGATCCGCTGCCAGGCGCGCGTGACCAGCACGTCGGCCGCCGCCGCCGCCGCCGCGAGCGCGGGCCCGGACAGCGGCGGATGCTCGACGAAGCGCACCCCCGGAACGCAGGCCAGCGCCGGCGCCACGCCGGCGTCGGCGGGCGAAGCGCAGGCCACGACGATCTCGTGTCCGGGGGATCCGCGGGGACGATCGCTCATCGCGGCGGTGATTCTAACCTTCCTGCCGCGGCGGGCTAGCCCGGCGCGGCCGGGCGCTGGGTCGCGGGGCGTGGTACAAAGTCCTCATGAACCTCTCGGTGCTGTGGGTCCTTCTGGCCGCCGTGGCCGTCGCGCTCCTGGCCGTGCTCACGGTTTATCTCGTCCAGCTGATCGTCGAGGCGCGCCGCGCCGTGCAGGAACTGCGCACGACGCTCGCCCGGCTGACGCCGGAACTCGAAGTGACGCTTGCGAACGCCCGCAAGGCGAGCGAGTCGGTGGCGCGGGCCAGCGACGCGCTGCGGCTCCTGCCGCCGCTCGCGAACGAGGTGGAGGGCGCGGTGGCGTCGCTCCGGGGCCGGACCCCGTTGGCTGCCGGGCTGCTCGCGGCGTACAAGGTGGCACGCTGGCTGTTCAAGAAACCCCGCACCGACACTCATGCAAGGAGGAAGTGACATGGACGACGATCGTGGGTCGGGCGGTCTGGCCATTCTCGGGGCGTTCATTCTCGGCGGTTTGGTCGGTGCCGGGATCGCGCTCCTGACCGCACCGAAGAGCGGGCGCGACACCCGCGACCAGGTAGGTCGCTGGGCCTCGGAGAAGTATGGCGCGGCCGGCGAGAAGCTCAGCCAGGTCGGCGAGCGGGTCCGCGACAAGGTCCGCGAGAAGCTGCATCAGGCGGAAGAGCAGGTCTGACCCGGGCGCGGCGCCGGCCCTTCCCGGGGTGGCGCCGCCCCCGTTCCCCGCTCGACGCTCCGCCGGGCCCGGATCCGCCCCCGCACCGCGTCCTCCTTCGCGCTCCCCCCGTCTCCGCCGCCGTTCGGCCCCCGTCGCCGCGTCCGCGCCGCGCGGCGCCGCAGGCGCGTTGCGTGGCTGGGATTCCCCCCGTCCCGCCGCCGCGCGGGCTTGGGGAATCCCCGCGGCCACCGCCCCGATCCCTGCGCAATCCGGTCGTTCCGCACGGGCCTTCCGCGTAACCCTCTCCCGTCTCCGGGTGGACCTGGGCGCCAGGTTGGGGGGCGCCGTCGACGCCGCCCGGGAGAGGAGGACAGGTGGTTGCAGGATCGAAGCGGTTCGGGCACTACATCCGGGCCCTTCGAGAGTCGCGACGGCTGACGCTCGAGGATGTCGAGCGGCTGACGGTGCAGGAGCCGGAACCGATCACGCGCTCGCTGCTCTCGCGTCTCGAGAACGGGAAGTCCCGGGTCTCCGCGCTCAAGCTCATGGCGCTCTCGAGGCTCTTTCGCGTGCGGCTCGGGCTGCTCGCGGAACGGCTCGAGTTATCGCACGAGCTGGCGCGGCTCGAACAGGAGGGGCTCGAGCAGTGGTCGCTCGACGACCTGCTCGCGCGCGCGCGGCAGGCCGGGCTGGCGGGCGAGATCCCGCGGGCCCTGCTGCTGTACGAGCAGGCCGAGTTGCGCGCGCTCGAGACGGGTGACCCCCGTCCGCGCGCCCGCAGCCGGATCGGCGCGGCGCGCGCGCTGGCCGCGGCGGGGCGCTTCCACGCGGCGCGCGCGCTGCTCGACGACCTCACGGCCGAGGCGCTCTCGCCGGAAGACCGGGCGTGGACGCTGTTCCTGATCGCGCGGGTCGCGTTCGGCCTGGGGCAGCCGTTGCTGGCCCGCGCCGCGCACGCCGCGCTGCGCGAGCTGCCGCGCCCATGGCCGGCCGAGATCGAGGCCGGCGCTCCGGCGCTGCACGCGCAATGCCTCGAGTCCGACGGCCAGCTCGATGCGGCGCTCGAGGCCTGGCTGCAGGCGGTCGACGGGGCCCGGCGCGCCGGCGAACCGCAGCTGGAAGCGGCGGGGATGACCGCGCTGGCCGCGATCGAGCGGCGGCGCGGCCGGCTGGCACAGGCCGCCGACTGGGCCCGTCGCGCCCGCGCGGTGGCCGAAGCCCGCGGGCTGTCCCAGGCGGTCGTGCAGGCGCTGGTCGAGGAGTCGCGGACCGAGGCCCAGCGCCGCCGCGGCGACTCCGCCCGCGCGCTGCTGGCCCAGGCCCGCCGGCTCGCCCGCAAGCTCGACCTCGCACCCGAGCTGTTCGACGTCTACCTGGAACTCTGGCGGCTGGGCGTGCGCGAGCACGACCAGGCCGAGGCCCGCGCCGCGCTCCGCGCGCTGCGCCAGGTCGTCCGGTTCCTCGAGTCCTACCCGGCGGGCGCCGACGACGTGCGCCCGCTGCTCGATCCGCGCGGTCACGCCGATCCGGCGCCCGCGCCCGTCAAGGAGGCCCGCTGATGAGATCCACGCTCCGCTTCGTCCCGTGGCTGCTGCTGGCCGCGGCGCTGCTCGCCTTCCCCTTCCCGGCCCTGGCCGGGGAACGGCCGCCGAACGGCCTCGGGTCGCCGAACATGTCGGACAACCCGAACATCGACCGCGAGATCTTCGGGGGCGATTCGGGAAGCCCGTGGCCGGTCGCGATCAGCGACCTGCGGCGGAACCCCCCCGGGAGCCAGACGGCGTCGTGCCCCGTGCCGCTTCCGGCGGCGCTGCCCCTCGGCGCGCTCGTCCCGGGAGCGCCGCCCATCCTGCTCTGGCTGCCCGTACCGGCCCCGGTGCGTTGATCCCCTCCGCGCGCGGGGCCGGCCCGGCCGGTCCCGCGTGCGGCCCGGGGTCAGCGCCCGAGCCCGCGCAGGTACTCGAAGGTGAAGAGCCCCGTGTCGTGCCCGTCGGACCAGCGGAACTGCACGGCGTAGTGGCCGATCGACGCCCAGTGCAGCACCCGCAGCGCCGCCGGGACGCGGGCCGGGTCGAGCCGCTTCTCGCCCGTCAGTTCGTCGACGCACTGGGCGCACGGGCAGGCCAGCCGGAGCGCCCGCGCCCCGTGGAAGTCCTCCCGACCGTCCTCCCAGGCGATCCCGACCTCGCCGTTGGGAAACAGCTCGATCGTGCGTACCCGCGGCGTGACCATGGCGCGTCAGGCCCCCTGCGGGAGCGGGCAGTCGGGCATCCCCGCCGGGGGGGTCCCGTGCTGGGCGGCGATCACGGTGGTGATCCCGCCCCGGACCTTGAAGTGACCCGTGACCCGCATCCAGGCCGGGTCGAGCGCCCGGACCAGGTCCTCGAGGACCTGGTTGGTCACCGCCTCGTGGAAGATCCCCTCGTCGCGCCAGGACCAGAGGTACTGCTTGAGGGACTTCAGCTCGACCAGCCGGGGGCCCGGCACGTAGTCGATCTCGATCGCCGCGAAGTCCGGCTGGCCGGTGCGGGGGCAGAGGCAGGTGAACTCGGGGGCGACCATCCGGATCCGGTAGGGGCGGTTCGGGGCCGGGTTCGGGACGGTCTCGAGGTCTCGGGACGGGGTCGGGGGCACGGCCGGGGCTCCTGGCCGGGCCCGCCTGGGTCCGGCGCACGGGCCATTCTGGGGACCCCCCGGACAAACGCAACGCCGGACTGGGCTGAACGCCCTCGCGTGCCTAGATTCCGAGGTGAGCCCGTCGGGGGACGGGTGACCAACCGACCGGTCCGGGCCCGCTCCGGTCGAGGGGACAGAAATGACCGTGTCGGCCGATGTTTGCCCCGTCGATCTCGCCGATGGCCTGGCCCGGGCGGGCGACGACCGCGCCTTCTACCGCGAGCTGCTCGACCTCTTCCTCGACGACGCCCGCCAGCGCCTGGTCCATCTCGAGACAGCGCTCTCGGCGGGCGACCTGACGCAGGTCGCGAGCACCGCCCACAGCATCAAGGGTGCGGCGGCGAACCTGGCCGCGGAGCGCGCCCGCGCGCTGGCCTGGGCGATCGAAAGCCGCGCGCGCGCAGGCGACAGCGCGGGGCTGGCGGAGCTTGCGGGGGAACTCGCGGCCGAGCTCGAGCGGGTCGCCGACTTCACGCGGAGTTTCACGGCCTGATGCGCGTCCTGGTCGTCGAAGACGAGCCGGTCTCCCGGCGCATGCTCAGCGCGGCCGTCGCGCGGATGGGCTACGACGTCGTCGCCGCCGCCGACGGGCGCGAGGCCTGGGACGTGCTGTGCGCCGAGCAGATCGGCCTCGTCGTCACCGACTGGATGATGCCCGAGATGGACGGCCTGCAGCTCGTCGAGAAGATCCGCCGGAGCGAGCTGGGCCGCTACGTCTACGTGATCCTGCTGACCTCGCGTTCGGAGAGCCGCGACGCCGCCGAGGCGCTCGAGGCCGGGGCCGACGACTTCATCGCCAAGCCCTGGCACGGCGACGAGCTGACGGCCCGGCTGACCGCCGGCCGCCGGATCCTCGACCTGCAGGCGGCGTTGCAGGAGAAGAACCTGCTGCTCGAGCGGATGACGCGGGTCGACGGGCTGACCGGGATCGGCAACCGGCGGAACTTCGACGAGGAGTTCCGGCGGGCCTTCGAGACGGCCCGGCGGTTTCAGCGCTTCCTGTCGGTGGCGATGCTCGACATCGACCGATTCAAGGCCTACAACGACCGCTTCGGGCACGAGGCCGGCGACATCGCGCTGCGCGCCGTCGCGGCCGCGATCGACGAGGCGGTGCGGACCGCCGACCAGTCATTCCGGTACGGCGGCGAGGAGTTCTGCTGCACCTTCCCGGAGACCGACGAACCCGGGGCGGTGGTCGTGGCGGACCGCCTGCGGGCGGCGGTCGAGCGGCTGGGGATCGTCCACCCCGAGAACCTCCCGTGGGGAGTGGTCACGATCAGCGTCGGCGTCGCCGCGCTCCAGCCGCCGACCGAGGTCGACCCGGAGGACCTGCTCCGGGTGGCCGACCAGGCGCTCTACCGGGCCAAGGCTCAGGGGCGGAACCGGACGGTGGCCCTCGCGCCCGAGCACCTGCTCGCCCCGCGCTGATCCGGGGTACGATCCGGCCGTCCTGCTCGGAGGCTCCGCCCCATGAAGGTCCGAATCGTCTACTGCACCGCTTGAAACTACCTCCCCCGCGCCGCGAGTCTCGCGGCGAAGATCCGGGCCGAGGTCGGGGCCGAGCCCGAGCTGGTCGGCGGTTCGGGCGGCGTGTTCGACGTCTTCGCCGACGGCGAAATGGTGTTCAGCAAGCACCAGTCGGGCGATTTCCCGGGCGAGGACGAGCTCGTCCGGCGCCTCAGGGCGCGCGCGGCGCGGCGCCCGGACTGACCTCCGGCGGCGGGCGTCGCGCGGCGCAGGCCGCGTGCCAGGTCCGCGCCGCCTCCCGCCCGGGGGGCGCGAGCCGGTCGAGATCGCCGCGCCCGGCCATCGCCGCGAGGCGCGCGCAGGCGTCGTCCCCCCGCCCCGCGGCGCGTGCGCTCTGCACCGCGTCCCAGGCCAGCGCGGGCCCGTCGAGTGCCAGCTCCGCCGCGACCGGCTCGAGCGCGGGGCAGTCCCGTCCCGCGGCCCCCGGCAGGCTCCGCGCGGCCAGCAGGTTGTCCGCGCCGTCGAGCCGCACCCACTCCCACCAGCGCCCGAGCTGGCGGCCCGCCGCGAGCTGGCGCGCCCCGTGGCGCAGCGCCGCACAGACCGGGTCGCTCGGCCGTTCGGCCGCTCGCGAGCGCGTCAGCAGGCCGTAGAGCGCGGCGCTGTCGCGCGCCACCGCCGTGGCCAGCACCAGCGCGTCCCAGGCCAGCGGGTCGCCGCCCCGGGCGCGCCGCTCGAGACAGGCCGCCACCGCCGGCGACTCCCCCGCGAGCTCCGGCTGGCAGCCCGCGGCGGGAGCAATCGCGGCACCGCAAGCCGCGGCCAGCCGCTCGAGCTGGCAGGCCCGGACCGGAGGGAGCGTTCCGTCGAGCCGGCAGACGGTCTCCGCCGTCGGCTCCTCGCGCGCGGCCGCACCCCACGCCGCGCAGTCCCAGCGCGCCCGCCCGTCCGCGACCGCGAGCCCGCGCGCCACCTCCTCGACCCGGGGCGCGGCACCCGACCAGTCGAGCAGAAAGTGCTGCGGCCCCGAGCGCGCCCACCCGGTCCCGGCCACCAGCCACCAGCGCTCGCCACCGAGCGGCCGCAGCGCCAGGCCCCACGCCCCCGCCGCGACGTTGTCGCGCGGGGAGCGCCGCAGCGCGAGCGGCAGCGCCGTCGAGAGGCCGTCCCGCTCGAGCTGGAGCAGCGCGTGGTGCCCGGCGGTGAACGGCTCGGCCAGCGTGACGCTCCAGCGGAAGGCGCCGCCCGGCGCCTCGTAGAGCCCGCTCGCCAGCGCGACTTCGTAGCGGAAGCGCGGCTCGGCCGAGCGCCGCGCGAGCCAGGCGGCGACCGGCAGCGCCAGGACCGCGACCGCGAGCCAGGCCGCGGCGGCCCGCGGCCCGCGGCGCGCGACCGCCGGCCCGGTCGCGATGACGCCGGCCGCGATCGCCGAAAGCAGCAGCGCGTAGGCCGCGCCGACGGCGTCGGCCTGTCCGGCCCCCAGGCGCAGCGTCTGCAGCCAGGCCCAGCACGCCATCAGCGCGTGGGCCGCGGCGCAGGCGATCCCGGCCCGCCGCAGGGCGGGCGCGCGGTCCCGGCTCGCAGGCGGCGCCGCCATCGCGTCCCATTCTGGCCCCGTACCGGGCCGTTTGTTATCCTGCCGGTCCGTTCCGGAGGTGTGCCGGTGCAGTGCGGCCCGCGCGGTCCACGCGACGACTTCTACTGCTGGAAGTTCCGCGTCTGGTACAACATGAGGGACTGCGTCTTCCGCCACCACTGGCAGACGAACCCCGACTGTACCGACTGCGGACAGGGCGCGGCGAATCTTCGGCTGGTCGGCGCCCCGCCCGGGCGGCCGCGCTGGGCTGCGCTGCTGACCGTCGAGCCGCCCGGCGCGGACCACGCCCCGGACGGCCGGTCCGCCGGGTGCGAAGCCGCGGACCGCTGAGCCGATGGCGGCCCGCCGCACCGGGATCCCGGCGTCGATCCGTTCGCTCCGCAAGGTCGAGCTGCACCAGCACGTCGACGGCTCGATCCCGCTCCGCACCCAGTGGCGCCTGCTGCGGCGGCACGGCCTCAACCCGGTCGAGACGATCGACGAGATGCGGCAGCGGGTCATGCTGCAGGCCGGGGAGGAAGGCTCGCTGCTCTCCTACCTCGACAAGTTCCACTACCCGCTCTGGATCACGCAGTTCTACGAGAACGTGCGCGAGGCCGCGATCGCCATCACGCGCGAGGCCGTCGCGCACCGGGTCGAGGTGCTCGAACTGCGCTATTCGCCGGTGATTCACACCTATGCCGGGCTGACGGTGCGCCAGGCGATCCGCGCCGTGCTCTCCGGCTTCAACCACGTCCAGAAGGCCCACCCCGGCGTGCGCTGCGGGCTGGTCGTGATCGCGATGCGCCAGCACGGGCCGCACATCGCGAAGATCCTGGCGCGCCAGGCGATCGCCGAGGCCGAGCACCTGCACGAGCGGACCGGCGTGGTGGGGTTCGACATCGCCGGCCCCGAGCACGGCAACCCGCCGCGCCTGTTCCGCGAGGCCTTCGAAATCGCGCGCAAGGGGGGGCTGGGGCTGACCGTGCACGCCGGCGAGGCGGCCGGCCCGGACTACGTCTGGCAGGCGCTCGACGAGCTGGGCGCGCAGCGGATCGGGCACGGCTGCACCGCGGTCGCCGACCGCACCCTGCTCAAGCGCCTGGCCCGCGACCGGATCTGCGTCGAGTGCTGTCCCACTTCCAACTACCAGACGGGGGCGGTCGCGAAGGGCGCGCCGCACCCGATCGTGCGCTTCCTCGAGGCCGGCGTCCCGGTCGCGCTCTGCACCGACAACACGGTCGTGTCCGCGACGGACCAGGACCTCGAGGCGGCGCGGATCGCGCCGCAGCTCGGGCGCGGCGCGCTGGCGGTGCTGCGCGCGATCCACCGCGAGGCGGCCGACCACTCGTTCATCGGCCGGCGGGGCGAGGCGTGAGGCCGCGGGCCGCGGCCCTTGCCGCCCTGTCGCTGCTCCTCGCCGCCGGCGCCGGCCCGTCCCGCTCAGGCGACCCCGGGCCGGCGGCCCCCGTCTGGGCCCCGCTTCCCGAGGAGCTGGCGCGCGTGCTCGAGGCCAAGTCGAGCGGCTACGCGCGGCGCGCGCTGGGGTTCTCGGTCCAGGAGAACTTGCGCGAGGCGAGCTACGACGGCGAGCAGGCGAAGCGCGAGAAGGTCGAGACCTACGACTACCTGCTGGTGCGCGAGGGGGCGGGGCCGGAGGGGTTCCGCGCCTTCCGCACCCGCCCCGGCGAAACGAAGGAGGAGCGGATCGACCTCCCCTTCCCCGAAGCGATGCTGTGGACGCAGATCTTCCGCCCGGGGATCCGCTCCACGCTGCGGTTCCAGGTCGGGGAGTGGCACACCACGCCCTACAAGCTGGCGATCCCGGTCTCGTGGATGACCTCGGCGCCGGTCGCGGGACAGCGCCGGATCACCGAGTGGACCGGCACCGCGGAGGTCGAGTACCGCACCGGGAACATGGTGCGCGTGGTGGCCCGGCCGAGCCTGCAGGACGAGCGCCTCGAGACCGAGCTGGCGCGCTACCTGACCGCCTTCCGCTTCATCGGAATCGCCTTCGCGCCGCCGCCGCTCGGCGTCGAAGTGACGGTCGAGTTCGACTTCGAGCACGAGGGCTACACCTACCCGACGCGAGTCGAGCTGCTGACCTTCCAGCTGGTCCACGAGGACGAGCGCCGCACCGTCTCGCGGCAGGTCGTGACCTACCAGGGGTACCGCTTCTTCGGCACGACCGTGAAGGACGAGATCCCGCCCCTGACCTGGAACGCCCCGGAGCGCCTGCCCATCCCGGAACTCCCTCCGTCACCCGACGCGGGACCGCCGCGGTGATCGAGGCCGATCGGCTGGCACGCCGCTTCGGGCGCGTTCGCGCCGTGGACGGCGTCGGGTTCGCGGCAGCGCCGGGCGAAGTGCTGGGCCTCCTGGGGCCGAACGGCGCCGGCAAGACGACGACGCTGCGGCTGGTCGCGGGGGTGCTGCGACCGGACGAGGGGATGGTCCGAATCGACGGCGTCGACGCCCTCGCGCGACCGCTCGAGGCACGGCGCCGACTGGGTTACCTGCCCGAACAGCTCGCCCTGCCCCCCGAGTTGCGGGTCGTCGAGTTCCTCGCCTTCCGCGCCGCGCTCTGCGACCTGCCGCGCCGGGCGCGCCCCGCAGCGATCGCCGAGGCGGTCGAGTCCTGCCGCCTGGCCGACGCGGCGAGGACGCTGATCGGTGCCCTCTCCCGCGGCTATCGCCAGCGGGTCGGGCTGGCGGCGGCCCTCCTGGGCGGACCGCCGGCGCTGGTGCTCGACGAGCCGACCGCGGGGCTCGACCCGGCGCAGGCCGCCGAAACGCGGGCGCTGGTCCGCGCGCTCGCGGCACGGCGCGCGGTGCTCTTCTCGTCGCACCTGCTGCCGGAGGTCGAGGAAACCTGCGACCGCGTCGTGATCCTCGACGGCGGCCGCGTCGCCGCCGAGGGGACGGTGGCCGCGCTGCGCGCCGGCGCCGTCGGCGCCGCGACGCGCGCCGAGTGCCCGTCGGCCGACGCTCCGGCCCTGGCCGAGGCCGTCGCGGCGCGGGGCGGCGCGCCGACGATCCGCGCGCTGGAGGACGGCTGGAGCCGCCTCGAGTGGACCGGGGCCGAGGACCTGCGCGCGGCGGTGGGCCAGGCCGCGGCCGCGCGCGGGATCACGCTGCGCGAGCTGACGCGCCGGATGCCGACGCTCGAAGAGGCCTTTCTCGCAGCCACCCTGCGGGGCCGGCCGCGATGATCCGGCCGCTGGCGCACGCGACGCGGATCGCACACCGCGAGCTGCTGGCGCTGTTCCAGCAGCCGCTGGCCTGGGTCGTGCTGGCCGCGACCAGCGCGCTGCTCGGCTACGCCTTCAGCACGCTGCTGGCGCTGCCGGGGATCGGCTCGGCGCCGCTGCTCGAGGTCCAGCGCGCGCTCTTCACCGCCAGCCTGTTCTGGCTGCCGCTGCTGGTCGTGCTGCCGCTCCTGACGATGCGCCTTCTGGCCGAGGAGCGGCAGTCGGGCTCGATCGAGCTGTTGCTGGCCGCCCCCGTCAGCGGCGGCGGGATCGCGGCGGGCAAGCTGCTCGGGGCGCTCGTCTTCTACCTCGCGCTGCTCGCCCCCTTCCCGCTGTTCCTCGGCGTGCTGGCGACCGCCGGCCGGCTCGACCTGCCCGCCGCGGCCGCCGGGCTGACGGGGCTGGTCGTGGTCGGGCTCTACCTGCTGTCGGCCGGCCTGTTCGCTTCGGCCACGACCCGCAACCAGGTCGTCGCGGCGGCGCTGGGGTTCGTGCTGCTGGTCGCGCTCTTCACGCTGCCGCTCGCCGCCGGCGCGATCGCGACGACCCCCGCGGCCCGGGCGGCCTGGGACCAGTTCGACCTGGTGGCGGCGATGGACGAGCTGTCACGCGGCCGGGTCGCGGCCCGGCGGCTGGTCTATCCGCTGACCGGGACGCTGGTCTTCACGGCGCTCGCGGCGGCGCTGGTCGAGCGGCTGCGCGGCGGCGCGGGGCGGCGCGCGCGGGGCTGGGGGGGGCCGGCCGCGGCGCTGGCGGTCTTCGCGCTGGCCAACGCCGCCGCGGCGCGGGGCGGTCCGGCCTGGGACTTCACCGCGGCGCGGCTCTACACGCTCTCGCCCGGCACGGCCGGAGCCCTGGCGGCGCTTCCCGCGACGGTGCGGATCGTCTCGCTGCTCCACCCGGCCGACGAGCTGCCGGCGGACGCCGCGGTCGAGCTGGACGCCGTGGTGGCGACGCTCGCCGCCGCGGCGCCGGAGCGGCTCACGTTCGAGCGGGTCGACCCGCTGCGGTCGCCGCTGCGGCTGCGCGAGCTGGGGCTCGATCCGCTCCGCGAGAGCGTCAACGCGGTAGTGGTCGAGAGCGGCCCGCGGCGCCGCGTGGTGCGGGCCGAGGACCTCGTCCACTACGACGGCGCGCTGACCTGGGACGGCGCGCCGGCGGTCCGCGCACTGCGCGCGGAGGGGGCGCTGCTCGAGGCGATCCGCGCCGTGACCCGCGCGCGCCGCCCGCTCGTGCGCTTTGCGACCGGCCACGGCGAGCGCGATCCGGCGGCCCCCGGCGAGGCGGGGCTGTCGCGCTGGGCCGAACTGCTGGCGCGCGCCGACCTCGACGTCCAGCTCTGGGACGCGCTCGGCGCGAGCGCCGTCCCGGAGGGGACCGACCTCGTGATCGTCGCCGGGCCGCTGGCGCCGTGGCTCCCCGCCGAGCGCGACGCGCTCGCCCGCTTCGTCGCGGACGGCGGCTCGGCGCTGCTGCTGCTGGAGCCCGTTCCGCTCGCCGGGGGTGGAGGCTTCGCCGCGAGCGGGCTCGAGCCGCTGCTCGAGAGCGGCCGGCCTCGCGCCACGCGACGACGTGGTACTCGACCCGGCCCATGGCCTGCCCGCCTTCGGGCCCGAGAGCTTCTACGCCTTCGCCAACCCGCGCGACCCGCTGGGGACCCCGGTCGCCGACATGCCTGTGCTGGTGCGGCTGGCCCGCTCGCTCGCCGCGCCGGGCGGATACGCCGGCGCGGAGCACGGGGAGTCCGGCGACCACGACCACGCCGACCACGCCGACCGCGCACCGGACAATGCCCCGCGCGCGCTGGTCCGCACCTCGCCGGAGGCGTGGGGTGAGACGGCCCCGGGCGACGCCGCGCGCGGGCTCGTGCGCGACGGTCCCGATACGCCCGGGCCGCTGACGCTCGCCGCCGCCTCGCAGGCCGGCGCGGGGCGGATCGTCGCCGCCGGGGACGCCGACCTGTTTGCGAACGCCGCGATCGACCAGCTGGCGAACCGCGGGCTCGCGAACGCGACGGTAGCGTGGCTGCTGCCGGACGAGGCGCCGCTCTCGGTCCCCGCGCGCGAGCGTCCGCTGGCGCGGATCGCCCTCACGCGGCGCGAGACGGCGTGGATCTCTCTCGGGGCGACGGCCGGCCTGCCGCTCCTGACGCTGGCGGCGGCCGGCCTCGTATGGTGGGCCCGCCGCCGGCCCTGACGCGTTTCGAGGCGGGCGTCGGTCAGTTCGCGGGCGGGGCTCCCGCGGGCGGCGACGGCGGCGGCGGCCCACCCGCGGCGGCCGGGGCGTCGGGAGCCTTCTCGGGCGGCTTGCCGATGTAGGGCGTGAGGTCGAGGAACTGGACCTTGGTCTGCTGCTGCAGGTCGGCGGCGGCGCGCTCCATCGAGACCTGCAGGGCCTTTTCGAGCAGCTGCTGCTGGATCCCTTCCCGGGCCTCGGCGAACGGCACGACGCCGGGCTCCTGCACCTCGATCGCCTGGAAGATGTGGTAGCCGGCCGGCGACTCGATGATCTCGGTCATCTCGCCCGGCTTCAGGATCAGCACCTTGGCCTTGATCTCCGGAGCGATCGGGGCCCGCTCGTCGACCCACTTGATGTCGCCCCCCTTGATCGCCGAGACGTCGGTCGAGACCTCGCGGGCCACGTCCTCGAACTTCTCGCCGCTGGAGACGCGCGCGCGCGCCTTCTCGATGTTGGCGCGCTCCTTCTCGCGCTGGTCGATCGGGGCGTCCTTGGCGACCGAGCGCATGATGTGCGCCAGGTGGACCTGGCGCGGGCGCTCGAACTGCTGCGGGAAGCGGTCGTAGTACTCCTTCGCCATCTCCGGGTTGGCGCGGGTCTTGACCACCTCCGGGGTCGCGATCTGCTCCCGGTACTTGTTGAAGAGCAGCTCGAGCCGGATCTGCTCCTTGCGCTCCTCGACCGTCATCCCCGAGGCGGTCATCCGGTCGCGCCAGGCCTCGGTCGAGGGGAAGAGCTTCATCTCCTTCGAGAGCTGGTCCTGGATCTCCTGGTCGCTGACGGTCAGCCCGCGGCGCTCGGCCTCGCCCGCGATCAGCACGACCTTGGTCAGGATCTGCCGCCCGGCCTGGACCAGCGAGAACTCGTCGACCTGGCCGGGCATCCCGCCGCGCAGGAACTGCAGCTCCTGCGTCGCGCACCAGTTGCGGAGCCAGGCCCCCGAGATCTTGCGCTCGCCGACCAGCACGACCGCTTCCTTGGTCGGGATCTTGTCGAGCGGCGACTCCGGCTTCTCCGGCTGCCCCTTGCGGCAGGCCGGCGCCGACGCCACCGCCACCACGACCAGCGCGAGGAGGGCCCCGCGCACGACCCGCTGTTCCGTTCCGGACTGGCTCATCTGTTTCATCACCTCGGGCCGGCCGTCCGGCCGGCAACCGGCGCATTGTGAGTGCATTCCGCGCCGCCGACCAGCCGGGCGCGCGGCCCCCCCGGGACCGGCCGGCGGCTCGCACCACCCCCGCCCTCCCTCTACACTCGCGCCCATGTCGACCGCGCCCCAGGCGGCGCCTCCCCGCCCCGGAACGCCGGCGGTCCGACGCTTTTCCGCGTGGGTCCGCGCGGTCCCGATCCGGCCGGCGGGCCTGTTCCTGCTGGCGGCGGCCGGCGCGGCGCTCTGGTACGGGCGCGGGCGGATCGACCTGGTGGTCACGATTGCGGCGCTGTGGGGCCTGGCGCTGCTCGCCGCGAGCGGGGCCGCCGCGGGCCTCTCGCTGGCCCTGGCGCGGCGCGACCTGCGCCGGGCGAGCGCCGCCGGCGGCTCCCGGCTGGAGGCGGTCGCGGGGCGTCCGGTCGCGACCGGCCTCGCGCTCCCGGTCCGCGTGGTGCCGCTCGCGGCGACGCCCCGGCTGCGCTGGCTCTCGCCGGCGGCCGAGGTCTCGCCCGCTCCCGGGGCGCCGCAGTGGAACGAGCAGGTGACCTTTCCCGACCGCGCCCTGGCCGAGGCGATCGTGCGCGAGCTGGGCGCGGAGGACCTCCTGGGGCTCTGGCGCTTCGCGGCGCGCGTGACGCAGCCCCGCTCCGTCCGCGCGCTGCCCGATCCGGGGCGGCTGGCGGCGGCCGAGCTGGCGGCGAACCTGGCCTTCGGCGACCTGCTGGCGTGGCCCACCGGGCCGCCGCGCGGCGACCTCGTCGACTTCCGGACCTACACCCGCTCCGATCCCGCGCGCCTGATCCTCTGGAAGGTCTACGCGCGTTCGCGGCAGCTCATGGTGCGCGCCCCCGAACCGGCCCGCGCCCCCGAGGGGCGGCCGCTGCTCTACCTCGTCGCGGGCGAGCAGGACGACGCCGCCGCGGCGGCCGCGCGCGTCGTGCTGGAGAGCGGGCTGTTCGGCGACGACCTCCCGTTCGCCTGCGACGGCGCCCCGGCGCCGGTGCGCGAGCTGCCGTGGGCGCTCGACCTGCTGGCCGCCTCCTCCGCGCACCGCAGCCGCGGCGCAGCCGACCTCGCCGCGGCGCTCGCGCTCGGCGCAGCCGAGCCGGGCAGCCCGGTGCTGCTGGCCGTGCCGGCGCACGCCGGCGCCTGGCTCCCGCGCGTGCTGGCGTCGGTCGCCACCGACCCGTCGCGCTTCGCGATCGTCGCGGCTGCCGACGCCGGGCCGAGCGCGGAGCGGCCGGCGCTGCTGGAGCGCGCGCTGCTCCGCGGCGAGCCCGGGCGCCCGCCCTTCGACGCGCTGGCGCGCGGCCTCGCCCCGCTCGCCGCCAGCGGCGCGCGGCTCGTGCTCGCCGACCGGGTCAGCGGCCGGCTCGCCGTCCTGGCCGGGACGGAGCCGCACGCTGCCGCCGGGGCCGCGCGATGACGGCCCCGGCCCCGCGGCGGCAGGGGCTCCCGATCGCGCTCGTGCTGGGCGCGGCGGCCGGGCTGCTCTTCGCACCGGCCGCAAGCCGGACGGGCCTGGCGGTCGCGATCGGCGCGGCGCTGCTCGGGGGGTTCGCCGGCGCGCGGACCGCGCGCAGCCGCGCGCGGGCCTTCGTCGTCCCCGCGGCCGCGCTGCTCGTCCTGCTCGCCGGCGCGCTGGCGACGGCGCTGCTCGACCGGCTGCCCCCCGGTCTCGTCCCCTGGCCGGAGCTGCTGGCGCGGGGACGCGAAGCCCTGGCGCTCGGCGCGCCGGCCCTCGCCGGCGCGCTGCTGCTGGCGCACGCCGCGGCCCGCGTGCCCGCGATGCGGGTGCTCCCGCTCGCGGCGCTGGTCGGCGCGGCCGCGCTGCTGCTGGCGCCGCACCGCGGCGGTGCGATCCACCTCCCGTATGCGGTCTCGGACCGCGCCTTCCTCGCGGGGTGGCACCCGGCGCTGGTCTTCTCTGCGCTGGGCGCGATCGCCGGCGTCCTGGGCTCGCTCGCGCTCTACCGCCCCGGCCGGGCGCGGCGGGCCTGGCTGGCCGGGCTGCTGCTGCTCCTGGCGGCGGCCACGCTGGTCCGCTTCGCCCCCGGGCTCGGGCTGCTGCGGTTGCCGTCCGAGGACCCGCTGCGGCTCGCCGGCGACCCGCGCGGCGAGCGCGGCAGCGGCGCGGGCGGGGAGCGGCCGCAGGCGCCGCGCGGCGGGCAGAACCCGCTGGGCCTGACCGTCCCCAGTCCGGGCCACGGCGAGCGGCCCGACGAGATGGCGCCGTTCCGCGACGACTACTCCTCAGCCGGTGCCGAGGCGCCGGTCGCGGTCGTCGTGGTGCACGACGACGTCGAGCCCTCGAACGGCGTCTTCTACTTCCGCCAGGTCGCGTTCGCGGTTCACAACGGCCGGCGGCTGGTCCGCGCGCGGGACGGCACGGGCGCCGACGGCACCGGGCTCGACGCCGACCTGTTCGACGGCTTCCCGGCGCCGGGCGCGCGCGACACCCGCGCGCTGCCCCCCGGCGGGGCGTTCCGCGACCCGCTCCACGCGACCGTCTCGCTCGTGCGCGACCACGTCCTGCCCCCCGTGCTGGCCGACGGGTTCGCGATCGAGTCGGTCCCGAACGCCGACCCGGCGCTGTTCCGCCGCACGTACGACACCCGCTCGATGGTCCTGACCGCGAAGCTGCCACGGCTGCTCGGCCGGACCGCGGGAGACCCGCGCTGGCCCGCGGCGCAGGACGCCGCGCTGCGCGAGGCGCCGCGCGATCCGCGCTACGCCGCGCTGGCGGCGGAGATCGACAGGACGCTGCGCCCGGAGTACGCGGGCGACCCGTGGGCCCGCGCGCTCGCGGTGGCGATTTGGCTCGAGGAGCACACGCAGTACTCGCTGCGCTCGCGGCACGCCGCGGCCGACGACCCGACGGGGTCGTTCCTGTTCGGCGACCGGATCGGCTACTGCGTGCACCTCGCGCACGCCGCGGCCTACCTGCTGCGCGCGATGGGCCTCCCTTCGCGCGTCGCCGCCGGTTACGCCTACGAGGCCGCGGACCGCGCCGGCGGTTCGGCCCTGCTGCTGCGCGCCGGCGACGCGCACGCCTGGGCCGAGCTGTACCTCGACGGCGTCGGCTGGGTCCCGCTCGACTCCTCGCCGCCGTCGATCGACCCGCCGCTGGCCGCGCCGAGCCTCGACCTGCAGCGCCTGCTCGGCGAGCTGGCGCGTCCCCGCCCCGGCGGCGCCGGCCGCGGCACGCCCGCCCCCTACCGGCTGCCCGGCCGCGCGGAGACGCTGCTGGTGCTCGGCTCGGCGCTCCTGGCCTGGGCCGGCGTGGGCCACGCCGCGAAGCTGTGGCGCCGGCTCGCCCCTCGGCTCGCGCGGCGGGACCGGGCGGCGCGGCTGGCGCTGCGTGCCGCGCTCGACCGGCTGGCGGAGGCGGGGCTGGTCCGCGCCACCGGCGAGACGCGCGAGGCCTTCGCCGCCCGCGCGGCGGCGGCCGCGCCGGCGATCGAGCCGCTCACCGCGGCGCACCTCGCCGCGCGCTTCGGCGGCCGGCCGGTCGAGCCGCGCGCGGCAGCGGGCCTGGCGCGCGCGGTGGCGCGGCAGCGTGCGACGGACGCGGGACGCGGCGCGCGCGCGAGGGTATGGTGGGGCCGGCTGGACCCGTGGCGCTGGGTCCGGAGCCGCTGACGCGCGCCGGGGAGACCGACGGTGGAGCAGGACGGCAGCACGATCGACGACAAGACCGACACCCCGGCCGGACCCGGTGGCTCGGGGCTCGAGCAGGCCGCCGACACGGCGCGGCGCGTCGCCGAGCGGCTCGGCGAGGCGATCGTCGGCCGCGACGAGGTGATCGATCTGGTCGTGGTCGCGTGGCTCGCCGGCGGGCACGTGCTGCTCGAGGACTTCCCCGGCTCGGGGAAGACGATGCTGGCCCGCGCGCTCGGCGCGTCGCTCGACGCCGATGGCTCGCCCTTCTCGGCCTTCCGCCGCGTGCAGTTCACGCCCGACCTGCTCCCCTCCGACATCACCGGCGTCTCGGTCTTCGACCCCGAGCACGGCCGCTTCGAGTTCATGCCGGGCCCGGTCTTCGCGCACG
Organism: uncultured Acidobacteriota bacterium; assembly: GCA_963702545.1. Lineage (GTDB taxonomy): Bacteria > Acidobacteriota > Polarisedimenticolia > J045 > J045 > JALOKP01. Next base: position 78,647 of record CAVPDB010000014.1, on the reverse strand, counting down.
TCCTGCTGGCCGACGAGATCAACCGGACCTCGCCCAAGGTGCAGTCGGCGCTGCTCGAGGCGATGGCCGAGCGCCAGGTCACGGTCGACAACGTGACCCATCCGCTCGATCCGCTGTTCCTGGTCGTCGCGACCCAGAACCCGCTCGGCCTGGCCGGCACCTTCCCGCTCCCCGCGCCGCAGCTCGACCGTTTCCTGTTCAAGATCCGGATGGAGCCGATCGCGCGCGAGGCCGAGCTCGAGGTCGTCGCCAGCTACCGCCAGCGGCTGCACCCGAGCCCTTCCACGCTTCCCAGGATCACTCCCGGCGAACTGCTCGCGGCGCGCGACGCGGTCGAGCGCGAGGTCCACTTCGCGCCCGAGCTGCGCTCGTGCCTGGTCGATCTCGCGCGCGCGACGCGCACCGACGCGAGGGTGGCGCAGGGACTCTCGACGCGCTCTCTGGTCCAGGCCGTCCCGGCGCTGCAGGCCCGCGCGATGCGCCGCGGCCGCGGCTTCGTCTCGACCGACGACCTGACCGCGCTGGCCGGACCGCTGTTCGCGCACCGGATCGTGCTCGCGCCCGGCGTCGCCGATCCGGCGCCGGTCGTCGCCGACGCGCTGGCGGGGCCGCTCGAGGCCGCGACGCGGGCCACGCTCCGCCGCGGCTGAGCCCACCCGGCCGCCGGTTCGGACACTCTGTCCGGCCAGGCGCCGGATTCCGGATGCGCGGCGAAGATCCCGGAATCCACTTCGATCCGGAGGCGTCCGTGGCGCGCCGTGTGCGCCCGCGGCGGCGCGTGGCATCAGTCTTGCTCACTCTCTGGCCGAGGAGGGTTACGACGATGAACGCGAGGACGCTGCTTCACGGGATGGCGATGCTCACCCTGGCCCTGGCCGCCGCCTCGGTTCCGGCGCAGGCCGCCTCGTCGCTGGGCGCCGAGATCGCCGGGCCGGTCGTGATCGGCGACCAGCTCTTCGCCGGCGGGGCCGTGGTGCTCCGGCCGGTCGGAACCGGAAGCCTCGTCCAGGTGCTCATCGACGGACGGCCGGTCGCGAGCGTGTTCCGCGACGGCCGGCTCGGGCGTGCCACCAGGACCTCCTCGCACCTCGTGCTGCGGCAGGACGCACGCGGGCTGACGCACCTCGTCGGCCTGCACCAGAGCGCCCCTGCCGCTGGATCCTCACCCCGGGCGCTGCGCGTCGCGACCGTCGTCCCCGGCCTCGTCACGGTCCCGCCGTACGAGCCGGCGCCGCCGCGCGACGAGACGCGCGCGGCCCGCTGAATTGATCGCCTGACCTGACCCTCCTCCTTCCTCCCTCTCCTCGGCCCCGGCCCGGGTCCCGTCGCGCGGGGCCCGGGCCGGACGCTTTGGTCCGCAGCCCGCTCGCCGCGTATTCTCGGGCGGTGCTCTCGCCCCTTCGCAGCCCCCGCCCTGCGGGCCGGGCGGCCGGCCCCGTCCACGCCGTCGCCGTCGCTCTCGCCCTCGCCCTCGCCCTCGTGCTCGGACCCGCCGCGGCGGTGGCGGAACCAGCTCGCGCGGGCACGCCGCCGGCCGGCTCCGAAGAGGCCGAGGCGCTGCGCGCCGCACAGGAAGGGCGCTTCGTCCGCGCCCGCGAGCTGGCCGAGCGCGCGCTGGCGAAGAACCCGCGCTCCGCGGTCGGAGAACTGGTGCTGGGGCGCGCGCTGCACGACGGCGAGGGGAACACGCCGCTGGCACTGGCCAGCTTCCGCCGCGCGCTGGCGCTGACGGAGTCGCCCGGGGGCGTCGCCCGCCCCGGCCAGGAGCGCTGGCACCGCGAGGCGCTGTATCACCTCATGTGGGCCTCGTCCGACCTCGGCCGCTTCGAGCAGACGCTGGGCTACGCCGCGCGCGTGCGCGCGCTCTACGACCCGTTCCTGCACGGCCTCGACGTCTGGCCGCTGATGAAGCTCGGCCGCGAGCAGGAGGCCCGGGCCGCAGCGGCGCGGGCGCTGGCCACGGGCGACCCCCTGGAGGAAGTGATCGGGCGCAACGGGCTGTGCGCGCTCGACGGCTACCCGGCCTGCGTCGCGGTGCTCGAGGCGGTCCGTCGCTACGACTTCCCCGCCGGGCTGGCGCTGCGCAACGCCGCGGTCTCGGCCCAGGACGCGGGGCGCTTCGACGAGGCGGAACGGCTGCTGCTGGAATCGACGCGCGTCCCCGACGAGGAGTCCAACCCGTGGCGCGACCTGGCCGCGCTCTACGCGGCGGAAGGGCGGCTGGGCGAGGCCGCGTCCGCGGCGCGCGCGATGACGCTCGCGGTCCGCGCCGCACCGCGCCGCGTCCAGCAGTACACGCGGGCCCAGGCGCTCTTCACCTCGGCCCAGGTGCTGCTGCTGGCCGGCCACCCGGACCGCGCGCTCGACGCGGTCGGGCGCGCGCTCGACGAGCCCGACCGCGCCGCGCACTGGTCAGGGAGCGAGGAAGCGACGATCGCCGAGTCGGCGCTGCTGGAACGGGCGATCCGTCGGACGCTGGCCGAACTGCTCGACGAGCGCGCCGCGGTCTGCGGCTGGTCCGCGACGATCCCGGCGCGGGCCGCCGCAGGTGGCCAGCGGCTGCGCGCCTGGTATGCCGGCCGGCGCGTCGCGCCGGTGCTGCTGGCGGGCGGGCTCGAGGCCTCCAACGAGTCGACGGCCACCGTGCCGCAGCTGGCCGCCCCGCCGTGGCTCCAGCTCGACGCGGTCGCGCTGCTCGGCCCGGCCGCCGTCCGCCCGCTGGTCGAGCGCTGGTTGCACGAGCCGGCCGAGCCGCCCGCGGGACAGTCCCGCGAGTTGCGCGCCGCCTACCTTGCGGCGCTGCGGGCCGAGGCGGTCTGCCTGGCCGGCGACGATCCGGGCTGCCTCGTCGAGGGGCGCGCCGCACGCACGAGCCTGCCGGCGGAGGAGGTGCTGCTGCGCGTGCGGCTCGCCGCGCGGATGGCGGCCGCCGCCTGGCGCCTGGGCCGGATCGACGAGTCCGCGGAGCTGTTCGAGGAGGTACTGGAGCGCGATCCCGGCGCGCTGCGCCGGCTCGGGCTCGCGCTGCCGGCCCGAGCGCGCCCGGGCGGCGACCCGGCCGCAGAGCGCGCCGCGGCGCGCGCGCTGGGCTCGCCGCGCTTCGAGTTCGATGCGGCCGCCCCGTTCGCGGTCGGCGACGCGGGCCGGCGGCTCTGCCTGTTCGCGCGGGGCGACACGCTGCTGGCCTGCGCGACGCCAACCGACGCCGACGCGATCGAGGGCTGCGGCGCGGCGCCCGAGGCGCGGCTCGCGGCGGCGTTCCTCGACGCCGCGTTCGCGCCGCGGCTCGAGCTGTCCCAGCAGGACCTCACGACCCTCGACGGGACGGCGGTGGCGGAGCGGCGGGTCGCTCCGGAGGCGCTGGAGTTGCTGGCGCCGGGGCGCTGAGCGGCACGAAGCCCGCGGCCGCGAGGATCTCGAGCGCCCGCGACGGGTCGAAGCGCTTCGCGCCGAGCGCGCGGTGCGCCTCCCAGATCGCGTCGTCGAGCGAGCCGCGCTCGTCCCGCGCACGCGAGCGCCCCTTGACCCCGGCCCGCGCCCAGCCGTCAACGACCACCGCGAAGCGCCCGCCGGTCATCGCGTGGACCTCGATCGCCCCCCGGCCGGAGGCGACGATCCAGCGCAGTTCGGCCAGCCCGCCCTCCTGCCAGACCCCGCGCCCGGCCGCGCGCGCCGCCGCCTCGAGCCCGCGATAGCGCGCCTTGCGCGCGTAGTCGTAGCGCTCGAAAGCCCGCGCCAGGCCGGCCTCGACCAGCACGGCCCCGGCATCCCGCCCGTCCGGCGTCTCGACGTAGGCGAGAGCCCGTCCGTAGCGATCGTCGCCGGCCCCGGGGTCGGCGACGAGCTTCACCGTCTTTCCGCCGACCAGCCGCGCCAGCTCGGCGTGCGCCTCGGCCGCGAGGTACTGCGGCTCCGCCTCGGGGTGTCGCTCCTCGGGCGTGTCGATCCCGATCAGCCGGACCGTGAGCGGCTTCCCCGCGGCTTCGATGACGAGCGTGTCGCCGTCCTTCACCTCGCGCACGGTGGCGCTGGCGGGCAGCGCGGGGGGCGCGGCCGCCCGCCCCGCGAACGCCGCCGTGACCGCCACCGCCGCGACCAGCCCTGACGCGCCCAGCCTCATCTCCCCTCCTCCCCTCCCGCGTCGCGAACGCCTTGCCCCGGCCGCGACCGGCGGGCTAGGCTGCGTCCGCATCATGCACGACCACACTGGTCACGACCACGCGGGCCACGACCACGGTGCCGCTCGCGGACGGAGCGCCCGCGGACGCCTCGCGCTCGGGCTCGCGCTGACGCTGGCCTTCGCCGCGGTCGAGGCGGTCGGGGGCTGGCTCTCCGGCTCGCTCGCGCTGCTCGCCGACGCCGTCCACATGCTGGCCGACTCGGCCGCGCTGGTGCTGGCCCTCGTCGCCGCGGTGGTCGCGGCGCGGCCCCACACGGCGCGCTACACCTTCGGCTTCCACCGTGCCGAGGTGCTGGCCGCCCTGGCCAACGCGGTCCTGCTGTGGCTGCTGGTGGTGCGGATCGCCTACGAGGCGGTCCTGCGGCTCGCCGGCCTGCGCGCGGTGGAGATCGACGCGCGGCTGATGCTCCTGGTCGCGGCAATCGGCTTCGTCGTGAACCTCGTCGTCTTCTTCGTGCTGCGCACGGGGAGCGGCCACGGCCACGCGCACCCGTCCCGCGGCGACGGCGCCGACAACATCAACCTGCGCGCGGCGCTGATCCACGTGCTGGGCGACCTGCTCGGCTCGGGCGCCGCGATCCTCGCCGCGTTGGCCGTGCTCGCGCTGGGCTGGACCTGGGCCGACCCCCTGGCCAGCCTCGCCGTCGCCGCGCTGATCGGCCTGTCGGCCTGGCGGATCCTGCGCGAGGCGGCGGAAGTGTTGCTCGACGTCGCGCCGGCCGGGAAGGACGCCGCCGCGATCGAGCGCGCGCTGCTGGGGGAAGCCGGGGTGGCGGCGGTCCACGACCTGCACGTCTGGTGCGTCACGCCGGGACGCGTCGCGCTGGCGGCGCACGTCCGGCTGCGGACCGGGGAGGACGCCCAGGCGACGCTGGCCCGCGTCAACCGGCTGCTCGCCGCGCGGTTCGACATCCACCACACGACGCTCCAGCTGGAACCCGAGCGCGGCGTGGCGGAGTGGGCGCGCCTGCCGGGACACCCTGGAAGCGACTAGCGGCTACTCGTCTTCGTCGATCCACTGCCGCCAGCTCGCGCCGCCCTTTTCCTTCTCGTCCTCGCGGGGCCGGGTGGTAGGGGTGCGGTCGCGGTCGTGGTCGACCTTCTTCTTGGGCGCGGTGCGCGGCCGGCGCTCTTCCGTCGGCAGCGGCTCGGGCGGCGGCATGGACGCACCGCGGGGGCCCCGGAAGCCGCCGGGACGCGGCCCGCCGGGGCCGCTGCCGGGCGGGCGCGGCGGGCGGTCGCCGAAGCCGCCGGGGCGCGGGGGACGGTCGCCGAAGCCGCCGGGACGCGGGCCGGACGGCCGCGCGCCCGGGGGCGGGCCCTCGCCGCGCTCTCGCGCCTCGTTGACCACGAGCGGCCGGCCGCCGAACGAGCGGCCGTTCATCTCCTGCGCCGCCTTGGCCGCGACCTCGTCCGAAGCGTACGAGACGAAGGCGAAGCCGCGCGGACGCTGGGTCTCGCGGTCGATGACGATGTGGACGTCGGTGACTTCACCGAGCTCCGCGAACAGCGCCCGCAGGTCGTCCGCGGTGGCACTGTACGGGAGGTTCCCTACGAAGAGTCTCTTACCCATGATCAGACGTTGGACCCGGTCGCTGCCTCGCCCCGAAGGGCCGTTACTGTCCCGGCAGGTGCCGGGCCCTGTCCCCCCATCCACGCGATGGGCGGGAGAATCTAACCCGGGCGGGGGGTCCGGGTCCAGTCCCCCCGGCTCGCGGCCTCCCGGGCCGGAAACCGTGGGTACAATAAGTCGCCGTGGTTGGCCCACGGAAGCGCACGGGGGCTGGTGCCTCCCGCGGTCTTCAAAACCGTTGCGTGGTCGGTCGCACCGGTCACGGGTGGGTTCGATTCCCACACGCTTCCGCCAGCCCCTCTCCGTTCAGTCCGCGCGGCCGCCCCCCGGCGGGTCGGCGTCGCCCGGTGTTCCCGCGGACGGCGGCCACGGAGGAGGAGAGCTCCCCCCCGCGATCCGCGATTCCCGGGCCGGCGGCGCGGACGGAGGCGGTCCCGCGGAGCCGGACGGGTCGGCCGGCGGCAGTGGAACCGGCGGCGCCGGAACCGGCGGCGCGTCGACCGGGGCCGCGGGCGGCGGGGGGTAGGGCGGGTGCTGGAGCGGGTACGGCGGCGGCGGCGGGGGATATGACGGGGCCGGCGGCGGCGGCTCGCGCCGCATCAGGGCCACGCCGAGCATCCCTCCCAGCGCGCCGAGAACCGCGCCGACGGCGACGTTGGTGGCCAGCCCGGCCAGGAACCAGCCCGGGCCGCCCCCGCCCTCCCACGCGCCCAGCTGCTCCAGCAGTTCGCGCGCCTCCGAGTCGCCGTAGCGCGCGACCTGGTCGACCCAGCCGTCCATCCAGGGCCCCATGGCGGCATTTCCGAGAGATTCGAGCACCGAGCGGCCGGCCCCGGCGAGGGCCCCCGCCAGCGATCCGATCAGCGCGCCGCGCTCCATCGGCGGGAACCCCGCCGCGCGCGCGAACATCCCCCCGGCGATCGCGCCGGCGACCACCGCGTTCAGGCAGCACAGGCAGCAGCAGGGCGGAACGACCGCCATCACGGCGCCGATCAGCCCGCCGACGACGACCGGGACGGTGATGTTGGCCTGGGCGGAAGGCTGGTTCATGGTCGGCCTCGCTCGGGTCGGCCGCACGGGGCCGCCGCGCGGATCATAATTCCTGCAGGGGCCGCGCCGGCACCCCCCCCACGAGGATCCAGGACCGCTTGTCCCTTCCAGCCGCCCCTTCCGCCGGCCCCCCGGCCTATTCATCGCGCGCGCCGTGGGTCCGCGCGGCGATCGCGCTCATGCTGGTCTCCGCGATCGCGACCTCGGGGCTGCTCCGCTCCTTCCACGGCGGCACGCCGCGCTGGCCCGGCCTGCCTGACGCTTTTTCCGGCCTGCTCTTCACCGCCTTCGCCCTGCTGCTGCTGCTCGACCTGCTGAATCGCCGCCGCGGCCTCGACCTGTGGGGCGACCCGCCGCGTCCCGACGAGCCGACCGTCGCCCAGCTGCTCCCGCTGGTCGTGGTCCTGCTGGGCGAGAAGTGGATCACGAGCGACCTGCTTGCCGGTGCCTTCAACTGGATCGTCCCGCACTCCGGCGACCCTCGGCTGGCGGACGCGCTGTACCGCCTCTGGACCGGGTTCGGTCTGCTCGGCGCCGCGCTCGTGCTGCTGCCGGTGCTGCGCCAGATCTACCCGCGGCTCGCCGTCTTCCTGACGCGCGAGCGGCTCGCCTCGGCGCTGTGGCTGGCGTTGGCCGCCTGGGCCGTCACGACCACGCTCGTGTTCGCCAGCGGCTGGTTCGCCGGCGCGCGCCTCGGCATTCCGGCCGCCGCGCCCGGCCTGCTGGCCACCGCGATCGGCGCGCAGGTCGTGCGCGGCGTCGCCGAGGAACTGTTCTACCGCGGCATGCTGCAGAACGCGCTGGTGATGATCCTCAAGCGGCTGGGGCTGGAGGAGCACCGGCTCGGGCGGCTGACCGCGATCGGGGCGGTCTCCGCCAGCTTCACGCTCGAGCACGTCGACCCGGCGGCGAGCCTGCGCCGCAACCTCGGCGCGCTGGCCTTCGTCTTCGCGATGTCGGTGCTGCTCGGCCTGCTGCTCGAAGCCTCGCGGAATCTGTACCTGGTGATGGTCGCGCACATCGCGCTGAACCTGGTGCTGGCGAACCTGCTGCCGACCTTCGTCGACGCGACGGGGCGCCCGGTGCTGCCCGGCGCGGTCAGCGGAGCGATCTTCGCGTTCGTGCTGTTCGCGGGAGTGGTGGCCGGCCACCGCCGGCGCGGGTTCGCCTGAGCGGGCGTCTCAGGGCAGGACCACGAGCAGCCACCCGCCGTGCCGCTCGAGCCGCGCCCCCACGTCGGCCAGCGATCCGTCGAGCGCGTCGAGGGTGTGCGCCGAGAGGACCGCTCCGTCGATCCGGACCGCGATCTCGCCGTCGCGCCCGGCACAGCTGACCGACAGTTCCAGCGTGCGCGGCGCACCGCCCCCCACATCCTCGAGCAGCCGGCGCAGGGCGCACCAGAGGGCGAGCGCAGCGGCGGCGGCACGCGGCCGGAGCGGGCCCGGCCCGCTGCCGCGGCAGGTCACGGCGATCCCGGCGCGCTTCAGCCGGCGGTCCAGCAGCCGCGTCGCGAGCTGTGCGACCTCGGCCGCGGGGACGGCGTCCCCGGCCCCTTCGGAGTAGGCGGCCAGGCGCTGCAGATCGGCCACCAGCCGCCGCGCGGCCTCGCCGGCCTCGAGCACGCCGGAGAGCGCGGCCGTCTTGCGCTCGGGGTCGGCCACCAGCAGGCCGAACTCGGCTTTGCCGAGCATCGCGGTCAGGTGGTTGTTGAGGTCGTGCGTGGCCTGCGACACGAGTGCGGCCATCAGCCGCCCGCCGAGGACCCGCGGCTCGCGTGCCAGCAGGGTCGCGCCCATCGTCGCTCCCGCCCCTCAGTTGAGGCTGACGAAGCGGCTCATCGCGCGGACGAAGCGTCGCGTGTCGAGCGGGCGGGCGTGAATCGTGCGGCCCGCGAAGCGGATCTCGACCGGGCGCGCGCCGTCGTCGAGCGCGGCGTGCACCGCCTGCGCCGTGGCGCCGGCCTCGATCCGCAGCAGGTCGTCGCGCGACGCCGGGACCAGCCGGTCGTAGAGCGGCTCGGCGGGCTGGCTGGTCTTCTGCTCACGCGGCATCACTGGGCACGGACTCGTCGTCATCGTGGCGCTCCTGATCCCCTGCGGCGCGCCTAGCGCGCGGCGGCGTTCCCCTGCTCGTCCAGCATCTCCGACAGGAAGCGGTCGAGTTCCCAGTCGACCTCTCCGATCACCACCGTGCCGTCCGGCAGCACCCCGGCGCAGGCGCAGGGCACCGGATCGGGCGACAGCCCCTGGTCGTCGTCCTCGACGAAGAAGTCGATCAGGCGCTCGCCGGGGCGGGACAGCAGCAGCCAGAGGTTCTGGCCGCCGACCCACTCGGCCTCGCCCCCGACCACGAAGCCGTCCACCGGGCGCAGCCGCCGGACGGCCTCCTCGGTCCTCGTCGCGGGCCGGACGGCCCCCTGTGCCTGCTCCTTCATCGCTGCTCCGTGGGCTCGGTCGTTTCGCATACGCGGAGAGGGAGAGCAACTGCTGTGCCACGCCCGTGGTACCGCGGGGCGATCCTCTTATCGGCAGTCGTTTCAGGAACTTTCGGGGGAACGCGTCCGGAATTCGCGGGCGGGAGAGGGCGAACCGGGGCGGAAACTGTCCGCCAGGAGACAGCGCCCGCTCCCCGGGGTGCGAATTTTTGACACAGGCCGCCCCGGACCGGGCCGCTTGGCGGGCAGGAACGGCGCAGCGCGGCCCGCGGGGCGGGATCCGGGGCCCCGGGCCCTCACGAACCTGTCCGCCGGCGGACAGCGGCGGGGTCGGGCGCCGGGAATCGAGGTCGCCGGAGGCCGGTCAGAAGAGGCCCGACTGCCTCCGTCGCGGCGGCTCGGCGGCCGGCCCCCCGGCCGGGGCCGCCGGGGCCGCCGGCGGCTCGTTCGTGGGCTCCGGCTCGCCGGGGAGCGGACCGGTCTCCAGCCCGTACCGCTCGAGTTTGCGGTAGAGGTTGGGCCGCGGGATCCCGAGCAGCCGGGCGGCGCGGACCTTGTTCCCCCCGCACTGCGCGAGGACCTGCTCGATGTGCTGCCGCTCGACCTCTTCCAGGGTGAGGACCGCCCCGCCCGGCCCGGCCGGTTCCGGCAGCGGCAGGTCCTGCTCCCGGATCACCGACCCCTCCGCCAGCAGCACGGCGCGCTCCAGGACGTGCGCCAGCTCCCGCACGTTGCCCGGCCAGTCGTAGCCGGCGAGCCGGGCCAGCGCGCGCGGCGAGATCGTCGCCCGGCGGCCGGAGCGGCGGACCGCGTCCTCGAGCAGCGGGCCGACCAGCAGCGGGATGTCCTCGCGCCGCTCGCGCAGCGGCGGCAGCTGCACCACGAAGGTGGCGAGCCGGTAGTAGAGGTCGAGCCGGAACCGCCCCTCCGCCATCTCCGCGTCGAGGTCGGCGTTGGTCGCAGCGACGATCCGCGCGTCGACCGGCAGGTCCTGCTCGGCACCGACCGGGCGCACCCGCCGTTCCTGCAGCGCGCGGAGCAGCCCCACCTGCACGCGGGCCGGCGCGGTCCCGACCTCGTCGAGGAACAGCGTGCCGCCGTTCGCTGCGAGGAACAGCCCCTTGCGCTCGCGGTCGGCCCCGGTGAACGAACCCCGGACGTGGCCGAACAGCTCGCTTTCCAGCAGCTCACCCGGCAGCGCGCCGCAGTGGACCGCGACGAACGGCTGCCCGGCGCGGCGCGAGTGTTCGTGCACCGCGCGGGCCGCGATCTCCTTGCCGGTCCCCGATTCGCCCAGCAGCAGCAGGTTGCTGTCGCTGTCGGCGGCGCGCCGCAGCAGTGAGACGACGGGACGCATCGCAGCCGAGGCGGCGGTGATCCCGCCGAAGGCGTTGTCCTTCGCCGCCGCCAGCCGCAGCACGTCCTGCTCCAGCCGGTGCTTTTCGAGGGCGCGCCCGACGTCGAGCGACAGCCGCGTCAGCGAGAGCGGCTTGGTCACGTAGTCGTACGCCCCCTCGCGGATCGCCTGCACCGCGGACTCGACCCCCCCGTGCCCGGTCATGATGATCACTTCGCACGGGATCGCCTCGCGGCGGATCTCGGCCAGCAGGTCGAGCCCGGTCCCGTGCTCGAGAATCAGGTCGGCCAGCACCAGCTCGAAGGGGCGGGCCCGGATCCGGGCGCGGGCCTGCTCCAGCGTCGCCACGTCGTCGACCTCGTGGCCCAGCGAGCGCAGGAAGCCGGCCGCCATCTCGCGCAGGGCGCGGTCGTCGTCGACCAGCAGGATCTTGCCGCCGGCGGCGCCGGCGGGCGGGCGCGGATCGCTCACGCCGCGCCTCCGCGCCGCGCCGCCTCGCGGGCGCGGCTGGCGGCGAGCAGTTCGGAGATCCGGCCGCAGTGCTGGACGATCCGGCCCAGCCCCTCGCGCGCCGCGGGCGGCAGGTCCGCGGCCTTGAGCAGCAGCAGCTCGGCCGTCCCGAGGATCGCGGTCAGCGGCCCGGCGACGTCGTGCCGCAGCGCCGCCTCGCTGCCGGTGGCGGCCGACGCCACGCCCGCCGCGTCGTCGATCACGAGCAGCGCGGCGCCCAGCGGCGCCACCGCCTGGACGCGCAAACCGCGCACGACGCCGTCGGCGAAGGTCGCGCGCCAGCTCTCGGGGGCGACGGCGTGCGGAACGAGGGCCCGGAACAGGGCCCGCTCCCCGGGGGCGACCAGGGCCTCGGCCGCCACCGGCCAGCCGCGGGCGACGCGGCGCGCCAGGTCCACGAAGGCCGGGTTGGCGGCGGCCACGCGCCCGTCGGCGGCAACCGCCGCGGCGGGTCGCTCGAGACAGCCGAGCAGCGCGTCGAGCACGGCGCCGAGGGCATCCTGGTCCTGCAGCTGGGGCATCTGGCTCCCGCGCGAAGTCATTCCCATCCGGTCGCCGCCGGGCCCGCACCCGATTCTACGCGGGTCGCCCGCCGCGGCGTCAATCCGCCGCGCTGACCGCGGCCGCCAGCGGCGGCCCGAGCCTTCCGCCGAGCCGCGCCTCCCGCAGCGCCGCCCACTGCGCGTGGACGGCCTGGGCTACGTCCTTCCGGCCGAGCCGGCGCGCCACCGCTTCCTGGACGAAGAGCACCGTCCCCCAGGCGTCTCCCGCCGGGTCGAGCCGCTCGTCGACGGTGACGCGGTCCAGCGCCTGGGCCGCCGCCTCGTCCGCCCCCGCGGCGGCGAGCAGCAGCGCGGCCCGCACCGAGGCCGCAGCGCGCTCGGCCTCGCGGCCGGCGATGCGGAGCGCGTCGAGCCGCGCGATGTCCGGGAGCAGCAGGCCCTGGGCCCGCTGGGCCGGGATCGGGGCGTCGATCGCCGCGACCGGCGTGATCCGCAGCTCCTTCTCGCCGGAGCCGTCGCGCACCTTGACCGGCACCGGCTTTCCCGGCGCCGCGCCGGGCAGCGACTCGAGCGGCCCCTCCGCCGCCCCGGGCACGCGCCCGGCGATCGCGAGCACGCGCATCCCGGGAACGAGCCCGGCCGCTTCGGCCGGACCGCCCGGCAGGACCCCGGCGACGACCAGGCCGTCGCGGGTCCGCACCAGGTCGGCCCCGAACAGCGGCACGATCAGTGCGACGTCCCGGCCGGCCAGCCGGTCGGCGACGCGCTTCGCCGCCGCGGCGTCGCGCTCCGGCCACGCGGTCCACTCGAGCAGGCGGCGCGCGGGGTCGACGATCGCCAGTCGCTGCAGCCGGCGCGCGGTGTCGCCGCCCGGCAGCGGCAGGATCAGCGCGTCCGCCTCCGGTGCGGCGCGGCGGACGAGATCGGCCAGCTCGCCGGCCGGGAGGCGGCGTGCGGCGGGAGCGAGCGGCGGCACCGCGGAGGGGTCGGCGATCGCCGACGCGACGCGGCCGGCGAGGTCCGCGCCGGGACCGGCGGGGATCGTCACGAGGTTCCAGGTCGACCCCAGCCCGGCCGGAAGCAGGGGCTCGCTGCCTTCGACCACGGCCGCGGTCGGACGCGGGACGGGGCGCACGACGACCGTCTCGTCGGCCGCAAGATCGATCGGCTGGACGAAGACCCGGCGCCCGCCGCTGGTCCACGAGACCTCGTGCCGGCCGGGGCAGGCATCGACCGTGGCCGGCTGGACCTCGCGACCGTCGAGCGTGAGGACCCCTTCCCCCTCCGGCGGGCGCAGGTCGATCGTGCCGCGCGTCGGCTCGAGCCGCACCGGATCCAGCACGAGCGCCGCGGGGTCCTGCGCGTCGAGGACCAGCCGGACCGGCTGCTCGACCCGGCGCAGGCAGGGGGCCTCGAACTCCAGCACGTACTCGTCGGGCGCGAGCGACGGGAGCGTCAGCGGCAGCGACGCCGGCTGGCCCCCGGGCCCGGCCGCGGTCACGCCGACGCGGGCGCCGTTGAGCGTCACGGCGACGCCCGGCGGGATCGTCGTGATCACCAGGTCGCGCGAGGTCTGCTCGATCGTCGCGGGGAGCGCGACCCGGCCGCCCGGCGGGACCTTCACCGGCGCCGCCGGCGCGTCGCGGAAGTTGTGGCGGCCCAGCACGACCTCGCGCTGCCCCGCCAGCACCGCGAACCCCTGCTCGGGAACGAACTCGGCGGGCTGCCCGTCCACCAGCACGCGATCGCACGCGACCGGCTGGCACTCGGGGACGACGAAGCCGACCAGCAACTGGCGGCGCGCCTCGACCAGCTTGGCGTAGGCCGGCCCGCTCGCCGCGGTGTCGACCCGGTAACCCGGGCGCGTGCGCAGCAGCCGCTCGACCGACTCGCCGGCGCCGCGCCGGTCGCCCAGCGCGAGCCGGGCCTGCGCCCCCAGGTCGTGGGCGCGAGCCAGGCTGGCGCGCAGCGCGGCCGCGGTGGCGGCGTCGAGCCCGGCTGCGCCTTCCGCGATCTCGGCCGCGCTCGCGACTTCGCGCGCGATCTCGAGCGCGCGCTCGAAGTCGGTCGCGTTGAAGGCCTCGGCCGCCTCGGCGAGCCGCGCGTCGAGCGCGGCCGGCGTGGCGGACGCGGCCGGTCCCGGCGCGGCCGGCACCGGCGGCTCGGCGCCGGGCACCGCGGCCGCGGCCAGCGCGGCGAGCAGCGCGGCGACGATCCCGCGCCTCACGGCCGTTTCCTCAACGCCACCATCGCGCGCTCTCCAGCCGGGCATCGTAAAGCGCGAACTCCCCCGCCCGGTCGACCGCGAGCAGGGCCGGGCGCGGAAACTCCTGGCCTGGATCGGCCGTGCCGGGCTCCCAGGTCAGCAGCGGACGGCCCGCCGGGTCGAACACGAGGACTGCGACCGGCCGGGTGGCCAGCAGGTAAGCGTTGCCCAGCGCGTCCGAGCACAGGTCGACCGGCTTCTCGGCCCGCTCGGACAGCGCGACCGTGGCGCGCTGCTCGCCGCCCGGGCCGAACAGCAGCAGCGTCGGGCCGCGCGCGTCGAGCACCCAGACCCCGCCGTCTCCCGCGGCGGCGACGCTCACGGGGTCGGCGCGCGGCGGTAGCGGAGCGGTGACGGCGATCGTGCCGTCGCCGTTGAGGCGTACCACCCGGCGGCCGTCGGCGTCAGCGACCCAGGCCGAAAGCGGCCCGGTCGGCGCGATCGACACGACCTGGGACTTGGCGGGGAGCGGAATGCTGGTGCCGGTGTCGCCGACCGAAAGCCGGCCGGCGGCGGCGAGCCAGGTGCGCCCGGAGCGGTCGACCGCGACCGCCGTCGCGCCGGCCGCGGCCACGCGGCTCAGTGTCTTCCCGTCGCGTCCGATCGAGACCAGCTGGCCGTCCCGCTCGAAGAGCGCGAGGAGCGTGCCGTCGGGCTGTGCGGCAAGGTCGGCCACGCGGCCCGGCAGGGCGATCGGCTCGCCGGCCGCGGTGTAGCGCGCGCCGGACCCGCGCGCGAAGGCGGTGCGGTCGACGACGGTCGCGAGGTCCTCGGCCAGCCGGGCCTGGGGCCCGTTGGGCTCGAGCTGGGTGCTCCGGCCAAGCGCGGTCAGCGCCGCCTGCGGCCGCCCCGCACGCGCCTCGGCCTCGCCCATCACCCGCCACGCGGCCGCCGCTTCCGCTCCCTCGGCCCCGTCGGCGAGCACGCGGAACGCCACCTGGCGCGCGGCCTCGGCGCGGCCGCTTTCGACCAGCAGTTCCGAGGCGCGCAGCATCGCGCTGCGGCGGTAGGCGGAACCGGGGTAGAGCCGCGGGTAGGCCGTCAGGTCGGCCTGCGCGGCGGCCGGGTCGAAGTACGGCGCGCGTGGGTCGAGCTTGAGCAGCGCCAGCCAGTAGGCTGCTTCCGGCGCGGCGTCGGAGCCGGGCGGTCCGTCCACGATCGCGGTCAGCCGGTCGCGGCCTTCCACCAGCGCGGCCGCGGTGGTCGAGGTCGGCAGCGGCTCGCCGGGGCCGCCCGCACCCAGCGCGATCCGCGCGAGGCCCAGCAGCGCGTCGTCGCGCCGCGGGTTGCCGGACTCGACCGCCGCCACGTCCAGGTACATCTCGCGCGCCTGCCCGGCCTGCCCGGTCGCCTCGAGATCGCGCGCCGCAAGGTAGCGGCGCTCGAGCGCGGCGGCGCTCTCCTCGCCCGCGCGCGCGGGCCAGGCCAGCGCCGCCGCGAGCACGGCGGCGAGCAGGACGGCGCCGCGCCACGCGCACCGGACCGGGCTCACCATTCGTTGCTTCCCACGCGGACCTCCGCCGTTTCGCCGGGCCGCACCCGCACCGTCCGCGTCGTGCGGACACCGCTCCCGGGGTGGGCCAGGATCACGGTGTACTCGCCCGCGGCGAGCGGCCGCTTCGCGATCGCGGTCTCGCCGAGGCTGACCTCGGGCCCGCGGCCGCGGCGCACCCAGGCCGGACCGCCGGGCGGCACTGCCCGGACCGAGAGCCAGCCCAGTGCAGGGTAGCGCACCCGCAGCGCCTCCCGCGCCCCCTCGATCAGTTCGACTTCCAGTTCCTCTTCGAAGAGCACCGCGGGATCCCGGAGCACCAGCGTCCAGCGGCCCGGGTCGAGCTCGATCGTCTCGCCGGCGCGGCCGAGGCGGGTCAGCCCCCCCGCCCGCCGCGCGAGCAGTTCGACGGCGAACCCCGGCGGCGCCGGCGGGACGACGAGCCAGCCCTTCGGCAGCAGGGGGAGCGCAACCGCGGTCAGCGCCCGGCGCCAGGCGGCGGGATCGTCACCGGCCGGAAGCGTCAGCACCCGGGGACTGCGCCCCGCCGCGCGCAGCTCGATCGCGTGCTCGCGGCAGCGCTCGAGGGCGACGCGCACCGGCGTCGGCTGCGGTTGCGCCGTGCCGTCGACGAGCACCTCGGCGCCGGCCGGGTCGCTCGTCAGCTCGAACTCCTCGCGGCGCGGCGCCGTGCCGATGACGAGCCGCCCGGGGGCCGACGCCGGCGAGAAGGTCGCCGTGCCGTCGCGGCACGGGTCGTCGACCCGCAGCGTGATCGAGGCGCCGCCGCCCGGCAGGAACGCGAGCGCCCCGTCGCCGTCGCGGTGCGCCGCCCCCTCGACCACCCAGGCCAGCCCGGCGGGATCGGTCTCGACCGCGACGCGCTGCTCCGGCTCGGTCGTCCGCAGCGCCCGGCCCAGCGGACCGAGCGCGCGCTCGAGCTGATCCTCCACGCCGCGGCGCCGCGCCGCGAACGGATCGGCGCCCAGCCGGTAAGGCACGATCCAGAGCAGCGCTGCAGCCGCCAGCGCCGCCGCGACCCCGCCCGCGATCGCCAGCGCGCGCGCGAAGGTGCAGCGAACGGGCCGGGCGGGCCGCGCGGGCCGCGGCCCGCGACCGCGGGTCCACCGCGGGCGTTCCCGCGTCGCGCGCGGCGTCGCGCGCGGCGTCGCCGGGCCGCTCGCGGACGGGCGGCTCGTCCGGCGCGGCGATCGGGCCGCGCGGGAGCGGCAGCGCGGCCAACTCGTCCAGCGCGCGCTCGAACCCGGCGGCGTCGGGAAAGCGGGCCGCAGGATCCTTGGCCAGGGCGCGCGCGAAGAACTCGTCGAACGCGGGCGGCAGTTCCGGCGCCAGCTCGCGCAGCGCGGGCGGCGGATCGTTCACGATCCGGTAGAGGACCGACGACGGCGACGCGCCGGCGAACGGCGTGCGTCCACAGGCCAGCGCGTACAGCAGGGCCGCCAGCGCGAAGAGGTCCGAGCGTTCGTCCGGCGCGCGGCCCGCAACCTGCTCGGGCGCGAGGAAGTCGGGCGCCGCGCAGCGCATCGCCCTCGCGCAGCGCCGGCGCCGCGACTCCGGGCGCGAGGCCGAAGCCGACCAGCTGCGGGTGGCCCTCGCCGTCCACCACGACATGTTCCGGGCGCAGGTCGCCGTGCCGCAGCCCGGCGCGGTGCGCGGCTCCCAGCACCGCCGCCAGCCGGCGGCCCAGGTCGACCACGTTCCCCGCGGGCAGCGCCACGCCGCGCCCGGTGAAGGCGTCCAGGCGCGTCCCTGGCGGCCGCTCCCACGCGATGTACGCGCCGTCCGCGTCTTCGCCGGCGTCGACGACGAGCGCCGCGGCCGGGTGCGCGAAGGTCCGCGCGGCCTGCCGGCCGCGCGCCGCGACCGCCCCGGTCTCCTCGGACTCCGTCGCGGGCAGTCCCGACGCCGCGCGCGGCCGCGCGACCAGCAGCGGGGCGTCGCTGCCCGGGCGGCGCGCGAGGTAGACTCCGCCTGCTGCCGCGAGGTAACAGAGTTCCAGCACCTCGTACGGACCGATGCGGGCGCTGCTGCCGGGGCCGGACGCGGACCCGGCGGGATCGTGCGGTGAACCCATGGGGCGGCGGCGCGCTCCTCGCGGCGGGGGGCCGGAAACGGGGATTATGCCCGATCCGGCGCGCGACGCCGCCGCGGAGCGCTCCCGGGCGCGGAGAGGGCGAGGGCGATGACGATCGATCGGGTGGCGCGAACGCCGGAGATCAAAGACCTCGTCTCGCTCGCGCTGGTCGAGGCCTTCGACGCAGCGCCGACCCCGGAGGGGACGGAGGCGCTCGACGAGGAGATCGCGGCGGGAGTCGGGCGGCTCGTCGTGCGCCACGCCGGGAAGACTGCGGGCGGGATCGACCTGCTGCAGCCCGCGAGGGTGCTCTACCGCAGCGTCGGGATGGACCCGACGCGCTACCGGCCGAGCCCGGAGGCGCTGCTGCGCCGCCTGCTCAAGGGCGAGCCGTTTCCGCGGATCCACCCCGCGGTCGACCTGGGGAACCTCTGGGCCGTGCTCTCCGGGCTGCCGGTCGGGCTCTACGACGCCGACAAGCTGGAGCCGGGCCCGATCGAGGCGCGCCTCGGCCGCGCCGGAGAATGGTACGAGGGGATCAACAAGCCGGAGGTCCACCTCGGCGGGCGCCTCGCGCTGGCCGACGCCCGCGGGGCGTTCGGCAACCCCAGCTCGGACTCGCTGCGCACCAGCGTCGGGCCCGGCTCGTCGCACCTGCTCTACGTGATGTTCGCGCCGGCGGGACACGACATCGGCGCGCTCGACCTGTGGGCGGCCTGGCTGCGCGAGCGGGCCGAGGCGCTGCTGGGCGCGAGGACCGTCTCCGGCGTCCTGCCCTGAACGGAACGCGGCGCGCCGGCGGCCTCTGCCGGCCGCCCGCGCGCCCCGGTATTCCGCCCCGCGAAGGGCACCTCAGGCCTTGGCGCCGCCCTTGCGCTCGAGCTCGCCGACGAACTTCTCGGCCAGCTCGCGCTGTCCCGGCGTGTCGAGGTTCTTGTCGATCAGGCGCCCGGCGACGCCGACCGCGAGGTCGGCCACGACTTTGCGCACCTCGGCGACCGCCGCGCGCGTCTCCTGATCGATCTGCTCGCGGCCACGCGCGACGATCCGCTCGTACTCCTCGCGCGCCTGGTCGACCAGCCGCTGCCGCTCGGCTCCCGCCTCTTGCTGGGCCGCTTGCAGCATCGCCGCCGTCTCGCGGCGGGTCTGGTCGAGCAGCGCCTTCTGCTCGACGAAGAGCTTCTCGGCCTCGAGCCGTTCGGCCTTGGCCTCCTCGATCGAGCCGCGGATCGCGCGGTCCCGGGCGTCGAGCTTGCCGATCATCATCCCCCAGCCGTAGCGCCAGAGCACGAACAGCATCAGGAGGAAGATGATCAGGGTCCAGATGGCGAGCCCCGGGTCGACCTTCAGCAGCGGGTTGCCCCCGCTGCCCTCGGCCGAGGCGAGGAGCGCCATGGTGGTGACGGGCATGGCGCCGTCCTCAGCGCGTGAAGACGACGAGCAGGCAGACCACCAGGCCGATGATCGCGACGCCTTCGAGCAGGAACAACGGCAGGTTGACCGCGCCGACGATGCTCGAGGCCGCGGACGGCTGGCGCGCGATCCCTTCAGCGGCGGCGGCGGCGAACCGGCCGATCCCCATGCCGGCTCCGATCGCGACGAGACCGGCGCCGATGCCGGCGCCGAGGCCGGCGAGGTCCATCGGGGCACCGGCGGCGTCCCCGTCGGCCGCGAGGGCCGCGCTGCCGGGGGCCAGGACGAGCATCAGGATCAGGACCAGACCTGCGATTCTCAGCGACTTGCTCATGCTTGGAACTCCTCCGTCCGGCCCTGACCCGCGCGATGCAGGGCCCGTTCGATTCGATGCCTAGTGGTGGGACTCGATCGCCATGCCGATGAAGACACCGGACAGGAGCGCGAACACGTACGCCTGCACGAAGCAGACGATGATCTCGAGCAGGCTCACGCCGAGTGCCAGGCCGACGGCCGGGATCCCGACGATCACGCTCTTGAGCAGGAAGATGATCGCCACGATCGCCAGGATCGCCATGTGGCCCGCCGTCATGTTGGCTGCGAGTCGCATCGTCAGGGCGAAGGGCTTGACGAACATCGAGAGCGTCTCGATCGGCAGCAGCAGGAACCAGCGCACCGGCCAGGGCACGCCCTTCGGCGCGAGGTGCGCGAAGTGGCCGACCAGGCCGTGCTTCCAGACGCCGTAGACGATGATCGCGAAGAAGGTCACGATCGCCAGCGCGACCGTCACGTTGAAGTTGCCGGTCGGGGTGCCGGCCCCGTCGAGCACGAAGCGCTTGAACCCGCCGGGCTCCGACCCTGCCGGCGCGGCGACCCCGCGCACGAGGTTGAAGAAGTCCGCCCACGGCACCATCCCGAGCAGGTTGTTGGTCAGGATGAAGAAGAAGAGGGTCAGCAGCAGCGGCGCGACCCGCTTCGCCCACTTCGGCCCGGCGTAGGCCATCGCGACGTCGCGGTAGAAGTGCTCGACGAAGGGATCCATCATCTGGGCCCAGCGCGAGCGGGGAACGCCGCTCTCGTCGTAGCCGGCGAGCGCGCGGCGGACGCCCAGGATCACGAGGAGCGCGGCGACGGCCATCACCAGCACGGCCTTGCTGGGGCTCCACCAGGCGCCCTCGATCCAGGCCACACCGTTGCTGACGTGATGCAGGATCATCTCGCCCGCGTCGAACGGGCCCCCCTCGCCGCCCGCGGCGGCGAGCAGTCCCAGCGGGATCCCGGTCAGCGTCGCCCAGATCATCCCTTCGCTCCCTCGTCCCCGCCGCGGCCCCGGGCGGCGATCAGCTCCGGCAGCGCCGCCGCGAGCCATCCCGCCACTGCGCCCGCGGTGACGGCGGCCGGGTCACTCCCCGCCCCACCGGCCCCCGCGGCCACGACCGCGGCCACGATGAAGAGGCGGCCCACGGTGCGGACCGCCTTCAGCTTCAGGTACCGTCCCGCGTCGTCCCGCCCGCGGAGCGGAACCGCCCGCGCGAACGCGGTGCACAGCAGCCAGCAGGCGGCCGCGGCCAGCGCCGCGGCCAGCACCGCGGCCTGCCAACCGCCCGTCACCGGCCGCTCCCGGGCGGGGGACTCGAGCGCAGCGCCACGCGCGCCAGCTCGTACATCCCGACCACCACACCCGCGAACAGCCCGATCGTCGTCAGCCAGGGGCCGGTGCCGAAACGCGCGTCCAGCCAGCGGCCGCCCAGTCCGAGCAGCAAGACCGCTCCGGTCAGGACCGAGACCGCAGCCATGAACGGCGCTGCCTGTCGCAGGATCTGAGCCATGAAGCGGAGCGGACCGCCCGGAGGCCCTGCTTCCGGGGCCGAGAGACTACCAGATTCCGAGGGGCGGTCAAAGCCGCCCGCGGCCCCGCGGGACGGCCGGCGGGAAGGGCCGCGGCGGCCGGGCGAACCGCCCTCCCCGGCCGTCACGGCAGGAGCTGCGCCGTGCCCGACACCAGCCTCAGCACCGGCTCGGGCCAGAGCCCGATCGCCAGCGTCCCGACCGCCGCGAGGGCGACCGCCGCCGCCAGCGACGGGGTCACGGCGTAGGGCAGCTCGTCGGCCGGGATCTCCATGTACATCCGGACCGCGACGCGGAGGTAGTAGTAGAGCGAGACCGCGGTATTGAGCGCGGCCAGCACCGCCAGCCAGCGGTAGCCGCCCCCCTGCAGGACCGAGGCGAACAGCCACCACTTGCCGATGAAGCCGGCGGTCGCGGGGATCCCGGCCAGCGAGAGCAGGAAGACCAGCATCACGGCCGCGGTCCCGGGCGCGCGCCGCGCCATCCCGGAGAAGTCGTCGATCCGGTCGCCCTCGATCCCCTCGCGCCGCAGCATGATCACGACGGCGAAGGCTCCGGCCGCCGTGAAGGCGTAGGCGACCATGTACAGCACGACCGAGGACTGGCCCAGCTCGATCGCCAGGCTGCGCTGCGGCTCGGGGACCCAGCCCGCCAGCGCCGCCCCGGCCGCGACCAGCCCCATCAGCGCGTAGCCGACGTGGGCGATGCTGCTGTAGGCGAGCATCCGCTTGACGTTGTCCTGCAGCACCGCGATCACGTTGCCGACCGTCATCGAGAGCGCGGCGAGGATCCCGAACAGCCAGGTCCACTGGGCGGCCTGGGCCGGCGCGTCGAAGCCGAGCAGGAAGATCCGAAGCGCCATCGCGAAGGCCGCGGTCTTGACGGCCGTCGCCATGAAGGAGGTCACCAGTGTCGGGGCCCCCTCGTAGGCGTCGGGAGTCCAGACGTGGAACGGCACCGCGGCGATCTTGAAGCCGCAGCCGACGACCATGAACAGGATGGCCAGCGTCAGCAGCCAGCGCCCGGATTCGGGCGTGCCGGCCGCCAGCGCCTGCTGCAGGCCGAACAGGTTCGTCGTCCCGGTGGCGCCGTAGGCCAGGGACATCCCGTAGAGCAGGAGCCCGCCGGCGAACGCCCCCAGGAGGAAGTACTTCAGCGCGGCCTCGTTCGACTTGCGGGAGTCCTTGGCCCACCCGACCAGCAGGTAGACCGACAGCGACATCGTCTCGAGCCCGACGAAGATCGTGATGAAGTCGGTCGAACTGATCAGGAACATCGCGCCGACGACGGCGAAGACCAGGACCGCGTGGAACTCGCCGCGGCCGATCCGTTCGGTCTCGAGCAGCCGGATCCCCATCAGCGTGGCCAGGATCCCGGCCACGAGCACCACCGCCTTCATCACGATCGCGAAGCCGTCGACCAGCAGCAGCGGGCGGCCGTGGGCGAACTGCATCGCGTAGATCGCGCCGGGAGACTCGGGGGTGGCCGGGCCGAAGACCCCCGAGACGCCGGAGTAGAGGGCGAAGAGCAGCACCAGGGCGATCGCCTGCCCGGCGGCCGAGGCCCAGGCCGCGGTGCGTCGGCCGGCCCCGTCGCGGATGAACGGCGAGGCGGCCAGCAGCGCGAACCCGACCAGGGTCAGCCAGATTTCGGGGACCAGCCAGTACAGGTCCCGGACGTAGGACGCGGTGTCGAAGGTCACGGCCGTCTACTCCGCGGCCCCGTGGCCGCCCTCCGTCGCCGCGTGCCCCGCCGCCGGACGGGCCGGCGCCTCGGCCGGGTCCGGCAGGTCGACCTTGGCGCCGGTCTGCCGCAGGACCGGAACGACCTGCTCGTAGAGCAGCTTGTGGATCGGCGCGTCGATGATCGCGAAGAACGGCTTGGGGTAGAGCCCGATCCAGAAGGCCAGGACGACCAGCGGGATCAGGGTCCACTTCTCGCGCAGCGTCAGGTCCGGCAGCCGCTCGTTCTTGGGGTTGGTCACCGGGCCGAACATCGTGCGCTGGTAGAGCCACAGCATGTAGGCCGCGCCGAGCACGATCCCGGTCGCCGCGATCACCGTCCACCAGTAGGGGCTGGCACCGAAGAACGAGAAGGCCTCGCCCCCGACCTGAGCGATCCCGAGCAGGATCTTGATTTCGCCGATGAAGCCGTTCAGCGTCGGCAGCCCGATCGACGACAGCGTCATGATCATGAAGTAGATCGCGAAGACCGGCATCACCTTGGCCAGCCCGCCGTACTCGGAGATCTCTCGGGTGTGCCGCCGCTCGTAAACGATCCCGACGATCAGGAACAGCGCGCCGGTCGAGATGCCGTGGTTGATCATCTGCAGCACGCTGCCCTGGATCCCCGCGATCGTCAGGGCGAACAGGCCGATCATCGTCATTCCCAGGTGGGAGACCGAGGAGTAGGCGACCAGCTTCTTCCAGTCCTTCTGGACCAGCGCCACCATCGCGCCGTAGACGATCCCGATCGCGCAGAGCGAGAGCAGCCACCAGAGGTTGTCGACCGTCTGCTTGGGGAACATCGGGACCGAGAAACGGTAGAAGCCGTAGGTCCCCATCTTCAGCAGCACGCCGGCCAGGATCACCGAGCCGGCGGTCGGGGCCTCGACGTGGGCGTCCGGCAGCCAGGTGTGGAACGGGAACATCGGGACCTTGATCGCGAAGCCGATGAAGAAGGCCAGGAAGACCCACTGGGCCAGCGGCCAGGACGCGGTGGCCGGCCCCAGCGTCAGCAGCTTCTCGATGTCGAAGGTACGCGCGCCAAGCACCTCGCCCGAGAAGTAGTACAGGGCGATGATCCCGAGCAGCATCAGGACCGAACCGAACAGGGTGTAGAGGAAGAACTTGATCGCGGCGTAGAGCTTCCGCGGCCCGCCCCAGACCCCGATGATGAAGTACATCGGGACCAGCATCACTTCCCAGAAGATGTAGAACAGGAACAGGTCGAGCGCCGAGAAGACGCCGATCATCCCGACCTCGAGCAGCAGGAAGAAGACGTAGTACTCCTTGACCCGCTCCCGGATCGCCTCCCACGAGGCGAGGATCGAGATGAACGACAGCAGCGTCGTCAGCACGACCAGCAGCAGCGAGACCCCGTCGACGCCCATCTTGTACTGGACCCCGAGCGACGGGATCCAGCTGGCGACTTCCACGAACTGGAAGCCGCCGTTGGACCGGTCGTACTGGGCCAGCGGGATCAGCGACAGGAAGAAATCGGCGAGCGCCGTCCAGGTCGCGATGTGGATGATCGCCTTCTCGTTCTTCTTGGGAACGAGGAAGACGATGACGAGCGCCGCGACCAGCGGCAGGAACGTGATCACCGAGAGGATGGGGAGATTCATCGGCTCTTCCTTCTACGCACGACTCCGCCCGCGGAGCTCAGCGCACGAACAGGAGATAGGCGGCGAGCAGGGCGAAGGCCCCGACGACCACCATGGCTGCATAGGATTGCACGAACCCGGTCTGGGTACGGCGCAGGGCGAAACTGCCCATCCGCACACCCCAGCCCACCCCGTTGACCGCCAGGTCGACGCCCCACCTGTCGACCGTCGCCTTGACGTAGGACAGCGCGAGGGTCGTCCGCGCCGTGCCGTTGACCGCGCCGTCGACGACCCAGCGGTCGAACGCGGCGAAGAAGTCAGACAAGCGGTAGAACGGGTTGAGGACCACCGCCTGGTACAACTCGTCGACGAACCACTTGCGGTGCAGCAGGCGCCGCAGGAAGGGGATCTTCGCGGCCAGCGCGGTGGCGCGGGCCATGCCGTCGCCGTAGGCCCAGCGGGCCGCGACCAGCCCGGCCGCGAAGATCGCCGCGGCCAGCGCGAACAGTCCCCACTCCTCGGGCATCGACGGGTGCCGCCGCCAGCCTTCGGTCAGGACCGCACCGTGCCCGGCTTCCGCGCCGTGCCCGGCTTCCGCACCGTGCCCGGCTTCCGCGCCGTGCCCGGCCTCGGCCCCGTGCGCCGCCTTCGCCAACTTCGCCGGCACGCCCTGCGCCGCCACCACCGGGTGCAGCACCTTCTCGAACCAGTTCAGGTTGGGGCCGTGCACCAGGTTCGTCACCCCGGCCGGAATCCCCAGGAACCCGACCACCACCGCCCCCGCCGCCAGCGTCACCAGCACGTACGTCATCACCCGCGGCGACTCGGTCAGCTGCTCTTGCACCTCGCGCGGCGCCCGGTTCTCGCCCAGGAACGTCATCCAGTAGCAGCGGAACATGTAGAACGAGGTGAAGACCGCCCCGATCAGACCGAACACCCAGAGCCACGCGTTCCCCCGGTTCGAGAACAGCGCCTGCGCCAGGATCTCGTCCTTCGACATGAACCCCGACAGGAACGGCAGCCCCGTGATCGCCAGCGTCGCCACCAGGAACGTCCCCGCCGTCAGCGGCATCCACTTCCTCAGACCGCCGTACCAGCGCATGTCGTTGCTGTGACCGCTGCGCGCGATCACCGACCCCGCCCCCAGGAACAGGCAGGCCTTGAAGAACGCGTGCGTCACCAGGTGGAAGATCGAGGCCACGAACGCCCCCACCCCCGCCCCCAGGAACATGTACCCCAGCTGCGACACCGTGGAGTACGCCAGCACCTTCTTGATGTCGTTCTGCGCCGTCCCCATCGTCCCCGCGAAGACCGCCGTCGCGCAGCCCACGATCGCCACCACCAGCATCGCCGCCGGCGCGTGCCAGAACAGCGACGACATCCGCGACAGCATGTAGACCCCCGCCGTCACCATCGTCGCCGCGTGGATCAGCGCCGAGACCGGCGTCGGGCCCGCCATCGCGTCCGGCAGCCAGACGTAGAGCGGAAGCTGCGCGCTCTTCCCGGTCGCCCCCACGAACAAGAGCACCCCGATCCCGGCCAGGAGACCCGCCCCGTACCAGTAGCTCGACGAGCCGTTGATCGCCGCCGCGATCTCCGAGAAGTCGACCGTCCCGAAGGTCACCACCAGCAAGAGCAGACCCAAGAGGAACCCGAAGTCCCCGATCCGGTTCGTGATGAACGCCTTGCGCCCCGCGTCGGCGCAGGTCAGCCCGCTCTCCTTGTCGAAGACCTGGTCGTAGAAGTACCCGATCAGCAGGTACGAGCAGAGCCCCACCCCTTCCCAGCCCACGAACATCACGACCATGTTCCCGCCCAGGACCAGCGTGAGCATCATCGCCATGAACAGGTTGAGGTAGGCGAAGAAGCGGTTGAACCCGGGGTCCCCCGCCATGTAGCCCAGCGAGTAGACGTGGATCAGCGTCCCGACGAAGGTCACGACCATCAGCATGATCGCGGTCAGCGCGTCGAACGCGAAGGTCCAGTCGATCGCCACCCGCGCGAAGCGCCGACCCCCCTCGTCCCAGCCCTTGAGCACCGTGTCGGTCGCCGGCATCCAGCTGAGCGGCGTCACCTCGAACCGAGGCGCCTCGTGCTCCGAGCCGACCGCGACCTCGTAGACCCCCGGGTGCGCCGCCGCCAGCGCCTCGTACTTCCCCACGCCGCCCGAAAAGTCGATCACCGCCCCCAGCGCCAGCAGGAACGACAGCGCGGAGCAGGCGACGCCGATCCGGCCGGCCGACCGCGCGGAGAGCTTCCCGTACATCGTCAGGAAGCCAATGATCAGGAAGCCGGCCAGCGGCGCGAGCGGGATCAGCCAGATGTATCTCAGCATGTCCGCCTCACCACTTCATCGTGCTCGCCTCGTCCACCATCACGGTATCGCGGTTGCGATACAGGGCGAGGACGATGGCCAGCCCGACTGCCACCTCGGCGGCGGCGATGACGATCACGAAGACGACGAAGACCTGCCCGACCGGGTCGGGCAGGAAGCGCGAGAAGCCGATCAGGTTGAGATTGGCGGCGTTCAGGACCAGCTCCACCGCCATGAACATGATGATCGCGTTGCGGCGGACCAGGAGCCCGATCATCCCGACGGTCAGCATCACCGCGCTGGTCACCAGCACGTGCTCGATCGCGAGCGTCACGCGGCCCCCTTTCCGGCGGGCGCGTCGGCCTGGTCGCGGCGCGCCAGCACGACCGCGCCGATGATCGCCACCAGCAGCAGCACCGAGGCCAGTTCGAACGGCACCAGCCAGTCGGTGTAGAGCAGCATGCCGATCCACTCGGTGTTCCCCAGTCCGCGCCCGTCGGCGGCGTAGGGCCCCTGGAGCATCGTCGCGGCCCGGTCCGCCGCCGGCAGCGGGAGATCGAGCGAGCGGACCATCAGGCTCAGCACGAGCGCGCCGAAGGCCAGCGCCGCGGCCGCCCACAGGCCGCGCTCGAACGTGCTCGGCCGCGGCCCGATCCGGCCGGCCCCCAGGTCGAACCCGCGCTGCTCGAGGTCGACCAGCATGATCACGAACAGGAACAGGACCATCACGCCGCCGGCGTAGACCATGATCTGCACGACGGCGATGAACTCCGCCCAGAGCACCAGGAACAGCGCCGCCACCGACAGCAGGCTGACCAGCAGCGCCACCGCGCAGTAGACGGGGTTCCTGGCCACGACGACGCCGGTGGCCCCCAGCACGGCCAGCGCGGCGAAGATCGCGAAGACGACGAATTCCACCTTTCCCTCACCTCCGGCCCGCGGCCGGTCGGGCGCGCCCGGCAGGGCGCGCCGCGCGACGCCTCACTTCCCCGGGGGTTTCCCCTGCCCCGCCGGGGCGCCGGGGAAGCCGAGGTAGAGCCGGTCCTTCTGCGCGCAGAAGCGGTCCCGCCCGTAGTCGGCCAGCTCGTAGTCGTGGCTCATGTAGATCGCCGAGATCGGGTCCGAGCCGCAGGCCTCGGCGCAGAGCCCGCACTGGCAGCAGCGCTCGTAATCCACGGTGAACTGCCGCGGCCGCCGCCCCTTCCCGGACGGGTGCGGCTCCTCCTCGATCGCGATGCAGAGCGTCGGGCAGATCTTCTCGCACTGCCGGCAGACGTTGCACAGCTCGTCCCCGGTCTCGGGGTGCATCCGCAGGCGGGGGTAGCCGCGGAAGCGCGGGTCCAGCGGCAGCCGTTCTTCCGGGTACTGCACGGTGAACGGCTCGCGCCAGCCCCGGAGGTAGTGCTTCATCGTGACCGACATCCCCTGCAGCATCTCGACCAGGAAGAACCGCTTCCACCAGGGAAGCGGCGCCGGCCGCGGAATGACGATGGCTCTGGCTTCGCTCACGGGCGCCTCACGAACGGATCGCCTGGAAGGCGAGAATCCCCGCGCCGGTCAGCACGATCCAGGCCAGGCTGGCCGGGATCATGAACTTCCAGCCGATGTTCATCAGCTGGTCGTAGCGGTAGCGCGGGAAGGTGGCACGGATCCAGAGGTAGAGGTAGAGCATGAAGAAGACCTTGACGAAGACCCAGCCCATCCCGAAGAGCAGCATGACCCAGGGCCCGCCCCAGGCGCCGGAGAGCAGCTCCGGCAGCTTCGGGAACAGGTGTCCCAGTCCGAAGGTCACGGGCAGCCAGCCGCCGAAGAAGAGCGTCACGACCAGCGCCGAGACGACGATCATCGCGATGTACTCGGCCAGGAAGAAGAACGCGAACTTGAAGCCGCTGTATTCGGTGTGGAAACCGGCGACCAGCTCCGACTCGGCCTCGGGCAGGTCGAACGGGGCCCGGTTGTTCTCGGCCACGCCGGCGATGAAGAACAGCACGACCGCGAAGGGCTGGATCCAGAACAGCCAGGTGTGCTGCTGCTGCCACTGCACGATCTCGACCAGCGACGCCGTCCCGGTGATCATCAGCACGCCGATGATCGCGAGGCCGAACGGCACCTCGTAGCTGATCATCTGCGCCGCCGCGCGCAGGCCGCCGAGCAGCGGGTACTTCGAGTTGCTGGCCCACCCGCCCAGCACGATCCCGAACACGCCGATCGAGGAGATCGAGATCACGTACAGGATCCCGACGTTGACGTCGGCGAGGAAGGGCCGGATCGGGAAGCCGAAGACGCTGACCGTCGCTTCCGGCCCGCCGTAGGGGATGACCGCGAACGCGGCGATCGTCGACAGGGTCGCGATCACGGGCGCGATGAAGAAGATGGCCCGGTTGGCGGCGTCGGGCGTCAGGTCCTCCTTGATCAGGAGCTTCACGACGTCGGCGATCGGCTGCAGCAGCCCGCGCGGCCCGACGCGGTTGGGCCCGATCCGGACCTGCATGAAGGCGATCACCTTGCGCTCCATGAAGGTCAGGTAGGCGACGCACAGCAGCAGCACCAGCGTCAGCACCACGCCGTGGATGAACGGCACCACGAAGTACTGGAGCACGGGGTACACGGCCCTTCGCCTCCCCTGCCGCTCAGCGGTCCACGCAGCCGAGCACGATGTCGATGCTGCCGATCAGGGCCACCACGTCGGCGACCATGTGCCCCTTGGAGAGCGTCGGCAGGCCCTGCAGGTTGTTGAAGCACGGCGAGCGGAAGCGCACGCGGTACGGCTTGTCGGTCCCGTCCGAGACCAGGTAGACCGACATCTCGCCGCGCGGCGACTCCGTCATGAAGTAGGCTTCCGCCCCCTTCGGCGGGCGGATCCGGCCCGCGACCTTGGCCAGGAGCGGCCCGTCGGGCAGCGCCTCGAGCGCCTGGAGGATGATCCGCCGCGACTGCCGCATCTCCTCCATCCGGATCAGGTAGCGGTCGTAGGTGTCACCCTTCGAGCCGACCGGGATGTCGAACGCGTAGTCGCGGTAGTTCTCGTAGGGGGCGTACTTGCGGACGTCGTAGTCGACGCCCGAGCCGCGCAGCGTCGGGCCGGTCAGGCCCAGGCCCAGGGCCGTTCTGGCGTCGATCACCCCGACGCCTTCGGTCCGCAGCCGCCAGATCCGGTTGCCGGTCAAAAGCGTCTCGTACTGTGCGATCCGCGTCGGCAGCTCGTCCAGAAAGCGCCTCAGCGCCTCGGTCCAGCCGTCCGGGAATTCCTGCGGCACCCCGCCGATCCGCAGCGCGTTGTAGGTCAGGCGCGCCCCGCAGTAGCCCTCGAACAGGTCGAGGCACTTCTCCCGCTCGCGGAAGGCGTAGAGGAAGATCGTCATCGCACCGATGTCGAGGCCGTGCGTCGCCAGCCAGATCAGGTGCGAGGCGATCCGCTGCAGCTCGGCCAGCACGACCCGCATCGCCTGGGCGCGCGGCGGGACCTCGACGCCGAGCAGCTTCTCGACCGCGCCGACATAGGAGTGGTTCTCGGCGAAGGCCGCGCAGTAGTCGAGCCGGTCGGTGAGCGGCGTGACGCTGCGGTAGCCGCGGTTCTCGGACAGCTTCTCGACCCCGCGGTGCAGGTAGCCGATGACCGGCTTGACCTCGACGATCGTCTCGCCGTCGAGCCGAAGCACCAGCCGGAGCACCCCGTGCGTCGCGGGGTGCTGCGGTCCCATGTTGATCTCGAGCTCGGAGGTCTGGTACACGCGGCCATCTCCTCAGCGATAGACCTTGTGGTCGCCCGGCTTGCCTTCGAGCGGGTAGTCGCGGCGCAGCGGGTGTCCCGTCCAGTCGTCGGGGAGCAGGATGCGGGTCAGGTTGGGATGGCCCTGGAACCGGATCCCGACCATGTCGAACGCCTCGCGCTCGTTCCAGTCGGCGCTGGGCCAGATGGCCGAGACGGTCGGGATCGGCGCCTCGGCGGTCGTGCGCACCTTTACCGCGAGCAGCTGGCGCGTCGGCCACGAGAACAGGCAGTAGGTCATCTCGAGCGGAGCCTCGGCGCGCTCGGGAACGTCGGTCGCGAAGCAGGTCGAGAGGTGGTCGAAGCGGCAGGACGGGTCATCGCGGAGGAAGGTCATGACCGGCACGAGCTGGTCGCGGCCGACCTCGACCAGCGGCATCCCGGCCCAGAAGCGGACCTCGACGAGCGCCGCGCCGTGCACGGCGCGCAGCCGCTCGAGTGCCGGCGACGGGATCTCCGCCGCCAGCGGGTCGGGAGCCTTCTCCTTCGCCGCCGCCGGGGCGGCGGGGGCGGGCGCCGGGGGCGGCGCGGGCGGCTGGGGGGGCTTGGGCTGGTCCTGGTCGGACATCGGGCGTCACCCTCACGACACGCGCTTGCGCGCGAGCGTCTCCTTCTGGATCTTGTCCTGCAGCTTCATCAGCCCGTAGATCAGCGCCTCGGGCCGCGGCGGGCAGCCCGGGACGTAGACGTCCACGGGCACGATCCGGTCGACCCCCTGGACGTGGCTGTAGGTCGGGAACGGCCCGCCCGAGGTGGCGCAGATCCCCATCGCCATGCACCACTTCGGCTCGGGCATCTGCTCCCACAGCCGGCGGATCAGCGGCGCCATCTTCTCGGTCACCGAGCCGGCGACGATCATCAGGTCCGACTGGCGCGGCGTCGCCGGAAGATCCCCATCCCGAAGCGATCGAGGTCGAAGCGCGAGGCGCCGGCCGCCATCATCTCGATGGCGCAGCAGGCCAGGCCGAAGGTCATCGGCCAGAGCGACGACTTGCGCGCCCAGTTGAAGACCGAATCGACGGTCGTCGTGACGACGCCCGGCGGGAGTTCCCTGTCGCTCAGGCCCACTTCAGAGCCCCCTTCTTGATCACATAGAAGTAGGCGAGCAGCAGGATCGCGATGAAGATCACCATCTCCACCAGGCCGAACAGGCCGAGCACCTGGTACTGCACCGCCCACGGGAACATGAAGACCGTCTCGACGTCGAAGACCACGAAGAGCACGGCGATCAGGTAGTAACGCACCGACAACCGATCGCGGACGCCGGCCGTGGCCTCGATGCCGCACTCGTACGGGTCGCCCTTCATCCCCCCCGGCCGGTGCGGGGCGAGCAGCCGCGCGAAGACGATCGCGACGACCGGCAACCCGATCCCGATCAGCACCATGCCGAGAATGGGGAGGTACTGTTCCATCCTGTTCCTCCCGGCGCGCGGCGCACCCGGTCCTCGTCGGCAGTTCCCGTCCCCTCCGGCTTACGCCGTTCTCGTTCGCGGGCATCGATCGCGGCGAGGGGTCCGAGTCCACCGGCGGGCGGGGTGTGTTACCCGGAGCGTTTCCTCCGGAAGCCGGCACTAAAGGATAGTTAGACTAGCAAAGCGCCGGCGTGACGGTCAAGGCTGACGGGTAAGGGGCCGGGGCGCGGCGGGCCGGAGCGTCGCGCGCACGGTTCCGCCGGCCACTTCGACCGTTCCCCCCGGGCGCGCAGAGCCGTCGCGGCCTCCCCGGCGGCGACCGAGCCCTCGAAGACCAGCGTGACGGCGATCCCTCCCCCGTCCTTCGGGGCTGCGGCGTCGGCCAGGAGGTCGGCCACCCACGCCGCGTCGTAGTCCCCGCCGTAGAGCGCCGCCGCCGCGCGCGGCCCGAGACGGCAGCCTGCCGGGACCCCCTCCGGAACCGTCCGGACGAGGCCGGGCCGGAGCAATTCCGCCGGTCCGGCCGGACGCTCGAGGGCGGCCAGCAACCCGACGATCCCTCCGCTCGCGTAGTGGTAGACGGCCCAGCGCAGGCCGTCTTCGAGCAGCGACTGCAGCAACGCCGCCCGGACCGGGTCGCCGGCCCCCTCGATCGTCGCCGCGCGGGGCCAGCCGGCCCGGTCCTGGTCGAGCTCCCGGAGGCCCGACCCGATCTCGCGGGGGTCCACGCCGGTCCCGGCGACCGAAACGACGATCCCCGCCAGCCGCGCCGCCCCCTCCAGCCGCGCCGCCCGCGCCGCCCGCAGCAGCGGGTCGGCCGGCGCCGGCCCGGCGTGCTGGCCCCCGACCGCCCGCAGCCACTCCCCAGTCAGGGCGACCTCGATCGGCAGGACGCCGGTCGCACGCAGGAACTCGGCATCCGCCTCGGGGACCGACGCCAGGCTCTCCGGGACGAGCAGCACCGGGCTTCCCGGGAGGGCCGCCGGCCGCTCGGCGGGCCAGGCGTCGGCCAGCGTGGCGGGCGCCGCCGCCGGCAGGCCCAGCGCGGCGAGCAGCCCGGCGCAGGCCGGATCGGAGAGCGGGGCGAGGGCGTCGGCCAGCCCGATCGCCGCGGCCGCGCGGCGCGCCGCACTCCCGGTTTCGCGGGCCGCCAGCGGGGCCCCTTTCCAGTTGATGCCGAGCCGCGCGGGAACCGCCTCGACCAGGTTCTTCGGCACGAGCGGCGGCGGGACGGGCGCGGGCGCCTCCGGCGCGGCGAGGGCGACCCCGCCGGCCAGGGCGAGCGCGAGCGCCGCCCGCCTCACGGCGCACCCGGACCCGGCGCGGGCGCGAGCAGGACCCGCGCGCCGGGGACGAGCCCCAGCCGGGCCGCCTCGTGCGCGGCGACCTCGATCACCACCGAGGCCGCCCCGTCCGGGAAGTACGACGGGCAGGGCTCGGCGGCGCAGGGCGGAGCCGCGACCTCGACGTCGACCACCGTCCCCTGCGCGTCGAGCCAGACCAGGTCGAGTTCGACGAGGCACTGGAGCATCCAGAACGAGTGACGCCCGGGCCGCTCGAAAAAGAAGATCATCCCGGTCCCCGGCGGGACCTCGGCGCGCCCCATCAGCCCCCGCGCGCGCTCCGCGGTCGAGCGCGCGACCTCGAGCACCAGCGTCGTCCCGGTCGGGGTCGTGGCGAGGACCTGGCGCGCGCCCTCGAGCGACGCGGCGGCGCCGCGCGGCCCGCTCGCACCCCGCAAGCCGTCCGCCGGGCCGCCCTGCGCGCCGCACGCGACGAGCGACGCGGCGGCGACGAGCCCCGCGATCGTGCGCGCCCCCTCGGAAAGTCGCACCGGCATGGCGCGATTGTACCCCGCCCCCGCGCGCCCGGCCGCGATCGCGTGCCAACCCTGCGCTTCGTCGCGGACGCGGGGAGTGCGCGTCAACTCACGCGGGCTGTTTCGCTTACGGGAATCGCGCGGAAGCCCTTGACCGGCCCGATTCCGAAATGCAATATGCGCCGGCTCGCGGGAGACGGATGGGAAGACGCTTTCCGCGGGTCGTCTCTTCACGCACGACAACAGCGAAACAGGGGTCCGGGCGGCGGAACGTGCCGGCCGGAAGGGGTCGGGGCATCGTCCATGGCGGTTCTTTCGGCGGCACGGAACCAGTCCGATCCCCTGCTCATGGGGCTCGCGTCCGCCGACCCGGACGCCGCGGGCGCGGCCAAGGAAGCGCTCGTCGCCGACCCGCCGCGCGCCGTGCCGCTGCTCGTCGCCTGCCTCGACGCCGACGACGATCGCCTGAGGCTGCGCTCGATCTCGCTGCTCGGCCTGCTCGGCGACGCGCGCGCGGCGCGCCCACTCGCCTCGCTGCTGCACGATCCGTCGCCGCTGGTGCGGCAGCGCGCCGCCGGTGCGCTGGCCCGCGTCTCGTCGCCGGACACCGTGGCCACGCTGGCGCGCCTGCTCGCGCGCGAGCCCGAAGCCAGGGTGCGGCACGTCGCGGTCCGCTCGCTGGCGCGGCTGGCGCAAACCGGCCACGACAGCGCCTCGCGCCCGCTGCTCGAGCGGCTCTCCGACGACTCCGAGGACCCGCGGGTGCGGGTCGCCGCGCTCGAAGCGGTGCCGTGGCTCGCCGGACGCAGCGGCGCCGCGCCGGTCCGCGCGCTGCTGGAGCGGCTGGCGGCCGATCCCGCGGCCTCGGTCGCGCAGCGGGCCCGCCGGATCCTGGCTTCCAACGCGCGGCCGCGGCTCGAGGCCTGGGCGATCCTGCGCCTGCTCGACGACCTGGGGAGCCCGCGACTCGGGGCGTGGCGCCGGGCGATCGCCCAGCTCGGGCTCGCCGGCGGGGCGGTCGTCGAGCCGGCGGTCCAGGCGTTGCTCGCCCGGCCGGGCGACCGCGAGTACGCCCGGCGCGTCGTGCTGCTGCTCAAGGAGCTCTCGCCGCGCCAGCTGACGCGGATCGGGACCTACCTCGACCTGGTGCGCGAGCCGGTCCCGCTGGAGACGCTGGTCGAGATCGCCTCCCACGCCGGCGGGCGCTCGATCGTCGTCCGCCTGGCGGCGCTGGTGCGGGCCCTCGCCGCGGACGAGGCGGACGGGCCCGGACCGCTGCACGGCGCGCGGGCGCGGGCCCACCTGGCGCTGGCCCAGGCCGGCTCGCGGATCGCTGCGGACGACCTGCGCCTGCTGCTCGAAGACCGGCGCTTCCCGGTCCGCACGGAGCTGGTCCAGGTGGCAGCGATCGTCGGCACGCGGCGCGAGCTGGCGCCGCTGCTGCGGGCCTACCGCCGCGCCCGCGGGATGACCCGGCTCGCGCTGCGCGACGCGGTCCTGTCGGTGCTGCGGCGCGAGAAGATCCGCCGCACCGACCGCAGCCTGCTCGCGCTTGAGGCCACCGACCGCCGGGCCGCGCTCGAGATCCTCGGCCTGCCCCGCCCGGCCCGGCCGCGCCCGGTCCTGACCTCTCCGCGCGTTGACAGGCCGTCGTCCGCGCTCCTAACCTGAACCCTTCCCCCGTTTTCTCCTTCCGCAGCCACGAGGACGAGATGCCGCTCCGGGTCGGCCTCAACGGCGCGGGCCGCATCGGCCGCGCGCTCCTGCGCCTGCTGGCCGGCGACCCGCGGGTCGAGATCGCCGCGATCAACGACGTCGCCGGGGCCGCGGCGATCGCCCACCTGCTGCGGCACGACAGCGTCTACGGCGCGCCCCCCTTCGCGGTCGAGGCCGCCGGCGCCGCGCTTCGCCTCGCGGACCGCACGATCCCCTTCACCGCGTTCCCGCGCCCCGAGGCGATCCCGTGGCCGGACCACGGGGCCACCGCGGTCGTCGAGGCGACCGGGCGCTTCTCCGGGGCGCCGGACGCCCGGCGGCACCTCGCCGGGACCGTCCGGCAGGTGCTGGTCACCGCGGTCTGTCCCGGCGCCGACGCGACCGTGATCCCCGGCCTCCCGGGGTTCGAGGAGGGAACCCGGGCCCAGCTCGTCTCGACCGCCTCCTGCACAACGCAGGCCGCCGCCCTGCCGCTGGCGCTGCTCGACCGCTGGTTCGGGGTCGTCGCCGCCGAGATGACGACCGTCCACTGCACGACCGGGTCGCAGGTGACGATGGACCAGCCGCACGCCGACCCGCGCCGGGCCCGCTCGTCGCTGCTCTCGATGATCCCGACCACGACCTCGGCCGGCACCGGGCTGGGGCTGGCGCTGCCGCAGCTCGCGGGGCGGGTCTCGTGCCTCGCGATCCGCGTCCCGACCGCCTCGGTCAGCCTGATCGAGCTGGTCGCAGAGACCGAGCGGCCGGCCGGCCCGCGCGACGAGCTCGCGGCGCGTTTCCGCGCCGCCGCGGCCGAGGCCCCGCTCGCCGGCCGGCTCGGGGTGACCGACGAGCCGCTGGTCTCGGTCGACTTCAAGGGCGACCCGCGCGCCTCGGTGGTCGACCTCCCGCTGCTGGAGGTCCCCGGAACCCGGCTCGTCCGGGTCGTCGCCTGGTACGACAACGAGTGGGGGTACGCGAACCGGGTGGCGGACGTGCTCCGGGTTTGGGGAGAATCGCGCGACTGACGGGGCCCGCCCGCCCCGTCGCCTGGAGGCCATGATGTCCCACTTGCGCCTGACCGACCTCGACGTCGCCGGCAAGGTCGTCTTCTGCCGGGTCGACTTCAACGTCCCGCTCGACGGCGCCGCCATCACCGACGACCGGAGGATTCGCGCCGCGCTGCCGACGCTGCGCTGGCTGGTCGACCACGGCGCGCGGGTCGTCTGCGCCAGCCACCTCGGCCGCCCGAAGGGCAAGCGGGTGCCCGAGATGAGCCTCGCGCCGGTGGCGCGGCGCCTGTCCGAGCTGCTCGGCCAGCCGGTCGCCTTCGCCGACGACTGCGTCGGTGACGCGGCGCGTGCGGTGGTGGCCGGGCTCGGAACGGGCCAGGTCGCGCTGCTCGAGAACCTGCGCTACCACAAGGGCGAAACCGAGGGCGACGCGGCCTTCGCGGCCGAGCTGGCGCGCGGGATGGAGCTCTACGTCAACGACGCCTTCGGCGCCGCGCACCGCGCGCACGCCTCGATCACCGGCGTTCCCGGCGCGCTCGGCGGCGGCGCGGTCGGCTTCCTGATGGAAAAGGAAGTCGAGGCGCTGGCCCGGCTGCAGAAGCACCCCGAGCGCCCCTACGTCGCGATCCTCGGCGGCGCCAAGGTGAGCGACAAGATCGACCTGATCGAGCGGCTGCTCGAGCGCGTCGACACGATCCTCGTCGGCGGCGCGATGGCCTACACCTTCCTGGCCGCGCAGGGCGGGAAGGTCGGCGGCTCGCTGGTCGAAGCCGACAAGCTGGACCTGGCGCGGGACCTGATGACCCGCGCCGCGGCAAGAGGGGTCCGGCTCGAGCTGCCGGTCGACCACGTCGTGGCCGACGCGCTCGAGGGGAAGAAGGTGAGCGGCCTGTCGACCGTGACCGGCCCGATCCCGGACGGGAAGATCGGGGTCGACATCGGCCCGGAGACGGTGGCGCGCTGGAAGGCGATCCTCTCGCCCGCGGTGAAGACGGTGCTGTGGAACGGCCCGGTCGGGCTGTTCGAGGCCGCCGGCGCCGACGCCGGCACGCGCGCGCTGGCCGAGCACCTGGCCGGGATCGCGGCCTTCCGCGTCCTGGGGGGCGGCGACACCGCGGCGGCGGCGGCCAAGTTCGGGCTCGAGTCGAGGTACGACCACGTCTCGACCGGCGGCGGGGCGGCGCTCGAGTACCTCTCGGGGATCGAGCTGCCCGGCGTCGCCGTGCTCGAGCGGTGAGGACGCCGTGAGCCGGACGCCGCTGGTTTTCGGGAACTGGAAGCTGAACCTGACGCGCGCCGGCGCGCGCACCTGGTGCGCCTCGTTCCGGGCGCTGGCCCAGGCCGACCCGCTGCCCCGCGGGGTCGCGATCGGGATCGCGCCGACTTTCACCTCGCTCGACGCGGCCCGCGAGGGGTGCGCCGGCCTGCCGGTCCTGCTCGGCGCGCAGAACCTGCACTGGGAGCCCTCCGGGGCCTTCACCGGCGAGATCTCGGCGGAGATGCTGCGCGAGGCCGGGGTGACGCACGCGATCGTCGGCCACTCGGAGCGGCGTCACGTCTTCGGCGAGTCGGACGAGCGGATCGGCCGCAAGGTCGCCGCGGCGCGCGAGGCCGGGCTGGTCCCGATCCTCTGCGTCGGGGAGACCGAGGACGAGCGCGAGGCCGGGCGGACCGGAGAGGTGATCGAGGCCCAGCTGCGGCGTGGGCTGGCCCGGACCGCCCCCCGCTCGGGGGCCGAGCTGGTCCTCGCCTACGAGCCGGTCTGGGCGATCGGCACCGGCAGGGTGGCCCAGTCCGGGCAGGTCGAGGAGGCCCACGGGTTCCTGCGCTCGGTGCTGGCCGCGGCGACCGCCCCGGGCCTGGCCAGCGAGGTCCGGATCCTCTACGGCGGCTCGGTCAACGCCGGCAATGCGGCCGGGCTGATCCGGCTCCCGGAGGTCGACGGGTTCCTCGTCGGCGGGGCCAGCCTCGACCCTGCGGGGTTCCGGAAGATCCTGGAGGCGGCCGCGGCGGGCTGATTGCCGGGCCCCCGGAAAGCGGCTATTCTCCGCGACTTGCGGCCGGGTCTTCCGGCCGGGAGAGGCACCGATGTCCGCGCTCTACGTGATCGTCCTGGCCGTCCACGTCGTGGTCTGCCTGTTCCTCATCCTCGTGGTGCTGCTCCAGACCGGGAAGAGCGCCGACATCGCCGGCGCCTTCGGCGGCGGCGGCGGAACCCAGGCCGTGTTCGGACCGCGGGCCAGTTCGACGGTGCTCAGCAAGGCGACGACCTGGTCGGCCGCGATCTTCATGTGCACCTCGATCCTGCTCGTGCTGCTGTCGCAGGCGGGCACGGGGCGCACGGTCCTCGCGGGCGACGCGGCGGCCCAGGCCCCCGCTCCGGCGGCCCCCGCCGCGCCGGCCCCCGGGACCCCGGCCCCCGGGACCCCGGCCCCGCCGGCACCGGCTCAGCCCGTGCCCCCGCCGGGCAACTAGGCTAAACTTCGTCGTTTCCCGACCGTGCCGGAGTGGCGGAATTGGCAGACGCGCATGGTTGAGGGCCATGTGGGTGAAAGCCCGTGCGAGTTCGAGTCTCGCCTTCGGCACCAAGCCTCACTCCCTCGATGATCCCTGAACGCGCCGTGCCGCTCGCCGAGCGGGCGGCGCGTTTGTCTTCCCCCCCACGCTGACCGAGACGGAGATCCCGATGGTTCCGCCCGACGGCAAGACCTACCCGGAGATCCGGACCCTGGCGCCGGTCGACATCCTCGTGCCGGAGGAGTTCGGCCGGCTGCGCGAGCTGGCCTACAACTTCTGGTGGAGCTGGACGCCCGAGGCCCGGCGGCTGTTCTCCTCGATCCAGCCCGAGCTGTGGGCCCGCTACCGCAACCCGGTGGAGGTGTTGCTCAACGTCGAGCCGCACCACTGGGAGTCGCTGCTCATGTCGACCGCCTTCCAGGCCGCGTACGCGAGCGTGGTCGGCGCGTTCGACCGCTACATGCAGCACCCCGAGCGTTGGCTCTTCCGCCGGCGCTTCCCCGACTACGCGGGCGGCCCGGTCGCCTACCTCTCGACCGAGTTCGGCCTGCACGAGAGCCTCGGGATCTACTCCGGCGGCCTCGGGGTCCTGTCGGGCGACCACGCCAAGGGGGCCTCGGACCACGGCCTGCCGTTCGTCGGCGTGGGTCTGCTCTACCGCCGCGGGTACTTCCGCCAGTCGATCGACGCCGAGGGCCGCCAGCAGCACTTCTACCCCGACTTCGACCCGATGCGCCTGCCGGTGCAGGCGGTCCTGGCGCCGTGGGGACGGCCGCTCGAGGTGACCGTCCCGTTGCTCGACCGCCAGGTCACGCTGGGTGTCTACAAGGCCCAGGTCGGGCGCGTGCCGGTCCTGCTGCTCGACTCCGACCGGCTGAAGAACGACCCCTCCGACCGGCCGATCACGCACATCCTCTACGTCCGCGGCCGGGAGATGCGGCTCAACCAGGAACTGGTCCTCGGGGTCGGCGCGGTGAAGGCGCTGCGCGCGCTGTCGATCGACCCCGCGGTCTGGCACCTCAACGAGGGCCACGTCGCGCTGATGCTCCTCGAGCGGATCCGCGAGGAGATGCGCCGCGGGGAGCGCTTCCCGCACGCGCTCGAGTCGGTCCGGCGCAATACCGCCTTCACGACCCACACCCCCGTCCCCGCCGGGAACGAGTCGTTCGACAACGACACGGCGCGGCTCTACCTGTCGAACTGGGCCTCGCAGTACGGGGTCCCGGTCTCCGAGGTCATGGCGCTCGGCCAGGTCCAGCCGGGGAACGCCGGCGAGCCGTTCAACCTGACCGCCCTGGCGCTGCGCCTCTCGTCGTTCCGCAACGGTGTCTCCGAGAAGCACGGCGAGGTCAGCCGCGAGATGTGGCGCGAGCTCTTCCCCGACGGGGAACCGCCGATCACCTCGATCACGAACGGTGTGCACGTCGAAACCTGGATGGGGCTCGAGACCCGCGAGCTGTTCGACCTGCGGCTGGGCCAGGACTGGGAAGACCACCACGGTGAGCGCTCGAGCTGGGCCGAATTCGACGCCCGCGTCCCCGACGAGGAGCTGTGGGCCGCGCACGAGGCCCAGAAACGGCGGCTGATCCGCGCGGGGCGCGACAACCTGCGGCGGATGTACGCGCGCCAGGGACAATCCCCGCGCGAGCTGGCTGCGGTCGATTCGCTGCTCAACCCGCGCGCCCTGACGATCGGTTTCGCGCGGCGCTTTGCGACCTACAAGCGCGCCTTCCTGCCGTTCCGCGACCTGGGCCGGCTGCGGCGGATCCTGTCCGACGAGACCCGGCCGGTCCAGATCATCTTCGCCGGCAAGGCCCACCCCGCCGACCTCGAGGGGCAGCAGCTGATCGAGCGGATCTTCCGCCTGGCCCAGAGCCCCGAGTTCCGCGGCAAGGTCGTGTTCCTCGAGGACTACGACATGTACGTCGCGCGGATCCTGGTGCAGGGGGTCGATGTCTGGCTGAACAACCCGCGCCGGCCGCTCGAGGCCTCGGGCACATCGGGCCAGAAGGCCGCGGTCAACGGGGCGCTCAACCTGTCGATCCTCGACGGCTGGTGGATCGAGGGCTACTCCCCGGAGGTGGGCTGGGCGATCGGGCGGCTCGAGTCGCTGGGGGACCACGAGCGGCAGGACGCCGAGGACGCGGCCTCGCTCTACGACGTGCTCGAGCACGAGGTGGTCCCGCTCTACTTCCAGCGCGACGCCGACGGCGTACCGCGCGAGTGGGTGCGGCGGATGAAGGCCTCGATCCGCGAGCTGCTGCCGCGCTTTTCCTGCACCCGGATGGTCAGCGACTACGCCGAGCGGGCCTACGTCCCGCTGGCGACCCGTTGAACGAGCGGGGGGGCGTGGAACCCGTCCAAGCAGCCGCCCCTCCGGGACTCGACCCGCGACCGGACTCGATCCGGGCCGCGCTGCAGGTTCCTACTCGCCAGAAGGCCGCTCGGCGTACCAGGCGAACTGCGTCCGGGAGAAGCGCCGCTCGTTCCAGAGAATGCCCCACCGGCCGCCGGACCAGGCGAGGTCCCAATTGGGGCCGACGTCGTACGGCTCGGCCTGCAGGCGCGTCGCGGGCCGGAGCGTCCGGCCCGCCGCGTCGAGTTCCAGGAACCACAGCGCGTCGGTGCCGCCGACCGGTTTCCAGGTCGAGAAGAGCACGCCGATGTTCCCGGACGGCGACACCTGCAGCCGGGGCCCGCTGTCGCCCAGGCCACCCGCATTGACACCGTCGGCGGGCGTGAGCCGCCCGCTGCGCACCAGCGACCCGGCGGGGTCGAGGAACAGCAGCCAGAGGTCCTGCTCGTCCTCGGGCGGACGCTGCGCAGACGCCACGACCCATCCCGCGGCAGTCGGTGCGATCGACAACGCCCACAGGTTGTGGCCCCGCGGATACGTGGCCACCACACTCGCGGGACCGAGCGTGCGGCTGTCCGCGTCGAGGAAGCGGATCATGATCCGGCCGCCGTTCGAGGCCGGATCGTCGGCCTCGGTCCAGATCGCGGCGACCCGCTCGCCGTTCCACGCTTCGCTGACGTTGTACGAGTTCGGCAGCCAGAGCGTGTCCCCCGACGTGCCGACGTTGAGCGGACCCTCGAGCGAGCGGTGCGACCCGTCGAAGTCGAGGCGCCGCTTGGCAACCCAGCGATGGATCGCCACGGCGTAACCGTCCACGTGCACCAGCGACCGCGAGGTCGCGGCGATTGTCGGAGACAACGCGCTGATCGGACCGTAGACCGGAAGGTACCCGGTCTCGAACGTCGAGAGTGGCGCGCTCAGTTGCCCGTTGGCATCGAAGGCCTGGACGTAGTAGTACGGCCCCAACCCGAGCCAGGTCCACGCGTATCCGTGCGGCGTGCGGGTGATGGATCCGCCCCAGAACTCCGTGTAGTAGTACTGGTAGCGCGCGGCGTCCACGCTGCAGACCGGCGCGGACGGCTCCCCGTCCGCCGAGATCGACCAGCGATAGCTCGCGAACTCGGAATTCTCGTCCGCTCCGCATCCGTACCCGAGTGAGACGGCCATCCAGCCGTCCCGCGCCTCGGCGAGGCCGAGGGGGCCGTAGCTGGCATCGTAGCCCTCCAGCGGCAGCGTGACCGGGAGGCCTTCCGGGGGAGGAGCGGCCGCGGTGGGAACCCCAGCGGCGAGCCACGCCGCCAGGACGATCGCGTTCGCGCGCAACATCCCGGCCTCCTCGGCGGCGAAGCAACCCCGCTCCCGGAGTTGTACGACGCTCCGACGCGGCGCGCAACCGGGCGCGTCAGCGCGCGAGGACGCCGGACGCGATCCGCGCCGGCGGCGGGTGAAGCGTCAGGTTCGCTAGCGGGTGCGGGCCGCGGCCCGCTTGCGCATCGCGGCCTTGAGCGCCTGCGCGGTCTCGCCGCGCCGCCGCTGCTGGTAGTGCTTGCTGCACAGCCCGCGCGCGTAGTGCTCGACCCCGCAGCCGGCGACGGTGCATTGGGTGTAGAGCGGCGGGCGGCCCGGCTTCCCTTCGCCCTTGCCGCGGCCACGCCGCGCCGCGCCGCCACGCCCGAGCGACGCAACCCGGCGCTCGAGGCGCGTCACGGCGGCGCGCAGCTCGCGAACATCGGACTCGAGCGACTGGGAGAGCGCGAACTTCGCGGCGTTCCGCTCCAGCAGCTCGGTGATCGTATCGCGCAACATGCGGTCGAACGAGTGCCTGGTGGTGACGATCTCGGCCATACGGCCCCGCCCTTTCCTCGATCGCGCGGCGTGGCGCGCGGCTTGGGTTCCCCCGTGGCGCACACTCTATCACCGTTTCACCGGGCGGGGCCGCGCGTCATGGAATACCTGCCGCGCTCACCAGTCGCGGTAATACGTGCCGTCCAGGGCCTGCTCGTTCGAGGTCGAGAAGACGTCGTAGAGCGTGTCGCAACTCGAATCGCGATCGTCGGGCTCGTCGTCGTAGGCGCGGCAGGACCACTCGGCCTCGCCGGTGATCGGATCGACCGGGATCCGGCGCAGGAACCTGACG
This sequence comes from uncultured Acidobacteriota bacterium, assembly GCA_963702545.1. Classification (GTDB taxonomy): domain Bacteria; phylum Acidobacteriota; class Polarisedimenticolia; order J045; family J045; genus JALOKP01. The sequence continues at coordinate 35,569 of CAVPDB010000014.1, read as the reverse complement.
ATCACCGGATCCTGGTCCGCGGCGGGCCGGACCTCGACCCCGTCGACCAGCATCTCGAGATCCTCGGGATAGTTCATCCAATCGAGATCCCACGGCTCGATCTGTCCCAGCACGGCGTACTCGTGGTAGCGGTCGATCGCCGCGCGCATGTCGGCCAGCACGCGGCGCAGTTCCTTCTCCTGCATCCGCTTGTAGCGGTGGTGGACGTACGGGAGCGCCACCAGCGTCAGCAGCGAGATCAGCGCCAGCGTGGTGAGGAGTTCGATGTAGGTCAGGCCGGCCTGCCGGCCCCTCGATCCCGGGAACATCGCGCGTTCGGCCTCGCTCCGGCCCCTTGGCCGGTCTACTACCTACGATCCCCGCCCGGGTTGCGTCCAGTCCCGTCGCGGCCGAACAGCCGCTGCCAGAAGCTGCGGTGGGCCCGGCAGGGGGCCGGCTGCTGGCCCTCCCGGACCACCTCGCGGACCCGGGTCGGACAGCGCTCCCCGGCCAGGCCGCCGGTTTCGGGGTCGATCTCGACCTCGACCGCCCCCTCCGGCGGGCCGGGCAGCGGCGCGAGAAGCGCGCCCGGCGCCTCGCCGACCAGGCGCGCCACGACCGGGAGGGCCCCCCCCGCCCCGGTCAATCCGGCCGGACCGCCGTCGTCCCGGCCGACCCAGGCGACCACAACCGCATTTCCGGTGACCAGGACGAACCAGGCGTCGCGCCCGTCCTGGGAGGTGCCGGTCTTGGCCGCGACCCGGGCCCCCCCGAGGAGCGGAGCCAGCTTCCGCGCCGTGCCCCGCTCCACCGCGCCCGTCATCGCGTCGAGCACCAGCCAGGCCGGGATCGCATCGACCCCGGCTGCGGCCGGGGGGGGCACCGGCCGCAGCGGGAGCGGCACCCCCGGCGACCCCGCGCTCGCGCCGGCCACGATCCAGCCCGCGCGCGGCCGCCCCCCGCGGCCAGCGTCGCGTAAGCCCCGGCCAGTTCGCCGGGCGTGGTCTCCCCCGTGCCGAGCGCGATCGACGGCCCGCCCGGCAGCCGCCCCGCGAACCCGGCGCGCCGGGCCCACGCCGCGATGTCGCGCGGCCCGACCTCGAGCCCGAGCCGCACCATCGGGACGTTGAGGCTCTGCTCGAGCGCCTGGCGGACGGTCACGGGGCCGCGGAACTCGCGATCGAAGTTTTGCGGGCTCCAGGGGCCCTGCGCGGTCTCGACGGTGAGCGGCTCGTCGGCCAGCAGCGTGGAGGGGAGCGCACCCCGCTCCTCGAACGCGGCGAGCGCGACGAACGGCTTGAACGCCGACCCGGGCTGGCGCCGCGCGTCGAGCGCACGGTTGAAGCTGCCGCGCGTGCCCGCGCGGCCGCCGACCAGTGCCCGCACCGCGCCGTTCGCGGGGTCGAGCACGACGATCGCCCCCTCGAGCGGCCGGCGCGACGGGTCCTCGTCCTCCAGCTCGACCAGCGCGCCGGCCAGCGCGCCGCGGGCCGCCTCCTGCAGCGCCGGGTCGATCGTGGTGTGGACCCGGACCTGCTCCGGCCCCGGCTGGGGCTCGAGCCCGCGCCGGCGCAACTCGCGCTGCACCGCGTCGAGCACGTCGCCGGCCGGGTCGAGCGGGTCGGCGAAGGGCGCGACGGCGAGCGGCGCCGCCGCCGCCGCGCGGGCGGTCTCCCGGTCGACGAAGCCGACCTCGGCCATCCGTCCCAGCACCCAGTCGCGGCGGCCGCGCGCCGCAGCGGGATCGGCCCGCGGGTCGAACCGCCCCGGCGAGGCGATCAGCGCGGCCAGCGTCGCCATCTCGGGCAGTGCCAGCTCGCGCTCGTTCTTGCCGAAGTAGAACAGCGCGCCGGCCGGCATCCCGACGACCGAGACCGGGCCGCGCTGCCCGAGGTAGACCTCGTTGAGGTAGATCTCGAGGATCCGCTCCTTGCTGACCCGCTGCTCGACGAAGGCGGCGAGCAGCGCCTCGCGCAGCTTGCGCTCGACCGTCCGGTCGGCGCCGACGACGCGGTTCTTGATCACCTGCTGCGTGATCGTGCTGCCGCCCTGCAGCGGGCCGTCGCTGACGACGTTCTGCCACGCGGCGCGCGCCACGCCGACCGGGTCGACCCCGCCGTGGTCGAGAAAGCGCGCGTCCTCGGCCGCCAGCACGGCCTGCACCAGCCGCAGCGGGAAGTCCTTCAGCGCCAGCGGGCGCCGCTCCATCAGCACCGGGCCGCGGAAGGCCCCGAGCCGGACCGGCTCCAGCGCGAACGAACGCAGCGCCGCGCCGCGCTCGGAGACGAGCGCCGCGACCGCGCCCCGCGCGATCTCGACCCGCACGAACCCCTGCGCCACCGGCCCCTCCGGGCCCTGGTGCGCGCGGCGCCAGATCTCGAGCGCGCTTCCCTGCCGCCGGTACTCGCCCGGTGCGCGCGGACGCGTCGCGACCGGGCGATAGCCGAGCGCCGCGAGCTGGCGCGCCAGCGCTGCCGGATCGGCGGGCGCGCCCTTCCAGAGCAGCGTGGGGGCGGAGAGGACCTCGAGCGGCGCGTCCGCCGGGTTCTGCTGCAGCGCGCGCACCGCCTCGGTGCCCGCGCCGGACACGGCGAGCCAGCCCCAGAACGCGAAGGCCGCCCCCAGCGCGGCAAGCGCGACGGCGCGCGCCGCCCAGGCGGCGAACCGCGGCGGAGAGGCCGGCCCGCGGCGCGGGCTCGTGGCGCCCGCGCGCGCGGCGCCGGACGGCGATCGAGGCAACTGGTAGTCTCCGCGAGAGGCCGTCCCCGCGGGCCGGGAACGGCGGGGCGCGCGCCGGCCCATTGTCGCGGCGGAAGGCGGCAGCGTCCAACGCGCCCCGGCCGGGTGGCGGCCGGGCGGGGAGCGCCACGTGAACGGAGCGCTGGGCGGTCGCGACGCGGATCCCGGGCCGAACGGCGCCGGCGGGCGTCCGGCCGGGCGAAGCGGACCGTTCGTGATCGGCCCCGGCGAGGTCGGGCGGCGGCTCGCCGCGGCCCTCGAAGCCGCCGGCGCGGGGCCGCGGCTGGTCCACCGCGACGCCGGGTGGGAGGCCGCGCTCGATCCCGCCGACCCCGCTCCCCGCATCGTCGCGGTGCGCGAAGAGGACCTGGCGGCGGCCTGGGCGCGCTTCGACGCGCCGCTCTACGGGCGTCTCGTGCTGGTCCAGAACGGCTTCCTCGAGGGGCGGATCGGCGCGCCGGGAGAGCTCGCGGAGGCCTCGCGCGGCCTGATCTGGTTCACCGCGAAGGGGGCGTTCTTCCGCGAGTTGATGCCGTCACTCTTCTTCGGCCCGGCGGCGGGCGCGCTGGCCGGAGCGCTGGCCCGTGGCGGCCTCGCGGCGCGGCTCGTCCCGGACGCCGCGGCATTCCGCCGGGAGCTGGTACTCAAGGGGGCCTGGAACGCGATCGTCGGCCTGCCGCTGGCGGTGCACGGGGTCGACCTCGCGACCTACCGCAGCGCGTTCGCCGCCGAACTCGCCGCGCTGGCCGACGAATCGTGCCGTGCGGCGTCGGCCGAGTACGGCGTCGCGGTGGACGCGGACGAGGCGCTCGCGCGCCTCGCGGCCACCACCGGCGAACTGGGCTGGGTCCGCGGCGGAACGCGCGCGCTCCCGTTCCGCAACGGCGCGATCGCCCGCTTCGGCCGCCGGCACGGCGTGCCGACGCCGGTGACCGACCGGCTGCTGCGCGCGGCGGGCTGCGCGCCGGAGGCGGAGTGAGCGCAGGACGGCGGCGCGGCGGCGCTCGGCGCGCGGCGCGCGGGCGCGGGTCCCGCGGCGCTGCTCGCCGCACTGCTCGCGACCGGGCTCGCCCTCCCGTCCGAGATCGCACCGCGCCCCGCCGGCTCGGCGCCCGCGCCCGCCCCGGCGCCGCCGCCGCCCGCCCCCGCCGAGTGCCGCCCCGGGATGGGCGCGACGATCGACGTCGCCGACCTCGCGCCGCGCCTGGCCGCGCGCCAGCCGCTCGGCGCGCCGCGCAACGCCGCGCTGGCCGGGGTGGTCGACCGGGCCCTGCTGTGCCCCGGCGCCGGGGAGGGCGTCCCCTGCCTCGTGCCCGGGCCGATCGTGCTGGCCTGCGTGCGGCTCGGGCTGCCGGTCGAGCTGCGCGAGGTGGTCGTGACGGGCGGGCTGGACCTCGGCGGGGCTTCGCTGCTCGCGGGGCTGGTGCTCGAGGATGCCGCGATCATGGGACCGCTCTCGCTCAACCTGGCCTCCGCCGCCGGCGAGGTCCGGCTCGAGCGCGTGCTCGTCGCGGACGAGGCCCGGCTGGACTTCGCGCGCTTCGCCGAACCGGTCGCATTGCGCGACGTGCGGATCGCCGGGCCCCTGACGCTCCAGGGCTCCGACCTCGCCAAGGGGCTGGAACTGACCAACGTCGCGGTCGGCGGCGACCTCGATCTGTCGGTCGACTCGGTCGCGTCGATCGCGGTCGCCGGGGCCTGGGTGTCGGGCGACCTGCTGTTGCACGGCGTGCTCGTCGACGGGCGGCTCGGCATCGAGCGGATCGCCGCGGGCGGCAAGCTCGAGGCGCTGGAGCTGGTCACCGGCGGCGCGGTGCGGGTCGCGCGCGCCAGCCTGGGCGGCGGCGTCAGCTTCACGGGCGAGCTGCAGGGCGCGCTCTTCTTCGAGCGGCTGGTCACCGACGGCGACCTCGAGCTGATCGATCTCTCGACTGCCGAGGCGGTCACGCTGTCCCGCAGCCGCGTCGGCGGGGAGCTCTTCCTCGCGGCGGCGCGGATCGGGGGGGCGCTCTCGGTGCTCGACTCGGAGCTGGTGGAGGGGGCCGACCTGGGTGACGCGGCGATCGAGGGCGAACTGGCGCTGATCGGCTCGCGCTTCGGGGCACCGGTCTCCGCCGGCAGCGCGACGCTCGGCGCCGCGCCGCGGATCGCCGGCTGCTCCCCGGCCGATCCGCTGCAGGTCGAGCCGCCGCCCGCGAACGCGGAGTGAGCGGCGCTAGAGCGTGACCTTCTGCAGCTTGCCGGCCGCGACGATGTCGGCTCGACCGTCGGCGTAGCGGACCTGCGCCTTGTTCGTGCCGTCGAAGTCCCGGGCCCAGACCTCGATCGTCACGCGCTTGCCGTCGAAACGGGCGGGGCGCGTGCCCGGGGTCTCGGCCCCGGTCCAGACCCGCACGAACGGGTTGCGCTCCAGCTCCTGCTTGACGGTCGTCGTGTCGCCGTGGCCGGGATAGATCACCGTCTCCGGCGGCAGCGACAGGACGCGTTCGAGCGCGCTCCTCTTCAGCGCCTCGAACCCCGCGCTCCCCGGGTGGATCGTGCTGCCGACCGAGCCGCGGAAGATCAGGTCGCTGACGAAGACCCCGACGCCGGCGACCGACAGCCCGATCATCCCGGTGGTGTGGCCCGGCAGGTGGATCACCTCGGCCGCCCAGTCGCCGAACTCGAAGCGGTGGCCCTCCTCGACCACGCCGGACGCCTCGGGCAGGAACGGCTTCTCCAGCGGATGGGTCACGACCGGGGCCTGCAGGTTGCGCGAGAGGAAGTCGCTGCCCTGCGCGTGGACGTAGTGGCGGTGCGTGCAGACGATCGCCTCGATCCGAACCCCGCGCCGGCGGACCATCTCGAGCGCGCGGGGCGGGTCGCCGCCCGGATCGACGAGCAGGCCGGGGCCGTCCACCCGCCCGGCGATCAGCCAGGTATTGGAGCGCCATCCCGCGTGCTGGACCCGGTCGATGATCAACGGCTTTCCCCTGCTCCAGTCAGGATAGCGAAAGGGACGCGGGCGCGGGGGGGCCGGCCCCCCGAAAAAGCCGGGTGCGCGGGACCGAAGGGGCGGTCCCCGCGCGGTCAGCGCGCGGGCGCGGCGCCGTCGCCGGCCCGGGCACGCAGCCGCCCGGCCTGCTCGCGCAGCGCGGCGTTGCCCGGTTCGAGCGCGAGCACCTCGTCGAGCAGGTCGGCCGCCTCGGCAAACCGGCGCCGGGAAGCGTAGAGGCCGGCCAGCGCCTTGCGCGGCTCGAGCGCCATCGGGTCGGCCTCGATCGCGCGCCGGTAGGCGGTCTCGGCCCCCGCGGCGTCCCGCCGGGCGTCCAGCAGCTGGCCCAGCCGGTACCACGCCATGCCGAACCCCGGGTCGACGGCGACCGCCCGGCTGAAGACGGCGACCGCCTCGTCGTGACGGCCGGCGACGATCAGCGCCTGGCCGTGCTGGAACAGCAGCGAGGGGTTGCGCGGCTCGACCCGTTCGAGCTCGGCGAAGATCGCGAGCGCTTCGACCTGCCTGCCGCTCCGCGCCAGCTCGGCGGCGCGGTCGTGCAGCTCGAGGAAGCGCGCGCGGTCCTTGGGATCGAGCGCGGCCGGATCGACCAGGCTGCCGCCCGCGATGCGGCGCCCGCTGCCGGCGTATCCGAGGGCCTGGAGCTGGGCCAGTTCCTCGCTGGTCGCCGAGCGGCTGCTCCCCCCCTCGGGCGCGCCGGCGAGCGCGCGGCGCAGCAGGTCGGTCCCCGCCTCGCGCAGCGCGGCGACCTCTCCGGCCCGCGGGCCCGCGAGATCGTCGACCTCTTGCGGGTCGCGCGCGCGGTCGAACAGCTCGGGCCGCGGGGCGTCGATCAGCTTGAGGTCGCCGCGCACCACCGCGCGCAGGCCCGACCAGCCGAACTCGAGCTGCGGCAGGTGGCTCTCCGCCAGCACGCCGGGGCGCGCCGGCAGCGGCCCCTTCCCGGTCAGCGCGGGGGCGAGCGAGTAGCCGTCCGCGCCCGGCAGCGGCGGGAGCCCGACCAGTTCGAGCAGCGTCGGGGCGACGTCGGCCGCGCTCACCGGCTCGTCGATCACGGCGCCGCGGCGCACGCCCCAGGCCGGCCCGCTGACCACGAGCGGGATCTGCAGCGTGGCGTTGTACAGGTAGACGCCGTGCGTCGGCTCGCCGTGCTCGCCGAGCCCTTCGCCGTGGTCGGCCGTCGCGATCGCGAGCAGGCGGCCGCGGCGCCCGGCCCGCTCGATCCCGGCCAGCAGTTCGGCGAGGGCCGCATCGGCAGCGGCCACTTCCCCCTGGTATGGATCGTCCCGGTAGCGGGCCGCGAACGGCGGCGGCGGCGTGTAGGGGGCGTGGGGCTCCCAGAGGTGGACCCACAGCAGCGCCGGGCGCTCCCCCTGCCCGGCCAGCCAGTCCAGCGCGCGCGCGACGGTCTCCGTCCCCGCCCGCTCGTCGTAGAACATCACGATCCCCGACTGCCCCTGGGCCTTGCGGATCTCGTCGTCGTAGTGCGCGAAGCCGCGCGCCAGGCCGTAGCGGCGCGCGAGCACCGGCGACGAGACGAAGGCCGCAGTCGCCCAGCCGGCCTTCTCGAACGCCTCCGCCACGACCGGGATCGCCTCCGGCAGCGCGAAGGTCCCGTTGTCGTAGACGCCGTGCGCCGGCAGCGTGCGGCCGGCGAGCAGTGAGGCGTGCGCGGGCAGGGTCAGCGGCGCGGTGCTCTGCGCGGCCTCGAACCGCACGCCACCGGCCGCGAGCCCGTCCAGCGCCGGAGTCCCCGCGTCGCGCCTCCCGTAGCAGCCGACGCGGTCGGCGCGCAGCGTGTCGACCGTGACCAGCAGGACCGTCTCGGGTCCGGTCGCCGGGGGGACGCCGCTACCGCTCCCGCACGCGGCGCCGCCGAGCAGCGCCGCGGCCAGCACGGCAAGCGCCGGAACGGATCTCCCCCAAGGACCAATGCGCAAACGGGCGAGTCGGCTCACCGGACCTCCGGCCGGCCGGCCGGGCCGGCGGCGGCGCTCACTTTACGGAAGATGGCGCACGCGCGCCCGCGGCGTAGACTCGGCCGCCCGGAGCCCCTCGATGACCTGCCGCCCGCCGCCCGCCGCGATCCTGGCCCTGGTGCTGGCCGCGGGCCTGCCCGGCGCCGGGGCCACGCCCGCCGCGGAGGCGCCCCGTCCGGCCACCGGGAAGAGCGCAGCGGCCGCGAAGAAGGCCGCCCCGGGCCAGGACGCGGCGCCGGACCCCGCGGCGACCGGCGCGAGCGACCCCGCGCCCGACCCCGACGGCAGCGGCGCGTCGCCCGTGCGCGCCACGGCGGGAGGCGCGGACCTCCCGGTGGGTGTGACGCTGCACGGCCCGCGCCCGCCGGCGGCGATCGCGCGCGAGCAGCTGAAGCCCGGCGTCACGCTGCTCGGTCCGCCGCCCCGCGTCACCTGGCCCCGGCTGATCTTCGGCACGACCCCCACCCCGCCCGCCCTGGACGCCTCCCTCGTGCCGCCGTTCGCGCTCCCGGGCGCGGGTCGGCCCGCGCTGCGTCCGCCCGGGCGCACGACCCTGCCGCCGCCCCCGCGCGGGCGGCCCGGCACGCAACTCGCGCCGCTGGCCGCCCCACCCATGACCGCCTGGTCCGCCTTCCCCGGCGGCGCGGACTGGGCCCCGCGATCGGCGTACGCGCCGGCGGACCCCGAAGCGCCATACCCTTGGAATCCGGTGCAGTGGGGCGGCGACTGGCTCGCGGATCCCTGGCTGCCGACCTCGGCGTGGCCCGCCGGAACGAGCGCCGGGGACTGGAGTCCCGTTCTCTGGAGCGCGCCCCCGGCGTGGACCCCGTGGCAGCCGAGCGACTCCTGGAACCGGTCGCTCGAACTGGACGACGGGGCGCCGGAGGACGAGGTGCCGGAGGGCGCGACGACGGAAGACACCCCGAACGACGCCGCGGCACCGCGTCAGGATTGACGGCGCGCGAAGGCGAGCAGGATCGCGGCGACCGATTTGGCGTCGCGGACCTCGCCCGCGCGCACCATCGCCACCGCCTGCCCGAACGGAACCTCCAGCGTTTCGAGCACCTCGTCCGACTCCAGGGCCTGCTCGCCGCGCACCAGCTCGTGGGCCTCGTACAGCCAGATCACCTCGTCGGTGAAGCCCGGCGTGGTCAGGATCGAGCCCAGCGGGACCAGCCGTCCCGCGCGCCAGCCGGTCTCCTCCTCGATCTCGCGCGAGGCGCAGCGCTCGGGCGCCTCGCCCGCGTCGAGCTTGCCGGCTGGAACCTCGACGATGAACCCGCCGGCGGCGTGCCGGTACTGACGGATCAGCACGACCCGCCCGTCCGGCAGGAAGGGCAGCACCGCCGCGGCCCCCGGGTGGCGGATCGTCTCAAGAACCGCGTGCTTGCCTTGGGGCAGCGCGACCTCCTCGCGATCGATCCGGAGCAGCTTTCCCTCGAAGACCCGCTCGCTCTTCACGACCCGCCCGCCCGTCATCTCCGCCTCCCGCCGCGGCTCACGGGCCCGGCCCCGGGAACCACGCGAGCAGCGCGCTCAGCGGCCCCTCGTCGATCACCGCCGACGCGGCCCGCCGCACGGCCTCGTCCTTGGGCCGGTAGGCCACGCCGAACCCGGCGCGGGCGAGGGCCGGAACGTCGTTCCAGTGGTCGCCGACGAACGCGCACTCCCGGCACGAGATCCCCTCCGCGGCGGCGATCCGCTCGAGCGCGCGCGCCTTTCCCTCGCCGTCGTATCGCGTCGCGCGCCAGCCGCGGATCCGCCCGTCGTCGTCGAACCAGATCCGATTCGTGAAGCAGTAGCTGAACGGGAGCCGCGACAGCAGCAGCTCGACCGTGACGTTGAGCGTGCCCGAGACCAGCGCCAGCGTGTAACCGCGCGCGGCCAGCGTCTCGACCGTTTCGAACGCGCCCGGCACGGGCTGCAGCTCGCCGCGCACGATTCCCTCGATCTCGCGCCGCCCGACACCGTGGGTGGCCCAGTCACCGACGTCGAGCGCGACCCACTCGGCGTAGGTGATGTCGCCGCGGCGGAAGGCCGCCATGCGGGCCCGGTTGAGGTCGTCCCCCCCGGCGTAGCGCTCGTTGACGAGCTGCCAGATCGTCTTCCCTTCGGGATGCTCGACCAGAGTCCCGTCGACGTCGAAGCAGATCGTCCGGATGCCGTTCGCCGTCACCTCGACCTCGCTCCCCGCGCGGGGACTCCGCGATGTTGGCACGGACCGGCGGTCAGCGGCCGTCCGCGACCAGGAAGGCCCAGTTGACCAGCACCGCGGCCACCAGGGCCAGCAGGGCCGCCAGCCGGGCCCCGCGCGTGGCCAGTCCGATCCTGGGCCGCGCCAGCCGGAAGGCCCAGAGCACGGCGGCGACTGCGGCGTAGCCGAAGAGCGCCAGCGTGCCGGAGACCAGCAGCGGGTTGGCGCGCAGCGCGGTGCGCCACTCCCCCGCCCCCAGCGCGACGATCCCGCGGGTGATGCCGCAGGTCGCGCAGGGCCAGCCGGTCAGTTCGTGGAACCGGCAGCCCGGCATCAGCGCGCGAGGGTCGCCAGGGGGACGAACGGGAGGGCCGCGAGCGCCAGCAGACCGACCACCGCCGCCGCGATCTCGATGTCGGCCGTCGGGTGGTCCGCGGGGAAGAGCCTCAGGCGCAGCGGACCCAGCCTCCATTCGCGGGGAGGGTTCCTGGGCCCGGCCGCCGGGCCGGCAGGCGATTCCGCCCTGGCGGGGGAGGCGTCCACGGCCCGAGCGTAACAGGCGCGGCGCGACGCGGCGGCACCTGGGCGGCCGGCCCGGTCCTCGGGCGGGCCGGGAAACGCTCCCCGGGCGATACCACGCTTGATTTGACCGCAGTTTGTTTCGACAGCGACTTGTGGCGAATCTCCACGCTTCAGCTCGCTCCGTCCGTGGGTCGCCCCTGCCAAGTCCTTTCTTTCGAGCCGCTTGTCCGCATCCCACCGGGATGGCACGGAGAATGCTTACTGATTTGACAGCCGGACGCGTTCTCCACCCGGCATGGAGGCTTCAATGGTTGCCCTCTTCATCGTCGCCATGGTCGCGGTGCTCCTCGTCGTCGACCTCGTTCTCGCCGCTCGCGGCCACGCTTCGCTCTCCCAGACCTTCCGGCAACACCAGGAAGCGAAGGCCGCGCCGCGGGTCGGCGGCTTCGTCCTCGCCCCGGACCGGGCCTACCACCCGGGCCACACCTGGGCCCGCTACCAGGGTGGATCCATGGCCCGCGTCGGCGTCGACGAGTTCGCCTCGAAGCTGATCGGGACCCCGTCCCGCCTCGAACTGCCGGCGGTCGGGACCGCGATCCGCGCCGGCAGGCCGATGGCGCACATCACGCACGAAGGCCGCCGTACCGCCGTCGTCGCCCCGATCTCGGGCATCGTCGTGGCTGCCAACCGCGCGCTGGCCGAGGCCCCCCAGGCCCTGTCGACGGCGCCGTACGACGAAGGCTGGCTGCTCGAGGTTCGCGGCGAACAGCTCCGCCTGGATCTGCGCGCCCTGCTCTCGGGCGACCTCGCGCGCCGCTGGATGGACGAGTCGGTGTCGGTGCTCCACCGGATGTTCAGCCCCGGCGAAGCCGTCCCCGCAGTGGCCGACGGCGGCGAGCCGGTCAACGGCATCTCCGACCTGCTCGACGAGCCCGAGTGGGACCGCGCCCGCGCGCGCTTCCTGCTCTCCGACCCCGAGTGACGCCGACCGCCTGATCGAGCGAGGGAGAACGCCATGGCTTACGGCATGCTGATCGATTCGACGCTCTGCGTCGGCTGCGGGTCGTGCGAGGAGGCCTGCGACACGGCCAACAAGCTGCCCGTCAAGCGCGACGAGCGCCTTTCCGAGTCGGCCTACCTGGTGGTGACCGATCACGGGAACGAGATCTACTCGCGCCACCAGTGCCTGCACTGCATCGACCCCACCTGCGCCTCGGTCTGCCCGGTCGTGGCGCTGTACAAGACCAAGGAAGGCCCGGTCGGCTACGACGCCAGCAAGTGCATGGGCTGCCGCTACTGCATGGCGGCCTGCCCGTTCCGGATCCCGACCTACGAGTGGTACTCGGCGACCCCGCGGGTCCGCAAGTGCATCATGTGCATCGACCGCGTCACGGCCGGGAAGCCGACCGCCTGCTCGGAGTCCTGCCCGACCGGTGCGACGATCTTCGGGCAGCGCGACGAGCTGCTGGCCGAGGCCCACAAGCGGATCGCCGCCGAGCCGAAGAAGTACGTCCCCGCCGTGTTCGGCGAGCGCGAGGCCGGCGGCACCTCGGTGCTGTACATCTCCTCGGTACCGTTCGACAAGCTGGGCCTGCCGACCAACCTGCCCCAGACCGCCGATGCCGCACTACACCTGGGAGGCGCTGTCGCACATCCCGGCGATCGTCACCGCCGCCGTGCCGCTGCTCTGGGGTGTCTGGTGGATCACCAATCGCCGCGACGAGGTGGCCGAGGCCGAGCACGGGACGAAGACCGCGAGCAAGAGCGAGGAGGACCACGCATGAAACTGCCGAAGCTGACCTTCTGGCGCGCGGCCGCGATCCTCATCGCCCTGGCCGGCCTGGTCGTGACCTTCGTGCGCTTCACGAAGGGGATCGGCGCCGTCACCAACCTGAACGATACCTACCCGTGGGGCCTCTGGATCGGCTTCGACGTGCTGTGCGGCGTCGGCCTGGCCGCCGGCGGTTTCACGGTGACCGCCATCGTCTACCTGTTCAACCTGAAGAAGTTCCACGAGATCGCCCGCCCCGCCGTGCTGACGGCGTTCCTCGGCTACATCCTGGTGGCCGTCGCGCTGATGTACGACCTGGGCAAGCCTTGGAACATCTGGCACCCGATCATCTTCTGGAACCCGCACTCGGTGATGTTCGAGGTCGGCTGGTGCGTCATGCTCTACCTGACGGTGCTGGCGCTCGAGTTCAGCCCGGTAGTCTGGGAGAAGCTGGGCTGGCGGCGGCCGCAGATCATCATCAAGTCGCTGCAGATCCCGCTCGTCATCGCCGGCGTCGTGCTCTCCACCCTGCACCAGAGCTCGCTCGGCTCGCTCTTCCTGATCGCTCCCGAACGGCTGCACCCGCTGTGGTGGACGCCGCGCCTGCCGCTCCTGTTCTACCTCTCGGCGATCGGCATCGGCTTCGCGATGGTGATCTTCGAGTCGCGGCTCTCCTCGCGGGCCTTCGGGCGCGAGTTGGAGATGCCGATCCTCTCCCAGCTGGGCAAGGGGATCGTGATCCCGTTCATGGTCTACCTGGTCCTGCGCTTCGAGGACCTCTACGCCCGCGGCGTGCTCCAGGCGTACGCCTTCCAGCCGACGCTGGAGGCCCGGATGTTCTGGGCGGAGATCCTGCTGGGGTTCCTCCTGCCGGTCCTGCTGCTGCTCTCGCCGACCGTCCGGAACAGCAGGCGCTGGCTGCCGTTCGCGGCGACGATCGCGGTGCTGGGGTTCATGCTCAACCGGCTCAACGTCTCGATCACTGCGGTCCAGGCCCGCACCCCCGACTTCCGCTACTTCCCCTCGATCGGCGAACTGGTCGTCTCGGCGCTGCTCGTGGTCATCGGCTTTACCGCCTTCGGAGTCGCCGTCAAGTACTTCAACGTCTTCCCGCCGGCCGTGGAGAAGGACGAGCGGATCGTCGTCGGCGCCGGGATGCCGGCCTGGTGGGAGCCCGCGCCGCCCACCGCCGGCTCGGCCGCCGCGGCCGGGAGCTATACTCGTCGCGAAGGGCTGCCGCCGGCCGGTGACAAGGGGCCGCACGGCGGGCCGCACTAGGACCCCCACCCGGTGCCCCCCGCTCCGGCGGGAGGGACACCTGAGCATGCGCCTGAGCGCGTCGTTGTCCGTCCGCCTCGCCGTCGCCGCAGCCCTGCTCGGCGTCGGCGGGGCGGCGTTCGTCCTGTACGACCTGCGGCACGCCACCCGCGAGGGGTTCCTGCAGGTGGCGGTCGAGGACGCGTCCAACGTCACCGAGGTCATCCGGCGCGCGACCCGCGCCGGGATGCTCGAGAACCGCTGGCGGGATGTCTACGCGATTCTCCAGGACATCGACGACCAGCCCGGGGTGGAGCGGATCCGGCTGCTGCGCAAGGACGGGACGATCGTCAGCTCCTCCGACCCGGCCGAGGTGAACCGGCGGCTCGCGCTCGACCACCCCTCCTGCGCCCCCTGCCACATCCCCGGCCCGCCCAGGGCCAACCTGCCGCGCGCGGAGCGGATCTACGTCTCTCGGCACGCCGACGGGACCCGCGTGCTGGAGATGATCGAGCCGATCCCGAACGAGGCCGCGTGCGCGGGCTCGTGCCACGTCCACAAGCCGGACCAGAAGATCCTCGGCGTGCTCGTGACCGAGATGTCGCTGGCCGGGGCCGACCAGCGGATCGAGTCCGCGACCCGCCGGGCCTTCCTCGGGGCGGGCCTCTCCATGCTGCTGCTGGCCGGGATGATCGTGGCCACTCACGCCTACCTGCTGCGGCGGCGGCTGCGGCCGCTGTTCGGCACGATCGCGCGGCTGGGCAAGGGGGACTACGCGGCCCGCATCGCCCCGGGTCCGCAGGACGAGTTCGCCGAGGTGACGGTCGCCTTCAACCGGATGGCCTCGGACCTCGAGGAGGCGCACCGCGAGCTGCAGAACTGGGCCCGCACCCTGCGCGACCGCGTCGAGGAGCGGACGCGCGAACTGCGGCAGACCCAGGACCAGGTGATCCAGAGCGAGCGCCTGTCCGGACTCGGCCAGCTCGCCGCGGTGGTGGCCCACGAGCTGAACAACCCGTTGGCCGGGATCCTCGTCATGGTGCGGCGGACGCGCAAGGCGCTGGCGCGCGGCGCGGTCTCGCCCGAGCAGCAGAAGGACGTGGCGAGCTGGCTGGAGATGGTCGACCAGGAGGTCGGGCGCTGCGGGCGGATCGTGCAGGACCTGCTCGCCTTCTCGCGCCACCGGCGGGCCAGCCGCGAGCCGGTCCAAGTCAACGAGGTCGCCTCGCGCACGCTGCGCCTTCTGGCCCACAAGCTCGACCTGGCCGAGGTCGACCTGGTCGAGAGGCTCGACCCCGGGAATCCGCTGGTGATGGGCGACACCGGCCAGATCCAGCAGGCGCTGATGGCGGTGCTGATCAATGCCGTCGAGGCGATGCCGCAGGGCGGGACGCTCGAGGTCGCGACCCGCGGGCGCGGCGACGGCGGGGTCGAGATCGAGATCCGCGACACCGGGATCGGGATCGCGCCGGAGGACCTGCCGCAGATCTTCGAGCCGTTCTTCACGACCAAGTCCGACGGCCAGGGGGTCGGGCTCGGCCTGTCCGTCGTCTATGGCATCGTGTCCCGCCACGGCGGCCGGCTGGACGTCAGTTCCATGCCGGCCCAGGGGACGCGGGTTCTGATCCAGCTCCCCGCCAAGCCGCCGGAGATCGACCCCCAGGCCGAAGCGGACGACGGCCGCGGCGGCCCGTCCGGCGCCCCGCCGCCCGGACCGCACCCCGGAGACGAGAACGATGGCTGAACGCACCCCCGACCGCCCTTCCCTCCTGATCGTCGACGACGAGGAGATCGTCCGCGAGTCGCTGGGCGGCTGGTTCCAGGACGAGGGGTACGAGGTCGGAACCTGCGCCTCGGCACGCGAGGGGCTGATCCGGATCCAGGAGCGTGCGTGGGACGTCTGCCTCGTGGACATCAAGATGCCGGGGATGGACGGCCTCGAGCTGCAGCGCCGGTTCGTCGAGATCGCGCCCGACATGCCGGTGATCGTGATGACCGCCTACGCCTCGGTCGAGACCGCCGTCAGCGCGCTCAAGTCGGGCGCCTTCGACTACATCGTCAAGCCGTTCGACCCCGAGGACCTGGCGCGGCTGGTCGCGAAGGCGCTCGAGGTCCGCCGGCTCAAGCACGAGAACCGCGTGTTGCGCGAGCGGATCGAGGACGAGGCGCCGATCGAGCGGATCGTCGGCGATGGGCCGGAAATGGCGCGGGTCAAGGAGCTGATCCGCACCGTCGGGCCGACCGACTCGACCGTGCTGATCGAGGGCGAGTCGGGTACGGGCAAGGAACTCGTCGCGCGGGCGATCCACGGGCTGTCGCCACGGCGTTACATGCCGCTGGTGATCGTCAACTGCGGGGCGCTGCCCGAGGCGCTGCTCGAGGCCGAGCTGTTCGGCCACGAGAAGGGGGCCTTCACCGGGGCCCACCAGCGGCGCAAGGGGAAGATCGAGATCGCCGACGGTGGGACGCTGTTCCTGGACGAGGTCGGCGAGATCCCGGCCAAGATGCAGGTCGACCTGCTGCGCGTGCTCGAGGACCGCAGCTTCACCCGCGTCGGCGGCAACAAGACGCTCCAGTCCGACTTCCGGGTCGTCGCCGCGACCAACCGTCCACTGGAGGCGATGGTCGAGGAGGGGACCTTCCGGCGCGACCTCTACTACCGGCTCAACGTCGTGCAGCTCGAGCTTCCCCCGCTGCGCGCGCGGCGCTCGGACATCCCGCAGCTGGCCGAGGCGCTGCGCGAGCGGCTGGCGCACAGCATGAACAAGAATTTCACCGGCTTCGCCCCCGAGGCGATGGAGACGCTGGTCGGGCACTCCTGGCCGGGCAACGTCCGCGAGCTGGAGAACGCGATCGAACGCGCGATGGTGGTCGGTACGCCGCCGCTGATCCGGGCCCGGGACCTGCCGCTCGGCGCGGCGCCGCGGGCGGAGGGGCCGGCCGGGGGGCCGAAGAGCCTGGCCGACATGGAGCGGGTCCACCTCCAGCGCGTGCTCGACGAGACCGGCTGGAACATCAGCCGCGCGGCGCGCGAGCTGGACATCGACCGGACCACGCTCTACGCGAAGATCCGCCGCTACGGCCTCGAGCGGCAGGGGATGATCGAGGAATGATCCCGCTCCCCGCGCTGGTCTTCGCGGCCGCGCTGGCGCTTGCGGCGGCGGCCTTCTGGTGCGGCGCGCTGCTGAGCGCGCGGCGCCGGTCGCGGGCCGACGCCGCGGCGGCGCGGGCGATCGAGCACCTCGGATCGACGGGCTCCGGGCTGGCGTCGGCCGATCCCGACCTCTCCCCGCTGCTGGCCGACGCCCTGGCGCGCGTGGCGGAGGAGTGGCGGCGCGCCCGCGAGGACGCCGAGCTGCTGGTCGACGAGGCGCACGACCAGGGCGAGACCGAGGCGACGCGGCGGATCGCGGCCGCGGTCGCCGGCCGCTTCAGCGGCCCGCTCGAGGCGGCCGAGACGGCCCGCGCCCGCGCCGAGCGGGCGCTGGTGCAGGGCCAGGCCGAGGGGGCGCTCGCGGCGCTGGCCGACCTGAGGCGCGCGCTGCACCGGGCGGAGCGGCTGCTCGCCGCGCTGCGGGCGCTGGCGCCCGAGGGGGCGGTGGCGCGGGACGACGTCCCGCTGGAGGAGCTGGCGCGCTGGGCCTGCGACGCCTGCCGGGCGCGGGCGGCCGCGGAGGGGGTGGCGATCACATTCGACGGTCCCGCGCGCGGCGCCGTCGCCCACGCCGACGCCGCGGCGCTGCGCGGCGCACTCGAGGCGCTGGTCGAGAACGCGGTCGCCGCGGCGGCGCAGGGCGGGCGGACCGTCCGCGTCGCGGCGGGCGAGGCGGTCTCCGGGCGGGCCTCGATCGCGATCGAGGACGACGGCCCCGGCGTTCCGGAAGGGCTCGCCGATCGGCTGTTCGATCCGCTCTTCTCGACCCGCGCGGCGGGCGACGGGATCGGGCTCGGCCTGCCGATCGCACGGGCGGTCGCCGAGCGGCACGGGGGGACGGTCGTCTTCGAGCGCCGCGCGGAGGGCGGGAGCCGCGTCGTGCTCTCGTTGCCGGCCAGCCCCGCGGGGGGGCGTGCGCCGGCGCGCGCCGGGCCGTGAAGGAGCCGGCCGCCCCGCGGCTGGTCCGCGGGCCCTGTCACCAGCCCCTGCGCGTGGTGGCGATCGGGACCGTGTCACCCGGCGTGATGGAGCGCGCCGCGGCCGTGGCGCGCGAGGTGCTCGGGTTCGCCCCGTACATCTCGGCGCAGACGGTGCTGCCCGACCCGTTCCTCGACCCGCGCCGCCAGCAGTACCGTGCCGACCGGCTGCTGGCCGACATCAAGGGGCTGGCCCGGCAGGAGCACGAGGTCGTGCTCGGGCTGACCAGCGTCGACCTGTTCCTGCCGGTGCTGACCTTCGTCTTCGGCTGCGCCGAGCTGGGCGGCCGCGCCGCGGTGATGTCGATCCACCGCCTCGACCCCCGCTTCAGCGGCTTCCCCGACGACCCCGGCGTGACGCTCGAGCGGGCCGAGAAGGAGGTGCTGCACGAGCTGGGGCACGTGCTCGGCCTGACCCACTGCTCCGACCGGTCCTGCGTGATGGCCAGCGCGCACGACGTCGGCGAGATCGACATCGAGGAGCCGTCGTTCTGCCGTGGCTGCCGGACGCTGATCGGGCCCTGTCCCGGGACGCCGTGAGCCGCCGAACGGGGTCGCGGCCTCACATCTCGTAGAGCCGGTCGTCCACCGCCGGCGGCAGCATCCGCCGCGACAACCGCGCCAGCCGCCGCGCGCCGCGCGTGCTCCCGCCGGCTGCCGCGTCGCCCTCGCCGGCCGCGTCGTCGAGCCCCTCCAGCGCGTCGCCCATCTGCTCTTCGACCGCGTCGGGGTCCTCGCCCGCTTCCATCCGCGCCAGCGCCTCCTCCATCCCCTCCCCGACCGGCATCCCCGCGGTCTCGAAGAGCCGGCGCATCATCCGCGCCGCAGCGCGGGGGTCGTCCTCGGGCAGGCTCTCGGCCTCGCTCGCCAGCGCCGCCAGCGCGGCGTCGAGGCGCGCGTCGTCCGGTCCCGGCGGCCCGCCGCCGTCCGGCTCGCGCAGCCCCCGCGAGACGGCGAAGGTGGACGGGCGGCGCTCGAGCGGCGCGTGACCGCAGCGCGGGCAGGCCGGACGCGTCGCCGTGTCGACGGCGCGCGCGAGGAAACGGAAGAGGCGGTGGCAGGGGGCGCAGTAGAACTCGTAGATCGGCATGGCAGCGGCAGGTTACCCGCGGGCGGAGAACGCTTCCACCTGCGCCGTTCCCTCGGACCAGGTCACGCGCTCGAGCGGCGGGAGCCCGGAGCGCGGCCCGAACTCCTCGGCGATCTGCCGCGCCGCCTCGAGCACCGGCCCCGGGGCGGAGACCCGCAGCCGGGCGGCCGGGTGCGGCCGGGCGACGATCCGCAGGTGGCGCAGCAGGCGCCGCGCCTCGGCCTCGGGGCGCAGCACGGTCCCCTTGCCGCAGACCGTGCAGCCACGGCCGAGCAGGCGCTCGAGTGTCGGCCGCCGCCGCTGGCGCGTGATCTGGGCGACGCAGAAGTCCGACAGCGGGATCACGCGCAGCTTGTGGCGGTCGGCGGCCAGTGCCCCGGCCAGCGTCGCGTCGACCTCGGCCCGGTGCGCCGGGTCGTCCATGTCGATGAAGTCGATCACGATCAGCCCGGCCAGGTCGCGCAGGCGGATCTGGCGCGCGGCCTCGACCGCGGCCGCGAGGTTGGTGCGCCAGGCCGTCTCCTCCAGGTCGGGCGCCTGCACGTCGCGCCCCGAGTTGACGTCGATCGCGACCAGCGCCTCGGTGCTCTGGATCACGAGCCGGCCGCCTCCCGGCAGCGGCGCGCCGGGCGCGAGGACCTCCTCCAGCGCGCGGTCGAGGCGGTACGCCTCGACCAGCGGCAGCGGGCCGTCGTGGCGGCGCAGGCGCGGCACATACTCGCCCCCGATCCCGGCCATCGCCGGCTCGAGCCAGCCCAGGTCGACCTCGCCGACCACGATCTCCGACAGCCCCTGGGCCAGATGGTCGCGCAGGAAGGCGAGCGCCGGGTCCTGTTCGCGGTGGACGATCGCCGGGGCCCGCAGCTCGCGCGCCCGCTCGTCGATCGCCGCCCACTGCGCCAGCAGCAGTTCCAGTTCCGCCTCGAGGTCGGCCCGGTCGGCGCCGGCGGCGGCGGTGCGGGCGATCAGCCCGAATCCGGGCGGGGCCAGTTCTTCCAGGATCGCGCGCAGGCGCTGCCGCTCCGCGGCGTCGACGATCCGCTGGCTGACGCCGCTGCGCGACGAGCGCGGCGAGAGGACGAGCGACCAGCCCGGCAGCGTGACCGCCGGGGTCGCGCGGTGGCCCTTGCCGCCGTCGGCCTCGCGCACGATCTGGACCACGACCTCGTCGCCGACGGCCAGCGGCCGCCCGTCGGGCGCCGTCGCCGCTTCCGGCCGGATCGTGAAGACGTCCCGTCCCAGCCCGACGTCCACGAAGACGGCGCGCACGCCCGGGGCGACGCGGGTCACGCGCCCCTTGGCGATCGTGCCGAGCCAGCGCCCCTGGGCCTCGGGGCGGATGCGAAGCTCGGCCACGCGGTCGCCCTCGACGAGGGCGAGCCACAACTCGCCGAGATCGCGCGCCAGCACGACCCGCCGCTCTGCCGACTGGTTCAACGCGGCCCCCGACCCGGGTGGGATCAGTTCATTGTATCCCGGGGCCGACGCCCGACGACGAGCGGCGAGAGCAGCTTCCCGCCCTCGCGGGCGTAGAGCCCGACCCGCTCGATCTCGGCCCCCTCGTCGCGGCCCGGCCCGGCCACGGCGGCGAGGACCTCCGGGAGACGCGGCGAGCCGCTGGGGTCGAGCACCAGCGTGAACAGCAGGCGGCCGTCGCCGTCGAGTCCGAGGTCCTCGATCATCGGCCGCAGGTCGAGGAGCTTGTCCGGCTTCCCCTTGCGGGCCCGCACGACCGGGAACTCGGACCGCGCCAGGAAGGCCTCCGCGCCGGCGGCCAGCTCGTCGCGCGAGGCGCCCGGGACCACCGCCCGGTAGACCGCCCGGGTGATCGCCTCCTGCAGCGAGGGCGCGGCGAGGTCGGCCGGGACGACGGCCGTGAAGCGAATCCCCTCCGGCAGCGTCCGGTTGACCTGCTCGAGGAAGCGCTCGCCGTCGAGCGGCGCGTGGGTCTCGAAGTCGATGAACTCGCCGCGCGAGCTGACGCCCAGCGACAGCGCGGGCGAGAGCGAAACCTTCGGGTGCGGCTTGAACCCCTGCGAATAGGCCACCTGCACGCCGGCCCGGCGCAGCGCCATGGTCAGCGCGCGAACCAGGTCGAGGTGCCCCAGGAATCGGCTGCGCCCGGCCTTCTCGAAGCGCGCGCGCCAGCGATAGAGGGGCGGCTCCGGAGCGGCCGCGGCGGCGGGCTCCGGGGCCGCGGATTCGGCGGATTCGGCTGCGGCCTCCGTCGAGGTCGCAGGCGAGGCGGCCGGACGCGGCTCGTGGCCGCGGGGCAGCCACAGGGGGTTGTCTCCGCCGGAGCCGGCGCCGGTTCGCCGTTCCGGCCGGCGGGCGCCCGCTCGACCGGAAAGGCGGGAATCCGGCTCGAGGACCGGACCCCGAGATCGTCCCAGCGCCGTTCCGCGACCTCGCCGCGCACGCACTCCTTCGAGAACGGCGCGCAGCCGCTGCAGGCGTCGGCGCAGGTCGCCATCGTCGCGGCTTCCAGGCTCTTCCGGTACTCGGCCTCCAGCCAGCGCCGCCGCACCAGCGGGTCGATCACCTCCCACGGCAGTTCAGCCTCGAGCGGGATCGGCCGGCTGGCCCAGGCCTCGGCGTCGATCCCGAGGTCGGCGAAGACGCCGCGCCAGCGCTCGACGTCGAGCCCCTCGCTCCAGCTGTCGAGCACCGCGCCGCGCCGGAAAGCCTCGAGGATCGCGGGGGCCAGGCTGCGGTCGGCGCGCGAGAGCACGCCTTCGAGCCAGCTCGACTCGTGATCGTGGTGCTTGAACTCGACCCCCTTCGGGGCCTGGCGGCGGATCCGCGACTGCTTGGCGCGGAAGGCCTCGACGCCGTCCATTCCGAACCACTGGAACGGCGTGAACGGCTTGGGGACGAAGGTCGAGGCCGAGAGCGTGACCCGCACCCGCTTGCCGCCGATCCCCCGCCCCTGGCGCGCGATCGCGCCGGCCAGCGCGACCAGCGCGTCGACGTCCTCGTCGGTCTCGGTCGGCAGGCCGATCATGAAATAGAGCTTCATCAGCTGCCAGCCGGCCTCGAAGGCGAGGCCGGTCGCCTTCAGGATGTCCTCTTCCGTGAGGTTCTTGTTGATCACGTTGCGCAGGCGCTGCGAGCCGGCCTCGGGCGCGATCGTGAAGCCGGTCTTGCGGACCCGCTTGACCTGCGCGGCCAGCGACTCGGTCATCGTCGTCGCGTGCAGCGAGGACAGCCCGACCGAGATCTTGCGCGGCTCCATCTCGTCCATCAGCGTCGTCAGGAGCGGCTCGATCGCGCCGTACTCGCCGGTGTTGAGCGAGGTCAGCGAGAACTCGTCGTAGCCGGTCGAGGCGACCGAGCGCGCGACGCCGTCCTTCACCTGCTGCGGGTCGCGCTCGCGCGTCGGGCGGTAGACGTAGCCGGCCTGGCAGAAGCGGCAGCCGACCGGGCAGCCGCGCATGATCTCCCACGAGACCCGGTCGTGGACGATCTCGGCGTGCGGAACGACGATCGCCTCGGGGAAGGGCCAGCGGTCGAGGTCGTAGACGACGCGGCGCTTCACGCGCTCGGGCGCGCCGCTCCCCGGCTTCGGCCGCGGGATCAGCATCCCGAGCAGCGGCTCGGGGACGGCGTCGTAGAGCGCGGGGGCGTACCAGCCGGGAATCTCGCGCGCGATCGCCGCGACGATCGCCGCGCGCGAGGCGCCTTCCCGCTTCAGCCGCGCGCGCAGCGCGATCGCCTCGGGCAGCGCCTCCTCGGCGTCGCCGGCCAGGATCAGGTCGAAGAACGGCGCGAACGGCTCGGGGTTGAAGATCACGGGGCCGCCGCCGAGGACCAGCGGATCGCCGTCCCGGCGCTCGTCGGCCAGCAGCGGGATCCCGCCGCGCTCGAGCATCGCCAGGACGTTGGTCATCGTCAGCTCGTACTGCATCGAGAAGCCGACGAGATCGAAGTCGCGGAGCGGCCGGCGCGACTCGAGCGTCGTCAGCGGCAGGTCCTCGCCGCGCAGCCGCTCGAGCATGTCGGTCCAGGGCATGAAGCAGCGCTCGGCGCGCGACGCCGGGGGTGCCGTTGAGCAGCGCGTAGAGGATCCGGAAGCCGAGGTGCGACATCCCGATCTCGTAGAGGTCGGGGAAGGCCAGCACGACCGAGGTCTCGACCTCGGCCGGCGGCTTGGTGACGGAGTTCCACTCCCCGCCGAGGTAGCGCGTCGGCTTCTCGACCAGGGGCAGCAGGCGGTCGAGCGCGGCGGCGCGCCGCTCCGGGTCGGTCCAGCACGGGTTCATCGGAAGGCCCCTCCCGGGCGCTCGGTCAGCTGACTAAGGGATTCTGCCGGACGGTTAGTCCGGCGTCGAGGGGATCAGTCGACGGCCTCGTCCCCGGAGGAACGCTCCAGCACCCAGCGGCGGACCCGACCCGCGTCCGGGTCGTCGGCCTCCCCGTCCGGCTCGAACCCCAGCTTCTCGAGGATGCGGGACGAGGGCCCCGGCTCGAGCAGTGTGTGGGCGATCACGCGGCGGGCGGACGGCGCCGACGACGCCAGCGCGAGCAGTTCGCGCGCCATCTCCGTGGCGATCCCCCGCCCCTCGTTCCCGGGAAAGGTGAAGTACGCGATCTCCACGGCGCCGTCCGCCCCGGGGGGCCCGGTGAAGGCGCAGGTCCCGACGAGTTGGACGCCCGGCTCCTCGAGCGCGAGATAGCCGCCCCAGAAGACGCCCGTCGGACTCCGCCGCCGGCAGGGTTGCGGTCCGGGCGGCAACCTCCCGCAGCCGCTCGCCGTGCTCGCCGAGCTCGAAGCCGTGCGCCCGGGCGAACGCGGCGGGGTCGCGCGCCGCGGCCTCCAGCGCGGCAGCGGTCAGCGGCAGCAGGCGGATCACGCGGCGCCGGTCCCGCGCCCGCTCAGCGGCCGGTCGGTTCGGCTTCGGCGCGGGCCACGCCGCAGGTCGTGGACGCGATCCCGTTACGACGTCGAGAGTCGAGCTCCTTCCGGATCTTGAAGCCGGGCACGATCGGCCCCTCGACGGCTCCCTCGATCAGCCGGTCCTCAACGGCGACCTGGTACCCGGCCTTGTCGAAGCCGCGGCAGCGCACCGTCGACCCGCGCGAGCGTCAGCGCGGTCGTGTTCTCGTAGGCGACCGTGAGGTCAACAGTCCCGTTCGGCTGTGCCTTCGACTCGAGCACCGTCACCTTCCCCGCCGCATCGGGCGAGTTGAGGATCGGCGGTGTCGGCGGGGGCGGGCGCGGTGACCACCTCGCGCGTGGAGTCGACGGCGATGCACCCGGCCAGCAGCAGGACGGCGAAGAGCGCGAGAGCGAGCCGCATCGAGGCCTCCCGGCGGGCCGCCGCGACCGGGGGCCCGCGTCGACCCCGCGATCTTCCGCCGCGCCGGGCCCGCCGTGCAAGGCGCCCTTGACACCCCGCCCCCCTCCCCGCGAACCTACGCGCTCCCCCCCTTCCGCAGGAGCAACCCCCGTGCGCAAGCCCGTCGCCCTGATCACCGGCGCCGCCGGCGAGATCGGTCACGCCCTCATCGACGACCTGGCCCGCGAAGGCCGGGCCTCGATCGTCACCCTCGACACCAAGCCGCTCGGCGACGAGCAGCAGAAGAAGGTCACCCGCGCCTTCCTCGGCTCGATCCTCGACAAGAACCTGCTCGACCAGATCCTGGCGGAGTTCGAGGTCGACACGATCTTCCACCTCGCCGCGCTGCTCTCCACGCGCAGCGAGCTGGTGCCGGTCACCGCGCACCAGGTCAACGTCGAGGGGACGCTCAACCTGCTCGAGTTCGCGCAGGCCGAGTCGATGAGCCACGGCGCGAAGGTGGTCTTCTTCTACCCCTCGTCGATCGCCGCCTACGGGATGCCCGACCTCGCGACCAAGGCCCGGGCCGGCAAGGTCAAGGAAGAGGACTACAACACGCCGATCACGATGTACGGCTGCAACAAGCTCTACTGCGAGCACCTCGGCCGCTACTACAACCTGCACTACAAGCAGCTCGACGCCGGCCCGCAGTCGCACCGCGTCGACTTCCGCGGGATCCGCTTCCCCGGGCTGATCTCGGCGATCACCGTCCCCTCGGGCGGGACCTCCGACTTCGCCCCCGAGATGATCCACGCCGCGGCGCAGGGCAAGCCCTTCGCCTGCTTCGTGCGCGAGGACGCGCGGATCCCGTTCATGGCGATGCCCGACGCGGTCGACGCGATCCTCGGCCTGGTCCGCGCCGACGCCGCGAAGCTGACCAAGACGACCTACAACATCGGCGCCTTCAACCCGTCGGCCGGCGAGGTCGGCGAGCTGGTGAAGAAGGCCTTCCCCGGCGCGCAGATCAGCTACAAGCCGGACGTCAAGCGCCAGGGGATCGTCGACAGCTGGCCGGCCGACGTGGACGACTCGGCGGCCCGCGCCGACTGGGGGTTCGCGCCGAAGTTCGACCTCGAGCGCGGGTTCGGGGAGTACCTGATCCCGACGATCCGGAAGCGGTACGCCTGAGGGGTCAGGCTAGGGGCCGGCCTTCCCGAGGCAGAGCGGGCGCCGGTCGGCGTCCTCCTCCTCCAGCAGGCTGCCGATCGTCGTCTCGCGGAACGAGTCCTGGAGCGCGGCGATCACCTCGTCGAGGCGCCGGTGCAGAGCGCACAGCCGCCCGGCGTGCTCCGGCCGGTCCAGCGGGCAGCGCTCGATCCGGCGCAGCGGGTCGACCGCGTCGACCACCTCGAGCACCGTCACCGCGGCGGGCTCGCGCCGGAGCGTGAAGCCCCCCCGCAGCCCCCGCTGGGAGGTCACGAGGCCGGCCTTCACGAGCGACTGCATCACCTTGGCGAGGTACCCGGGGGGGACCTTCGCCTGCCGGGCGATCTCGGCTACCGTCCGGGGCTGGCCGGCGCAGTCGGCGAGACAGAGCATCGCGCGCAGGGCGTATTCGGCGGTCTGCGACAGCATGACGGGGCACCTCCGGGATGATCACGGCCTATTCGAGATCTTGGCATCCAGATGTCGTTTTGCCCAGCCCCCCGACGGCGGAGCTCCCGCGCACCCCTCCCGTCTTCGCCCTCGTCCGGCCGCGCGGCGCGAGGCGGCGTGGTTATCCTCTCGCCATGACCTCCCCCTCCCCCGCCGTGATCCGCCGCGCGACCCCCGCCGACGTCGAGGCGCTCGGCCGGCTCGGCGCGCTCCTGATGCGCCAGCACCACGCCTTCGACCCGGCGCGCTTCATGGCCCCGGGCGCCGATCCCGAGTCGGGCTACGGCTGGTTCCTCGGGACCCAGCTCGAGGAGCCCGACGCCGTCCTCCTCGTCGCGGAGCAGGAGGGCCGGATCGTCGGCTACGTCTACGCCACCGTCGAGCCGCGGTCGTGGCAGGAACTGCGCGAGGAATCGGGCTTCATCCACGACCTCTTCGTCGACGAGCAGGCCCGGGGCGGAGGGATCGGCACCCGGCTCCTCGACGCCGCGCTCGCGTGGCTGAAAGAGCGCGGCCAGGTGCAGGTCGTCCTCTGGTCGGCGGCGCCGAACGCGGCGGCGCAGCGCCTCTTCGAGCGCTGCGGCTTCCGCCGCACGATGGTCGAGATGACGCGCGCGCTCTGACGGCTCCCGGGCCGCGGGCTCCCTCTCCCCTCCCCGCCTACGCCGGCACGAACTTGTAGCCGTAGCAGAGCACGCCCGAGGCGCCGTCCTGCTGCACCTTCCGGAACTCGAGGCGCAGCTTCTGGCCGGTCGCCAGCGTCTCGAGGTCGCAATCGACGATCTGCGCCGTCACCTTCACGCTGTCCGCGAGCCGCACGACCCCGACCGCGTAGGGCGCCTGGTCCTCGAAGCCGGTCGGCGCCACGCGGATGATCGTGAAGGTCTCGAGCGTCCCGGCCTGCGGCAGGATCACCGGTTTGAACTCCCGCCCGCGGCAGGCGTTGCAGACCAGGCGGGGCGGGAAGAAGACCTTCCCGCACCCGCTGCAGCGCGCGGCCTCGTAGCGGTAGCGCTGCGGGATCTCGCGCCAGTAGCGAACCGGTCCGATCATCGCTTCCTCCCCTCGGCGCGCTCGAAGATGTGCACGACCGTGCTCGCGCCGGTGCCGCCCATGTTCTGCGTGAGGCCCCAGCGGGCCTTCGGAACCTGCCGCTTGCCCGCCTCCCCGCGGAGCTGCAGCACCGCCTCGCGAATCTGCGCGATGCCGGTCGCCCCGACCGGGTGGCCCTTCGACTTCAGGCCGCCGGACGGGTTGACCGGGATCGTCCCGCCCAGCGCCGTCAGCCCCGATCCGGCCGCCGCGCCGCCCTTGCCGCGCGGGACCAGTCCCAGCGCCTCGATCACCAGGATCTCGGCGATCGTGAAGCAGTCGTGGACCTCGCAGAACGAGAGGTCCTTCGGCCCGATCCCGGCCTGCTTGTAGGCCAGCGCCGCGGCGTGCCGCGTCGAGGCCAGGTCGGCCATGTCGTCGCGCTCGTGGAGCGCGATCCGGTCGGTCGCGTGGGCCGACGCCGCGACGCGGACGGCCGGCTGCTTCGACAGCTTGCGCGCCATCTCGAGCGGGCAGAGCACGACCGCCGCCGCCCCGTCGGTGATCGGCGAGCAGTCGAGCAGCCGCAGCGGGTCGGCCACGGCCGCCGACCCCATCACCTGCTCCGCCGTCACCTTCATCCGAAATTGCGCGAGATCGTTGAACATCCCGTGCGCGTGGTTCTTCACCGCGACGTCGGCGAGCTGGCGGCGGGTCGTGCCGTAGCGCTCCATGTGCACGCGCGCCATCATCGCGTAGAGCCCGGGAAAGGTGATCCCCTGGTAGCACTCGTACTCCTGGTCGGCGGCGGTCGAGAGGGCGTAGGTCGCGGCCCCCCCGTCGACGTCGGTCATCTTCTCGACGCCGGTCGCCAGGACGACGTCGTGCGCGCCGGCGGCGACCGCGAGCCAGGCCTGGCGGAAAGAGAGCCCGCCCGAGGCGCAGGCCGACTCGACCCGCGTCCCGGGGATCGGACCCATCCCCAGCTCGTCGGCGAGCAGCGCGCCGAGGTGCTCCTGGCCGACGAAGAGGCCGCCGCTCATGCAGCCCACATACATCGCGTCGACCCGGTCGATCCCGGCGTCGTCGACGGCGGCCAGCGCGGCCTCGGTCCAGATCCGGCGGTGGGACTTCTCCCACAGCTCGCCCCACTTGTTCATCCCGACGCCGATGACGGCAACTTCTCGCATCGCGCTCTCCCCGCTCACTCGGTGAGCTTGCGGATCTTGCCGCGGAACTTGGCGTAGGTGCCGTAGTCGACGTAGATCGGCCGGTCCTCGAGCTGCGCCCGCGTCTGCGGCGCCAGCTTCTGGACCTTCGCGATCCGGTCGGTGACGCGCCAGATGAAGCCGTCGCTGCCGGCGCCGGAGCCGTAGCTGACCATCAGGATCCGGTCGCCGGGCTTCGCCACGTCGAGCACCGCGGTCAGGCCGAGCGGCGACGCCCCGGAGTAGGTGTTGCCGAGCGTCGGGCTGAGCAGCCCCTGCCCGTACTGCTCCGCGGTGAAGCCCAGCTCCTCCGCGGCCCTGGCCGGGAACTTCCCGTTCGGCTGGTGGAAGACCGCCCAGCGCAGGTCCTTCGGCTTCACCTTGGCCTTCTTCATCAGCCCGCGCGCGCAGCTCAGCGTGTGCTTGAAGTAGGCCGGCTCGCCGGTGAAGCGCCCGCCGTGGCGCGGGTAGAACTGGTACTCGCGCCGCCAGAAGTCGGGCGTGTCGGTCATGAAGGCGTAGGTCTCCTCGCAGACCGCCACCAGCTGCGTGCTGGCGAAGATGTACGCCGCCGACCCGGCCGAGGCCGAGTACTCGAGCGCGTCGCCGGGGGCGCCCTGCGAGGTGTCGGCCCCGATCCCCATCGCGAACTCCATCTGGCCCGCCTTGACCAGCGAGAGCGCGACGAACATCCCCTCGCTCCCCGCCTTGCAGGCGAACTCGAAGTCCGCGCAGTGGATCTCGGGGGTCGCCCCGATCGCCTCCGCGACGACCGTGCCGCTGGGCTTGACCGCGTACGGGTGCGACTCCGAGCCGATGTAGATCGCCCCGATCTTGACCGGGTCGATCCCCGCCCGGCGGATCGCGTGCCGCGCCGCCTCGACCGACATCGTGATCACGTCCTGGTCCGGCGTCGGCACCGACTTCTCGCGCAGCCCCAGGCCGCGCTTGTAGGTCGGGGCGTCCGCTCCCCAGACGCGGGCGATCTCCTCGACCCTGATCCTGTGGCGCGGGATGTAGGCGCCGTACCCTCGGATCCCGACCTCCATGGAGCCTCCTCGGTCTCTTCCGGACGGTCAGTCCGGGTCCTCGTTGGCGCGCGGCGCGAACCCGCGCGCGCGCATCCGCTGGCGAGCCTCGTGCACGACGAAGGGGTGAACGGCGAACAGCACGGCGATCGTCTCGGGCGGGGCCTGGAACAGGAACTCGGCCCCGTCCGGGAGGGCGTCGACGTCGCGGAGCAGATCCTCGACGGTCTTCGGCGGCGGAACGGGCGGGGCCGGGCCGCGCCCGTGGATGTGATCGACTTCGGGGTGCTCGTGGTGAAACTGCCGTGCGGCGAGGAGTTCGGCGGTGAAGCTCTCCCGGCGGACCGGGTCGAGGATCCAGGAGCGGGCCGATTCGATGGTGTCGGGCGTGACGGCGAAGAGGGCGGCGACACTTTCCAGGTGCCCCTGGTAAAGGAGCTGGAACCCGAGCGGGTGCTCGACGGCGCGCTCGAGCAGCGCGCGCAGCGGGGCCGGGAACGGGGGGGCGCCCATCGCGGGGTCTCCTGGGTGCGGAGTTTCCCCTGACCCCGGCGCGGGCGTCAATCCGTCCCTGGATCGGCCCGGGTCGCGATATCGAGATCCGTTCCTGGTATCTAATCCACGGAAGGACCGCGGCCTGCGGCAATCACGCGCACGCGGCCCGCTATACTCAGCTCCTCAGTGGGGCCCCGAAAGGGGACGGTCAGAAAAGTCGAAGCAGGGGGTCCTCCGCGGATTCTGGTCGAAGCGGAGCCCGCGGAGCGTCCCGCGATTCTGGCGGATCGGACCTCGGATCCGCAGGGAACGGTCGGCGTGACGCGGGTTTCCGGCACGTCTCGCGGAGGGCAATCCGATGAGCGGATTCTCAGGCACGGCGCGGGGGAAGAACTCCCGCCATCGCTTCGCATTCCTGCTGCTCATGTCGCTTCTCGTCTCTCGCCGCGGCCGCGATCTCGCCCGCCGCGGGACAGGCCTGCCCCGACGCCGACCTGGACGGGTACGCCGACTGCACGGTTCCCGGCTGCAATGCATCGGGGCTGCTCTGTGGGGACTGCGACGACGGGCGCAACGGCGTCCACCCCGGCGTGGCCGAGGCCTGCGACCAGGTCGACAACGACTGCGACGGCTTCGCGGACGAGGGGTTCGCGATCGTCTCGACGAGCCGTGAGGTGCGCGACCCGGGGGCCGGCGGCGGGGACTCCTTCGGCCGCGCGGTCGCCGCGATCGGCGACGTGAACGGCGACGGGATCGACGACTTCGTCGCCGGCGTGCCGTACGACGACACGGCGACGCAGTCCGACTCCGGCAGCGTCGCGCTGTTCTCGGGTGCGACGCGCGCGCTGCTGTGCCGGGCGCTCGATCCGGACGGTGCGTCCAACGACCAGCTCGGCTGGTCGGTGGCGGCGGTGGGCGATCTCAACCACGACGGGACGCCGGACTTCGCGGCCGGGGCGCGCCAGGACAGCACGCCGCAGGGGACCTACGCCGGGAGCGTGGTCGTCTTCTCCGGAGCCGGCTGCGGGCGGCTCTTCAAGGCGACCGACCCGGGAGGCGCGAGCAGCGACTACCTGGGCAGCGCGGTCGCCGGGCTGGGCGACGTCAACGGGGACGGGACCCCCGACCTCGCCGCCGGAGCGATCTACGACGACGAGGCGAGCGTGAGCAACCGGGGCAGCGTCGTCCTGTTCTCCGGCGCCAACGGGTCCGTGATTCGAAAGCTGACCGACCCACTCGGTGCGGCCAGCGACGAACTGGGCAGCGCCGTCGCTGCGGCCGGCGATCTGAACCGCGACGGCACCCCGGACGTCGCAGCCGGCACGGAGGGTTACAACGGCACGGGGGTCGACCGCGGCGCGGTGATCGTCTTCTCCGGCGCCGACGGCTCGGTGCTGCTGCGCTTGACGGACCCCCTGGGAGTCAACTACGAGCGCCTGGGCGCCTCGATCGCGTCGATCGGCGACCTCGACCACGACGGGACCGGAGACCTGGCCGCTGGTGCGCCCGAGAACAACGCCCAGGCCAGCAGCGCGGGCCGGGTGGTCGTCTTCTCCGGGGCCAACGGCTCGGTGCTCATCCGGATGACCGATCCCGCAGGGGCCTCGGGCGACCGGCTCGGCCGGTCCGTCGCGCCGCTCGGGGACTTCGACGGCGACGGGACGGTCGACGTGGCTGCCGGGGAACCGCTCGACGACAGCGCCGCGGGCGCCGATGTCGGCGCGGTGCTGCTCTTCTCCGGGGGCAGCGGCGCGGTGATCGACAAGCTCGTCTCCAGCAGTGGGGCGGCCAACGACCAGGCGGGATCCTCGCTCGCGGTGGCCTTCGACCTGACCGGCGACGGGGAGCCTGATCTCGTGGCGGGCGCGCCGTACGCGAACAGCCCGGAAGGCACGAGCGTCGGCAAGGTCGTCCTGTTCGCGCGCGAGAGCGACTGCGACGGAGACGGGTTCACGCCGCTGACCGGGGATTGTCGGGACGACGGCGGCGCGGGCTCGTCGAATGTCCGACCCGACGCGAGCGAGACCTGCAACGCGGTCGACGACGACTGCGACGGGGAGGTGGACGAGGACGACGACGCGGACGGCTATGCGGCCTGCGCGGGGGACTGCGACAACGCCGACCCGCGGGTCTTCCCCGGCGCGCCGAGCGCTGCAACGCGGCCGACGACGACTGCGACGGGAGCGCCGACGAGGGTCCCGACGGCGACGGCGACGGGGTGACGGCGCCCTGCGACTGCGACGACGGACGCAACGCCGTCCACCCCGGGGCGACGGAGACCTGCAACAACCGCGACGACGACTGCGACGGGGTGGTCGACGAGGGGACGGCCACGACGACGACGGCGCAGGGCGTGGTCGATCCGGGAGCGGAGGCGTACGACCTGTTCGGCCACGCGCTGGCGGTGGTGGGGGACGTCGACGGCGACGGGGTCCAGGACTTCGCGGTCGGGGCCTCCCAGGACGACCTGGCCGGCTACACCGACCGTGGCAGCGTCGCGCTGTTCTCTGGTGCGACGCGCGCGCTCTTGTGCCGGGCGCTCGATCCGGACGGTGCGTCCAACGACCAGCTCGGCTGGTCGGTGGCGGCGGTCGGGGACCTGAATCACGACGGGACGCCGGACTTCGCGGCCGGGGCGCGCCAGGACAGCACGCCGCAGGGGACCTACGCCGGGAGCGTGGCGGTCTTCTCCGGGGCCGGCTGCGGGCGGCTCCTCAAGCTGACCGATCCGGGAGGAGCGAGCAGCGACTACCTCGGGTCCGCGGTCGCCGGGCTGGGGGACGTCAACGGCGACGGGACACCGGACATCGCGGCCGGCGCGCTCTACGACGACACCGCGGGCGGGACCAACGCCGGCAGCGTGGTGGTCTTCTCGGGCGGCAGCGGGGCGGTGCTGTACAAGACCTTCGACCCCGGCGGTGCGGCCAACGACTACCTCGGCTCGGTGCTGGCGGCGGTGGGTGACGTCGACCGCGACGGGATCACCGACTTCGCGGCCGGCGCGCCCTACGACGACGCGCTGGGTGGGAGCGACGCGGGGAGCGTGGTGCTGTTCTCCGGCGCCGACGGGACCAAGCTGCGCAAACTGGCCGACCCGGGTGGCGCGGGCTACGACTACCTCGGGGTCTCGGTCGCGGGGATCGGCGACGTCGACGGCGACCTGGTGCCCGACGTGGTGGCCGGGGTCTACTACGACAGCACCCCGCAGGGCAGCTACGCCGGGAGCGTGGCGCTCTTCTCCGGCGCGAGCGGGGCGCTGATCCGCAAGCTGACCGACCCGGCCGGCGCAGCCAACGACCGGCTCGGCACGGCGGTGGCAGCACTCCCCGACGTCAACGGCGACGGGATCCCGGAGGTCGTGGCCGGGGCGCCGCAGAACGACGCCGCGGCGACGGATGCCGGGCGGGTGGTGGTCTTCTCCGGCGCCGACGGCGCGGTGCTGCAGCGCTTCACCGATCCGGCAGCGTTGGGGACCGACCTGCTCGGCACGGCGCTGGCGGCGATCGGCGACCTGGGGGGCGGGGGCAAGCCGGAGATCCTGGCCGGGGCGGAGGGGGCGCCGCTGCCGGAGGGTCAGGATGCCGGGAAGGTGTTGGTCTTCTCCTTCGAGGCCGACTGCGACGGCGACGGGGTGACGGCGCTGTTGGACTGCGACGATGGCGACGGCGCGGTCGAGCCGGGGGCGCCGGAGCGCTGCAACGCGGTCGACGACGACTGCGACGGGCTGGTGGACGAGGACGACGACGGGGACGGCTATGCGGCCTGCGCCGGGGACTGCAACAACGCCGACCCGCGGGTCTTCCCCGGCGCGCCGGAGCGCTGCAACGCGGCCGACGACGACTGCGACGGGAGCACGGACGAAGGTCCCGACGCCGACGGCGACGGGGTGACGGCGCCCTGCGACTGCGACGACGGACGCAACGGCGTCCACCCCGGGGCGACGGAGTCCTGCAACAACCGCGACGACGACTGCGACGGCGTGGTCGACGAGGGAACGGCCACGACGACGACGGCGCAGGGCGTGGTCGATCCGGGAGCGGAGGCCTACGACCTGTTCGGCCACGCGCTGGCGGTGGTGGGGGACGTCGACGGCGACGGCGTCGAGGATTTCGCGGTCGGGGCCTCCCAGGACGACCTGGCCGGCTACACCGACCGTGGCAGCGTCGCGCTGTTCTCTGGTGCGACGCGCGCGCTCTTGTGCCGGGCGCTCGATCCGGACGGTGCGTCCAACGACCAGCTCGGCTGGTCGGTGGCGGCGGTCGGGGACCTGAATCACGACGGGACGCCGGACTTCGCGGCCGGGGCGCGCCAGGACAGCACGCCGCAGGGGACCTACGCCGGGAGCGTGGCGGTCTTCTCCGGGGCCGGCTGCGGGCGGCTCCTCAAGCTGACCGATCCGGGAGGAGCGAGCAGCGACTACCTCGGGTCCGCGGTCGCCGGGCTGGGGGACGTCAACGGCGACGGGACACCGGACATCGCGGCCGGCGCGCTCTACGACGACACCGCGGGCGGGACCAACGCCGGCAGCGTGGTGGTCTTCTCGGGCGGCAGCGGGGCGATGCTGTACAAGACCTTCGACCCCGGCGGTGCGGCCAACGACTACCTCGGCTCGGTGCTGGCGGCGGTGGGTGACGTCGACCGCGACGGGATCACCGACTTCGCGGCCGGCGCGCCCTACGACGACGCGCTGGGTGGGAGCGACGCGGGGAGCGTGGTGCTGTTCTCCGGCGCCGACGGGACCAAGCTGCGCAAACTGGCCGACCCGGGTGGCGCGGGCTACGACTACCTCGGGGTCTCGGTCGCGGGGATCGGCGACGTCGACGGCGACCTGGTGCCCGACGTGGTGGCCGGGGTCTACTACGACAGCACCCCGCAGGGCAGCTACGCCGGGAGCGTGGCGCTCTTCTCCGGCGCGAGCGGGGCGCTGATCCGCAAGCTGACCGACCCGGCCGGCGCAGCCAACGACCGGCTCGGCACGGCGGTGGCAGCACTGCCCGACGTCAACGGCGACGGGATCCCGGAGGTCGTGGCCGGGGCGCCGCAGAACGACGCCGCGGCGACGGATGCCGGGCGGGTGGTGGTCTTCTCCGGCGCCGACGGCGCGGTGCTGCAGCGCTTCACCGATCCGGCAGCGTTGGGGACCGACCTGCTCGGCACGGCGC
Source organism: uncultured Acidobacteriota bacterium (assembly GCA_963702545.1). Lineage (GTDB taxonomy): Bacteria > Acidobacteriota > Polarisedimenticolia > J045 > J045 > JALOKP01. The sequence continues at coordinate 1,052 of CAVPDB010000014.1, read as the reverse complement.
TGGCGGCGATCGGCGACCTGGGGGGCGGGGGCAAGCCGGAGATCCTGGCCGGGGCGGAGGGGGCGCCGCTGCCGGAGGGTCAGGATGCCGGGAAGGTGTTGGTCTTCTCCTTCGAGGCCGACTGCGACGGCGACGGGGTGACGGCGCTCTTGGACTGTGACGACGGCGACGGCGCGGTGGAGCCGGGCGCGCTGGAGCGCTGCAACGCGGTCGACGACGACTGCGACGGGGAGGTGGACGAGGACGACGACGGGGACGGCTATGCGGCCTGTGCGGGGGACTGCGACAACGCCGACCCGCGGGTCTTCCCCGGCGCGCCGGAGCGCTGCAACGCGGCCGACGACGACTGCGACGGGAGCACCGACGAAGGTCCCGACGGCGACGGCGACGGGGTGACGGCGCCCTGCGACTGCGACGACGGACGCAACGCCGTCCACCCCGGGGCGACGGAGTCCTGCAACAACCGCGACGACGACTGCGACGGCGTGGTCGACGAGGGAACGGCCACGACGACGACGGCGCAGGGCGTGGTCGATCCTGCGAGCGGCGGCCTACGACGCTGTTCGGCCACGCGCTGGCGGTGGTGGGGGACGTCGACGGCGATGGAGTCGTGGACTTCGCGGTCGGGGCCTACCAGGACGACCTGGCCGGCTACACCGACCGTGGCAGCGTCGCGCTGTTCTCGGGCGCGACGCGTGCGCTGCTCTGCCGGGCGCTCGACCCGGACGGTGCGTCCAACGACCTGCTCGGCTGGTCGGTGGCGGCGGTGGGCGATCTCAATCACGACGGGACGCCGGACTTCGCGGCCGGGGCGCGCCAGGACAGCACGCCGCAGGGGACCTACGCCGGGAGCGTGGCGGTCTTCTCCGGCGCCGGCTGCGGGCGGCTCCTCAAGCTGACCGATCCGGGAGGCGCGAGCAGCGACTACCTCGGGTCCGCGGTCGCCGGGCTGGGCGACGTCAACGGGGACGGGACGCCCGACCTCGCCGCCGGAGCGAGTTACGACGACACCGCGGCCGGGACCAACAGCGGCAGCGTGGTGGTCTTCTCGG
>CAVPDB010000013.1:0-160502 GCA_963702545.1 uncultured Acidobacteriota bacterium | reverse complement strand
GAGGCAGTCGGACTGGTCGGACCCTGAACAAGTTCAGGAGTCCGCGGTTGCCGAAGGGACACCGCGCTTCGCATTTTCATCCCTAGGGGTGCCGACAGGCCGGCGAGGCGCCTGTCCCGTCGAACCTAGCCTACAATTCGTGTTCTTAAGGAGATACAACCATGCCTAACGGAAAACCAAACATCCTCATTCTCTGGGGAGATGACATCGGCTGGTGGAACATCAGCTACAACAGCCGCGGCCAGATGGGCTACCGCACGCCCAACATCGACCGCATCGCCAACGAAGGCGTCGCCTTCACCGATTACTACGCCCAACAGAGCTGCACCGCCGGCCGGGCCGCATTTTTGACGGGGCAGAATCCGATCCGCACCGGCCTGACCAAGGTCGGCATGCCCGGGGCCGATGTCGGCTTGCAGGCGGAAGACCCCACTATCGCCGAGTTGCTCAAGCCGCACGGCTACGCGACCGGCCAGTTCGGCAAGAACCACTTTGGCGACAAGGACAAGTTCCTGCCCACGAACCACGGCTTCGACGAGTTCTTTGGCAACCTCTACCACCTCAACGCCGAAGAGGAGCCCGAAGAACCGGACTATCCCAAAAATCCGGAGTTCAAGAAACGGTTTGGCCCGCGGCGTGATCCACAGCTGGTCTGACGGCAAAGGCGGTCAGAAAATCGAGGACACCGGGCCGCTGACGAAGAAGCGCATGGAGACGATCGACGACGAAGTCACGGATCACGCATTGCGCTTTATCGACGAGACGCACCAGGCGGAAAAACCTTTCTTCCTCTGGTACAACACGACAGCCATGCACTTCCGGACCCACGTTGCCGACAAACACAAAGGCAAGAGCGGCCAGGGGGACTACAACGACGTGATGGTCGCCCACGACGAAAACATCGGCCGGATGCTCGACAAGCTCGACGAGCTGGGCATTGCCGATGACACCATCGTCATGTACTCCACGGACAACGGCGTGCACTACAACACCTGGCCGGATGCCGGCATCACGCCGTTCCGGTCCGAGAAGAACACCAACTGGGATGGCGGCTGGCGTGTGCCGGCCTTCCTGCGCTGGCCGGGCAAGATCAAGGCGGGATCGGTCGTAAACGGTCTCGTCTCCCACCAGGACATACTGCCGACGCTTCTGGCTGCCGTGGGAGAGCCGGACATCAAGGAGAAGCTGCTCAATGGCCACACGGCCGGCGACAAGACCTTCAAGGTCCACATTGACGGCTTCAACATGCTGCCCTACCTGACCGGCGAGGTGAAGGAAAGCCCTCGCAACTTCTTCTTCTACATCAGCGACGACGGCGATATCCTGGCAATCCGCATGGGCGACTGGAAAGTGGTCCTGATGGAGCAACGGGCGAAGACCCTGGCGTGCTGGTTCGAGCCGTTCGTGCATCTGCGGGCCCCAAAGATATTCAACGTGCGCCGCGACCCGTTCGAGCGGGCCGACGAGAACTCGAACACCTACTGGGACTGGGTGATCTCGCACGCGTACATCATCTACGGGATGCAGGCGGCGGTGGCGCAGCAGATTGATAACTTTGTGAAGTTCCCGCCGCGCCAGAAGCCGGCCTCGTTCAACCTCGACGCGGTGCTGCGCCAACTGGAGGACGCAAGCGGCGGCGGCAACCACTAACCTGCCGCATTGCATCGGCGAGACGCAGCAAGCGCCGGCGTGATCCGGGCAAGGATGGCGCCGGCGCTTGAGTTTTAACGAGTCGAAACGATGACAACGAACACGGTCAACCTGGTGGTCAAAGTGCCTGCGATACTGCGCGAGCAGGCCCGTGCTGCGGCGGTGATACACGGGAAACATCTTGGACGTAGTGCGCCAGGCCCTGGCTGAACACATCGCCCACATGGAAGAGGAAGACGACGCACAGTATGTGGATGCAGTGCTGCAACGCATCGCCGAAGGCGCGCCTACCTACGCCCTGGAAGACGTATGGGCGGAATTGGACCAACCAGAGGCGGCCGGTGAACTACCAGAATGACAGTACAACCACAAGAAAGCACACCCACCGGCCTGCGACGCTGGCTGCCGATCTTGCAGTGGCTGCCGCGCTATGACCGCGGATGGCTGCGCGGCGATGTGATCGCCGGGCTGACCGTCGTCGCCGGAGGGAAACATGACGTGCGACGATGCCCACGAGTTGATGCAGGTGATCGATCGAACCAGTCTGCACCGGTTGCGCCAGGATGTACTCGCCGCAGCCGTCCGGCACGCCGACATCCGCGCCGCGTGGGCCTCGCCGACGCTGCGGCGCGGCAGGAGATTGATCTCCCGCGCAAGGCGGCGCACGACGTGTTCATCGACGCCTGCAACATCCTTTCCCGGAATATGGCCAAGCACGGGGAGGACAACAGTTGGCGTGCGCGTCTGTGAGACGACCGCAAGACGATCGGGGACTTTGCCTGCTACCTGCACGCGCTTCTAGGCATCCGCGCGCGGTGAAGCACCAGCGCGGGTCGATCTGGAGCGGGGGGGATAGCCCGACGCTTGAGCTGAAACCTCGGCGATGGCCTGCGATCATTCGATCGCGCGTGCCCTAGTGTGATGTCCCATTGATAGCGGTACAAAGTCGTTGGATCTTGCCGAGGATCGAGTCTGCCGTGGCGGTCCAGAGGAACGGTCGCGTTGTGTCGTTGTAGGCGATGACGAAGTCGTCGATTCGGTGCACGAGTTGCTTGACGCTGCGGAACGAGCCGCGCCGGATCATGCGCTGAGTGATGAAGAGCGAACCAGCGTTCGACTTGGTTGAGCCAGGAGGAGTAGGTCGGGGTGAAGTGCAGGTGGTAGCGGGGATGGGTGGCGAGCCAGCGCTTCACGGCCGGTGCTTGTGGGTCGAGTAGTTGTCGAGAATGACGTGAACGTCGAGATCCTCTGGGACGTTCTGGTCGAGGTAGCGCAGGAACGCGAGAACTCCTGGTGCCGATGGCGCGGCCTGCATTGCGTCAACACCGTGCCTTTCGCGACATCGAGTGCGGCGAACAGCGTCGTGGTGCCGTGCCGGTAGTAGTCGTGCGTGACACCTTCGACATAGCCGAGGCCCAGGGGCAGGAGCGGCTGGGAGCGCTCGAGGGCCTGGATCTGGCTTTTCTCGTCGACACACAGCACAAGCGCCTTGTCCGGAGGGTTGAGGTAGAGCCCGACGACATCCCGGACCTTGTCCACAAAGAAGGGATCCGTCGAGAGCTTGAAGCTGCGGGTGCGATGCGGCTGGACGGAAAGAGAGCCAGATACCGCTGCACGGCACTCTTGGAGATGCCGGTTTCCGCGGCGAGTCCCCGCATGGTCCATTGCGTGGCGTTGCTCGGCTTGGAACTGATCGTCTTCGTAATGAGAGCAGCGACTTGATCGTCATCGTACGAGCGTGGCCGTCCCGGACGGGACTCGCCATACAGCCCGGCCAAACCCTGCTCCCGGAAGCGGCGACGCCAGAACCAGACCAGCGGCTCGGTGGTCTCCAGACGTTCTGCGATCGCCGTGTTGGTCAGGCCCTCGGCGGACCACAGGACCATCTTGGCGCGCCGCACCAGCGCCGCGGGCAGTGTGCGCGACCTCGACAAGGACTCCAGCTCAGCGCGCGTCTGCGGGGTGAGGTCGAGTGGCAGCCGCGGGCGACCGGTGCGTCTGGACACGGCCATAGTGTGCCTCCAAGTGGAGGCTCATTATAGCGCGTATTTATGGGACATCACACTAGCGATATCTGATCGTGAGGATCGGGGGGCGCGGCGTCGTGACGATGCGCTGCGCCCCCGGAACACATCACGGCTGAGGCGGCGCCCCACCCGGCGCCGGCGCCACAATCGACTGCGGCGCCTGGTTGCTGACCGCCGGAATCGTCCTCAGGTACGCGAAGATCGCCTTCGCGTCGTCGTCCGTAAGCTTCGAGTACCACGGCCACGGCATCGGCGGCAGCAGCGGGCGGCCGGTGCCGTAGAACTTCCCGTGCTTGAGCGCACCGAGGAACATCTCCTCGGTCCAGCCGCCGAGCCCGGTCCCCTCGTCCGGCGTGAGGTTGGGCGAGATGCTGACTCCCCACGGCCCCCAGAACGCGGTGTTGGTCGCGAGGCCGCCCCAGATCCAGGGGCCGGCCGCGGCCGGCGCGGGCGGGATCGGCACCTCGGCCGGGTGACCGGAGAGCATCCGCGCCATGTCGGGCTGCGGTCCCTGGGGCCCCATCTTCATCGGGGTGTGGCAGTCGTTGCAGCCCGTGACCTCGACCAGGTACCGCCCCCGCTCGACCTTCTGGGCGGCGAGTTCCTCGGCCGTGGGGACCTTGGGAGCGGGCTGGCTGCGGCACCCGACGAGCGTCGTGCAGGCTACGCCCAATAACCCGAAACACCTGGCCATCCTGTTGATTCCGCTCACTTTACTACCCCTTCGGGCCGGCAGCGGCCCGTCTCGCCGTGCCTACGATACTCGTCCTTCCGTGCGAGTAATAGACCCCGGGCGACCGGCCCCGCTTCCCCCCGCTCGACCCCCTCCCGCATCATCCCTCGGGCCGCGGCCGCCGGCCGCCGCGCCGTTCCCGCCCCGGAGCCGCCCCCGATGCCCGACACCCGCCTCTCCCGCCGCCGCTTCGTCCAGCTCACCGCCGGCGGCCTCGCCGCCGTCGCGGTCGACCCCAAAGCCCCGGCGATCCTGACCGGCGCGAAGAAGCTCCCGGTCGTGGTCGCCTCCGGCAACGGCGGCAAGTTCAAGAACGGCGGCGACAAGACCTGCGTCGAGACCGCCTTCGCGATGCTCGCCGCGGGGCGCGATCCGCTGGACGCCGTGATCGCCGGCGTCGCGCTCAACGAGCTGGACCCCGGCGACCTGAGCGTCGGCTACGGCGGCATCCCCAACGCCGACGGCGTCGTGCAGCTCGACGCCTCGTGCATGCACGGGCCGACGAAGCGGGCCGGGGCGGTCGCGGCGCTCGAGGGCGTGCGCACCGCGGCGGCGGTGGCGCGCGCGGTGATGGAGCAGACCGACCACCACCTGCTGGTCGGCGCGGGCGCGCAGGCCTTCGCGCGGCAGGTGGGGTTCACGATCGAGGCCGACCTGAACACCGACGCCTCGCGCGCGAAGTGGCTGGAGTGGAAGCGGAAGATCGACCCCGACCACTGGCTGACGCCGGAGAAGCGCTCGGCGGCCGGCCCGGCGGCCCGCGAGGCCTTCCGCGCCGCCGCCGACCGCGCGCGCTGGTCGATGATCGCCTCCGGCGCGCTCGACCCGCTGCACGCCTGGGGCACGATCAACTGCAACGCGGTCAGCGCGAGCGGCGCAGTGGCCGGCGTCACGACGACCAGCGGCCTGGCCTTCAAGATCCCGGGGCGGGTCGGCGACTCGCCGATCCTCGGCGCGGGGCTCTACGTCGACAACGAGGTCGGCGCCGCGGGCTCGACCGGCCGCGGCGAGGCCAACCTCTACAACCTGTCGTCGTTCCTGATCGTGGAAGAGATGCGCCGCGGCGCGCACCCCAAGGACGCGATCGTGACCGCGCTGCGGCGGATCGTCGCCGCGACGGTCGATCCGCGGCTGCTGCGGCCGGACGGCAAGCCGAAGTTCGGGGTCTCGTTCTACGCGGTGGGCAAGACTGGCGAGGTCGCCGGAGCCGCGCTCTACTCGTCGCCGGCCGCGCAGTTCGCGGTCTGCACCGAGAACGGCGCGGAGCTGCGGCCCCTCGACGGGCTGCTGGGAGAGTGGCAGGCATGACGAAGGGACGTGCGGCTCTTGTGGGGACGATCGCGGCGGCGCTGCTGGCGGCCGGTGGGTGCGGACTTTCCGACCGGGGACGAGCCGGAGGATCGCCAGCTGACCGGGCCGGAGCGCGAGCGGGTCGAGCGGACGACGCAGCCGAAGGGGGAGATCCGCCCCCGGCGGCCGGACCGGCTCCGCAGGAACCGCCAGCCCCGCGGGAGCCGCGCGCGCCCCAGCCGCTGCAGCCCCCCGCCACCGCCCGCCGGCGCGCCCCCCGCCTCCCCGCCCCGCACGCCGCTCGACTCCGGCATCGACCTCGCCGCCGAGCTGATGCCCGACGAGCGCCGCGACATCGAGGTCTTCCGCCGCGCCGCGCCGTCGGTCGTCTACATCAACTCGATCGCCGTGCGGCAGAACCCGCTCTCGTTCGACGTGATGAAGATCCCGCAGGGCGCGGGGAGCGGTTTCGTCTGGGACCGCAACGGGCACATCGTGACGAATTTCCACGTCGCCGAGGCCGGGCAGGAGCTGTCGGTCGTGCTCGCCGACCGGTCCGAATGGCCGGCGCGCGTCGTCGGCGTCGCGCCCGACAAGGACCTGGCGGTGCTCAAGATCGACGCCCCGACCGACAAGCTGCCGCCGCTCCCGGTCGGCGGCTCGAGCGACCTGCTCGTCGGCCAGCGCGTCTACGCGGTCGGGAACCCGTTCGGGCTGGACAACACGCTGACGGTCGGCGTCGTCAGCGCGCTCGGGCGCGAGCTGCAGTCCCCCTCCGGCCGCACGATCCGCGACGTCATCCAGACCGACGCCGCGATCAACCCCGGCAACTCGGGCGGCCCGCTGATCGACTCGCGCGGGCGGCTGATCGGCGTCAACACCGCGATCTACAGCCCGAGCGGCGCCAACGCGGGGATCGGCTTCTCGGTCCCGGTCGACACCGTCAAGCGCCTGGTGCCGCAGCTGATCGCGACCGGCCGCGCGGTGCAGCCGGGGATCGGCATCTCGATCCTCTCGGACGACCTGGCGCGGCGCAGCCAGGTGGAAGGGGTCGTGATCCGCTCCGTGCAGCCGAGGGGGCCGGCGGCGCGGGCCGGGCTCGAGGGGCTGCGCCGCACCCAGCGCGGCTGGGCGCTGGGCGACCTGATCGTCGCCGTCAACGGCAAGCCGGTGAAGACGATCGACGAGATGGCGCAGGTCTTCGAGGACGCGGGCGTCGGCGGCGTCGTGACGCTGACGGTGGCGCGCGACGGCAAGGAACGCGCGGTCGAGCTGGAGCTGGTCGACATCAGCGGGCGGTAGGGGCCGGCCTCTGTGCCGGCCCGTCACGCACACCGTCGTTCGGCGCGACCTGTAGGGGCCGGCCTCTGTGCCGGCCCGTCACGCACGCACCGTCGTTCGGGCCGGCACGGAGGCCGGCCCCTACGAACGTCCTCGGGCCACTTCGGTGTCGCGCTCCCCGAGGATCCCGGCACGGCAACAGCGGGGCCGACCGAGCGTCGAGCGCTCGCTGATCGGCGCGTATCCTGATGGTCCTCACGATGGTCATGGTTCGGGCCAGGGGCCGCGACGGCTGCGGCGCCCGCCGAAGCGCGGCCTTCCAATGGAGGACATGGACGTGAAGCAGATTGAAGCTGAAGCGTTGAAGCTCGCGCCGGAGGAACGGGCCCGGCTCGCGCAGGCGCTCCTCGACAGCCTCGAGACGCTCTCGGAGGAGGAGAACCTCCAAGCCTGGGTGCTGGAGGCCAAGGCTCGGGCCGCTGAGGCCGACTCCGATCCCGTCCGTGCTCCTTCCTGCGGATGACGTCCTCCGCGCCCTGCTCGCGAAGCTCCGCTGAATGACCCGCATCGTTGTCCAACGGCTCGCCGCGCGCGAGCTGGAGGATGCTCTTCTCTACTATGAGACGCTGTCGCCGGGGCTGGGCACGGCGTTCCTGGACGAGTGAGCCCGCTGTCTCCGCCGTCTCCTCGTACACCCGCAATCAGGCGTCGTCGTGGACGACGACGTTCGACGACGGATGCTGCATCGATTCCCCGCAGTCGATCGGCTCGATTTCTGATGATCTGATCACCGGGAATCAAGGGAAATGAACGATCCTCGAGCGCTTGCCCCCCGGCCCGCTCCTTCTCACGACAGCAGCAGCTCGAGGTCCTCGCGCGTCAGGTCGCGCAGGGTGCCGGCGTCGGCCTGCAGGATCGCGTCCGCCAGGGCGCGCTTTTCGGCCTGCAGCTCGAGGATCCGCTCCTCGACCGTGTCGCGCGCGATCAGCCGGTACGCGATCACCTTGCGCGCCTGCCCGATGCGGTGGGCCCGGTCGATCGCCTGCGCCTCGACCGCGGGGTTCCACCAGGGGTCGAGCAGGTAGACGTACTCGGCGGCGGTCAGGTTCAGCCCCAGCCCCCCGGCCTTGAGGCTGATCAGGAAGAGCGGGCAGGCGGGGTCCTCCTGGAAGCGCCGCACCTCCGCGCGGCGGCGGGCCGCGGAGGTCTGGCCGTCGAGGTACGCGTAGGGGACGGCGGCCTCGTCGAGCGGGCCGCGCAGCAGGCCGAGGAAGCTCGTGAACTGCGAGAAGACGAGGGCTTTGTGCCCCTCCTCGCGCAGCTCCTGCAGCCGCGGCAGGAGCAGCTCCAGCTTCGCCGAAGGCTGCCCGGCGCGCGCCGGATCGATCAGTCCGGGGTGGCACGCCGCCTGGCGCAGCCGCAGCAGCGCCTCCAGCACCTCGATCTTCATCCGGCTGACGCCGGACCGCGCCGCCCGGGCCAGGAGGGCGCCGCGGTAGTAGCCGCGCAGCTCCTCGTAGAGCCCGCGCTGCACCGGCTCCAGCTCGCAGGCGAGCGTCTGCTCCGTGCGTTCCGGCAGCTCGGGCGCGACCTGCGCCTTGGTGCGGCGCAGGACGAAGGGCCGCAGGGCCCGCGCCAGCAGCGCGCCGTCCTCCCGCTCGATCTGGCGGGCCCGCGCCGCGAAGCGCCCGAAGACCGCCGCGCTCCCGAGCATCCCGGGGTTCAGGAACTCGAACAGGCTCCACAGCTCGCCGAGGTGGTTTTCGATCGGGGTCCCGGAGAGCGCGAGCCGGTGCTCGGCGCAGAGCAGGCGCGCCGCCTTGGCCGCGTCGCTGCGCGGGTTCTTGATCGCCTGCGCCTCGTCCAGGATCGCGTACTCGAACCGAACCTCCCGCAGCCGCTCGATGTCGCGCCGCAGCGTGCCGTACGTGGTCAGGACGAGGTCGTGCCCGGAGAAGTCGCCGTCCGGGGCGCGGCCCGTCCCGGTGTGGTCGCAGACCCGCAGCGCGGGGACGAAGCGGCGCGCTTCCTCGATCCAGTTGAAGATCAAAGAGCGCGGCGCGACGACCAGGGATGGCCGGCCGCCCGCCCGCCCGCGGGCCGCCCGGCGCCGGGCGAGCAGGGCCAGCACCTGCACCGTCTTGCCCAGCCCCATGTCGTCCGCGAGGCAGCCGCCGAACCCGTGCTCGCGCAGGAACTCGAGCCAGCCCAGCCCCTCTGCCTGGTATCCGCGGAGCGTTCCGGCGAAGCCCGGCGGCGGGTCCGCCGGCGCGACCCCCGCGAAGCGCGCGAGCCCGGCGCGGAGCCGCTCGAACGACGCATCGCACGAGGCCTCCGGAAGCGCCGCCAGCAGCGCGTCGAGCAGCGCGGCCTGGCTCCGCGCGAAGCGGACCTCCTTCCCTTCGACCCGGCCGAACTCGCCGAGCGGCGCGAAGCGGGCCACCCAGTCCTCGGGGAGCATGCCGAAGCTCCCGTCGCCCAGCCGGACCATCCGCTCCCCACCCCGCAGCGCCGCCAGCAGCTGCGGCAGCGGCACCTCCGCGTCGCCGAACTGCGCCGAGCCGTTCAGCTCGAACCAGTCGATCCCGGTCGTGACCGACACCTGGAGCCCGCTGGCGGCTCGGTAGCGCAGGCCCTCGGCCTCGACCCGCCAGCCCGCGGCGAGCAGCGGCGCGACGCTCGCCGCGAAGCGGGACGCGGCGATCGAGACGCTTGCCGGCGGGCCGCCGCGCGCACCGCGCGGCTCGCGCCGCCAGCCGCGCGCCGCGAGCCCGTCGAGCGCGGCCCGCTCGGCCTCGAGATCGCGCACGACGAGCCGCCGGCCGGGCCGCGGGACGGCGGGCGCGGGGTGGTCGATCGCGATCTCCTCCCCGTCGTAGGCGAACGCGATCTGGCCCGCGAGCCGTTCCCCGCCTCGCTCGCGCCCTGGCGCGCGCACGCGCAGCCGCGGCTCCGGCCGGGCGCGCACCTCGCGGTACGCCAGGTCCTCCGGCAGTTCCAGCTGCAGGCCGGCGGGCAGGGCGAGCAGCGTCTCGACCAGCTTCGGAGCCTCGCCGGCGGGCAGGACGATCGGCCCCTCGCCGACCAGGTCGAGCAGCAGCGGCAGCACGCTCCCGATGCGCAGGCGTGCGACCCGGCCGCGGGCGACCACGAAGCCCGCGTAGTGAACGAGCGCCAGGTCGGTCAGCGGGACGTCCTCGCCGCCGCGGGTCAGCGCACCGTCGAGCCGGTAGCCGGCGCCGGATGGCGCCGCGCGCAGCGCGAGCTTGATCTCCCAGGGCGGCCCGTCGTCCCAGGCCAGGGCGGGCGACTCGTCTTGCAGCGTCTGCGGCTTGATCCTCAGGCGGCCCGTCGCGCACAGCAGCGGGAGGACCAGCTCGAGCAGCCCGTCGTGCAGCCGGGCGCTCCGCGGGACCGTGAGGCGCCCGTCCGCATCGTCGCGGGCGGGCCAGCCGCGGGCGCGGGCCTCCTGCTCGAGCAGCAGCGTGACCAGGCGGCGATCGGCGTCGCCGAGGGCGGCCACCTCGGGGCGCGTGAGCCGGACCGGGCGGGGCATTCCCCAAGAGCCGTCGGTGCGCCGCAGCCGGCGCTGCGTTTCGAGCACCAGGTCCGACTCGCGCAGCGTGGCCGGGAGGTCGATCAGGTAGTCGATCTCGAAGGCCGCGCCGGCGGCGTGCGGGGGGGCGGAGCGCGCCGCCAGGGACTCCAGCATGCGCCGGGTGTCGCGCCACGCGGCCGCGGGGAGGGCCTGCACGGCGCCGTGCGCCGCGGGCCGGCGGGACCGCGGCCTCGGGCCGAAGGTCCGCTGCGGCGCGAAGGGGTCGTCGTCCCAGGGATCGACCTCGCCCCAGTCGACGACGAAGAGCTCGTCGTCGGGACCGGCCGCGGGCGCCCGCGGCCGCGCCGAGCAGCTCTGCGGCCTCGACGATCTCCAGCCGCTCCAGGGCCGGCGATCCGCCGAGCAGGCCCTTGATGCCGGCGGCGAGCAGCACCGCCCAGAGGTGCTTGCAGGCCTCTCCCGACGCGGCGTAGGGGCAGTCGCACGTCGCCCGGAGCGTCGCGCCCTCGCGTACGGCCACGACGTCGTAGAGTTCCGTGCCGGTGACGAGGGCTGCGACGTGCTGGGGGTGCTCGAGGCAGAACTGGACCGCCCCCGCCCGGAGGTAGCTCTCCCCACGCTCCCGGATCCTCGCCGGGAAGAACTGCTTGGCCTGCGCCGCGATCAGCATCCCCGCCTCGACTGCCGGAGATGATAGCGGGTCGGCGGGGACGCGAGCTTCCCGTGCGTTGCGAGCGCGGGGGCGGCCTCGCGGGCCGAACTCTCGCGGCGCCGGTGGCGCGTCCCGCGTCGGGGACGGCCGCGCGGCTCCCGCGGCTCCGGACCGAGCGGATCCGTGCTCTCATGCCTTGCACCGGCGCGGAAAATGTGACCATATGTTTATGACCATTAATGCCAAGGCGCGGCGGGTCCCGCCGCGGGCGAGTTCAAGGCGCTGGTTGCCTCGCGCCGCTCGACTGGAGGTCATGGACGTGAAGCAGACCGGGGCCGAAGGCTGAGTCGTCACCAAGTACGTGCCCGCCGTCGCCCGGGTGGTCCCGGTGAGCCCGGCCGACGCGCACCCGCTGCGGGGAAGCATCCTCTACTTGAGCGCGACCTCGTCGGCCCGCTGCTCGAGGACTGAGTCCGATCCGTCCTCGCTGCGCTAGTGATCGTCGTCCTGCCACGCACGGACCTGGATCTGGTGAAGGCCACCGGGTCGCGCGGGCTCTCGGCGCCGGCCCGCCGACGCCCTGTCCGAGGCGCGAGACGATTCGGCGAAACCCTCTCCGCAGCGGTCTGCCAGTCCTCGAGGTGGCCGCGGCGGTGGCAGCGCGAGCGGCTGCGCCTGCTCGTGACGTCCTGGCCTGGCTGGAACCCGCGCTGGCGCTGCCCCTCGTCGTCCTGCTTCGCCCGTTCCCGTACGCGCTGATCTACCAGCCGCGGCCGGAGCTTCTGTGCGTGCCCGCCGTGATGCATCTGCGCCGGCGACCGGCCTGCTGGGCCGGACGGTAGGGGCGCCGACCGCCTCCTCCGCGGCCCCCCGCCCCCTCGGCCCCGATCTTGCAATCTGTCCCCCCGGGGACGGTGCGGACGGATCGGGATCCGATGGCGAGAGCTCTCTTCACCGCGTTCAGCCTGGCGCTCCTGGCGGCCGCGTCCCTTCCCGCGCTTGCCGGCAACGACCTCGTGCCGGGCGAATTCAAGATCGACGAGCCGACGCTCCGAAGCCTCGGATTCCGCTGGATCCAGAGCGGGGACGACGACAAGGACGCCGAGGCGAAGGTCGAGTACCGCTTCCAGGGGGACACCGTCTGGACGCTGGGCCACCCGATGCTGCGGGTCCATTCCGAACCCGCCGGCCGGGACGGCTTCGTCTGCGGGAACCTCTTCGCCGGCAGCGTGCTCAACCTCACCCCGGGTGTCAGTTACGAGGTCCGGATTACGCTTTCGGACCCCGACGGCGTCACGGGAACGGCTTCGACCACCTTCACCCAGATGACCCGCAGCGAGCCGGTCCGGCTGCGCGGCACCACGACCCGCCACGTCTACACGAGCTGCGTCGGGGCCGACAAGCTGACCCCCTGCTACTCCGACATCGTGGCGGCCGCGAACGCGGCGCAGCCGGGCGAGATCGTCTTCATCCACGCCGGGACCTACGTGAGGACCCAGGCGATCGACCTGCGCTCGCTCTCCAGCCGCGCCACGAGCGAGACCAACCCGATCACCTTCCGCGGTGAGGGGCGCGACCTCGTGATCTTCGACGCGGGAGTCAGCCCGTCGCGCTCGAACAGCGCGGGCTACTTCCTGGTTGGCGGCACGAAGTGGCTGACCTTCGAGCGCTTCACCGTGAAGAACGCGGGGACCGTCTTCTCCGGCACCGACGCGCTGGGCCTGACCGTGCGCAGCGTCAAGATGGACGCCGTCTACGCCGGGGTCGGCGGCGGCGCCAGCCCCTCCGCGAAGGACGCGAAGTGGGTGATCGCCGACAACGACATCGCCGGCTGGAACACGCAGTGGTACCCCTACGCCGACCAGTCGGTCTCGATCAGCCACACCGGGATCCGGATCTACGGCAAGGGCCATGTCGTCGAGAACAACCGGGTCGGGAAGTTCTGGGACTGCATCGCGCACAGCGACACCGGCGGCGGGCAGATCACCAACGCCACGGTCGACTGGAAGAACCCGCCGTCGCTGAACATCGACGTCGCCGGGAACGAGCTGTACGAGTGCTTCGACGACGCGCTCAGCTCGGACTACAACTTCCACAACATCCGGTTCCTGGGCAACCGGATGACCAACGCGCACACCGCGCTGTCGGCGCAGCCGCAGTACGGCGGGCCGGCCTACTTCATCCGCAACGTGGCGTACAACATGGACGCCAACTCCTTCAAGTTCCACAACCAGGCGGCGGGGCTGGCGGCGTTCCACAACACGCTGGTCGTGCACGACTTCTCGTGGAACTCCGACAGCGGCTGGCTCAACGCCCAGCTCCACAACAACGTCACGATCGCCAACCCGTCGACCTCCGACCTGCAGGTCTACACCGGCGCCGCGACCCACCCGCGCAACCGGATCGACCACAACGCGTACACGGGGTCCTCCGGGTCGCGGCTGATCAAGTGGAACCGCGCCCCCTACCTGGGGAGCGACTGGCGCAACTACGCCGACCTGCCGGCCTTCTACGCCGGCGAGGGGTTCGAGCAGCACGGGAAGGAGCTGGACTACTCCGCCTTCCAGAGCGCCTCCTACCCCGCAGGCGAGGGGCGGACCTACGCCACCAGCGAGTACGACCTGCGGCTGCGCCCGGCGGCGCTGGCGGTCGACGCCGGCAAGGCGCTGCCCGGGATCAACGACGGCTTCGCGGGGAGCGCACCGGACATGGGAGCCTACGAGTACGGCGCGGCAGCGCCGCTCTACGGCCCGCGCCCCGGCGCCGTCACGCTGCCGGGCGAGGCCTCCGACGTGAAGGCCGGCGGCGCGCCGTTCACGATCCGGCGCGAGGGGACGCAGTACCGGCTGAGCTGGTCGGCCCCGAAGAGCGGCGGGCCGGTCGAGCAGTACGCGCTCTACCAGTCGCCGCTGCCGGGGACCTTCCGCGCGGCCTGCAACCAGAACCTGGGTGCGGCGACCTCCGCGCTGCTGCCGTCGCTGCCGAACAACACGATGTTCGTGATAGGCGCGCGCAACGCGGCGGGCGAGGGCTCGCTCGGGAAGACCAGCGCCGGCGCCGAGCGCGCCCCCGCTTACGGCCCGAACCTCTGCCCCTGATCCGTCCGCCTCGCCGGCCGGCTGATTCGTCCGCTGCGCTGGCCGTTCGCCTCGCCGACCGGGCCGGCCTCCGTGCCGGCCCGAAACGCGCCGGTGCGTTTCGGGCCGGCACGGAGGCCGGCCCCTACGGTTCGCGCCACGCGGAAGGCGCGCTGCGGCGGACCGTGGCCCGCTCAGCCGAGCGGGATCCGGTCCTTGTTCTTCGCGAGCCAGGTGTCGAACGACTGCAGCTGCGGGTTCAGCGCGCGCGAGCCGTCGATCGGGCGCGCGGCGCAGAAGTCCTTCGAGAAGTCGCGGTTGAACTGGAACATGTTCCCGATGTCGTCGGCGCCCGGGAAGCCGAAGCCGCGGTAGACCGTCGGGCTCGACCGCGACGTACCGGATCTCCTGGCCCAGCGCCCGGGTCAACCCAGCCGCCATCTCCGCGCCGGTCAGGTGCTCGCCCGCGATCCCGACGCGCTGGCCGACCAGCGTCCGACCACCCTTGAGGATGCCGTAGGCACAGCGCCCGATGTCCTCGGCCGCGATCCCGGGGAGCTTCGCGTCCCCCATCGGCATCGTGAAGGCCAGCACGCCGTCCGGCCCCTTCTTTGGACCCATCCCGAAGTGGATCAAGTTCTCCCAGTAGAACGACGTCAGCAGGTAGGTCGTCGGCACGCCGAGCCGCGCGAAGACCGCGTCGGCCTCGCCCTTGGCGTCGAAGTGCGGGACCTTGTACTTCCCCTGCAGCGTCGGCATCCGGTCGTCGGACAGCGGGACCCACTTGCGCGTGTCCTCGAGCGTCGACCAGATCACGTGCTGGACGCCGGCGGCCTTGGCCGCCTCGGCCATCGCGGTGGCCTGAGCGGTCTCCTTCTCGGCGGAGAAGTGCTCCCAGAAGAAGGTGACGCAGAACGCGCCGTAGGCGCCGGCGAAGGCCCGCTTCAGGCTCTCCAGGTCGTTGACGTCGGCGGCCACGACCTCGGCGCCGAGCTTCGCCAGTTCCTTCGCCTTGTCGCTGTTCGCGTCGCGGGTGATCGCACGGGCGGCGAATTCGCCGCTGGGGTCGGCGAGGATCGCCCGAACCAGCCCGCTGCCCTGGGCGCCCGTGGCGCCGATGACGGCGATGATTTTCTTGTCGGCCATGAGCTCGTCCTCCTATCGTTCCAATTGGAATTACCACTATAGCCAGCACGGTAATTCCCGCCACCCCGAGCGCCGCTGTTCGCCGTATATTCCCGCCCACCCCCGGGAGAGAATGCCGTGACCCGTCACCGCGCCCCGGCCGCGCCGTCCGGCCGGAACGCCCGCTGTTTGCTCGTGTTCCCGCTGGCCGCGCTGCTCCTGGCCGGCCCCCCGGCCGCCCTGGCCGACCCCGCCCCCGGCTCGGTCCGCGTGACCCGGACCGGCAGCACCGTCCGGGTCAGTTGGCAGGCCGGATCGGGGCCCTACGGCGTCTACCGCTCCCCCGACCCGACCGACATCGTGCGGCCGGCGTGGCTGGCCGGCGCGACCCAGCAGACCTTCTACGAGGAGCCGGTCGCGGCCGGGATCGCCCCGATCAGCTTCTACCTGGTCGACGACCCGCAGCGCTGCGTCAGCAACGCCGAGTGCGACAACGGGATCAACTGCGACGGCGTCGAGACCTGCGGCACCGTGACCCCGGTCTGCGTCGCCGGCGCGCCGATCACCTGCAACGACGGTGACGACTGCACCGCCGACCGCTGCGTCGAGGCGACCGGCGGCTGCGAGTACGCCAGCATCGGCTGCGACGACGGCGACCCGTGCACGATCGACAGCTGCCGGCCGGGCGGCGGCTGCTTCGCGGTCGTCGACCCCGACGCCGGGGTCGGCGCCGCCGCCGAGCTGGCCGGGCGCAGCCTCCTCTCTTACCCGCACTTCGAGTTCACGGCCGCCGCGAACCAGGGGACGCCGGTCGAGCTGGCGGTCGACCCGACGACGCACCCGGCCGTGACGGGACAGACCTGCGACGTCTACGTCCTGGCCAAGCGCTCGGCCGCCGCATGGTGCGCCGGCACCGCGCTGGCCGACGTGCGCGGCGCCCCCGAGACGCGGACCTTCGTGGCCGGCGGGGTGCGCGACAACACCTTCGCGCTGTCCGGCAGCGCGTCGCTCTCGGCGGTCGACGGCACCGCGATCGGCCGCGGCTACGACCTGGCGCTCGACTGCAACCGCAACGGGACGCTGGACTCCGGCGAACTGGCCGACGGCCTGTCCGACGGCCCGGGGTTCACGGTGCTGCGCGACCTGACCCAGCCCGGCCCGTTGGCGGTCTCGCAGTTCGACGACCTCGGCCCCGAGCCGCCCCACTGCTCGGGCAGCGGCAACGACGACATGCGGATCTACTACCCCTCGGTCCTGAACGATCCGGGCGCGACGGGGACCTACCCGCTGGCCGTGATCAGCCACGGCAACGGCCACTGCTACGACTGGTACGACTTCCTGGGCCGGCACCTCGCGTCCTACGGCTTCATCGCGATGTCGCACGACAACAACACCGGCCCCGGGATCGAGACCGCCTCCACCACCACGCTGACCTTCACGGACAAGATCCTGGCGCAGCAGGCCACGCTGGGCGGCGGGGTCCTGAACGGCCACATCGACGACACCCGGATCGCCTGGATCGGCCACAGCCGCGGCGGCGAGGGGGTGGCGCGGGCCTACGACCGGCTGGTCGACGAGGCCTGGCCGGCGGCGCAGTACAGCGCGCGGGACATCGCGGTGATCAGCAGCATCGCGCCGACCGATTTCCTCGGGCCGGCGCAGTCCGACCCGCACGGCGTCCCCTACCACCTGCTCTACGGCTCGGCCGACGGCGACGTCTGCGGCTGCCCCAACAACGCGGTCGCGCAGTCGTTCGGGCTCTACGAGCGGGCGACCGGCGCGCGGCAGTCGACCTACGTCCACGGCGCCGACCACAACGACTTCAACTGCTGCGGGTTCGAGGACTTCAGCGGCCCGGCCGGCAGCGCGATCGGGCGCGAGGAGGCCCAGCGCGTCCAGAAGGTCGTCCAGCTGGCGCTGCTCAAGCAGTTCGTCGAGCGCTTCGCGCCGGCCAAGGACATCTTCTGGCGCCAGTGGGAGGCGTTCCGGCCGCTGGGCGTCGCGGCCGGGACGGTGGTCGTCAACGAGCTGCGCGAGCCGCCGGCCCGGCGCAGCTTCGTGGTCGACGACTACCAGTCCCAGCCCGCGCCGGGCACGAGCAGCTCGGGGGGCGCGGTGACCGCCACCGTCGCCGCGCTGGCCGAGCAGCGCGAGCAGGAGACCGGCGGCTCGTTCGAGTGGACCGGCAGCGAGCCGATGAACGGGATGACCCGCGGGCGGAGCGAAGACCTGGGCCGCGGCGCGGTCTTCGAGTTCGCCCAAGGGCAGCCCCGGCTTCTACGAGCTGGACGTGATCCCCGTGGCGCGCGACTTCCGCGACGACACCTTCCTGTCGTTCCGGGCGACGCAGATGACGCGGCACCCGCGGACGATCGCGGCGCTGGGCGACCTGACCTTCACGGTCACGCTGGCCGACACCGGCGGCCGCCGCAGCGCGATCGGGATCGGGGCCTTCGGCGGCGGGATCGAGGAGCCGTACCAGCGCACCGGCTACGGCGCCGGGACCGGCTGGCAGAACGAGTTCGAGACGGTCCGCATCCGGCTGACCGACTTCCTGCGCGACGGCGCGAATCTCGACCTGGGGAACGTGCTCTCGATCCGCTTCGACTTCGGCGCGGTCTACGGCTCGGCCGAGGGGCGGGTCGCGCTCGACGACATCGAGCTGGTGAAGGAGTAGCGCGATGAGCCGACGCCCGCCCGTCCCGACCCTCGCGCGCCCCGCCCGGCGCGCGCTCGCGGCGCTCGCCGCGGCTGCCGCGCTCGCGCTGGCGATCCCGGCGCTCGCCACGCCGCCGCTGCCGGAGACCCCGGCCCCGGTGCGCGGCGTGCTCTACGCGCGGCCGTTCACGCTCGACACGCCGTTCCGCTACGACTGGTCGGCCGAGCACCCGGAGGTCTCGTCGGGCCTGGTGCTGGTGCTCGAGGCCGACCCCGCGCTGCTGCGCCCGCGCGAGACGCAGGAGCCGGTGCTGTTCGTCGGCTCGCTCCCCGCGCAGCGCGTCACGCGCGCCTTCGAGTCGGGCCGCGTGGTGGTGCTGGTCCCGGGCCCGGTCGACCTGGCGTCCGACCCGGTCTGGTTCGGGACGCCCGGCCTGCCCGAGCAGGTCGACGCCGCGACGGCGCGCGCCGAGCGCGGCCTGGCGGCCCGCGCCGCGATCGCCCCCGCCGGCCGGCGCGCGGCCGATGCCGCGCTGGCGAAGGGCGGTCCCCCGGCGCGCTACGCCTCGAAGACCGAGCTGCTGCAGGCGCTCGAGGCGCTGGCGCGGGAGTACGGCGCGGCGCCCTGAGCGCCGGCCGGAGCGCACCGCCGGGCTCGCCAACCGGCCGGCCGCGCGCGACGTGCGCTAGCCCAGCTCCGTCACCGGCACGGCATCCAGGTCGCGTCCCAGCGGGGTGCGCTCGGGCACCAGGCAGATCACCGCGCCCGGACCGAGCGGCGCCCCGGCCCGCTGGAGCGCCCGATAACCCGCGAAGTCGTCCGGCCCCGGGGAGGCGGTCAGCTTCGCCTCCACCGGAAACAGCAACCCGTCCTCGGCGACCAGCAGGTCGACCTCGTGCCGCTCCTTGTCGCGGAAGTACCAGATCGGCGCCTCGCGGGCCCGATGGCGGTAGCTCTTCAGGATCTCGGTGACGACGAGGTTCTCGAACAGCGCCCCCGCCATCGCGCCCCGCGAGGCGGGCTCCGGTGCGCTCCATCCGGCCAGGTGGGCCGCGATGCCGGTGTCGAGGAAGTAGAGCTTCGGCGACTTGATCTGCCGCTTGCCGATCTTCTCGAAGTAGGGGCGCAGGAGGTAGACCTGGCCCGTCGCCTCGAGCAGGTGCAGCCACTCGTGGGCCGTGCTCGGGGCCACGCCCACGTCGCGGGCCATGTCCGCGACGTTCAGGAGCTGCCCGACGCGGGAGGCCGCCACCCGGAGGAAGCGCTGGAACCGTGCGAGGTCGCCGATCGGGGACAGCAGGCGCACGTCGCGCTCGATGTACGTCTGCAGGTAGGAATCGAGGAAGACCTCGCGCGGCGGAGCGTCGGCGTGCGTGAGCCGGGGCAGCCCCCCCTGCAGGATCCGCTCGAACACTTCGAGCAGCCCGAGCCGCGGCAGCGCGCCGCGCCGCGGGCGATCGGGACGGAAGGGGGGCCCGGACAGCGGCCATCCGGAGCGCTCGGCCAGCGACAGCCCGAGCAGCGCGAGCACGCCGACCCGCCCCGCCAGCGACTCGGAGACGCCGCGCATCAGGGGAAGGGGCTGCGATCCGCTCAGCCAGTAGGATCCAGCGGGCGCGCCGCGGTCGATCGCCGGCTTGAGGGCCTCGAGCAGCCGGGGCGCGTGCTGGACCTCGTCGATCAGCACGGGCGGCGGATACCTCTGAAGGAAGAGCTCGGGGTCCTCGAGCGCGGCGCCGCGCGGTCCGAACTCGTCGAGCGAGACGACGCGCCGGGCGCGGCCTTCCCGCTCCGCGGCGTGCCGGAGCAGGGTGGTCTTCCCGACCTGCCGCGCCCCCGTGAGGAGGAGCGCCGGGAAGCCGGAGGAGATCTCGAGCAGCGGGGCTTCGAGCAGGCGCGGCAGGAACATATGACTATAGTACGGCGTCGTCGAACATCGGTCAAGTTCCTCATCTGAAGGGTCTTAACATCCCCACGGTCCCCGGGCCGGGCCGTATCCGCCCCGCGCGATAGACCGCCGTTCGGCCCCGCTCCATACTCCCGCCGCCCCCGGGAGCGCCCGCCGATGCCCACTCTCCTCGAGTCCCGCCCGACGACCGCCCTGGTCTGGGGCGACGAGCGCGTCTCCTACGACGTCCTGCTGCGCCGCGCCCGGGCCTGGGCGAAGGACCTCGACGGCGCCGGCGAGCGCATCGTCGTCTTCTCCGAGAACCGGCTCGAGTGGGTCTACGCCGCCTACGCGATCTGGGGCGCGAAGAAGGTCCTGGTCCCGGTCGACTTCATGTCGACGGCGGAGGAGGTCGCCTACGTCCTCGACGACTGCACGCCGGGCGCGATCTACTGCTCGGCGAAGACGCGGCCGGTCGTCGAGAAGGCGCTGGCGCTGGCCGGGCACAAGCCGCTGCTGCTCGACCTGGAGCGTCCGCACGAGCCCGCGGCGGACGGGCGGACCGACGCCGAGCCGGTCGGGGCCGACCCGGCCGCGCTGGCGGCGATCGTCTACACCTCGGGCACGACCGGCAGCCCCAAGGGGGTGATGCTCTCCTTCGGCAACATCCTGGCCAACGTGACCGCGGTCGTGAACGAGGGCTACTACACCCCCGACTCGCGGATCTTCCTGCTGCTCCCTCTGCACCACGTCCTGCCGCTGGCCGGCTGCCTGGTCGCGCCGCTCTACGGCGGCTCGACGATCGTCTTCGCGACCTCGCTGGCCGGCGAGGAGCTGGTCGCGACGCTCAAGCGCAACCAGGTCACGACGATCGTCGGCGTGCCGCGCTTCTACGACGTGCTGGGCCACGCCTTCCGCGACCGGATCGAGGCCAGCGGCCTGGCCCGCACGCTGTTCGCACTGGCGGCGAAGGTCGGCTCGCCGCGCTTCTCGCGGCTGATCTTCGGCTCGGTCCACCGCAAGCTGGGTGGGAAGCTGCAGCACCTGATCAGCGGCGGCGCCGCGCTGAGCCGGGAAACCGCGCGGATCTTCGACGTCCTGGGTTTCACGGTCTGCGAAGGCTACGGGATGACCGAGTGCGCGCCGATGATCACCTTCCCGCGGATCGGCAGGATCAAGCTGGGGACCTGCGGCCAGGCCCTTTTCGGCACCGAGGTGAAGACGGTCGACGGCGAGATCGTGACCCGCGGCCCGAACATGATGCTGGGCTACTACAACCGGCCGGAGGAGACCGCGGCGATCATCCGCGACGGCTGGCTGCACACCGGCGACCTGGGCCAGTTCGACGACGAGGGGTTCCTGACGATCACCGGGCGGCTGAAGGAGATCATCATCCTGCCGAGCGGGAAGAACGTGAACCCGCAGCCGATCGAGGCCGCGCTGCAGGGCGCGACCGGGGCCGTGCGCGAGGCCGGCGTGTTCCTCGACGGCGAGACGCTCCACGCGCTGGTGGTGCCCAACTGGGATGGGCTGCCGATCGCCGACCGCGGCGCCGCCGAGGCGTGGCTGCGGCGCGAGGTGCTCGAGCCGTACAACGCGACCGTGGCGCCCTACAAGCGCGTCACGAGGGTCACGCTGGCGCGCGAAGAGCTGCCGCGCACCCGGCTGGGCAAGCTGCGGCGCCACCAGCTCGCGGCGATCGCGGGCGCGATCCGCGAGGCCGCGGCCGCGCCGGACGCCGCCGCCGCCGACAGCGGCGACCCGACGCTGGCGAAGATCGCCGCGTTCCTCGAGCGGCAGTACCGCCAGCCGGTGCGCGCCGCGAGCCGCCTCGACGCCGATCTGGGCGTCGACTCGCTGGGGCGCGTCGAGCTGGCCGCCTTCCTGACGCAGGCGTTCGGGGTCGCGATCCCGGAGGCGCGGCTGGGCGAGTTCGCGACCGCCGGCGACCTGGCCGGCTTCGTCGCCCAGTACAAGACCGACAAGGGCGATGGGCCGGCCTTCTCGTGGTCCGAGATCCTGAAGCCGGCGCGGCCGCCCGCGCTGCCGCACAGCAGCCTGCTGCACCGCCTGATCGTCTTCACCTCCGACCTCTTCGTGCGCCTCGCGTTCCGCACCGACGCGCAGGGCGGCGATCGCCTGCCCGAGGGGCCCTGCATCATCGCCCCCAACCACCAGAGCTTCTT
Organism: uncultured Acidobacteriota bacterium; assembly: GCA_963702545.1. Lineage (GTDB taxonomy): Bacteria > Acidobacteriota > Polarisedimenticolia > J045 > J045 > JALOKP01. The sequence goes on along the minus strand of CAVPDB010000013.1, from coordinate 138,375 downwards.
CGACGGGATGTTCGTCAACGCCGCGATGCGCAAGAGCGCCGTCTGGCGCACGATCTACTACGCCAAGGCCAAGCACTTCGGCGGGGCCTGGAAGAAGTTCCTGGCCGACCGCAGCAACGTGATCGTGGCGACGCCCGACGAGGGGATCCTGCAGTCGCTGCAGAAGGTCGCCGCGGCGCTGCGGCGCGGCAACAACGTCGTGATCTTCCCGGAAGGGACGCGCTCGGCCGGCGGCCAGCTCGGCACCTTCAAGGAGAGCTACGCGATCCTGGCCCGCGAGCTCAACGTCCCGGTCGTCCCGGTCGTGATCGACGGCACCCACCGCGTGCTGCCGGCCGGCCGCTGGTTCCCGCGCCTGCTGCGCCGCGTCCGCGTGACCTACCTCGAGCCCGTGACGCCGCGCGAGGGGGAGGCCGCGGAGAGTTTCAACCGGCGGGTCCGGGCGCTGATCGAGGAGCGGCTGCAGGGCGGCCGGGTGCAGTTCGAGGGCTAGGGCGATGCGCGGCGCGGCGCGGCGGCAGTTCGCGGGCCTCGCGCCCGTCGTGCTGGCGCTGGCCCTGGCCGTGCTCGCGGCGCCCGCGGCGGCGCTCGCGCAGCCGACCCTCCCGACCCCACCGCTCGAGCGCCACGGCCCGCGCGAAGGGCTGTTCGCCGAGACGATCAACGCGCTCTACTTCGACCGCAGCGGGCTGCTCTGGGTCGGAACGCGCGAGGGGCTGTTCTCGTTCGACGGCTACGCCTTCGACCTTCACCAGCACGTCGTCGGCGACCCGGCCTCGCTCGCCGACAACTGGGTCCGGACCGTCTTCGAGGACCGCGCGGGCAACCTGTGGGTCGGGACCAACGCCGGCGGCCTGAACCGGCTCGACCGCGCCTCGGGCGGCGTCACCGCCTTCCGCCACGACGGGGGGACGCCGGCACGCTCAGCCACGACAGCGTCTATGCGATCGCCGAGGCCGGGGAGGGCCGGCTGTGGGTCGGGACGCAATCGGGCCTCAACCTCTTCGATCCGGCGACCGGCCGCGCGCAGCGGGTGCCCGTCCTGCCGAAGCCGAACCCGCGCTCCGGCGCGGAGTACATCTGCGCGCTGCTGCCCGCACCGGACGGTTCGCTCTGGATCGCGACGATCGGCGACTGGGTCCTGCGCTTCGACCCCGCGTCCGGGACGGCCCGGCCGCTCCCGATCCCGCCGGGCAGCGAGCGCGCTGCCGCGTCGGCCGACGCCTTCGCGCTGGCCTTCGACGCGAGCGGGCGGCTCTGGATCGGGGGGCGTTTCGGCGCGGTGGTGCACGATCCGCGGACGGGCTCGACCCTGCGCGCGGCGGTGCGGCCGGGACAGGACGATTCGCTGCTCGAGAGCGTGGTCCCGGCGCTGGCCGCGACGCCGGCCGGCCCGGTCTGGCTGGGCACGTTCGTCGGGCTGCTGCGGGTGGACGAGCCGCCGTTCGTCGAGTACCGGATCCGCTTCCACGGGGGAGCGGCAGGAGGACGCGCAGACCGAGGAGCGGATCACCGCCCTGGCCCTGGACGCGGGCGGCTCGCTCTGGCTCGGCACGACGAGCGGAGGGCTCGCACGCCTGCTCCAGCCGGCCGGCCCGTTCCGCGCGATCCGCGCCCGGAGCGGCGCCGGCTCGCCCAGCTACGGCGACATCACCGCGCTGTTCGAGGACCGGCGGCAGCGGCTCTGGATCGGCTCCTTCGGCGGCGGGATCGAGGTCTTCGAGCCGGGCGGCCCGGGGTTCCAGAGCATCCCGCTGCGCGATCAGGGGCGGCCGGTCGCGGACGGAACGCTGCGGATCGGCGAGGATCGTGCCGGGAGGCTCTGGCTCGCGGCGACCGACGGCGTGACGCGCTTCGACCCGGCCTCGGGCGCGTTGACGCGCTTCATCCACGACCCGTCCGATCCCGCTTCGCTGCCGCGCGGCTACGCCTACGCCCTGCTGATCGACCGCGACGACCGGGTCTGGATCGGGACCGGCGGCGGCGGGCTGGCGCGCCTGCGGGAGGACGGGCGCGGCTTCGAGCGGATCGTGAACCGGCCGGACGACCCGGCGACGCCGAGCGACAACTTCGTCACGACGCTGTACGAGGACCGTGCCGGGCGGCTCTGGATGGGGACCCGCTCCGGCGGCGTGAACCTGGTCGACCGGGCCACGTTGCGGGTGCAGCGGATCCCGGTCGACCCGCAGGACCCCGAGGCGCTGGCCCACCAGTACGTCACCTCGATCCTGGAGGACCGCGCCGGCAACATCTGGATCGGCAGCGCCGGCGGCGGGCTGGCGCGGCTGCTGCGCCTGGACCCGGAGCGCGGCGCCCGCTTCGAGCGAATCACCGCCCGCGACGGCCTGGTCAACGACAACGTGATGTCGATCGTCGAGGACGACGACGGGAGCCTGTGGCTCGCGACGCGGCGCGGCCTGACACGCTTCGACCCGCTGCGCCGCACCTTCGTCAGCTACGACGTCGCCGACGGGCTGCCCTCTTCCGAGGGGAACCTGTCCGCCGCGGTCCGGGCCCACGACGCGATCTACGTCGGCCTGCTCAACGGCCTGGTCGCGATCCCGCGCGGCACGCCCTTCCCCACCCCGCCACCGGCGCGGCTCGCGCTGACCGCGCTGCGCACGCTGAAGGGGCCGGCCGCGGCGCCGGGATCGCCGTGGCCGCCCGCCTCGGTCTCGATCCGCCACGGCGAACCGCTGACGGTCTCGTTCGCGGTCGTCGACTACGACTCGCACCGGCGCCACCGCTATGCGTACCGCGTGGCCGGGGGCGAATGGCTCGATCTCGGCGCACGGCGCGAGCTGACCTTCACCGACCTGGCGCCGGGCGCGCACCGGCTGGAACTGCGCGCCCGCGGCGCCCGCGGCGAATGGAGCGACCCGCCGCTGGCGCTGACGGTCCAGGTCGTCCCCCCCTTCTACCGTACCGCCTGGTTCCGGATCCTCAGCGCGGTCGCGCTGGCCGCGGGAGCGATCACCTGGCACCAGGTCCGGACCCGGCGCCTCGAGCGCCGCAATCGCGAGCTGGCCGAGCTGCAGGTCCAGCGCGAGGCCGCGCTGCGCGTCGCGCGATCCAAGGAGGAGGAGTTGCAGTCCGCCTTCGAGCGGCTGCAGGCCCTGACGCGGCGGCTCGAGGCGGCCAAGGAGGAGGAGCGCAAGGCGATCGCCCGCGAGCTGCACGACGAGATGGGCCAGCTGCTGACCGCCGCCAAGATCAACATCCAGCTGCTGCAGAAGCTGGGGCCCGACGGCACGGCGCCGCGGCGACTGGCCGACACGGTCGGGCTGCTGGACCGGATGATCAAGCTGGTGCGCGCGCTCTCGTTCGAACTGCGCCCGCCGCTGATGGACGAGCTGGGGCTGATCGCGGCGCTGCGCGGGCACCTCGCAGCCCAGGCCGACCGGACCGGGCTGGCGGTCACCTTCTCGGACGACGGCCTGCCCGAGCGGCTGCCCGCGGAGCTGGAGATCGCCGCCTTCCGGATCGTGCAGGAGGCGATGACGAACGTGGTCCGGCACGCCGGCGCGACGCGGGTCGCGGTCCGGCTGCGGGCCGAGGACCGGCGCCTGTGGATCGAGGTGGAGGACGACGGACAGGGCTTCGATCCGGACGCCGCCGCCGCCGCGACCGGCGGCGAGCACTTCGGGATCACGGGGATGCGGGAGCGGGCCGAGGCCCTCGGCGGACGGGTCACATTGTCTTCGGCGCGGGGGCGGGGGACGGCGATCCGGGCTGAGCTACCATGGAGCGCCTGAGGAGGCCTTCGTGAAGGTGATCCTCGCCGACGACCACCACCTGGTGCGCAGCGGGATCCGCGCGCTGCTGGAGTCGATCACCGGCGTGCTCGTGGTCGCCGAGGCGGGCGACGGGCGCGAGGCGCTCGAGCTGATCGAGCGGCACCACCCCGACATCGCCCTGCTCGACATCACGATGCCCGGCCTCAACGGGCTCGAGGTCGCGGCGCGGGTCCGGGAGTCCTCGCCCCGCACCCGCGTCATCGTGCTCTCCATGCACGCCGGCGAGACCTACGTCGCCCAGGCGCTGCGGGCCGGCGTGGCGGGCTACCTGCTGAAGGACTCGGCCGCGTCGGACCTGCAGGCCGCGCTGGAGGCCGTCGGCCGGGGCGGGACGTTCCTCAGCCCGTCGATCTCCCAGCAGGTCGTCAGCTCCTACCTGCGGGGCGAACTCCCCGCGGCCGACCCGCTCGGGGGCCTGAGCCCGCGCCAGCGCGAGGTCCTGCAGCTGATCGCCGAGGGGCGCTCGACCAAGGAGATCGCGGCCGACCTGGAGTTGTCGATCAAGACGGTCGAGACCCACCGCGCCCAGATCATGGAGCGGCTCGGGATCCACGACGTCCCGGGCCTGGTGCGGTTCGCGATCCGCTCCGGACTGATCTCGTCCGAGTAGGGAATCGGTCGCTGTCCCTCTTTCCTCGTCCCGATTTGTTGGTTCGCTGGGGTTTCCGCACGGCCGTCAGCGGGCGGTTGGCCCTTCCGGCCTGACGCCGGGCGGCAGCGCTGGCGGCGGAACTCCCAGCAGGTCGAGCGCCGCCGCAAAGTCCGCCGGCAGCGGTGCCGTGATCACCGGCCCCAGGTCCTCCGGCAGTTCCAGCCGCCACGCGTGCAGGAAGGTGTGGTCCGGCGCGAGCGCGGCGCGCAGCGCGGCGTCCCGCAGGCCGCGGTGGCGCGGCCCCCCGTAGAAGTCGTCTCCCACGATCGGGTGGCCGGCGTGGGCGAGGTGGACGCGGATCTGGTGCGTCCGCCCGGTCTCCGGCCGCAGCTCGACCAGCGCCGCGTGCGGCGGCGCGGCCAGCACGCGGTAGCGGGTCGCGGCGGGCCGTCCCGCCGGATCGACGCGCATCTTCCGCCGGTCGGCGCGGTCGGGGCCGAGCGGCGCGTCGTACCGCCCGTCGCGCGGCCGCGGGTGCCCCCAGCAGAGCGCGAGGTAGAGCTTCCCGATCCGCCGGCCGCCGAGCGCCACCGCCAGCGCGCGGTGCGTCGCGGCGTCGCGCGCGAGCAGGACGACGCCGGTCGTGCCGACGTCGAGCCGGTGCACCAGGTACAGCGCGTCCGGCTCGAGCGCCTCCTCGCGGCGCACCGCGGCCGGAAGCGCCTCGACCAGCCGCCGGACCGCGCGCGCCCGGATCGCGGGCCGGCGTGGCGAGCGAGAGCCCCGCCGGCTTGTCGAGCGCCACCAGCCGCTCGTCCGCGAACAGCAGCCGCGCGGACATCGGCGGCCGGGGCGGGGGCGGGCCGGGGCGGAAGGGCGCCATCCGTGTAGGATCTCAGCGCCCGCGGCGCGCCGTCAACGGCCGCCCGCGGACGGAGGACCGGATGAGGCGCGATCGCGGAACGGCCCGGGCACGGGCCGGCGCATGGATCCTGGCGGGCGCGGCGATCGGGCTCGCCGCCGCCGCCGCGTTCGCCGAGAAGAAGGGGAATCCGGACGCGGTCCCGGGGATCGAGGCCGAGTCCATGATGAAGGACGTGCGGACCCTGGCCTCGCCCAAGTTCGGCGGGCGGCTGGCGGGGAGCCCCGGCTACGACGAGGCCGCGCGCTGGGCCGCCAAGCGGTTCGAGAAGCTGGGCCTGCGGCCGGGCGGCGACGCAGGCGGCTACCTGCAGGTCTTCCCGCTCGAGTACAACGCGATCGAGAGCTGCCGGCTGTCGATCACGCCGGCCGGCGGCGCGCCGCGCGCGCTGGCGATCCCGGAGGACTTCACCTGCCGCGGCTTCACCGGCTCGGGCACCGTCTCGGCCCCCGTGGTGTTCGCGGGGTTCGGCCTGTCGCTGTCCGACCGCGGCTGGGACGATTACGCCGGCCTGGACGTCGCCGGCAAGATCGTGCTGGTCTTCAAGGACGCGCCGCCGTTCGACCCGCCGCGCGCCGCGGAGGGGGTCAAGGGCTGGGGCGACGCGACCCTGCCGCGGCCGAAGGCGCTCGCGGCGCAGGCCCGCGGCGCGGTGGGGCTGCTGATGGTCTCGCTGCCGAAGGACGGCAAGATCGGGCCGCCGATCGCCAGCGTGATGCACGGGCCCGGCGAGCAGCCGGCCAGCTTCCCGCAGCAGCACGTCAGCGGGGCGGTGGCGGCGCAACTGCTGGCCGGGAGCGGGGCCACGCTCGAGTCGCTCGCGAAGGAACTCGCCGAGGCGAAGGCGCCGCGCTCGCGCCCGCTCGGCTCGAAGGCCGCGATGACGGTCGTGGCGAAGTACCGCCCCGACCAGCCCGCGGCCAACGTGGTTGCGGTCCTGCCCGGCGGCGACCCGGAGCTGCGTGGCCGGGTCGTCGTGCTGGGGGCGCACCTCGACCACGTCGGAACGCAGGAAGGGGTGCTCTGGCCGGGGGCCAACGACAACGCCTCCGGCACGGCCGCGCTGCTCGCGGTCGCCGAGGCCTTCGCGAAGAGCCACCGCCCGCCCCGACAGACGCTGGTCTTCGTGCTGTTCGCCGCGGAGGAGCAGGGGCTGAACGGCTCGCGCTGGTTCGCCGAGCGGATGCCCTACCCGCCGGACCAGGTCGTGGCGATGCTCAACATCGACTGCGTCGGGCACGGCGACGGGCTGCAACTGGGCGGCGGCAAGAGCGCGCCGCACCTCTGGGAGCTGGCCCGCACGCTCGACGCCGGCGGGGAGCGGATCACGATCGCGGACACCTGGGCCGGTGGCGGCGCCGACGCGACACCGTTCCACGAGAAGGGGATCCCGACGCTCTACTTCGCGTCGACGAAGAGCTACACGCACCTGCACCAGGCCAGCGACCGGCCGGAAACGCTGAACCCGGCGCTGCTCGAGAAGATCGCGCGGCTGGCCTTCCGCACGGCGCGCTCGGTCTCGGACGGCGCCTACGACCGCGAGACCGTGACGCCGTAGCGGCCGCCCTCCGTGGCGGCCCGCGCTACCGCTCAGCCGCCGAGCCGCCCCAGCGCCGCATCGAGCGTGGCGTCCGACTTGCAGAACGCGAAGCGGACGAGGTGCCGCACCCGCGCCGGTTCCTCGCAGAAGGCCGAGACCGGGATCGCCGCGACCCCCTTCGTCTCCGGCAGCGCACGGCAGTAGGCCAGGTCGTCGTCCCATCCCAGCGGCCGGATGTCGGCAACGGCGAAGTAGGTCCCCTGCGGGACCAGCACGCCGTAGCCGGCCGCGGCCAGCCCGGCACACAGCCGGTCGCGCCGCGCCCGGTAGTCGGCGACGAAGCGCGCAAAGAACTCGTCGTCGGCCTCGAGCCCCGCGGCGACGGCGAGCTGGAACGGCCCGGGGGTGCAGAAAGTGACGAACTGGTGCGCCGCCCGCAGCGCTCGGGTCAGCGGCTCCGGCGCGCAGGCGTAGCCGACCTTCCAGCCGGTCAGGCTGAAGGTCTTCCCGGCCGACGAGATCATCACGGTCCTCTCGCGCATCCCGGGGAGCGTCGCCAGCGGCAGGTGCTCGCCGTCGAAGACAAGGTGCTCGTAGACCTCGTCCGTGACCGCCAGCAGGTCGTGGCGCCGGCAGACCTCCGCCACGGCCTCCAGCTCCGCTCGCGCGAAGACCTTCCCGACCGGGTTGAGCGGGGAGTTGAGGACGATCGCGCGGGTCCGCGGCGTGACTGCGCGCGCCAGCGCCTCGGCGTCCAGCGTGAAGCCGGGCGGAGTCAGCGGTACCACGACCGCCCGCGCCCCGGCGTTGGCCAGCCCCGGCCGGTAGGAGTCGTAGAACGGCTCGAACAGGATCGCCTCGTCGCCGGCGTCGAACAGCGCCTGGAAGGTGGCGAAGAGCGCCTCGGTCGCACCCGAGAAGACGGTGATCTCGCCGTCGGGGTCGTAGTCCAGGCCGTAGAAACGCCGCCGGTGCGCCGAAACCGCGCGGTTCAGCTCCGGCAGGCCGAACATCCGCACGTACTGGTTGCGGCCGTCCCGGATCGCCCGGAGCGCGGCCTCCTTGACGAACTCCGGCCCGTCGAAGTCGGGGAACCCCTGCCCCAGGTTGACCGCGCCGTGCCGCGCCGCCAGCTCGGTCATCTCGGTGAAGATCGTCGTGCCGAACGGTGCCAGGCGCGGGGTGAGCGGGGGGCGCATGAGGACCTAAGGATACCCCGCGGCCGCTATCGTTTGTCTTGCCGCTCCCGTTTTGGCAATCTGGCGCCTCAACGCCCTCCGGAGGTCCTCCGTGCGCACGCTCCGTTCGCTCGTCCCGGCCACCCCCACCCCGCTCTGCTTCGCCTGCCTGCTGGCGCTGCTCGTGCTGCTGGCGCTGGTCGCCGGGCCGGCCCGCGCCGCCGAGCCCGGTCCCGCGGCACCCGAAGGGCGCCTCCTGCGTTTCCCCGACATCCACGGCGACACGGTCGTCTTCGTCCACGGCGGCGACATCTGGCGCGCTCCATCGGCGGGCGGCCCGGCGATGCGGCTGACGGCTCACCCCGGCCAGGAGCTGTTCCCGAAGATCTCGCAGGATGGGCTGTGGATCGCCTACACGGCCGAGTACACCGGCTCGCGCCAGGTCTACGTGATGCCGCTGGCCGGAGGCGAGCCGCGGCAGTTGACCTACTACACCGACGTCGGCGCGATGCCGCCGCGCGGCGGCTTCGACAACTGGGTGATGGACTGGACGAAGGACGGGCGGATCCTGGTGCGGATGAACCGGACCGCCTTCGGCGAGCGGATGGGGACCTATTTCCTGGTCGACCCCAAGGGGGGCCTCGAGCGGCCGCTCCCCCTGCCCCACGGCGGCAGCGCCTCGTTCGACCCGTCCGGCACGAAGCTGGCCTACACGCCGATCGACCGCGAGTTCCGAACCTGGAAGCGGACCCGCGGCGGCCGGGCCCAGGACATCTGGATCTACGACCTGGTGGCCGCGCGGTCCGAGCGCGTGACCGACAGCCGCGTCACCGACAACTTCCCGATCTGGATCGGCGACACGATCTACTTCACCTCGGACCGCGACGACACGCTCAACCTGTTCGCCTGCGACCTGAAGACGAAGGCGACGCGCAAGCTGACGCAGTTCACCGAGTTCGACGTCCTCTGGCCGGCGGCCGGGCCGGGCGCGATCGTCTTCATGAACGGCGGGTTCCTCTACCGCTACGACCTGGCCAGCGGCCAGGCGGCGAAGATCCCGATCGCACTCGGCGCCGAGCAGCCCTACGCGCTGCCGGCCTTCAAGGCGGTCGCCGCGAACGTCGGCGGCGCGGCCCTCTCGCCGTCCGGCGCGCGCGTCGCGTTCGACGCCCGCGGCGACCTGTTCTCGGTCCCGGCCAAAGACGGCGCGACGCGGGCCCTCTTTCCCAGCCAGGGGGTGCGCGAGCGCGCGCCGGCCTGGTCGCCGGACGGGAAGACGATCGCGTACCTGTCCGACCGGACGGGCGAGTACGAGATCTACCTCGGCAACCAGGACGGCAGCGGCACGCCCCGGCAGCTGACGAAGGACGCCGTCAGCTGGTACTACGCTCCCGCCTTCAGCCCGGACGGAAAGAAGCTGGCGTTCGCGGACCGCCAGCAGCGGCTGCTGGTCGTCGACGTCGCCAGCGGCGAGGTGACGGTCGCCGACCGGAGCGACCAGGAGGACCTGGTCAGCTACGGCTGGTCCCCCGACTCGCGCTGGCTGGCCTACGAGAAGAGCCACCCGAACCGGATGCCCGGGATCGCGGTCTGGTCGGTCGAGCAGGGGAAGAGCTTCTTCCTGGGCGACGGGGCGACGATGGACGGCGACCCGGTCTTCTCGGCCGACGGCAAGTACCTGTTCTTCACCAGCCTGCGCGACTTCAACTTCGTCACGAGCGCCTTCGAGTTCGACTACCTCTACCGCAATGCGGGGCGCGTCTACGCCGCCGCGCTCGACCCGGCCGCCGACCCGCTCTTCCCGCTCAAGTCGGACGAGGAGAAAGGCGAAGCCGCAGGGGCCGGCCTCAGTGCCGGCCCGAAGAAGGATGACCCCGTAGGGGCCGGCCTCCGTGCCGGCCCGAAGAAGGACGACGACGCCAAGAAGGACGCCGACAAGGCTCCCCCCACCACGACGATCGTCCCCGAGGGCTTCGCCGCCCGCACCATCGCCCTCCCCGGCCTCCCCGCCGGCGAGTACGGCAACCTGGCCGCCGTCCCTGGCTTCGTCTACTACGTCCGCAACGCCGACGGCGGCTCGCGGGCGCTCTACCGTTTCGACCTCAAGGAGCGCAAGGAAGAGAAGGTCCTCGACAACCCCGGCGGCTACCTGCTGACGGCCGACGGCAAGAAGCTGCTCTACCGCCAGGGTCCGAACTGGGGCCTGACCGACGCCAAGGCCAGCCTCTCCGGCAGCGAGGGGAAACTCGACCTTTCCGGCCTGCGCATGAAGCTCGACCCGCGGGCCGAGTGGCAGCAGATGTTCACCGACGGCTGGCGCATCACCCGCGACTGGTTCTACGACCCGGCGATGCACGGCTACGACTGGAAGGCGCTCTACGAGCGCTACGACGCGCTGGTCCCGTTCGTCGCGCACCGGGCCGAGGTCGACTGGCTGCTGGGCGAGATGATGAGCGAGCTCGAGGCCGGCCACACCTACGTCGCCCCCGGCGACGAGCCGACGGTGGAGAGGGTCGAGGGCGGGATGCTCGGGGCCGAGCTGCTCGCCGACCCTTCGGGCCGCTACCGGATCGACAAGATCTACGCCGGCGAGAACTGGGACGAGGCTTGGCGCGGCCCGCTCTCCGAGCCCGGCGTGAACATCAAGGAGGGCGAGTTCCTGGTCGCGATCGACGGCGTCGACCTGACGACCGCCGACAACCCCTACCGCCTGCTCGAGGGGAAGGCGAACCGGCAGGTCGTGCTGAGCGTGAACGGCAAGCCGGCCGCGGAGGGGGCGCGCCAGGTCACCGTGCGCACGATCGACAGCGAGTTGAACCTGCGCTACCTCGACTGGGTCCGGACCCGGATGGCGCTGGCCGACAAGCTCTCGGGCGGCAAGGTCGGCTACATCCACCTCCCCAACACCGCGGGCGAGGGGAACCGGATGCTGCAGAAGTTGTTTTACGCGCAGGTCACCAAGCCCGCGCTGATCATCGACGACCGCTACAACGGCGGCGGCTTCATCCCGGTCCGGATGATCGACTACCTCGAGCGCAACACGATGGCCTGGTGGGCCCGGCGCAACGTCGAGGCGATGCGCTCGCCCGGCTTCGCGCACGACGGCCCGAAGGCGATGCTGATGAACGGCTACTCGTCCTCGGGCGGCGACGCCCTTCCCTACTGGTTCAAGGCGCGGGGCCTCGGGCCGCTGATCGGCACGCGGACCTGGGGCGGACTGATCGGGCTGTCGGGCAACCCGGCGCTGGCCGACGGCGGCGCGGTCCAGGTCCCGACCTTCCGGATCTACGACGCGGCCGGCCAGTGGGTCATCGAGAACGAAGGGGTCGAGCCGGACATCGAGGTGATCGACCTGCCCGAGGTGATGACGCAGGGGGGCGACCCGTCGGTGGAGAAGGCGGTCGAGGTGCTGATGCTCGAGCTGGCGAAGAACCCGCGGGTCGCGCCGAAGAGTCCCGGTTCCGCCCGACCTGGCGCCGCCGGCGCTGAAGCGCGCGCGGTAGGCGGCCGGCCGTGCGCCGCACGACCGCCGCGTGGTTCCTGGCGCTCGTCGTCGCCGCCCTCGCGGGCGCGGCGGCGGCACGCGCCGCGGACCGGACCGAGGGGAAGCTGTTCGCAACCCGCTCGGTCGTCTACGCGAAGCACGGGATGGTCGCGTCGGCGCACCCGCTCGCCTCGCAGGCCGGGATCGAGATCCTGAAGCGGGGCGGCAGCGCGGCCGACGCGGCGATCGCCGTCAATGCCGCGCTCGCCGTGCTGGAGCCGGTGGCGTGCGGCCCGGGCGGCGACCTGTTCGCGATCGCCTGGGACGCGAAACAGGGGAAGCTGCTCGGCCTCAACGCCTCGGGGCCGGCGCCGCGCGCGCTGACGCGCGAGAAGGTCCCGCCCGAGAAGGACGGGACGATCCCGCTCTACAGCCCCTACGCCTGGACCGTGCCCGGGGCGATGGAAGGCTGGTTCGAGCTGCACGCGAAGCTCGGCCGGCTGCCGCTGGCCGAGGTCCTCGCCCCGGCGATCCGGCTGGCGCGCGAGGGGGCCCCGGTGCCGCAGGCGATCGCCGCGGCCTGGGAGCGTGGGGGGCGCGCGTTCAAGGACAAGCCGGGCTTCGCGGCGGTCTTCCTTCCGGACGGCAGAGCGCCGCGGGAAGGCCAGCTCTTTGCGAACCCGGCGCTCGCCCGGACGTTCGAGACCCTCGCGAAGGAGGGCCCTCCCGCGATCCGCGAGGGGTCGATCGCGCAGGCGATCGTGCGCTACTCCGCCGCCAACGGCGGATTCTTCGCGCTCGACGACTTCAAGACCTACCGCGCGCCGTGGGTCGAGCCGATCGCCACGACCTATCGCGGCGTCACGCTCCACGAGCTGCCCCCCAACGGGCAGGGCCTCGCGGCGCTGCAGATGCTGAACATCCTCGAGAACTTCGACCTCAGGGGGATGGGGCGCGACTCGGCCGACTTCTGGCACGTGCTGGCCGAGGCCAAGAAGCTGGCCTTCGCCGACCGCGCGCGCTTCTACGCCGACCCGGCGTTCGAGTCGGTCCCGGTCGCCGGGCTGCTCGACAAGGGTTACGCCGCGGCGCGTGCGAAGTCGATCGACATGGCCCGCGCGGCGCGCACGGTGCCGCCGGGAGACCCGAAGGAACTCCAGCGCGGCGACACGACCTACCTGGCCGTGGCCGACGCCGACGGCAACATGGTCTCGCTGATCCAGAGCAACTACACCGGCTTCGGCTCCGGCTACGCGATCCCCGAGCTGGGCTTCGGGCTGCACAGCCGCGGCGCCCAGTTCTCGCTCGACCCGCGGCACCCCAACCGGCTGGAGCCCGGCAAGCGGCCGTTCCACACGATCATCCCGGCCTTCCTGACGCGCGACGGCAAGCCCTGGTGCGCCTTCGGCGTGATGGGGGGCGCGACCCAGCCGCAGGGGCACGCGCAGATCGTCGTCAACCTGGTCGACTTCGGGATGAACCTGCAGGAGGCCGGCGACGCGCCGCGCTTCGTGCACGACGGCTCGCAGGAGCCGACCGGCACGCCGATGACCGACGGCGGCCGGCTCGCCCTGGAGTCCGGCGTCCCGCCCGAGGTGCTGCGCGAGCTGGCGCGGCGCGGGCACCAGCTGACCGCGCTCCCCGGGCAGTTCGGCGGCTACCAGGCGGTCTGCATCGACCCTGCCACCGGCGTGCGGGCGGGCGCGTCGGAGTCGCGCAAGGACGGCGCGGCGATCGGCTACTGATGAACCCCTGGCGCGGCGTCGCCGATCTGCCGCGCGAGGTCTGGGCGCTGGCGGCGACGACCTTCGTCAACCGCGTGGGGACGATGGTCATCCCGTTCCTGGTGCTCTACCTGACCGGGCCGCTCGGGTTCTCGAGCGCGTTGGCGGGCGCGATCGTCGGCGTCTTCGGCGCGGCCTCGATCGTCGCCGCCCCGATCTCGGGCCGGCTCGCGGACCGCTTCGGCGCGACGCGCGTGATGGGCAGCTCGCTGGTGCTCTCGGCCGCGGTGCTGGCGCTCTACCCGTTCGTGCGCGGCGTGGCCCCGGTGATCGCCGCGACGGTGCTGTTCGCGGCGGTCTCGGAGGCCTACCGGCCCGCGAGCCTCTCGGCGGTCTCGCTCGCGGCCGGGCCGGAACAGCGCAAGGCCGCCTTCGCGCTGAACCGCCTGGCGATCAACCTCGGGATGAGCGTCGGGCCGGCGCTGGGGGGGTTCCTCGCGGCCTGGTCGTACAAGGCGCTGTTCTGGGTCGATGGCGCCTCGTCGCTGGCCGCCGCGGCGCTGCTGGCGTGGGTTCCCGTAGGCGCCGCGAGGAGCGAGGCGGGCGCCGCGGCACCGGCCGCCGACGGCGCGTCTCGCTCCCCGCTGCTCGGCGAGGCGTGGCGCGACCGCCGGCTGCTCTACTTCCTCCTCGCCTCACTCCCGGCGCTGGTCGTCTTCTTCCAGCTCACGGCCGCCCTGCCGCTCTTCCTGGTCCGCGACCTCGGCTACACGGCCGCCTTCTACGGGGCGCTGTTCACGCTCAACACCCTGATCATCGTCGTGCTCGAGGTGCCGCTGAACGTCGCGATGGCGGGCTGGCGGGCCGGCCGGCAGCTCGCGCTCGGCGCGGCCCTCGTCGCCCTTGGCTTCGGCGGAATGGCGCTGACGCACGGCCGGGTCGGGATCGCGGTCACGGTCGTGGTCTGGACTTTCGGCGAGATGGTCCTGCTGCCCGCGATGGCCGCCTACGTCGGCGACATCGCCCCGGAGCACCGATCGGGCGAGTACATGGGCCTGTTCACGATGACTTTCGGCTTCGCGCTGGTCCTCGCCCCGCCGATCGGGACCTTCCTGCTCGACCACTACGGCGGCGGCGTGCTGTGGCCGGCGATGCTCGGGCTGGGACTGGCGTCCGCGGCTCTCCTGAGCCGCGTCGCTGCGCCCGCTCACTCGCGGTAGTACCACCCCGCGATCAGGGTCGCGGCGACCGCGCCGACCCACAGCTCGAGCATCCACCACAGCGGGAAAGTCGCGCGGCGCGGGCGACCAGGTCGCCATCGCGAACGAGAGCGGGAAGCCGGCCGCGAAACCGACCATCAGGCCCAGCCGGAGCGCGGTCCCGGGGCCGGGGCCCCAGCCCTCGCGCACCGCGGCGTAGAGCGCGGCGCAGATCAGTGCCAGCACCAGCTCGAGCCCGATCCAGGCGAAGGGAAAGAAGCCGTAGCGCGGCTGCTGGAGGAAATAGCCGGCCTGCTGTGCCTCGGGGTACATCTTGCCGAGTACCGTCAGCTGGATGACGACTCCCCACGCGACCCAGGCGACCGCGCCCAGCACCCCACCGATGACCACCCGCTTGGTGTTGATCTGTTTCATCATGCCGTCCCTCTCCTCGTGACCTTCTCCAGGAAACCCGCAAGACGCGCGTGCAGTGCCTCGCCTCCCACCGTCCACAGATCGATGTGCCCCCCGCCCGGAACCGTGACGAACTCCTTGTCCTCCGACCCTGCCTCCGCGAGGACCGTGCGACCGCAGGCGATCGGCACCGACAGGTCAGCGTCGCCGTGCAGCACGAGGAGCGGCGCCCGGACCCGCGGCGCGAGGTGCACGGGCTGATCTTCGCGCGCGGCGACCTCGGGCGCCAGCGCGATGCGCACGAAGGGCCGCAGGTACCACGGCAGCAGGCTCGTCAGGTGCGGCACGACCTCCGCCGCCGCGTTGGGCGGGCTCTGCAGCACGATTCCCGCGACCCCGCGCACTCCGGCCACCGCCAGGGCCGGCCACGAGCCGAGCGAGAAGCCGTAGACCAGGATCGGCTTTCCGGCGATCTCCGGCCGCGCCGCGACCGCGTCGAAGATCGCCACGCCGTCGCCGACCACCGCGTCCAGGGAGGCCTTGCCGTCGCTCGGCCCGAAGCCGCGGTAGTTCACCGCGTAGAGATCGAACGGGTGCCTGCCCGCCAGCCAGGCGATGCCGGCCTCGGGTCCGATGATCTCCCCGTTGCCCCCGAAGTAGACCACGGCCAGCTGCGCGTCCGGACGCCGGGCCGTGATGCCGCGCAGCGTGACGCCGGGCGCGACCGGGATTTCGAGCCGCACGCTGTCGGGCGCCGGGGCGGACTTGATCCGCGCCCCGGGCATCAGGTGCTCCTCGCGCAGCACGACGACCGGGCCCGCCGCCCGCAGGGCGGCTCCGAGGCGTCCCCGGCCCGTCGATCGCGCGCGCGCGCCCTGTCCCACCGGTAAGCCTCCCTGCGTCCCCGCGACGGGGACGCGATCCTACACCGCCGCGCCGCATTTGCGGCGGCGCGGGGCCTTGTCTACTCTCGCGGTATGACCATTCGTCGCGTCGCACCCCGGCCGCTCTCTTTCGTGGCCGTCCTGATCGCCCTCGCAGGGGGCCCCGCCATGGCCTACGAGTCCAACTACCCGCCGACCGAGGTGGACGTGATCGAGGTGAAGGAGCTCCCGCCGGCCCGCGTGATGGAGGCCACCGGCGGCAGCGACTACTTCGAGAGCCGGAACGGGCCGTTCATGGTGCTGTTCGACTACATCCGCGCCAACGACCTGGCGATGACGGTCCCGGTCGAAGCGGACCCGCGCCCGGCGCGGATGCGTTTCTTCGTCGAGCGCGACCGCACCGGCGAACTGCCGTCGAAGGAGGGCGCGGTCCAGGTCTACGAGCGCCCCGCGCAGCTCGTCGTGGCGATCGGCCAGCGCGGCGCCTACTCGCGCGAGAACTACGACGAGGGGCTGGCGAAGCTGCGGGCCTGGCTGGCGGAGCGCCCGGAGTACGAGCCGTCCGGCGAGCCGTACGCGGTCTACTGGGACGGCCCCTTCAAGCCCTGGTTCCTCAAGCGCGCCGAGGTGCACATCCCGGTGACGCGGCGGTAGGTCCTGCGCCGCGCATCCGGAAGCTCCTCGGGCAGATCGGGACACCATGACCGGGCCGGCTCGCACCGGGCGGTGACCGCCCGCCGGACCTGCTACCGCACCAGCAGCATCCCGATCACGACCGCCGCGGCGATCACCACCGTCGCCACGACGATCCGACGCCGGAGCGCCGGGGCGCCGAGCGCGACGACGTACCCCCCCTTGACCAGCGTGTTGGACAGCGCCCCGATCGCGATCGCCAGCGCCGCGGTGCGGGTGTCGCCGCTCTCGCCGGCGTACTTGGTCATCGAGAGCGTGATCGCGTCGACGTCGGTCAGCCCGGCCAGCGCGGCGACGGCGTAGAAGCCGCGGCCGGGCGCGTAGAGCTCGACCAGCCGCACGACCAGCAGCACGGCCGCGAAGAAGAGCGCGAACTTGATCGCCTCGGTCAGGCTGAAGGGGTTTTTCAGCGGGACCTCCTGCGGGTGCGCCGTCTCCTCGGTCACGCTCTTCCGCCAGGCCAGCCCCGCCATCGCGAGGGTCGCCAGGCGCGGCCCCGATGAAGGGCGGCAGGATCGCCGGGACCAGCGTCGCGTCGACGATCGCGACCAGGACCACGATCCGCACCGCCATCACGAGCCAGGCGATCAGGATCCCCAGCGAGAAGGTCGAGGCCTCGTGCGGCTCGTCCCGGCTCTGCTTCGCGAAGGTCAGCGTCACCGCGGTCGAGGAGACGACGCCGCCGAACAGGCCGGTGACGGCCGTGCCGCGCTCGGGCCCCAGCCAGCGCACCGCGATGTAGCCGACCAGCGAGAGCGCCGAGATCAGGACCACCAGCAGCCACAGCTTGTAGGGGTTGATCGCGCCCCACGGGTCGACCGTCCGGTCCGGGAGCAGCGGCAGCACGATGAACGACGCGATCAGCAGCTTGACGCCGGCGTAGATGTCCTCGGTCCCGATCCGGGCCACCAGCCGGTGGAGCGGCTCTTTGAAGGCCAGCACGGCCGAGGTGGCGATCCCGAGCGCGATCGCGACCTCGGGGTGGCCGAGCATGCAGACGCTGCCGAGCAGGCAGACCACGACCGCCGCGACCTCGGTCGTCATCCCGTAGAAGCGGGGGTTGCGCAGCCCCTGGATCGCGTAGCCGGCGACCACGCCGGCCGCCACCGCGAGCAGCGCCGCGACCAGCACCCAGGGCGAGCCGAGCACCTGCGACAGCCACCCGCCGACCGCGCCGGTCATCGCGATCAGGATGAAGGTCCGGAGCCCGCCGACCCCGATGTCCCCTTCGAGCTCCTTCTTCTTCTCGCGCTCGAGGCCGACCAGTGCGCCGATCGCCAGCGCGATCGCGAAGTTCCGGAAGACGAGCAGGTCGAGCTGGTCGGCCACGGGCCGCGGCTCCTTTCCGCCCCCGGGCCGGGGGCGGCGCGGGCCATCTTAATCCCGGGCCCGCCGGGGCGGCGCGGCCGGGCCCCACGGGATCAGCCGCAGGTCCCGCACGGCCACCGCGTAGAGCGCCGGGACCAGCACGAAGGTCACGACCGTCGCCAGGGTCAGCCCGCCCATCTGCGCGTAGCAGAGGGGTTCCCACAGCGGGCCGCCGCGGCGCGCCAGGGGCACCAGCGCGATCACCGTCGCGGCGACGGTGACGACGACGGGCCGCGCCCGCGAGCGGACCGCCTCGACCAGCGCCGGCTCGAGCGCGCGCCCTTCCCGTTCGAGCGCCTCGATCCGGTCGAACAGCACGATCAGGTGGCTGACGATCACCCCGATCAGGCTGGCGATCCCGAGAAAGGCCATGAAACCGAACGGCGCGTTCGCCAGACGCAGCGCGACGAAGGCCCCGACGACGCCGAACGGAATCGTGGCGAAGACCAGGAGCGGCTTGCGCGCGCTCCGGAACTGGACCACGAGCGCCAGCGCGATCAGCAGCACGGAGACGATCAGCGCCCACGCCAGCTGCCGGAACCCCTTCGCCTGCTCCTCGGCCTCGCCGCCGTACTCGAGCCGGTAGCCGGCGGGCAGCGCGGCCTCGAGCGCGTCGAGCGCGGGCCGCGCCGCGGCCAGCACCTCCGACGGGTAGAGCCCCGGCGCCGCAAAGGCGGCGACGGTCACGGCCGGCTGCCCGTCGCGGCGGGCCAGGGGCGGCCCGCCCTCGGCCGCCGCGGGCGGGGTGACCAGGCGCAGCGTGAGGTCCCGCGTCGCGGTCCCCTCGCCGATCGTCCCGACGGTCAGTTCGACCGGACCGGGCTCGCGATCCGGACCGTCGAGGATCCCCCAGTCGTCGCGCACGCCGACGGCCCGGCCCGTCGCCTGCAGCGCGGCCGCCGCGCGGGCGCCCAGTTCGCGGAGCCGCGCCGGGTCGGGGCCCGCGATCCGGACCTGCACCGGCGGCCCGACCGGCTTGCCGATCTCCAGCTCGCGCAGATCGACGAACGCGTCGGGCTCCGCCGGGAGCGCCTGCCGCGCCGGCACGACCGCGCGGTCGACCACCGCGGCGCTCTCGGCCTCGACCACGACCTGCGCGCGGCCCGGCCGCGGCAGCTCGCGGAACATCGAGAACCAGAAGCGCGGGGCGGCGCGGCCGAGGAAGCTCAGCGTCGCGACCGCATCCGTTCGCACCTGCTGCTCCACCTCGTCGGCCAGCTCGCGCATCCGCGCGTCGGTCGGCGCCACGATGTCGACGAAGAAGTGCCGGCTGGGATCGCGCGGGAAGAACTGCGAGCGCAGGCCGGAAAGAGCCCAGCCGCCGGCCGTGGCGAGCAGCAGCGTCACGACGCCCAGCACGGCCCAGCGCCGCGCGACGATCTCCCGCACCGCGGCGTCGAGCCGTCCTTGCGCGCGGGCCGCGTCCCCCCGGACGCGGGCCCCGGCGCCGAAGTGGCTCGCGAACAGCGGCACGAAGCTCATCGAGACGAAGCGCGAGGCGACGAGCGAGGCGGTCACGACGACCGGGATCGCCCAGATGAAGCGGCCCAGGAGCCCCTGCACCACCAGCAGCGGCAGGTAGGCGACGACGTTGGTCAGGGTCGCGTAGAGGATCGCGCGCGACAGCTCGACCGGGCCCCGCCAGGCCGCCTCGCGCGCCGGCTCGCCCTGCTCGACGCGGCGCTGGGCGGCGTCGGCCGCCACGACGGGATCGTCGACCAGCAGGCCGAGCGCCAGGATCAGGGCGCCGATCGAAACCTGCTGCAGGTCGACGCCGACCAGCCGCATCAGGACGAAGGTCAGGGCCAGCGTGACCGGGATCGAGAGCGCCAGCACGGCCGCGCTGCGCCAGCCGCGGAAGCCGACCAGCGCGACCGCCACGACCAGCAGCACCGCCTCGAGCAGACTGAACGAGAAGAGCTGGAGCGCGCCGCCCACCTCGCGCGCCTCGTCCGTCACGATCCGCACGGTCACCCCGGCCGGCAGCCCCGGGGCCGCGGCGGCGAGCGCCTCGCCGACCGCGCGGCGGAACGACCCCGCCCCGACCGACGGATCGCGGTAGACCGCCAGCGTCGCCGCCGGGGTGCGGACCCACGCGCCGCTCGCCGGGTCGCGCCGGCCGAGCAGCTGCCGCGGCCCGGGGCCCGGGTCGACCCGCAGGTCGGCCAGGTCGCGCACCAGGAGGGGCGTCCCGAAGGGCCCGAGCCCCAGCGGCGCGTTCGCCAGCTCGTCGGCATCGCGGAACGGCAGCGGCCCGGGCTCGGCGCGGTACTCGACCACCCCGCCGGGGGCGGCCAGGCCGCGCTCGACCAGCAGGTCCCGGATCGCCGGCTCGGGCAGGCCCAGGTCGATCCGGCGCTGGGGGTCGATCTCGAGCAGCAGTTGCTCGCCGCCGGCCCCGCTGCGCTCGACCCGGGATACCCCCGGGGCGCCGGCCAGCACGCCCGCCAGCCCCCGGGCCGCGGCGTCGATCGCGCGGGCCCCCTCCGGCCCCTCGGGTCCGGCCACGGCCAGCAGCAGCGAGGCGGCCTCGCCCGCGTCCAGCGCCACGAAGAGCGGCCCGACGCCGGGGGGCAGCCCGGGGGCCGCCTCCGCCACCCGGTCGCGCATCCGCGCCAGGAACGGGGGGGCGGGACCGCCGTATTCGTCCAGCTCGGCCTCGAAGATCGCGAGCCCCGGCCGGACGTAGGTCCGGATCACCCCGACGTCGGGATCGGACGCCAGCGCCGCCTCGATCGGCGCCGCGACCGAGGCCTCGACCTCCGCCACCGGGTGCCCGGCCCAGGGAGCGACGACGATCGCGATCCCGGCCTGGATCGCGGGGTTCTTGCGGTGCGGCATGTCCAGAAAGGCCCAGGTCCCGGCCGCCAGGCAGAGGCCGAAGAGGGCCCATGCCAGCCCCCGCCGCTCGGTGAAGAGGCGCGGCAGACGGGCGCCGGGCGGCAGGGGGTCGCGGAACATCCCCGACAGCATACGGATTCGGAGCGATAAGCCGAACCGGGCTTACGGTTTAGGGTCGCCCGCTCTGTGTCGACACCGCCCCCGCCCTTTGCTATAAGGCGACGTCCCTCGCAGAAACCCGCAGTGTTCGCCTTCCCGCCAGGAGAGGATGGTCATGAGACTTGTCCGTGCCAGCACCCCCACACCGGCCCGCTTCCGCGCCCGCGGCAGCCGCCTCCGTTTCGCCACGTCGGTCCTGTTGATGGCGCTCTTCGCCTGCGCCCTCGCGTCGCCGGCTCTTGCCTCGGAGACCAGCGGCCACCGGCCCGGCGGCGAGGTGAACCTGCAGCTGCCGAACCTCGACGACCCGGCGGCCCAGTTCCTCGGCTTCACCGGCCACCAGATCCTGCTGTTCGGGCTGGTGGTCTGCGTGCTGGGCCTGCTGTTCGGGGCCTGGACCTACGCCGCGGTCAAGAAGCTCCCGGTGCACCGCTCGATGGCCGAGGTCTCGGCGCTGATCTACGAGACCTGCAAGGCCTACCTGGTCCAGCAGGGCAAGCTCCTGATGATCCTGCTCGCGTTCATCGCGGCGGTGATCGTCTTCTACTTCTGGCTGACCGGGCTCGAGGCCTGGAAGATCGCGGTGATCCTGGTCTTCAGCCTGATCGGCATGGCGGGCAGCTACGGCGTGGCCTGGTACGGGATCCGGATCAACACGCTGGCCAACTCCCGCACTGCCTTCGCCGCGCTGCGCGGCAAGGCCTTCGGCGTCTACGAGATCCCGCTGCGCTCCGGGATGAGCGTCGGGATGATGCTGATCTCGGTCGAGCTGCTGTTCATGCTCGTGATCCTGCTGTTCATCCCGGCCTCGGTCGCCGGGGCCTGCTTCCTGGGCTTCGCGATCGGCGAGTCGCTGGGCGCGGCCGCGCTGCGGATCGCCGGCGGGATCTTCACCAAGATCGCCGACATCGGCTCCGACCTGATGAAGGTCGTCTTCAAGATCAAGGAGGACGACGCCCGCAACCCCGGCGTGATCGCCGACTGCACCGGCGACAACGCCGGCGACTCGGTCGGCCCGACCGCCGACGGCTTCGAGACCTACGGCGTGACCGGCGTGGCGCTGATCTCCTTCATCGTGCTGGCGGTCCATGACCCGATCGTCCAGATCCAGCTCCTGACCTGGATCTTCATCATGCGCGTCGTGATGGTGCTGGCCTCGGGCGGCTCCTACCTGATCAACGAAACCTGGGCCAAGGGCCGCTACAAGGACGCTCGGAACATGAACTTCGAGGCTCCGCTGACCTCGCTGGTCTGGATCACCTCGATCGTCTCGATCGCGCTGACCTACATCGTCTCGTACCTCGTGATCCCGAGCGTCGGCGGGAACACCGACCTGTGGTGGATACTCTCGACGGTGATCACCTGCGGCACGCTGGCCGGCGCGGTCATCCCCGAGCTGGTGAAGATCTTCACCTCGACCAAGTCCAAGCACGTGGCGGAGGTCGTGACGTCGTCCCGCGAGGGCGGGGCCTCGCTGAACATCCTCTCCGGCCTCGTCGCCGGCAACTTCAGCGCCTACTGGCTGGGCATGACGATCATGGCGCTGATGGCGATCGCCTACCTGGTCAGCACGCTGGGGCTCGGCGCCTTCATGCTGGCGCCGGCGATCTTCGCCTTCGGCCTGGTGGCGTTCGGTTTCCTCGGGATGGGCCCGGTCACGATCGCGGTCGACTCCTACGGCCCGGTCACCGACAACGCGCAGTCGGTCTACGAGCTGTCGGTGATCGAGACGATCCCCGGGATCGAGAAGGAGATCGAGCGCGACTTCGGCTTCAAGCCCGACTTCGAGCACGCCAAGGCGCTGCTCGAGGAGAACGACGGCGCCGGCAACACCTTCAAGGCGACCGCCAAGCCGGTGCTGATCGGGACCGCGGTCGTCGGCGCCACGACGATGATCTTCTCGATCATCATGGCTCTGACGCACGGGCTCTCGACCGACGTGCCGAAGCTCTCGATCCTCCACCCGCCCTTCCTGCTCGGGATCATCACCGGCGGCGCGATGATCTACTGGTTCACCGGGGCCTCGATGCAGGCCGTGACGACCGGCGCCTACCGCGCGGTCGAGTTCATCAAGGCCAACATCAAGCTGGAAGGCGTGACCAAGGCCTCGGTCGAGGACAGCAAGAAGGTCGTGACGATCTGCACCGAGTACGCGCAGAAGGGGATGTTCAACATCTTCCTCGCGGTCTTCTTCTCGACGCTCGCCTACGCCTTCGTCGAGCCGTTCTTCTTCATCGGCTACCTGGTCTCGATCGCGACCTTCGGCCTGTTCCAGGCGATCTTCATGGCCAACGCCGGCGGCGCCTGGGACAACGCCAAGAAGATCGTCGAGACCGAGCTGAAGATGAAGGGGACCGAGCTGCACGCGGCGTCCGTCGTCGGCGACACCGTCGGCGACCCCTTCAAGGACACCTCGTCGGTGGCGATGAACCCCGTCATCAAGTTCACGACGCTCTTCGGATTGCTGGCCGTCGAGCTGGGGGTCTACCTGCAGGCCGCGAACACCGGCAGCCTGGTCCGCGGGCTGGCCGCGGTCTTCTTCGTGATCGCGCTGGTCTTCATCTGGCGCTCGTTCTACGCGATGCGGATCGAGTCCCTCAAGGCCTGACGCGGCCGCACGCGGGGCCACCGGGGGCCGGCCTGCGGGCCGGCCCCCTTCTTTTTCGGCAGACGGCTCCCCTCCCGCGCCTGGCCCCGGCCTGGGCCAGGTCAACCTCGAGAACCCCCTCGCCGGCGGCCGCCGGCTCCTTCGCCTCGTAGAGCGCCCGGGTCGCCCCTCCGGATGCCGGATTTGACCTTGGGTCAGAAGGTTTGCGGGGTTGCCCGCCGCGGCTTGCCTTTCCCCGCCCTGGGCCACAGTTTTCCCTCGTGGGCCCGTCGATGGATGCTCTCTCAAAGGACAGGACTGCCGCCGGGCCGAAGCTGAACCGGCTGGTGGCGACGCTGATCTGCGGCCACACGGGGGGGCTTCCGGACGCGAGCTACCCGGCCTACAGCACCGACCTCAAGCTGGCCTTCGAGGCCGTCGACGCCTTCGCCGCGGTCCACCGCAACGTCAAGCTGACGATCGAGTACCCCTTCCCCGAGGTCTGGGTGAAGCGCTCGGCCGAGCAGTTCTCATCGGGCTGGGTCCCCGCGGCCTACATCTGCGAGGACGCGCTGCCGCACGCGATCTGCCTGGCGCTGCTCCGGGCCGCCGGCGTGGTCGAAGCCGAGGCGCGAGCGCGCGCGGCGCCTTAGCCCGCGGACGGCCGCGTCCCCGCGGACGCGCGCCGGTGCTACCGTTTCGGCATGGACGTCGTCGCGCTGCCCGCGTTCTCCGACAACTACGTCTTCGCGCTGGTCGACCGCACCGCGCGCCGCGCGGCGCTGGTCGATCCCGGCGACGCCGGGCCACCCCTGGCGCTGCTCCAGCGCGAGGGGCTGGCGCTCGAGGCGATCCTCCTGACCCACCACCACGGCGACCACATCGGCGGCGTCGAGCCGCTGCGCCGGCGGCACCCCGCGGCCCGCGTGGTGGGGGCGGCGGCCGACCGGGGACGGCTGCCGGCGCTGACGGACGCGGTCCGTGAAGGCGACCGGATCGCGCTGCTCGGGCGCGAGACGACGGTGCTCGAGGTTCCCGGGCACACGCGCGGACACGTGGCGTACTTCGTGCCCGGCGCGGCCGGCGGCGGCGACCTCTTCTCCGGCGACACCGTGTTCGGCGGAACGATCGGCAACCTGTTCGAGGGGACCCCGGACGAGATGTTCGACTCGCTGCAGAAGCTGCGCGCGCTGCCGCCCGCGACGCGGATCTGGTGCGCCCACGAGTACACGCTGACCTGGGTCCGCGAGGCCGCCCGCTTCGAGCCGGACCACGCCCGGCTGGCGGCGCGGCTCGGCGCGCTCGAGCGGCGCGCCGCGGCGGGCGACCCGGTGACGGTGCCGCTGACGCTCGAGGAGGAGCGCGCCACCAACCCGTTCTTCCGCTGGGACGATCCCGGCCTCCTCGCCCGGCTCGGCACGCCGCCGGGTCGGGAGGCCTTCCGCCGGCTCTGCGAGCTGCCCTAGCCTCGGCGCGGCCCTGGCGCGGCCGCTGCGGCCTCGGCGCGGCCCGCACGACGGGCGCGACCGCACACCGCCCCCTACAATCGCGTTCCTCTGGCGAGAGACGGGAATGCGGCCAACCACGATCCCCGGGACCGATGCGGGCGGCGCCGGCGCGCCGCGCCCCTCGTTCGATCTGCTGCGCTACTTCACAGGCGGCAGCCTGGCCGTGCTGCTCGCGGTCTTCCTCGCCTTCTCGACCGCCAGCTCGTGGCTCGTCCACCAGGCCTTCGTCAGCGTCGCCAAGGACCAGGCCGACAGCATCGTGGAGGACCTGGTCGTGCTGGCCCGCGAGCGGGGCTACGACCGCACCCGCTGGGGCACGCCACCGCCCGAAGCGCTGCGTGACGCAGTCGCGGCCGAGCTGACCAACTTCACGCTGAGCGAGTTCCGGCTGTTCGCGCTCGACGGCACCGAGCTGCAGCGCTTCGGCGACGGCTCGGCGCCGCCCGAGCCGCTCTGGCAGGAGGGGTTCCGCGAGGCGGCGCAGGGCCGGATCGCGCTGCGCCGGCTGGAGGCTGCGCCCTGGCCCCTGGCGATGCTCGGCCTCGGCTCGCTGGGCCAGGCCGAGGTCGCGACGCCCGTCCGCGAGGGGGGGAGGATCGTCGGGGTCGCGACCGTCCGGCGCACGGTCGCGCCGGCGCTGGGCGTCGAGCTGCGCGTCGTCCCCTGGCTGGTGACGCTGGCGGGGCTGGCCACGCTGACGATCTTCGGCCTGCTGTGGTTCCTGATCCGGCGCGCGGCGCGCCTGATCCGCGCCCAGGGCGAGACGATCGAGCAGGCGCAGCGCGAGCTCCTGCGGCGCAACGCCGAGCTGGTCGCGCTGCACCTCCGGAAGGACGAGGTGCTGGCGGTCTGCAGCCATGACCTGCGCAGCCCGCTGCTGGCGGTCCACGCCGGCTGCAAGCTGCTGCTGCGCGGGGCTCCGGAGACCGGGGCCGCGGCCGAGATCCTGCACGAGAACCTGCGCAGCGCCGAGACGGTGATCCACCTCGTCGACAGCCTTCTCGACCTGGCGCGGATCGAGGCCGGCGTCGACGCGCCGCACCGGGCGCCGCTCGACCTCGCGGCGCTGGCCGAGGAGGCCGCGGCCGGGGCGCGGCGCTACGCCGCGACGCGCGGGGTGGCGATCGAGCTGGAGCGGGGCGAAGGCGGGCCGGCGCTCGTCGAGGCCGACCGGCTGATGCTGCTGCGCGTCGTCAACAACCTGCTCTCCAACGCGATCAAGCACGCGCCCGCCGGCAGCGCGGTGAGGCTCGCGACGCGTCGCGAGGAGCACCGGGTTGCGCTGGCCGTGGCCGACCGCGGGCCGGGGATCGCCCCGGAGCAGGCCGAGCGGCTGTTCGAGCGCTTCTCCCCGCTGGCCCACGACAAGCGCTCGCGCGACGAGGGGACCGGGCTCGGGCTCTCGATCGCCCGCCAGCTCGTCGAACTGCACGGCGGCACGATCCGCGTCCGCTCGGCGCCCGGCGAGGGGGCGGTCTTCGAGGTGCTGCTGCCCGCGTAGGATGCGCCCGCGCGGGCGGTGGTCACACGCGCGCGAGCCGGCGGACCAGGCGCGCGACCCCTTCGGCGAACTCCGCCGGCTCCGGCAGCAGGCTGACGACCAGCCAGCCCGCGGCCGGCAGGTCGAAGAACCAGCCCGGGTGCACTGCGACGCGGTCCTCCTCGAGCAGCGCGAGCGCGAGATCCTCGCCATCGGCGACGGCCGGGTAGCGGATCACTGCCGACCAGCCGCCGTCCGGCTCGACCAGCGACGCGCCGGGCAGCGGCGCCAGCGCCGCGCGCAGGAGCGCGAGGTGGGCGCGGCAGCGCGCGAGGATCGCCTCGCGCACCGGCCGCGCGGCGACCAGCAGCTCGCCCAGCGCAAGCTGGACCGGCGTCCCGACCGAGAGGTAGCTGTCGGCTGCGAAGGCCAGGGCCTCGAGCGCGCGCGCCCGCTCCGGCTCCGGCCCCGAGACGATCGTCCAGGCCAGCTTGAGCTGCGGCAGGCCGCACGACTTGGACAGCCCGCCGAGCACGAAGGTCAGCGCGTCGCCGGCCCCGGCAAGGCTCCGCGGCGCGCGCGCCGGGTCGAGCGGGTAGTCGAGGAAGACCTCGTCGACGATCAGCGCCAGCCCGTGCCGCGCGCACCATCCGGCCAGCGCCGCGCCGGAGGCCGCGTCGAGCAGCGTGCCGGTCGGGTTGTTCGGGTGGACCGCGACGAGCGCCCGCGCGCCGGGCGGCGGCTCGTCGGGCAGTACGGGCTGGAAGCGCTGGTCCGGGTCCAGGCGGTAGGGCTCGGCCCGCACCCCTTCGAGCGCCGCGAGGTGCTCGAACAGCGGGTAGGACGGGACCGGGACCAGCACCGCCTCCCCCGGGTCGCAGAGCAGCTTGAACAGCAGCGCGTAGGCCTCGCTGGTCGAAGCGGTCAGCAGGACCGCGTCCGGGTCGGCGGGCTGGCCCCGCCGCCGGGCCTCGGCGGCGACCGCGGCGCGGGCCGCGGGATGGCCGCGCGGGTCGGGCTCGTGGACGAGGCCGCGGGGCTCGCCGAGCGGACGCAGCAGTGCCGCCGGGTAGGCGATCCCGGCGCGGGTGGGATCGGAGCCGGTGAGGTCGTAGCGCGGGGGGAGCGCGGCGCGGCGGAGCGCGAGCCGGTTCGGCGCGAGATCGGGGGGCAACCGGCGGGAGAACATGCGCTTATGCTAGCGCCCGTGGCAGCCGCCCTGGACAGCCTTCGCGAGGCGGTGCGGCGCGCGGCCGGACCGCAGGCGTGGTCGCGCGGCGTCGAGCTCTGCCGCCGCGGCGCGGTCCAGTTCGAGACGGGCTCGGACGAGGAGATCTCGGCCCGCGTCGCCACCCGCGGCGGGCTGGTCTCCCCGCTCGTGACCCTCTTCCCGGCCGATCCCGCCTGGAGCTGCGAGTGCGACAGCCGGGCCGAGGCCTGCGAGCACGTCGCCGCGGTGCTGATCGCGCTGGGCGAGCCCGACGCCGCGGCGCCCGGAGCGGCGGAGGCCGTGGCCGCCCGCGGGCTGGTCGGGTACCGCCTCGCGCGCGGTGCCGCCGGGCCGTCGTTCGCGCGCGTCGTCGTCGCCGGCTGCGGCACGGCGCGCCAGGAGCTGCCGCTCGAGGTCCCGCTGGTCGCGATCGCGACCGGGCGCGTCGACGGGCCGGCCTTCATGGCGACCCCGGCCGACCTGGCCTGCGAGCAGGCGCTGGGGACCTTCCGCGGCGGGTTGGTGCCGCGCGAGCTGGGGCCGCGCCTGCTGCTCGCGCTCTCGCGCTGCCGCGACGTCACGCTCGACGGCGCGCCGGTCGCGGTCTCGGTCGAGCAGGTGACGCCGGTCGTCCGGGTCCAGGACCACGGGATGGGTTTCCGGCTGCAGCTGGCGCCGGACCCGCGCGTCACCGGGCGGATCGCACCGTGGGTCGTGCTGTGCGGCGACCGCCTGCACCCCTGGGCCGACGCACCGCTCAACGCGCGCGAGCGCGAGAACCTCGAGCACGGCCTGGCCGTGCCGCCCGAGCGCGCCGGGTGGCTGGTCTCCGAGCTGTTGCCCTCGCTCGCCGGGCGGCTGCCGCTGCTGATCGAGACCGCGCGGCTGCCCAAGAGCGGGCGCAGCGCGCCGCGGACGCGGGTCGAGACGCGGCGCGACGGCGACGCGCTGGTCGTGCTGGCGCGGATCGTGTACGGCGACCCTCCGGCGGCACACGTGGAAGGCGAGCGGCTGCTGGTGACCGGGAGCCCGGTACCGGTGCGCGACGAGACCGCGGAGCACCGGCTGGCGCGCGAGCTGGAGGCGGCGCTGGGGGTTCGCACCGGCGCCGAGGTGCGGCTCGAGCCGCGCGATGCCATCACCTTCACCGACCGGCTGCGGGCCTGGGAGTCCACGGCGGGGCCGGCGGGCGTCGCCGGCGACGCGCACGCGGACTTCACGCTGGCGCCGGCGCTGGTACCGCGCGCCGTGCTCGACCCGCAGCGCTTCGCGATCGAGTTCGAGAGCGCGGCCGCCGGACCCGGTGGGCGCGCCAGCGAGCGCCGCGCCGACGCCGCGCGCGTGTTCGCGGCCTGGCGTGGCGGCGAGCCGCTGGTGCCGCTGCTCGGGGGCGGGTTCGCGCCGCTGCCGGCCGACTGGCTCGCGCGCCACGGCGCGCTGGTGGCCGACCTGCTCGCAGCGCGCGACGAGCGCGGCGCGCTGGCGCGCGCGGCGTTCCCTGCGCTGGCCCGGCTCGCGGAGGAGCTGGGCGAGCCGCCGCCGCCCGCGCTCGACGCGCTCGCCCCGCTCTACACGCCCGGCCGCGCGATCCCGCCCGCCCCCCTGCCCCCGGACCTGGCCGCGACCCTGCGCGGGTACCAGCGCGAGGGGATCGATTGGCTCGTCTTCCTGCGCGAGGCCGGGCTGGGGGCGCTGCTGGCCGACGACATGGGATTGGGCAAGACGCTCCAGGCGCTGGCCGCGTTCTCCGGGCGCACGCTGGTCGTCTGCCCGGCGAGCGTCGTGCACAACTGGCTGGCCGAGGCCCGGCGCTTCCGTCCGGCGCTGCGGGCCGTGGCCTACCACGGCGCGGGCCGCTCGATCGACCCCGCCGCGGAGCTGGTCGTCACGACCTACGCGATCCTGCGGCTCGACGCCGACCGGCTGGCCGCCGAGCGCTGGGACGCGGTCGTGCTCGACGAGGCCCAGGCGATCAAGAACCCCGACAGCCAGACCGCCCGCGCGGCCTTCCGGCTGGACGCGCCGTTCCGCGTCGCGATGACCGGCACGCCGGTCGAGAACCGGCTCGAGGAGCTGTGGAGCCTGCTGCGCTTCACCAACCCCGGGCTGCTGGGCCGGCTCGACGGCTTCCTCGAGCGCTACGCCCGGCCGATCGCGGCCGGCGAGCCGGGCGCCGCCGCGCGGCTGCGCACCGCGATCCGGCCGTTCGTCCTGCGCCGGCTCAAGCGCGACGTCGCGCCCGAGCTGCCGCCGCGCACCGAGGTCGCGCTCTACTGCACGCTCGCCGCCGAGGAGCGCGCGGCCTACGACGCGATCCTGGCCGCGACGCGCGAGGAGGTCGTGGCCCGGCTGCGCACGGGGGGCGGCACGATGGAGGCGCTCGAGGCGCTGCTGCGGCTGCGCCAGGCCGCCTGCCACCGCGGCCTGCTCCCCGGCCAGGCGGCCGAGTCGTCGTCGAAGGTCGAGCTGCTGCTCGAGACGCTCGAGACCGCGCTGGCCGAGGGGCACAAGGCGCTGGTCTTTTCGCAGTGGACCACGCTGCTGGACCTGCTCGAGCCGCCGCTCGCACGCGCCGGGATCGCGCGGCTGCGGCTCGACGGCGCGACCCGCGACCGCGAGGCGGTGGTCCGCTCGTTCCAGTCGGACTCCGGGCCGCCGGTGATGCTCGTCTCGCTCAAGGCGGGCGGGACCGGGATCAACCTCACGGCCGCGGACCACGTCGTGCTGTTCGACCCGTGGTGGAACCCGGCGGTCGAGGACCAGGCGGCCGACCGGACCCACCGGATCGGGCAGGACCGGCCGGTCCTGGTGACGCGGCTCGTGGCCGAGGGGACGGTCGAGGAGCGGATCCTGGCGCTGCAGGAGCGCAAGCGCGCGCTGGCCGAGGCGGCGCTGGGCGGCGACATGGAGTCCGCCGCAGCGGGCGGCCTCACCCGCGACGACCTGCTCGAGCTGCTGGGCGGCTGACGCCGGTCCGGCCGCGGGCCGGCGCGGTCGGCGCCCGCCCCGGCGCCGGGCTATCCTTCCGGCCGGCGGCCCGCCTGGCCGCCCTTTTCCCTCCGAAGGAGAGCCTCATGATCCCGCTGGTCTCGCGTTCCATCCCACGCGGCCTCCCCGCCCGCCGTGCGGCGTTCGCGGCCTTCGCCGCGCTCGCGCTCGCACTCGCGGCGCTCACCGCGCCGCCGGCCCTTGCCGCCGGAGCTGCGGCCGCCGCGCCGGCCGCGTCGGCCCAGGTCCAGGTCGACAGCTTCACGCTCGACAACGGACTGACCTTCCTCCTGGTCCGCAAGCCGGAGCTGACCACCGTCACCGCCGGCTGGGTGGCGCACGTCGGCTCCTCCAACGAGCGGCCCGGGATCACCGGGCTGACCCACCTGTTCGAGCACATGATGTTCAAGGGCTCGCGCGCGATCGGCACCACCAACATCGAGCGCGACCTGCAGATCCTGGCCGAGCAGGAGCAGCTGCAGGAGCAGATCCGCGCGATCTACGCCCGCCAGCAGGAGCGCTGGCGCCGCGGCGAGATCGCCGACCCCTGGGACCCGGGGGCCCGCACGCCGGAGCAGATCGAGCTTGAGAAGAGGTTCCAGGCGCTGGTCGACGAGCAGCGCGCGCTGATGGTCAAGGACGAGTTCGACAAGATCTACACCGAGGCCGGCGGCTCGGGGATGAACGCCTTCACCAACAGCGACATGACGGTCTACTTCATCACCGTCCCGGCCAACAAGCTCGAGCTCTGGTTCTGGATGGAGTCGGACCGGCTCTTCAACCTGGTCCCGCGCGAGTTCTACTCCGAGCGCGACGTCGTGATGGAAGAGCGCCGGCTGCGGACCGACTCGACGCCGACCGGGAAGTTCGACGAGCAGTTCGAGTCGCTGGTCTGGCAGTCGCACCCTTACGGCTGGCCGGTGATCGGCTGGCCGTCCGATCTCAAGGTGATCTCGAAGAAGCAGGCTGAGGACTACTATCGGACCTACTACTCGCCCTCGAACATCACGGTCGCGATGGTCGGGAACTTCGACCCGGCCCAGGTGCGGGCGTTGGCGCAGCGCTACTTCGGCCGCACGACCGAGCGCGCCCCGGCCCCGCCGCCGGTCGTGACCGAGGAAATGCCTCAGCTCGCCGAGCAGCGGATGGTGGCCGAGTGCGACTGCCAGCCGCAGGTCCAGATCGCCTACCAGACGGTCCCCTTCATGCACAAGGACTCGTACCCGCTCGACGTGCTGGCCGGGCTGATGAACGGCCCCACCGGGCGGCTGGAGAAGCAGCTGGTCCTGAAGGACCAGCTGGCGACCTCGGCGACGGCCAGCCAGGACTCTCGCAAGTGGGCCGGCGTCTTCACCTTCTACGCCGAGACCAGGGGGGACGCGACCCCCGAGCAGCTCGAGCAGGCCTGGTACGCCGAGGCCGCGAGGATCCAGAACGAGACGGTCCCGGCCGAGGAGTTGCAGAAGGTCAAGAACCAGATCGCGGCCGACGCCTTCCGGCGGCTGGAGAACCCGTTCTTCCTGATGGTCCAGCTGCTCTACTACGAGGGGCTGGGCGACTGGCGCTACCTGAACGGCTGGGCCGACCGCACGCTGGCGGTGACGGCGGACGACGTGCAGCGCGTCGCCAAGGCCTACCTGACGAAGGAGAACCGCACGGTCGGCGTCTACACCCGCAAGGCCGGGTCGACGGCGGAGGTCGTGCCGCCCGAGCTGGCGGCGCTGCCGCCGGAGGTGCGGGCTGGGATCGTGGGCCAGGCGAAGAAGATCCAGGCCGAGACCGACGCCGCGCGGCTCGAGCAGGCGCTGGCCCAGATCCAGCAGCAGGCCGGCGCGGTGCCTCCGGAGTTCAAGCCGGCTCTCGAGTACCTGCAGAAGACCGTGGAAGGCCGACTGGCCGAGCTGAAGGCAGCGGGAGGTGCGAAGTGAAGACCGTCACCCACATCCTCATCGCTAGCGCCGCCCTGTGCGGCGCCGCGAGCCTCGCGCTCGCCGCCCCGGCGGCCGCCACCGCCGAGCTTCCGCGCCACCCGCGCGATCTCCAGTACGCGCCGCTGAAGTTCGAGGTCCCGAAGGCCGAGAAATACCAGTTCAAGCTGAAGAACGGGCTCTCGGCCTGGATCGCCGAGGACTTCTCGCTCCCGCTGGTCAGCGTCTCGATCAAGATCCGCGCCGGGCAGTTCCTGGCGCCCGACCGGCCGGGCCTGGCCGGGCTGACCGGCACCCTGATGCGCCAGGGGGGCGCCGGCGACCTGACGGCCGAGCAGTTCGACGAGCGGGCCGACTTCCTCGCCGCCGAGATCGGCAGCTCGGCCGGTGACACCGAGGCCGGCGTCAGCATGAACTGCATCGTGACGCAGCTCGACGCCTGCCTGGACCTGATGTTCGCGATGCTGAAGACCCCGCGCTTCCAGGAGGACCGGATCCGGGTCGAGAAGGACCAGAACCTGGAGGCGATGAAGCAGCGCAACGACGACGCCCAGACGATCCTCTCGCGCGAGTGGGGCTGGCTGCTGTACGGCGAGTCGGCCTTCTCCAGTCGCAAGGCGACGAAGGCGGAACTCGACGCGATCACCCGCGACGACCTGGTCGCCTTCCACCGCCAGTGGTGGCGCCCCGAGCCGGGCAACATGATCGTGGCCGCGTCCGGGGCGGTGAAGGCGCAGGAGCTGATCGCGAAGCTCGACCAGCGCTTCGCCGGCTGGAAGCCGGCGGGGCCGAAGGTCCCCTGGCCGCCCGCGCTGCCGGCCCACGCCGTCAAGCCGGGGCTCTACCACGTCGAGAAGGACATCCCGCAGGCCAAGGTCCTGATCGGACACCGCACGATCCAGTGGGACGCGAAGTGGGAGATCCCCGACGCCTACGCGCTGCAGGTCATGAACGACGTGCTGGGCGGCGGCGGCTTCACCTCCCGCATCACCAAGCGCGTACGCTCCGACGAGGGGCTGGCCTACAGCGCCGGCTCTTCGCTGGGGATCGGCAACTACTGGCCGGGCGCCTTCTCGGTCTTCTTCCAGACCAAGAACCCGACCGTCGCCTTCGCCTCCGAGATCGCGCTGGAGGAGATCGCGTCGGTACAGGAGAAGGGCGTGACGGCCGAGGAGCTGGCGACCAGCCGGAACCAGTTCGTCGAGACCTTCCCGCAGAACTTCGAGTCGCCGGCGGACATCGCCGGGATCTTCGCCGCCGACGAGTACATCGGCCGGCCGCACGCCTACTGGCAGAACTACCGCGCGGCGATCGGCAAGGTCACCTCGGCCGACGTGCAGCGCGTTGCCAAGCAGTACCTGAAGCAGCCGGAGATGGCGTTCCTCGTGGTCGGCAAGTGGGCCGAAATCGAGAAGGGCGACGCCGACGGCAAGGCTTCGATGAAGCAGTTCTTCGACGGCAAGGTCACCCGTCTGCCGCTGCGCGACCCGCTGACGCTGAAGCCGCTGCCGTAGGGCGGGAGTTCCTCGACGGGCCGGGGGACCGGCGGCCGGGCCGGTCCCCCGGCCGGCGCTCCCCCGGCCCAGGATCCCGCCGGCGCCCGGCGCTCCCGTCCCGCTATCTCGGCGCCGCGGGCCGCCGCCGGAGCAGTTCCTGCGCCTCCGCGGCCCGGCCCTGCCGGGCGTAGATCTCGGCCAGCAGGCCGTGGGCGTCGGCGTAGTCGGGGTGGGCCCGCAGCAGTGCGTCGAGCGTGCTCTCGGCGCCGCGCAGGTCGCCTGCGCGCTGCTGGTAGTAGGCCAGCGTCCAGGCGCTGCGCGGGTCGTCCGGCCGCAGCGCGGCGGCCCGGCGCGCCAGGGGAACCGCCTCCGCGGGGCGCGTCTCGCCGATCAGCACGGCCAGGTTGAGGGCCGCCGGGGCCATCCGCGGGTCGGCGGCCAGCGCGGCCCGCAGCGCGGCCTCGGCCTCGGCCGGCTTGTTCCGCTCGGCCAGCAGGAGCCCGAAGTTGAAGGCCAGCGCGGCGTTGGCCGGCTGCTCGGCGTGGGCCTCGCGCAGCAGCGTCTCGGCCTCGTCGAGGCGTCCGGTCGTGGCCAGCAGCATCGCCAGGTTGGCCTTCGCCAGGAAGAGCTGATCGTCGATCTCCAGCGCGCGACGGTACTGCCGCTCGGCCTCGGCCGGCTTGCCCCTGCGCGGCGTAGAGGTTCCCGAGGTTGTAGGGCCCCGACGGCAGGTCGGACATGTAGCGCTGCCCGGCGACGTACTCGTCGAGCGCCGCCGCGTGGGCCTTGCGCTGCGATTCAGGCAGGGATTCCGGGGGCGACCCGGCCAACCGCGCCGCCGCCTCGGCGCGGACCGCGCGGACCGGGTCCTGCAGCAGCGGCCCCAGCAGGCGCGCCAGCCGCGCCGCGTCGCCCTCGGGGAGCGCCTGCACCGCGGTCGCGCGCAGCAGCGGCTCGGGATCGGCCAGCGCCTTCTCCACCGCGGCCCGCGCGGGCGCGCCGGGGTAGCCGGCCAGCAGGCTGATCGCCGTGGCCCGCGCCACCATCGGGCGCAACTGGTCCTGCGCCAGCGCGACCAGTTCCGCCTCGGCCTCGGGCGCCTGCCTCCGGCCCCCCTCGAGGACGGTGCCGTAGTGCGGTTTGCGCTTCTTCCCGTACCACCCGTCGTACTTCGCCTGGACCCAGCCGATCGGCTTGTCGTCGTGGCAGCCCGACGCGCTGCAGGCGTTGGGAACCCCCAGCTCCGCGGTCAGGTCGGGGCGCGGCACGCGCATCGAGTGGTCGCGGCGGAAGTGGACGACCATGAAGTTCTGCCCCGGCATGTGGCACGAGACGCACAGCACGCCCGCGCTGGGCCGCCCCTTCCACTCCTTCTGATGGAAGTGGTGGTCGGCGTGTCGTAGGTGTCGGCGCGGTGGCAGCGGGTGCACAGCTCGTTCCCCTCCTTGTGCCGCCGCACCGAGTGGACGTCGTGGCAGTCGCTGCAGCGCACGCCGTTGGCGTACATCTTGCTCTGCGTGAAGGCGTGCCACTCGAAATCCTCGTCCAGGATCTGGCCGTCGGCGTGAAAGACCCCGGGCGCCAGCAGGACCGGCAGGTAGCGATCGAGGAACTCGCCGCCGGGCGTCCCCTGGTCCTCGAACTGCGCGCGCCGCGCGTGGCACGGCGCGCAGAGCCCGACCAGCTCCGGCCCGCTCAGCTTCGCGGTGCGGGCGGGGAGGGCCGCGTTTTCCACCGCCGGGCGTCCCATCGCCGGCTGCTCGGCCCAGGCCGCGTGCAGCGAGCCGGCCCCGTGGCAGGCCTCGCAGCCGACCATGATCTCGGACCAGGTCGTCTGGTAGGCGTCGGTTTCCGGGTCGTAGCGCTTGCGGACCGCGGTCGAGTGGCAGTCCGAGCACATCGCGTTCCAGTTCTGGCCCGGCCGGGTCCAGTGCAGCCAGTCGCCGGGCGGCGCGTCGGGCCCGGGGTTGGCGTAGAACCAGCGCCGCCGCTCCGTGTCCCAGGCCGCGGAGAGCGTCTGCAGCCGGCCGCCCGGGAAGACGACCAGGTACTGCTGCAGCGGCCGGACGCCGAAGGTGTAGGCGATCTCGAAGTCGCGCATCGCCCCGTCCGGGCCCTCGGCGTGGACCATGAACAGGCCGTCCTTCCGGAAGAAACGCCAGGTCTTGCCGCGGTGCTCGAACGTGGCGTCGCGGAAGTCGCCCAGCACCGTCCCGTCCTTCGCCGCCTGCATCGCGAGCGCGTGGTTCGAGCCCTTCCAGCGGTCGTACTCCTGCTGGTGGCAGCTCCGGCAGCGCTCGCTGCCGACGTACTGCGCGGACGGCGCCGGCACGGTGCGCGGCGAGCCCAGCGCGCGCATCGCGAGGTGCAGCGGGACCGACAGCGCGATCAGCGCGGTCGCGGCGACGCCGGCGGCGCGCCAGCGGCGCAGCGGGTCGGCCGCCTCGGGCCGTTCGGGGTCGCGCATGGTCTCGGGGTCGGTCATCGCGGCGCCTAGAGGTAGGTGACCTGGCCCGGCTCGAAGCGCTGGCGCTCGATCCGGCGGGACGTGTCGACCTTGACGATCCCGTTCTCGATCGCGACCGGGAACAGGTCGAGCGCGCGCGGCGCGGGCGGCGACAGGACGTTCCCCTGGAGGTCGAACGAGGAGGCGTGGCAGGGGCAGGGGAAGGTCTTCGTCTTCTCGTCCCAGGGGACGGTGCAGCCGAGGTGCGTGCAGCGCGAGGAGAGCGCGAGGAAGCCGCCGTCGGCGAGGCGGGCCAGGTAGAAGCGTCCGGCCGGGAAGGCGCGCACCGTGGCCGGCGTGAACTCGCCGACCGGGCCGGCCTCGATCACGCCGGTCCCGCGCGCGCCGCCCTCCTTGCGCGGGGCGAGGAAGCTCGCGACGACGGCCGCGAACTCGACCAGGGCCAGCAAACCGAGCGCCTGCCACAGCCGCCCGAGAAAGCGCCGGCGCCCCGGCGTCGGCAGGAGCCGGGAGGGGGCCATCCGGGTGCACGCCGCGTGCGGTCACGCGCCCTCCTACGCCGGCGGCGTCCACGGCCAGCTCAACG
The DNA here is from genome assembly GCA_963702545.1 of uncultured Acidobacteriota bacterium. Lineage (GTDB taxonomy): Bacteria > Acidobacteriota > Polarisedimenticolia > J045 > J045 > JALOKP01. The sequence continues at coordinate 101,330 of CAVPDB010000013.1, read as the reverse complement.
CCATCCCCTGGCCGCGGAACAGGACGCCGGTCGCGGTGAGCACCACGAACGCGGCCAGCACGAAGCTGAACATCGCCTGGATCGACTCGATCCGGTTCGCGCCCCGCCGCTTCGCCACGAAGCCGACGGCCGCGACGGCGCCCGCCAGCGCGAGCGCCGGCAGCAGGCCGCCGCGCAACTCCGGCGGCAGCGCCGGGATCCACGGCGGCGCGCGGCGGAGCGGCTCGTTGAGCACGATCGCCGCGCCGCAGAGCAGCGCACCCGCGAGGGCCGACCAGCCGGCGAGCCGCGCGCCGAGCGGCGACTCGAACCAGAGCCCCGACGGGCTCGCCCCGCCCGCCAGCGAGGGCAGGGCGAAGAGCAGGACCAGCGCCGCCAGCGGGATCACGAAGGCCGCGAACAGCGGGTGGAGGTGGACCAGCAGCTCCTGCACCCCCATGAAGTACCACGGCGCCTTGGCCGGGTTGGGGCTCATCCCCGGGTTGGCCTCGGCCAGCAGCGGCGCGTTGGCGACCGCGGCGAGCAGCAGCACGGCGGCCACGACCACCAGCGCGACGACCCCCTCGCGCTGCGTCAGGCCGGGCGAGGTCGGGACCAGCGGGCCGCGCGGCGCGGCGTCGGTCCCGACGCCCCGCGGCAGGATCACGCCGCCGACCTTGCGCACGAGCCAGAAATGGAAGGCCAGCAGCATCAGCAGCGCGATCGGCAGGATCGCGACGTGCAGCACGAAGAAGCGCGCCAGCGTCGTCGGGCCGATCTCGGCGCCGCCGCGCGCGGCGCGCATCAGCACACTGCCGGCCAGCGGGACGTACTCCAGCATCCCCGTGCTGATCGTCACCGCCCAGAAGGCCAGCTGATCCCACGGCAGAAGGTAGCCGGTGAAGGCGCTGGCGACGACCAGCAGCAGCAGCAGCACGCCGACGATCCAGTTGCCGCGGCGCGGTGGCAGGTGGCCGCCGCGATAGAAGACGCGGAGCAGGTGCAGGACCGTCACGAGAACCAGCCCGTTGGCGGACCAGTAGTGCATGTTGCGGATGAAGGCCCCGAAGCGGACCTCGTCGACCAGCGCGGCCACCGTGCCGTAGGCCCGCTCGGGCGACGGCTCGTAGGCCACGAGCAGCAGCGCCCCGCTGGCCGCCAGCAGCAGGAAGAGCACCAGCGCCGCCCCGCCGAGGCCGAAAGTCAGCGAAAAGCGCAGCGCGGCGGCGGGGACGGCGCGCGGGTGGAGGTGGAGCACCAGGCTCGAGAAGCCGGACGGGCGCCGGGCCGGGGTCGGGGCCGCGGAGGCGTTCGCGTCGATCTCGGGTCCACGCATCGGGTCGGGCCGATCCTGCGCCGGGTCGGCGCGTCGTCCGGAGCGGACGGGGGATGGAGTCTAACCGACCCGCAGCGCCGCCGGAAACACGCCGCGCCGGCCGCGCGGCAGCAGGGCGGGGCGCGCCGCCCCGCCGCTCACGCGCCCGGCCGCACCGCGGCCGCCGGCTCGCGCGGCTCGCCGCGCGCCACCACCACCGCCACGGCGAGATCCCCCGTCACGTTGACGGTGGTGCGGCACATGTCGAGGAAGCGATCGACCCCCAGGATCACGCCGATCCCCTCGGGCGGGATGCCGACCATCCCCAGGATCATCGCCACCACCGGCAGCGAGCCGGCCGGCACCCCCGCGGTCCCGATCCCACCCAGAATCGCCACGAAGCTGACCAGGACCTGCTGCGCCAGCGTCAGCTCGACGCCGTAGAACTGCGCCAGGAACAGGACGGTGACCCCCTCGAACAGCGCGGTGCCGTTCTGGTTGGCCGTCGACCCGATCGTCAGGACGAAGCGGCTGATTCGCGGCGGGAGCCCCAGTTCCGTCTCGGCGACGCGCAGCGCGGTCGGCAGGGTGGCGTTGCTGGAGGCGGTCGAGAAGGCGGTCAGCATCGCCTCCTCGCTCCCCCGGAAGAAGGCGCGCGGGCTCATCCCGCCGCCGAACCGGACCAGCAGCGAGTAGACCACCACGAGCTGCAGCCCGAGCGCCAGCAGGACCACGCCGACGTAGCGCGCCAACTGCCCCAGCACCGAGTAGCCCAGCTGCGCTGCCAGCACGAACAGCAGCGCGGCCACGCCGTAGGGCGCCAGCCGGATCACCCAGCCGATCAGCCGCATCGTGACGTCGTAGAGCCCCTGGATCACCTCCAGCAGCCGGCGCGCCCCCTCGGTCCGGACCGTCGACAGGCCGATCCCGAACAGCAGCGCGAAGACCATCACCGCCAGCATGTCGCCGTTGGCGGCGGCGCGGAGCGGGTTGTCCGGGACCATCTGCACGAGCAGGTCGATCCCGCCGCGCGCGCCCGTCACGGCGGGCAGCGCGCCGCTGCGCTCGGCCGCCCCCTCCAGCAGGCGGGCCCGCGTCTCGGGGGGCAGCCCCGCGCCGGGCCGCAGCAGGTTGACCAGCGTGACCCCGATCCCGACCGCGATCGTCGAGGCCACGACCGTCACGGCCAGCGTCCTGAGGCCGACCCGACCGACGCGCCGCACGTCCCCCAGCTCCGTCACGCCGAGCACCAGCGACGAAAAGACGAGCGGCAGGACCAGCATGAAGAGCAGCCGCAGGAAGACCTGGCCGACCGGCTGGGCGACGAAGCGGATCGCGGCGTCGAGGAACGGGGTGCCGTCGAGCAGCAGGTGCGCGGCCACCCCCAGCGCAAGGCCGGCGGCGGCGCCGACGAGCATCCGGACGTGCAGCGGCTGCGCCACCCTTCGCCTCCCGGGAGGCGGGGACTTTAACCCGGATCGGTTGCGCGGGTCACCCGAAACAGCCGCACCCGCCGGCGCCAGGCCGGCCCGGGACGCCCCGGCGCGACGCGCGGCGCCGCGTCAGTTGTGGTGCTGACGCGCGCAGACTTCGCAGACCCCGGTCAGCTCGAGCCGGGCCCGCTCGATCGTGAAGCCCGCGGTGCGGATCTTGTCGACGCAGCGGTGGAACTCGGGCAGCGCCTCGACGTCGACGATTCGGTTGCACGCGCGGCAGCGGGCGTGGAAGTGCTCGTCGACGCGGGACTCGAAGTGCGCCGTCCCGTCGGCGCCGCTCATCTTCTGCGCCACGCCCGACTCCACGAGCGAGTCGAGCGCCTTGTACACGGTCGCCAGGCTGATCCGCGGCAACTCGATCCGCACCGCGTGGAAGACGTCCTCCGCGGTGGGATGACCGTGCATCGCCTCGAGGTGCTCGTAGACGGCCCGTCTTTGTCGAGTGGGCCGGAACCCGGCCTGCTCGAGAACCTCGTCGAATACCAGTTCCGGCATGGACCCTCCTCCCTGCCCGAACTGCCCCCCGGTCGGCCGGTTGACTCCTCTGCAGGGAAACCGTACTCCCGGGAGGGAGCGGGGTTCAACGGAAACACGCCTATTTTTCTCGATAAGCCGGCCGGAACGGCGAATCGGAGGGACGGATCGGGGGGGCGAGGGGCTAACCGCGCGGCGGCAGCGGGTCAGGCTCCCTCCGGATTCGCCGTCAGCCGCTCCTCCTCGACCTGGAGCAGCTCGCGCTCGTCGATGTCGCCGGTCGGGTAGAGGCCGGAGAAGCAGGCGTGGCAGGTGTCGTCGAGCGGCTCGGGCGACTCCGAACGCACCGAGCGGACGAGCTCGTCCAGCTCCTGGTAGATCACCGCGTCCGCCCCCAGCAACTCCGCCACCTGCTCGACCGTCCGGCCCCGCGCCACGAACTCTCTGCGGGTCGACATGTCGATCCCGTAGACGCACGGGTGCAGGAGCGGCGGCGCGGTCGAGGCCAGGATCACCCGCTTCGCGCCCGCCTCGCGGACCATCTCGATGATCTGCCGCGCGGTCGTGCCGCGCACGATCGAATCGTCGACCAGCAGCACGGCGCGGCCGCGCACCTCGGACCCGATCACGTTGAGCTTGTGCCGCACCGAGCGCCGGCGGGCCGCGTCGCCGGGCATGATGAAGGTCCGGCCCACGTAGCGGTTCTTGACCAACGCCTCGCGGAACGGCAGCTCCAGCGCCCGCGCCATCTCCAGCGCCGCCGAACGGGACGATTCCGGCACGGGGACGACGATGTCGGCCGTGATCCCCAGCCGCCGCGCCTTGTCCGCGAGTGCGCGCCCCATCCGCTCGCGGGCGCGGTAGACCGAGACCCCGTCGAGCGTGCTGTCGGGCCGGGCGAAGTAGACGTGCTCGAAGATGCAGGGGCGGAAGGTCGCGACCGGGGCGACCCGCTCGATCAGCACCTCGCCGTCGGGGCGCACGAAGACCGCCTCGCCGGCGCGCGGCCGGTGCTCGATCTCGTAGCCCAGCGTCTCGAGCACGACGCTCTCGGAGGCCACGGCATAGACCGTCCGGCCGTCGGGCCGGACGCGGCGCCCGAAGCAGATCGGCTTGATCCCGTAGGGATCGCGGAAGGCGAAGAGCCCCTCCCCGGCGATGAAGCCGACGACCGAGTAGGCCCCCTTGACCTGGGCGAAGACCTCGGCCACGGCCGCCCAGTAGACCTCGGTCGAGAACGCGCCCCCCGCGCTCTGCCGCGCCAGCGCGTCGGCGAAGACCGAGAGGATCACCTCGACGTCGCAGCTCGAGAGCAGCTGGCGCCGGACCCGCTGCTGCAGGTGGTGCTTCAGGTCGGCGTAGTTGGCGACGTTGCCGTTGTGCGCCATCGCGATCCCGAAGGGGTGCGTGGCGACGAACGGTTGCGCGTCCTCCACGCCGCCGGCCCCCACGGTGGGATAGCGCACGTGGCCGATCGCATACTCGCCGCCGACGCCGGCCATCGTCTCGGGCGTGAAGACGTCGCGCACCAGGCCCATCGCCTTGCGCAGGTGGAACCGGCCGTTCCAGGTCACGATCCCGGCGGCGTCCTGCCCGCGGTGCTGGATCGCGAGCAGTCCGTCGTGGACCTCGCGCACCGGGTCTTCGGTTCCGATGATCCCGAGGAATCCGCACATGGGAGGAGCACCTCCGGGGGCGTGGCGTCGCAGCGGGCGGGAGGCCCCGTTCAGGGAATCCAGAGCAGGTCGCCGGGCGTGCCGGACAGCACGAACTCGTTCTCGCGGACCGGCGCCGGCCCGTCGAGCCGCACGACCGCGATCCGCTTGGTTTCCGGGAAGTAGAGCGCGGCGCGGGTCCCGTCCGGGCTGGCCGCGACCTCGCGCGGCGCGGACTCGAAGACAAGTCGGCCGCCCTCGGCGCGGGTCGCGGCGTCGAAGACGAGCAGCGCCTTCGCGCCGCCGCTGGTCACGAGCGCCCGGCGGCCGTCGGGCGTGAACGCGATCCCCTGCGGGAACGGGACCTTCCCGAAGCGCTCGGCCGCCGGCGTCCCACCCTCGGGCAGCGTGACCACGGCCAGCTGGCCGGCGGGGTTGAGCGCGAACCACGCCTCGGCGCTGCCGGGCCGCGCCGCCACCACTTCCGGCGTCGGGCCCAGCTCGACCGGCGTCGCGTGCTTCGTGTCGAGCACCCCCGCACTGGCGGTGCCCCGGAACGCGACCGCGACGGCCTCGCGCCCGGCCAGCGCGACGATCTGCGTCGGCCAGCCCCAGGCCACGACGATCGAGCCCAGCGGCGCGTCGTAGGGCGGGCGCATGATGTAGACCGCGTTGTGCGCCTGCGCGCTGAGCCACATCGTTCCGTTTGCGTCGAAGGCCAGCGCGCGCGGGGCGCAGCGCGCGCAGGCCGAGATGTCGCGCAGCTTCAGCATCCGCACCGCGTCGATCTCGGCGATCGTCGAGCCGGGGATGTCTTCGACCCCGCGGGCCGCGGCGTAGAGGCGGCCGCCGTGCAGCGCCAGCCCGCGCGGCCCGTGCGCGGTCGGCGCGCGCCCGACGATCTGGCCGCCGGTGTCCAGGAAGACGACCTCGGCGCGGTCCAGCAGCGAGACCGCGATCCGTCCGGGCGTGCCCGGCGCCGCGGCGGCGGCCGTGCCGTCCGGCACCTCGGCCGCGCAGGGCGCGGCGAGTCCGCCGAGCAGGGCGGCGACGAGCGCGAGCGGGAGGGGCGGGAGGCGGCGCGGGGGGCGGGCGTTCATTGCGGCTCCTTCGCCGGGGATTGTGCCGCGTCCCGGCGCCGGGACCAAGTCGGACGCCGCCGTTCGCGGCCGTCCGGCGCGTTTCCGCGCGGCCGGCGCGGGATTTGCGCGTTGCGCTCCGGACGATTGCCCGTAGCTTGCGGGGGCCGGTCGGCGATCGGGGAGACCGCCGCAAGGAGGCCGGGATGCACGCAGCGAGCGCGCGGGTCCGCAGGTCGATCGCCCTGGCCGTGGCGGGGGCGCTTGCCACCGGCGCAGCCGCTGCCGGGACGACCTCCCCCGTCCCCCGTTCGCCGCTGACCGATCTTACCGTTGCCGGCGCGCGCCTCCCCGAAGCTGCTCGCGACCCGCTGGTGCCGTTCCACCTCGAACTCGGCGCCTCGATGTCCCAGGTCGCGCGCGTCACGGCGGCCGAGGTGCGCGGCGAGCTGCGCTCCCACCGCGAGCGCTACGTCCACCTCGGGATGACCGCGGCCGACGCGCTGGGCGCGGCCTCGTTCCGGGGCCCGGCGGGCCTGCCCGTGCTGGACGGCGATTTCTTCTTTCACGACGGCGAGAAGCTGGTCGAGGCCACGTTCCTGCTCGAGTCCCCGGCCGGCGCGGACGAGGCTCGCGAGGCGATGCGCCGCTGCCTGGGCCGGCCCTCGTTCAGCGTCACGCTCCCGGCGGGCGGGGCGGAGCTGGTTGGCTGGCGCAGCGGGCCCGGCTACGTGATCGCCACCTTCAACGACCTGCCGGTCTTCCGCGTGAGCGTCTTCCCCGACCACCCCGCCGACATCTTCGCCGGCTCGCAGATCCTGCTCTTCGAGGGGCTGCAGCGCTTCCACGACCGGCTTGCGGCGGGCGACGCGCCGTCGGCGCTGCTCGACGACCTGATGCGCGTCTTCACCGGCGCGAACTCGGCCCGCTCCCAGGTCGAGCCGGTGCGCTAGGGAATCGGGGACAGCTACCGTAAGTCGGTAAGCCGGGAAATCGGGGACAGCTGCCGTAAGTCGGTAAGCCGAAGAAACTGGGGAAATCGCGGCTTACTGACTTACGGTAGCTGTCTCCGATTAGAATTCCCGCCTCCGGAGCACCCATGCCCCCCTGCCGCCGCCCTGCCCTCGCCGTGATGGCCGCCGCGCTGTCCCTGGCCCTGCTGGCGCCGCCCCCGGCGGCCGCTTTCTCGCCGGCGACCCGGAGCGAACTGGTCAAGCGCGCGATCTCGCTGATGCCCCCGTCCCTGGCGCGGCAACTCCGCAAGCACCAGCAGCGGCTGCTGCAGGGGGCGCTCGAGGGGATGGAGCAGTGCAACGGGACCGGCGCTCACGGGGCTGCGCCAGGCGACGCCGAGGCCCGGCTCGCCGCGGCGATCGACGAGACGGTGGCGATGATCGACCGCCGCGAGCGGATGGCGGATGTCGCGCAGGCGCTCGGCCGGGTGGCGCATGCGGCGGCCGACCTCTCGTTCGCGCTCAACTCCGGCCCGGACGACCCGCGCGAGGCGTCGTACTACCGGGAGTTCGCGCTCTACGTCGAGAAGGTGCTCCCCAAGGCGCGTCTGACCTTCCCCGGCTGGGCCGACGACGACCTCGCGAAGCGCGACCTGCCCGCGTTCGCGCGGCGCACCGCGGCAGCGGCCCGGCGCGACGCGGACGCGATCGCCCGCAGCTACTACCCGGAGGGGCGCCAGCGCAGCGCGCAGGATTTTGACGAGCGGTCGATCGCCTTCGCCTCGGCCTCGCTGGAGGCCTCGCTGGCCCTGGGCTCGACCGCCAAGTCCTGGCTCTACGCCTGGTGGCGCGCCCACGGCGACCTGGCCGGCACCCCCCATCTCGACCCCGGACTCGTCCATAATCCGTTCTCACGCCTGTCCGGCGGCCCTCCCTCCCCCAGCCGCCAGGAGTCAGCCCGATGAATACCCCGTCCGGCGCCGCCCCAGTCCGCCGCACCCCCGTCCGCCGCGCGCTGATCTCGGTCTACGACAAGTACGGCGTCGTCGACCTCGCCCGCGCCCTGCACGACGCGGGGATCGAGGTCCTCTCGACCGGGGGGACGGCTCGGATGCTGCTCGAGGCCGGCCTGCCGATCCGTCGGATCTCGGAAGTCACGGGCACGCCCGAGATGCTCGACGGCCGGGTCAAGACGCTGCACCCCAAGGTCCACGCCGGGATCCTGGCGGTGCGCGACAACCCGCGGCACCAGAAAGACCTCGCGGCCTTCGGGGCGGAGCCGATCGACCTCGTCGTGGCCAACCTCTACCCGTTCGAGATGACCGCCCGGATGGAGGGGATCGGGCTGGGCGAGATCATCGAGATGATCGACATCGGCGGCCCGACGATGGTCCGCGCCGCGGCCAAGAACTTCCGTGACGTCGGCGTCGTCGTCGACCCGGCGGACTACGGCCCGGTGGTGGACGAGGTCCGCGAGCACGGCGGCCTGTCCGACGCGACGCGGCTGGCGCTCTCCCGCAAGGCCTTCCAGCACACCGCCTCGTACGACAGCGCCGTCTACACCTTCATGGCGCAGCTCGCGCCCGACGGCACGCGCCGGGCGGCCGACTCGCCGTTCCCGCAGAAGATCAGCCTGACGGTCGACAAGATCCAGGACCTTCGCTACGGCGAGAACCCGCACCAGAAGGCCGCCTTCTACGCGGAGGTCCAGGGGAACGGCGCAACGCTCGCGCACGCGGCGCAGCTCCACGGCTCGGAGCTGTCGTTCAACAACCTGCTCGATTTCGACGCCGCCTTCGCCGCGGTCTCGTCGCTCGACGGGCCGGGCTGCGTGGTCGTCAAGCACAGCAACCCGTCGGGCGCGGCCGTGGGCGAAGATGCGGCGGAGGCCTTCCGGCTGGCGCGCGATGCCGACCCCGTCAGCGCCTACGGCGGAGTCGTCGCCTTCAACCGGACGGTCGACGAGGACGCCGCGCTGGCGCTGGGCGAGACCTTCTTCGAGGGCGTGATCGCCCCCGGCTACACAGCCGAGGCGCGCGAGGCGTTGCGAAAGAAGAAGAAGCTGCGCGTGCTCGAGCTGGGCGCTGCCCGGGCGGGCCGGCCCGGCCTCGACGTACGCCGCGTCTCGGGGGGCTACCTGCTCCAGGAGTGGGACTCCGACGACAGCCTCGACGAGGTGAAGATCGCCGCGCGCCGCGCCCCGACCGAAGAGGAGTGGGCGGCGCTGCGGTTCGCCTGGCGGATCTGCCGCCACGTCCGCTCCAACGCGATCGTCCTGGCGAAGGACAACCGCACGGTCGGCATCGGAGCCGGACAGATGAGCCGCGTCGACTCGGTGCGGATCGCGGTCGTCAAGGCGGGCGAGGAGGCGCGCGGCTCGGTGATGGCCTCGGACGCCTTCTTCCCGTTCCCCGACGGCGTCGAGGAAGCGGCGCGGGCGGGCGTGACCGCGGTGATCCAGCCCGGCGGCAGCATCCGCGACGAGGAGGTCGTGGCGGCCGTCGACCGGCTGGGGCTGGCGATGCTCTTCACCGGCCGCCGGCACTTCCGGCATTGAGGCGCGCGGCCGGGCCGGAAGCCCGGCCGGCACGCCGCGTCACTCCAGCGGCCGGAACTGCATCTCCGCCAGCGCCTTGAAGTAGACGTCGTCCCGCTCCCGGTTGCGGTACTGCTTCGCAAGCTCGAGCAGGCGCTTGGTTTCGGCGTCGCCGGAGCGGCGCTCGAGCGCGTCCCTAAGGTACTCGCGCGCACCGTACGGGTCGCCGCCGCGCATCATCTGCAGCCCGAGGTTGAACGACGCGTTGGCGATCGCGCGGTTGAAGTCGGCGGGCTGCTCGTCCTTCGGCAGTCGATAGAGGATGCGCAGCACCGAGGCGAAGTCGTGTTCGCCGTAGCTTCGGACCAGCTGGGAGTGCCGGTCGTCCGCCTCGGCCCGCGAGGCGGACGCGTGCTCGACCTTGGCCGCGAGCGCCTTCGCCTCGGCGTGCGCCGGGTCGAGTTGCGCGGCCTGGCGGATCAGCGCGAAGCCCGTCTTCTCGTCGCCGCGCGCGACGGCGAGCTTCCCCTCGGTCAGCAGCCGCGGCACGTCAGCCTTGGTCAGACGCGGAGCGGCGGGCGCGGGCGCCGCCTTCCTGGACCGGGTCTTGGCCAGATCGTCGGCGGCCTGCGCCGACCCGGCGTCGCTGCCCCACCACCCGAGGGCGTCGCCCAACCACCATCCCCCGCCCCCGAGCAGGGCGAGGACGGCGAGCGCCGCGAGCGGCAGCAGGAGGCGGCGGCCCCGCGGGGCCTTCGCGGCCTTCGCGGCCTTCCCCTTGAGCGGGCGCGCCGCAGCGGGCGCGCTGGCCGGGCGCGGCACCGGCGGCGGAGTCATGACCGGCGGCTCAGGCGCGGTGGGTTCGGCGGCCGCGGTGTCGCCCGCGGCCGACCCGGCAACGGCGATGGGCGCGCGGGGCGGCTTGGTCGCCGCCGTGACGGCGAGGGGCGTGTCGACGGGCGCCCGCTCGCGGGCCACGCCGGCGGCGTAGCGGCCCGCGCTGCCGGGGGCCGAAGTCGTCGCAGCGGTCGGCTCGGGGGTGGCGTTCGACTGGAACCCCGTCTCGTGGTGCGCGTCGGCGCCCGGCTCGGTGGGGGTCGGCGCCGCGGTCGGGGCGGCCGTGGGACCGGCGATCGGACCGGTCGGGGCGGGTCGCGGGGGCGCGAGCGAGGTGGGCGTGAACCCCGGGGCCGGGCTGGTCGCGGGGGCGGCACCGTGCGTGTTCCGCCCTTCCTGGATCGACTGGCGGGCCCGGGCGAGCCACTCCAGCGCTTCGGGGTGCTCGGGCGCCAGGCCAAGGACCTGCTGCAGCATCGGAATCGCCTGCGGGGCGGACCCGCGCTCGATCGCGGAGATCGCGTCGGAGAGCAGGCGCTCGGCGGTCGTCGCGCGGCGCGACGCCTCGGTGCGAGCCTCCTCCAGCACCTCCTGCGCGCCGTCGCACCCCTCGTGCATGGCCAGCGCCCGCGAGGCCATCTCCGTGGCGCGGGCGAGGTCCCCCTGGAACAGGTGCCGACGGGCCTGCTGAGCCAGCAGCGCGGCCTCCCTTTCCGGAGCCCGTGTCGCAGCGGGCTGCGGGCCCCCGTCGCCGAACGGGTTTTTCTCCTCCTCCGGAAGCAGCTCCGCTGCTTCAAGGAGGTCGACGATCGCCTCCGGCTGCGGAGCCGGACGGGGCGGCGAGGCGGCGGGCGGCGGCGGGGCGGACGGTCGGCGCGCCGGCGCGGGAGCTGCGGCGGCCTGCTCGAAGTCCAGGCTGAGGTCGAAGCCCCCGTCGGCCGGCACGGGGGGGGCGGGAGCCGCCCGCTCGATCCCCGCGAGGGCCGCGTCGTTTTCCGGGTCGATCTGGAGCACGGCCTCGAAGATCATCCGGGCGCTGTCGGGGTCGCCCCCTCGGAATGTCTCCTCAGCCTGCCGCAGCAGATCGGCAATCTCTTCCGTATAGGCGCTCTGGCTCACGCTGTCATCCGTCCACACCCCCCCCGGCGAATGTAGGTCGCGGCGGCGAAGGACGGCAACGAACAGCGGGAAACGGGCTATCGGCTCCGGGAGGCCCGGAGGCAGTCCTCCGAGCAGAAGAACGCCTCCCCGTCCCGGACGGCCCGGCTCTCGGGCAGGCGCAGCCCGCAGACGGGGTCCTGGACCAGCCGCTCGGGGAGGGCGCGGGGGGGAGCGGCGGACCGGACAGCGGGACGCCGGGGCGGGGCGAGGGCGAACCGGACCAGCCTCAGCACGACCAGCACCAGGATCGTGAGCAGGACGAACCGGAGGATCGCCACGGTGCCTCCGCGCGCGGCCGCCGGCCGCCGGTCAGCCGCCGGCCTGGGCCAGGCGCTCCTGGAGTTGGGGGATGTTCTGGTCGTCCGGCTTGATCTTCTTCAGGGTCTCCAGCCAGCGCCGGGCCGAGGCGGTGTCCTTCATGTCCAGCGCGATCACGGTCGCGTTGAGCGCCGCCTGCCACTGCTGCGGGTTGGCGGAGAGCGCGCGCTCGAACAGCTGGAGCGCCTCGGGGCCGCGGCCCTGCTGCGAGACCACGAAGCCGAGGTCGGTGATCACGCCGGCTGCCAGCGGGTTGACCGCCAGGGCGCGGCGATAGGCCGCCTCCGACAGCGCCCACTGACCGCTGTCGTAGTAGAAGTTACCGGCCTTCGACTGCCCGTCGAAGTCGTCGGGCCTGGTCTTCCCGTCCTGGATGATCTTCCGCGTGGCCTCGAGATCGGCCTGCATCTGCCCGGCGACCGGGGCTCCGGGGGCACGGCGCTGGAACTCGGCCAGCGCGCGCGCGGCGGCGTCCAGGTCGCCCGCGCCGTGCAGCGCGACGTCGAACACCAGCGCGGCGGCCTGCGCGTCGTTGCGATCGGTGTCGAGCACCTTCATCGCCATCTCGAGCGCCTTCTGCGGCTGGCGCGCGGCGCGGTACGCGACGGCGACGCGACCCATGATCTGCGCGTTGCCGGGATCGCCGGCCAGCGCGCGCTCGTAATGCGAGATCGCCTCGGGCACGGCCTGCTGCTGCAGCAGGAAATCGCCCAGCGCGACCAGCGCCGGGACGTCGCTGGGGTCCTTCTGGAGGCGGGCGCGCATCTCCTCGAACGAGGGCGAGCCGCCGGCCTGCCCGCCAGCGCCGCCCATCCCGGGGGAGGCGCCCTGCGGCGCGGCCTGGGCAGCCTGGGCCGGGGCCGCGGTTCCGCCGCCGCCGAACAGGACGTACCCGAAGACGAGTCCGGCGACGATCCCGAGCACGACGCCGGCCGCGAGAAACAGCCCCTGATCCTTGCGCATCCCGATCCTCCGCCAGCCAGCCGTCGCAAAGCGTTGCACCCTAGCCCCGGTCCGGCGGCGCGTCAACCCGGGCCCGGGCGCGCTGGCGGCGCCCGAGCCGGGCCGCGAGAATCGACCGATGTCAGCCGCCGATCCCGCCCCCGTCAACCTTTACGGCCTGGAGGAAGAAGCCCTCGCGGCGCTCCTGGCCCCGCTCGACCCGGCGCGCTTTCGGGCCCGCCAGGTCTTCGCCTGGCTCTACGCGCGCGGGGTGACCGACCCCTCGGCCTGGACCGACCTGCCGAAGGCCCTCCGGGCCGAACTCGCCGCGCGCTTCGCGGCGCTCCCCCCGCGTGTCGCCTCGCGCCACGCCGCGTCCGACGGGACGGTCAAGTTCGTGCTCGAGCTGCCGAAGGGGGGGCAGGTCGAGGCGGTGGCGATCCCGGCCGAGGAGCGGATGACCTTCTGCATCTCCTCCCAGGTCGGATGCGGCTTCGGCTGCGCCTTCTGCATGACGGCGAAGCTGGGCTTCACGCGCAACCTCGATGCCGGCGAGATCGTCGGCCAGGTCGCGGCGCTGCTGGCGGAAACCGGCACGCCGGCCGGCGAGTACAACATCGTCTTCATGGGGATGGGCGAGCCGCTGCAGAACGTCGAGAACGTGCTGGCGGCGCTGCGGATCCTGACCCACGAGCGCGGCTTCGGGCTGGGGCCGCGCCGGATCACGGTCTCGACGGTCGGGCTGCCCAAGGGAATCCGCCGGCTGGCGCAGGAGCCGGTCGTGCCGCGGCTCGCGGTCTCGCTGGTCGCCGCCGATGCCGAGGTGCGGCGCAGCCTGATGCCGATCGCGCGCACGGTCACCTTGGAGGAGCTGGCCGACGCGGTGCGGGAGTTCGGCGAAGGGCGGCGCGACGAGCCGACGCTGGAGTGCGTGATGCTCGACGGAGTGAACGATGCGCCCGAGCTGGCGCACAAGCTGGCGAAGCTGGCGCGGCGGGCCGGCGCGAAGGTCAACCTGATCGAGTTCAACCCGACCCCCGCGCTCCCCTTCCGCCCTTCGCCCGAGGCGCGCCTGGAGTTCTTCCTGCGCGTCCTCTCCGCGGCCGGAGTCGTCGGGACGGTCCGCCGCTCGCGGGGCAAGGACGCCTTCGCCGCCTGCGGCCAGCTGGCCTTCCTCCAGAAAACGTAGGGGCCGGCCTCTGTGCCGGCCCGAAAGCCAGTCGCCGGCGATCCGGCTTGTCGGGCCGGCACGGAGGCCGGCCCCTACGGTCGCGGGAAAGCCAGCCCGTTACGTCGCCGTCCGCGCCGGCGCACCGAGGCTGGAGAGAAAGTCGTGGTTGGTCTCGAAGGCCGACAGCTTCTTCAGGAGCGCCTCGACGGCGTCGACCGCGCTCATCGTGGAGAGCGCGCGCCGGAGCAGGTGGACCTTGGGGGTCCACTCCTTGAGCAGCTTCTCCTCCTTGCGCGTGCCGGTCTGGTGGATGTCGATGCAGGGGAAGACGCGCTTCTCGAACAGCTTGCGGTCGAGCACGATCTCGGTGTTCCCGGTCCCCTTGAACTCCTGGAAGATGATCTCGTCCATCTTGGAGCCGGTGTCGACCAGGCAGGACGCGATGATCGTCAGCGAGCCCCCCTCCTCGCAGCGCCGCGCGGCGCCGAAGAAGCGGCGCGGGTTCTCGAGCGTGCGCGAGTCGATGCCGCCGGTCAGGATCTTGCCGGAGCCGCGCTGCTCGACGTTGTAGGCCCGTGCCAGCCGGGTCAGCGAGTCGAGCAGGATCAGCACGTCCTTGCCCGACTCCACCAGCCGCTTCGCACGCTCGAGCACGATCTCGGCGACGGACACGTGGTTGCGTGCCATCTCGTCCGAGCTGGAGGCGATGACTTCACCGTTCGGCACGCGGCGGCGCCAGTCGGTGACCTCCTCCGGGCGTTCGTCGATCAGCAGCACGATCAGGTGCATGTCGGGATGGTTGACCGCGACGGCGTGGGCGACCTGCTGCAGCAGCGTCGTCTTGCCCGCCTTCGGCGGCGCGACGACCAGGCAGCGCTGCCCCTTGCCGATCGGCGCGACCAGGTCGACGACCCTCGGCTCGATCGGCTCGCGGCCGGTCTCGAGGCGCACAACCTCCTCGGGCGAGGTCGCGGTGAGGTCCGCGAAGTGGCGCCGGCTCTCCCAGGCCTCGGGCGGGCTGGAGTTGATCTCGAGGATCTCGTAGAGGGCCGGGCCGCGCCGCCCGGTCGGACGCGCGAGGCCCCGGATCTCGACCCCTTCCTCGAGCCTGCGGTCGCGGATGATGTCGGGCGCGACCCAGATGTCGTCGGGGCGCGGCAGGTAGTTGGCCTTCTGCGTGCGCAGGAAGCCGTACGCTTCCGGCAGGACCTCGAGCACCCCGTGCGCCTCGAGCGGCTCGGAGTTGCTGGACTCCGGGGTCCCCTCGGCGACGGCAGCCGCCGTCCCCTCGGCCGCGCGCTGTCCGCCGTTCCCGTCCGGGCGGCGACGACGACGGCGACGCTTGAAACCACCCTTCTTTTCCGCGAAGCCCTTGCCTGATTCCTGGTTCACCTGGCCATCCTGTCCGGGATCTCGCTCCCGGTGTCGTTCATCCCGCGCGGGCCGCGAGGCCGCGCACCGTAGGGTGCGGGTCGGACGCGAGCCGTGCGAGGGCATCCTGTCTGTCCTGTGTCGGCGGCAGCGCTGCGAGCGCCGCCCCCACGCGGGCCCGAACCGTCCAATCCGGGTCGTCCACGAACGCCGCCGCCCGCGCTGCGCCGGCGGAGCGCACGCACGCCGCGGCGGCCTGCGCGCGCGCCAGCGCGTCGCGTTCGCCCGCCGCCGCAGCGCAGATACGCTCCGCGAGCGCCTGGCGCAGGGGCAACGCCGCGGCCCGCCCGGCGATTTCGCCGGCGAGCAGCGTCCGCTCCGCGGACCAGCGTCCGTTGCTTTCGAGCAACCGTGCTCCCACGTCGTCCGGGTTCAGGTGCAGCAACGCGTGCACCGTGCAACCTCGCACCAGCGGATCCGGGTCATCGAGCCCCGCCGCGAGAGCGGCCGCGGTCGCGCCGGGCGCCTGGCCCAGCTGCCGCACTCGCTCCGCGCGGGCGATGGAGCCGGAACCCCCCGGAGGAGATGCCGGAAGCGGGACCTTCGCGTCCCGTGAAGCTTCGAGTCTCCCGGCGGGGCTGTGCGATGGGACGCGGGAAGAGTCCGGCGCCACCCCGCAACCGAGAACGAATCCCAGAGGAATCGCCGCGACCGCCAGAAAGGGCCGCGACCATCGGCTCACTCGCACCGACTGCTGGAAGGCTAGCAGACGACTCACCGTCTTGTCCAGAACCGATGTCCCCGAGGGGAATTGAGCTGGCCGCACCGGGATGGCAGGCCGCGAAAGGCCCCGGTCGCTGCCGGAGCCGTCGTAAGAGGGATCCGGGGATCGACTGCCCCCGGAGGATTGTTGGTCCGGGGGGGCCGGGGCGCAAGTCAGGGGCCGCCGGGGGGCGTTCCCGGCGGCGGGCCGACGTCGGGGATGACCTCCTCCTCCGGGGCGACGGGCGGCTCGATCGGAACCGTCGGCGCCGCGGGCCGGCGCGCGGGCGCCGGGGCGGGCGCAGCCGGCGCGGGGACGGCCGCGAAGGCGTCGGCGTCGAGCGGCCCGACCCCGAGCCGGACGAGCGACTCGGAGGCGGCGCCGCGCACCAGCGGGTTGCCGTCGCGGGACAGCACGAAGAGCGCCTCGCGCGCCCGCTCCTCGCGGACCGCACCCAGCGCCCGGGCCGCACCGGCGCGCACCTCCGGGTCGGGATCCCCCACCGCCGCGATCAGCGGATCGGCCGCCAGGGGCGACGCGATCGCCGCCAGCGCGCGCGCGGCCTCGCGCCGCACCAGCGGGTCGCTGTCGCGCATCGCCGTCATCAGGGCCGGAAGCGACTCGGCCGGTGCGATGTCGGCCAGCGCCTGGGCGGCACGGCGCCGCACGACGGGCACCGGGTCGATCACCAGCTCGGCCAGGATCGGCGCGGTGTCGGCGCGGCGGAAGCGGGCCAGCGCGGCGGCGGCGGTGACGCGCACGCCCGGGTCGGGATCGCGCGCCGCGCGCGCCAGCAGCGCGACCCCGTCCGGCAGCCCGAGCCGCCCGAGCATAGCCGCCGCGGTGACGCGGACGTCCGGCGAGCGGTCGTCGAGCGCCGCGGCCAGCAGCTCGGCGTCGAGGCGGTTCTCGCGCTCGGCGTCGTAGAGCGCCTGGACGTCGGAGGCCGGCCCCCGCGTGCAGCCCGGCCCAACCAGCGCCGCGGCGAGCGCGAGGGCGGTCCCGGGCAGGGCTCGGCGCAGCGCGGGGAATCTCATGCGCCGACGATCTTGATCAGCACGCGCTTGGGCCGGCGGCCGTCGAACTCGCCGTAGAAGATGTGCTCCCACGGTCCCAGGTCGAGCCGGCTGCCGGTGACCGCCACCACGACCTCGCGCCCCATCACCTGGCGCTTGTGGTGCGCGTCGGCGTTGTCCTCCCCGGTGCGATTGTGGCGGTAGCGCTCCGGGCTCGGGTCGAACGGCGCGAGCTGCTCGAGCCAGCGCCGGTAATCCTCGTGCAGCCCGGACTCGTTGTCGTTGATGAAGACGCTGGCCGTGATGTGCATCGCGTTGACGAGGCACAGCCCCTCCGCGATGCCGCTGTCGGCCACGGCCCGCTCGACCTCGCGGTGGATGCTGACGAAGTCCATCCGCGCCGGGACGTTCATCGTCAACTCGCGGCGGAAGCTCTTCACCGGGTCCCCCGCGGGCGCGCCGGGCGGATCATCGCCCGCGCCCCATCAGTCGTAGTCCATCGGGTTGATCCGCTTCTTCGGGTCCTTCTCGGCCTTCTCCTTGGCCGCTTCGAACTTGCGGTCGAGCAGCTCGGTCCGCTTCGTCTCGACCTTGAAGGCCTGGGAGAAGTCCTCCTCGCGGCGCTGGTCGGCCGATTTCAGGTCGCCGAGTGCGTCCTCGAAGTCCTTCCTGGACCCGGCCGGCGCGGTGGCGTCGATCACGGCGCCGGTCTCGCGGTCGACGGTCAGCCGGCCGCGGCAGAGCGGGCACTGGAGGTGGAGATTCTGGTCGCGCGGCGACCCGGCCATGAGGGAACCCTCCGCGGAACGTCCGCGGAAGGTTCCCCCGAGTCGGTCCCGGGACGCAACCCGGCGCGCCGCGCCGGCCCGGCGGCCGCCCCTACGGGCAGCCGCTGGGGACCAGCCGCTCGGTCCCGTCGCTGGTCCGGCCGGCGCTCCCCTGCGTCCCGCCGAAGAAGCCGGTCACCAGGAACCAGCGCGACGTCCCCGGCGCCGGGCGCTCGAGCGCGTCGGTGAACGGCACCGGCGTGCCCGGGCGGTAGCACTGCCCGTAGACCGCGCCGCCCAGCGAGAGGGTCAGGTCGCTGTAGACGGAGTAGCTCGAGGCCCCCTGCTCGCGGCTCCAGAGCAGCCGGTCGGGGCTGCCCAGCTCGACCGTCAGCCCGTTGATCTCGCGGTCGTCCGCGTCGCAGGCGTCGCCGATCCCGTCCGCGTCGCGGTCGAGTTGCCGGCCGTTGGCGCCCAGAACGCAGTTGTCGGAGCCGTCGGGGACGCCGTCGCCGTCGTCGTCGAGGTCGGTCTCGTTGAGGAGACCGTCGCCGTCGGCGTCGGGGTCGCAGGCGTCGCCCAGCCCGTCCCCGTCCTCGTCGCGCTGGAACGGGTCGGCTGCGGCGGGGCAGAGGTCGCAGGCGTCGCCGACGCCATCCGCGTCCCCGTCCGCCTGGGAGGGGTTGGCCACGAACGGGCAGTTGTCGACGTTCGCCCCCACCCCGTCGCGGTCGCCGGCATCGTCGGTGGGATCGCCGGCGAAGGGATCGCAGGCGTCGCCGCGCCCGTCGCGGTCGGTATCGGCCTGGCTGCCGTTGGCGTCGAAGCGGCAGTTATCGATTGCGTTCCCGACACCGTCCTGGTCCCAGTCGTTGGCCGCCGTGATGTCGCACGGCGAGGGCTTCGGGCGCGGGGTGCCGTCCGAGCGGCGCCCGGCGCTCCCCTCGGTCGTGGCGTCGCGGGCCGTCACGAGGTACCAGAAGATCCGCCCCGGCTCGGGATCGTCCGACAGATAGGCCCGGTTCACGGCGGCCTGCGGCCGGTAGCAGTAGCCGGGGTGCCCGGTCTGCAGCCGTTCGGCCAGCCCGAAGTACACGTTGTAGGACTGCGCCCCCTCTTCCAGTTCCCACTCCAGCCGGGCCTGCCGGCCCGCCACGAAGCGCGCGCGGACGTTCTGCACGATCAGGTCGTTGGTGTCGCAATCGTCGCCTTCGCCGTCGCCGTTCTCGTCGGGCTGCCGGGCGTTCGGGACGAAATCGCAGTTGTCCGAAGCGTCGGGCGTGCCGTCGCCGTCGTCGTCGGGATCCACCCCGTTGGCCTGGCCGTCGTTGTCCACGTCGGAGTCGCAGGCGTCCCCGGTGCCGTCACGGTCGAGGTCCCGCGTCACGGCCTCGACGGTCGAGGGGCAGAAGTCGCAGATGTCGCCGTACTTGTCGCCGTCGGCGTTCTCCTGGAACAGGTTCCCCCGATCGGGGCAGTTGTCGATCGTCGAGGGGAAGCCGTCGCTGTCGATGTCGTTGTCGGGATCGGTGCGGAACGGGTCGCACAGGTCGCCGAGGCGGTCGAAGTCGCCGTTGGCCTGGCTGGCGTTCGGATAGTTGTCGCAGTTGTCGCGCGCGTTCGGGATCCCGTCGGCGTCGGGGTCGTTGGGATCGATCGCCTGCCCCACACCGTTCCCGTAGGGGTTGGACTTGGTCTCATTGTCGCGGTAGTCGGGGTAGACGGCCAGGAAGGAGGCCCCGGAGGCCGATGCGACGACGTTCACGCTGTTCGCCGCGCCGGGCTGCGAGCCCAGGTCGAGCCGCCGCTCGGGCAGGAAGGTGATCCCGCCGTCCTTCGACTCGACCGCGAAGATGTCGCGGGCGGTGACGCCGCTGGCGGCGTTGCGGTTGTCGGCGAAGACGACCGTCACGTTGAGGCCGCTCGCCAGGAGATCCCACGAGCCGACCGGAACCGTGCCGGCCGCGACGCCGAGGTTGACGCGCTGGACCGGCGCCCAGCTCGCACCACCGTCCGAGCTGACCGTGAAGTACAGGTCCCGGCCGCCGTGCCGCGAGTCCTCCCAGGCCAGGTAGAAGCGCTCGGGGGACTGCGTCGCGACCAGCTTCGGCGCCCTGGCGTTCGATCCGGCCGGGGCCGCCGCGTCGATCCGCAGATCGCTCGCCAGCCAGGTCGTGCCGCCATCGCGCGAGATGTTGAAGTAGACGTCCCAGTCGCCGCCGCGCTGGTCCTGCCAGGCCGCGGCCACGGTCCCTGCGGTCGCGTTGCCGAAACAGGCCAGCTTTGGCAGCTCGGACTCGGTCCCGGCCGGCGCGGTATCGCCGCTGTCGAGCTTCCGCTCGGGGCCGAAGGTGGCCGAGTCGTCGGCCGAGGCGCGGAACAGGATCCGACCGGGGTAGGTCCCGACGTTCGCAGGCGTCGGGTGGCGCTTGTCCTTCCAGGCGACGTGGACGCGCCGGTTGTTGTCGGCGCAGGCGGTGACCTCGGTCGCGCGTTCGACCTGGGCCGAGAGGTCGACGATATTGAGCTTCTTCTTGGCCGCCCAGCTCGCGCCGCCGTTGCTCGTGGCGCGCAGGTAGACCGAGTTGAGCCCCAGCCCGCTCCCCTCGCTCTCGTCGTGCCAGATGGCGTAGGCCTTCCCTCCCGGCAGCGCCAGCAGGGTGTGGCCGTAGGAGAGCGGCAGCGCCCCCGGGGGGGCGTAGAGCAGGGCCAGGTTCAGCGGGTTGCCGAAGGTCTCCCCGCGGTCGCTCGAGGAGACGACGTAGAAGTCGCCGTTGTCGAAGTTCCGGTTCGCGAACAGGACGTGGACGAACTGGTCGCCTGCCGACCGCACGATCGCCAGCTGCATGTCGCCGTCGATCGACCCGGGCGCGAAGTTGGTGCTGACCCGCTGGTCGGCGTCGCGCCAGGTCGCGCCCTGGTTGACCGATACGTTGAAGACGGCCTCGTGGCCGTTGAAGTAGCGCCGCCGGATGTAGGCCGAGTAGGCCCGCTCGCTCTTCAGGTCGACGCTGGCGGCGTCGACGATGTTGCTGGACAAGGCCCCCGGGAGCGGGGCTTCGACCTTCACGTCGGGGGACTTGGGGGACTGGGCCACCGCGGGGAGGCCGCCCGCCAGGGCGAGCGCGACCCCGGCCGCCCCAAGCGCCAGCCGACTCGTGATCCGTGTCATCCACACCCTCCTTGGTGACAGACACCTCCCGCCTTCGGGCCGCTCGGGGGGCGATGCCGACGAGGTGGAGGATTCCGCGCGTCCGTATATACGGCGACCGACCGCGGTCGAGGAATCGTTTTTGCCGGATCCGTGCCGCCGCGGACCGCACCGCGCGGGATCACCACCGCGCCGGGAAGGTCACGCGGAAGATGCCGGCCGATTTCGTAATCCGACGACCAGAATCGGAATCGTTCGGGAGGATCCGGCACCCGCCGCGCGATCATGTCACCGACCCGGTCACCGACCCGCCCGCGGCGGCCCGCCGCCGCCGGTCCGGCCGGGGCGGACTAACTGCTCACCGCGGCTCGCTTCTTCCCGCCGGTGTCTCACGGTCTTGCCGATTGCCCGGTTTTTTTGCTTGCTTTCCCCTCACAGTCCGGGTCTATTTCTGCCCGTCAGGTCGGATTCCCGCTCCAGCAGTCCCCTTTCTTCCGAGCTGCCCGGAAGGTCGGGGACGGCCCGCGGGATTCCAAGGGCGGATCCAGGGCACACCTCGGCCCCCGATGGGCAGGGCGCAGGGGAGAGGGGTACTGGAAGCCTGGCCGGGCACGAAGGACATCGCGTCCGGGGCCCTGAGAGCCGCCCGTAAGGAAGAGGTGAGGAGTTGTCAGGTCGAACAAAGACATCCGGAATCCCCTGCGCCTGGAGGAAAGGAGCTTAATACGATGCGTCCGGCAGCTGTTATCAAAGTGATGGGCCTCGTGCTCATCGCAGCGTTCGTGGGGAGCTGGGCTGCCCCCGCGGCCGCGCAGGAAGATTGCCTCGCACAGTGCATCGACCAGTACGACCAGGACAAAGTCGCTTGCGACAACCAGCTCGCGGCCCGGCTCGCCGAGTTGGACCTGGAAGCTCAGGCCTGCCTCGACAACAACCCGACTGATCCGATCGCGGCCGGGCTGTGCCTGCGCAACGTGAACATCAAGCGTTACAACGCGCGGTCCGACTGGCGTCGGTGCGTGAGCTTCGCGAACACCGCAGCCTACAACTGCTACCGCGCCTGCCAGGCCTCTCCGTCCCAGCCCTGACGGAGCGCCCCACTAGCTAGCTAGAGTTCTCGAGAACGAGGGGGCCCGGCGATCCGCCGGGCCCTTTCGATTTTTCGGCCCCCCCCTCAAGCCCCCCGGCCACCGTCCGATACGCCCGCCGACGCCAGACATGGCCTGCCGGCGGCGCCCCACCCGGGTTCCAGCCCCGCCGGCCGGCGAGACCCTGACGGCAGCGCGGGTTGAGACCTGATCCCCCGCATCGAAGACCACGCGCCGCCGCGCGCCCCCACCAATCGTGGTGGGGGCGTGTTTTTTTTGCCCTTCCCTGGCCGTGCTCAGACCGGGTGCGGAGGCGGAAGTCCCCCTGGCGAGTGGGTCGCAGGCTCCAACACTCGCCAGGGGGACTTCCGCCTCCGCACCCTCGGCTCGCGCAACGCGTGAGAAGGGCAATAAAGCGGAGAGGATGAGAGGCGTATGCGACGCACGGTTGCGCCCGAGGAGACGGAACGGAAGAGCACCACGCCACTCATCCCGAACAAGGCAGCGGTAGCCGGGCCGAACGCCCCGGGCGCGCAGGATCGACTTCTCTTCTCTCTCTCGAACGCGGCCGCCCGAGGCCTGCAACGGAGGCGTTTGGCTGGAAAGGGCCCCCGGTGAGTGTTGGAGCCTGCGACCCACTCACCGGGGGCCCTTACCAGTCAAACGCCGCCCCAGCGCGAACCCTACTGGGCAGGCACCTTCGCAAACGCCGTCTCGGCGTCCTTGACCGCGTAAGGCCGGTTCCCTTCCCCTACCAGCACGATCCGCGGCCGGTGCCCCGCGACCTCGCGGTCCTCCAGCTCGCAGTAGGCCGCGACGATCACCTTGTCGCCGACCTCGACCAGGTGCGCTGCCGCCCCGTTGACGCAGCAGTCCCCCGCCCCCCGCGGCCCCTCGATCAGGTAGGTCGCAAAGCGCGTGCCGCGCGTCACGTCGTAGACCTCGATCCGCTGGTACGGCAGCAGGTTCGCCGCCTCCATCAGCTCGGCGTCGAGCGTCAGGCTGCCTTCGTACTCGAGATCGGCCGCGGTGACCGTGACCCGGTGCACCTTGCCGAAGAGGAACGATCGCTTCATGCCTTGTCTCCTGCCGGCGGCCGCGGGGCGGCCGGGGGCCGGACGAGCGCGTTGTCGATCAGCCGCGTGCCGCCGACGAAGACGGCGAGCGGGATGAGGGTCTCGCCGGTGATCTCCCCGCGCGGCTCGAGCGTCTCCGCGTCGACGACGGCGACGTAGTCGATGCGGGCCCGGGGCTCGGCGGCCAGCACCTCGCGCACCGCCGCCTCGATCGCCCGCGCGCTGCGCACGTCCTCGCGCTCGACCATCTGGCGCGCACGGCCCAGCGCCCGCGAGAGGACCGTCGCCGCGGCCCGTTCCGCCGGGCCGAGGTAGGCGTTGCGCGACGAGAGCGCCAGCCCGTCCTCGTGCCGCACGGTCGGCGCCACCACGACCTCGGCGTCGAGGTTCAGGTCCTTCACCATCCGCCGCACGATCAGGGCCTGCTGCGCGTCCTTCTGACCGAAGAAGGCGAAGTGCGGCTTCACGATGTGCAGCAGCTTCAGCACCACCGTCAGCACGCCGCGGAAGTGGCCGGCGCGCGCGGCCCCCTCCAGCACCGTGGTCAGACCCTCCATGTCGACGAAGGTCCGGTGCCCCGGCGGGTACATCTCGTCCACCTCGGGGGCGAAGAGGTGGTCGACCCCTTCCTGGATGCAGAGGTCGGCGTCGCGGGCCAGGTCGCGGGGGTAGCGCGCGAAGTCCTCGGCCGGCCCGAACTGCTTCGGGTTGATGAACACCGACACGACGACGACGTCCCCCAGCTCGCGCGCGCGCCGCACCAGCGAGAGGTGGCCGTCGTGAAGCGATCCCATCGTCGGGACGAAGGCGATCTTCTTCCCGGTCCCGCGGGCCTGGCGGGCCATTTCCTGCATCGCCTGGACGCGCCGGACGAGGTCCACGGTCAGAGTTCCCGGGCCCGCGGCGCCCGCCGCCGGGCCTGGCGCTCGACCGCCGCCGCCGCCTCGCGCGGCAGGCGGTAGGACTCGGCCACCGCCGGGAAAGTGCGCTCGCGCACGTCCCGGGCATAGGCGCGGATCGCCTCGACCGCGGCGCCGTGCAGGTCGGCGTAGCGCCGCACGAACTTCGGCACCGGGCCGCTGGTCATCCCGAGCAGGTCGTGGAAGACCAGCACCTGGCCGTCGCAGCCGGCCCCGGCGCCGATCCCGATCGTCGGGACCGGGACTCGCTCGGTGACCAGGCTGGCGACGTCCGCCGGAACCCCCTCCAGCACCAGCGCGAAGATCCCGGCCTCGCACAGCGCCTGGGCGTCGTCGAGCAGTTGCTCGATCTCGGGCACGGCGCGGGCCTGGACGCGGTAGCCGCCCATCGCGTGCAGCGACTGCGGTGTCAGGCCGAGGTGGCCCATCACCGGGATCTCGGCGTCGACCAGCGCGCGCACGACCTCGAGCCGCTTGCGCCCGCCCTCCAGCTTGACCGCCTCGGCGCCCCCTTCACGAACCAGCCGGCCGGCGTTGAGCACCGCATCGCGCGCGCCGGTGTGGTAGCTGAGGTACGGCAGGTCGGTCACCACGAGCGCGCGCGGCTGCGCCCGCCGGACCGCGGCCGTGGCCCGGACCATGTCCTCCAGGTCGACGCGCAGCGTGTCGGGCAGCCCCAGCACGACCATTCCGAGCGAGTCGCCGACCAGGATCAGGTCGACCCCCGCCTCGTCCGCCGCGCGGGCAGAGGGGGCGTCGTAGGCGGTGAGCATGACCAGCGGCGGTCCGCCCTTGCGACGGGACACGTCCGGAACGGTGATCTTGCCGGGATCGGACGGACGGGGGCCGGAGCCCTCCGGGTATGGCGTCATGGCGGGTCCTCGCGTCTCCCCGCCGATCGCTCGGTCGAGGGACGGGAACCATCGAACGGTGGTTCACTCCGGTCCGGTGCGGGGGGCCGTCCAGGTCCCGAAGATCCCGGCGGTCCGCGCCTTCCGGCTCCCGATCACAGTATCAGGGTCGAGGGGGGGCGCCAAGCCCGGCTTCTGAACGCAGTCAGCGCGGCTTGTAATACTCGACCCCGGAGGTCCGGTCCATCGCCTCGATCCGCTTGAAGAGGTCCTCGAAGTGGGCCTCCTCGTGGGCCGGGTCGATGTCGTTGGTATCGACCACCAGCAGCGGGGCCTCGCGGAAGTGGAAGAAGAAGTGGTCGTACGCCCGGACCACCTCGTCGAGATAGGAGTGCGAGATCCGGCGCTCGACCTCGCGCCCGCGGCGGCCGATCCGGTCGAGGATCACGGGCATCCGGGCCTGCAGGTAGATCACGAGGTCGGGCCGCACGACCTCGGCCGAGAGCAGCTCGTACAGCCGCTCGTAGGTCGCCAGCTCGGTGTCGTTCAGGTTGAGGTAGGCGAAGATCCGGTCCTTCTCGAACAGGTAGTCCGAGACCGCCCCGCGCACGAACAGGTCGCCCTGGCGCATCTCGCGCCACTGGCGGTGGCGGGCGACCAGGAACCAGATCTGCGCCGAGAAGGCCGAGCCGCGGCGGTCGCGGTAGAACGGCTCGAGGAACGGGTTGTCGGTCGGCTCGAGGACGAGCGACGCGTCCATCCGCCGCGCGAGGCGACGGGCCAGCGTCGTCTTGCCGACGCCGATGGGGCCCTCGAGCGCGATCGTCCGGGGGGGCATCGCGGCAGATCCTACACCGGCGCCCCGGCGCGGAGGGGCGCGCCGGTCCGCGGGTCGCGCAGCCCGGGCCACCAGGCGAGCAGCGGCCCGGTGACGAACGGCCGCTCCGTGAACCGGGGGTGCGGGACCAGGAGCCCCGGCCCGTCGAGCACGAGGTCACCGAACAGCACGAGGTCGATGTCGAGCGGGCGCGGCCCCCAGCGCTCCCCGGCCTCCCGCCGCCGGCCGGCCTCCTGCTCGAGCGCATGGCCGAGCGCCAGCAGGCCCGCCGGATCGAGGCTGAGTCCGGCGCGCCGCGCCGCGAGCAGCTGGTTGAGGTAGGGCCCCTGGCCCGGCGCGCTGCCTGGTAGCGGCGCGGTCTCTTCGGGCGGCGAGGCCAGGAGCCAGCGGAACCCGCGGGCGAAAAGGCCGCGGCGGGCCGCCTCGAGGTGGCGCGCGCGGTCCCCGAGGTTGCTGCCGAGCGCCAGCACGACCCAGCCTCCGCCGGAATCCGCGCCCCCCCCCCGCGAATTGACAGTCCCCGCCCCGAGCCGTACCATCCGCGCGCTTTCCGCCTCCGTTCGAACCGCCAAAACTCGCGGAAACAAAGAGGTTGCCTGATGCCCAGCCGCAAAACCACAGCGACAGGCCGAAATCGGACGTCCCACGGCCACGAGGCCTTCGCCGCCGCCGAGGGGCTCTACGCCGAGGCGATGGAGAGCTTCCTGCGCAAGCGCGACTGGCGGCTCGCCGCCTCCGGGTTCCGGGCCTTCCTCGACAAGTACGGCACCGAGCGGGACCTGGCCGAGATCGCGGACCGCGCCCGCGTCCACCTCACGGCGTGCGAGCAGAAGCTGGCCCCCGACGCCCCGGCCCCCGTCACCGCCGACGAGTGGCTGCGCCACGGCGTCTCGCTCGCCAACGGCGGACAGGTCGAAGAGGCGCTGGGCGCCTTCGACCAGGCCGAGTCGCTGGGCTTCTCGGTCGGCCGCGTGCACTACGCCCGGGCCGCCACGCTGGCGCTGGACGGCCGGCTCGACGATGCGCTCAACCAGCTGAAGCTGGCGATCGAGGTCGATCCCGAGCACCGCGCCCACTCCCTCGGCGATCCGGACTTCGAGCGCCTGCGCGAGACCGCGGGCTACGTCGCGCTGGTCGAGCCGCCCGACTCCGATCTGGGCGACGAATACGACGACCTCGATGACGACGACTTCGACGACGACGAGGAACTCGACGGCGCCGACCAGGAGGTCTTCGACGATGGCCCGCAGATCGTCCCCCCGGAAGAGACCGACAAGGGTCCCGCGGTCTACTGAGGCCCCCCCCCGCCCCGCCGCCGGCCTGGCCGCGGTCGTCCTCGCCGCCGGCGAGGGGACGCGGATGCGGTCGGCGCACGCCAAGGTCCTCCACGAGATCGCCGGCCGCCCGCTGGTCGAGCACGTGGTCCGGGCCGCGCTCGCGGCCGGGGCGTCGCCGGTCGTGGTGGTCGTCGGCGTCCAGGGCGAACGCGTCCGGGAGCGGCTCGAGCAGGCACTGCCCGCGGCCCCGCTGCGGTTCGTCGAGCAGACCGAGCGGCGCGGCACCGCCGACGCGGTGCGGCGCGCGCTCCCCGCGCTGAAGGGGTTCGAAGGGACCGCGCTGATCCTCTGCGGCGACGTGCCGGCGCTACCCGCCGAGGCGGTGGCCGCGCTTGCGGAGGGACACCTCCGCGCCGGCGCCGCGCTCACGGTCCTCACCGCCGAGCTGGCCGACCCGTCCGGCTACGGGCGGGTCGTGCGCGGGAAGGACGGCCGGATCCGCGCGATCGTCGAGGAGCGCGACGCGAGCGCGGCGCAGCGCAGGATCCGCGAGATCAACACTGGAACCTACTGCGCCGACTGGCCGGCGCTGGTCGCCGCGATCGCGAAGATCAGGCCCGACAACGCACAGAAGGAGTACTACCTGACCGACGCCGTGAGGCTGCTCCTGGCCGGCCGGCGCCGGGTCCAGGCGGTCGTGCACGGGGCGGCCGACGAGGCGCTGGGGGTCAACAGCCGGCGCCAGCTGGCGCTGCTGCAGCGGACCATGAACGAGCGGGTGCTGGGTCGCCTGATGGACGGCGGCGTGACCGTGATCGACCCGGCCTCGACCTGGATCCACGACACGGTGACGATCGGCGCGGACAGCGTGCTCTACCCGGGAGTCGTGCTGGAAGGTGCGACGGCGATCGGCCGGAACTGCGTCGTCCGCTCCGGCGCACGGCTGACCGACTGCCGGCTGGGCGACGGCGTCGAGGTCCGGGAGTACACGATCGCCGCCGGATCTTCGATCGGCGACGGCAGCGCGGTCGGGCCGTTCGCGCACCTCCGGCCGGGGACGGCGCTGGGGGCGCACTGCAAGGTCGGCAACTTCGTCGAGACCAAGAAGGCGGTCTTCGGCGACGGGTCGAAGGCCTCCCACCTCTCGTACATCGGCGACGCCGAGCTGGGGCGGGACGTCAACGTCGGCGCGGGCACGATCACCTGCAACTACGACGGCGTGTTCAAGAACCGGACCGTGCTGGGGGACGGGGTCTTCATCGGCTCGGACACCCAGCTCGTGGCCCCGGTCACGGTCGGGGCCGGCGCCTACGTCGGGGCCGGGACGACGGTCACCAAGGACGTCCCCGCCGACGCCCTGGCGATCACCCGGGTCGACCAGCGGAACATCGAGGGGTGGGCCACCAAGCGGCGCGAGAAGATGGCCGCGATGAAGGCCGCGGCCAGGCCGGGCGGCCCGAAAGGCGGCCCTCCGGCGCCGTAGGGGCCGGCCTCCGTGCCGGCCCTCACGACGAGGGGCGCGTGGCGGGCCGGCACGGAGGCCGGCCCCGACCGGCCGCCCACGGTCCGATGTGCCGGGGCTGCGGGCATTTCCTGCCCCGGGACGGCATATTTCTCCCCCGCCCCGGCGGCGGCCGCGGGACCTCGAGGAGCGCTTCATGTGCGGCATCGTCGGCTACGTCGGATCCCGTAACGCCGCCCCGATCCTGGTCGGGGGGCTCAAGCGGCTGGAGTACCGGGGCTACGACTCGGCCGGGATCGCGCTGCTGAACGGCGGCGAGTCGTTCACCCTGCGCCGCGCGGTCGGCAAGCTGCGCGAGCTGGAGGCCGTGCTCGAGCGCGAGCCGGTCGGGGCCGCGAAATTCGGCGTCGGCCATACCCGCTGGGCGACCCACGGCCGCCCCTCCGAGGAGAACGCCCACCCGCATCGCGACCCGCACGACCGGGTCGTGCTGGTTCACAACGGGATCATCGAGAATTATCTCGAGTTGAAGAACGAGCTGCTCGCCGAGGGCGCCGTCTTCCGCTCCGAGACCGACACCGAGGTCGTCGCCCACCTCGTGGCGCGCGAGATGAAGAAGGGCTCGCCGCTCGAGACCGCGGTGCAGAACGTCGCGGCGCGGCTCTCCGGGATCTACGCGATGTGCGCGATGGCGGTCGACGACCCGGGCAAGATCGTCGGCGCGCGGCTGGGGCCGCCGCTGGTCGCCGGCATCGGCAAGGGGGAGAACTTCCTGGCCTCGGACCTGACCGCGCTGCTCGAGCACACGCGCGACATCGTCTTCATCGAGGACCACGAGACGGTCGTCATCACGGAGGACAAGGTCGAGGTCTTCGGGCCCGACCGCGCGCCGCGGCCGCTCAAGGTCAAGCAGATCGCCTGGGACCCGGTGCTGGCCGAAAAGGGCGGCTACCGCCACTTCATGCTCAAGGAGATCCACGAGCAGCCGCGCGCGATCAACGACACGCTGGCCGGGCGGATCTCGCTCGACCGGGGCGAGGTCTTCTTCGCACCCGACGAGTTCCCGCTGACCGACGCCGACCTGAAGGCGGTGAAGCGGGTCTACCTCGCGTCGTGCGGGACCTCCTGGCACGCCTCGCTGGTCGGCAAGTTCTACCTCGAGACGCTGGCGCGCGTCCCGGCCGAGGTCGACTATGCGTCCGAGTTCCGCTACCGCGACCCGCTCGTCGACCGCGACACGCTGATCACGATCGTCACCCAGTCGGGCGAGACGGCCGACACGCTGGCCGCGCTGCGCGAGGCCAAGTCGCGCGGCGCGCGCTCGATCGCGATCTGCAACGTGATGGGCTCGACCGCCACGCGCGAGGCCGAGGGGACGATCCTGACCCACTGCGGGCCCGAGATCGGCGTGGCCTCGACCAAGGCCTTCACTGCCCAGCTGGCGGCGCTCTACCTGATGGCGCTCAGGATCGGTGCGGCGCGCGGCGTGCTCGACCGGGCCGCGGTGCGCGACCGGCTGACCGATATCGTCCACCTGCCGTCGTTCGTGGAGCGGACGCTCGAGCTGGACGAGGCGATCCAGGCGCTGGCGCGGACCTACAAGGACGCCAAGGACTTCCTCTACCTCGGGCGCGGGGTCAACTACCCGATCGCGCTCGAGGGGGCGCTCAAGCTGAAGGAGATCTCGTACATCCACGCCGAGGGCTACCCCGCCGGCGAGATGAAGCACGGCCCGATCGCGCTGATCGACGAGCAGCTCCCGGTCGTGGCGCTGGCCCCGCACGACGCGGTGTTCGAGAAGATGCTCTCCAACATGGAGGAGGTGAAGGCGCGCGGCGGGACGCTGATCGTCGTCACCACCGAGGGAAAGGAAGAGCACCTCGCCGGCAAGGCCGACCACGTCCTGGCCGTGCCGGCGGCGCCGGAGTTCATCACCCCGGCCCTGCTGGTCGTGCCGCTGCAGCTCCTGGCCTACCACATCGCGCTGCTGCGCGGCTGCGACGTCGACCAGCCCCGGAACCTCGCCAAGTCGGTGACCGTCGAATGACGCCCGGGCCGTAGGAATCCGGGGACAGCTACCGTAAGTCGGTAAGCCAGGAAACCGGGGACAGCTACCGTAAGTCGGTAAGCCTGTCCCCGGTTTTCCGTCGCGCCGGTGCAACCGTCCGTTCCCCTCCGGCAACCGCTGGCGAAGGGGCCCTCCCGCCGCTCGCGTACAATCGTGCGGTCCGCCAACTCACCGGTGGGGAGGATCCCGATGACCCGTCCTTCGCTGCCCCTCGCGGCGCTCGCCTGCTTCGCCATGGTCGCCGCTGCGCTCCCGTCGCTCGCGTCCGCCGCCGGTCCGGCTTCGACCCGGATCTCGGGCGCGGTGGTCAAGGCCGACGGCACGCCGGTCGCCGGTGCGCTCGTCGTGGCACGGCCCGCGGAACTCCCCAAGCCCCCCGAGGGGGAGGCGACCGGCGACGCCACGCCGCAGCCGACGCGCCTGCCGGAAACGAAGACCGGCGCCGACGGCCGCTTCGCGCTGGAAGTCCCCGGCACGCCGCCGGTCGCGCTGCGCGTCGAGGCCGCCGGGTTCGCCCCCGCGACCCGCCGCGACCTGTCCGGCGACCAGCCGGTGACGGTCGCGCTCGAGGCCGGCCTCGCCCTCTCCGGCCAGGTCTTCGACCGCCGGACCGGGCGGCCGCTGGCGAAGGCCGAGGTCGAGGCGGCCGGGAGCGACGCCTCCGGCTTCTTCGATCCCGACGACGCGAAGCGTTTCCGCGCCAAGGCCGCCGCCGACGCCCAGGGCCGCTTCCGCTTCGCCGGCCTCGCACCCGACCTCTACAGCGTCTCGGCCTCGGCCCCGGGCTTCCGTGCCGCGTCGCGCGACCGCGTGGGGGTCGGGCTGGGCGCCGCCCCCGCGGACGTCTTCCTCTACCTGAAGCCGGGCGTCACGATCCCCGGCCGCGTCGTCGACCGGGAGGGGAAGCCGATCGCCAAGGCCTCGGTCTCCGTCCGTCCTTCGGGCGGCCTCCCGAGCAACCTCGCCGACTGGACCGGCGGCGGCGGCGACCTCTACGCCCGGACCGACGACAAGGGGGCCTTCGAGCTCGCCGGCGTCCCGGCCGCGCAGGCCTTCCTGCTCGAGGTGACGCACGAGGACTAC
This sequence comes from uncultured Acidobacteriota bacterium, assembly GCA_963702545.1. Lineage (GTDB taxonomy): Bacteria > Acidobacteriota > Polarisedimenticolia > J045 > J045 > JALOKP01. Next base: position 69,683 of record CAVPDB010000013.1, on the reverse strand, counting down.
GCCCCGGCCTGGCTCGACGGCGTGCGGGCCACCGACGGACGGCGGACCGCACCGGCGACGATCACGCTCGACCGCGGCGTCACGCTCACGGGCAAGCTGCTGGCGGGCGATCAGCCGTTCGACGGGCGGCTCTCGGTCGAGCTGTCGTACGAAACGCCGGACGACTGGGCCGGCAACCGGCGCACCGTCCGGCGCAGCGGCCCCAAGGTGGTCGCGAAGGAGGGGGCGTTCCGGATCGAGCGGCTCCCGACCGGGACGGCCACCGTCGAGGTCGAGCCCAACGGCTACGCGCCGGTGAAGAAGGACAAGGTCCTCGTGCAGGCCGAGCACGGCGCCGACGTCGGCACGCTGACGATGGAGCGCGGTGCGGCGATCTCCGGGACCGTGGTCGACGAGGCCGGCAAGCCGGTGGCCGAGGCGGATGTCGCAACGCAGAGCTTGAGCATGACCGGCGGCTTCGTGCGCCGCGAGTGCACGACCGGCGCCGACGGCGCCTTCGCGCTGGCCGGCCTGCCGGCCGACCGGACCTACGAGGTCACGGCCTCCCACGCCGGCTTCGCGTCGGCCTCGCAGAAGGAGCTCAAGCCCGACGGCGACGCCGTGACCCTGACGCTGCGGGCCAAGGGGTCGGGGACCGTGACCGGGCGGGTCCTCACCGGCGACCCGCCGGTGCCGGTCGCCGGCCTCTTCGTCGAAGCGATCCCCAAGGGGGACTCGAGCCCGATGGGGATGATGACCGCGCTCGGAATGGGCGTGGAGAAGCGCGCGGTGCACGCCGCCGACGGCCGTTTCACGCTCGAGGACCTGGTGCCCGGCAAGTACACCTTCAAGGTCACGGCCGACGGGCTGGTGCCGACGCGAATCGAGGAGACCGAGCTGCTCCCGGGCCAGCCGCTCGACCTGGGCGAGATCCGTCTCGAGAAGGGCGCGACCGTGCGCGGCCTCGCGCAGGACAAGGGGAGCAAGGCCCCGGTCGGCGGCGCGGCGATCGTGATCGAGGAAGGGGGCGGGCTGGCCGGAATGCTGAAGCAGATGGACCCCAACCAGCGCCCCGCGGCGACGACCGGGCCGGACGGCCGCTTCACGCTGAGCGGGATCGCGCCGGGACAACTCGCGCTGCGGGTCGAGTCCGACCGCTACGCGCCGGCCAAGTCGACGCTGGAGATCCAGCCCGGCGTCCCGCCGGCCGACCTGACGGTCGACCTGGGCCCCGGCGGCACGATCGAGGGGATCGTCCGCGACAAGAGCGGCCTGCCGCAGCCCAACTACATGATCACCGCGACCACCGGCTTCGGCGCCAACCTGCGGATGATCACCTCCACCGACGAGGTCGGGCACTACAAGCTCGAGACCATCCCGCCGGGCGACTACATGGTCGTCAGCATGCCGACCCCGCGCGGCGGCGGCGACGAGGACGGCGCGGCCCAGGCCGAGATGATGAGCAAGATGCAGATGCAGTCGGTCAAGGTCGAGGAGGCGCGCACCGCGGTGCTGAACTTCCCGGCCGGCGGCGGCGCGGCGATCACGGTCAAGGGGGTGGTGCGGCGCGGGGGCTCTCCCGTGGAGTCGCGCGTCTTCTTCGTCAAGACCGACGCCACCAACACGGTGCAGGACCTGGCCTCGACGCAGACCGGCCCGGACGGCAGCTTCGAGGTCCGGCTGGCGGGCGCGGGCGAGTACCGCGCGGCGGTGATGCCGGTCGCATCGAAGCCGGGCGACGTCGGGACCAGCGTCCGGTTCACCGTCCCGGACGGCAAGGCGGCGGTCGAGCAGGACCTGGTCCTGTCGGAGGCCGAGGTCTCCGGACAGGTGACCGACCTCGACAGCGGCCAGCCGCTCAAGGGGGCGCGGATCGTCGCGGTCCAGCTCGACGCCGACGGCGAGGTCGACGAGCGCACGACCTCGACCGGAAGCGCGACGACCGGCGAGGACGGGCGGTTCGTCGTGGAGGGGCTCGAGCCCGGCGAGTGGCGGCTCTCGGTGCTGCACGAGGGGCACGGCTCGGAGACGATCGGGCCGCTGACGATCAAGCCGGACGCCCAGCTCGAGGGGCAGAACGCCGGACTGCGGCCGGCGCGGCCGATGATCTTCTCGATCAAGGACGAACTGGGCCAGCCGGTGGAGGGGGCGATGGTGCTGCGGCTCGACCTGGGAACCGCCGGAGCGGGGATCGGGATGGACCTCGGCAGCGACGTCGACGGCCGGGCCCAGGTCCGGAACCTCGCCGACGGGACCTACGACCTGGCCGTGGTCGCCACCGGCTTCGCGCTCAAGGTGCTGCCGGGCGTGCCGGTCGGCGAAGAGTTCGCCCCGCGAGGTCGCCGTCACGCTGCAGCGCGCCCAGCCGGTGACGGTGAAGGTCGTCGACAGCTCGGGCAAGGGGGTCTCGGGGCTGATGGTCGGGGTCAAGGACTCGACCGGCCTCGACCTCAGCTCGATGCTGATCCTGCAGCGGATCTTCTCGCAGGAGGGGTACAGCCTCGGCACCGACGCCGGCGGCACCGCGAAGCTCAGCGGACTCGAGCCCGGCAAGTACGAGCTGAACTTCAGGCGCGGCACCGACGTCGTGACCCGGCAGTCGATCAAGGTGAAGGCGGGCGAGCCGACGGCGGTCGAGGTGAAGCTGCCGTAGGCCGGGCGAACTACCATAAACAGGGCAGTTGGGGCTGGACGGCCGGTGATCGGCCCGGGGGGTTCGATGACGGAGCAAAGCGGCGAGCACACGGTCGATGCCGGACGGAGCGGGGCGCCTCCCCCCGGCGCGGCCTCGTCCGGGGCGATGCCGGACTCGATCGGCGGCTACCGGATTCTCGGCAAGCTCGGCGAGGGCGGCATGGGGGTCGTCTACGAGGCCGAGCAGCAGGAGCCGCGGCGGCGCGTCGCGCTGAAGGTGATCCGCGGCGGCGTCGCCGTCGACGAGGTCCAGGTGCGGATGTTCCAGCGGGAGGTCGAGACGCTGGCGCGGCTCAAGCACCCGGACATCGGCGCGATCTACGAATCGGGGCGCACCGCCGACGGCCTGCACTGGTTCGCCATGGAACTGGTGCGGGGGCCGGACCTGTCGGCCTACCTCTCGCTCCGGCCGAAATCCATCACGCCCGACGAGTTGCGCCACCGCCTGCGGCTGGCCGCACGCATCGCGCTGGCCGTGCACTATGCGCACCAGCGCGGCGTGATCCACCGCGATCTCAAGCCGTCGAACATCATCGTCACCGAGGAACGGAGCGGCGTGTCCACCGCGGGCGGAGGCGGACCCGACGTGAAGATCCTCGACTTCGGCCTGGCGCGGCTGACCGACGAGGACCTGCAGCTCGCGGAGACGCTCACCATCGCCGGCGCGATCAAGGGCACCCTGCCCTACATGAGCCCCGAGCAGGCCCGCGGCGAGTCGGCGGCGATCGACGTCCGCACCGACGTCTACGCGCTGGGGATCGTGCTCTACGAGATGCTGACGGGCCAGCGCCCGTACGACGTGGCTCACGCGTCGCTGCTCGAGGCGGTTCGGGTGATCTGCGAGGAGCCGCCCCGCTCGATGTCGGTCTCCTGGTCCGGCCAGCGGAGGCTCGACGGCGACGTCGAGACGATCGTCGGCAAGGCGCTGGAGAAGGACCCGTCGCGCCGCTACGGCAGTGCAGCCGCGCTGGCCGAGGATATCGAGCGGTACCTGAACTCGGAGCCGATCGCCGCCCGCCCGCCCAGCGCCGCCTACCAGATCCGGAAGTTCACGGAACGCCATCGCGCCCTCGTGCTCGGCGCGGCCGCCACCTCGCTCGCCGTCCTGGCCGGGCTGCTCGTCTCGACGGCCCTCTACTTCCGGGCCGAACGCGAGAAGAAGAGCGCTCAGCAGGTCTCCCGGTTCCTCGCGTCGATGCTCGAAGGCGTGGGGGCGCAGGTCGCCCAGGGCCGCGACACCGCGCTGCTCCGCGACATCCTGCAGAAGACCACGGAGCGGATCGGCACCGAGCTGGGCGGGGATCCGGAGATCGAGGCCAACCTGCGCAGCACGATGGGGGTCGCCTATTACGAGGTGGCCGACTTCGCCGCGGCCGAAGCGCAGTACCAGCGCGCGCTCGAGCTCTACACCGGCCTGCGCGGCGATTCGCACATGGACGTTGCGCTGCAGCTCTCGAACCTGGGCCTCGTCGCGGAGGCAAAGAGCGACTTCCCCGGGGCCGAGGCCCGGCTGCGGCAGGCGGTCGAGATCGCGCGGCGCGCCGGGAGCCCGGCCGATCCGAAGATCCCGGAGTTCGAGACGCGGCTTGCGAACATGATCGTGAACCAGGCGCGCTACGACGACGCGAGGGTACTGCTCGAGGAGTCGCTGGCCCGCCAGCGCGAGCTCTTCCAGGGCGCGAACAGTGACCTCGCCGTCACGCTGAACTCGCTGGGGAACGTCTACCACTACCAGGGGAAGCTGGAGGAGGCGGAAGCCTGCTACCGCGAAGCGCTGGCGATGCACCGCGAGACGCTCGGCGACAGCCACCCGTTCGTGGCGACCGACCTCTTGAACATCGGCCTGCTGCTCGACAAGCGCGGCAATCTCACCGAAGCCGAGTCGGCGCTGCGCGACGCGCTTGCGCGGTTCCGCACGCTCTACCCCGGGGGAAACGACCACACGACGGCTACGCTCTCCGGGCTCGCCTCGCTGCTCCAGCGCGCGGCGAAGTACGACGAGGCGGAGGCCCTGGCGCGCGAGGCGGTGGCCATCAACGAGCAGCTCTTCGGCCAGCGCTCGGCGGTCTACGCCCGCTCGCTGGACGCGCTGGCCGTGCTGCTCGTGGCCCGGGGTGAGGGGGCGGCCGCCGACGCCGCCCACCTGCGCGCGCTCGAGATCCGGCGCGAGATCTACGGCCCGCGCCACCCAGACGTCGCGTCGAGCCTGAACAACCTCGGGATGCGCAAGCTCGAGGCCGCGAACTTCACCGAGGCGGAGCAGCTTCTCGGCGAGGCCGTCGAGATCCAGCGCGAGGCGTCGGGCGTCGACAGCGGCGCGGCGCTGGTCTTCATGAACAACCTGGCACGGGCGCGCGAGGGCCGGGGCGATCTCGCCGGGGCGGAGCAGCTCTACCTCGAGGTCCTCGAGCGGCGGCGCGCGGTCTTTGGGAAGGACAGCATCTACGTCGCCGTGACCGAGTACTGGCTCTCGAGGATGCTGCGCGACACGGGGCGCGCGGGCGAGGCCGAGCCCTACCAGCGGGAAGCGGCGGCGATCATGAACGCCGCGCTGGGGCCGGCCGCACGTCCAGACCGCGATCATGGAGATCGAGCTGGGCGAGGTCCTGACCTCGGCCGGCAAGCCGGACGAGTCCGAAGCGCTGCTCCGCGGCGTGCTGGAGCGCGCGATCGCCTCGGATGGCGCGGAGTCGCGCAAGGCGCTCGATGCGCGCCTGGCGCTCGGCCGCTCGCTCACCGTCGCGGGCCGCCCCGCGGAGGCGCTCCAGGAGCTCGACCAGGTCCTGGCGGCGCCCGAGACGGCCCTGTCCGGGGCGTCGCGCGGCCTCGCCCGGATCTACCACGGCCTGGCGCTCGCCGCGGCGGGCCGCGTCGGGGCGGGGCGTACGGAGCTCGAGGCGGTGCGGCGGGAATTCTCGGCGAAGTACGGACCGGATCACCGCATCAGCCGGATCGCGGCCCGGGAGGCGGCAGCGCTCGGGCGGTGAGGCGCGCCGCGACGGCAGGCCGTCAGCGCGCGTCGGGGCGGTCCTGCTTCCAGAGCTCGAGGCTGCGACGGATCGCGGGGTCGTCGGGCGCGCGGCGCGCCGCCTGCTGGGCGACTTCGATCGCGTCGTCGAGGCGCCCTGCGTCGGCGAGCAGCGAGGCCAGCGCCTTGAGCGCGTCGACCTGCTGCGGGTCGACTTCGGCTGCGCGGCGCCAGGCGCGCTCGGCCCCGGCGGGGTCGCCGGCGTGGTCGAGCAGCTGGCCGTAGCGGTACCAGCCGAGCGACGAATCGGGGAAGGCCCGGACGAAGCGCTCGAAGACGCGGCGCGCGCCGGTGGCGTCGCCGGACAGGATCAGCGCCTGACCCAGCTCGAACTGCACCTCGCGATTGGCGGGATCGAGCGCCGCCAGCTCCGCCAGCAGCGCAGCCGCGTCCTTCGGCTGGCCCTTCTGGGAGAGGGTCGCGGCCCGGTCGAAGCGGGCCAGGAACTCGATCCGGTCGTGGGGATCGACGCGCGTCGGATCGACCAGCGCGCCGCCGCCGGCCGCGGGCGGGCTGGTGCCGCCGCCCGCATAGCCCAGCGCGCGCAGTGCGTCGCGATCGCCCGCGCTGACCGCGCCCTGCGCCGCGCCCGGCGCGGGCGCGATCGCGAGCGCGCGCCGCAGCAGGCCGTCCAGCGCCTCGCGGCCCTCGCGCACGGCCTCGGGGCGGGCCGCGGCCAGGTCGGAGCGTTCGTCCGGATCGGCCGCCAGGTCGTAGAGCTGCGGCCGCGGGGCCTCGATCAGCTTGAAGTCGCCGCGGACCAGCGCGCGCAGCCCGGACCAGCCATAGGCCAGCGCCGGCGTGTGGGCCTCGGCGAAGACCGCGCGGCCGGCCGGAACCTCGGCGGCGCCACGCGCGGCCGCGGCGAGCGAGAGCGCGTCGCCGGCCGGGAGCGGCTTCGCCCCCGCGAACTCCAGGACCGTCGGCGCAAGGTCGGCGACGCTCACTGCGGCCCCGACCGACCGGCCCGCCGCCACGCCGAAGTCCGGCCCCCAGATCACCAGCGGCACCCGCACCGTGGTCTCGTAGAGGAAGAGCGCGTGCGTCGGCTCGCCGTGGTCGCCGAGCCCCTCCCCGTGGTCGGCGACGACGACCACGAGCAGGTTGCGCCCGCGTCCCAGCGCGCGCGCGCCGTCGAGCAGCGCGCCGAGCGCGGCGTCGGCGGCCGCGACCTCGCCCTGGTAGGGATCGCCGGCGTGCTGCGAGGCGTACGGCTCGGGGGGCTCGTACGGGCGGTGCGGCTCGAAGAAGTGGACCCACGCGAAGGCCGGCTCGCGCCCCTGCAGGGCGAGCCAGGCCAGCGCCTGCCGGGCGGTCTCGGAGCCCGGGCGCGCGTCCCACTGCACGACCGAGGGCGACCGGGCGATCCGGTCGTCGTACTCGTCGAAGCCGCGCGCCAGCCCGAAGCGCCGCGCCAGCACGGGCGAGGAGACGAAGGCGCCGGTCCGGAACCCGGCCGCGGCCAGCCCCTCGGCCAGCGTCGGGAGGCCGCCCGGCAGCGCAAAGGCTCCGTTGTCGAGGACGCCGTGCGCCGGCAGCGAGCGCCCGGTCAGCATCGAGGCGTGGGCCGGCAAGGTGACCGGCGCCGTGGTCTGGGCGCGGTCGAACCGCACCCCCTCGGCCGCGAGCCGGTCGATCACCGGCGTCCCCGCGCCGTCGCGGCCGTAGGCCCCGACGCGGTCGGCGCGCAGCGTGTCGATCGAGACCAGCAGGATCGTCGCCGGCCCCGCGGGCGGCGCATCCCGGCAGCCGGCCGCCGCGGCCAGCAGCGCTGCCGCGAGCGCGGCCGGCCGGCCGAAGCGATTGCGCATCTGCCGTTCCACTCGTCCCGCCCTTCCGTCGTTTCGCGCGGCATGCTACCGCGGATCGCGCGCAGGGGCCCGGCGCGCGGACGCGCCGCCGCCGCTGTGGCACAATCCCCCGCCCTTGCGCGTCCCGCCCGGAGAGTCCCGTCGTGCCGATCGACCCCGACCGCCTGCTCGAGCGCCTCAACCCGCCGCAGCGGGAAGCCGTCACGCACGGCGAGGGGCCGCTCCTGATCCTGGCCGGCGCCGGCTCGGGCAAGACGCGTGTGATCACGCACCGCATCGCCTGGCTGGCCGGCGTCGCCGGGGCCGACCCGCGGCAGATCGTGGCGATGACCTTCACGAACAAGGCCGCCAAGGAGATGCGCGAGCGGGCCGAGGGCCTGCTGCGCCACGACCTGGCCGGGGCCTACGTCGGGACCTTCCACGCCTTCGGCCTGCGCCTGCTGCGGATGCACGCGCTCGACGCCGGCTACCCGCCGACCTTCGTGGTCTACGACTCGGCCGACCAGCTGGCCGCGGTGCGGGCTGCGCTCAAGGAGCTGTCGCTCGACGACAAGTCGATGACCCCCCGGCAGGTCCTCTCCTGGATCTCGCGCCAGAAGAACGCGCTGGTCGACCCCGACGCCGCGGCTGGCCCGCGCGATGATGCCGCAGGACACGAGCTTCGCCCGGGTCTACGGCCTCTACGCCGAGCGCCTGAAGCGCGCCGGCGCGATGGACTTCGACGACCTGCTGGTCCAGCTCATCCGGCTGTTCCGGACGCGGCCCGACGTCGCCGACCGCCACGCCCAGCGGATCCGCTGGCTCCTGGTCGACGAGTACCAGGACACCAACCCGATCCAGTACGCGCTGATCCGGCTGCTGGCCGCGCGCCACCGCAACGTCTGCTGCGTCGGCGACGAGGACCAGTCGATCTACGCCTTCCGCGGCGCCGACATCCGCAACATCCTGGACTTCGAGCGCGACTTCAAGGACGCGACGATCGTCAAGCTCGAGCAGAACTACCGCTCGACCAGGAACATCCTGGCGGCCGCGACGGCGGTGATCCGCAACAACGCCAACCGCCACGACAAGACGCTCTGGACCGAGAACGCGGAGGGCGCCAAGCTCCAGCTCCACACCGCGCAGGACGACCGGGCCGAGGCCGACTTCGTGGTCGAGACGATGCTGAAGCTGGTGCGCGAGCACGCGATCCCGCTCGACCAGGTCGGCGTGCTGTACCGCACGAACGCGACCTCGCGCCTCTTCGAAGACCGGCTGATGGCGCGCAACATCCCCTACCGCGTCGTCGGCAGCCTCAGGTTCTACGAGCGCAAGGAGATCAAGGACGTCCTGGCCTGGCTGCGGCTGCTCGTGCACCCCGACTCGGACGAGGACTTCCTGCGCGCCGCGCAGACCCCGCCGCGGGGCCTGGGCGAGACGACGCTGGGCGAGATCGCGCGCCGCGCGCGCGAGGCGAACGTCTCGCTCCACGCTGCGGCGCGCGACGCGCTCTCGGCGCCGGGCGGGCTGAACGGCCGCGCCGTCAACGCGCTGACCGCCTTCCTCGGCACGATCCGGGACCTGACCGACCTGACCCGCGACATCTCGACCGCGGCCACGGTGACCTCGACGATCGAGGCGATCGACTACGCGCTCTACCTGGAGAAGGCCCACCCCGAGGACCACGTCTCCCGGGCCGAGAACCTCGACGCGCTGACCTCCGCCGCCGAGGAGCACGACGAGGCCGGCGCGCCGGAGGGGATGGCGGGGTTCCTCGACCGCGTCTCGCTGCGCTCGGACAGCGACGACGTCGCCGGCGAGCGCGGGCCATCGCTGATGACCGTCCACTCGGCCAAGGGGCTGGAATTCGACGCGGTCTTCCTGGCCGGCCTCAACGAGGAGCTGTTCCCGCACAGCTTCTCGGCCGGCGAGCCCGACGGCCTGGAGGAGGAGCGGCGGCTGATGTACGTCGCGCTGACGCGCGCACGCAAGCTGCTGGCGCTGACTTCCGCCCGCTTCCGCCACGTCTTCGGCCAGCTGACCTTCGCGCTGCCGTCGCGCTTCCTCGACGAGATCCCGGAGGAGCTGCTGCGCCGCACCGGCGACGGGGGCGGCGGCGCGCTGGCGGGCGCGGGGTTCCGCTCGCGCTTCGGCGACGACGACGCGATGGCGGGGTTCGCGGGCTACGGCCACGCGCCGGCCGAGCCGCGGGCGCGGCCGGCCGGGATCCCGGCGCGCCGCGGCGGCCCGCGCCGCGTCGAGCGCGAGCCGGCGGCGCGCCCGCCGGGCGCGCCGCGGGCGGGTTCCGGCCGGGGATGCGGATCGTCCACCCGCAGTTCGGCGCGGGGACGGTGCTGTCGGCGTCGGGCCAGGGGAAGTCGCTGGCGCTCGACATCCGCTTCGAGCGCGCGGGGCGGAAGAAGATCCTGGCGGCCTACACGACGCTGGTGGAGGAGTAGTGGGCCGGCTGATCGCCGAACAGCACGGGTTGGGAGCGAGGTCAGCCGGACGCTGAAGTGGCGATCACGGGATGCCCGGCTCGCGCAGGGCGCCCTGGAGCGCACGCTGGAGTTGATCGAGCTCACGCTCGACGACCGCGGCATCGCGCCTCCGCCGCCCGTCTGCGTGAGCTCTGCCGGATGCGCGAGGTGCTGCTGGACTACCTCGTCGGGCCCAACCAGTACGGTTCGACGGGAGCGGTCTGCAGCGCTATTTCGACGTCTTTGCCGCGGCCGCGACGAGGCGGCCCCGCGACGCGCGAGGCGAGGAGTCCGCCCCGCAGCGGTAATGGCCGTGGCTCGTGCGGCCGCTCGCGGGGCGCCCGCATTCGCCCGAGTTTCGTCCCTCACGAGTTCTATGCGCAGCCCGGTCAGGTCCGTCCCGCTCGGGAACCGGACGGCGGTCGGCGGGTACTCGCGCACGTCGAAGCCCTTGGTGGACCGGGCCACCAACCAGCCGGGGAGATGGAACTGGACCTGGATCTCCTCCGCCGGCAGGCCGTCCGTCGCGAAGCACGCGGCCTCGTCGAGCTTGAGCTCCCGAGTATCGGACTCGGAAGCCCCACGCACCCACCCGCGCAGCGCGCCGGACCGCGTGGCTCCCTCCGGGAACACGAGACACCCGCTCAGCGGGCGGCCGCGTTCGAGGCCGAGGTCCCCGAGATCGACGACGAGGCTCTCCACTTTGACCTCCCGGGCGCTCAGCACCGCGCGACCCTCCGTGTCTGCCAGCGGGGTGAAGAGCCGGTATGGACTGCCGGTCGGCACGTCCTCGAACTCGAAGGACCCGTCGGCGCGGACCGCGGCGGCGAACGGTCCAGGCGACCAGCCTGTCTTCGGATGCACGGCGAGCATCACCCGCCGCGGCAGCTCGGCCGCAGCGCCGGCCGGCTCCAACCGGAGCTTCCCGCGCACGAAGGCACCGGGACCCAGCTCGATCGTGTTGTCGGGCCCGGGCACGACCCGCACCATGACGGGCGCGAATCCGGGCAGCGCGACGCGCACGAGGAGAGCGTCCGCGTTCGCCGGCACGGCGAGCGAGAAGCGTCCCGCGGCGTCCGAGGTGGCCGACCGCCTCTGCGCCTCGTCGGCGGCGAGGCTGCGCCTTCCCCCGCGCTCGGACTCGACCGCGGCGATGACGAGCGTGGCGCCCGGGAGCACGGTTCCCCGGGCCGCGTCCCGCACCGTGCCGGCGGCTTCCTTCGCGAAGCCGGTCGACGGGGCGATGAGCGCAAGCAGGCAGAGGGTCGTCCGGAGAGCGTCACGAACCGAGGCTGAAGTGCGCATTCCGCGTTCCTCCTCGCGGCCCTCCGGGCCCGGGGTGCCCGGGAGCGAGAGCGCCCGTGACCGACGCCTCATCGTGCCACCGCCCTCCCCCCGGCCGCCACTTCGACCGCCGCGCGCGGAGCCCCACCGACGATCGCGGTGTAGCGCCCCGGGGGCAGATCGGAGAAGACCCACGCCGGGCCGATTCCGGAGACCTCCGCGGCGCGCATGGATCGCGCCAGGGCGCGTGCATCCGGCGCAGGATCACGCTCCAGTCCAGTCCGTCCTCGCCGCGCACGGTCGGCATCGGCGACTCGAGGGCGTCCACTGGGACGATCAGTTCCCCGCCGCGCCCGGCGCGGAGGGTCAGTTCGACGTCCCCCTCCGGCGGGACATCGACCGTGGCGCGTCCGATGCCCCACCCCTGGACGGAGTAATAGAACTCCATCGGGCCGGCGGGAACGCCGTCGCACGAGACGGGGCCCTCGGTGAACCGGACGCACGCGGCTTCGCCGGACGCGAGACCGAGCACCATCCCGTACGCGCGCGGCGCGTCGGTCGCGAGCGCGATGCGGACGGAGCGGATCGGCCGGCGGGCAAGTGAAACGAGCGCCTGGTTGTCGCCGCGCTTCAGCTCGACGACGGACTCGGCCGTGCGATAGCCCGTGGCGTCGACGGTGAGCCGGTACGGACCCGGTTGCGGCACGACCAGGCGGATCACGCCTCCCAGGCCCGCCCCGGCACTGTCGCACGCGCAGTTGGAGACGATGTTCCGGAAGCCCGGCGCCTCCTCGGGGAACGCCTCGAAGCCCTCTCGAAGGACGCGGCCCGTGAAGTCGCGGGGGACCAGCGAGGCCGCCGCCGCGACCGGCGCCTTCGTCGCCTCGTCGACGACCTGGGCGAAGAGCACGACCCGCTCGACCGCGAGGTCGACCGGGATGGTCCCTTCCTCGGGCACGACGACGTTCGCCTCGGCGCGGCCCGCGGGACTCTCCGAAAAGACGAGGTACGGCCCGGCGGCGAGGCCGTCGAACGTGAAGCGGCCCAGCGCATCGGTGAAGCCGCTGGCCGGCCCGGGGCGGACCCGTTTGGCGGTGACCGTCCCGAGGCCGACGAACGCGCTCGGCACGGGAACTCCATCGGCGGTGACGCTCCCTTCGACCGTCGCGCCGCGGTGGAGCGCGACGTCGGCCGTCTGCCGGGCGACCAGGCGCACGGGGCGGCGCAGGCTCGCGCGCCAGACCGGCCGATCCGTCGCCCGGCGCCAGATCGTCGACTTCCACGCGGAGGCGCCCGGCGGCGACGATCGAGCGCCCCACGCCGGCCCCGTCGATCACCGAGAGACGCGCGTCTCCCGGCAATCCGGCGGGGAGCGTCGCGGCGAGTCGGCACGGCTCGGAGAGCGTCAGCGTGATCTCCTCGCCCACCTTCGACGGCAGCGCGCCCGCAACCGCCGGCCCGTAGCCCGGCGCGCGCGCGACCAGGCGCGCCCAGCTGTCCGGCTCGACCGGAAGCTGGAAGCGTCCGGTGCCGTCCACGACGGCGCTGGCCTGCGGCGCGACGAGGTCGAGGTTGTCCACGTCCCATTCGCGCACGAGGTCGACACGGGCCCCGGCGGCCGGCCTGCCGTCCGGGGTCACGACGCGGCCCGCAAGTCCCGGCGCCGGCTCGAGCACCAGGTCGAGATCGCGACGCTCCTCGCCGGCGGCAACGCTCACCTCGACGGGCGCCGCGCTGCGGAACCCCTCGGCGCGGGCGGTCAGGCGAAGCGCACCCGGGGGCGCTTCGTCGAGTTCGAACGCTCCATCGTCGCCGCTGGTGGCCCGGCCGATCGGCGTGCCGACGCCCTCGACCGTTGCCCCCGCGATCGGGTCGCCCCAGGGCGCGCTCACCCGGCCGGCGACGATGGCGCCCGGCTCGAGCGTCACGCGGAACGGGCCCTTCTCGATCGCCTGCTCTCCGACCCAGGCCGGGCGATAGCCGCGCGCGTGCGCTTCGAGCAGGATGCGCGAGCCGGCCGGCAGGCCTTCGAGGAGCGCCCGGCCATCGGCGCCGGTCGTCGCCTTCACGCTCAGGATGAGCCCCGCGCTGCCGCGGGCCTTGACCGTCGCCCCGGCGACCGGCGCTCCGCCCGCATCGGTCACGAGCACCTCCGCACCGGCCCCGCGCGACACCTCGATCGCGCCCAGGTCGACGGTGCGTCCGGCGGGCGGCGCGGGCTCCCGGCGCCGCACGAAGATGCCGGGACGCGGCGTCGCTTCGATCTCGAAGGACGCCGGCCGGAACGGTCCGATCGAGAACGCCCCGCTCGGACCCGTCTCGACCTTCAGCGGCGCACCGAGCGCTTCCGCGATCCACTCCGCGTCGGGATCGTCCGGGCTCAGCACGACGCGGCACTCGGGCGGCGGCGCGCGATCGCCGCCATAGACGACGGAGCCGGTGACGTGGGCCCCGGGACGCGGGGCGAGCACGAGCGGCTCGCCGGGCGCGCGCACCGTGGCGGCCGCGAAGCCGCGCGGGTCGTTCACCCCGCCGGCGACGACGAGTGTCTCGACGGACGGGTCGGTCGCCACGCGGAACGCGCCGCCGGCGCCGCTCACGGCCTCCACCGTGCGGCCGGGGGCGCAGGTCCAGCGGCGGGCCTCGGACGGCGGCGGTTCCCACGGCGCCCGGAAGAACGGCCGGCCCGCAAACGCGCGCACCGGAACGCCGGCGAGCGGCTTCTTCTGCGCATCGACGACCGTGCCGGTGACGTCGGCCGGACCGCGCCACGGCACGACGACCTGCTGACGGCCCGGGCCGAGGAGGCCGAGGTCCGCGACGCAGCGCCAGGCTGGCGGGTCCGTCATCGGGCTGCTGCGGCGTCCCGCAACTGCACCTCGAGCCGGTAGCGTCCGGGGGGCTGCAACGAAAAGCAGCGCTTCCTGCGACCGCGGGCTCGCCCTCCGCGCCCGCACGGGTCTGCGAGCGGCACACGCTCCAGCCACGGCACCGTCCGGGCCCGTGAGCTGCGCGACGCAGCCCACCGCGCACGGGGACGCCAGCTCGGCGGCGATGCGCACGGCGGGCCTCACGGTGCAGTCGCTGCGCGTTCCGGCCTCGACGCGCGACCTCGCCCGGGAGGTAGTCGTCGCTCGAGCACTGCGGCCTGCCGGCACAAGGCGGGAACGCAGCGCGATCCCTGCAGCGTCCGCGGGCAGCGCCTCGCCCGGGGGGTTCGGTGCATCGGACGGAGGCGCCGGCGAGTGGAAAGCCCCGTGGGTCGAGGACGCGGATTGCGGACGCGGCGCCGCCCGAGTCGGTCGCCGCAACGGCGTTGACCGCCGCTCTGGCTGCGATCATGGCGAGTATGGCCACGACGGCGGCCGCGCGCGCACGGACCCGATCGCGTGACATCGGCTGGAGAGTAGCATGGCCTCGGGGGCCGGAGACGGTTCGCGACGGCCCGGGCCGCGGGCGGGTCGCTACTTCCCGATCGTCGCCAGCAGCGCTTCCGCTTCCTTGTTGTGCGGCGACTGCCGCAGCGCGCGCCGCACCTGCCGCTCGGCCGCGTCGTAGTCCCCCAGCGCCAGGTAGGCCCGCGCCAGGCCGATCCGGGCCTGGACGAATTCGCGGTCCAGGTCGAGTGCGCGGCGGAACGACTCGATCGCCCGGCGTGGATCGTTGGATAGCTCGGTCAGCCCGCGGCGGTAGTCCGGCACCGGGTCGCGAGCCCGCAGCTCGGCCCGCCTCGCGATCAGGCGCGCCGCTTCCTCGTCGTTCCCCTCAGTCTGGCGCACGCGGGCCAGGTTGCCGTAGGGCGCGGCGTATTCGGGATCGAGGTCGATCGCGCGCCGGAAGGTGTTCGCGGCCAGCTCGGTCCGGCCCTGGCGCTCGTAGGCGACGCCCAGGTTGTTGGCGGCCCAGGCCGACTCCGGATCGAGCAGCGCGGCGGTCTCGAAGTGCTCGGTCGCGGCGACCAGGTTCTCCTTGCGCAGCTCCTGGTAGCCCAGCGTGTTGTAGAAGCGGGCCATCGCCTCCAGGTCGGTCAGTACGCGGTAGCGCGAGATCCCCGGCCCGACGCGATCGAAGTCGTAGACCATCGTCTCCGAGCCGGTCCCGAAGCCGGCGCAGATGTGGCGGTACTCGACGGTCAGCTCCCCTTCCGTACCGAAGTCCCCCTTCTGCAGCGCCTCCACGTAGTAGGCGCTGATCCCGAGCGAGCGCGCGAAGCCGATGAAGAGGTTGGTCAGCGAGAGGCAGTCGCCGCGCCGCTCGGCGAACGCGCCCTTCCGCGGAGTAGGTGCGGTCGCGGTCGTACTCCAGCCCCAGCTCGGCCGGGTCGGTCAGCACGAGCGAGATCTGGTCGAGCTTGCCCCAGACCCGGGTCTGCCCGAGCGTCTCGTCGCGCGCCATCTGCTGCAGCGAGCGGTTGATCTCGAACGGGACGATGACGTGCTCCGCACGTTTCGGGCCCAGGCGCTCGCGCAGCTCGCGCCGCAGTTCGTCGGCGGAGTAGACGACCTTCTCCGGCCGCGTCGAGGCGCAGCCGGAGAGGAGCACCAGCCCCAGCAGCACGGCCGCACCCAGCAGCCCGGCCCGCCCCGCCGGCCCGGTGGCGTGAGCAACCCGCATCGCCGCCCTCCGGGTTGAAGCTACCGCCGCCCGGGCCGCAGGCCAAGGCCGCCCGGGCAGGCGGCCCGACCGCTGGCGCGGTGCCGGCCCCGCAGCCCCGCGCCCGCCGCCCCGGCCCGGTTATCCTGCCGGCAGGAGGTACCCGCGATGATTCGCCCCGGCAAGGTCCTGCTCCTGCTCGGCGCGATCGCCGCCCTCGTGGCGGCAGGCGCCCTGGTCGTCGCTCTGGCGGTCTGGATCGGCAAGCCCGGCGTCCCCGGGCAGACGATCCTCGAGATCGATTTCGAGCGCGGCATCGTGGCCCAGCTCCCGGACGACCCGGTGACGAAGCTCGCCTCCTCCGGCTCGCTCCCGCTGCGCGACGTGATCGAGGCGATCGAGCGGGCCGAGGGGGACAAGCGCGTCGTCGGCCTGTTCGCGCGGATCGGCGCGGGCGACTACGGGATGGCGACGACGCAGGAGCTGCGCGACGCGATCCTGGCGTTCCGCAAGGCCGGCAAGCCGGCGGTCGCGTTCGCGGAGACCTTCGGCGAGTTCGGCCCCGGCAACCGCGGCTACTACCTGGCCACCGCCTTCGACGAGATCTGGCTCCAGCCCTCGGGCGACATCGGGCTGATCGGCGTCGAGATGTGGAACCCGTTCCTCAAGGGGACGCTCGAGAAGCTCGCCGTCGTCCCGCGCATGGACCACCGCTACGAGTACAAGAACGCAATGAACCTGTTCACCGAGAGCGCGATGACGCCGCCCCACCGCGAGGCGATGCAGGCGATCGCCGACGGCTGGTTCGAGCAGCTCGTGGCCGGGATCGCGGCGGGGCGCAAGCTGCCCGAGGCGGAGGTCCGCGCGCTGATCCACCGCGGCCCGTTCCTGGGCGACGAGGCGGTCAAGGCGCGGCTGGTCGACGGGCTCGGCTACCGCGACGAGGTCGTCGCGAAGTTCAAGGCGAAGCTGACCGGCAAGCCGTCGCTGGTCTGGCTGCCGGCCTACCTCGAGGCGGCGGGGCGGCCCCACGACCGCGGCAAGAAGATCGCGCTGATCTACGGCGTCGGGGGCGTGTCGCGCGGGCGCAGCTCGTTCGACCCGCTGATGCAGGACCAGACGATGGGCTCGGACACGGTGACCGCGGCCTTCCGCGCGGCCGTCGCCGACGAGAAGGTCAAGGCGATCCTGTTCCGCGTCGACAGCCCGGGCGGCTCGTACGTCGCGTCGGACGCGATCTGGCGCGAGGTCGTGCTGGCCCGCAAGGCCGGCAAGCCGGTGATCGTCTCGATGGGGGACGTCGCCGGCTCGGGCGGCTACTTTGTCGCGATGGCGGCCGACAAGATCGTCGCCCAGCCGGGCACGATCACCGGATCGATCGGCGTGCTGGGCGGGAAGATGCTGACCTCGGCGCTGTGGGAGAAGGGCGGCGTGAGCTGGGACGCGGTCCACCAGGGGGACCGCGCCGGGATGTTCTCCTCGGGCCAGGACTTCTCCCCCGAGGAGTGGCAGCGCTTCCAGGCCTGGCTCGACCGGGTCTACGCCGACTTCACCGGCAAGGTCGCGGAGGGGCGCAAGTTGCCGCTCGACAAGGTGCAGCAGGTCGCCAAGGGGCGGATCTGGACCGGCGCCGACGCCAAGCGGATCGGGCTGGTCGACGAGCTGGGCGGGGTCCGCGAGGCGCTGGCGCTGGCGCGGCGCGCCGCCGGGCTGACGCCGGACGAGGCGATCGAGCTGGCCGAGTTCCCGCCGCCGCGCGGGATGTTCGGCGCGCTCTTCGGCAGCGAGGATCGCAGCAGCGAGCCGGCAGTGCGGATCGAGTTGCGCGCGCTCGAGACGCTGCGCGCCCTCGAGCGCGTGGCGGCGCAGGTCTCGGCGGCCGACGGCGAGGCAGCGCTGCGGATGGCGGTCGTGCCGGAGGGACGGTAGCGCCGCGAGCGGGGCGCGCCCCGCGAGCCCGGATCAGTCATGAAGCCCGGCTGCGACTGCGGATCTGGCCGTCAGTTCGGGCGGTTTCGCTTCGGCCCCTCATGAGTGATCCGGGTCAGGACTCGTCATCCTCCGCCCACGGGCTGGTGGGGGGCGCGTCCGGGTCCTCGGCCAGGAAAAACTCCTCGGCGCAGCGCTTGCTGCAGAACGGCTTGCCGCCGCGGCGGAAGGAGTGCTCGCCGCAGAATCGGCTGTGACACATCGCGCAGATCTGGAGCCGGGCCTCGGTCGGCCCCTTGCCGCAGGTCCTGCACTTCACCTCGCCCGCCATCGCGCCTCCTGCGCTACTCCCTGACGAAAATATAGGGCCCCAGCTCGGCGCCCCAGACCTGCTTGCCGTCGGCGTCGAAGCCGCGGTCCCAGCTCTCCAGCTTTGCGAGGTCGAGGCTGACCTCGGAGGTGGCGTAGGACGCGCCGCGCAGGTCGCTGCCGCACTCCTTGCCGGCGGTCGATCCCTTCCAGACCGGCCCGGCCTTTTTCAGCACGACCGCGCAGCCCGAGCGGAGCGCCAGCGCATCCGGCGCCAGGCCGGCCAGCTTCCCCGGGTCGTCGGCCGCGCCCGCGAACCGCAGCGCCGGGTCGGGGAGCGTGTAGACCCGGCTCTCGATCACAGCGGGACCTGTGCGGACGAGCTGGTAGACCCGCTGGCGGTAGGGCTTGTCGAGCGAGCTCGCGGCGGCCTGCTCCACATAGAGCCACGGCCCGTCGGCACGGTCCTTCCAGATCGGGACCATCACGAGGTGGATGTCGCGGTAGTTCTGCGGGTCGGCCGCCGCCTGCGCGGCGCTGCTGTAAGAGCCGGCCATCACCGCGGCCAGCTCGGCGAGGCCGGGATCGGGAGCGCCTTCCGATGGCGACGAGGCCCCGGGCGGCGCGGAAGGGTCCGGGCCCGGCGCCGGAGCGGGAGGGGGCGGCGCGGCGGGGGCCGGGGCGGGCGGGGCCGGGGCGGCGTGGGGCGGCGCGGCGCGGGCCGGGTCCTGCGACGGGGCGGCGTGGGGCGGCGCGGCGGGGGCCGGGGCGGGCGGGGCCGGGGCGGCGTGGGGCGGCGCGGCGCGGGCCGGGGCGGGCGGGGCACGGGGCGGCGTGGGGCGGCGCGGCGCGGGCCGGGTCCTGCGCCGGGGCGGCGTGGGGCGGCGCGGCGAGGGCCGCGACCTCGGCCGAAGCCGTGGGCAGGCCCTCCGCTCGGGCCGGGGCCTTCCCGGGACCGGCCATGGCGGCCGCCGCCGCCAGCACCGCCGTCGCCGCCGTGAGCGCCGTCGCCAACAGGATGGCCGTCGCCGCCCACATCCTCCCGCCCTGATCGTGCATCGCCTGCTCCTCGCCGCGTCGGGGCGGCCATTATCCGCCGGGCAGGGCGGGTCCGGGCACCAAAGGGCCCCCGCACCCCGGAATCCGCCGGGGCCCTTGGCTACCCCCTGCGGAGGGCTTGGGGGTAGAATCCCGCGCTTTCCCGGGTGGCGGTGTAGCTCAGTGGCAGAGCACGCGGCTCATAACCGCGGAGTCCCGGGTTCAAATCCCGGCACCGCTACCAGTCCCGCCGCCACGCCGTCGGCCTCCTGAACGGGACCACAAGCCGGTCCGCGAGGTGCCGCGAAGCGGCTCCGCGAGGTGCCCCGAAGCGGGTCCGCGAGGTGCCCCGAAGCGGGTCCGCGAGGTGCCCCGAAGCGGCGTCCGCGAGGTGCCGCGCGAGTCGGCCGCCGGCCGACTCGGCCGGACTGGGCCGGGTCGGCTCCGTGCGGGACGGTGCCCTTCTCCTGCTCTTCCGCTTCGCGGATCCGGGCCGGCGCGCTCGCGGGGCGGCGCCGCTGTCGCGGGCGGCCGACCGGGGGGTCCGGACGCGCGCGTGGCGACAGAGAGCCCCCTCAAGTGCACATCCGGCGACAGAGAGCCTCCTCGAATGCACTTTCGGCGAAAGGGAACCCCCCTATGTGCACACCGGACCCCGGCGACGCCGACGTGACCCCCGCGCGGATCCGCGAGACTGCCGGAAACAGCCTCCCCCTTCGTGCTCCGGACGTCAGTCCACCGCGATTCCCCCGCTGCTGAAGGCCTGCGTTGCGCAGCGGTGTGCACTCAAGGGGGCTCTCTTCCGCCGGAGGTGCACTCATGGGGGCTCTCTGTCGCCGGAGGTGCACTCAAGCGGGCTCTCTGTCGCCGGAGATGCACTCAAGCGGGCTCTCTGTCGCCGGAGATGCACTCAAGCGGGCTCTCTGTCGCCGGAGATGCACTCAAGCGGGCTCTCTGTCGCCGGAGATGCACTCAAGCGGGCTCTCTGTCGCCGGAGATGCACTCAAGCGGGGTCTCTCCATCTCGGCGGCCGCCATCGGACGGCGGCTTCGCGCGCTATCCTCTCCGCCTCGGTCTCCCCTGGGACTCCCATGCCGCCCGGTTCGCTGCTCTTGTTCGCCCCGCCGTCCCTGCTCCACGAGCTGACCCGCCCGTGGGCACCGGAGCCCGGGGCCCGCGTGCTGGTCGCGGTGTCGGGGGGCGGCGACTCCGTTGCGCTGCTGCACCTGCTGGCCGCGCTCGCGCCGGGCCGCGGCTGGACGCTGGCGGTCGCGACGCTCGATCACGGCCTGCGCGGCGAGGAGAGCGCCGCCGACCGGCGCTTCGTCGAAGAGCTCGCGGCCTCGCTGAGCGTTCCCTGCCGCGCCGGCGAAGCCGGGCCGCCGGACGGGAACGGCCCTCCCGGGCCGACCGGCCATTCCGGCCCGCCGCCGCCCGTGCCCGCGCCACGGACCGCGCCTCCGCCCACGCCCCCCTCCGAAGCCGCCCTCCGCTCCCTGCGCCGCTCCTTCCTGGCCGCCGCCGCGGACGCGGACGGCGCGGCCTGCATCGCCCTGGGCCACACGCTCGACGACCAGGCGGAGACGGTCCTGCAGCGCCTGGCCCGCGGCGCGGGACTGGCCGGCGCGCGGGCCATGGCGCGCTGGGCGCCCCCCTTCTGGCGCCCGCTGCTCGGGGTGCGGCGCGCCGAGTTGCGCCGCCTGCTCGAGGCCGCCGGGCACGCCTGGCGGGAGGACGCCTCCAACCGCGAGCCGCACGCCGCGCGCAACCGGCTGCGGCTGGGCACGCTCCCCGCGCTGGAGCAGGCGCTGGGCCCCGCGGCGATCGAGAACCTCGCGCGCGCGGCCGAGCTGGCGCGCGACGACGAGGAACTGCTCGACGCGCTCGCCGCCGCCGAGGAGGCGCGGGTTGTGACGGCGTGCCGGCCCGATGCGGCGACGCTCGACCGGCGGGCGCTGGCCGCGCTCGCACCCGCGCTTGCCCGCCGCGTCGTGCGCCGCGCGCTGACCGCGCTCGACCCGGAGCAGCCGGGCGAAGCGGCTCATGTGCGCGCGGTGCTGGCGCTGGCGCGGGCGGACGGGCCGGGAACCGAGGCACACCTGCCGCGCGGGCTCGTCGCGCGCCGAGAGGGCGGGCGGGTTATCCTCTCGCGCCCCCCTTCCGCGCAGGACACTCCATGAGACGGCTCTCCCCCGAGATCCTGATCCCCGCCGAGAAGATCCACGCCCGCGTCCTGGAACTGGCCGAGGAGATCGGCCGCAACACCCCCGAAGACGGCGAGATCGCGGTCCTGATCGTGCTCAAGGGGGCGTTCGTCTTCGGCGCCGACCTGGTCCGCGCGATCCCGCGCCGGACCCGCATCGGCTTCCTGGAGTCGCACAAGGACCCGCACAAGCGGGGGATGGCGGATTTCGTCTTCACCCACCCCTTCCCGATCGAGGGGGCCGACCTGCTGGTAGTCGAGGACATCCTCGACTCGGGCTGGACGATGGACCACATGTTCGCGCGGCTGCGCGCCCGCCGGCCGAAGCGGCTGCGCTCGGTCGTGCTGCTGGACAAGACACCGCGGCGCGAGGTCCAGGTCCCGATCGACTACGTCGGCTTCACGATCCCCGACGTCTGGGTGGTGGGCTACGGCCTGGACGACGGCGAGGCCTTCCGGAACCTGCCGGACGTCCGCTTCACCGTCGAGGACTGAGGCCGACCCGCGCCGGACCGGTTTCGGCCCCTTTTGGCGGGGGGGGGCCCGCGGGCCTTAGAATGTCCGGGAAGGTATCCTCAACCGGAGGCCCACGGTGAATCAGCACGTCAAGACGGTCCTCGTGTGGGTCGTCATCCTGCTTGCGCTGGTGGTCGTGATCCAGTTCGTCAAGGGTCCGGCCCAGCGCCCCAAGGCGCTCAACCTGACCCAGCTCTACGACGCCGTCGAGGCGGGGCGGGTCCGGGAGCTGACCCTGACCCCCGACGCCGTCGGCTACGAGATCGCGGGCAAGGAGCAGGAGGGCGACGCCGAGGTCGCGTTCACGGCCTACCTCGTCAAGGACGAGCAGTTCATCACCAAGGTCCGCGAGAAGGGGGTGACGGTCAACATCGAGCGGCCGCGCGAGTCGTCGGCCTTCCTGGTGACCCTGCTGTCGTGGCTGCCGATGCTGCTGCTGATCGGCGTCTGGGTCTTCTTCATGCGGCAGATGCAGACCGGCGGCAACAAGGCGCTCTCCTTCGGCAAGTCGCGCGCCAAGCTCCTGACCCCGCAGAGCAAGAAGATCACCTTCAAGGACGTTGCCGGCTGCGACGAGGCCAAGGAGGAGCTGCAGGAGATCATCGAGTTCCTGAAGGACCCGCAGAAGTTCCAGCGGCTGGGCGGCAAGATCCCCAAGGGCGTACTGCTGATGGGCCCCCCGGGAACGGGCAAGACGCTCCTGGCCCGCGCGATCGCCGGCGAGGCCAACGTCCCGTTCTTCTCGATCTCCGGCTCGGACTTCGTCGAGATGTTCGTCGGCGTCGGCGCCTCGCGCGTGCGCGACCTGTTCGAGCAGGGCAAGAAGAACGCGCCCTGCATCATCTTCATCGACGAGATCGACGCCGTCGGCCGGCACCGCGGCGCCGGCCTCGGCGGCGGCCACGACGAGCGCGAGCAGACGCTCAACCAGCTGCTGGTCGAGATGGACGGCTTCGAGTCCAACGACGGCGTGATCCTGATCGCGGCCACCAACCGTCCCGATGTGCTCGACCCGGCGCTGCTGCGGCCCGGCCGCTTCGACCGCCGGGTCGTGGTGGCGCGCCCGGACGTGCGCGGGCGCGAGGAGATCCTGCAGGTCCACACCAGGAAGATCCCGGTCTCCGACGACGTCGATCTGTCGGTCGTGGCCCGCGCCACCCCGGGCTTCTCGGGCGCCGACCTGGCCAACCTGGTCAACGAGGCCGCGCTGCTGGCCGCGCGCGAGGACAAGAAGAAGGTCGAGGCCGACGACTTCGAGATCGCCAAGGACAAGGTCCTGATGGGCGTCGAGCGCAAGTCGATGATCATCTCGGACGAGGAGAAGAAGAACACCGCCTACCACGAGGCCGGCCACGCGCTGGTGGCGTACCTCGAGCCGCACGCCGACCCGGTCCACAAGGTCACGATCATCCCGCGCGGGATGGCGCTGGGCCTGACGCAGCAGCTCCCGGTCGACGACCGCCACTCGTACAACCGCCGGTACCTCGACGCGATGCTGGCCGTGCTGATGGGCGGCCGCGCCGCGGAAGAGCTGTTCATGGGGCACCTCACGACCGGCGCCGGGAACGACATCGAGCGCGCCACGGAACTGGCGCGGAAGATGGTCTGCGAGTGGGGCATGAGCGAGAAGATGGGCCCGCTCGCCTTCGGCAAGCGCGAGGAGCAGATCTTCCTCGGCCGCGAGATCGCGCAGCACCGCGACTACTCCGAGAAGACCGCGATCGAGATCGACGGCGAGGTCCACTCGATCGTCAGCAACGCGTACGAGCGGGCTCGGCAGCACCTGGACGGCCACCGCGAGGCGCTGGTGCGGATCGCCGAATCGCTGCTGGAGCGCGAGACGATCGACAACAGCGAGGTCAAGATGCTGGTCGACAACCGGACGCTGCCGCCGATGAAGAAGGCGGCGGTGATGCGCAGCGCCGAGCGGCCGGGGCCGGCCCCGGCTGGCGAACCGGAGGCGCCGGCCGGACCGGCGCCGGTGATGGGCGGACCGCACCCCCAGACCTCCTCCTGACCGGCTGCCGCTCGCGCGCGCCGCGATGACCGCCCTCGCCTGGGACCTCCTGGAGCCGGCGGACGTCGCGGCGTTTCCCCTTCCGGAAGGGCTGCTGGACCGGGCCGCGGAGATCCCCTGGCCCTGCCGCGCCGCGCGGCTTCCCCTGCCGCCAGGCGGGCGGGCCGCGCTCCCCGGCCCGCTGCCGGCCGGGCTCGTCCTGCTCGAAGCTCCGGCGGGTGCGGGCCCGGATGCGGGTTCAGCGGCGCCCGGTATCGCCGCCGCGGTGGCGGCCGGCGGGCGACCACCCGCCCCGCGCGCCGTCGCCGCCGGCCCGGCCGCGGCACTGGCCCGGCTCGGATCGGCGTGGCCCGGCCTGGCCGCCCTGCTCGCCCGGCTCGACCGCGCCCCGCTCCGGCTGCGCTTCGCCGACGGGGAGGCCTGGGACCTCTCGGATCGCCCGCGCCTGATGGCGATCCTCAACGTCACGCCCGACTCGTTCTCCGACGGCGGCCTGCACCAGGACCCCGCGGCCGCGCTGGCCCGCGCCGAGCGCTGCCTGGCCGAGGGGGCGGACCTGCTCGACGTCGGCGGCGAATCGACCCGGCCGGGGGCCGAGCCGATCGACGCCGAGGCCGAGTCGCGGCGCGTCGTGCCGGTGCTCTCCCTGCTGCGGGCGCGCTATCCCGCGGCCCGCCTCTCGGTCGACACCCGCCGCGCGGCGGTCGCGCGCCGGGCGCTGGAGGCCGGGGCCGACCTGGTCAACGACGTCTCGGCCGGGACCGATCCCGAGATGCTCCCGCTGGCCGCCGCAGCCGGGGTTCCCGTCGCGCTGATGCACATGCGCGGCGAGCCCGCGACGATGCAGCGTGAAACGCGCTACCGGGACCTGGTCGGCGAGGTCGCCGCGGCGCTGGAAACGGCCGCCGGACGCGCCCGGGAGGCGGGGATCGCGGATGATAGAATCCTGCTCGATCCGGGCCTGGGCTTCGGCAAGTCGGCGGAGGGGAACGAGTTGCTCCTCCGCCAGCTCGGTGCGCTGCGCAGCCTCGGGCACCCGCTGCTGATCGGGGCGTCGAGGAAGTCGTTCCTCGGCCGCCTGACCGGCGTGAGCGACCCGGCCGCGCGGCTCGCCGGCAGCGTGGCGGCGGCGGCAGTCGCCGCGCTGCGAGGAGCGGCGGTGCTCCGGGTCCACGACGTCGGGGCCACGCGCGAGGCCCTGGCGGTGGTCATGGCGCTGCGCCGCGCGCGGGGGACGGACGGGTGCTGATCCAGCGGCTGGTCGAGGCGCTCCGCCTGGAGCAACTGCGCGACCCGCTGGCGTGGCTCGACATCGTCCTGCTGGCCTTCGTCATCTACCAGGTCCTGCTGATGGTCCGGCGCACGCGCGCGGTCCAGGTCTCGTACGGCCTGCTGCTGCTGCTGGTGCTGTGGTTCGTCACCGACCCCTCGGGGCTGGTGCCGCTGAAGGCGGTCCACGAGGTGCTGGGGACGCTGCTCTTCTACCTGCCGTTCGTCGTGATCGTGCTGTTCCAGTCGTCGATCAAGCAGGCGCTGGCGCGCTTCGGGGCGTTCTCGTTCCTGCCGCTGCGCCAGTCGGAAGTGGTCGGCGACCCGGCAATCCTCGAGGTCGCGCTGGCGGCCTCCTCGATGGCCTCGACCCGCACCGGCGCGCTGATCGTGTTCGAGCGCGCCCAGGGGTTGAAGAGCTACGCCGACACCGGGATCGCGCTCGACGCCGCGGTCAGCTACGACCTGCTGGTCAACATCTTCACGCCGCGGACGCCGCTGCACGACGGCGCGGTGATCATCGGCGAGGGGCGGGTCAAGGCGGCCAGCGCCTTCCTGCCGCTCTCGACCGACCCGTACATCTCGCGCACCTTCGGCACGCGGCACCGCGCTGCGCTGGGAATCACCTCCGAAACCGACGCGGTCGCGGTGGTCGTCTCGGAGGAGCGCGGGATGGTCTCGATCGCGGTCGACGGCCGGCTGGAGCAGGACCTCGACACCCGCCGGCTGCGCGAGCGGCTGGTCCAGCTGCTCTCGCCCGAGCGCGGCCGCGGGCGACGGCGGCGGCTCGCCGCGGCACGCCGCGTCGCCTCGCGCGAGGCTGCGGCCCGCGCCGCGGCCTCCCGGGGGACCGCCTCGTGATCCGCCTCGGCCGCATCTTCGGACAGCACCTCGGCCTGAAGCTGGTTTCGCTGCTGATGGCCTACCTGGTCTGGGCCTGGGTCGTGGGCCGCGCGCCGCTGGTCCGCTTCGAGCAGATCCCGGTCGACCTGCAGGCGCCGTCGGGCGTCGTCGTGCTCGAGTTCTCGCCCGCCACCGTGACGGTCCGGCTGCAGGGCGATCCCGGCATCGTGCGCCGGATCAACAGCGCCGACGTCGTGGCCCGGCTGCGGGTTCCGCGCGTCGACGGCCGCGCCATGCGGACCCTGACGATCGAGCCCGAGAACGTCGACGGGCTGCCGTCGGGGGTCGACGTGCAGGTCCGCGACCCGCAGGTCAAGGCCCTGCTGGAGAGTGCGATGGTCAAGACCGTTCGCGTCTCCCCGCGCACGAGCGGCAAGGTGCCGTTCGGCTACCGCGTTGCCCAGCTCCAGACCGACCCCGGGGTCGTCACCGTGCGCGGACCCGTCAGCGCGGTGCGCCCGCTGCAGACCGTGGCCACCGACGAGATCGAGCTTGCGGGCCACAGCCTGCCCTTCACGGCACGCGCCACGCTGGCGCGCTCCGATCCGCACATGACCTTCGAGCCGGAGACGGTCCGGGTGTCGATCGACATCCAGCCGCTGCCGGGCACCTCCGACCAGGAATGACCCCGAGACCGACCCGCGAGGATCTCCCGTGAGAAAGCTCTTCGGCACCGATGGCATGCGCGGCGCGGCCGGCACCCCGCCGCTCGATCCCGTCTCGCTCTACCGGCTCGGCCGGGCCGTGGTAGCTTCGCTGGAATACGGCCCGCGCGGCGATGCGGCGCCGCCGCGGGTCTGCCTGGCGATGGACACGCGCGAGTCGTGCGGCTGGATCGCGGCCGCGCTGGCCCAGGGGATCCGCGACGCCGGCGGCGAGCCGGTCGGCGCGGGCGTGATGCCGACGCCGGCGCTGGCGCTGGTGGTCCGCGAAGGGAGCTACCGCGCCGGGCTGATGGTCTCCGCCTCCCACAACCCGTACCACGACAACGGCGTCAAGGTCTTCGACGCCACGGGGAGCAAGCTCCCCGACCAGGACGAGGCGCGGCTCGAGCGGCTGATGGAGCAGCAGCCGGAGCCGGAGGGCTGCGGCGACACCGACGGCGGGCTGATCGACGAGTCGGCCACGCTGGACGAGCACTACCTGGCGTTCCTGGAGCGGTGCCTCGAGGGGGCGCATTTCAAGGGGCTGCGGGTCGCGCTGGACACCGCGCACGGCGCGGCCTGGCGCCTGGCGCCCGAGGCCTTCCGCCGCGCCGGGGCCGAGGTGATCCAGGTCGGCGGCACGCCCGACGGCCGCAACATCAACGACGGGCTGGGCTCGCTCCACCCCGAGGTCCTCGAGCGCACGGTGCGCGAGAGCGGCGCGCACATCGGCTTCGCCTTCGACGGCGACGCCGACCGCTGCATCGGCGTGACCGGGAGCGGCAGCCTGCTCGATGGCGACTTCATGCTCTACTACATGGGACGCGTGCTGCACGACACGCGGCGCCTGGCCTACTGCACGGTGGTCTCGACCTCGATGAGCAACTTCGGCCTGGAGAAGGCGCTGCGGGCCGAGGAGATCCGGCTGCTGCGGACCGACGTCGGCGACCGCTACGTGCTGCAGGCGCTCAAGGAGGGCGGGTTCGTGCTGGGCGGCGAGCAGTCGGGGCACGTGATCCTGATGCACTACGCGCCGACCGGCGACGGGATCCTGACCGCGCTGACGCTGACCCGGATGTGGCGCAGCGGCGGCGGCGACCTGGACGAGGCGCTGGCCCAGATGCCGCGCTACCCGCAGGTGCTGAAGAACCTCAAGGTCCGCGAGAAGCCGGCGATCGCCGAGCGCCCGGCGCTGGCCGCCGCGGTCCGCGCCGCGGAGGAGGCGCTGGCCGGCGACGGGCGCGTCGTCGTGCGCTACTCGGGGACCGAGCCGCTGCTGCGCGTGATGGTCGAGGGGCCCGAGCGCCAGCGCGTCGAGCAGATCGCCGATAGCGTGCTGGAGGCCTTCCGACGCGAGGTCGGGGCGTAGCCCCGGGAGACGACGCCATGACCCGCCTGTCCGTCAACATCGACCACATCGCCACCGTCCGCCAGGCGCGGCGCGCGGCCGAGCCTGACCCGGTCGCGGCGGCCGTGCTCTGCGAGCTGGCCGGAGCCGGGGGGATCACCGTCCACCTGCGGGGCGACCGCCGCCACATCCAGGACCGCGACGTCCAGCGGCTGCGCGAGACGGTCACGACCCGGCTCAACATCGAGATGGCCGCGACGGCCGAAATGCTGCGGATCGCGCGCCAGGTGCGGCCGGACGTCGTGACGCTCGTCCCGGAGAAGCCGGGCGAGCTGACGACCTCGGGCGGGATCGACGCGGCCCGGCTGGCCGGGCGGCTCCGACCGCACGTGAGGGCGCTCAAGCGCTCGGGGATCGTGGTCAGCCTGTTCATCGACCCGGCGGAACGGCAGGTCGACGCCGCGGCCGCGATCGGCGCGCAGATCGTCGAGCTGAACACCAACGCCTACTCGATCGCGCGCACCGGGGCGGCACAGGCCCGGGCCTACGACGAGTTGATCGTCGCCGCCTGCCGGGCCGACGAGCAGAAGCTGCTGGTCGCGGCCGGGCACGGGCTGACGGCGCGCAACGTGCGGCCGGTCGCCGACATCCCCGAAGTCTTCGAGCTGAACATCGGCCACAGCATCGTGGCCCGCGCCACCCTGCTCGGCCTGCAGGGCGCGGTCCAGGAGATGCTCGCCGCGATGAACGGCTAGGAGCGCTCGTCGAGCACGTCCGCCGGGAGCGCGGCCGCCGCGGCGGCGAGGACCTCGACCCCCGCCCCCTCGACCACGGAGCGCTCGGTCAGGATCCGCCGCCAGGCGCGCGCGCCAGGGCGGCCGTGCGGCAGGCCGAGCAGGCCGCGCACCAGGTGCGAGAGGAAGACCCCCTCCGCGCGCCGCCGCGCGACGTACGGCAGGAAGCGCTCGATCACCTCGCGCCGCGTCGGCCCCGGGCCCGGCTCGCCGAAGATTGCCGCGTCGGCCCGCGCCAGGAGCCATGGGGCGTCGCAGGCCGCGCGACCGATCATCGCCCCGTCGAGCTGCGCCAGGTGCCGGCGCGCCTCGTCCAGCGTCGCGATCCCGCCGTTCGTCTCGATCGCCAGCCGCGAGCGCTCGCGCTTGAGGCGGTGGACCTCCTCGTGACGCAGCGGCGGGATCTCGCGGTTCTCGCGCGGGCTCAGCCCGGAGAGCCAGGCCTTCCGCGCGTGCACGATGAAGCGGTCGCAACCGGCGGCGGCGACGGTGTCGACGAAGGCCAGCATGTCCTCGTAGCGGTCCTCGCCGTCGACGCCGATCCGGTGCTTCACCGTCACCGGCAGCGCGACCGCGGCGCGCATCGCGGCGACGCAGTCGGCGACCCGTTGCGGCTCCTTCATCAGGCAGGCCCCGAAACGCCCCAGCTGGACCCGGTCGGAGGGGCAGCCGACGTTCAGGTTGATCTCGTCGTAGCCCAGCTCCTCCCCGATCCGGGCCGCGGCGGCCAGCGCCTGCGGGTCGTCGCCGCCGAGCTGCAGCGCCAGCGGGCGCTCCTCCGGGTCGAACCCCAGGAGCCGCCCGCGGTCGCCGTGGAGCACGGCGCCGGTCGTGACCATCTCGCTGTAGAGCAGCGTGCGGCGCGTGAGCAGGCGCAGCAGGAAGCGGAAGGGACGGTCGGTGCGGTCCATCATCGGCGCGACCGACAGCGGGCGCAGCGGGCCGCGGCGGGCGGCCGGGCCCGCGGCGGAAGGCACGGGCGCCCCAGGAAACGCAGCGGACGCGCCCGGCGCGGGCGTCCCGGCGGGCGGCGGGGGCGTGGGGTCGGGCGCGTTCACGGCGTGGGCCTCGCCCGGATTCTAGACCGCCGCCGCGGGCCCGGCTGACGGCGCGGTTTCTTGCGCTCCGCCCCCTTCTCCGCAAGGATGCCGGGCCGCTCACCACGCGGACGAGGACCGCCCGGATGCCCGCTCCGACCCGCCCGACGAGCCGTGCCGTCGACCGCTTCCTCTCCGGGGTCGAATGGGCCGGCAATCTTCTCCCCCACCCCGCGGTCATCTTCGTGCTGCTCGCCGCCGCCACGGTCGTGGCCTCGGCCGTGGCCCGGGCTGCCGGCCTCTCGGCGATCCACCCCGGTACCGGCGAGCCGGTCGTTCCCTTCAGCCTGCTGTCGGTCGAGGGGATCCAGCGGATGCTCTCCGACGCGGTGAAGAACTTCACCGGCTTCGCGCCGCTCGGCACGGTGCTGGTCTCGATGATCGGGATCGGCGTCGCCGAGGCGAGCGGGCTGATCGCGACCGCGCTGAGGCTGGTCGTGCTGGCCTCACCGCGCCGGCTGATCACGGCCGCGGTCGTCTTCGCGGGGGTCATCTCCAACACCGCGTCGGAGGTCGGCTACGTGCTGCTGGTGCCGCTGGCGGGGGCGATCTTCCTCGCCGTCGGCCGGCACCCCGTGGCCGGGATCGCCGCCGCCTTCGCGGGCGTCTCCGGCGGCTACAGCGCGAACATCCTGCTGGGCACGATCGACCCGCTGCTGGCCGGGCTGACGCAGGAGGCGGCCCACATCGTCACGCCGGGCTACGAGGTCAACCCGGCCTGCAACTACTACTTCCTCTTCGTCTCGACCTTCCTGATCACGCTGCTGGGGACGCTCGTCACCGAGCGGGTGGTCGAGCCGCGGCTGGGCCGCTACGAGGGGGGCGAGCCGCCCGAGGAGATCCGCCCGCTGACGCGCGACGAGAAGCGCGGCCTCGCCTGGGCCGCCATGGCCGCGCTCGCCCTGGCCGGGCTGCTGGCGGCGGGGCTGCTGCCCGCGCAGGGGATCCTGCGCGACCCCGGGAACCCGTCCCTGCTCGACTCCCCCGTGATGCACGCCATCCCGACGCTGATCTTCCTGGGCGGGGTCGTGCTGGGCCTGGCCTACGGCCTGGGCGCGCGGACGATGCGCAAGAAGGGGGCGATGGTCGACGGGATGGCCAAGGCGCTCGGCACGATGGGCGGCTACCTGGTACTGGTGTTCTTCGCCGCGCAGTTCGTCGCCTACTTCAACTGGTCACACCTGGGGCTGATCTTCGCGGTCCAGGGGGCGGAAGGGCTGCGCGCCAGCGGCCTGGGAGACGTCCCGCTGCTGATCGGCTTCGTCGCGCTCTCGGCCGGCGTCAACCTGCTGATGGGGAGCGCGTCGGCCAAGTGGGCCGTGATGGCGCCGGTCTTCGTGCCGATGTTCATGCTGCTCGGCTACAGCCCGGAATTGACCCAGGCGGCCTACCGCGTCGGCGACTCGACCACGAACATCATCTCGCCGACGATGTCGTACTTCCCGCTGATCCTCTCCTATCTCGGCCGCTACGCCAGCGGCGCGGGCATGGGGACGCTGATCTCGCTGATGATTCCGTACTCGGTCGCGTTCTTCGTGGGCTGGACCGCCCTGCTGGTCGCGTGGGTCCTGCTGGGGCTGCCGGTCGGACCGGGAGCCCCGCTGTTCCTGCCCGGGCACTGAGCGGCCGTCCCACGAGACGAGCGCGGTTCGGGCCGCCACGGAGGGCGGCCCCTACGATTTTTCCTTGAAGTCGGCCGGGATCGTCACCTCCGCCTCCGGGACGCTCGACCCCGCCGAGACGATCGTCGAGGTCGAGGTGAACATCGTGGTGCGGCCGGGGGTGCCGCCCGCGGCCGGCGCTTCCTTCTTCTTCATCATCTTCTTGCCCAGCCCGCCCAGCAGGCCGCCGACCGAGGTCGGCGTCGACTCCTGCTCCTCGGCCGCCTGGGCCTTCTGCTGCTCGGGCGAGGCCACGCTGTCGAAGGTCATCTTCGTGCGGATCGCGGAGCCGGAGAGGTCGACCCGCTTGTCCTGCAGCTTCTTCATCGCCTCGGCGAACTGGGGGTTGGTCGCGAGCAGCATCGCCATCTGCTGCATCTCGGCGCCGAAGGTCTCGAACAGACCGATCGCCTGGTAGTACCGCATGTGGAAGGCGGCCTGCTCGTCCAACTCCTTCAACTGGGGCCCCAGCCAGCTGTCGAGGATGAGGACGATCCCGCCTCCGGTCTCGAGCGTCTTCCCCTTGGGGTAGCCGGTGACGGTCGTCACGACCTGCCGCGTGTCCCAGCCCGAGATCTTCTCGGTCTTCCCCGTCTCCTTCAGGTCGACCGTCCACTCGTACTCGACCTGCTCGGGTGGCGGCGCCTGGCCCTGCTCGGCCTGCTGCTTTTTCGCGTCCTCCAGCGCCTTCTTCATCTCCTCGCGGATCTGGGCGAAGGTCTTGACGCTGTACTTCTTCTTGTCGAACTGGATCGTGTAGACCTTCTCGGCGGCCAGGTCGATCAGCTCGCCGCTGTCCATCGTCTTCGACATCAGGCGCTCGCCCTTGAGGGCGTCGAGCGAGGTGACCCCCTCGCGCGCCGCCTTGCCGCCGAAGGTCCGGAACATCGACCCCAGGAACCCCCCGAACTCGACCTTCGTGAGCTGCTCGACCCGCGCGTCGGCGAGCGCGGGAAGCAGCCCGAGCGGAAGCGCCAGCACCGGAACCAGGAGAACCGAGAACCACCTGCGCGCGTTCATGGCCGTCGTCGCTCCTTTCGTGTGCGTCGTGTCCGCCATTATGATCCCGCCCATGACCAGCCGTCCCGGCCGCGCCGCGGTCGTCTCCGTCTTCCTGCTCCTGACCCTGATCTGGGGCACGACCTGGGCCGCGATCGTCTTCAGCCTGCAGGGGATCCCCCCCTTCCTCGGGGTCTCGCTGCGCTTCCTGCTGGCGGGCGCGCTGCTGGTCGGGATCGCGCTGGCCCGGGGCATTCCGCTGGGGCGGTCGCCGGTCGAGCGCCGGCTCTGGGTGGCCAACGGCCTGCTCTCGTTCTCCGTCTCGTACGGGCTGGTCTACTGGGCCGAGCAGGTCGTCCCCTCCGGCCTGACCGCGGTCCTCTGGGCCACCTTCCCGCTGATGGTCGCGGTGCTGGCCCACTTCGCCCTGCCGCACGAGCGGCTGACCACGCGCGGCGTGGTGGGGGTGGTCGTCGGATTCCTTGGGCTGGCGGTGATCTACTCCGAGGACCTGGCGCGCCTGGGAGGCCCGCGGCTCGCGTTCGCCTCCGCGGTGCTGCTGCTCTCGCCCCTGGTCTCGGCGTTCAGCAACGTCGCGATCAAGCGCTGGGGCAAGGGGATCCCGCCGCTCTCGCTGGCCGGGCCGCCGATGCTGATCGGCGGCGCGGTGATGGGACTGCTGTCGGCGTGGGCCGAGCGCGGGGCGCCGGTCACCTGGGGCGCGCGGCCGGTCGCGGCGCTGCTCTACCTGGCGATCGCCGGGTCGGCCGTGACCTTCAGCCTCTACTACTGGCTGCTCTCGCACACCACCGTCGTGCGGACCTCGCTGATCGCCTACACCACGCCGGTCGTGGCGCTGGCGATCGGCGTGCTGGCGATGGGCGAGCCGATCACGGCCCGCGTGCTGGCCGGGGCGCTGCTGGTCGTGGGCGGGGTCGCGCTGGCGACGGCCTGAGCGGACCCCCGGGAGCGGCAATCGTCACCGCGAGTTCACCCGGCAGCCCCGGCGCTGTCACCCGGGCCCGCCAGACTACGCTCAATTCCACGGCACCCCGCCGCGCCCCTCGCGGCGGGACAACACCGCGGCCCGGCTTCCCTCGGCCCGTCTCGGGGCCGACTCCCAACCGGGCCCATGGCACCAGGGCCGGGCAGGTCCTCCTCCGGGGCCTGCCCGCTCTTCTTTTCTTCCGGGGACCCCGGGAACTCCCCGCGCGCGGGCCGGTCCAACCGGTCGGGAGCACACAAGGAGACCCAAGCCATGACGACCCGCCGCGTCCCCGTCCCGCTGCTCGGCCTCGGCCTGCTGGCCGCCATCCTGCCGATCCCGTTCCTGGTCGCCGCCGCCGCGCCGGCCACCGCCTGCCAGGCGGCCCCCTGCCCCTACTCGGTCGAGGTCCTCGTCGACGGCCGCCCGCTCGCGACCTACGCCGCGCGCGACACGACCTATGTCGAGGCGCTGCGCGGCCGCGAGTACGCGATCCGGCTGCGCAACAACACCGGCCGCCGCGTCGCGGTCGCGCTGTCGGTCGACGGACTCAACTCGATCGACGCCAAGTCGACCACCGCGCGCGACGCCTCCAAGTGGGTGCTGGGCCCATGGGAGACCGCGGTGATCAGCGGCTGGCAGACCAGCTCCGACCACGCGCGCCGCTTCTTCTTCACGAGCGAGGAGAAGTCGTACGGGGCGTGGCTTGGGAAGACGGACGACCTGGGCGTGATCTCGGCCGCGTTCTTCCGCGAGGTCGAGCCAAAGCCGCAACCGCTGGCCAAGCGCGCGGTGCCGAGTGGGCCCCGGGCCGACGCCGGCGCGCGCGACCGGAACGAGGCCGCGGGGGCCAGCGCGGCCCAGTCCGCGCCGGCCGAGAGCAAGGCCGACCGCCAGGCCGAGAGCGCCGCGCGCGACCAGGCGGCCCTCTCCGACGAATACGCCGCGACCGGGATCGGCCGGCAGGTCGACGCCCCGGTCTACTCGGTCGACCTCCGGCTGGAGCGGAACCCTGCGGCGACCGTCGCCGTCCGCTACGAGTACCGTGACGCGCTGGTACGGCTGGGCGTGCTGCCGGCCCCGCGGCCGGTGCCGGACCCGCTGGCGCGGCGCGAGCGGGCCCGCGGGTTCCAGGAGTTCGCGCCCGATCCCTACCGGTAGGGGCCGGCCTCCGTGCCGGCCCGGCCGTGACGGGCGCGGTGGCCCGGGACGCCCCGCCCGGCCGCCGCGCCCGCTTGCGTGGCGGCCCATCCTCGGGCTGGCACCGCCCCCTACCGGAAGATCAGCGCGTACGAGTCCCCCGACAGCCGATGCAGCCCCAGGAGGGTCCGTCCCTTCTGCAGCGCCAGCCGGTCCTTGACCCGTCCCTCCTCGATCGGCTCGTAGACCGGCAGCACCAGGTACGACGGCTTCGGCCGCTCGCCCAGCGGGACCGTGACGAACAGGCTGTCTCCCGCCTCGAGCGGAATGACCTGCACGATCTCGCGGCCGTCCTTCGCCTGCTGGTTGAAGAACTCCATCAGCGCCAGGTCATCGACGTAGGTCGCGCGCAGCACGGCGGTCTCCTGCTTCGCCGCGTCCTCCTTCGGCGCGCTGGTGATCGAGATGCTGCGTCCGCCCGCGCGCGCGACGCCGCCGCCCGCACCCGGCGCTCCGGAGGCGGGCCCGATCGCCGCCAGCGGCTGCGGCTTCTGCAGCGCGACGTCGAGCGTCGCCCCCTCGGCGCCGACCGTCACCGCGCCGAACTCACGCGAGACGAAGCCGGCCTTGCGCACGCCGACGCGGTAGGTCCCGGGGGCCAGGCCCGAGACGCGGTAGACCCCCTGCGCGTCGGTGCCGACGGCCCGCGACGCCTGCTCGGAGCCCTCGAGCATCGCCATCACGACCGCCCCCTCCACCGGCTTGCCGTCGGCGTCCTTCACGGTGCCGCGCAGCACGCCGCTCCCGGGCGCGCCGGCGACGGCGACGAGCACGGCGAAGACCAGCGCAGCGGCGATCGCGCCGAGCGCGCGGGTAAAGACGGAGAGCAGCGACACGGGGCACCCCTCCAGCGGAACCAGGCTTCTGGGAACGATGGCGTCCCCGGCGCCGGCTGTCCAGCGGGGTGCGCCGGCCCTCCCGGCCGCGGGTCACCGTGGCGCGGCGCAGCGCGGCGCGCCGCAGCCCGCAGCCGCGCGCCGCCTAGATGAACTCCTTCGTCGCCGGCCAGACCTCGGCGAAGGGCCGTTTCCAGCCCCTCCCGACGAAAATCGGGATCTCGCGCTCGAAGGGCATGCTGAGCTCCGCGCGGTGGGTCGCGACCAGCTCGACCGACTCGAGCGCCTCGCGGTGGTCCTCGATCCGCCCGCCGACGAGCACGATCACCCGCGGATCCTCGCGCGGCGGCCCCCACAGCCACCACGAGTTGTGCCCGGACGCGACCGGCGGCAGCCCCCACCGCTCTCCGTACAGTTCGATCGCCCCGGCGCGGCCGTAGTTGGTGGTGTAGATGACGGCGCCCGCGCGATCCTCGGGTGGCAGCGACTCGACCACCCGCGCCACTTCGGCCGCCAGCTCCGGCCAGCCGAGCCGATCCGCCAGGTGCTGCGGCAGCTCACCGACCGCGTTGCGCTCCTGGGCTGCCGGCTGGATCCCGATCGCCCGCGCGTAGGCAGCGTACGAAACGGGCGCGAGCACCGGCATCGCCATCGGCGCCAGCGCCACCCCGGCCGCGCCGAGCGCGACCAGGTAGGCCGCGACGAGCGCCCGCCGGCGCTGTACCAGGCGCGACAGCGCCACCCCCCCCGCGGCCAGCAGCGGCGGGAAGGCCGGGGCGAGGTAGTACGGCTTGGACGAGCCGCTGGCTGCCAGCAGCAGGAAGACCGCGAGGAAGATCACGGCGAGCGGGCGCCAGCGGCGCGCCGACGGCGCCAGCAGCAGCCAGAGCAGCCCGCCCAGCCACAGCGGCAGCGCGACCGGGTTCATGAAGAGCACCTGCTGGCCGAGGAAGACGGACAGCGGCATCTCGGCGTTCTTGAAGCGCGCGGCGTTGCTCATGAACTCCAGCGTCGGCCAGCCGTGCGCCTGCTGCCAGATCAGGTGCGGCAGCGCGATCAGCCCGGCGAGGCCGGCCGCCAGCCACGGCCCGGGCGTGAAGAGCGCGCGGCGCTGCGCGGTCAGCAGCAGCGCCGCCGCCAGGCCGGCGCCGAACCAGAGAACGCTGATCTTGTTGAGCAGGCCCAGCCCCAGCACGAGCCCCAGCCACGCCCACCAACGCGTCCCGCCGGTGTCGATCGTGCGGACGACCAGCCAGAACGCGGCGGTCCAGAGCAGGACGTCGAAGGCGTTCATCGAGAAGAAGCCGAAGAGCGCCAGGTAGACCGGCGCGCAGAGCGCGGCCAGCGACGCCGCCGCCTGGGCCCAGGCCCGTCCCCCCAGCCGGGCCGCCAGCGCCCCGACCAGGTAGACCGTCGCCGCTCCGGCCAGCGCGGGAAGCAGCTTGAGCGCCAGGACCGCGTCGGGGAGAACCAGCCGCTGCAGCGCCAGCAGCGCGATCGACAGCGGCGGCTGGTCGACGTAGCCCCAGGCGAGCCGCTTGGCGCACGAGATGTAGTACAGCTCGTCGCGGAAGATCCCGTAGCCGGGGGCGACGAGGAGCTGGACCAGCAAGGCGAGCGCGGCGAAGGCCGCGGGGGCGCGCAGCAGGCCGCCCGGGGCGGGCTTCTGGACCGGCGTGCTCACGGGACGAGTGTAGCCCCGATGGACCGCCCGGGGGCCGGACCTTACAATCGCGGCATGGCGACGCTTTCCCCCGCGGAGTCCCGCGAGCTTTGCGCCCTCGTGGACGAATATCGCAGCCGGTGCCTCTGGTTCCTGCGGATCGACTACTATCCCGGCACGACCGAAGAGATGCTGCGCGTGCTGGACGCGATCCAGCGCGGCGGGGACCGGGCGGCGTTCCAGCGCGCCGCGGAGATCAAGCGATGGCTCTCACGCCCTTCCAGCGCGACGTCTGTCGGCTCCTAGCCGACCACCGGATCCGCAGCGGGGAGAGCTACGTCGCCGGCGGCGCGGCGCTGAATGAGCTGCTCGGTACGCCGCGGCGCTCGCGCGACCTCGATCTCTTCCACGACTCGCGCCAGGCGCTGGAGTCCGCCTGGACGGCGGACCGCGAGGCGCTCGGCCGGGCGGGCCTCACGGTGAGCGTCGTCCGCGAGCGCCCCGGCTTCGTCGAGGCCGAGGTCCGGCGCGGGAGCGAGTCCGTGCGGCTGGAGTGGGCGCAGGACAGCGCGTACCGCTTCTTCCCGCTGGTCCGGCACGACGAGTTGGGACTCGTCCTGCACCCCTTCGACCTGGCGACCAACAAGGTCCTGGCGCTGGTGGGGCGCGTGGAGGCCCGCGATTTCGTCGACACGCTGGCCTGCGATCGGGAGCTGCAGCCCTTCGGCTACCTGGCCTGGGCGGCCTGCGGCAAGGATCCGGGATTCAGCCCGGCCTCGATCCTCGAGCACGCGGCGCGGAGCGCGCGCTACTCGCAGGCCGAGCTGTCCAGCCTCGACTTCGACGGAAGCCCACCCGACGCGAGCGAGCTGTCGCAACGCTGGCACGCCATCCTGGAAGCAGCCCGCGAGACCGTCGGCCTGCTACCCTCCGAGCGGGCTGGACACGCCGTGCTGGCGCCGGACGGGCAGCTCTTCCGCGGCGCACCCGCGCGGCTCCGCGAAGCCCTGGCGCGCGACGGACTCGCCTACCACGAGGGGCGGCTCCGCGGCGCGTTCCCGCGGCTCCTCCCGTAGCGGGACGACCGCTCAGTCCACCGTCAGCGTCTTGCTCAGGTTGCGCGGGAAGTCGGGGTCGAAGCCGCGCGCCACGCTGGCCCGGTAGGCGAGCAGCTGGAGCGGGATCGTCGCCAGCAGCGGGTTGATCAGCGCCCCCGCCTTCGGCAGGGTGACCAGATCGTGGGCGTTGATCTGCAGCCGCGGGTCTTCCTCGGCGATCGCGATCGCGCGGCCGCCGCGGCAGGTCGTCTCGTTGATCCCGCTGACCAGGAGCGGCACGTCTTCCGGTCCCGAGACGAAGAGCACGGGGTACCCCTCGCTGACCGCCGAGAGCGGCCCGTGCTTGAACTCCGTCGAGAGCATCCCTTCGCAGTGGGCGTAGGTGATCTCCTTGAGCTTGAGCGCCCCCTCCAGCGCGATCGGGTAGGTCAGGCCGTAGCCCAGGGCGTAGAGGTCCTGGTGCCCGTGCAGCGCCGCGTCGAGCCCGGCGATCTGGGGCTCGGTCGTGCGGATCGTCTCCTCCAGCAGCGCCGGCACCTGCACCAGCCCGTCGGTCGGGTGGTCCCCCATCTTCAGGCCGAGGAAGAGGAAGGCCAGCGCCTGGTTCATGAAGGTCTTGGTCGCCGGGACGCTGATCTCGTAGCCGCAGGCCAGCGGCAGGTAGCGCTCGCTCTCGCGCAGCAGCGTGGAGCCGAGCACGTTGACCAGCCCCAGGATCCCGACGCCGGCGCGCCGCGCCGCGGCCAGCGCGTTCAGCACGTCCTTGGTCTCCCCGCTCTGGCTGACGAACAGCGCGACGTCGTCCGGCCCCAGCGCCGGTGCGTACTGGGCGATGAACTGCGGCGCCAGCACCGGGATCGCGGGGCGCCGGGCGAGCCGCGCGAAGTAGACCGCCCCCAGCATGCAGGCGTGGTAGCTCGTCCCGCAGCCGACCAGGTAGAGATGCCGGGCGCGCGCCATCCGCTCGGCCATCGCACCGACGTGCTTCGAGTGCTCGAAGAGGTGCAGCAGCTCGGTCGCGGCCTCGGGCTGCTCGTGGATCTCCTTGAGCATGAAGTGGGCGTAGCCCCCCTTCATGACCGCGTCCATGGTCTCGGTGATCTCTTCCGGCTGGCGCTCGACCAGGTGCCCGTCCTCGACCCGGCGGATCTCGACGCGGTCGTGCCAGAGGGTGACGATCTCACCGTCGTGGACGCGGACGATGCGCCGCGTCAGCGGCAGGATCGACGGCAGGTCCGACGAGATGCAGGTCGCGCCGTCCGCGAGACCGATGACCAGGCCGGAGCCTTTCTTCAGCGCGTAGAGCCGGTCGTCCCCCTTCTGCCCGATCACGAAGGCGTAGTCCCCCTCGAGGTCGCCGTAGGCGTGGCGGATCGCCTCGATCATCCCGTGGCCGCGGTCCAGGTAGCGCTCGACGGCGTGGACGCACGACTCGCCGTCGTTGGTCGAGCGGACCGTCATCCCCTCGTCGATGAACTGCTGGCGCAGCTCGACGTTGTTGACGACGTTGCCGTTGTGCGCGCCGACCAGGTCGCCGTCGGAGTCGAGGTGCGGCTGCGCGTTGGCGGTGGAGGGGTGGCCGAAGGTGGCCCAGCGCAGCTGGACCAGTCCACGCCGGCCGGTCATCTCGGCGAAGCGCAGGCGCTCGGCGACGGCGTCGACCTTGCCGACGTCCTTGCGCAGGTCGATCGTCCCGTCCTCCGCCAGCGTGGCGCAGCCGACCGAGTCGTAGCCCCGGTACGAGAGGCGCTGGCCGGCCTCGGTGAGGATCGCGCCGAGCGGCTGCTCCCTGTTCACGACGATGCCGAAGATCCCGCACATCGGGGGGTGTCTCCCTGGTGGAATCGCGCATCCTAGCGCGGTTTCGCGGGGCCGGCCCGGCGCGGCCCCGGGGCGGACCCGGACGGCGTACATTCCGGGGCGCGATGAGTCCCGTTCCTCCCGTCCGGACCTGCCTCCTGGCGTTCGCGCTGGCCGCCGCGGCCGGCGCGGCCGGCGCGCCGGCGCGGGCCGCGCGCGCCAACCCGCTCGACGCGACGGCCGGGCCGGGGCAGCCGGTCGAGAACTGCGCCGATCCCAGCGTGATCCGCTCGCGCACCGCCGGCGACGACGCCTGGTACATGGTCTGCACCAGCGACGCGCTGGGCGACTGGGACCGCGACGGCGGCGGCGGCCTTCGCTACCGCACCCTGCCGATCCTGCGCTCGACCGACCTGGTGCACTGGACCTACGTCGGCGACGCGGTGGCGGCGCCCCCCTCCTGGGCCGAAGTCTGGTCCAACCTGTGGGCCCCCGAGTTCGAGTTCGTCGACGGCCTCTACCACGTCTACTACGCCGCGACCGACACGCGCCGCGCGACCAGCGGCGAGCCGAACTGCGGCAGCGACAGCGCGATCGGCGTCGCGACCAGCGCCTCGCCGGCCGGCCCTTACACCCATGTCTCGGCGCCGGTGGTCGCGCCCCGCCGCGCCGGCGCGGGCTGCAGCTTCTACGCCACGATCGACCCGGAGGTCACCCTCACCGGCGCCGGCCAGCGCTCGATCTACTACGGCAGCTTCTCGGGCGGGATCGAGGTCCGCACGCTCTCTGCCGACGGGCTGACCTCCAGCCCGGCGTCGGCCGTACGCGTCGCGGCCGACCTGCGCTTCGAGGGACCGGAGGTCGTGCGCCGGGACGGCTGGTACTACCTGCTGCTCTCGGCCTCGACCTGCTGCGACGGGCCGGCCTCGGGGTACACGGTCGTTGCCGGCCGTTCGGCCAGTCCGACCGGGCCGTTCGTCGACCGCGACGGCGTGCCGCTCGACGCCGCGCGCGCCGGGGGCACGCCGGTGCTGGCGGCGACCGGAAATCGCTGGATCGGCCCCGGACACAACACCGTGCTGCAGGACCTGGCCGGCGGCTGGTGGACGATCTACCACGCGATCGAGGAGGCCGATCCCTACTTCGAGGGCTCGCCCGGCTACACCCGCCGGCCGCCTCTGCTCGACCCGCTCGACTGGATCGACGGCTGGCCGACCGTGCGCGGCGGCTGGTGGGTCTCGGACTGCCCGCAGCCGGCGCCGGTCGCGGTCGAGGGGGGCGCGCCGGAGTACCAGCCGACGCGGCGGGCCGACGAGGCAACCGGAGCGCCGATCCCGGAGCGCTCGGACGAGTTCGACGGCCCGGCACTCGCACCGCAGTGGAGCTGGATCCGCCCGCCCGCAGGCGGGTGGTCGCTGACCGACGGCGCGCTGCGCTGGGAGACGCAGGCGGCCGAGCTGTACGAGGACAACGACACCGCCTCGATCCTGGTCGAGCCGGCGCCCGAGGGGGACTGGATCGCGGAGACGCGCGTGGCGCTCTCGGTCCCCGCCAGCGGCTGCTGCTACGACTACGTCCAGGCCGGGCTGGTCGTCCACGGCGACGACGACAACTACCTGAAGCTGGTCCACGCCTCGATCGGCGGGCTGCGGATGACCGAGTGGGCGCGCGAACAATACCCGGTCGCGGCCGGCGCCCCGCGCTACGGCAAGAGCTGGGTCGGCGCCCCCGCCGACTGGACCTGGCTCCGGATCGTCCGGCGCGGCGTCTTCGGCGGCGCGCTCTACACCGCCTACACCAGCCGCGACGGCGTCGCCTGGACGCGCGGTGCGAGCTGGCGCCACGGGCTCGGCGCGAACGAGAAGATCGGCCTGGTGGCGATGAACCGCGCCGGCTTCGTGGCCCGCTTCGACTTCCTGCGCGTCGCGCGGCTGGCTCCCGACACGTGCGACGACCCGGCCTGGGCCGACCCCTGCGACGCCGACGCCGACGGGAGCGGCGACCGGTGCGATCCCGACGACGACGGCGACGGGGCCCTCGACGGCGCCGACTGCGCCGCGGCGGACGCCCGCGAGGGCCGGCCGCCGGCGATCGGCGGCGTGACCGTCACCGGGACCGCCCCGGCGCGCGTCGCCTGGAGCCCGGCCGCCTCCGCCGACCGCTACGACGTGTCGCGCGGCGCGCTCTCGGCGCTGGCGCCCGGCGCCTACGGACCCTGCCTCGCCGACGACCGCGTCGAGACGTTCGTCGACGACGGCGCGACGCCCGCGGCGGGCGACGGCTTCCTGTACCTGGTGCGCGGCGTCGACGCGGGCTGCGGCGGCGCGGGCGATTACGGCAGCGACGGCACCGGCGCGTCGCGCTCCAACGCCGACCCGGCGGCCTGCCCCTGAGGGGGCGTCGCGGGACGCGCCTGGAACCCCGCCAGTCGCGCGGCGAGCGCGGCCTGCGCCGCGCGCAGCGGCCCCAGGTCAGCGACGCGAGCGACGTCGGGCTGCCGCTCGAGCCGCTCGATCTCGCGCTCCAGCGCGGCGGCCTCCTGCTGCAGCGCCACGACCCGCTCGCGCAGGCCGGCGACCATCCCGTCCAGCGCGGCCGCCTCGGGCTTGAGGTAGTCGTGCCGGCGCAGCACCACCTGCGCCGTCAGGTCGCCCGCCGCGACCTGCTCGAAGGTCCTGCGGAAGCGCAGCAGCGGCCCCGCGAAGCGGTGCGAAACCAGCAGCGAATGGAACGCGAACAGCAGCAGCACCAGCGCCAGCGACGGCCAGACGCGCCGGTGCAGCGCCAGGAACTGCTCGGCGGCCGCGGCCCGCTCGAGCGGCGGGGTCGTGCGGTCGAGCAGATCGATCACCAGCGGCCCGAAGGTCACCGTCGCGAAGACCGCGGCGAAGATCAGAAAGTAGACCACCTGGAACGCGAGGAAGCGGTGCTGGATCCGCCCGACGAGCAGCCGGCGGCGGCGGTTGGGAGTCCTCATGCCTGGCCCCTCTTCGTCCAGATCACGGACGACTGGTTCTTGAACCGCACCGCTTCCCCCCCTTTGCGGGGGTCGTAGACCAGCGTGAGCGTGTAGGGCTGGCCGTTGCCGTTGACGCAGGCCAGGTCGTACTCGATCACGCCCCTCGCCGCAGCCGGGAGCCGCGGCGCAGGCCAGGACGAGCAGGAGCGCGCGGAACGCGGTGGCGGGTGTCGTCATGCCGGCTCCTCCCTCACGCTCCGCCGGTCGCGCCGACCAGCTCGGGCTCGGGCGCCCTGCCGGCGGCAGGCGACGGCTGGAACTGGTGGACCTCGGCCAGGAAGGCCTCGACCACCCGCGGATCGAACTGCGACCCCGCACCCTCTGCGATGTGCTGAATCGCCCGCTCGTGGGTCCAGGCCTCGCGATAAGGGCGCGGCGAGGCCAGCGCGTCGAAGACGTCGGCCACCGCGAAGATCCGGGCGATCAGCGGGATCTGCTCGCCGGCGAGCGCGTCCGGGTAGCCCGTCCCGTCGTAGTGCTCGTGGTGGTGCCGCACCGCCGCCGCGACGTCGGTGTAGGCCGAGATCGGGGCCAGGATCCGCGCTCCGATCGATGGGTGCTGCCTCATGATCTCCATCTCGTCCGGCGTCAGACGGCCCGGCTTGTCCAGGATCTCGACCGGGACCCCCAGCTTGCCGATGTCGTGCAGCAGGCCGCAGCGGTGAATCGACTCGAGCTGCTTGTCGTCCAGCCCGAGCCGCCGCCCGATCGCCAGCCCGACCATCGTGACGCGGGTCGAGTGGCCGGCGGTCCAGGGCGACTTGGCGTCGATCGCGCGCGAGAGCGCCTCGACCATTTCCCAGTTCGCGCGGTCGATCTCCTCGAGCAGCCGGGCGTTGGTCAGGCCGACTCCCAGCTGTGCGGCGAGTTGGCTGACGACCGCGTAGTGGTGGGCGGCGACCTGGTCGCCGCGGCGGCTGACCGCCAGCACCGCGCCGAGCGCGCCGCGCACCGGCACCGGGAAGACCCAGGTGTCGGCGCTGAGCGCCCCCGGCGGCCGGAGGGCGGCCGGCACGTCGCAGAGCGTGCGCGTTCCGCCGGGATCGCCCAGCCGGCTCAGGAACGCGGTCTCCTCCGACCCGAAGACGATCTCGTCGCGCTGGGGCTTGACCGAACCCCCCTCGACCAGCGCGTAGCGCTCGCCGCGCGAGC
Organism: uncultured Acidobacteriota bacterium; assembly: GCA_963702545.1. GTDB lineage: Bacteria > Acidobacteriota > Polarisedimenticolia > J045 > J045 > JALOKP01. The sequence continues at coordinate 25,395 of CAVPDB010000013.1, read as the reverse complement.
CGTCCAGCAGCGTCAGCGCCAGGCCGTCGCAGCGCACCAGCCCCGGCAGGCGCTGCAGCAGCTTGACCGCGATCTCGTGGCGGTCGAGCGACGAGAGCACGGCGCGGTCGATCTCGGCGCGGGTCGCCAGGGCGTCGAAGTCGTGCTGCAGCCGCGCGGCCATGCCGTTGAACGACTGCGCGAGCACGCCGAACTCATCGGTCGGCGGTAGCTCGGCGCGCGCCCCCAGGTCGCCCCCCGCGACGCGGCGCGCGGCCGTGATCAGGACATCGACCGGCTCGACGCGGCGGCGGATCTGGATCGCGCCAACCAGGCAGACCAGGCCGATCGACAGGCCGAGCACGAGTGGGAGCACCTGCCAGAGGCGCGCCGTCGGGGTGAAGACCAGGTCGCGCGGCTCGAGCAGGATCACGGTCCACGCCGGGCTGCCGAAGCGCCCGCGCAGGAAGAGCGACCAGCCGTAGCCGACCGAGCGCTCGCCTTCGCTCCCGGTCCACTCGAAAAGGGCGCGGCGGGGCACCGCATCCCGTGCCTTCTGCAGCAGCGCCGGCGGCAGGTCCGGCCGAGTCGAGTAGATGATGCGCCCGGCCTCGTCGAGCACGGCGATCGAGACCCGCTCCGGCATCGCAGCGGCCAGCGGGGCGAGCAGCGCGGCGCCGGACGCCCGCCCGACCAGCGTGCGCGCCGGGCCGGTCTCGCCGGGCAGCGGCTCGCTCAGGACGATCGCGGGCTCCCGCCCGGTGCGGTCGACCGCCAGGCTGGCGGCGCCGCCGGGCACGGCGGGCGGAGACCCGGCGGGGTGCGGCTGCCCGTGGAGCGTGACCGCCTCCCGCCCGTCCGGCCCGACGATGCCGATCCACTCGAACCCCGCGTCCAGCGCGAGCGGCCGCGCCGCGTCGTCCGCGGCGTGGTGCCGGATCTCGCTCCCCGTAAGCTCCAGCGACCGGGCGCGGCTCTCGAGCCGTTCGAGCAGCTGCAGGCCGAGCAGCTTCGTCGAGTCGTGCAGGCGCCGGCGCGCCTGGGCTTCGTTTTGCGCCTCGACGAAAATGATGGCGTAGGCGAAGAGCAGGACCGTCGGCACGGTCGTGGCCGCGATCACCAGCCCGAGAATCTGGCGGGCCACCTTGCTCCGCAGAAAGCTTCCCTGGATCGGCATTGCGTCAGAAGTCCGAGGCCACGCCGACGAAGGCCCCGTCGGCGGCGCGGCCGCTTTCGTCGTCGCACTGCTTCGCGGTCAGCGCAGTCAGTGGGGGATTCGACCCGCCGGCCGGCCGGATCGACGCGCGTGGCAGCGGCGTGGGCTCGGGCACGGGCGTCTCCTCCGCCCCCGCGGGGGCGGACCATCGGGGTCCCCGCACCGGACGGCGTCCGGACGGGGGTTCCCACCGGGCTCATCGGACCCTGCGCCTCGTCCTTGAGCCGGGAACCGGTCCTGGGAAAAGTTAGGGCCCGCCCCGGGGGGCGGGCCCGTGAATTCCCGCGGTGCCACCGGCCCGAACGGCCCGGCGCGGTCCGGGGTGGGTCCGGGGTGGGTCCGGGAGCGTCCGCTACTTGCCGAACCGGTACGTCGTGAACTGCGCGTCCATCCGCCCGTCCTGGCCCGCGGTGAGGGTGTTCATGCACGGGTCGTCGGTGTAGTCCATGAAGTTGGTGATCGGATCGAGGCCGGCGGCCGAGCAGGTGTTCCGGCCCGTGGGGCAGCCGTAGGCGGGGGAGGACTCGGCCGGCGTGTCGTCGACGTAATCTCCGGACGCGCTGCAACCGCCCTGGAACGTGTGGTAGAGCCCCATCCAGTGACCGACCTCGTGGGTCGCCGTGTCGCCCTGGTTGTAGGGGGCCGCGGTGCCGCCCGGCAGCGAGGTGTAGAGGATCACGACCCCGTCGTACTTCGGGTCCCCGGCGTAGCTGGACGGGAAAGTCGCCCACCCCAGAAGGCCGCCGCTGAGGTTCGCGGTGTAGATGTTCAGGTCGTCCGCGGTCCCCTTGCGCAGCGCGTTCTTCATCGCGCGCTCGGCCGAGGAGCCCTGGCGCAGGTTGAACCAGCTGGCGTTCGTCGTGCGGTCGGTCTGGACCAGGTTGAACTGCCAGCCCCACGGGCGGTAGGCGTCGTTGAGCACGCGGATCTGGTCCGCGATCATCGCGTCGGTCAGGCCGCCGTTGGCGTAGCCGGTCCCCTTGCGGATGACGTGGAAGTAGACGTTGATCGTCCCGCCCGTGGCGTCGGTCCCCTTCTCCAGCATGCGGCGGTTCACGAAGTCCTCGATCCCGTCCATCGCCTCCTGCGTCAGCTGCAGCGTGCCGCACCGCATGCCGCTGTTGATGAAGGCCTGCTGGTCGGCCCAGGTCTCGCCGCCGAACACGAACTCGGGACCGGTGGGATCGGAGCCGGCGACCGGCGTGGCGGTCGAGTCGCCCGCGAGGACCGCGAGGGTGGCGCACAGGATCAGGGCCAGGACTGCGAGGGTCTTGCTCGTCATCGGGATCGTCCTCCTCCCCGCGCGGCAGGCGGCCTGCTCTGGGCAGTGACGCGGGATGAGGAGAGAATAAAGCGAGGCCGTCTTCTTGTTAAGGACTTTTGTCCTTTAATAACAGTGAGTTAGATCGCGCGCGCGAACCGCTGTCCGCTGCCGCGCCTGGCCATGAACCGCGACCGTTCGGAGGGACGGGCTAGAATCCCCTCCCCCCACCGAGGTGCCCGATGACGACCGTCCCCGACCTCTCCGCCTCCGCCCCGGTGCGGGCGGCCGATCCCGTGGTGGCCGACCTGATGGAGCGCGAGGAGCGCCGCCAGCTCCGCTCGATCCGCCTGATCCCGTCCGAAAACCACGCCTCGCCCGCCGTGAGGGTCGCGCTGGGCTCGGCCTTCACCAACAAGTACGGCGAGGGTTATCCCGGCCGCCGCTACTACCAGGGGCAGGAGTTCGACGACGCGCTGGAGACGCTGGTCATCGAGCGGGCGAAGACGCTCTTCGGCTACCCCTACGCCAACGTCCAGGCGCTCTCCGGCGCGCCGGCCAATCTTGCGGTCTACGCCGCCTTCATGAAGCCGTACCAGGGGAAGCTGCTGGCGCTGCGGCTCGACCACGGCGGCCACCTGACCCACGGCAGCCCGGTCAGCGTGACCGGGATGTGGTGGGAGGTCCAGCACTACGGCGTCAACGAGCACGACGTGATCGACATGGACGCGGTGCGGCGCCAGGCGCTGGAGTTCAAGCCCGACATCCTGCTCTGCGGCTACACCGCCTACCCGCGAACGATCGACTTCAAGGCCTTCGGCGAGATCGCGCGCGAAGTCGGCGCGATCGCGCTGGGCGACGTCTCGCACATCGCCGGGCTGATCGCCGGCGGCGCGCACCCGTCGCCGTTCCCGCACATGGACGTCGTGACCTTCACGACCCACAAGACGCTGCGCGGGCCGCGCGGCGCGATCATCCTGTCGAAGACGCCCGAGCACGCCGACGCGATCGACAAGGCGGTCTTCCCCGGCCTGCAGGGCGGGCCCCACTTCAACACGATCGCTGCGCTGGGGGTGGCGCTGGCCGAGGCCGCGACGCCGGCCTTCCGGGCCTACGCGCACCGCGTCGTCGCCAACGCCCGGGCGCTGGCCGCGGCGCTGGCCGGGCGCGGGTTCCACGTCGTCTCGGGCGGGACCGACAACCACCTGCTGCTGGTCGACGTGCGCAAGTCGCGCAAGCTGCCGGGCAAGCGGGCGGCAATCGCGCTGGAGCAGGTCTCGATCGAGCTGAACTTCAACACCGTGCCCAACGCCTCCGAGCAGCAGAAGCCGCTCTTCCCTGACGGGATCCGGATGGGCACGCCGTCGGTGACCACGCGCGGGATGCAGGATGCCGACATGGCGCGGATCGCGGAGTTCATCGACCGCGCGCTGGCGCTGGTGAAGTCGGGGAAGATCCCCGAGGGCGAGAGCATCTGGACCGACGAGCCGGCGCGGGACGCGCTGCGGGCGGAGGTCGAGGCCTTCGCCTCGGCCTTCCCGGCCTTCACGCCGTAGGGGCCGGCCTCTGTGCCGGCCCGCATCGCGCACGGAACACCCGGGCCGGCACGGAGGCCGGCCCCTACGGCCGGCCCGCATCGCGCGATCGGCCGGCAGGGCCGGCCCGGAGGCCGGCCCCTACGATTCGTCGCGCGGCGGGGGCAGCGCGATCCGGCGCTTCTCGGGGTCGGGCTGCTGCCGGTAGAAGATCCCGATGTGCCCGATGACGCCGACGCAGGCGCTGCCGGTCCGCCCCTCGATCTCGGGGATTGCGATCGCCTTCTCTTCCTTGAAGGCGACGAAGCGGATCTTGATCAGCTCGTGGGCCTCGAGCGCCTGGTCGATCGCCGCCAGCAGGCCGGGAGTCAGCCCCTCCTTGCCGACACGAACGGACGGCTCCAGGTGGTGGGCCTCGGCGCGCAGGAACTTGCGCTGGTTGCCGGCGAGGGGGCGCATGGTCATCGGTGCGGCGCAGGATAGCCGACGAGCCAGGTCAGTGGCACCGGCAGGCGTGGCACCCGACTGACCCCCGCCTCCCAGGCGTAGCCCTCCCCCGCGGCCGCGGCCAGGGCCCGCAGCTCGGGAACGGTGTAGCTGCGCAGGCAGGAGACGATCCCGTCCCAGAGCACGACCAGCGGGATCGCCGGGACCAGGTAGGTCCAGGCGAGGCGCGACCAGCGGAACGGGCGGATCCACGGGACCAGCCCGAGCGCCAGCAGCGGGCCGCCCGCGATCAGCGCGGTAGTGCGCGCGCGCCGCGCGGTCAGCTCGAAGATCGCGATCCCCTGCCGGCAGCGGACCGCGTCGGCCAGGATCGCAGCGGCCTCCTCCGGCGGGAAGTGGTGGAACGAGGTGAAGAGCGTGCGGAACCCGTCCAGCTCCGCGGGCACGGCCCGCGCGTCGACCGGCGCGGGCCAGGCCGCAATTCGGCCGCCCGCCGCCGCGCCCAGCCGCGCGGCCGCGTCGAGGTTGGGGTAGCGGTCGGTCAGGCGGATCGTCACCTCCCCGCCCAGCTGCGCCTCGAGCGCGGGGCGCAGCGACCGCCACGGACCGCCCCCGCCGGCGCAGAGGTCGACGATCCGGCGCGTGCCGGCCGCGCGCAGCGCGCGGGCGAGGAGCGGCGCCACCACCGCGTGCACGCCGCCCCAGCGCGCCACCAGCTCCAGGTAGCCGGTCGCGCCGTCGCGCACCGCGCGCGGGCACCACGACTGATCCTCCAGCTCGACGAGCTGCAGGCGGCCGTAGCGCGCGCCGGCGGGCGCGGGGAGCGGAGGCGGGGTCATCACGGGAGATCCAAGCCCGGGATCATAGCGGGCGCGGAATCGCGGCGGGCTGGGAACCGCCGCGGGCACGGGCCCGAAGCGGGCGCGGGCCCGAAGCGGGCGCGGGCGCGGGCACGGGCGGCGCGACGCGGTGCCGGCCGCTATCCTTCCCGGCCCGATGCAGATCTTCAGCGCCGACCGCTTCCGCTTCCCGCTGCCGGTGGACCATCGCTTCCCGGAGTCCAAGTACGCGCTCTTGCGCCGGCTGGTCGAGGCGGCCGGGCTGGCGTCGGGCGGCGCACCCGTGGAGCCGGACCAGGCCGGCGACGACGCGCTCGCGCGGGCCCACGATCCCGTGTACGTGCGGGCCGCGATCGAGGGCGCGCTGCCGGACGCGGCGTGGCGCCGGATCGGCTTCCCCTGGTCGCCGGAGTTCGCGGAGCGCAGCCGCCGCTCGGTCGGCGGCACGGTGGCCGCCTGCCGGGCCGCGCTGGCGGACGGCGTCGCGGTCCACCTGGCCGGCGGCACGCACCACGCCTTTCGCGACCGGGGTGAGGGGTACTGCGTCTTCAACGACGCCGCCGTTGCGGCGCGCGCGATGCAGGCCGAGGGGCTCGTCCGGCGGGTCGTCGTGATCGACTGCGACGTACACCAGGGGAACGGCACCGCCTCGATCCTCCGGGACGACCCGACCGTCTTCACCTTCTCGATCCACGGCGCGAGGAACTTTCCGTTCCGCAAGGAGCGCTCCGACCTGGACGTCGCGCTGGCGAACGGCACGGGGGACGCCGCCTACCTGGCGGCGCTCGACCCCGCGCTGGACGAGGCGCTGTCCCGCGCGCGAGCCGACCTCGCGATCTACATCGCGGGCGCGGACGCGTGGGAGAAGGACCGGCTCGGCAAGCTGGCGCTCACCGCGGCGGGGATGGCCGAGCGCGACCGGCGCGTCTTCGCGGCCTGCCGCGCGGCGGGGCTGCCGGTCGCGGTCGCGATGGGGGGCGGCTACGCCCGCGATCCGGCCGACACCGCGCGGATCCACCTGCAGACCGTGCTCGAGGCCTCACGCCTGGGCTGAAATGCCGGCCGGCCCCGGTCTGCCGCCGGCCGGCGCGCCCCCGAGACCCCGCCCGAGACGATCAGCGTCATCGCCGTGCGGCTGTCGACAGCCAGCGGCCGGACCCGCTCGCCCGGCACGACGATCAGGTTCCCGGCAAAGTTGTACGACTGCGGCAGGTAGACCGCGGCCTGCCCGGGCAGTCCCAGCTCGGCCAGGTCGTCGCGCGTCAGGAAGCCGAGGAGCTCGACGCCGTCGGCGACGCGGACCACCACCGGCCGGTCGAAGCGGCGCTTCTCGCCGACGAAGGCGTCGATCAGGTCGCGCAGCGAGGTGTAGATCAACTGCACCAGCGGCGTGCGCTGGAACAGCCGGTCGATCGCGCCGAAGAACCAGCGCATCGCGAACCCGCTGGCCAGCGCGCCGGTCAATACGATCAACGCCACCGTCAGCAGGAACCCGACACCGGGGAACACCGGCCGCCTGGCGATCGCGGCGATGGCGCGGTCGACGGTCGTCACCGTCAGCCAGACGACGTAGATCGCGGCCGCCGCGGGAACGATGACGAGCAGGCCGCGCATGAAGTAGGTCGCGAAGCGCTGGAACATGGGGGCGTCTCCCGGGAAGGCGCCGACGGTACCACGCCCGTAGAAACCGGGGACAGCTACCGTAGAAACCGGCTTACCGAATTACGGTAGCTGTCCCCGATTTCCTAGCCGCCCGCGATCGCCATCTGCCACTGCTTCACCGCCTCGAGCGGCCAGGCCAGCATCAGCACGTTGAGCAGCAGGCTGTCGCGGATCGTCGCGATCATCGCCAGCTCGGTCGCGACGAACAGCGCCACCGAGGCCCGCACCGGGATCCGGGCCGCGATCCCGTAGCCGAGTGCGCAGAACAGGATGTCGCCCAGCGTGTTGACCACGCTGTCGCCGAAGTAGTCGAGCGACATCGTCGCCTCGCGGTAGCGGCGGATGATGATCTCGGAGTTCTCCAGGACCTCCCAGCCCGCCTCGATCCCCAGCGCCAGGGCGAAGCGGGCCCCGCGCGACAGCGGCAGGCGGGAGAGCAGCGCGTAGAACAGCAGCCCGTGCAGCACGTGGCTGAAGCTGTACGGGTCGACCAGGTGCTGCGAGTTGTGCCGGCTCCAGACCTGCCACGACGACAGGTTCCACCCGCCGCAGGCGCACCACCAGGGCTGGCCCTGGAACGAAAGCCAGGCCGCGGTCGCGACCAGGATCGCGACCGCGGCCACGGTCCCCGCGGCCCACCCCCCGCGGTCCGGCGGGGCGGGAGGATGGGACTCGCCCGGCTCAGCGCACCTCCGCCGTCGAGCCCTCGACCTTCTGCCACGGCTCGGCGCGCCCGCCGAGCTGCTGGGCCAGGAACTCGTCGATCCGGCCGTAGAAGTCGAGCCGGTTGTTGGGGCGCGCGAAGCCGTGCCCCTCGTCGGGGTAGACGACGTAGGTCACGGGGATCTTGTTCTCGCGCATCGCGGCCACCATCTGGTCGGCCTCGCGGATGTTGACGCGCGGGTCGTTCGCCCCCTGCGCGATCAGCAGCGGCATCTTGATCTTCGTCGCGTGGAACAGCGGCGAGATCTTCCTGTTGAACGCGTCGTCCTTCTCGACGTCGCCGACCCGCAGTACGAGGATCTTCTTGAAGGTCGACCAGTAGGGCGGGATCGACTCGAACAGCGTCCGCAGGTTGGACGGCCCGACGATGTCGACGCCGCAGGCGTACAGCTCGGGGGTGAAGACCAGGCCGGCCAGCGTGGCGTAGCCGCCGTACGAGCCGCCGTAGATGCAGACCTTCTTCGGGTCGGCGATCCCCTTCCCGACCGCCCACTTCACTGCGTCGGTCAGGTCGTGCTGCATCGCGCCGACGCCCCACTCGCCGTTGCCGGCGTTCAGGAACTTCTTTCCCAGGCCGGTCGAGCCGCGGAAGTTGACCTGCAGCACGGCGTAGCCGCGATTGGCCAGCCACTGCGCCTCGGGATCGTAGCCCCAGGCGTCGCGCGCCCACGGCCCGCCGTGGACGTTGAGCACCAGCGGCAGCCCCTTCGGCTCGACCCCGACCGGGAGCGTCAGGTAGGAGACCAGGTCGAAGCCGTCGCGGGCCTTGATCACGACCGGCTCCATCTTCGCCAGCTGGTACTTCGCCAGCTCCGGCTGGTTGACGAACAGCAGTTCTCCCTTCTTCCCCGCGCGGTCCCAGAGATACCAGGCGACCGGCCCGTCATCCCCCTGGAAGACGACGATCCAGCGCTTGTCCGCCCGGTCGCGGCTGACGACCGTGAACTCACCGCGGTGGAGCTTCGCCAGCGCGTCGAAGTCGCCCTGGATCGTCGGATCGAGCACGGTCCACTCGTTCTTCAGGTAGTTGAAGCCGACCGCCTGGACCTCGTAGGTGTCGGGATGGACCATCACGCCGCCGGCGTCGGCCTTGGGGTTCTGGGCGATCTTCGCCAGCTCCTTGCCACTGGCCGCGTCGACCCGCAGCACGCGCGTCGTGTCCGACCCCAGCGAGCTCTCGATCACCAGCGACTTGCCGTCTTTCGCGAAGGTCACCGGGCCCCCCTCTTCCAGGAAGGGCCAGGTGATGAACTCGCGCCAGGGTTTGTCCTTGCCGTCGCGCAGGCGCAGCACGGTGCTGCCGTCCGCCGCGTTGACCGCGGTCGCGCCGCGGATCACGAAGTTGGCGTCGGTCGACCAGCCCTCCACGTCGCCCGGGTTCTGCGTGTCCTGCACGACCGCGCCGGTCACCAGGTCGACCCGGTACATGTCGAAGACCCGCCGGTCACGGATGTTGAGCCCGACCAGCAGTTCGTTGGGATGGTCCCTGTCGGTCGCGAGGTTGGTGGCTCGGATCCCCTGGAACGGCGTCAGGTCGCGGACCACCTTCGTCGCCAGGTCGACGGCGTAGACGTGGTTGTTCTCGTCGCCGCCGATGTCCTGCAGGTAGAGGATCCGCGAGCCGTCCTCGGACCAGAAGTACTGCCGGATCCCGCGGTAGGTATCGTTCGTGACCTGGACGGCGTCGTCCTGGCCGAGCGTCTTGACGAAGACGTTCAGCACGTCCTTGTCGTTCGGCGCCACGTAGGCGAGGCGCGTCCCGTCGGGCGAGATCTTCGGCGACGCCTTGACCGGGTTGCCGAACAGAATCTCGCGCGGGATCAGCGGCGCGGGCGAGCCGCCGCCGGACGCGGAGACCGCGGCCAGCGCCAGGGGCGCGAGCAGCAGCAGGGAGATCACGGGCAGGAGTCGCTTCATGGGGGTCTCCTCCAGGGGCGCGGGGAACGCGGGCGGCGCAAAGATACAAACGAGCAGCGCGAGCGCGGCGAGGGTTCCCGCGGCGGAGGCGGCGAGCGGTCCCCGGCGACGGCTCAACGGGCACGCGCCGGGCGGTTTGTCGGTCATGCGAGTTCCTCCGCGATCTCGTCGGCCCAGGCGTCGAGCCGCCCGAGATCGCTGGCCAGGTCGAGTACGGTGTAGCGGCGGCGCAGGTGGCGCGCCGCGCGCAGCGCGTGCGCGGCGCGCGGCCGCGTGACATCGATTGCCGCAAAGCGGGCCGGGGTGCCCGCGGCAGCCAGGTCGTCGTCGAGGCCGCGGCGCGCCGAAAGCAGCGGAGCGAGCCGCGCGGCGATTGCGTCCCACCCGGCAGCGGCGCGCGCGGCGCGCGCCGCACGCCCGCCGGCCAGGTCGCGCTTGGCCGCGGCCTCGCACGCCACCTCGGCCCGCACGGCCTCGTCGAGGTGCGCGTGCAGCGCGTCGAAGGCGGGCCCGGGCGGGTCGTCCGGTGCCAGCGCGTCCGGCGCAGGCCGTCCGGCGGCGTCGAAGAGGCGCCGGTAGAGCGACAGCGACGCGAGCGTGCCGACCGCGACCTGCTCGCCGTGCAGGAAGGGAGCGCGGTTCCAGCCGGCGGCGCTCATGTCGAGGTAGTGCGAGACGAGGTGCTCGCCGCCCGAGGCGGGCGCCGAGGTCCCGGCGAGCATCATCGAGACCCCGGAGAGCAGCAGCGCCTCGGCCAGCGCGGCCAGCGCCTCGCCCTCTCCGGCGGCGATCCCCGCCGCGGCGGCGCGCGCCCGGGCCACCGCCTCGTCCGCAACCGAGAGCGCCACGGGACACGGCGCCTCGCCCGCCAGCCACGACGCCAGCACCCAGTCGGCGCCCGAGACCGGCTTGCTGCAGAGGTCGCCGAAGCCGGCCGCGGCCAGCCTCCGCGGCGCCGCCGCGAGCACGTCGAGGTCGACCACCAGCGCGCGCGCCGGCTCGGCCGGCACCGTGACCTTGAGGCCGCCGACCGTCAGCGCCGCGATCGGCGAGAGGTAGCCGTTCATCGAGGCGGCGGTCGCGACCGTGACCAGCGGCACCGCCAGTTCGGCCGCCAGCGCCTTCCCCAGGTCGTTGATCGTCCCCGAGCCGACCGCGACGATCGCCTCCGGCGCCGCGCCGCCGCCCAGCCGCTCGCGCAGCCAGCAGAGCGCCGCGTCGTCGGCCTGCGGCGCCGCCGGGAAGACCGAGCCGCGCAGCGGGTGCCCGGCGCGCGCCAGGTCGCGCGCGACCCGCGCCCCGGCCGCGGCGAAGGTGTCGGGGTCCGCGACCAGCAGCAGCGAGGCCCGCGGTCCGGCCGCGCGCCCGACCGCGTCGGCCACCCCGTCGAGCGCGCCCCGTCCCAGCAGGACCTCGCGCCGGCCCAGGCGGTGCGCCCGGCCGCAGGGGCACGCGAGCGGCTCGTCCTTCAGCCAGGGGTCGAGTACGGAAGGGGGCGGGCCGGTCATCGGGAGAGTCTAGCCGCGGACCCCGCCCCGGACCGCCTCGCCGGCGCGCCGCGGCTTCGGTAATCTCCCCTCCCGCGCCGGAGGACCGCCATGCGCCGTTCGCTCTGTTCCGCCCTCTGTTTTGCCGCGATCCTCCCGGCCGGCGCCGCCCCGGCCCGGAAGCCGGCTGCGCCGCCCACCCCTCCCGCCGCCCCCGCCGCCCCGGCGCTCTCCGCCCCGGCCGTCGCCGCGCTCAAGGCGCGCTCGATCGGCCCCGCGATCATGGGCGGGCGGGTCTCGGAGATCGCGGTCGACCCGCTCGACCCGGCCACCTTCTACGTCGGCTACGCGACCAGCGGGGTGTTCAAGACGACCGACGCCGGAGCGACCTTCGCGCCGCTCTTCGACAAGCAGCCGGTGCTCTCGATCGGCGCGGTCGCGGTGGCGCCGTCCGACCGCCGCGTCGTCTGGGTCGGGACCGGCGAGGCCAACGACCGCAACAGCTCGGGCTGGGGGGACGGCGTCTACCGCTCGACCGACGGCGGCGCGAACTGGACCAGGGCCGGCCTCGACACCAGCCGCACGATCGCGCGGCTCGTGGTCGACCCGCGCTCGCCGGACACCGCCTACGCCGCGGCGATGGGGCACCTCTGGCAGCCGGGGGGCGAGCGCGGGCTCTACAAGACGACGGACGGCGGCAAGAGCTGGTCGCGCGTGCTGGCGGCCGCGGCGCCGGACGACGCGGTCACCGGCTGCGGCGACGTCGCGCAGGACCCGAAGAACCCGGACACGCTCTACGCCGCGCTCTACGCCCGGCAGCGCAAGCCGTGGCGCTTCGACTACGGCCCCGTCGCGACCGGCGGGCGCGACGCCGGCGGGATCTTCAAGTCGACCGACGGCGGCGCGACCTGGCGCCGCCTCACGAACGGCCTGCCCCCAAAGACCGGCCGGATCGGCCTGGCCGTCTACGCGAAGGACCCGCGGATCGTCTACGCCGTGGTCCAGAGCGACGAGGGGGGGACGAGCGGAATCGACAACGCGAAGAGCAAGGCAGGCGGGATCTTCCGCTCGGAGGACGGCGGCGAGAGCTGGACCCGCGTCAACCCGCTCAACCCGCGGGCCTTCTATTTCAGCCAGATCCGGATCGACCCACAGGACGACCGGCGGATCTACGTGCTGGGGTTCATGCTCCACGTCTCCGACGACGGCGGGAAGACCTTCCGCGAGGACCTCTTCAAGAACGTCCACGCCGACTGCCACGCGCTGGCGATCGTCCCGCCCTCCCCGGCCCTGGTCGCCGACGCCGAGCGCGCCGCCACCGAAGCGCACGCCAAGGCGGGGCCTGGCGCCCTGCCGCCCGCGCCGCTCTTCAGCCGCCTGCTGATCCTGGGGACCGACGGCGGCGCCTACCAGAGCTTCGACGCCGGCGTCTCGTGGGCCCACTTCGACCGGGTCGCCGCCGCCCAGTACTACCGGATCAACGTCGACGACTCCGTCCCCTACCGGATCTGCGGCGGCCTGCAGGACAACACGAACTGGGTCGGCCCCTCGCAGACGAACTCGCAGGAGGGGATCCTCAACGCCGACTGGACCGAGATCGGCGGCGGCGACGGCTTCTACTGCGTCTTCGATCCCTTCGACCGCGACCTGCTCTACGCCGAGGCCCAGGAGGGCTACCTGCACCGCTTCAACACCCGGACGGGAGAGCACAAGGACCTGCGCCCCGAGCCGACCGAGGGCCAGGCGCGCTACCGCTTCCACTGGAACTCGCCGCTGATCGGCAGCCGCCACGAGAAGGGGACGATGTTCCTGGCCGGGAATGTCGTGTTCCGCGTGACCGACCGTGGCGAGCGGTTCCAGGTGATCAGCCCCGACCTGACCGCCAACGACCCGGCGCGCACGACCGCGACCGGCAGCGGCGCCGAGAACTACGGCGTGGTCTACGCGCTGGCCGAATCGCCGCGCGTGCCCGGGATGCTCTGGGCGGGGACCGATGACGGCCGGCTCTGGCGGACGCGCGACGGCGGCGCCGCGTGGACCGAGCTGACCGCGGGCCTGCCCGCCGTCCTCAAGGGACAGTGGCTGACCCAGATCGAGCCCTCCTGGCACGACGCCGAGACAGCCTACCTGGCGGTCGCCGCCTACCGCTTCGGGAACGACGCACCGCTGATCTTCCGCACCGCGGACGGCGGGAAGACCTGGCAGGACGCCGCGGGGGACCTGCCGCGCAACGGCCCGGTGCGCGTCGTGCGCGAGGATCCGAAGAACCCGGCCGTGCTCTACGCCGGGACCGAGTTCGGCGCGTACGTCTCGCTCGACCGCGGCGCGCGCTGGACGAAGCTGGGCGGGCTGCCGCCGGTGATCGTCGACGACCTGGCGATCCACCCGCGCGAGCACGACCTGGTGGTCGGCACCCACGGCCGCAGCCTGTGGATCGTCGACGACGCCTCGCCGCTGGCGGCGCTGACGCCCGAGATCGCCGCGAAGCCGCTGCACCTGTTCGCGCCGCAGCCGGCCCACGGCAGCTACCGGCTGCGCGGCTGGGTCGAGAGCAACGGCGGCGCGGTCTACCGCGGCGAGAACCCGCCGGAGGGGGCCCTCTTGACCGCCTGGGTGCGCGAACTCGACGCCGAGCCGGTCAAGCTGACGGTGACGGACGCCGCCGGCCGGCCGGTCGCAAACCTCGCGCTTCCCGGCACGCCGGGGCTCAACCGCGTGGCCTGGGACCTGCGCCCGACAAAGGACCTGCTGACCGAGTACGGCGGCGAGGGGACGCGCAAGCTGGTGCCGCCCGGCGTCTACACGGTGATCGTCTCGCGCGGCGCCGAGCGCTCGACGCAGCCCCTGACCGTGACGATCGCCGAGGGGATCGAGACCCGCTGAGGACCGGAGGGACGATGGCTGCCATGCGCTGGGTCCGCGTCGCGGGCGAGGCGGAGTTCGAAACGCGCAACCCGATCCCGGCCGCCGCCGGCTTCGAGGCGGTCGTGGTCGCGAAGATCGGCCCGAACTACTTCGCGATCGAGGACCGCTGCTCGCACGACGACAACCCGCTGGACGAGGGGGACGTCGAGGACGGGCAGATCATCTGCCCGCGCCACGGCGGCCGCTTCGACCTGGCGACCGGCGAGGCGCGGCGGATGCCGGCGGTCGCGCCGGTCCGCACCTTCCGGACGAAGGTCGAAGGGGGCGCCGTCTTCGTCGAGGTCGAAGCCGACTGAGCGGCGGCGGGCCGGCCGGCGGCGGCACCGTGCACGGCGTCGGCCCCGCTACGCCGCCGCCGTCACGCCGCCCGCCCGCTCCGCCTGCGCCTCCGGCACCAGCAGTCGCCGGCACCAGATCGCCAGCACAACCCCCGACGCCAGCAGCAGCGCTCCCGTCACCTGGTGCGAGGTCGTGACGATCGCCTCCCAGAGCGGCGCCGGGGTCTCGGGCCGGCGCATCGTCACCGCGGCCAGCGCGGCGACGCCGAGCGTGAGCTGCACGCCGAGCAGGATCAGCAGCGTCTTGCCGGTGCGGCGCAGCGGGCCGATCCGCCCGTAGAGGCCCCAGGCCCGCACCCCGGCCGCGACCGCCGCGCCCGCGACCAGCGTCGCCATCGAGATGTGGATCAGGAGCCCCGTCCCGGTGTGCCGCAGCACCGCGCCCAATACGAGCTGCACGACCAGCGCCGCGACCAGCAGCGCGGAAAGGCCGCGCTCGGTCGCGGCGGCCGCGACCGGCTCGGGCGGGGCGGGATCGCGGAAGCGCCGCGTCGTCACGACCGCCAGCGCGACCATCAGGGCGAAGAAGAGCTGCCCCGTCACGCCGTGGACCACGGCCAGCGCGAGGCTCGGCGCGGTCTGGGCCGGGTCGGCCGACAGCGTGAAGCGGCCCGTCACGCGCAGACCACCCAGGATCCCCTGCGCCACGACCAGCACGAACGCCAGCAGCGCGAGCCGCTTCACCCACGGCCGGTCCTCGGTGCGCCAGAGCACGATCGTCAGGACCAGCGTCGTCAGCCCGACCAGCGAGCCGAACAGCCGGTGCGCGTGCTCGTAGTAGACGCCCCCCGTCATTCGCGCGAGCGGGTAGAGGAACATGTTGTAGCCGAACGAATTGGGCCAGTCGACGACGGCGAGCCCGGCGTCGTTGCTGGTGACGAGCCCGCCGATCGTGACCAGTCCCAGCGTCGCCACGGCCGCGACGCCGGCGAAGATTCCGGTCCAGTCGGGCGGCGGGGCCTCGGCCCGGCCGCTGCGGGAGCCGGCCAGCGCCGCCAGCCCGCCGATCGCCGCGCCGGCGAGCAGCGCCCCGGGAAGCCAGATCGCGGCCCCGGGCCGGAACTGGTTGGGCGCCTCGGTGCTGGTCAAAAGGCTGCCGAGGATCAGCATGTTGAGGGTCATCGTGAGCAGCCCCGCCAGCGCGCCGGTCCGCCAGCTCCCGGTGGCGCGCCCGGCGACGAAACCGCCCGCGGCGAGCAGCAGCAGCATCGCCGCGGCGACCATCGCGCTGGGGGCCTGGACCCACGGCAGCCGCAGCAGGTAGCCCGCGATCCACATCGCGACGGTGGTGCCGAAGCCGAGGGCGAGGACGGCGCCGCGGTCGGGGCGCGGAGCGGAAACGGAGCCGGTCATGGTCTTCTCCTCGCAGGGGCGGAGCCGGCCCAAGATGGTAGCCCAGGCCGGGGGGATGGGCTGGCCCCGGGCTCCCGAACCCCTTACCATGCGCTGTTTGGCGCTCCCTTGCGCCGCCGGATCCCGATGAGCAGCGTCCCCACCTCCGCCCCAGTTGCGTCCGCCCCGCCTGCTTCCGCGCCGCACGCCGCCGGCCGCCTCGCCGCGGTGGGCCTCTACGCCGAGCTGACCAAGGCCCGGCTGTCGGCGCTGGTGGTGGCCACCACCGCCGCCGGCTTCGCGCTGGGCTCGACCGGGCGGTTCGACTTCGCGGGCCTGACCTGGGCGGTGCTCGGCACCTCCCTCTCGGCGCTGGGGGCCAACGGGCTCAACCAGTGGCTCGAGCGCGACCGCGACGCGCGAATGGAGCGCACGCGCGAGCGCCCGCTGCCGGCCGGCCGGCTCGAGCCGGCGC
The DNA here is from genome assembly GCA_963702545.1 of uncultured Acidobacteriota bacterium. Lineage (GTDB taxonomy): Bacteria > Acidobacteriota > Polarisedimenticolia > J045 > J045 > JALOKP01. Next base: position 9,259 of record CAVPDB010000013.1, on the reverse strand, counting down.
GCGCCCTCGGCGTCTCGCTGGCGCTGGCGCTGGCCGGGACCGCGGTCCTGCTGGCCGGGACCAACGCCCTGACCGCGGGGCTGAACGCCCTGACCGTCGCGCTCTACGTGCTGGTCTACACCCCGCTCAAGACCCGCAGCTCGCTCTGCACGCTGGTCGGCGCGCTGGTCGGCGCGATCCCTCCCGTGATGGGCTACACCGCCGCGACCGGAACGGTCGGGGCCGGGGCGTGGATCCTGTTCGCGGTCCTCTTCGCCTGGCAGATCCCGCACTTCCTCTCGCTGGCCTGGCTCTACCGCGAGGACTACCGGCGCGGCGGCTACGTGATGCTCCCGCTGGGCGACCCCACCGGCCGGATCACCTTCGAGGTGACCGTGCTGTACGCGCTGGCGCTGGTCCCGCTGGGCCTCGGCTCGTACCTCGCCGGCCTGACCGGGTGGATCTCGGTCGTGGGGTCGCTGGCGCTGGGCGGCGCCTTCCTCGCGCTCGCGCTGCAACTGCGGCGGCGGCGCGGCGACCGCGAGGCGCGGCGGGTCTTCCTGGCCAGCCTGGCCTACCTGCCGTTGCTGCTCTTGCTGCTGGTCGCGGACCACGCCCTGCGGTGAGCGCACCGAGGCCACCCGCGGCGCCCGGGCGCCGGCTGACGCTGCGGAGCGGCGGCGGGCTGCTGCTGCTCGCGGCGGCGATCTCCCTGCTCGCGATGGCCTGGATCGCCTACCCGATCCTGACCCGCGACGCCCCGGCGCTGCGCGGCGACGGCCGCAACCCGGACAGCTACGGCTTCGACCTCGCCGGCGCGAACGTCCCGCGCGCCGAGATCGTCGCCTCGGGGATGAGCGTCGACGGCGTCGCGCCGCTGATCGACCCGCCGTCGATGCCGGCCGAGGGGGTCGACCGGATGCACCGCGAGGAGCGCGGCAAGTACCTCGTCGCGGGCGACCGCGTGGTGGGCGTCGTCGTCGGGAACGAGGCGCGCGCCTATCCGCTGCGCGTACTGAACTGGCACGAGGTCGCCAACGACACGCTGGGCGGCGTCCCGATCGCGGTGACTTTCAGCCCGCTGACCGACAGCGTCGTCGTCTTCGACCGCCGGGTGGGCGGCGAGACGCTGGTCTTCGGGGTGAGCGGGCTGCTCTACAACTCGAACCAGCTGCTCTACGAGCACCGCCCGGCGGGCGCGGCCTCGAGCCTGTGGAGCCAGCTGCTGTTCCGGGCGGTCGCGGGCCCGGCCGCGGCGGCCGGACGGACGCTGACGGTCCTCCCCTCCCAGGTCGTGCGCTGGGACGCCTGGCGCGCGGCGCGGCCTGAAACCTCGGTGCTCGACCCCGTCCGGACGATGCTGAAGCGCTACCGCGGCAACCCGTACGGCATGTACTTCGGCAGCGACCTGCTGCGGTACCCGGTGAAGCCGCTGCCGGCATCCGCGGACCCGCCGTACAAGACCCCCGTCCTGGTGGTGCGGTCGGACGCGGGGCGGGCGGTGCTCGACCTCCGCGAGTTGACGCGGCGGGCCGGCCCCGACGGCTCGGCGCGGGTCGAGACGGCGGCCGGCCCGGTCCCGGTCCGGGCGGCGGAGGAACCGCCGACGGCCCTCGTGGAACCGGGGCCCGGGGCGCCGCAGCCGGTCGCGCACGCGTCGTGGTTCGCCTGGCACGCCATGTACCCGGACGATCCGCTGGTGCGGTGAGCCGGATCGAACGGGAGCGGACCGGGTCCTTGCCCGAAGTCCGCTTCTGGTTCAATGTTTGCGACCTGACGCCCCGGGGTGCCCTCCTGGGCCCGGAAGGACACCTGCCCATGCGCTACTCGATCGTGCTCGCGCTCGCCATCGCCTGCTGTGCGGCTGGACCGCTCGCGCTCGCCCAGGAAGAAGCCGCCACGGCCGACGTCAAGGCCATCCTGGCCGAGGCCAACGCGGCGCTGCAGGCCAAGAACTACACCAAGGCCTACGAACTGGCCTCGAAGGTCGCCGACGCGAATCCGAAGCAGGCCGGGGCCCGGTTCATCGCCGGCGCCGCCGCGCTGAACCTGCGGCAGGTCGAGCCCGCGGACAGGTACCTCCGCGAGGCCTACGCGCTGAAGCCCGACATGCCGTGGCTGTCGCTCTGGATGGGGCAGCTGGCGATGCTCGAGGGGGACGGCGCCGTGCGCGAGGGGAAGGACGACAAGGCCCTCGAGTACTACAACGAGGCCGTCGGCTACTTCGACGCCGAGTCGAAGAATCGCCCGGGGAACCCCGGCCCGCTGACCAACAAGGCGCAGGCGCTCTCCAAGGCCAACCGCCTGCCCGAGTCGCTCGCGACCTACGAGGATCTGATCAAGCTCAACCCGGGCTCGCCCGACGCCTACCTCGCGGCGGCGGAGGTCCAGATCCAGGCCGGCCAGACCGACAAGGCGATCGAACTGGTCAAGCGCGTACCGGCGACCGACAAGGCCGCGGCGTCGCGGGCGATCACCAGGTGGGGCGACGCGCTCTTCCAGCAGGGGCTGATGGACGTGGTCGTCCCGGTGATGGAGTACGCCCACCAGCTCGACCCAGCCTACACGGAGCCCTGCGGCAAGCTCGTCGCGGCCTACCTGCAGCTCGGCCACCCCCCGGAGGCCTGGGAGCGCCTGACCGAGTTCCTTTCCCACAACCCGGCGGCCCAGGAGCAGGTCGCGGCGGGCGACGCGGCGCTGTCGTTCCTGCGGCGCCGGGGCAACCCGCTCGAAGCGCTGCCGCCGGACGAGGACGCGATCGTCCTCCCGTGGCTCGACAACCTGGCCCGCCCGAAGGTCCCGGCCGCCGCGCGCCAGGCGCGCATCGACGCCGCGGTGCCGGTGCTGGTCCAGGTCGGCGCCGACGGGAAGATCGTCAGCGCGCAGGTCATCCCCAATTCGAGCGGAACCTCCAACGAGGAGCTGGGGCTGAACGCCGCGGCCCTCGACACCGTGAACCGCTCGCGCTTCAAGCCGGGCAAGAGGAAAGGCAAGGCCGAGGCGTTCCCGGTGGGGGTCATGATCGAGTTCAAGCCGTCCTGAGTCGGGCGCGCCCGGACCGGCCCCTCCCGGGAGCCGGCCCGGCGGCCAACGCGCGCGGCGGGCCTCAGCTGGCCGATGGCGGCCGCGTCAGGAGCGACTTCTCGCGCAGCTTCCGATCCAGTTCCTGCAGCTTCTGCTCGAGCTCCTGCATCTTCTTCTCCAGCTCCCTGGCCTTGTCCTCTTCGAGCTGGAACTGGTGCTCCTGGAGCTTCCGCGTCAGCTCCTCGATCCGCGCCGTGTCGATCTCCGGGAGCGGAATGCGCTCCCCCTCCTTGCCTTCCCAGAGCATCAGGGGCCCCAGGTCGACCTGCGCCGTCTGGCGCTCGGCCACGGTCGCGGAGACGGTCAGCGGACGGCCGTCGCGCCAGAGCTCGAGCTTCACCGCCTGATCCTTCTTCTTCTCGCGGACCGCCAGCCGGACGTCCCACGCGTTCTCGACCGGGTCGCCGTCGACCGCGACCAGGATGTCGCCGACGCGCACGCCGGCCTTGGCCGCGGGACTGGACTCCTCGACGCGCGAGATCATCACGCCCGTCTCCTCGCCCGCGCCGAAGTGCCGGCGCAGCTCGGGCGTCAGATCGACCAGGGCGACGCCGATGTAGCCGCTGGGGCCCTGGGCGCCCCAGCCCGCAAACTGCCCGGAGAGCTGCTTCTCGCCGTCCGGCCCGACCACCACGAAGCGGCGCGCGGCGTCCTCGCGCGCTCCCGGTTCCTTGATCACGACGACGCGCTCCTTCCGCTTCGTCTCGGGGGCGGGGGCCTTCTCTTCGCTGCCGGCCAGGGCCGGAACGAGGGCCGCAAGGCCGGCCATTCCGGCGACCGCGGCCCGCAGGGTGCGATGGGACATCGTGAGCTCCTTTCTACCCGATCAACGCACGACGGGGCCGGAAGTTCGCCGGACCCCGGGCCCCGGGGAGGGGGTGCGGACCAGGCGGTCCAGGTCGATCACCAGTTCGGCCCGCTCATCCCCGCCGACCAGCACGACCGGCGGGCGCGGGCCGGGCTCGCGGCGCAGCGCCTGCAGTTCCGCGGCCAGGCGCGCGTGCTCGTGCTGCATCGCCGCCAGCTCGGCGCGGGCGGCCTCAGCGCGCCGCTGGGCGCGGCTCTCCACCTGCCAGCGCAGTCCCCCGACGGCGGCGACCGCGCAGAGCGCCATGGCGGCCGCGAGCGCCCAGGCCCGGCGCGGCCGGGCCGGCGCCGTGCCCGGCTCGTCGAGCCGGGCCAGGACGCGCGCGGTAAAGCCGGGCCGGGCCCGCTCACGCGGCAGTTCCCGGATCGTCTCCCGCGGGTAGTCGTCGTTCACGGGGCACCTCCGTCGGCGGGGGCGCGGGCCGGCGCGAGCTGCTCGCGCAGCAGCGCCCGGGCGCGGTTGATCCGCGACTTGACCGTCCCCTCGGGACAGCCCAGTGCGGCGGCGATCTCGTCGTAGCTCAGGTCCTCGACGTCCCGCAGCACGAGCGGGACGCGGTAGTTCAGCGGCAGCGCGGCGATCGCGCGGACCAGCCGCCCGCGCAGCTCGCGGCGCTCGGCGTGGGACGCCGGGTCAGGCGCCGGCGCGGGCATCGCGGCCGGCGCGAGGCCGTGCGGCAGGACCGCCGCGATCAGCCGCCAGCGCCGCGCGCGCCGCTCCTCGGTGCGGACCAGGTTGGTCGCGATCCGGAACAGGAACGGCAGCAGCTTCCCCTGCTCGTCGTAGCGCGGGGCGCGCCAGAGCCGGATGAAGGTCTCCTGGGCCAGGTCCTCGGCCCGGTCGCGATCCGCGGTGAGGCGCGTCAGGTAGTTGATCACGGCGTCCTTGTGGCGCTCCACGAGGCGGGCGAAGGCGTCGCGCTCGCCGGCGCGAACGGCGGCCATCAGCGCGGCGTCGTCCGCCTGCGCCACGCCGTTCGCCAGGGCCGCCCGGTCCAGCACGATCGGCTCGCCCATCCGGTCTCCACGGAAGAAACGCCCCGGGGGGGTTCCGGTTCCCATCCTGCGGCGCGGAGGGGCCGGCCGCCGCCCGGGAGGCGAGGAGCGGTCGCGGGACCCGCGCCGCCGGTCACGCGCCACCGATCCGGGGGCGTTCGCGCCGCGCAGGCCCTCTTGCTAGGATCCCCGGGTCCGGAGCGATCCGGCCCGATCGCGCCACCCTCCCGGGAGAGACCATGCGCGCCCCCCTCCGCTTCCTCGCCACCCTCCTCCTCCTCTCGCTCGTCGCGGCGGCGGCCTGCTTCAGCGCCGACGAGCAGAGCGCCACCGAGAGCAAGCTCAAGGCCTTCCTCGTCGACAAGCTGGGAGAGGACGCGCAGGGAATTCGCGTCACCGTCGTCAAGGGCAAGGCGACGCTGACCGGCGAGGTCGAGCGCCGCGCGACCGAGGAGCTGGCGGAGGAGGTCGCGCTCGCGTACCCGGGCATCTCGCGCGTGAAGAACGACATCGACCTGGCGAAGAGCGAAACGGTCGAGCAGGCGGTTGGCGGCGAGCTCTCCGACGGCAAGCTCGAGTCGACCGTCAAGGGAGCCCTGGTCGACGAGATGGGCCGGCGCGGCTTCTCGCTCGAGGTCGAGGCCGTCGACGGGGTCGTCAGCCTGCGTGGCACGGTGCCGGACGAGGCGCGGCGCAAGATCGCCCTGGACGCCACGCGGAAGGTCGGCGGAGTGAAACAGGTGATCGACCTGATCTCGGTCGCGAAGTAGCGAGGGCCGGGGGTCAGCAGATCCGGGGCAGGTCCATCCCGGACAGCAGGTCGAGCACCCGCAGCCCGCCGAACGGCGTGCGCATCACGACGCGCGGCCCCTCGCGGTACGGCTCGACCGTCCCGACCGCCGCCGCCCCGCGACCCAGCGGGTGGGCGCGCAGCGCGTCGAGCGCGCGGGGCGCGTCGGCGGGGTCGACCCAGGCCAGAAGGCGCCCCTCGCACGCGACGTAGAGCGGATCGAGCCCCAGCACCTCGCAGACCGCGCGCGCGGCGCCGCCGACCGGCACCGCCGCCTCGTCCAGCACGATCCGCAGCCCGGCCCGCGCGGCGACCTCGTTGCAGGTCGTCGCGACGCCGCCGCGCGTGGGGTCGTGCATCGCGCGGACGCGGGCACCCGAGGCGAGCAGCGCCTCGACCAGCCCACCGAGCGGCGCGACGTCGGAGCGCAACGCCTCGCCCCCCAGCCCGTGGCGGTGCCCCATGATCGTCGCGCCGTGGTCGCCGGCCGGACCCGACAGCAGGACGGCGTCGCCCGGCCGGATCAGCCCGTCCCCCAGCTCGCGCCCCGGCGGCACGACCCCCAGCCCGGTGGTCACGGCGAAGGCCAGGTCCCCCTTGCCGCGCGGCACGACCTTGGTGTCGCCCGCGACCAGCTTGACGCCGGCTTCGCGCGCCGCGCGGGCGGCGCCGTCGACGAAGACCGCCAGCATCTCGAGCGGGAGCCCTTCCTCGAGGATCAGCGCCCAGGCCAGCCAGAGCGGCAGCGCGCCGCTGACCGCGAGGTCGTTCACGGTGCCGGCGACTGCGAGGTAGCCCAGGTCGCCGCCGGCGAAGATCGGGGGCGAGACGACGAAGCCGTCGGTCGTCAGCGCGGGGCGGCCGGGCGGAAGCTCGGGCAGCACCGCGGCGTCGGTCAGCGGGCGCAGGAACGGGTTGTCGAGCGCCGGCACCAGCCGGCTGGTGACCAGTTCCTGCGTCAGCCGCCCGCCCGCGCCGTGCGCCAGGAGGACCTTTCCGTCGCGGTCCGGAGTGCTCATCGCGGAGTCGGCCCTTCGTGGCGGTACCAGGCGGCGCAGGTCCCTTCGGACGAGACCATGCAGGCGCCGACGGCGGTGTCCGGGGTGCAGGTCCGGCCGTAGAGCGGGCAGTCGGGCGGGTCGATCGTCCCCTTGAGGATCTCGCCGCAGCGGCAACCGGCCGGCTCGACCGGCTCGGGCAGCTCGACCGGGATCGTCTCGGCATCGCGCTGCCGGTAGGCCTCCCGCAGCGCGAGCCCGGAGCCGGGGATCTCGCCGATCCCGCGCCACACCACGGTGGCCGGCTCGAAGAAGCGCTCGAGCAGCGCGCGCGCCGCCGGGTTGCCGTCGGCGGTCACCGCGCGCGAGTAGAGGTTCTTCACCTCGGCCCGCCCCGCCGCGTGCTGCGCGATCAGCTCGAGCACCCCGCGCAGGACGTCGGTCGGCGTGAAGCCGACGACGACCGAGGGCAGGCCGTACTCATCGGCCAGGAACGCGAACGGCTTCCAGCCGGCGACGACCGAGACGTGCCCCGGCAGCAGGAAGCCGTCGAGCGCCACGCCGGGCTCGCTGGCCAGCGCGCGCATCGGCGGGGGCATCACCTTGTGGCCGGAGAGGACCAGGAAGTTCGTCACGCCGAGCGTTTCGGCCTCGGCCAGCGCGGCGGCGATCGTCGGCGCCGTGGTCTCGAAGCCGACCGCCAGGAAGACGACCGTCGACGACGGGTTGTCCCGCGCGATCGCCAGCGCGTCGCGCGGCGAGTAGACGATGCGGATTGTGGCGCCCGCCGCCCGCGCTCTTTCGAGCGAACCGTGCGAGGAGGGGACGCGGACCAGGTCGCCAAAGGTGCAGACGATCACGCCGGGGACCCTCGCCAGGGCCTCGGCGCGGTCGACGTAGCCGACCGGCGTGACGCAGACCGGGCAGCCCGGTCCCGAGATCAGGCGGACCTCGGGGGGGAGCATGCGGCGCAGGCCGGCCTCGGCAATCGCGTGCGTGTGGGTCCCGCAGACCTCCATCAGGGTGATCGGCCGCGGCAGCGTCCGGGCCGCGGCGCGGACCTGCTCCGCCAGCCCGGCGACGGCGCCCGGCGCGAAGTACGGGTCGTGCGAGTGGGCGCTCACGCGGACGGCCCGCGCGGCCCGGCCCCGGGCTCGCCGTGCGGCGAATCGCTCCAGGCCCCGCCCCCGGTCGCCTCGTCGTGGGCCGCGACCTGGTCGAGCAGCTCGAGCGTCAACCGGGCTTCTTCGTCGTCGATCCGGCCGATCGCGTAGCCGGCGTGGACCAGCAGGTGGTCGCCCAGCTCGGCCTCGGGGAAGAGCATCAGCGACACGCTGCGCGTGACGCCCCGCAGCTCGACGGTGCCGTCGAGCTCGCGGCGCTCGATCAGTTGCATCGGGATCGCCAGGCACATCGGGTCGTCCTCCGGGGCGGGGCCGCTCAGGCCCGTTTGCGCGCCGCCCGCTCGAGCAGCAGGTCGCACCAGGCGTCGATCCCCTCCCCCGTTGCGCTCGAGGTGCGGAGCAGCGCGGCGGAGGGGTTGAGCGAGAGGACCTGCCGCTCCACCGCGGGCAGGTCGAAGCGGACATGGGGCAGAAGGTCGACCTTGGTGACGACGGTGACCTCGGCGCGGGCGAAGATCGCGGGATACTTGAACGGTTTGTCGCTCCCCTCGGCGACCGACAGCAGCGCGACCTTGAAGTCCTCGCCCAGGTCGTAGGTCGTCGGGCAGATCAGGTTGCCGACGTTCTCGATGAAGAGCAGATCGACCCGCGGGAACGCGGCCGCGGTCAGCGCCTTGCCGATCTGCCGGGCGTCGAGGTGGCAGGCGCCGCCGGTCAGGATCTGGTAGGCCGGCAGGCCGGCGGCGCGCAGCCGCTCGGCGTCCAGCTCGGTCGCGACGTCCCCCTCGATCACCGCCGCGGTCGCCCGCCCGGCGAGGCCCCGGGCGGTCGCCTCGAGCAGCGTCGTCTTGCCGCTGCCGGGCGACGAGATCAGGTTGGTCACCAGCGTGCGCTCGCCGGCGAAGCGCTGGCGCAGCTGCGCCGCCTCGGCGTCGTTGGCCGCCAGGGCGCGGCGGCGGACGTCGACGGTGAAGCTCATCGGGCCGTCTCCTCTCCGGCCGGCAGGAGCTCGATCTCGATCACGTCGAGCTCCGTGCCGCCTTCGATCACCAGCGGCGCGCCGCAGTCCAGGCAGACGCGCAGCCAACTCCCTTCGCCCTGCCGCTTGTCGGCGCGGCAGGCGGGGCAGAACTGGCGCCCGGGCCGCCAATCGATCTCGAGCGCGGCGCCGGAGTCGGGCCCCTCGCCCACGATCGCCTCCCAGGCGAACGCGAGCAGGTCGGGCTCGACGGCGGCCAGCTCGCCGACCGCCACCTGCACCCGCACCAGTTGCGCGGGGGCGTGGGCCTGCATCGACTCCCGGCAGACGCGGTAGATCTCGTTCGCGACGCCGAACTCGTGCAGGACCGCCTCCCGGGGGGATTCTCGCACGGGCCCCTTCACCCCGTGTTCTTCAGCTTACAGTCTATGGCGAACTGGTT
>CAVPDB010000012.1:0-265670 GCA_963702545.1 uncultured Acidobacteriota bacterium | reverse complement strand
TAACATTCGCCGAGCGGGATGACAAAGTTGCTGTCTTCGATCATCGGCAGGAAGTGGGCCGGGGCGAGCAGACCCTGCTCGGGATGTTGCCAGCGGATCAGGGCTTCAGCGCCGATCACCCTGCCGCTGGCCATGTCGACCTTGGGCTGGTAATGGAGCACAAATTCCTTGCGTGGCAGCGCAGCTTCGATACGTGCGCGGGCGTTGCGCTGTTCCTCCTCCTTATGGTCGGTGTTCGTGTCAACATGTGGAAGCAGTTGCGTCCGGACTGTTTTGCGACATACATGGCCTGGTCGGCGTGGCGCATCAGGGTCTCGGTGTCGGCATCGTCGAATGGATAAACAGTGATGCCGACGCCGGGCAGAAACCTGGATAAGCTCCTGGCCTATGTAGAGAGGGGAGCGATGGCGTCGAGGATACGCTGGAAGATCAGTGTCTGACTGTCGATGTTTGCCAGATTGCAGAGCATCGTTACTGTTACACCGCCAAGGCGGCATATGGTATCGCCGGCACGGGCGCGCCAGGTGTTGCGCCACCATGATCAGCAGGTTGTCACCGATTTCGTGGCCGAGGCGGTCATTCAGATCGCCTTGAAGCTATCGAGATCGAGATAGGCGATCGACACGTAAACTGTTTGAACGCCTGGATTGCGCAATGGCCTGACGCAGACGGTCGGTCAGCAGTATGCGGTTGGGTAGGTGTGTCAGTGGATCGTGATGGGCGAAGAAACTCGAGTTCGTGCTGGTAGCGCTTCCGCTCGGAGATGTCGCGCACCAGGGCGATCAAATGGTCAGCTGCGCCATCTGGCTGCGCGGCGCAAATTCACTTTCGACCCAGAATTGTTGGCCATTCTGGACGTTTTGCCAGCCAGTCGAAGGTTTGTGGGTCTCCCTCCAGAGCCAGACGCATTTTTTCTGCGGCTTCGGCCATGGTGTAGGGCTCGATATTGGCGGGAAGATCCATTAGCGAAGAGCTCAACGCCTGTTCGCGCGTCAATCCATACATCTCGCACATGCGCAGGTTGACATCGAGCAGATGCCCATCTGCGGCATCGTGAATGAAAATGGCATCGCCGGCTGCATCGAAGATGGCGTGAAAGCGACTCTCACTTTCGGCGAGCCGTTCGATGCGACTTTGTACATTTGCTGCCATTTGGTTGAAGTTCTCGGCGAGCACGCCGATTTCATCCCGGCTGGCAATGTTGATGGGTGACGAATAGTCAGCATCAGCAATACGGCGCGTGGCGTTCATCAGTGTTGTGATGTGGCGTGTGATCAGAAAGCCGCCACTTGCGAGCAGCAGTATGGACAGAAGGATTTCGCCAAGGGCGATCCACAGGCTCTGTTGCAGCACGTTGCCGCGCAAGGTCGCCATTCCGATGATTGAGAGCCCGAAGCGCGCGCGTCCCACTGTTTTGTCGGGTCACGGCGGTTGCACTGAGGTATCGTAGGTCATGTTGGAGAGTGCTGAAACCAGGTTGCTGTCCAGCGGCTTGGTATCTTCCAGCAATTGGCGACAGTTCGCCGGCACTTGCCATGATTTTGTTGTGTCGGTCGAATACGATGAGATAGCGTATCTCGGTTAATTCAGAGCTGACCAGTTGCTTGAGGATGGCGTTGATTTCGCTGTGGTCGCGCTGGAATACGTGCCCGGCAAGCGAAGCATTGAGCAGCGGCGAGAGGGCTGCGAGCCGGGCGTTGGTCTGCGTTTCCAGCGCAGCGCTGACGAGTCGGTAGCTGTTGGCTTAACAACAATGTCAGCATGACCGCTTCGACGAGCACGGCCGCTGCGATCAGCCTGAAGCGGATCGAACCATGCGAAGGGTATTCGCGCTGACTGTTCATCGAATACTGCGGTGAAAGGGGAGATGCGTTTTCTGGCGCTGTCGTCGATCAGGCGGAAATCGATTTGTCCGGTCTTGGCAAAGTAGGTTTTTCCGTCGGGCCGTGTTGGCGAAATTGATCAGGGCTTTTTGCAGTTTTGCAGCGTCCCCTCTCCGACGCGCGGGTGTGCCAGGAGAAAAAACCCTGGAAATGGGCGGAGCGCGATATAGCTCCCGAAACATCCCCCCCCACGTTTCTCGGCCGGAGCGTTGTCCCACAACAAAGGTGACAGTGGCGCCAGCATCCGCCTCGCCCTGCAATACGGCCTCGAGCACGTTGGAGAAACTCGCTGTGTCGATGAACCATCGCGCCCCTCCTGCCAAGTGCCAACCCTTTTTTACCTAGCGCCTCCTGCATGATCTGGTAAGTCATCGACATTTTGACGCCAACGGCGAGCTTGCGGCCGCGCAGATCAATCCAGCGACTTGATGGGCGAATCTTTCTTTACCAGGCTCTGACCACCAAGATGGGAGAGCCGGATTGTACTAATATGCGATAACCATCGCGGTTTTCGGCCAGAAGCCCCATGTGCGGGGCAGTGAAAATGATGTCGTATTCTCCGCCATGGGTGCGCTTGATGAAGGATTCAAAGTTTGGTGCGGAACTCAAAGTGACCGGTCGCTCAAGCGCCTTGGTCAGATAATCGTTGAGCGGGGTGAATTGCGCGACGATCTGGTTGGGAGAAAGGTAGGGATAAACGCCGAATACCAGTTCGCGATTGCTACTTGCTGCACAGGTGAGAGGGGCCAGCAGTAGGCTTATTAGTGCGCCAACGAGCCGTTGCATGACAGCACGGCGTGATTTCATCATGGGCCTCCTCCGGCGGTTTTCCTGCGCAAACTCCTGACGGCTACGTTAGTAAATCTATCTTGCCACAATTCATGTCATAAATGTATTGATCCAATCATGAGTAGGGCAAAGGCAACAAAGTCAGTTTAAAGGCGCATCCAGCTCTTCACGTTAGTTACGCAGCTGCTGGATATTACGGGATGGCTTTTAAGTCGCTTTCGCGCGCCGTCCACTTCCTCATCAGCCCGTAACCCACTGCGAGCAGGGTCGGCCCGATGAAGATGCCGACGAAACCGAAGTCCACGGAGACCTCAACGTTCGTCTTGCCAGCATACTTCGCCGCAAGCTCGTATACCGCCGCCGAAAGACCACCCTTCGCGACGCATGCGCTATTCGCGGAGAGGTAGCGGGAGACCACCGTATTCGCTGGTTCCGCACCCGCCGGCGTGGTCCCGTAGCGGATCTTTAGAGCGAAATAACACCGGTCGCTCCGGAAACGCCCAGATCCGCGTCCGTCACAGTCGTCGTGGTGCCAACCACCGTCCGGAAGAACGAGAACGCGCTGGGGGCCGGAGGTGCACCGCAGGAGCCCGCGTTCTTCGCGACATAGAGATCATAGCCAGCCGGCACGAGACCTGGGTTCTTGCCTGTCGAGGAAACGGCATCCCAAGAAACGTTGGTGGTAGTGGCGTTAACGAAGGACGGCTTTGGCACGGGAGTCGGCGAAAGGCCACCGATCTTCTGAATCGTGCCGCCAACCGCACCAGACGCGCTGGGGACCTGCGTCTGGTTGCGCGGTTCGCAGCAGCCGCATTCCCGAGACAATCAGAGGCCAGCGTCCCTGTACATGTCAGCGTATTCCAGTTGCTCGTCGTGCCAACAGCAACGGTTCCGGAATTCCACGCATAAAAGCCCTGGTGAGTTCCAGTGCCCGCGTTCAGCTCTGCATCAAACACAGAACTAAAAGTTGCTCCGCTGGCAGCACCGAAGTTGAACAGATCCTCCTGGTACCCGCGGAATCCGGTGTTGGGATTCTTGGCCGTGCCAGCGAAGTAGGTAAGCTGACACAACTTCTCCGTGCCATCAACTGCACACGGCTTGGTCGGGCAGTTCTGATCACACGCCGGGTTAACGGGATTCGTGCTGAGTGAGAATTGTCGCTGGAAGACTTGAAGTCCGCTGTTAGTGATCTCCCAGACAGAGCTGTCGAAGATCTGCTGGGCATTCGCCTGTCCTGCGAACAGGACCACAGCTGCGATGCCCAAGAAAGCCCGATTCGCTTCATTCCTGAACCTCCCAATCTCGCGAGTCAGTGAATCAGTAATGCGGCCAGACGTAACCCGACTTGGTTTGCGCAGGGAAGATGACCACGCCCATCCCGAGGTCGAGGTTGAAGTTCCCAGACGGCTGAGAGCCAGAGAACCAACTAGCTAAGAGTCGAAGTGGCGTCGAACTTGGAGACTCGGCTAATTGAACCGGCACCGAGCTTCGTGTTCAGGTCGTTGAACAGTGCGTTGGCCTTGGTGAACGTCTGATGGTACGGAGCAGCGGCGTTGAACGCCTGATTCGCGGTGAAGCTGAAGGTGTAGTTCGGATCGTGCGAGCCCACTACGACCGCGGCGGAGACAGGGCCGGCTCGCGGCCGCAAACAGAATGTACGACTCACCCTTGACGACATTGAAATTGCCGCCGGCGACGCACCGCGGAACCAAGCTCGCAAGAGTCGAATTCGCCTGGAACTTGGACAGACGAACAACATCCCCGTCTTGCCCGTCCAGGTCATTGAACAGCCCGTTCGCCTTCGTGAAGTTGTTGTTCCACGGCATCGACAGGTTGAAGGCCTGATTCGCCGCGACGTTCGGCACGAACTTGAAGCCCATGTTCGATGCCGTTGCGAAGCCACCGACGAGAAGAGCCACGCCGGCGAGCCCCACGAGGAACCCCTTCAGGTACCGATTCATCCAATCCTCCTCACGCTCTTGGACTTGACCCCGGAGCCCGTCGCCCCCTGCTGACCACCCGCCGCCCGGAGTACGGCAAGGCTGCCCGGCCAGACAGACGGAGCGCGGGACTCCGCAGCTACGTCCGGATACAGGTACGGTGTGTGCTTCCCGCCGACAACGGGTTTCCGGATATCCGCTGTCGGCGGGAGGTTATGGTCATGTAAGTCGCTCACCTTTCAGTCGACCCGGTAGAAGACCACGGTCCCGGGTCGAATATCGTCCTGCCGGTCCACGAATTGCTGGCCGGCCCCCGAATGAATGCGCGCGTCGTGCCCGTTGGCGGGGCTGGTGGAGGAGACCACCTTCTGGATCGGGGTGCCGTCCTGGTAGCGGATGACCACGCTGCCGTCGGAGGACCGCGCTACCTGGAGGGGTGTTCCGTCCTGTTCGGCCATCATCGGGACCCGCAGGCCGACCAGGCCCGCGACGCTGCTGACGGCCAGCAGCACGGTGGCGGCCAGCCCGGCGGCCAGGGACATGCCGTGGGCCCGCCAACCGCCCGCCGGGGCCGACTCGGCCCGGACGCGGCTGCGCAGCCGGGCGACCTCGAACTCGCTGACGGCGGGGGCGGTGCCGCGGACCCTGCCCGCCAGCGCCTCCCAGCCGGATTCGTTTTCGAACGTCATTGGAAGCTCCGGGGGCTCGGACTCGCCCCTTCACCCGCTCATACCCGGGCGCTGGCCGGCGCGTTCATCGCCCGGCGGACTTTATTTTCGGGTCCAGGTCAGAGCAGCTCGGGCCGGTGGGTCCGGAACCAGTCCACGACCTTCCGCCGGGCCTCCGAGGACTGCCGGCGGATCGTGACCTCCGCGACCTGAAAGATCTCGGCGATCACGGCAACCTCCAGCCCTTCCACGTCCCGGAGCAGGAGGACCTCCCGCTCCCGCTCGCCGAGGACCTGGGACGCCTCGGTCAGGGCAGCCCGGAACTGGGCCTCCTCGACCGCCCTCCCCTGCTCGGGCGGGGCCGACAGCCCGGAGCCGGCCGCCTCCAGCGCGTCCTCCCGGCGCCGGGGCGACCGGGAGCGGGCCGAGCGGGCGGCGTTGAGGGTCAGCCGCACCAGCCAGGCCTCGATCGGCCGGTCCGGATCGACCCGGCCGATCGTGCGGATCAGCCGGACGAAGACCTCCTGAGCCACGTCCTCGGCGTCTTCCCGATGGCGGGTCACCCCCCGGGCGACGGACAGGACGCGCCGGCCGTGGCGCGTGACGAGCTGGTCGAGCGCGTCGCGGTCGCCGGCCTGTGCGGCGCGGACCAGCTCGGCGTCGGACGGCTCCGGGTGACGAGGGGAGTCCATGAGAGCGCGACGGTATACTCGCACGCCCGGAGCCCGCGTGACGTCTGCACGAAACGCCCTTCTGCTCACGATGCTCACGCTCGGCGCCGCGGCGGCCGCCGGCTGCGGCCTTTTCTCAGGCCCGCCGCCGCGCCCGGTCATCCTGGTCACGGTCGACACCCTGCGGGCCGACCGGGTCGGCCTGCACGGTTTCGGCTACCCCACCCCGGCCCTCGACGCCTTCGGCCGCGAGGGGGCCTGGGCCCCGACGGCGTACGCCCCCTTTCCGCGGACCACGCAGTCGGTCGGGTCGATCCTGACCGGGCTGCACCCGCTGCAGCACGGGGGGGACGGTCTGGGGATGCGCCTGCCGGAATCGGCCACGACGCTCGCCGAACGCTTCCGGGAGCGCGGCTACGACACCGCCGCCTTCATCACCAACATCGTCATGCAACCCGGTTTCGGTTTCGAGCAGGGGTTCGACCTCTTCTCCAACCCCGAGCCGCGCTGGGTCGGCAACTCCGCCTTCCCTCTGACCGGGGAAGCCGTCGCCTGGCTCCGGTCGCGGCCGCGGGACGGCAAGCCCTTCTTCCTGTGGGTCCACTACCTGGACCCGCACTGGAGCTACGAGCCGCGCCCCGAGTTCGCCCGGCGCACCGACCCCTCCGGCGCCGGCCCGGGCGACCTGGCCGCGCGCGTCGAGTCGGGCGCGATCCCGTGGGGGCGCATGCTGTTCGACGCCCCCTCGGTGCTGAGCCCCGCGGAGATCGAGCACGCGCACCGGATGTACGACGCCGAGGTCCTTCAGACCGACGCCGCCGTGGGGCAGCTCGTCGCGGCGCTCAAGGAACTGGGCTACTGGGACGGCGCCGTGCTGGCCTTCGCGTCGGACCACGGCGAGAGCCTGGGCGAGCACGACTACTGGTTCGGGCACGGCGAGTACCTTTACGACACGACGCTCCAAGTCCCGTTCATGCTGCGTGCTGCCGGCGCGATCCCGCCGGGCACCCGGATCGACGGCGTCGTGCGGCTGGAGGACCTGGCGCCGACGGTGCTCGCGCTGGCCGGCGCGCCGGTGCCGGAGGGGCTCGACGGGGTCGACCTCTCCCCACAGTTGCGCCAGGGCGGGACGGTCGCCTCGCCCCGCGCGACGGCGGTCCACCTGACCGACCATCTGCTGGTGCGCGCCGAGAACCCGCGGCGACCGGTGTCCGGGCGCGAGGGCCGCTGGTGGGCGGTACGCGACGGCACGCGGAAGCTGATCCGGATCCCGACCGCGCCGGGCGCGTGGGACGAGGAGCTGTTCGACCTGGCCGCCGACCCCGGCGAAACGCGTAACCTCGCGCCCGCGCAGGCGGCCGAGACCGAGCGGCTTCGGCGTCAACTGCAAGCCCTCTCCTCCGAATTGCTCGACGGCGCCCCGACCGAGGACGGGATCGAGTCCCACCCCGACCCCGACCGGCTGCGCAGCCTGGGATACGCCCGATGAGCGGCGCCTGGTCCCGCTTCCGCGCTTTCGTCGAGCGGATGGAGGAGCTGCCGATCGGACCCGGCGCGCTGGCGGCGACGCTGGCCGGGATCATCGCGGTCCGCAACGTGCTGGAGATCGTCGTCGCCAAGAATCCGGTCTTCTTCGGGCTGGCCGCCTTCGTCCACTACCCGATGGCTTATGTCGCGCCGTTCTTCGCGCTGACCCTGGTCCTCGCGCTGTGGGCCGGCGTGGCCTCGGCCCGCGTCGCGCGGCTGATGCTGATGGCGTGGCTGCTGACGCTGCTGCCGCCGATCGCCGACCTGGTCCTGCACCGCACGCACGACGCCCCGACGATCGGCTACCTGCACGCCGATCCCTCGGAACTGGGCTGGGTCTGGGCGCACTTCTTCGACCCCACCGCGAGCTTCGTCGGGACGACGCCGGGGATCCGGATCGAGATCCTCGCCGCGGTGCTCCTGGCCTTCGTCTACATCCTGCTGCGCAGCCGGTCGTGGTGGCGGGCTCTGCTGGGCGCGCTGACGGTCTACCCCGCCTCGATGTTCTTCCTCTCGCTGCCGGTCCTGGTGCACGGGCTGTTCCGCTTCTGGAACCCCTCCCTGACCCGCTCCGACCTGCTCTGGGGCGAGGCGCTGCTCAAGCGCATGGACCGCGACACTTCACCCGACTCGGTCGCGCTGATGTGGCTGGGGCTGACGATGGCCGGACTCGTCGCGGCCTGGTGGCTTTCCGAGCGCCGACCGCTGGAGCCCGCCTGGCTCCGAGGCCGCGGCGGAACGAGCGCAGCGCCCGGGATGATGCCGCTGCTCGTCGCCTCGATGGCGGCGGGGACCCTGGTCGCGCTCTTCCTGCACCTGCCGGTGGGCCAGTCCCTGATGGTGGCGCCGTACGACGCCCTGGCGGTGCCGGCCGCGCTGCTCTCGGTCGCGCTGCTCGCCTCCGCGGTGCTGCGCGCGGACGCCGGCGGCGCGTTCCGCGGCGCGCTGCTGGTGGTGGGGGGCGCAATCGCCGCCGGGCTGGGCCGCAGCGTCGCCGTGCCGCTGCTTGCGGCCGTGCTGCCGCTCGTGGTCCTGACCGCGGGCTGGGTCCCGCAGTGGATGCGGCGCGCGGCAGCGGTCGCGGTCGGAGCCGTGACCGCGATGGCGGCCGTCGCCGCGGGGTACGCGCTGGTCGTGGGGCGCGAGGCGCTGGCCCGGGTGCCAAGCGATCTGCTCGTGCTCGGGCTGCTGGCCGGGGCGGCCGCGGGCGCACTGCTCGGCGGCGGCTCACCGGCCCCCGCGTGGCGGCGCGCGCTGCTGTTCGGGCTGGCGCTGGGCCTGGGCGGGCTCCTGCTCGCCGGGCCGGTACTGGGCGGGGTTGGCCTGCTCGCCGGCGCGGCGGTCGGCGCGCTGGCCGGCTGGGCCGAGAGCGGGCTCGAACCGGCGCGGCGCGGGCTGTGGACCGGCCTGCTCGCGGGGATCGCGCTGCTCGTCGTCGCGCGCGGCGCGGTCGCCGTTCCCGCAACGACCGATCCGCTCAAGGCCGAGGCCCGCTGCGTGGCGCGGCTTCACGTCATCCGCGCCCAGGAACACGAAGAAAAGAAGGAGTGGCTCAACGCCCGGCCGCAGTACCTCGAAGCGCTCAAGTGCGACGAGAACCAGGTCGACGCGTTGCGCGGCCTGGCGCTGGGCATGCTCGCCAACGAGGAGGGAAGAACCGACCGCGCGATCGAACTGCTCGAGAAGGCGGCGAAGCTGGCGCCCGGCTCGGCGGTCGAACTGTCGAACCTGGCCTCGGCCTACATCCAGGCCGGCCGGCCGGCCGACGCGCTGCCCCTGCTCGACCGGGCCGTCCGGCTCGACCCGCGCGACCCGACCGCGCTCTTCAACCGCGCCCGCGCGCTCGAGGACCTGGGGCGCAAGGCGGAAGCGATCGCGGCCTGGGAGTCCTTCCTCGCCCGGGCCACCCCCCTGCCCGATTCCGCCGCCGACGTGCGCCAAGCCCGGCAGAGCCTGCGCGCCCTGCGCGGAGGGAACCCCCCCCGATGACCAAGCCCGCCGCCGCCTCGCGGTCCCGCTCGCTGCTCGGCCCGGTCGCGGCCGCGCTCCTGCTCTCCGGCACCGGCAGCCTGGTGATGGAGGTCTGCTGGTCCCGCCTGCTCAAGCTGGTCTTCGGCTCCACGACCCTCGCGATCAGCACGATCCTGGTGGCCTACATGCTCGGCCTCGGGATCGGGGGGCTGCTCGGCGGCCGGATCGCGCGCCGGCTGAAGAACGGGATCGCGACCTACGGCTGGATGGAACTGGGGATCGCCGTCTACGCGCTGGCGGTGCCGTTCATCGTCGGCCTCTTCCCTTCGCTGAACAGCGCGCTGCTTTCCGGGATGTCGTTCTGGCCGGCGGCGCTGGTCCGCTTCGTGCTCGCGCTGACTGTATTCCTGATCCCGACCGTGCTGATGGGGGCCACGCTGCCGGTGCTGGTCGCGGCCGTCACGCAGGGCTGGGACGATCTGGCCCGCCGCGTCGGGCTGCTCTACGGCATCAACACGCTGGGGGCGGTGCTCGGCACGCTGGGCGCGACTTTCCTCCTGTTTCCCGCCGTGGGCGTCTTCTGGACCAACGTGGTCGGTGCCGCGATGGACGCGGCCGCGGGGCTGATCGCGCTGCTGGTGCTCGCGCCGCGCCTCGAGCGCGCCGCGGCGGAGCCTTTGCCGGCGCCGGCCACCCCGGCCGGAAGCCGACCCGCGCCGCCGCTCCCGCGGACGCCGGCGGCCCCGCCTCGTCCTGGCCGCGCTGGAACCTGGCGCTGCTCTCGTACGGTCTGGTCGGCTTCACCGCCCTGGCCTACGAGGTCGCCTGGACCCGGGCGCTGACGATGGTCTTCGGCTCGTCGGTCTACGCCTTCTCGGCGATGCTCTCGGCCTTCCTGATCGGGATCGCGCTGGGGAGCCTGGTCGGGCGCCGCTTCTTCGACCGGCTGAAGCGGCCGGCGCGGGCCTACGCGCTCGGGCTGCTGGTGCTGGGCCTGCTGTCGTTCCTGACGCTCTTCCTGCTGCGGCAGATGAACGACGTCTTCCTGCGGGTCTACGAGGCCTTCGGTCTCGGCGGCCGGACGGTGGTCATCGCGTCCTTCGTGCTCTCGATCCTCGCGATGCTGGGACCGACGCTGGTGCTCGGCGCGCTCTTCCCGCTCCTGACCCGGACCCTCTCCGCGGCCGGCCGCGAGCCGGCGGAGACCGTCGGCGACGTCTACTTCGTGAACACGCTCGGCTCCGCGACCGGGGCTTTCATGGCCGGCTTCGTGCTGATCCCCTGGCTGGGCCTCTCGCGCACGATGACGCTCGCGGTCGCGATCAATCTGATCTCCGCGGCGGTGGTCCTGCTCTGGCAGACGCAGTGGAAAGGCGCCGCCCGGACGGCGCTGGCGGCCGCAGCGGGCGCCGCGGGAGTCGCGGTCGCGCTGATTCCGCCGGTCTGGTCGCAGGAAGCGATGACGATGGGCGCCTACTACCGCCCGCAGAACGCTTTCGACTTCGAGATCGAGCTCGAGCCGTTCGATGGGATCCCCGTCAACGAGATCGCCTACTACCGCGACGGCGTCTCGGCCACGGTCTCGATCCACCGCCAGCCCGACGGGATCACGATGAAGATCAACGGCAAGCCGGACGCGTCGCTGAAGGACATGTCGACGCAGGTGCTCTCCGGCCACCTGCCGCTGCTGTTCGGTGGGCCGGTCGAGCGCGTAATGGTGATCGGCTACGCCTCGGGGGTGACTACCGGCGCCGTGTCGCTGCACCCGGTCCGGGCGATCGACGTCGTCGAGATCGAGCCGGCGGTGATCGAGGCCTCGCACTTCTTCGACCCCTGGAACCACCGGCCGCTCGAGGACCCGCGGGTGC
Source organism: uncultured Acidobacteriota bacterium (assembly GCA_963702545.1). Classification (GTDB taxonomy): domain Bacteria; phylum Acidobacteriota; class Polarisedimenticolia; order J045; family J045; genus JALOKP01. The sequence goes on along the minus strand of CAVPDB010000012.1, from coordinate 254,353 downwards.
GGGTCATCCTCGACGACGGCCGGAGCCATCTCGCCGCGACCCGCGAGAAGTACGACGTCATCATCTCGGAGCCGTCGAACCCGTTCCTGTCGGGCTGCTCGAACCTGTTCACCCGCGAGTTCTTCCACGCGGCACGACAGGCCCTCAACCCGGGCGGCCGGTTGCTGCAGTGGATCCAACTCTACGGGATGGACCCGCCCGGCGTGGCCTCGGTCCTCGAGGCGCTGCGCTCGGAGTTCCCGTACGCCTACGCCTTCCAGTTCCTGCGCAACGACGGCGACCTGATGCTGCTGGCCTCGGACCGGCCGCTCACCGCAGCCGACATGCCGCGCTGGGAGGCACTGCCCCCCGCGGTGCGCGAGGACCTCGAGCAACTGCGGCTGCTCGGCACCGAGGATCTCTGGTCGCTGATGCGGCTGACCTCGGACGACCTGGCCCAGATCGCGACGCTGGCCACGCACCGCAACACCGACGACTCGATGTACGTCGAGTTGCACGCGCCGTGGCGGATCCAGGACACGATCGACGAGAACGTCAAGCTGCTCGAGCGGTTCAACTCCGGGATCCTCCCGGTGGCCGAGGCCGGAGCGTCTCCGCTGTCGGCCGAACAGGTCGGCGCGCTGGCCTACTTCTACGCGGCCGGGCGGATCGAGCGCGGGACCGCGACCCGGCTCGTCGCCGAGGCGAAACGCCGCGGCCCGTCCGGGATGGCGCTGTGCGCCGAGGGGTTCCTGCTCGAATCGGCGCCACAGCCCGATCCCGGGACCGCGCTGCGGATGTACGAGCAGGCGGTCCAGATGGCGCCCGACCGGGTCGAGCCGAAGATCATGCTGGCCCGCGCCCTGGTGCGCGGAGGCCGGGGAGCCGAGGCGCTGCCGCTGCTCGACGCGGTCCTGGCGGCGGATCCCCGGAACGCGCTGGCGCTGGGGATGCGGATGCGCGTGAACGGCACAGGCTGGCCGATACAGCAGCCGGCGTGGGCCGACGGGAAGGTGCTCGCCGGGCTGCCGGTTTCTCGCTTCGAGAAGGAGTTCGTGGGCGAGGCGGCGGTGGCGGCGATGGCCAGCGGTCAGACTCAGGATGGGCTGGCTCTGATGGCGGAGTTCCTGAGATGGAACCCGCTCGCGCTGCGCGAGTGGGGCGTCTACGAGGAGATCCTGCGTCGGAACGGCCGGACCGCGGAGGCCGACGCCGCCCGCCGGAACCGCGAGGCGGCGGTTCGCAACCAGGTCCTGCTGGCCCACCGCAGCGCGCGCTACGAGATGCGCTTCGGCAGCAAGGACACCGCGAAGCAGCTGCTCGAGTCGGTCGTGCAGCGCGACCCGGACAACAAGGCGGCGCGGCGCGACCTCGAGGCTCTGCGGTAGGGGTCGCCGGCCTCTGTGCCGGCCCTACCAGACGGCTTCGCTGCCGTGCCAGTCCTCGGCGAGGACCTGCCAGGTGTAGTAGGCCCCCGCCGGCGTCGAGACCGTGACCTCGACCGTCCCCCCGGCCGGCGGGATGTCCGCGATCAGCCGGTTGGCGTCGCCGCAGGCGCTGCGCGGCAGGTTCGAGGCCCGCCCGTACAGGTTGTAGCTCGCGATCTCCAGCGGGCGCCCATCGACGGCCTGCGTCACCTCGCTCCACGCCAGCCGCAACTGGCTCGCCGACAGCCGCTGGACGCGCAGGTCCGCGATCCCGTCCGGCAACTCGTCGCCGCCGGACGAACGAAGACCGCCCGAGTCGACAGCGACCACCGAGTAGTACCAGCGCGGATTCGACGCCGCGGTCCCCTGCCCGGGGTGGGTCCACTGCGCGGCGGTCGCGCCGAGCGACGCCAGCCGGTTCCCCGGCGTGAGCGCGAAGGCCGGCCCGGCGGTCGAGCCGTAGACCTCGATCGCCGTCAGCGTCGTTCCGGTCCCCCACACCGTCTGGGACGGCGGGGTCCAGTTCAACCGGAGATCGCTCCCCTGCCGCGTCACGCGCAGGTCGCCGATCGCGCGCGGCGGGTTGATCCCGCGCACCAGGTGGGGCACGCCGCTCAGCTCACCCGAGAAGGGGCCGGGCCGGCTGCAGTTCTCGGCCCGCACGCGGACCCAGTAGGTCCGGCCGTTCTCCAGCCCGCCGATCGCCAGGCTGCGCGCCGCGCTCCCCGCCACCCGGAAACCCAGCGCCACGCCGCCCGCCGAGGCCGCCCACTCCACGCGGTACTGCACGATCTCCTGGCCCGGGTCGGAGGGGGCGTTCCAGTGGGCCAGCAACTCGCCGCCGGCCTGCGTGTCCTGCACGCCGGTGAGCGTCGGCGCGGCCGGTCCCGACGGGTTCTCCGGGATTCCCGAGCGGCAGTCGCTGCGGTCGCCGTAGCAGGTTTCGTTGAAGTTCGACCAGCGGCTCTCGAAGCCCGCGGAGTCGAGCGCCACGACGTAGTAGAAGTACTCGCGGCAGTTGGCGAGCCCGGTGTCCGTGAGGCTGGTCGCGGCGGTCTGGCCGGCCTGCGTGTAGGGCCCGCTCGGGGTCGTGGAGCGGAAGACGCGGTAGGAGGCCGCGCCGCTCACTGCCGTCCAAGTGACGGTCAGCGCGCCGGTCCCGGCCCGCACGATCGAGGTGATCGCGGGGGCCGCGGGGGCCGGCACGGCGAGCCGCAGCGCGGGGTCCCCCTCCAGCACGAACGAGCGCAGGCCCGTCACGTTGTTGAAGGTCGACAGCTCGGCCCGGATCCGCGCGTCGATCCGCGCCACGACGCGCTCTTTCTTCCGGCCGTAGATCTCGTCGTAGAACGGCGCGATCAGCGAGTCGATCTCCTGCAGGTAGGTCAGGTGCGCGGGCGCGAAGCCGCCGACGACCCCCTTGCGCGAGGTCGTCAGCCAGTCCTCGAGGAACGTGTACCAGCTGTCGTTCAGGCTGCCCACGCTCGAGTCGGCCGGGAAGTGGCCGGTGATGCAGTTGGCGTGAATCTGGAACGACAGCGGCGAGTCGAGCGCGATGTCGTCGAGGTCCTCGCGCGTCCCGCCGGGATCCGTCGGGGACGCGGTCTGGAAGATCGAGCAGCTCTTGCCCCAGCCCTTGTACTGGCCGTGGCCGACGTAGCTCAGGACCGCGGCCCCGGTGTTGACGCAGGCGTCCACGCGGTTGTTCATCGGCGTGCCGCCGCCCTGGCAGTCCTCGTCCACGACCTGCTCGTAGACCTTCTGCCCGACCGCCGGTCCGCCCGTGAAGAACTGCGCGTGCATCGCGTCGTGGATCGCGGTGAAGGTCGTCGGGGCCCCGGCCTCCATCTCCGAGACGAGGCACGCGCGGCCGGCCCAGGACGGCGGCTTGGACCCCTGCTCGTAGGCGACGATCTTGCGGAAGACCTCTTCCGCCTCGGCCAGCGAGTGAGCCGGGATCCGCCCGACCGCCAGGTCGGGAATCGCGTCGCTGCCGACCACGGCCGCGAACCAGGTGTCGGACGGGTAATAGCCGAACTGCGAGTTCGCGGTCAGGTCGAACATCTGGGTCGGAACGAGCTGCCGCGGGGGGGCGTAGCCGAAGGAGTTCTTGTAGTCGCGGGTCGCGTCGCCGACCAGGACCAGGAAGGCCGGCGCCGGCGACCAGTTCGCCAGCGTGTACTCGACGAAGGCGCGGATCGCGCGCGGATCCTCGATCCCCTCGCTGAACTCGTCGTAGACGTCGAGCAGGTCGATCACCGCGGTCCGGCAGAGCCGCGCGGGTGCGCACTCCTGGCCCTGGCGCAGCGCGACGAGCCCGCGTAGCCGCGAGCCGGCGTTCATGTCGAGCAGCGAGCGGGCCCCGATCACGACCCAGTCGGCGCCGAGCCCGGCCCCCTTGAGGCTGGAGCCCAGGGTGGCGTCGAGCGACGACGGCGGACGGTCCTCGCGGACGCCCGCCAGGGTCCCGTAGCCTCCGGCGGTGGCGGCCGCGAAGCGGCGGGTCGCGGGGCGCCCGGAGTCGCTCTCGAGCGTGAAACCCCAGCCGCCGGCGACCGGCCCGATCTTCGTCACCGCCTTGGGCGCGGCGATCGTCATCCCGGCCGCGGAGAGGGTGCCATCGGTCACCTCCCACACCTCCGGCTGCGCTCCGAAGGCCGAGAGGCGCACCTCGCGCCGGTCGTTCGGCGCGCCGAAGGCGAGGCGGTCGGCGGCCGCGCGGTAGAGCCGGTCGTAGTCCAGCTCGATCCAGTTGACGCCGACCGTGTCGCGCGTCACCGGCTGACTGTCCGCACTGCGCCCGAGCGGCAGCCGGACCGTGATGCGCGTCGTCGCCGCCAGCGTGGCGCTGAAGCTCACCGCGCCGCCGTCGACGCCGTGCGTGAACTCGCGGTAGCCGTCCCAGTCCTTCGTGTCGCGGACCGTCCCGTCCTGCGAGATCTCGGAGCGGTGGAAGTTCCGGTTGTACTGGAACCCCAGCAGGCGCGCGCGCAGCGAGACCGATCCTCCGGCGTGGTCGGGCGTCGCGACGAACTGGTCGAGACTCACCGGCACGCCGTTGGCGTCGAGGAACGGGTCGGCGTACCAGTGGTCCAGGCCGTCGGCGGGGACGAACCCCTGGAACTTCTCGTCCTCCTCGTGGTGGACGGTGTCGCGGAAGCTGGGCGGAACCGCGTAGCTCCCGTTAGGCAGGCCGGTGAAGGCCGATTCCGCGATCCGCGGCGGGCCGGTCGCGGCGTCCAGCCGGTAGACGTTGGTGTCGGTGTAGTCGCCGGCCTGCCAGGCGTCGGGCTCGAACGGGTCGATCCGCCCGACCGCCTGGCCGTAGAAGACGATCGCGTCGCCGGGGCCGAAGACGCCGTCGGACTCGCCCGCGACGCGGATCGGAACCGGGATCCCCTGCACGGTCAGCCGGAAGCGGCGCGGGTCGTTGGCGGTCAGGAAGGACAAGAGCCCCGGCGCGTTGGCCTGGGCCCACTCGTAGGTCACGCGCTGCAGGCCGTCGCGGTTCACGAGCAGCTGCCAGGCGGGGTAGGTCGGCGCCGCCAGGGGGGCGAGCGGCCCGGACGGCGAGTCGGCGGTTGCCGACTGCAACAGCGACGCCAGGTCGGCGCGCGCGACCTCGGCCGCGCCGTGTGCGAAGCCCGCGGCGGAGGACGCCAGCGCGTCGGCGGCCAGCGCAGACGGCGACGCCGCCAGCGTCCGGGTCCCCCCGCCGCGCTCGACGATCCTGAAGCGGATCGTCAGCCGGGTGGCAACCCGGAACCGGCCGCTCGCCGGTTCGACCTGCATCGGTACGATTTCGACGGCCGCGAAGCGGAGCGAGCGCCAGGCTCCGTCGGCCAGCGCGATCCGGACCGGCTCGGCCGGCCACCAGCCGGGGCCGGCGGGCCAGGCCGCCTCGTCGGCGCCCCGGAACGGGTCGCGCGCGGGGTACGGCGCCAGCGGCCCGGGGAGCAGCCCCTCGGACCAGGCCGCGTCGATCCCCAGCAGTTCCAGTTCGCCGCCGGGGGGAAGGGCGATTCGCTCCTGGCGCGCCGGGAGGTCCGGCAGTCCGACCCGGCCGGCCCGCCCGAAGCCGGCCACTGCGGGCTCGAAGGCGCCGTCCCACTCGGTCCACGCCACGGGCGGCAGGTCCAGGGTGAGCAGCCGCTCCCCCGAGGCCGGATCGGTCGCGAACTCAACCGCGGGGGCTCCGGCGGAGGCCAGAGCGGCCGGCGCGAGGAACCCGCACAGCAGGAGCAGGCCGGCCGCGAAGGAGCAGCCGGGCGCCGGGACGGGACGGAAGGGCGCGGGGCGGCTCGCGCTCATCGATTCGATCGCTCTCCAGCGCCGCCCCTCGGGGCGGCGGTCTCGCCCTCTGACCCCGACCGCCTGAAGATACCGTGAGGCGGGCGGGCGCCCCAGCGGAATCCCGGGGCCGGGCGCGGACGGATTGCCGCGCCGGGAAGACCCGGTTTCAAAAAAGAAATCGGGCGGCCCGAAGGCCGCCCGTTTCCGTGTGCACACGTTGTTGTGGAACGGATCGGCCTGAACTGCCTGGCCCTAGGGTCCGCTCCGGCCCCGCGTTGCGGTGGAATCCTAGCTCTGGATCGGCCCGTCGGAGCAGGTGGTCGCGTCAGCCTTGGCGCAACCCACTGCCCGAGCCTCCACCTTCTCCACGTAGAGAACGCGGGGCTTTTCGTAAACCTTCTTCATGAAAGTCCTCCCTGCAGGGTGCCGGGACTTCCTCCCGGCGGTTCGTGTTGCGGGTCCCGTCTTGGTCCAAGCCCGTCCGGAACAGGCTTGGGGCGGGATGTCATCAGGTCGGGTGTGATTTACGCTGGTTTTCTGTCGGTGGCAAGTGTTTCTCCCTCGGTCACCGCCCCCGGCTCTCCGCGCACCCGCCGGAAGGCCTCGAGCTTGACCAGTCCGGAGACCCGGGCCGCCCCGTAAAAGGCGTAGGCGTCCCCGGTCTCTTTCTCGGCCACGGCGGGGCAGAAGGACGCGAACCCCCCCTCCTCGTGGGGCGCGAGGGTCGAGCGCGGAACCTCGTCGGCCACCTTCCGGACGAACTCGAGGGTCTCGTTCCGGCCGGCGCGGCCCTGCCAGACCGCCGCGAAGTCCTCGACCTCCAGGATGTTGCAGACCTTCCGGCGCCAGGCGATACACGGGAAAACGTCGCCGTAAGGGTCGATCGTGACCGTGGTCCGCCCCGTCCCGCAGTTCTGCTTCATTTTGTCCACCGGCCGCGGGTTGAGGCCGCGCCGGCCGCGCCGGACCTGGTCGGCGAGGAAGGCGATCAGGAACTCCTTGTCGGCGGCCAGCGAGAGCGGGCTGAGGTCGCCGTCGTCGGTCGGGGTGATGTTCGTGTCGTACGTGACCTTGTACCCGAACCGTTCGCCGACCTCGTCCACCTCCCGCAACTCGCGCTGGTTGAGCCGCGTGATCGGCGTCTTCAGCGTGACCTTGACGCCGACCGACGAGAGGTTCCCGAGCGCCTCCATGAGGCGGTCGAACGAGCCGTGGATCCCCGTCAGGCGATCGTGCGTCGCCGCGCGGGCGCCGTGGAGGCTGATCTCGGTGTCGAACGGAGCGAGCTCGGCATACCGCTCCACCTTGGCGCGGTCGGCGAGCAGCACGCCGTTGGTGTAGACCTTCAACACCAGGCCGCGCTCCCGGACCCCTTCGGCAATCCGCCAGAAGTCGCGATGGACGAAGGGTTCGCCGCCGGTCAACGTGATCGTGAAGGTGCCCGCGGCCTGCAGCCGGTCGAGCGCGGTGAGCCACTGGTCGCCGACGAGCTCGGAGCGCTGCTTCGGCGCGTTGTAGCAGAACGAGCAGAGCAGGTTGCACTTGTAGGTCAGCTCGAGCTGCGCGGTGATCGGGCGGGACTGCTCGTAGGCCCGTTCCATCAGGGTGCTGACGGTGATGCTCACGGCGGGGCTCCTCGTCGCGCGGGGCGGGGCGTTGTCCTCGGAGTCAGTCGTGAGGCAGGCGTTCGATCGCGCCGTGCTGCTCGAGTTCGGCGAGCGCGGCGAGCAGGTCGGCCTCGAGGGTCTCGGCCGACGGCGCGTCGTACTCCGCGGCGAAGTCGGCGACGAGATCGGCCACCGTGCGGCGGCCATCGACCAGTTGCAGGAGCCGCAGGCTCGTCCCGTTGAGCACGATCTGCAGCGATCGACGCGGGACGACGAGCAGACCCTCCCCCCCGAAGTCCTGAAAGGAGATGTCCCGCCGGCGGGCGAAGACGAGCTCGGCTGGGTTGGCGTTGGTCGTCGGCTCGCTCATGGGGTCCTCGTGCCGGCGGAGTATACGGTGCGGGCTCGGGGCAAACAAGAAAACCGTTTCCAGATTAAGACCCGAACCGCCGCCGGCTACTGGGAATCGACGTACCCCAGGCTCCGCAGCCGATCGAGGACGTCCGCCTCGAGCGCACCGCTCGCCTCGGCTCCGGAGGGGGCGGCCACCCGGGCCCGGGTCCGGCGCCGGTCCCCGGTCCAGGCGGCCCCCCCGAGAGCCTCCCCGCAGATCCGGGAGTCGATCGTGAACCCCGCCCCGGCCAGGAAGGTCGGAGCGACCTGCTGGAGATCGACCGGCGAGGGGATCGCGCCGAAGGCGACGGGCCAGGCCGCGAACCCGCGCTCCCAGCCCCCGGCCCGGCCGGGCCAGCCGACGACCGTCAGGGCCGGCGCCTCCCCGACCACGCGCGACAGCTCGGAATCGACGACGGCGGCGTGGCGTCGCACCGCGACCAGCATCTCGAACAGATCCCGACCCGCGTGGCGGTATCGCTCGCGCAGGATGTCCAGGCCCGGGAGGTAGACCGCCGCGACCGCCACCTCGGGGTCCCGAAGCGCGTCCTCCATCGCATGGAGCGCGAAGAGGTCCGTCACCAGAGCCTCGCGGGCCGCGACCGCCGCCGCGTCGCCCGCCTCCGCCGGCGGGCCGGCCTGACTCTCGGCGGCCGCCAGCCATCCGGCTGCGCGGTCCTCGCCCCAGGACGCCGGGTGGACGGCTTCCGCCGTGCCACGCCCGCGCCGCGCCGCCACGAGCGCGCCTTCGCTCGCGACGTAGCCGCCGGCCGCCCCGGGCGCCGCCGCGGGCCAGGTCCCCCACCATTGCACCAGCGCGGTCTTGCGCGCGTCGGAAGTCACCTCCCAGAACGCCGGCACGCCCCGCACGCCGGCGCGCACGACGCGCTGCTCGGTCGGGAGCAGGCGGGTCAGCAACTCCAGCGGCCCGGCGGCGACGCCGCGGCCCACGGCCGGTGCGCTCGCGCCCGGCAGCCCGCGCAGGCTGGCGCCGGAGACGCCGTGCACCGCGCTCGGGCAGCCCGTGGCGATCGTCGTCCAGACCGCGACCGGGTCGCTCTCGGCGCCCGAACGGAGGATCGACACCGCTCCGCCGCCGAGCCGCGCCGCCAGCCACGGTGTGACCCCTTCGCGGGCGAGGCCGCGCGCGGCCTCCACTGACAGACCGTCCCATCCGACCAGGATCGAGCGCGCGGGGGCGCCGGCGCGGACGGCGACAGGCTCCCCCCGCCCCTCGCCCGCGCGGACCGCCCACGCCGTCAGTCCGGCCACCGCCGCCAGCGCGACCGCCAGACCGAGCGTCCAGAGCGCGGCGCGGGGAGGCCGGCGGTGGGGCGCGCGCCCGGTCGCGAGAGCCGCCTGGACCAGCGCCGCGGCGGAGACGACGCGCCCCGCGAAGCCGGCCCCGGCAGCCAGCAGCAGCAGCGAGAGAACCCCCGCCAGGCTTCTGGCGCCGCCGGCTCGCGCCCACCAGACGCCCAGGTAGAGGGCCAGCGCGCCCGCGACGACCAGACCCGCCACCAGCGAGGCGCGGCGCGGCGAGAGGCCGCCTTGCGCGCGCTCGATCGCGCGGATGACCAGCCCGGCCACCAGTTCCGCGAGCAACACGAAGATCCCCATCACGACCGCGAACAGCAGCGCGTACAGCACGCCATCCGGCCACCACGGGACGAGCCCGCGGCTCTCGCGCACCAGCACCAGCGCCAGCAGGATCCCCAGCGGCGGACCGGCGACGAGCCCGCCCAGCAGCGGCGTCAGCCAGCCGCCCCGGCCGCTGAAGAAGAGCCGCTCCAGCGGCGCCTCGAGGTAGCCGCGCTCGCGCAGCGCGTCGCGAACCGCGTCGTAACCGCGCGGGTCGGCGGTCGGCGGCGGCGCCCCGCTCACCTTTCCCTCGTCGCGACGCTGCGCGCGATCGCCTCCAGCACCTCGCCGCGTCGGGCCAGCGGCGCGAGGCTGCGCGCCGCGGTGTCGAGCAGGTCCTGCGCCAGTTGCCGCGCGCCCTCGACGCCGGCGAAGCTGACGAAGCTCGCGCCGGCCCCGTCGAGGCCGACGTCCTTGCCGGTCTTCTCCGGGTCGCCGACGGCGTCGAGCAGGTCGTCGGTGATCTGGAACGCCAGGCCGAGGTTCTTGGCGTAGGCCTTCAGCGCCGCCTGTTCGGCCGCTCCCGCCCCGGCCCGGCGACCGGCCTCGATCGCGCAGGCGATGAAAAGGCTGCCCGTCTTGAGCGCGTGGATCCGCTCCAGTTCTTCGAACCCCGGCGCCGCGCCGCGGGCCAGCAGGTCGAGCGCCTCGCCCGCCACCATCCCGTTCTCGCCGACCGCTTCGGCCAGCTGCTGCACCGTCCCGACCGCGTCGTCCGGGCCCATCATCCGCGGGCGCGAACAGCGGGTGACGTGGCGGTAGGCACCCGACAGCAGCGCGACCGCGGCCAGGATCGCGGTCGCCTCGCCGAAGACCCGGTGGTTGGTCGGTGCGCCGCGGCGCCGCAGCGCGTTGTCGAACGACGGCAGGTCGTCGAGGATCAGCGACGAGGCGTGGATCATCTCGACCGACACGGCCAGCGGCAGCACGTCCTTCTCGCGGCCGCCCCAGGCCTCGGAGACGGCGAGGCAGACGATCCCGCGCAGCCGCTTGCCGGGGAGCATCAGCGTGTAGCGCATCGCCTCGACCAGGCGGCCGGCGTCCGGGTGGCGCGGCGGAAGCGCGTCCTCGATCGCCGAGTCCACGCGCTGCCGCCGGTCGGCCAGATAGGCCTTCAGATCCAACCCGTCGCTCCCACTCGCGTCCCGCCCAGGCCCGAGGTTTCGATGATCGCCCGGCCCCGCGCCTGGGGCCACCCGGACGGGCACCATGCCGCGGCGGCCGCTCGTTCCTACATTAGGTCCCATGGGGCAGGACGAGCGCGAACGCCGCCAGACACTGGTCGCCTGGATGATCGCCGGGCTGGCCCTCGGGGCGGCCGTGCTGGCCCTGGGGCCGAGGGCCCCGTGGCGATTCGTCCTGGCGCCGTTCGAGCGGGCGGGGGCTTCCGGCGCGGCTCCGGTCGAGCCGGGCGTGGCCCTCGCCGCCCCGGCCCCGCGCGACCCCGACCCGGCCGAGCTGCTCGCCGTCGATGCCACCCTGACCGAGATCCGGGCCGATCACGGGGGGCGGGTCGACGGGCCGGCCGGAACGGCGCGCCTCGCGCTTCCCCCGGGTGCCCTGCCCGGCGACGCGCGGGTCGAGATCGCGCGGCTGGCCGAGCCCGATCCGCTGGGGGGCGGCGCCACCGTCGACCTGCGGCCCGACGGGCTGGAACTGCGCACCCCGGGGCGGCTGGAGTTGCCGCTCCCGGCCGGCCTCGCGCCGGACCAGGTCGAGATCGCCGTCTTCGACGCGGCGCACGGACGCTGGGAGGCCGAGCCGGTCCAGGAGTTCGATGCCCGGCGCGGACGGCTGGCCGCCGCGATCGCGCACTTCTCGCTGCGACGCGTGCGGATCCGCCCAGGGTTGAACTTCCCCTACGACCCGCGGCGCAGCGGCGCGACGTTCCTGCTCGCCGACGACCTCGACCAGCAGTTCGAGCGGCTGGCCGCGGGACACTGGGTCGCGGTGGGACGGCGCACGCCGGAGTACCGCGCGCTGGTCGAGGCCGGGCGCTCGGGGCGTCACGCGCTGATCGCGGCCGGGCGGTTGCGCGCGGTCGCCGGCCCGCCGCAGGCCCGGGCCATCGTCGACGACGACCGGGTCACGGCCAGCCTGCCGGCCGGGGCACCGGAAGCGCGCACCGGCTGGGTGCGCGTCACAGCGCTCGACGAGCGCGGCCGCCCCACGCCGCGCACGATCGTCGCGCAGGTCGTCGGCGAGACGCCGCCGGCGCTGGTCCAGTCCGGGCTCGCCGTCCGGCTCAGCCGGGCGGCGATGGAACGGCTCGGCCTGGCCTTCGGCCGGGACTTCGGCGTCGACCGCGAGGCGCCGGACCAGGGCTGGATCCGCTACACGGCAGCCGCCGACGGGGTGGCGATGTTCCAGGTGCCGGTTCAGCTCGAGCCGGCCGAGTCCCCGCCACCGCGGTAAGACCGGCCGCCGCTCACAGCGCGTCGATCAGGTCCCAGAAACGGGCGCTGCGGGTGAAGTGGAGGTCGTAGACCGGGACGCTCTCGCACAGGCGGCCCACGAGCGCCGTCAGCCCTTCGTGCGACAGCCCGAGTTCGTGCACGAACGGGATGCTGGCGGAGACGGTGGCCACGGCCCGCGCGAGTCCGAGGCGCTCGAGCCGATCCTCCGCCGCCTGGCGCAGCCGGAAGCTCCACCCGAGCGGAAAAGTGCCGCGGTGCGCTCGGCGGGAGGGAAGAGGCCGTAGAACGGGACCGCGTGGGCGGCCGGCGCGTCGCCGGAGACGTCGATCAGCACCATGTCGTCGGACAGCGCGCGCCGCGGATGCGACATCGCGGTGGCGGTGCTCTTCCCCGCCCCGGACGGCCCGAAGAACAGCAGGCACCGGCCGCCGGCCAGGATCCCGCTGCTGTGCATCAGGAACAGCCGCGCTCGATCGCGAGCAGCTGCCCAGCAACACGCAGATAGTTCTCCAGCGACATCCGGAAGCGCGTGAAGACGCGGTCGGTCAGCGTGACCTCGCCCTTCCCGCTCGAGACGTCGAGCCAGCCGTCCTGCCAGTGCGAGCGCACGCGGTAGCGGCCCGGCGCCTGGCGCTCGACCTCGATCTCGGTCGCGCCACCGGGCGGCGGAAGGGGCACGAAGTCCCCCTCCCCTTCGCGGCAGCTCACGACCGTCGGCCCGCGGCGGGCCGGCTGGGCGCCGCGAAGGGCAGCGTACTGCGGTGCGACGAATCCGTCCCAGTCTGCCGGGAGGTCGGCCATACGCGGACGACGGGGGGCCCAGCAGAAGGTCGAAATCGAGCGCCCCGGCGCCACCGGGGCACGCAGCGTCTCGGGGCGCTCGCAGGCGTCGGCTCCTCGGGTCGCATCAGGCGGTTCCGTGGCGCCGGAGTCGACGTCGGGAGCCGCGGCCTCGCTCCCGCGCCTGGTCCGGCGGGCGCCCGTCGCCGGCCCCGCCAGCGCCACCCGCACGGCGCGCCCGCGCGCTTTCCGACCAGCCGCCGCCGGAGCGCCGTCCTCGCGCCCCGCCCTCGCCTCGGCGCGACCGTCGAGCGGACCTCCGCGCTGCTCGAGCGGCGCCAAGCTCCCGGCGAGCCGGTGCGAGCGAGGTCAGTTCGCTCTGGGTCCGCTTGCTGCGCGCGCGCGGAGGTGCCCCGGAAGACCGACTCGGCGAGCAGGAGGTCGCGGCGCGGATCTGCTGGCCCAGGGCAGCGCCGGGTCGCCGCCTCGAGCAGGATCGGCCGGCGCCGCGCCGCCTCCCGAGGAAGATCTCTCTCCTCGCGCTTGGCCAGCGAGATGATCGGCAGGCTGCCCAGACCCAGCTCGCCGAGCGCCGCGATCGCGGCCGCCCAGCTGCCCCTTGCCGCCGTCGATCAGCACCAGGTCCGGCAGGCGCTTCCCTTCGCGCTGGATCCGGGCGTAGCGCCGGCCGACGACCTCGCGCATCGCCTGGTAGTCGTCCCCCGCCGCCGCGGTCCGCACCTTGAAGATCCGGTAGTCGGCCTTCTTCGGCTTGCCCCCCTCGAACGCCACCATCGAGGCCCGCGGCTCGGTCCCGTGGAGGTGACTGACATCGAACCCCTCGATCCGGAACGGCGGCTCGTCGAGGCCCAGCACGTCGCGCAGTTCTTCGAGCATCTGGACGCCGTGGACGTGGGTCGTGCGGAAGCGGGCCTCGAACGCCAGCTTCGCGTTCTGCGCGACCAGGTCGAGAAAGCGCCGGCGGTCGCCCTGCACCGGGGCCCGCAGCACCACCTTCCCGCCCCGCCGCCCGCGCAGGAACTCCTCGATCAGCGCGGCCTCGCGCGGCAGGCGCGGCAGGACGATCTCCGGCGCCGGCTCCTGGTCGGCGTAGAACTGCGGCAGGATCGCGTCGTAGAACGACTCCGGCTCGGGGGCATCGGCCAGCGTGAACTCCCGCCGCCCGAGGATCCGGCCCTCCCGCATCCGGAACAGCTCGACGGCGGCCCGGTCCCCCTCGCGGTACTCGGCCCAGAAGTCGATCGCCTCGAGCCCGACGGAAGTCATCTGCTGGCGCGCGGCGAGCGTCTCGAGCGCGCCGAGCATGTCGCGGTAGCGCGCCGCCCGCTCGAACTCGAGCGCCTCCGCCGCCGCCGCCATGCGCCGCTCCAGCACCGCCCGCAGCTCGGCGTCGCGCCCCTCGAGGAACAGCCGGGCCTGCTCGACCCGCTCGCGGTACTCCGCCGGCTCGGCGTGGCCGGCACAGGGGGCCAGGCACTGGTCCATGTGGTAGAGCAGGCAGGGTCGCTGCTTGCCGTCGAAGCGCAGGTAGCAGTTCGCGACCTGGAAGAAGCGGGGGATCATCCGCAGCGTGCGCCGGGCGTGGCTGGCCGGCAGGAACGGCCCGAAGTAGAGCTGGCCGTCGGTTCGCGGCCGCCGCACCAGCACGACCCGCGGGAACTCGTCCTTGACGGTCAGCTTGAGGTACGGGAAGTTCTTGTCGTCGCGCAGCATGACGTTGTAGGGCGGGCGGTGCTCCTTGATCAGGTTGTTCTCCAGGATCAGCGCCTCGACCTCGCTGCGGGTGACGATCACGTCGAGGTCGCCGACCAGCTCGACCATCGCCGCGATCCGCGGGCCGTGTTTCGCCGACTCCTGGAAGTAGCTCCGGACGCGGCTCTTCAGCGACAGCGCCTTGCCGACATAGAGGATCTTCCCGGCCGCGTCCCAGTAGCGGTAGCAGCCGGACTGGTCGGGCAGGCGCGCCAGCGCCTCGGCGAGCCGCGCCGGCAGGTCCTCGCGCACCTCAGCCCGCCTCCGCCCGGACCTCGCGCTCGCGCAGCGCGCGGACCCGGTCGCGCAGCTCGGCCGCGTCCTCGAAGCGCTGGTCGGCTGCAGCCTCGAACATCTGCTTCTCCAGCTTCTTGACCTCGCGCGCGAGCTCGGCCAGCGACAGTTCCGGCTCGGCCGGCAGCGTCGAGGGGATCGTCAGGTAGTCGCGTTCGAAGACCGAGCCGAAGACGTCGTCGATCGCCTTGATGATCGTCTGCGGCGTGATCCCGTGGGCCGTGTTGTAGGCCCGCTGCTTGGCCCGGCGGCGGTCGGTCTCGTCGACCGCCTTGCGCACGGCGTCGGTCATCCGGTCGGCGTAGAGGATCGCGGTCCCGGAGAGGTGGCGCGCGGCGCGGCCGATCGTCTGGATCAGCGCGGTCTCCGAGCGCAGGTAGCCCTCCTTGTCGGCGTCGAGCACCGCCACCAGCGAAACCTCCGGCAGGTCGAGCCCCTCGCGCAGCAGGTTGACGCCGACCAGCACGTCGAAGGTCCCGAGCCGCAGGTCGCGGATGATCCGGATCCGCTCCATCGTCTCGACGTCGCTGTGCAGGTACTCGACGCGCACCCCGACGTCCTTGTAGTAGTCGGTCAGCTCCTCGGCCATCCGCTTGGTCAGGGTCGTCACCAGCACGCGCTCCCCGCGCGCCGCCCGCTCGCGGACCTCCTTCAGCAGGTCGTCGACCTGACCCTGGACCGGGCGTACGACGACCTCGGGGTCGATCAGGCCGGTCGGCCGCACGACCTGCTCGTGGAACTCGCCGCCGGTCAGCTGCAGCTCGTACGCCGCCGGGGTCGCCGAGACGAACACCGTCTGCGGCCGCATCCGCTCCCACTCGTCGAAGGTCAGCGGCCGGTTGTCGAGCGCCGACGGCAGCCGGAAGCCCCACTCGACCAGCGTCTCCTTGCGCGAGCGGTCGCCGCGGTACATCGCCCGGAGCTGCGGCACCATCTGGTGCGACTCGTCGACGACCAGCAGCGCATCGCTCGGGAGGTAGTCCATCAGCGTCGGCGGCGGATCGCCCGGGGCGCGCCCGGTCAGGTGCCGCGAGTAGTTCTCGATCCCGTTGCAGTAGCCGACCTCCTGGATCATCTCCAGATCGAACAGCGTGCGCTGGGCCAGGCGCTGGGCCTCCAGCTGCTTGTTCAGGGCGTGGAGCTCGGCGAGGCGCCCGTCCAGCTCCTCCTTGATCGCGCGGACCGCGAGGTCGAGACGCTCGCGGGGGGTGACGTAGTGCGAGTTGGGGTAGACCGGGAAGCGCTTCAGCTCCTCGACCGCCGTCCCGCGCAGCGGGTCGATCTTCCGGATCCGCTCGACCTCGTCGCCGAAGAACTCGACCCGCAGCGCGGTGTCGTCATAACCGGGCCAGATGTCGACCGTGTCGCCCCGCACGCGGAAGGCGCCGGGGCGCAGGTCGCCCGCGGTCCGCTCGTACTGGATCTCGACCAGCTTGCGCAGCAGGAGGTCGCGGCCCGAGCGGTCCCCCGTCTCGAGCATCGCCATCATGCCGTGGTAGGCCTCGGGCGAGCCCAGGCCGTAGATGCACGAGACCGAGGCGACGATGATCACGTCGCGCCGCTCGAAGAGCGACCGGGTCGCCGAGTGGCGCATCCGGTCGATCTCGTCGTTGATCGTCGCTTCCTTCTCGATGTAGGTGTCGGAGGTCGGGATGTAGGCCTCGGGCTGGTAGTAGTCGTAGTACGAGATGAAGTACTCGACCGCGTTGTGCGGGAAAAAGCGCCGGAACTCCTGGTAGAGCTGCGCCGCCAGCGTCTTGTTGTGGACCAGGACCAGGGTCGACTTCTGGACGTTCTGGATCAGCTGGGCGACGGTGAAGGTCTTGCCGGAGCCCGTGACGCCGAGCAGCACCTGGTCGCGCCGGCCCTCGACGATCCCCCGCGTCAGCCCGGCGATCGCCTCCGGCTGGTCCCCGGCGGGCTGGAAGTCGGAGACGAGCTGGAACGGCTGGGCCATCAGCCGGAGGCCGCGCGGCGGAAGCGCTCCGCCACCCGCTCGGGGCCGAGGATCGCGATGAACGACCCGGCCCGCGGGCCGCGGACCCGGCCGATCAGCGCGGCGTAGACCGCCTCGAACCCGCGCTTGGCACCGGGGCCGCTCTCCTGGTTGGCCAGGTCGCGGATCGCGTCCTGGATCGCGTCGGCCGAGCCGAGCGCCGGCAGCGCGTCCGCCAGCCGCCCGAGGAAGGCGCGCTGCGGCGCGTCGAGCGCGGCGGCCGCGGGGGGCAGCTCGTCCGGCACTTCGACCCGGGCTTCCTCGGGCGCGAAGCGGTCGAGCCAGTAGCGGGCCATCGCCATCCGCTCGGCGACGGCGGCGCGGTCGAGCGGGCCGTAGCCGCCCCGCTCGAGCAGTGCCAGCGTGCGGTCGACGTCGAAGCGCGCGATCTGCGCGACCAGCACCAGGTGATGGAACGGCACCCCCACCGGCGTGAACCCGGCGGCGCGCGACAGCTCGAGGGCGCGGCTGTCCACCCCCGCCGCGGAGGCGTCGTCGACCTCGTCGACCAGCCGCAGGAAGGACGCGCCGGGATCGAACTGGATCGCGCGCTGCGGGCGGTTCTTGAGCACGACGTAGCGCAGCACCTCGGGGGGGGCGACGTGGAGCAGCTCGTCGGCGGCCAGCACGTTCCCCTTCGAGGACGACATGTCCCCCTGTCCCTTGAGCGCGATCCACTCGTAGACGATCGGGTGCGGCGGCTCGACGCCGAAGACCTCGCGCGCGATCCGCTCCCCGCTGTCGTAGCTGCCGCCGCGGCTGGCATGGTCCTTGCCGAACGGCTCGACCGAGACCCCGAGCGCCTTCCAGCGCGCCGGCCAGTCGACCCGCCAGGTCAGCTTGCCGCCGCCAGCGGCCGGCTGTGCGCTCTCCTCGCCGCACGCGTCGCACCGCGAGCGGATCGTGTTCCGGGCGCGGTCGAACGCCAGCACCCGCCCCTTGTCGATCCGTCCGCACCGGGTGCAGAGCGGGTTCCAGGGGGACCAGCCCTCCTTGACCTCCTCCTTGCCCGTGACCTCCCGCAGGATCGCAGCGATCCGGTCCTGCCGCTCGAGCGCGGTGAAGACGACGTCGTCCATCGCCCCCGAGGCGTAGAGCTGGTGGGCGCGCACGACCTCGCAGTCGACGTGGAGCCGGCCGAGCGCCGCGAGGAAGGGGCGGAGGTAGAAGTCGGCGTAGTTCCCCTCCCCCTCCGGCGCGGGGATCGTGAAGAGCGGCCGCCCCAGCTGCGGGGCGTAGACCGACTCGTCCAGCAGCGGGTGGACCTTGCGCAGCGGATCGACGTCGTCGACCACGAAGACCAGCCGCGCCGGCGCACCCCGGTCGCGCAGCGCGCGGGCGGCGGCGTCGCCGGTCAGGATCTCGCGCAAGTGTCCGACGTGAAAGACGCCGGAGGGCGAGATCCCGGTCGCGATGACCGGCTGACTGGTGCCGCGGGCCAGGACCTCGTCGGCGACGCGGTCGGCCCAGTGGCGCTCCGGGGCGGGGTTTTCGGTCATCGGGACGGTCACCTCGACTCGGGAAAGCGCCGAAGGATAGACCCGATTCCGCCGACCCACCGGCGCGGCGCTTGATCCCCCGCCTGAGATTTGCTTTCCTAGGGGCGCGCGAGGGGCGCACGACCGAGCGAGCCGGGGCGTGGTCCGCCGGATCCGCGGGGAGGCTGTGGTTTGTTCGAGTCGAACGCTGTCGAGGGAGACCACGCCTTGCTGACCCTGCGCCAGGCTGCCGAGCGGACCGGGATGTCGGCGACCACGCTGCGCCGCTACATCAAGGGCGGGCGGCTGAGGGCCCGGCTGGTGCCCGGCCGCTACGGCCCGGAGTACGGGGTGGAGCTGGACGAGTTGCGCCACGCCGGGCTGTGGGACGGCTCGAGCGACCCTCCCGCCCCGCTCCCGGCGCGATCCGGCGGCGAGCCGGCCGCCGCCGCCGGCTCGGGGCTGGTGGTTCCCGTGCCCCCGAGCCCGCCCGTGGCCGCTGCCGAAGGGGTGCCGCAGGCGATCTTCCGCGAGCTGCTGATGAAGCACGAGCAGCTGCTGGTCCAGTACGGGATGCTGCGCGTCAGCGGGCAGCAGATCCACGAGGTCCGGCGCGACGCCGAGCGCAAGGCGTCCGACGCGGCGCGGACGGCGGACGAGCTGTCGCGGATCCGCGACCGCCACGCCCGGGAGATCGGCCTGCTCAAGGCGCGGCTGCGCCAGGCAGAACTGCTGCTGGCCGAGCGCGAGGAGGAGATCGGCCGGCTGCGGCAGGAGCTTCAGCGGCAGGAGATGGCGGTCCGCAACGCCAGCCGTGCCGGCGTGATCGACGCCGAGTTCCAGCGGGCGTTCGTCCGGTCCGCCGACCACTGACCGACTTACGGTCGCGGTCCCCGCTTCCCCTACCGGCTGGCCTCGGCGAAGCGGGTGGCGCGCAGCTCCTCGGGTGCGACGCGGGGTGACCCGTCGCGGCGCTGGAAGACGACCAGCCGCCACATGCCGAGCATGTTGACCCGGGCCTGGCTCTCGACATGCAGCGTCGGGATGTCGAGGATCGTCTCGAGCGGCAGGTCGAGCCGGAAGCCGACCCGGTGCGTCAGCGGCGAGAGCTGACGCTCGAACCAGCGCGGAAACGGGTGCCGGCAGGCGAAGTGGTTGAGCACGACGACCCGGCCGCCCGGCCGGCAGACCCGGGCCATTTCGGCCACCACCCGGCGCGGATCCGGCACCACCGACACGACGTAGGGCGCAAAGACCGCGTCGAACGCACCCTCCGGCGAGGCGATGTGGGTCGCGTCCATCCGGACCAACCCGACCGACCGGCCCGGACCGAGCCCGGAACGCCGGCCGTCGGCCTCGCGCAGCATCGGGGCGGAGAGGTCGATCCCGACGACCCGCACGCCGCGCGGGTACATCGGCAGGGTCAGGCCGGTTCCGACTCCCACCTCGAGGACGCGCTGGCCGGCCCTCAGGTCGAGCGCCTCGAACGCCAGCCGCCTCCCCTCCCGGAACACCTGGTCGAAGAGCAGGTCGTACACGCCGGCGCACGTGTTGTAGAACCGGGAGACGGCCTTTGTGTTCATCCACCCTCCGGCGCGAGCGGCACCGTTTCGCGGGGGGCCCCTCGTGTCGCGCCCACGGCGTCGCGATGCTAGCACGCGTTCGGCCGCGGGACGGTCCGCCCGCCGCGCCCTATAATCGCCCGCTTCCCGGAGACCCGGATGCCCCCGCTGACGGAAGATGCCGTACGACAGGCCCTTGCGCGGGTCCCCTACCCGGGATTCTCGCGCGACATCGTCTCCTTCGGCATGGTCCGGTCGGTCGAGGTGGAGGGAGAACGGGTGCGGGTCGGCCTGCTGCTGACGACGGCCGATCCGGCCGTGGCCGACCAGGTCCGCGAGGCCGTGGTCGCCGCCGTGTCGGCCCTGCCGGAGGCCGGGGCGGTCGACGTCCAGTTGCAGCGCCAGGGCCCGGCGCGGCTCCCGGCCGCCGGCGAGGCCCCCCCGCCGGCCGCGGCCCAGGCGCCGGCCGGACCGCGGGCGGCGAACATCCTCGGGGTCGCCTCCGGCAAGGGCGGGGTCGGCAAGAGCACGGTCGCCGTCAACCTCGCAGTCGCCCTGGCCCGCCAGGGGCGCCGGGTCGGCTACCTCGACGCCGACGTCCACGGGCCCTCGGCCCCGCTGATGTTCGGGCTCGAGGGGCAGAAGCCGTACGCCGGGGACGACGGGCGCCCCACCCCGCTCGAGGCCCACGGCGTGCGGATCATGTCGATGGGCTTCTTCGTCGAGCGCGACAACGCGGTGATCTGGCGCGGGCCGATCGTCGGCAACTTCATCCGGCAGCTGCTGCTGGAGGTCGACTGGGGCGAGTTGGACGACCTGGTGATCGACTTCCCTCCGGGCACCGGCGACGCCCAGTTGACGATCTCGCAGACGATCAAGATGACCGGAGTCGTCATCGTCTCGACCCCCAACGACCTGGCGCTGATCGACGCGGTCAAGGCGATCGCGATGTTTCGCAAGGTCGAGGTCCCGGTCCTGGGCCTGGTCGAGAACATGGCCTGGTTCGAGTGCCCGCACTGCCAGGAGCGGACCGACATCTTCGGCCGCGGCCTGGTCGACCGCGCGGCCGCCGAGCAGGAGGTACCGATCCTGGGCCGGATCCCGATCGACCCGCAGGTCGTGGCCGAGTCGGACGCCGGGGTTCCGGTCGTCTCAGCGCGGCCGGAGAGCGCCGCGGGGCGGGCCTACACGGCGATCGCCGAGGCGACGCTGACCGCCGCGGCCGCGGGCCGCGCGACCCCGCGCGCCCGGGGGCTTGGCGCCTTCTTCGACCGGTTCGGGAAAGGATAGGCCGCGATGACGCCCCTCCGCCCCCTCTTCCCCCGGCTCCTCTTCGCACTCGCGGCCGGCGCCTCGGCTGCCGCGTTCGCCCAGCAGCCTCCGGCCCCCTCTCCCCCGCAGTACTCGCTCGAGACCTACGAGGCGTTCCGCTCCCGGCTCGAAGGGGTCTCGGGCCCTACCCAGCGGGCCGAACGCCTGGCCGAGATCGCGCTGGTCGAGCGGCCCGGCGGCGAGCTGCAGCAGATGGTCGACGCGGCGCTCGACGAGGAGATCCTCGAGGCCAAGGGGGCGCTGCGGCAGATCTTCCTGACCGGCGACGAGACGGCCAGGGTCGAGGTGATGGAGCTGTTCTCCCGGCACTGGCGGAACACGCTGGGGGTCGGCTTCGAGCCGGCCTTCGTCGACACCGCGCGCCGCGGGCTCGAGGACCCGAGCCCGAAGGTCCGCCGGGCGACGATCTCCTTTACCGCCGCGAACCACCTGCCGCGGATGGCCAACTTCCTGATCGACGCCGCCGAGGCCGACCCCAGCCTCACGCTCGGCGCGCTGCTGTCGATCGAACAGAGCCGCGACGCGATCGGGGCGCGCTGGGTGACCGGGAAGGTCGGCGACCCCGACCCCGCGATCCACGACGCGGCGCTGCGCGCCTGCGTGCCGATGCAGCGCCAGGCCGCATTCCTCCTGCGGGTCATGGCGGACAGCCCCGACGTGAAGGTCCGCTGGGCCGGAATCGAAGGGCTGCTCGCGGTGGCCGGCGCCGACGACCGGGGATTCCTCACGAACTGGCTCGAAAAGGACGCCGCGGCGCCCCGCACCCTCCGCGACGCGGTCGTCAGCGCGCTGGCGGAACTCGAGATCGGGACCTACAAGCCGAAGCTGCCGCCGCGGCCGCCGCTCACGTTCACGCCGGCGGGTCCTCGCAAGCCGACGCTCCCGCTGCCGAGCTGAGCCGCGCCGCGATCGTCTCGAGCGCGCGCGCCAGCGCGCCGTCCTCCTGCGCGTAGCTGATCCGCAGCCAGTCCGGCGCGCTCGTCCCGAACGCCTCGCCCGGGATCACGACGATCTTGTCCTCGGCCATCAGCCGGCGCGCGAAGGCCATCCCGCCCCCCGCCGCCGACGCGTCGACCCAGGCGTAGAACGCCCCCTCGAGCGGCGCCATGCGCAGCCCCGGCCGCCCGCCGAGGATCCGCTCGACCAGGTCGCGGCGCCGCCGGAAGACCGCGCGCACCGCCTGCGCCGCGACCCGTCCTTCCGGCGTGAAGGCGACGCGCGCGGCGCGCTGCGTCGGCGTCGGGGCGCAGGTCAGGAGGGTCTGCTGCAGCGCCACGACCCGCGCCATG
Organism: uncultured Acidobacteriota bacterium; assembly: GCA_963702545.1. Taxonomy (GTDB): domain Bacteria; phylum Acidobacteriota; class Polarisedimenticolia; order J045; family J045; genus JALOKP01. The sequence goes on along the minus strand of CAVPDB010000012.1, from coordinate 232,092 downwards.
AATTCGGCGTCGGGCGACACGACCCAGCCCAGCCGCCAGCCGGTCAGCGCGACGGACTTCGACAACCCGCCGCAGACGACGACGTGCGGCAGCGGCTCCGCCGGGATGCCCGGCGCGTCGCCGTCACCCAGCCAGTAGAGGCTGCGGTAGGTGTCGTCGATCACCAGCGCGACCCCGCGCCGGGCCGTCTCCTCGGTCAGGCGCGCCAGGCTCGAGGCCGGCTCCACGGTGCCGGTGGGGTTCGAGGGGGTGATCACGACCAGCGCGCGCGTGGCGGGCGTGATCAGGCCGAGGACCTCGTCGGGGTCGAGGTGGAACCCGCGCTCGGCGCGCAGCGGGTAGAAGCGCGGCGCGGCGTCCCAGGTCTGCGCCGCGCGCAGCGCGCCGGGGAAGGCCGGGTCGGGGAGCAGGACCTCGTCCCCCGGGTCGAGCAGGCAGCCCAGCGCGACGAAGGTCGCCTGCTGGCAGCCGACCGTGATCACCGCGTCGCCGGCGCCGCGCGCGAACGGCGCGTACGCGGTCGCGACCCGCTCGCGCAGCGCCCCGTCGCCGGCGGTCGGTCCATAGCCGGACGGACCTTCGGAGGCGGCGCGCGCCAGCGCCTCGCGCAGCAGCGCGGGCGGCTCCAGATCGGGCTGGCCGAGCCCCAGATTGAGCGCGTCGGGCGGGGCCGATTCGAACAACTCGCGGATCAGGGTGCGCTTGAGGCCGGCGACGCGCTGGGCGATCCGCGGGCTCACCGGAGCACCCCTTCGAGCGCGGCCCGGGCGTCGGTCCCCGGGTCGCGGTCCTTGACGATGATCGCGCAGCCCGCCGACAGCCCCTGCTCGCGCGCCCAGGGATCGCCGACCGGCCGCGCGCCGGGAACGAGCACGGAGCGCGGCGGGATGCTCAGCGTGCCGTCCGCGCCGCCCCGCAGCACGCGGCGACGGGGCAGGTCGTAGACCGGCGTGGAGCGGGTCAGGATCACGCCCGCACCGACCACGGTCCCGGCCCCCAGGCGTACCCCCTCCACCACCGCCGAAAGCGCGCCGACGAAGCAGCCGTCCTCGACGATCACCGGCATCGCTCCCGGCGGCTCGAGCACGCCGCCGATCTGCGCGCCGGCCGAGAGGTGCACGCCACCGCCGATCTGGGCGCACGAGCCGACCAGCGCGTGCGAGTCGACCATCGAGCCGCCGGCGACGAAGGCGCCGACGTTGACGTAGCAGGGGGGCATCAGGATCGCGCCCGCGCCGACGTGCGCCCCGCGCCGCACGGCGCTGCCGCCGGCGACGACGCGGACGCCCGGCATCCCGTCGACCGGCCGCGGGGGAAAGGCCTCCTTGTCGCGGAAACCGAGCGGCCCGGCCGGCGGGAGGTCGACCACCTCGGAAAAGCGGAAGCCAAGCAGGATCCCGAGCTTCACCCAGGGGTGGACGGTCCACGCCGCCTCGGGGTCGGCCGCCGGCGGCGGCGTCGCGGCCCGCACCGTCCCGGCCTCGAGCCGGCCGATCAACTCCTCGACCGCGCCGCGCACCGCCGCGCGCGGCGCCGCGTCGCCCAGCGCTGCGAGCCGCTCGATCTCCGCCGCGAGCGCGGCGCTCACGCCTTGACCCCGGCCCGCTCGAGCGCCCCCCGGAGCCGCGCCACGGTCGCGTCGCCGGCGTGCGCGAGCGGCAGCCGCACGGTCCACTCGCACAGCCCGAGCAGCGACAGCGCCGCCTTGCACGGGACCGGGTTGGTCTCGGCGAACAGCGCGCGCGTCAGCTCGAGCGTGCGGTAGTGCTCGCGGCACGCGGTCGCCACGTCGCCGGCCCGCGCCGCGTCCGCCATCCGGACCGTCCCGAGGGGATCGACGTTGGAGAGCACCGAGATCGCGCCGTCGCCCCCCATCAGCATCATCGGGACGTTCAGCTCGTCCTCGCCCGACAGCACTGCGAACCCCGGCCGGCGGCGGGCCACGATCGACATCGCCTGGCCGAGGTTGCCCGAGGCCTCCTTGACCGCGGCGATCCCCTCGATCTCGGCGATCCGCAGCACCAGTTCGGGCGGCGCGTTGAGCCCGGTGCGGCCGGGCACGTTGTAGACCACCACCGGCAGCCCGCCCTCCCGCGCCACCGCGCGGTAATGACCGAGCAGCCCGTCCGGGTTGGGCTTGTTGTAGTACGGCGTGACGACCAGCGCGGCGTCGGCGCCGAGGGCCCGGGCCCGGCGGGTGCGCTCGATCGACTGCGCGGTGCCGTTGGTCCCGGTCCCGGCGACGACCGGCACGCGTCCGGCCGCCAGCTCGACCGTCAGCGCGATCAGCCGCTCCCACTCGGCGTCGGACAGGACCGGCGTCTCGCCCGTCGTGCCGCAGGGCACGAGCCCGTGGATCCCGGCCTCGAGCTGGCGGGTCACGAGGCGCCGGAACGCCTCCTCGTCCACCGACAGGTCCGGGCGGAACGGCGTGACGAGCGCCGTCAGCACCCCGCGCAGCGCGCATTCCCTTCATCGCAGGCTCCTTCCCGGCCGTCCCGTGCCGCTCAGTGCGACGCGTCGCCGAGCAGTTCGTCGATCATCTCGTCCAGCGTGCGCGGCCCCGGCCGCGCGACCAGCCACTCGGCGGCGCGCACCGCGCCGTGCGCGAAGACCGCTCGGTCGCGCGCCCGATGCACGATCTCGATCGTCTCTCCCGGCCCGTCCCAGCCCAGCCGGTGCGTCCCGGGGATCTCGCCGGCCCGCACCCAGGCCACGGGGACCAGCTCCGGCGGCAGCGGCCCGTCGGCCGGCGCGAGGCCCCAGCGCGTCTTGCCCGGCGTGCGCTCGACCAGCGCCTGGGCCAGCCGCAGCGCCGTCCCCGAGGGGGCGTCGCGCTTGAGCTGGTGGTGCTCCTCGACCAGGTAGGGGGCGAACCCGCCGATCGCGCCCAGCAGCGACGCCGCGCGGTCGGCGACCCGAAACAGCGCCTGCACCCCGAGCGCGAAGTTCGGCGCCCACAGGAAGCCCACGCTGCGCTCCGCGGCCAGCGCCCGCGCCGCCTCGAGTCCGTCGTTCCAGCCGGTCGTGCCGCAGACCGCGGGGCAGCCCGCCTCGAGCAGGCGGCGCACATTCTGCGGTGCGGCCGCGGCGTGCGTGAACTCCAGCGCGACGTCGATCCCCGCGAGGTCGGCCCGGTCGACGCGGCGCGCGTCGGCGCCCGGGGCCTCGGGGTCGACCCGCAGCGCGATCCGGTGGCCCCGCGCCTCGGCCGCCAATGCGAGCGCGCGCCCCATCCGGCCGCAGCCGACGAGCGCCAGGTGGAGCGGACGGTCGGCGCTCATGCGCGATCCTCCCCCGCTGCGCCCTCGAACAGCGCGCGGTGCAGTGCACGGACCAGCTCCTTCGCGCGCTCCTCGTCGGTCAGCAGCCCGAGCGACACGCCGTGCGGGCCCTGGACCAGGCGGCGCAGCGGGATTCCGCCCGCCGCCGCGAGCACCCGCTGCCACTGGGCCGGCGCATCGGCCAGCCCTTCGCCGACGGCCGCAACCAGCGCCAGGCCGGAGGTGCAGCGGACCTCGCCGAAGCTCTCGAGCGCGTCGAGCGCCGGGGCCAGCGAGGGGTCGGCGGGGATGAGCAGCTCGAGCCAGACCGGCCCCGGCAGCACGGCCAGAGGCTGCAGCCCGGGTCGGTCGACGGTCCGCAGCACGTCGGCGAAAAAGCCCTCCTCGCGCAGCCGCCCCGGCGCGCGCAGCGCGACCAGCTGCAGCGGCGCGCGCGAGGCGACCGCCCGCACCGCCGGCGCGGTCGAGCCGGTGGCGCCGATCCGGGTGCCGGGCCGCTCCGGGGCGAGGCTGTTGCGCACCACGACCGGCAGGCCGCCGTGGATCGCCGGGTCGATCGACGCCGGATGCAGCACCTTCGCGCCGAACCCGGCCATTTCGGCCGCCTCACGGAAGGTCACCTGCTCCAGCACGCGCGCCGCGGGGACGAGGCGCGGGTCGGCGGTCATCAGCCCGTCGACGTCGGTCCAGATCTCGATCGCCGCGGCGTCGAGCGCGAGACCGAGCACGGAGCCGGACAGGTCGGAACCGCCGCGCCCCAGCGTCGTCGGGATCCCCTCGGGGGTCGCGCCGAGGTAGCCGCCGAGCACCGGCACCAGGCCGGACTCGGCCAGCGGCGCGACCCGCTCGCGGGCCCGCGCGCGCGTCTCTGCGAGCTGCGGCCGCGCCGAGCCGAAGTGGTCGTCGGTGATCACGATCTCGCGCGAGTCGACCACCTGCCCCGGCGCCCCCGCGAGGCGCAGCGCCGCCGCCAGCAGCTCCTGGGCCAGCAGCTCGCCGTAGCCCAGGACCTGGTCGGACGAGCGCGGCGTCGCCGTCCCGAGCAGCCGGACCCCGCGCAGCAGGACCCGCAGCTCGCGCAGGTGGGCGTCGAGCCGCTCGACCAGCGCGGCGTCGCCGGGCGCGATCGAGAGCGCGGCCTCGCGATGGCGGCGCGCCAGCCGGTCGGCCTCGTCCTCCATCGCGGCGCGGTCGCCGGCCAGCGCGGTCTCGGTCAGCCGCTGGAGCTGGTTGGTCACGCCCGCCATCGCCGAGGTGACGACGACCGGCCGCTCCGGCAGCCGCCCGCGGACGATCGCCGCGACCCCCCGCATCCGCTCGGGACCGTCGACCGAGGTCCCGCCGAACTTCATCACGATCACGGCACCAGGTCCTGGGCCTGGATCAGCTCGCCGATCAGCAGGGTTCCGCCCGCCGCGCCGCGGATCGTGTTGTGGGAGAGGACCTCCATCCGCAGGCCGAGCACCGCGCAGGGCCGGATCCGGCCGACGACCGCCGCCATCCCGCCGCCGGTCATCCGGTCGAGCCGCGGCTGGGGGCGGTCGCTCGCCTCGCGCACGACGATCGCGGGGTCGGGCGCGCTCGGCAGGCCCAGCTCCTGCGGCAGGCCGCGAAAGCGCGCCATCAGCTCGGCCGCCCGCTCCGGCCCGATCCGCGGCGAGGACTGCAGGCTGACCGCCAGCAGGTGCCCGTCCGAGACCGGCACGCGGTGGACCTGCGCCGAGACCGCCAGGTCCAGCGCCTCGACACGGTTCCCGGCGAGCTTCCCGAAGATCTTCGCGGGCTCGCTCTCGAGCTTGGGCTCCTCGTCGGCGATCCAGGGGATGACGTTGTCGATCAGGTCGAGCGCGGGGACGCCGGGGTAGCCGGCGCCGGAGGCGGCCTGGAGCGTGGTGACGACCAGCCGCTCGAGCCGCGCCGCGCGCGCCAGCGGCGCCAGCGCCAGCACCAGCCCGATCACCGAGCAGTTGGGGTTGCAGGCGACGAAGCCGCGGCCGCCCCAGCGCCGGCGCTGGGCCTCGATCAGCGCCAGGTGGTCGGCGTTGGCCTCGGGCACGATCAGCGGGACGTCGGGGTCCATCCGGCGGTTGCGGGCGTTGCTGATCACGGCCCGGCCGGCGCGGGCGAAGGCCGGCTCGACCTCCTCCGCCGCCGCCGCGTCGAGCGCGGAGAAGACCAGCGCCGACTCGACGGCGGCCGGGTCGCAGGCCTGCACGGTGAGCGCCGCCGCGGCCGCGGGCGGCGCCTCCGAAACCCGCCAGTTCACCGCCTCGCCATACGGCCGGCCGGCGCTGCGATCGGAGGCCGCGACCTCCGCCAGTTCGAACCACGGGTGGGCGTCGAGCAGCTGCACCAACCGCTGCCCGACCATCCCGGTCGCGCCGAGCACCGCCACGGGCCGGCGCGTTCCTTGATTATTCATCTCGCCGAGCTCCGCATCCGTCGTGACATGAGTTGATATCCGCGCGGCGGGACCGGGCCGCGGGCGGGGTTTTCCCTCCCGCAACGGACCCCGGGGCGCGGATGATAGCATCGCGCGATGGTTCGCTGCCGCGCCGTCATCTTCGACCTGGACGGGACGCTGGTGGACGCGTTCGCCGCCGTGGCCGACGCGCTCAACGCGGCCCGCGCGGCCTGCGGGCTGCCGCCCCTGCCGCTCGAGGCGGTCCGGGGCCAGGTCGGCTGGGGCCTCTCCGACCTCCTGGCGCGGAACGTCGGCCCCGAGCGCGTGGCCGACGCCCGCCCGCACTTCGAGGCCCACTACGCCGCGCGCCACCTCGCCGGGACGCGGCTGCTGCCCGGCGCCGAGGAGGCCCTCGCAGACCTCGCGCGCCGCGGGGCCGGGCTCGGGGTCGCCTCGAACAAGCCCCCCCGCTTCACCCGCGACCTGCTGGAGCGGCTCGACCTGGCACCGCTCTTCGGCGCGATCCTCGGTCCGGGACCCGGCCTCCCGCCCAAGCCCGACCCCGCGATGCTGCGCGCGGCCTGCGCGCTCCTGGACGCCGCCCCCGCCGAGACCCTCTACGTCGGGGACATGCCGCTCGACGTGGAGTCGGCGGCCCGGGCCGGGATGCCGCACCTGCTGGTGCCGACCGGGGCCGTCCTGGCCGCCGATCTGGCCCGGGTCCCCGGCGTCCGGCTGGCCCGCGACCTGCTCGACGTGGCGGCCCGGGTCGAGGTCGGCGGCCGGCGGTCCGCGCCCGGCGACCGCTCGCGCGATCCGACTTGACGGCGGCTCCCGGCAGGAGTACAGGAAGCGTGAGGTCATGCACAAGGAGGTCGCGATGACTGTTCGGCGCCTGGTCCTCTGCCTGCTCCTCTTCACCTTCCTGGCGGCCTCGGCCTCCACCCTCGCCACCGCCGCAGCCGAGCCCAAGAACCCCACCCCGCGCTACTTGGAGCCGGCACCTTGGTGGTGGCTCGGCCCCAAGGGCGACGTCTATCGCCTGGTGATCGCCGGGCGCCCGCGCGATCTGTACGGCCCGATCAAGCCGCCGCCCGGCGTGAAGCCGATCGATCCGACCGGGACGATGCCGCCGCGGGGCAACTCGGTCGATCGCGCCGGCACCAGCGCCTCGAAGCCGGCTTCGCTCTCGGGCTCGCTCGGCGCGCCGGGAAGCGCCTCCTTCGCCAACGCCCCGGGGTCGGTCTCGCGCTCGACACGGGCCAGTTCGGCGCCGGTCCGGCCGGACCCGCGGGACGTCCGGCGCGAGCTGGAATCCGCGCAGCGCGCGCTCGGCCTCTGACCGGCCTCACCGCCCCTTCAACGAACTCGTCACCAACTCCGACTCCGCGGCCCAGGCCGCGGGGTCGGTTTCGTTTCCGGGGCTCAGCAGCAGCAGGAACGCCCCCTCGGCGGTGACGAGCGTCGCGGCGCGGCGCGGCGGGGCGCCCCCCCCCGCGGGCGCAAAGGGGGCGCTTTCGACAGTCCGGTCGCGCGAGGAGCGCAGCACGCCCCACGGCTCCAGCGGAGGGCCCCAGTCGCGCTCCAACTCGGCCCGCCGCGCGGCCAGCGCGTCGCGCGAGGCGAGGCGGACCACCACGATCAGCGAGCCCCGGTCGTTGCGCAGCGTGACCGGGAAGCCGTCGGCGCTCGCGGCGCTCAGCGTCGCCCGGTAGCCGCGCGGCACGAGGAAGCGGATCCCGTCGCCGACGAGCATCCCCTCGCGAGGGTCGGCGGGCGAACCGCTGACGGCCTGCCGGTCGAGCCGCACGCGGAAGCGGCGCGCCAGGTCGTACGGCGGCGGCGGCGGTTCCGCCTCCGACGGGCGGGCCGTGATCGCGATCCAGAGCGGCGCGAGGCTCTTCTCTCCTGCCGCCACCGGCAGCACGATCTCGAGCTCGCGGCCCCCGGTCCGGACGCGGTGGACGAGCCAGCTCCCGCGGAACGTCGCCCCGGCGAAGCGGGCGGTGGCCGCCTCGCCGTCGAGCCCGGCCGCGCGCCGCGCGGAGCCGAGGCCGGCACCCCCGAGGCGCCGCGCCCCGGGATCGGTCCGCGGCGGCGCGATCGCGGCGGCGTCGAGGGGGCCCGCGGCCGGCGCCAGCGGGCGCAGGTCCACCCATCCGGCGAAGTCCGAGTCGCCGATCCGGACCGCCGTCCCGGCCTGGTCCTCGAACGAGCCGCGCAGCCAGAGCACGGTCTCGGGCCCCGCGGCCGCGTCGCGGAAGACCCGGTCGATGCGGGCCGCCACCACGCCGGGCGGGATCTCGATCGACAGCCCGTCCCCGATGGCGATCCGCCGCCAGGGCTCCTCGCGCTCGCGGTGCGGGCGCTCGGAGAGGTAGGCCGCGGGGACCGGCCAGCCGCAGGGCGCGCCGGCCTGGTTCCCAGGGGCGGCCGCGGCGGGCTCGAGCGCGGCAACCTGGTCCTCCACCGCCCGCGCGGCGTCCCGCAGGCAGGCGCCACCGCACCCGGCGCCGCCGGCGAGGCCGACGGCCCAGAGCTCGCGGGCGGCCGGGTCGCCGGTCGCGGCGATCCGGTAGAGGGAGACGGTCGCCTTCCCTTCGGCCCCGATCGAGACGGTCCACCGGCTGCGCTCGCAGCGCGCTTCGGCGGGGCCCGGGTCGCAGGGGCGGGCGGGCTCCTCGAGCGCCGGCTCGCGGCCGGCCAGCAACTGATCGCGGGCGAAGCGCTGGGCCGTCTCCGGATCGGGCGACCAGGCGCGCCCCGGGTCGCACAGCGCAAGCTGGGTGTCCCCCGGGAAGCGCCGCAGCAGGAACGCGGGGGCCGCGGCGCCCGGTGCCGGAGGCGCCGGGACGGCGCTCCAGCCCCGCCGCAGCACCGTCCGCCCCCAGCCGCCCCCGACGACTGCGGGGGGCGTCACGCCGAGCAGGCCGGCGAGCCGCTCCGTGACCTGCTCCGGAGCGGCGTCGGGATCCACGGCCAGCGCGGCGAGCGCGAGGTCCTCCAGGCCCGCGAGCCCTTCCGGATCGCTCCAACCCTTGGCCTCCGCGAGTTGGGCCGCGATCCGCCGCGCGGCCGCCCGGCGGACCGCCAGCCGGTCGGCGAGCGCCGTGGCCCGGTCCCGGGCGTCGTCCCCGGGCTCGGCCGCGAGCAGCTCGAGCGCCGCGCGCCAGAGTCCCGCTCCCTCGAGATCCTGCGCCAGCTTCATCCGGCGGATCGCCGGCTCCCCGCCGAGCGCCAGGGCCTGCTCCTCCTCGAACGCGGCGAGCAGCAGGTCGCCCCGGGCGCGCCGCGCGGCGGCCGCCTCGGCCCAGGCGCGGTAGTCGCCCGGCCGCTCGGCCAGTTGCGCCTCGGTCCGGGTCGTCGCCTCGCCGGCGCCCGGCGACGCGGGCCGGCAGGCGACCGCGGCCGCGCGCGAACCGGCCTCCTCGGCCGCGGCGTACTCCTCGGCCGAGGCCGCAACGCGCGCCCCGGCCAGCGCCGCGAAGCGTGCCCCGTCGCGATCGCAGCGCTCGATCCGGGCCGCGGCGAGCGCGATCCATGACGCGGCGGCGAGCGGATCGGCCGCCGCCGCGCGCTCGAACAGCGGCTCCGCCTGCTCCGCACGCCCTTCCCGCAGCGCCGCCGCGCCGCGCTCGCGCAACTCGATCGCGCTGAGCCGGCCGGGGTGAGGGGTGTCGAGCCGGGAGACCGGGGCCGCGGAGCCCTCCGGCCCGGGCGAAACCGCGGCACCCTCGGGCGCGGCCACGGCGGAGACCGCCAGGCGCGCCGCCAGCGCGAGCGCCAGCGCGGCGCACACCCCCGGCCGCCGCCGTCCGCGGTCCATCGCCGGTCAGCCGCCTTCCGCGGGAGCCTCGGGGATGACCCCGGCGATCGCCGCGACCGTCGGGGCAAGCAGCGCCCGCCTGGCCGCGAGCAGTCCGCTGCGGTTCGTGGTCCCCTCGGTGTTGTACGACATCGGCCGGCCCCGCACGTCCGAGAATGCGCCCCCGGCCAGCCGCATCAGCGCGTCCGGCGCGCAGGCGTCCCAGTGGCGCGAGCGGCGGCCGAGCGTGACGTACACCTCGGCCTCGCCGGTCAGGACCAGCATCGCCTTGCGGCCCACCGACCCCGACGCGACGACGCGCGACGCGCCGAGCCGCCGCGCCACCTCACGGGTGCGCGAGCCGGCGTGGCTGCGGCTGAGCGCGACGACCGGACCCCGACCGGGCGGAATCCCCTCCGCCAGCGGTTCGAGTCGACGCCAGCCCTGAGGGTCGAGCAGCTCGACGCCGCGCCCTTCTGCGCCGAACACGGTGCGGCGCTCGGGGGGAAGGTGAATCACGCCAAGCACGGGACGGCCGCGGACCGCGAGCCCGATCATCACCGCGAACTCCGGCACGGCCTCGACGAACTGGCGCGTGCCATCGAGCGGATCGACCAGCCAGAGCCGCTCCGCGCCGAGCCGGTCCAGGTCGTCGGGGGTCTCCTCGCTGAGGATCGCGTCGCGCGGGAAGGCCTCGGCCAGCCCCTCGCGGATCAGCCGGTCGGCGGCCCGGTCGGCCTCCGTGACCGGCCCCTCGTCCCCCGGCTTGTACTCGACGGGGAACGCGGTCCCGAAGACGCGCAGGATCTCGTCACCGGCGCGACGCGCCAGCTCGACCGCGACCTCCAGTTCGCGCTGCACCGGGTGATTCTAGCGCTAGGACGGGTTCCCCGGCTGGGCGCCGCCCGGCTCCTTGACCGTCGCCACGATGCGGAGTTCGACGCCGGCGACGGCCTTCGGGTCGCTGGTCTTGAGCGCGACCTCGGCCTTGAAGGTCCCGACCGGCGCACCCGGGCCGAGCTCGACCGTGATCCAGTAGTCGCCGGGGCGCTCGGTCAGCGCGCCGCGCACCGTCCCCGAGGTGGCGGTCGTCACCTTCGAGGGCTCCAGCGAGACCTTGAGGTTCGGGTTCGAGGAGCTGACACCGAGCACCTTGAGCCCTTCGACGTGAGGACGCAGCAGGACCTTCTCGACCTTCGGCTCGCCCTTCACCGTGTACATGTAGACCTGCGAGCGCGGCAGGAATTCGAGCGCCGTCACGACGTTCAGCTTCATCTGCAGCACCGTGCGCTCGGCGCCGGGGGCGTCGGTCATCACGGTGATCGTCTTGGAGTGCTTGCCGGAGGCGAGCGTCTTGGTCTCGATCTTGAATCGGATCTTCCCGGCGCCGCCGGGGGGGATCGGGGTCGCGGTGTAGTCGAGGATCGTGCAGCCACAGGTCGCGTGGACCTCGGTGATCAGGAGCGGTTCGTCGCCGTCGTTCCGGACCTCGAAGACATGCTCGATCACGCCCCCCAGCGGAACGTCCCCGGCCTCGAACGACCGCTCCGGGAAGGACGCCTTCTTCTCCGCCAGGGCCGGCGCGGGGCCGGCGGCCAGCGCCAGGAATCCGGTCAGCACGATCGCCGCTGCGCTGCGAAGCATCGAGTCGCTCCTCGTGGCGCGGGCCGGGCCCGCGGGAGGTGAAGATACCGGGAGCGGCCGCGCCGCGCCCGCGGAGCGGAGCGGGGCGCCACCCACCCCCCCCGAAGGCGCTTCAGCCGGGCGGCTCGGGCGCCCGGGCCGCGTCGAGCGCCGCTCCGAACGGCCCCGCCAGCAGGTCCGCCTGCCAGCGCCGCAGGCCGGCCGTGAGCCAGCCGCCGAATCCGTCCGGAGGGGTGCGGGCCGCCTCGCGCAGCACCGCACCCGGGCAGATCACGCTCCCCGGCAGGCCGAGCCCCGCCGCCACCTGGTCGCGGGCCTGGCGCAGGGCGTCCTGGCGTCGCCGCTCGTCGCGCGGCGGGCGGGGCTCGCGCGGCGGGCGCTCCGCGGGGCGCGGCGGGGCGGCGCGCCCGCGCGCGACCGCTTCGAGCAGCGCGCGCTCGTAGCGCCGGGCCACCCGCGCCGGCACCCCGGCCGCCGCGAGGTCAGGCGGCGTCTCGGCGGGCTGCCGCGCGAGGGCCAGCAGCGGCTCGGGGGCCACGACGTGGATCGCGGGGACGCCGCGCTGCTCGGCCTCGCACTCGCGCCAGTACAGTAGTTCGGCCAGCGTGGCGCGCTGGCCGGGCGAGAGGGCCAGCGCCCCCTTGGCGCGCAGCAGCAGCTGTCCCGCATCGGGGAGCGCCAGATCGCCCGGCTCGACCTCCTCCAGCCTCCGGCACTCCTCGGCGAGCCAACTGCCGCGGCCGAGCCGCTCCAGACGCGCGCCCAGCGCGTCGCGCATCGCGAACAGGACGCGCACGTCCTCGCGCGCGTACTCGAGCGCCGCCGCCGGCAGCGGGCGGCGCGACCAGTCGGTGCGCTGTGCACGCTTGTCGAGCGCGGCCCCGGCGAGCGCGGCGGCCAGCGCCGCGAGACCCGTCTGCGGCTCCCCCAGGAGCTGCGCCGCACGCTGGGTGTCCCACAGCCCGCGCAGGGCGATCCCCGCGTCGCGCTTGAGCAGCCGGAGGTCGTAGTCGGCCCCGTGCACGATCGTCTCGAGCGCCGGGTCCTCGAGCGGGGCGCGGAGCGGGCCGAGTCGGCCTTCCAGCGCCAGCGGATCAACGATCGCCGCCGCGATCCCGGAGGGTTCCTCCCACGCGAGCTGGACCAGGCAGAGCCGCGGGCGGTAGGCGGTGAACCCGTCGGCCTCGGTGTCCAGCGCCAGCCGCGGGGCGCGGCCGAGCCGCTCGACCAGCGCGTGCAGCGCGGCCGGGCCGTCGATCCAGCCCGCGACTCCCGGCCCGGCACCCGCGCCGCCTTCGCTTGCCCCCCCGGCTCCGGTCACTTAGTGTCTCCTGCCTCCGAAGGGACCACATGAACCAGAAGGACAAGCCGCCCGTCAAGGCCTACCGCAACCTGGACTTTCTCAACAGCCCCGACGCACGGGTGATCCGGCTGCTGGCCGAGTACCTCGAGCCGGCCCACCGCTTCGAGCGCTTCAACGTCGAGGACACGATCGTCTTCTTCGGCTCCGCGCGCGCGCTGCCCGACGACCCCGGGAACCCGCGGCTCTCCCGCTACTACCGCGAGGCCGAAGAACTCGCCTTCCGCATGACGGAGTGGTCCAAGGCCCTCAACCAGAAGCGGCGGCGCTTCATCATCGCCTCGGGCGGCGGGCCGGGGATCATGGAGGCGGCCAACCGGGGCGCTTCGCGCGCCCGGGGGTTGTCGGTCGGGCTCGGAATCAGCCTCCCGCACGAGCAGGGGATCAACGAGTTCGTCTCGCGCGAGCTGGCCTTCGAGTTCCACTACTTCTTCCTGCGCAAGTTCTGGTTCGTCTACCTGGCCAAGGCGCTGATCGTCTTCCCGGGCGGCTTCGGCACCCTGGACGAGCTGTTCGAGATCCTCACGCTCGTGCAGACCGGAAAGACCTCGACCCCCCGCCCGATCGTCCTCTACGGGCGCGAGTTCTGGGACGGCGCGGTGAACTGGGAGCGGCTCGTCGACTGGGGCGTGATCGACCAGCGCGACCTGGACCTGTTCCGGGTCGTCGACGGCGTCGACGAGGCCTTCGGGTACCTGACCGAGGAGCTGACCCGGCGCTACCAGCTGGGATGAGCCGGCCCCGCGGCCCGGCGGCCCGGAGCGCCCTGGCGCGCGAGCCCTGGCGGGCCCGGGGCACACCACCCCTCCGGCCGGGCCGCCCGGGCCGGAAACGCGCGCTTGCCGGGGCCCCGCCCGATGCGGGAGAATTCGTCGTCAGCGCGCCGGCCACCCCGCCGTGCGGCGCATGGAGAGGACTTTCATGAGGCGTCGCCTGCTGGTCGCGTGTGTGGTGGTGGTTGCCGGGGTGCTGCTCGCGGCGTCCCCCGCCTGGGCGCAGGAAAAGAAGTTCGAGGTCGGCGCCGGGTTCCAATACGACATGTTCAACTCGGGCTTCGAGGTGGATCCGTCGTTCGGCTGGCACGCCCGCTTCGACTGGTACTTCAAGCCGCGCTGGGCCGTCGGCGTCTACTACGAGTCCGTCTTCGGCAGCGATGACCTGCCCAACGACGGCGGCTACGACGTCGACATCGGCTTCTACGGCGTGCGCGGGACCTGGCTGCTGGGCGACGACCCGGCATTCCAGATGCTCCTGTTCGCGAGCGGCGGAACCGGCAGCGTCGACTACGACAACCCGAAGATCGACTCGAGCGTCCCCGACTCGTCGGACATCCAGTACTGGTACGAGGGCGGGTTCGGGGTTCAGTTCGCGGCCGGGCAGCGCTGGCGGTTCCGGATCGACATGTCCTTCCGACGCTTCACGCCGGACGAGCCGAACCTGCTGCAGACCTCGGGGCGCGCCGCGCTCGTCCCGGCCTTCGAGGCGGCGTTCCGCTTCTGAGGGGACGCCGGCCGGACGGCCCGGGAGACGGGGCAGTGCGCGGCGCCTGTCGATGAGCAACCCCGCCGCCGATCGCCCCGCCCCGCCGCCCGCCCCGCCCGGTGCCCGGCTCTTCACCGACCCGGGGCCGCTCCGCACGGAGTACGGGGCCGAGTTGCCGGGCTACGGGCTGGCCTACGAGACCTGGGGCCGGCTGTCGCCCGGTCGTGACAACGCGATCCTGCTCTGCACCGGGCTTTCCGCCAGCTCGCACGCGCGCAGCAGCGAGGCCGACCCGTCCCCGGGCTGGTGGGAGCGGATGATCGGCGACGGCGCGGCGCTCGACACGCGCCGCTTTTTCGTCGTCTGCACCAATGTCCTTGGCGGCTGCTTCGGTTCGACCGGGCCGGCTTCCCCCTGCCCTGCCGACGGGGAGCCGTGGGCCCTGCGCTTTCCCCTGCTCACGATCCAGGACATGGCCCGCGCGCAGGCCCGGCTGCTCGACCACCTCGGGATCGAGAAGCTGTACGCCGTCGTCGGCTCGTCGATGGGGGGGATGCAGGCGCTCGCGCTCGGCGCGCTCTTCCCGGCCCGAACCGCGCGGGTCGTCGCGATCTCGGCGCCCGGCCGCTCCTATCCCCTCTCGATCGCGCTGCGGTTCGTGCAGCGCCAGGCGGTGATGCGCGACCCTGTGTGGAACGGCGGCCGCTACCGGCCTGGCGAGGGGCCGCTCGAGGGACTCCGGCTGGCCCGCGAGATCGGCACGATCAGCTACCGCTCGGGGCCCGAATGGGACCAGCGGTTCGGCCGCGAGCGGCTCCGCCCGCTCCCGGCCGACGTCGGACCCGACTTCCAGGTCGAGGCCTACCTGGTGCGGCAGGGCGAGCGGCTCGCCGGCAGCGGCTTCGACGCCAACTCGTTCCTCTACCTTTCCAAGGCGATGGACCTGTTCGATCTCGGCGAGGGGGCGCCGTCGTACGAGGACGGCATCGCGCGGATCCATGCGCGCACGCTGGTGGTCGGCGTCACGACCGACCTGCTCTTCCCGATCCAGCAGCAGGAGGAACTGGCGCGGATCCTGCGCGAGGCGGGCCGCGAGGCCCGGTTCGTGCGGCTCGACACGGTCTACGGCCACGACGCGTTCCTGATCGACGTGGACCGCTTCGCGGCGATCCTGCGCCCGTTCCTCGACGAGCGGGGCCAGCAGCCCTGATCGGCTCAGCCGGCCGGAGCGCGGCGCGCCACTCCGTCGAGCGCGCGCGGGAAAACCGCCCCGCCACCGAGGCCCCACCGCGCCGCGCGGAACTGCAGCGAGGTCCGGACCACGCCCAGCCCGTAGCGCACCGAGCCCGCGAAGTTCACCGACGACGCCTCCGGGAAGTAGCGCGTCGGGCACGAGATCTCGCCGATCCGGAACCCGGCGAAGATCGTCTGGGCCAGCATCTGGTTGTCGAAGACGAAGCCGTCGGCGTTGGCGTCGAGCGGCAGCGCCTCGAGCACCGGGCGCGAGAAGGCACGGTACCCGGTGTGGTACTCGGACAGCTTGTGCCCGACCAGCAGGTTCTGGAACGCGGTCAGCGAGCGGTTCGAGACGTACTTCCAGAGCGGCATCCCGCCGGCCAGCGCCCCCACCCCGAGAATCCGCGAGCCGAGCACGACGTCGAACTCGCCACTGACGATCATCCCCGCCATCGCGGGCACGAGCCGGGGCGAGTACTGGTAATCGGGGTGGAGCATGATCACGACGTCGGCCCCCAGCGCCAGCGCCTCGCGGTAGCAGGTCTTCTGGTTGCCGCCGTAGCCCAGGTTCCGGGCGTGGGCGACGCTCCGCAGGCCCAGCCGTCGCGCCACCTCGAGCGTCTCGTCGCGGCTCTTGTCGTCGACCAGCACGACCTCGTCGACGATCCCGGGGGGGATCTCGGCGATCGTCCGCTCCAGCGTCTTCGCGGCGTTGTAGGCCGGCAGCACGACGACGATCTTCCGGCCGACCAGCACTTACGCCCCCTGCGGCGCCGCGCCCAGGAAGCGCGCCACCTCGCGGCCGCGGGCCAGGCCCGTGCCGCCCGCCTTGGCGAACGAGACGCCGAGGTACCCGTTGCCGGCGAGGAACAGACCCGGGTGCGCCGCCAGCCCGCGGTCGATCTCGGCCAGCCGCGCGAGGTGCCCCAGTTCGTACTGGGGGATCGCGCGCCGCCAGAGCGTCGTCCGCTCGTAGACCGGGGCCTCGGAGAGCCCGAACAGTCGCGCCACCTCGGCCCGCGCGATCGCGCCGATCGCGTCCTCGTCGAGGTCCCCGATCGCCGGGTCGACCCCGCCGCCCAGCATCGCGCGCACCAGCAGGCGCCCGTCGGGGCTCCGCCCCGCGAACAGGTGCGTGTCCCACAGCACGCCCAGGATCCGGTAGCCCTCGCCGCGCGGGATCAGCACGCCGAAGCCGCGCGGGACCTTGGCCAGCCCCTCGGCCCCGTAGCCGAGCGCGACCACCGCCACGGGCGGGCACGGGATCGCGTCGAGCTGCCGCGCCACACCGGGCGCGGTCTCGCGCAGCGCCAGGGCGGCGGCCCAGGGCTCGGCCGCGACGATCACCGCGTCGGCCGGCAGGGCCTCCCCGTCCTCGGTCGTCACGGTCCACCCCCCGCCCGTGCGCGGGGCGACCGCGCGCACCGCGACGCCGGTCCGCACGGTCACCCCCGGCGTGGACGCGAGCCGCTCGGGAAGGGTCTGCAGCCCGCCGCCGAACGAAGTCAGCACCCCGGAGGGGCCGGCCGGCGTGCCGGCCCCCTTGGCCTTGCGCCGCGCGAGCATCCCGCGCACCAGCCCGCCGTGCTCCTCCTCCAGCGCGCGCAGCCGCGGGAAGGCGGCGGGGAGCGAGAGCTTCTTCGCGTCGCCGGCGAAGATCCCGAGCATCATCGGCGCGATCAGCCGGTCGGCCGCCTGCCGGCCGACCCGCCGCGCCGCGAACGACCAGACGCTCTCGTCGGCGCCGTCGCGGCGCGCCGGCACGAATGGCTCGGCCGCCATCCGCAGCATCCCGGGCAGCGACATGATCCCGCTGGCCGCGAACTTCAGCGGGTGGGCGAAGATCTCGCGGACCGCGCCGCCGCGGACGAGAAAGCGCCGCGCCGCGGCGGCGTTGGCCGGGAGCTTCTCGGCCCGCATCCCGGCCAGGGCGACCAGCTCGTCCATCCCCTCGTCGTTGTCGAGGTAGCCGGTGGGGCCGGTCTCGACCAGGTAGCCCTGCTCGGCGAGCGTCGCCGCCTTGCCCCCGGCCCGCGGGTCCCGCTCCAGCACGACGATCTCGAGGCCGCCCGGTACCGAAGCCGCGTGCTCCGCCGCGCCGCGCGCCGCAGCCAGCCCCGAGATCCCAGCCCCGACGATCACCAGCCGCTTCGACATCCCGGCCCCCCCTACACCGTCCGCGAAAAGATCGGCTTGTCCGAGCCCTCGTGCTTCTCGCGCCAGTAGCGGTCGAAGCACATCGCGACGTTGCGCACGAACAGCTCGCCCGTCGGCGTGGCCTCGATCCGCTCCGGCGTGACCGTCACCAGCCCCTCGGCCTGGTGCTCCGCCAGCCGCTTCAGGTCCTCCGCGAAGTACTCGGCGAAGCGCACGCCGTGCGCCTTCTCGAAGGCCGGGATGTCGAGCTGGAAGTTGCACATCAGCTCGTGGATGATCTCGCGGCGCAGGTCGTCGTCGGCGGAGCGGACGAAGCCGCGCTCGATCGGCAGCCGGCCCGCCGCGACCGCCTCGCGGTACTGCGACAGCTTCTTGTAGTTCTGCGCGTAGCAGCCGCGGACGTCGCCGATCGCCGAGATCCCCAGCCCCAGCACGTCGTCGCCGGGAATCACGGTGTAGCCCTGGAAGTTGCGGCGGAGGCGCCGCTCGCGCTTCGCCCGCGCCAGCTCGTCGTCCGGTTTGGCGAAGTGGTCCATTCCGATCGCCTCGTAACCTGCCTTCAGGAATCGCTCGCGGGCCAGCGAGAACAGCTCGACCTTGGTGTCGCGCGAGGGGAGCTGGTCCTCGATCAGCTTGCGCTGGTTGCCGCGGATCCAGGGGACGAAGGCGAAGGAGTAGACCGCCACGCGGTCGGCCCCCATTGCGATCACCTCCTCGACCGACTTCTCGAATGTGTCGGGGGTCTGCAGCGGCAGGCCGTAGATCAGGTCGATGTTCGTGCCCGTGTAGCCGCGGGCCCGGGCCCGCTCGACGACCCGCCGGGTCTCCTCGATCGACTGGACGCGGTTGATCGCAACCTGGACCTCGTGGGTGAAGTCCTGCACACCGAGCGAGATCCGGTTGAAGCCGAGCTGGGCCAGCGCGTCGATGTGCTCGTCGGTCGTGACCCGCGGGTCGACCTCGACCGCCAGCTCGGCCCCCTCGATCGGCGTGAAGCTGGAGAAGAAGTGCTTCAGCAGGCGGGTCAGTTCGGCCGGCGACTGGTAGGTCGGGGTCCCGCCGCCGAGGTGAAGCTGCGCGACCCGGCGGCGGTGCGGCAGCCGTGCCGCGACCAGGTCGATCTCGCGCTCGAGCATCTCCAGGTAGGGCCGCGCCTTCTCCTTGTGCGGGCTGATGATCACGTGGCAGCCGCAGAAGGTGCAGCGCTCCTGGCAGAACGGCAGGTGGACGTAGACCGAGAGCGGCGCGTCCCCCAGCGGGTCGGCCGCGGCCAGGTGCTTCTCGTAGTCGTCGGCGGTGAACCCCTCGTGGAACTCGACCGCGGTCGGGTAGCTGGTGTAGCGCGGGCCGGGTCGGTCGTAACGGACGATCAGCTCGGCCGTGGCGCGGCGCGAGATCGGGGCTGCGCTCATCGAGTCGCCTCCTCGGCGTGGACCGTCTCGACCAGCGCCTCGACGCTGGCGATCGGGGCCTCGGGCAGGATGCCGTGCCCGAGGTTCGCAATGTGCCCGCGAGCCGGCACCCGCGCCAGCAGCTCGCGCGCCGCGCGGCGGGTCGCCTCGGGCCCGGCCAGCAGGACCGCCGGGTCGAGGTTCCCCTGCAGTGCGCGGTCCGGACCCACCTTCCTCCGGACCTCGGCGAGGTCGAGCCGCCAGTCGATCGCGAGGGCCTCGGCCGGCAGTTCCGCCGCCGCCTCGAACAGGTGCGGCGCGTCCAGCAGGAACAGGATCCGCGGCACGCCGGCCCGCCCCATCTCCTCCAGCAGCCACAGCAGGTGCGGCCGGACGATCCGCTGCCAGGCCGGCAGCGGCAGCAGCCCGGCCCAGGTGTCGAAGATCTGGACGGCGTCGGCGCCGGCGCGGTGCTGCTCGATCGCGTAGGCCGCGGACAGCCGCGCCAGCCTGCCGAGCAGCCGGTCGAGCAGGGCCGGCTCGCCCGCAGCCATGGCGCGCAGCGCCGGGAAGCCGTCCTTGCCGCCGCCGGCGGTCATGTACGCGGCCAGCGACCAGGGCGCCCCGGCGAACCCGAGCAGCGCGATCCTCCCGCCCAGCTCGCGCTTCAGCAGGCGCAGCGCCTCGATCGTCGCCGGCGCGATCTCGGCCGGGTCCGGGTCGCGCAGGCGATCGACGTCCGCCGCCTCGCGGACGGGGCGGTCGACCTTCGGGCCCGGATCGAAGCGGAAGTTGATCCCCAGCGCCGAGAGCGGCGTCACGAGGTCGGCGAAGACGATCGCCGCGTCGAGCGGGAAGCGGCGCAGCGGCTGGAGCGTGACCTCGACCGCCAGCTCGGGCCGGGCGCACAGTTCCTCGAAGGAGTGCTTCTCCTTGAGCGCGCGGTACTCCGGCAGGTAGCGCCCCGCCTGCCGCATGATCCAGAGCGGGCGGCGCGGCGTCGTCTCGCCGCGGAAGGCCCGCATGAACAGCGTGTCGGACATCATCCCTCCGGCTCCGGCGTGAAGCGGTAGCCGATCCCGCGCACGGTGTGGAAGTGGCGCGGCGACTCCGGGTCGCGCTCGAAGCGCTTTCGCAGGCGCACGATGAAGTTGTCGATCGTGCGGGTCGACGGGAAGATCTCGTAGCCCCAGACCTTCTCCAGGATCTCCTCGCGCGAGACGACCTCTCCGGGGCGCTCGGCGAGCGCCTTGAGGATCATCGCCTCCTTCTGGGTCAGCAGCTCCTCGGCCCCGTCCCAGGACTTCCCCTTCATCGTCCGGAAGTCGACCAGGTTGCCGCCGAAGCGGACCTCCGCCCCCGCGGTCGGGAGCACGCCGTACCAGGTGCGGCGCCGCAGCATCGCCGCGATACGCAGCAGCAACTCCTTCAGGTGGAACGGCTTCGGCAGGTAGTCGTCGCCGCCGGCCTCGAGCCCGTGGACCCGGTCGTCGGCCGTCGTGCGCGCCGTCAGGAACAGCACCGGGACCTCGTTCCCCTCGGCACGGATGATCTCGCAGAGCGTGAAGCCGTCCATCCCGGGCAGCATCACGTCCAGCACGACCAGCTCCAGGCCCCCGTCGCGGATTCGGGCCAGCGCCGCGAGGCCGTCGCCGGCAACCTCGACCGCGTAGCCCTCCAGCTCGAGGTTCTCGCGGATCCCCGCCGCCAGGTGGGCCTCGTCCTCGACCACCAGGATTCGCGCGCTCTCGCCGCTCATGCCCGTTCTCCCTTGGGCGCCGGCCACAGCACGGTGAAGACCGCCCCCTGCCCCGGCCCGTCGCTGTGGGCGGAGACCCGCCCGTGTTCCAGCTCGACGAAGCGCCGCACGATGTAGAGTCCCAGCCCCGAGCCGCGCGTCTTGCGGCGCAGCTCGTCGCCCGGCCGGTAGAACTTCTCGAACAGCCGGTGGGTCTCGGGAGCGGCAAACCCCACGCCGGTGTCGCGAACCGCGATCCGGACGAACGCCCCGGACTTCCCGGCCTCGAGGCTGACGGAGCCGCCGCCGTTGGCAACCGTCGCCTTGATCGCGTTGTCGACCAGGTTGCGGAGCACCGTGCGCAGCGCGATCGGATCGGCGTGGACTTCCAGCTCCGGCGCGGCCTCGGCCGTGAACGCGACGCCCGCCGCCGCCGCCCGCGGCCCGACCTCCTCGGCCAGGGCGCGGACCGCCGCCGCGAGCGAGACCCGCTCGGGCTGGAGTTGCACGCGCCCTTCCTCCAGCCGCGCGGTGTCGAGGATGTTGCCGATCATGGCGTCCAGCCGGTCGATGTCGGCCAGCAGCCGTTCGACCAGGGCCCGCCGCTTGTCCGCGGGCGGGTCGCGCAACGCGATCGTCTCGGCCGAGAGCTTGATGCTGGCCAGCGGGCTCTTGAACTCGTGCGTCACCGCGGCCAGGAAGTTCTGCTGCCGGCGCCGGAGCTGCGCGTCCTGGTGCAGCGCCTGGGCCAGTACGGCCATCGCCGCGACCAGCACCAGCAGGAAGAACGCCCCCTCCCAGCCGATCCGGCGCAGCCGGCGGACCCGGTCGTCGTCCAGTTCGGCCAGCGCCCGCGGATTGACGGCCACCCGCTCCGGCCCGCTCGAGAAGACGACCTGCGGGAACATGTCGCTGACTTCGGTCGCGGGCATGCCGCGGTCGAGCAGCGTGCGCGCGGCCTGGACCTCCACGTTGTACTCCGCGATCAACGCGTCGTGCAGCCGGCGGGTGTGCCGGACCTCGTCGAGGATCCACCAGACGACCTGCGCGGCGGCGATCGTCAGCAGGACGAGAAAGCCCCACTGCAGGGCCCGCGTCGGGTCGAACCGCCGCCGAATCGCCACCGCGGGCCGCCGCTACGCCGCCGCGTCGGCCAGCGCGCCGGCCAGAGCGTCGGCCAGCCGCGCGAGGTGCGCGTCGGTGTGCGCGGTCGAGAGGAAGCCGACCTCGTAGGCCGAGGGCGCCATCGCGATCCCGCGCGCCAGCAGGCCGTGGAAGACCTTGCGGTAGACCTCGGCCGCGCCCGGCGCGATGCACTCGGCCGTGCGGGGCGGGGCGCCGGCCTGCATCGGCAACCAGAAGATCGAGCCGACGCGGGTGAATCCGACCGGCACGGGCGAGCGCGCCAGCACCGGCACCAGCGCCGCCTCGAGCGCGGCGCCGAGCTGCTCGAGCCGGGCCCAGCCGTTCGATTCCTGCAGCTCGGTCAGCGCGGCCAGGCCGGCCGCCATCGCCACCGGGTTCCCGGACAGCGTCCCGGCCTGGTAGACCTTTCCCAGCGGCGCGAGGTGCGCCATCAGGTCGGCCCGGCCGCCGAAGGCCCCGACCGGCAGCCCGCCGCCGACCACCTTGCCGTAGGTCGCGAGGTCGGGGCGGATCCCGTAGTGCTCGGCCGCGCCGCCGGCGGCGACCCGGAAGCCGGAGATCACCTCGTCGAAGATCAGCAACGCGCCGTGGCGCTCGGTCACGCGGCGCAGCGTCTCGAGGAACTCCCGGCGCTGCAGCAGCAGGCCGTTGTTGGCCGGGATCGGCTCCAGGATCACCGCCGCGACCCGATCCCCCTGCGCCTTCATCAGCTCGACGAACTTCAGCTCGTCGTCGAGCGGCAGGACCAGCGTCAGCTTGGCAAACGGCTCGGGGACGCCGGCCGACGACGGCGTGCCGAAGGTCACGAGCCCCGAGCCGGCGGCCACCAGCAGGTGGTCGACGTGGCCGTGGTAGCAACCCGAGAACTTGACGATCAGGTCGCGCCCGGTCGCGCCGCGCGCCAGCCGGACCGCGCTCATCACCGCCTCGGTCCCGGAGGAGACGAAGCGGACCTGCTCCAGGTGCGGGACGAGCGAGACGGCCTTCTCGGCCAGCTCGATCTCGACCTCGCACGGCGCGCCGAACGAGGTCCCGTCGCCCGCGACCCGCCGCACCGCTTCGACTACCCGCGGCGGGGCGTGGCCCAGGATCAGCGGCCCCCACGAGCAGACGAAGTCGACGTAGCGGCGGCCGTCGACGTCCTCGATCTCGGCCCCGGCGCCGCGCTTCATCACCAGCGGCGTGCCGCCGACCGAGCGGAAGGCCCGCACGGGCGAGTTGACCCCGCCCGGCAGGACCCGCTGGGCGCGGGCGAACAGCTCCTCGGAACGGGGTCCGGCGCTCACAGCCACTTCTCCTTGAGAACCTCGCGGGCGTGGTAGGTGATCACCGCGTCGGCCCCGGCGCGGATCATCGCCCAGAGGTTCTCGCGCACGATCCGCGGCTCGTCGACCCAGCCCAGCTTCGCGGCGGCCTTGACCATCGAGTACTCGGCCGAGACGTTGTAGGCGGTCAACGGCAGCTCGCTGACCGCGCGCACCGCTGCGATCACGTCGAGGTAGGCCAGCGCCGGCTTGACCATCAGCATGTCGGCCCCCTCGGCCTCGTCCAGGAGCGCCTCCTTGACCGCCTCGCGGACGTTCCGCGGGTCCATCTGGTAGCCCTGCCGGTCCCCCTTCCCGGGCGCCGAGTCGGCCGCCTCGCGGAACGGCCCGTAGTAGCCCGAAGCGTACTTGACCGAGTAGGAGAGCAGGCCCGTCGTGGTCAGCCCGGCGTCGTCGAGGGCGTCGCGGATCGCCGCCACCCGGCCGTCCATCATGTCCGACGGCGCGACGATGTCGGCGCCGGCCGCGGCGTGCGCGACCGCCATCGCCGCCAGCCGCTCGAGCGAGCGGTCGTTGTCGACGTCGTCCTCGACGATCACGCCGCAGTGGCCGTGATCGGTGTAGGCGCACAGGCAGACGTCGGTGATCACCAGCAGGTCCTTGCCGAAGGCCTTCTTCAGGGCGCGGCAGGCCTCGGGCACGGTGCCGTGCGGGTCGGACGCCGCGGTGCCGACGGGGTCCTTCTCGTGCTCGCCCGGCAGTCCGAACAGCAGGACCGTCCTGATCCCCAGTGAACGGTCGCTCTCGGCCTGCCTCACCAGGTCCTCGATCCCCAGCCGCTCGATCCCCGGCATCGAGGCGATCGCCTCGCGCCCTTTCGCGGCCGGCAGGATGAAGTGCGGCATGATCATCTGGTCGGCGGTGATCCGCGTCTCCGCGACCAGATTGCGGATCAGCGCGTTGCGGCGCAGGCGGCGCGGGCGGATCCGGTCGGGGGTCGTGACGGCGTCGGCGCGAACGAGCTTCTCGGCGGCTTTCTCGGTGCTCATGGAATGACCTCCAGGATCCCCTCCAGCCCGGGGCGGCGTGCCTCGGCGCACACGAGAAGGCCGTGCGCGCGCGCCGCTTCGCTGGTGGAGGGGCCGATCGTGACGATGGCGGCGCCGCCGGGAACGACGGCGCGGTGGACGAGCCCGGCGACGGCCGACGGGCTCGCGAGCAGGATCGTGTCGACGCCCAGCGCGTCGAGCGCGACGCGCGGCGTCTCGGGCGGGGCGGGGACGGTGCGGTAGACGGCGACCCGGGCCACGGTGACGCCGGCCGGCTCGAGCACGCGCTCGAGGTGGCGCCCGGCGCGGTCGGCCGCGGCGATCGCGACCTTTGGCGGGGCGGCGCCCGGCGCGGCGCCCGGCGCGCCGGCCACCAGGGCGTCGCGGAGGGCCTCGGCCAGCGCGGCGCCGGTCCCCTCTGCCGCCACGAGGTCGCAGCGACCCAGCAGCGCGCGCGCGGCCTCGGCCGTGGCCGGGCCGACGGCGGCGATCGCGACGCCGGCGGGCACTCCGCCGGGAGCGAGCCGGGCCACGGCCTCGACCCCGCGCCGCGAGGTCAGCGCCAGCCAGCTCGCGCCGTCCAGCGCCGCCGCCAGCGCGGCGCGCGTCGGCGCGTCGTCCCGCGCCTCGCAGACCAGGCACGGGAAGACGACCGGCCGGGCGCCGAGCGCCGCCAGGCGCTCCGCCCACGGCGCGGCGTCCTCGGCCGCGCGCGTCACCAGCACCGTCCTCCCGGCCACGGGGCTCACAGCGGTTCGCCTCCGTGCTGCAACTCCTCCCACATCGACGCCGCCAGCGCCTCGGGATCGGGTCCGCGCCCGACCGCGCGCACCAGCCGCGGGGCGCCGTCGCCCTCGCGCTCGAGCAGCGCCATCATCTCGAGCAGCCCTCCGTCGACGGCCCGCGCCCAGGCGCCGAACGGAACCTGGCAGCCCCCTTCGACCAGCGCCAGGAGCGCCCGCTCGGCGCGCACCGCGCGGTGGGCGGCGCCGTCGTCCAGCGCCTCGACCTCGGCCCTCACCTGCGCGGCGTCGCGCCGGACCTGGATCGCCAGCGCCCCCTGCGAGGGGGCCGGAACGAAGACTGCCGGATCGAGCCGGACCTCGACGATTCCGCCGCGGTCGAGGGCGACCGAGGGGTCGCGGGTCCGAGCGGTGCGGTCGAGCCGCATCAGCCCGGCCGCCGCCAGCAGCGTCGCGTCGAAGTCGCCGTCTCGGACCCGCGCCACGCGCGTCGGCAGGTTGCCGCGCAGCAGCTCGGACTTGAGGTCGGGGCGGAAGTGGCGCAGCAGCGCCTGGCGCCGCGCCGAGGCCGTCCCGACCACGCCGTCGCGGCGCACCGGGATCAGCCCCTGCCCCGGCTCGTGCGCCTCGGGCCGGATCAGCAGCCGGTCCGCGCTGTCGACCCGCTCCGGAACGGCCGCGACCACCAGCTCGGCCGGGCTCTTCGACGGCAGGTCCTTGTAGGAATGGACCGCGACGTCGATCGTCCCGGCGACCAGCGCCTGCTCGATCTCGATCACGAACACGCCGGGCGCCCCGACCTCGATGAAGGCGCGGTCGCGGTCGCGGTCGCCGGTCGTCTTGATGACCTGGACCTCCACCTCGTGGCCGCGCGCCTCGAACATCCGCGCCACGTCGCCCGACTGGGCGAGCGCCAGGCGCGAACCCCGCGTACCGAGCCTCAGCTTCACGCGTCGACCTCCTTCGACCCGACCCGCGGACCGCCCGCCGCCCGGGCGGCCTCGCGCAGTTCCTCGGCCAGCCCCTCGTCGAGCCCGGCCAGGAACGCCTCGACCGCCGGCACACCCCCCTCGTAGGCCAGCCCCTTCAGCCCCAGCGACGGGATGTGGGCGAAACGCCGCGCCAGCAGCGCGGCCCAGGCCAGGACCGCCTCGCGGTCCTGGTCGCTGAGGTGCCCCAGCTCCTTCCTGAACAGGCGGTCGACCGCCTCCACGGCGGTCTGCCGGTAGCGCCGCTGCAGCGCGCCGAGCAGCGGGCCGAGCATCCGGTCGGCCATCGTCCGCCGCAACTCGACCAGCGCCTCGTCGATCAGCGTGCGCGCGTCGGCCAGCTCGAGCAGCCGCTCGCTGCGGTTGGCCTCGGCCTCCGCGATCACCTCTTCCATCCCCATCCGCGGCACGCCCGCCGCGCGGGCGTCGGCGGGATCGACGTCGGGCGGCACGGCCAGGTCGATCACCAGCGGCGGCTCGCCCGACGGCGTGCGGGCCGCGATCCGTTCGAGCTCCGCGCGGCGCAGCACCGGCTCGGGCGACGCTGTGGCCAGCACGAGCGCCTCGACCGCTGCCGGCCGGCGGCGAAACTCGTCGAGCGCGACGGCGCTGCCGCCGATCTCGCGTGCGAACTCCTCGGCCCGCGAGAGCGTGCGGTTGACGACCACCGCCGGCCACGGCGTCTCGGTCATCGCCTTGCCGCACTTGATCGTCATCGGCGAGACGCCGACCAGGGCGTAGGCGCCGCCGGTCCGGTCGAGCCGTTCCTTCAGGTGGTCGATCGCGATCCCGGCCAGCGAGACGTGCCCCTCGCTGACGGCCGTCCGGCGGTGCACCAGCGCCGCGACCCGCAGCGCCTCCTCGAAGACCAGCGCGAGCCGCGGCCCGGCGAGACCGAGCGTGCGCGCCAGGTCGAGCGCGCCGCGGACCTGCCCGGCGATCTCGGTCTCCCCCGCGCGCGCCGAGTCGAGCCCGGCGGCCACGACGAAGAGGTGCTCGACCGCCCCCTCCCCGGCCCAGGCGTTGAAGGCCCGCTCGGCCTCGCCCGGGTACGGGACCCGCCCCTCGAGCGCGGCGAAGAGCCGCGGCCGGAAGGTGGCGAGCGGCGCCCGGCCGTCGGTCGCGAAGGCGATCTCGACCCGATTGCAGGTCGCCAGGTAGACCAGCTCGTGGACGCCCGCCTCGCGCGCGATCTCGGGGAGCCGCCGGGGCCGCTCCTCGACCGGGATCGTGAAGCGGGCGAGGGCCTCCGGCCCTCCCTTCCGCCACGGGATCCCGATCACGCCGATGCGGTCCATCCGGCTCCTCGCGCCCGGTTCTGCCCCCCTGCGGGGAGAGGATTACCACCGGGCAAGCCGGGAAGTGTCACAGATGTGTCAGCGGGCGACAAATCGCCCCCGGAACGGCCCGGCGCGGGGCTCCCGCGCGGCTCAGGGGCAGACCGCGATCTCGGCGTCCCGCTTGGGGCTGCCCCAGGTGCCGGGGCTGGCCCCGACCCGGGCCCGGGCCAGGTAGTAGTAGCCGTCGCCTGCTCCCGGGGCGGGGTTGAAGTCGGAGTAGGTCGTCCCCGGCTGGTTGCAGGACAGGCTGGCGGTCGCGGCGAAGCTCGTCGAGGTTCGCAGCGTCGACAACAGGCCGCGCGCCAGGTCGTACCCGGTCGCGTCGGAGGTGACCGTCCAGCGCAGCGTGCTGCGGTTGGAGGGCGGCAGATCGAAGCGCAGCAGCGCGACGTCGTTGATCGCGCCGGCCCGGGTGAAGTAGGTGTAGAAGAGCTGCTTGCTGCCGACCGTCCGGAGCCTCGCGTAGGCCGCGAGCGTCTCGTTCGCGGCGTTGCCGGCGACGACCGGCAGGCCCTCGCTGCGCCCCCCGAGCGGCCGCCGGATCGGCTGCGGCTGGGAGTAGGTCGCCCCGGCGTCGTTCGAGACCGTGTAGTAGGCCCGCCAGGCGACGGCCGGACCGTCGCGCAGGACCCGGCGCAGGCGGCCGTTGGGGATCGCCGCCAGGTCCCACTGGTCCGAGCCGGCGAGCAGCGAGCGGTCGGGATGCGTTTCGTTCGCGGTGATCCGCAGGTCGGTGCCGAAGCTCGTGCCGCCGTTGGTCGAGCGGTCGGCGTAGTAGTCGGAGAAGGACCATTCCCCGAAGGCATCGGGATCGCTCTCGACCCAGCCGGTGTGGTACTGGTTTGCGGCCGCCTCGGTGATCAGCGCCGGCAGCGTCAGCAGCCGGCCCGCGGGCGGGTTGCTGCCCCGGATCGAGACCGAGCTGCCCCAGCTCGCTCCGCTGTTGGTGCTCTTGGCCAAGCCGATCCGCCCGGTCAGCGTGTTGCTGCGGTGCGTCAGGAGCACCGCGCCGTCCGACTCGGCCACACCGAGCGACGGCTGGCAGTTCCCGGCCGTCCTGATGTCGGCGACGGTCCCCCAGTTCACGCCGCGGTCGGTGCTGCGCCGCTGGCGGATCACCGAGGTGCCGCAGTTGCCGTTGGCGTCGTCGAAGTTGGTGTCCCAGACGATCCAGACATTGCCGTTGCGGGCGGCCAGCGAGGCCACGCGTGTCGGCGGCGCCGGGCTGGGGATCGGCGCCAGTTCGAGCGGCGTGGAGAAGCTCGTGCCGCCGTTCGTGCTGCGGGCGTAATAGACCGCCAGGCTGGGCCGGACCCACATCACGTGGATCACGCCGGCGTCGTCGAGCGCCAGCGAGGCGGTCCACTTCCAGAAGACCGTGCCGTTGACCGGCGTCGCCGTCGTCGCGGCCCAGGTCGCCCCGCCATCGGTGCTCTTGACGACCCACAGGTTGCGCGGCGCGGCGGACGGGTCGACCGAAGCCGGGTCGGCGGTGCCGACCAGCACGTAGAGGGTCGACCCCGACTGCGCGATCCCGAGCGGGAACTTGTCGTAGTCCGCCCCGGGCTCGAGCCCCGGCAGTTCGATCTCGGGCGCGAAGGTCAGCGGTCCGCCCTCGGGAAAGCTGTCGCAGGCGTCGCCCAGGCCGTCGCCGTCGGCGTCCGCCTGCGTCGCGTTCGCGGTGTAGACGCAGTTGTCGCGCTCGTCGGGGACGCCGTCGTTGTCGTAGTCGCCAGGCGCCGCCCACGCGGGCGTCAGGAAGAGCGCCGCGGCACACGCCACGAGGGCGCCCAGCGCGAACGGGAGCAGCGAGCGAGAAGAGCGCGACAACGGACCTCCTACCCGGCCGGAGCGCACCTTCCCCGGGGGTGCCCGGCCAGCGTCCGTCCCCTTGGTTTACAGCGAAACCCCCGATGCGCAACCGGCCGGTCGGCCCCGACGCGGCCCCGGGCGTCCGCAGGCGTTCGCCGCGGCGGTACACTGCCCGCGATGACCGAGCGGTTTCACGGCCCGTCGCTGGAGAGCGCCCTGCGCGCGCTGGGCGCCGTCCGCGGGGATCTCGCGCGCCGGGACGACGCCGAGCCGGGCGCGGTCCGCTGCCTGGCCTGCGCCCACCGCTGCCTGCTGCGTCCCGGCCGGGCCGGGATCTGCAAGGTCCGTTTCCACGCCGACGGGGGGCTGCTCGTCCCGTGGGGCTACACCGCGGGCGGGCTGACGCCCGACCCGATCGAGAAGAAGCCGTTCTTCCACGTCCGGCCCGGCTCGGTCGCGCTCTCGTTCGGCATGCTCGGCTGCGACATGCACTGCAGCTATTGCCAGAACTGGTACACCTCGCAGGCGCTGCGCGACCCCTACGCCGGGGTTCCGGTCTCGCCCGCGCAACCGGCCGCGATCGCCGCGGCCGCGCGCCAGTCCGGCGCCGCGGCGGTGGTCAGCACCTACAACGAGCCGCTGATCACCGCCGAGTGGGCCGCCGCCGTGTTCGACGAGGCCCGCGCCGCCGGGCTGCTCACGGGGTTCGTCAGCAACGGCAACGCGACCCCCGAGGTGCTCGACTTCCTGCAGCCGCGCCTCGACCTGCTCAAGGTCGACCTGAAGGGCTTCGACGACCGCGCCTACCGCCGGCTGGGCGCCGTGCTGGCCCACGTCTGCGCCGCGATCGAGGGGGCGGTCGCGCGCGGCCTTTGGGTCGAGGTGGTCACGCTGCTCGTCCCCGGCTTCAACGACGACCCCGGCCAGCTCGCCGCGCTGGCCCGCTTCCTGGCCGGGATCTCCCCCGACATCCCCTGGCACGTCACGGCGTTCCGCCCGACCTACCGGCTGCAGGACCGCGGCGCGACGACGCCCGGCGACCTGGCCCGCGCGGTCGCGATCGGGCGCGAGGCCGGCCTCCGCTTCGTCTACGCCGGGAACATCCCGGGCCTGGCCGACGAGTCGACGCGCTGTCCCGGCTGCGGCGCGACGCTGGTCGAGCGTCACGGTTTCGAGGTGCGCCGCGTCGCGCTGGACTCCGCCGGCCGTTGCCTCGGCTGCGCGCGCGCGGTCCCTGGCATCTGGGAGCGCGGCCGCGTGCCGGTCACGCCCCCGTAGGCCCGCGCCGCGCGCCTACTTCTGCGGGAACTCGGCGAACCCCTGGGCCTCGGCCTCGCGCCGCATCGGCTCGCGCGCCGGGATCCCCGCGGCCCCGTCCCAGAGCGACGCCCAGCGCACGCATTCCGCGAGCCGGACGCGCTGGACGCTGTCGGGGCCGCGCGGTCCGACGCCCGCCTCGACGTCCTCGCAGAGCCACGGCCAGCGCCGGGGGTCGCCCCCCTGCCGCTCGCGCGAGACGACCACCTCGTCGTCGCGCGACACGCTCCACGCGAGCGGCGGGCGTGGCAGTCCCAGCCAGTTTTCCAGGTATTCGATCGTCACCGCGAGCCGGGGCCCGGGAGTGACCTCGATCACGATCGGCTCGGCGACGACGCGGGTCTCCCAGCGCCAGGCGCCGTCGCGCCGCTCGCGGCGCTCGAGCAGCGCCCGGATCGCGGCCGACCCGGGCGGAAGCGGGCGCGGAAAGGCGATCGTCGCCCGCCGGTCGTCGGCCCGATGGCCCGGAATCCGCGCCAGGAGCTGCCCGTCGAGGTAGAGCGCGAGGTCGGGCGGGATCTCGTCCTGGTCGGCTTCCGAGGCCGCCCGGTAAGAGATCGTCCAGAGCACCGGAACGGGCCCGGCGGCGGCGGGGGGCGCCGCGGCCAGCGCGATCAGCTCGGAGATCACCTCCTGCGGCACCTTGGCCTGGCTCAGCCCGATCAGGTCGTCGGCCGACAGCGGCGCGACCGCGGGCCGCGTGCGGCGCAGCCACTCGACCATCGCGGACTGGGACACGCCTCCGGCCGACATCCGCACGACGTCGGCGACGATCGGGTCGCGCGGCGTCCAGGCGGACGGGGCGGGCGGAGCCGTTGCCGCAGCCGCGGAGACCGACAGCGCCGCGAGCGCGGCCACGATCCAGCGGCTCGACCCGACCACCCCGCCTCCGTCCGCAGCACTCAGCGCGCGCCGCCGCTGCTCAGCCCGCGCGCCGCTTCGCGCGCCAGTACCGGGAGGGCCCCGGCGACGTCGCTCTCGCTGCGCGCCGGGAAGCTCGCGCGCCGCTGGGCCACGACGCGCTGCGAGAGCAGGTCGACCACCAAGAGGTCGAGCGTCAGCGAGCCGCCCGCGCCGCCCGTCTGCGGGACGACGTAGTCCGGCCGGCCCTCGGGCAGGCTCGGCAGGTGGTCGGGCGGCAACGGCACGAAGCCGTCCTCGCGCGGCGAGACCCCCTCGCGGGTCAGGACCGGCAGGATCGCGGACTGCGCGCCGCGCAGCGCCGGGTCGGCGGCGGCGGCGCCGAGCGGCAACTCGGTCCCCGCCCGGTAGCGCCCGCCCCCCTTGCCGCGCTGGCGCTGCCAGGCCGCGAGCAGCGCGCCGCGCAGCGGGTCGAGGGCCTGGTCGCCGCTCCGGTCGCTGACCGAGACGCCGGCCCCTCCGAGCGCCCCCTGCAGCTCGTACTGCAGCAGCTGGGCGAGGTCCGCGTTGGCGAGCGTTTCGCCGGACGCCGCGACCCGGACCTCCGGCGCCAGCAGCAGCGCCGTCCCGGGGAGCGCGCGCGGGGTCTCCAGGATCGGCGCTCCGCCCCCGGCGCAGCCGACTGCCGCCAGCAGCAGCCCCGCCAGCCCCGCCAGCCCCGCCGCCCCGGCCGCCCCCGTCGCCCTGCCCCCCCGCCGCCTCTGCGCCATGTGCCCCTCGTTTCAGACGTCCGGGCCGGTGGCCCGTCGGGACCCGCCGCGCGGGCCCGCGCCCCGGGCCGAGTATAGAATCCGCGTCCCCCCTGGAGGTTCATCCGCATGCAAACGCGCACGATTCTCGAGCGCCTCGGCCTGTCCGGCGAGGTTCTCGAGGGGCTCGGCGGCGGCCGGGACCGCGAATCCGCGGCCGGTCCGCTCACCACTTCCCTCAACCCTTCCACCGGCGAGCCGATCGCGACGGTCCGCACCGCCACGGCCGAGCAGGCCGAGCGCGCCATCGGCCGCGCCCACGAGACCTTCCACTCCTGGCGGACCGTCCCCGCGCCGCGCCGCGGCGAACTGGTCCGCGAGCTGGGCAACGCGCTGCGCGCGAAGAAGGAGGCGCTCGGCGCGCTGGTCTCGCTGGAGATGGGCAAGATCGCCATCGAGGGCCAGGGCGAGGTCCAGGAGATGATCGACATCTGCGACTTCGCGGTCGGGCTCTCGCGCCAGCTCTACGGCCTCACGATGGCCAGCGAGCGTCCCAGCCACCACCTGCGCGAGATGTGGCACCCGCTCGGCGTGGTCGGAATCGTCAGCGCCTTCAACTTCCCGGTCGCGGTCTGGAGCTGGAACTCGGCGCTGGCCGCGGTCTGCGGCGACTCGATGGTCTGGAAGCCGGCCTCCGACACCCCGCTGACGGCGATCGCGGTCCAGAAGATCTGCGACGAGGTCATGGAGAAGCACGACGCCTGGGGCGTCTTCAACCTGGTGATCGGCCCCGGGCGCTCGGTCGGCGAGACGCTGGTCAAGGACCCACGGGTCCCGCTGATCTCCGCGACCGGCTCGTGCACGATGGGGCGCCGCATCGCTTCGGTCGTCAACGACCGCTTCGGCCGGATGATCCTCGAACTGGGCGGGAACAACGCCTTGGCGGTCATGGATGACGCCGACCTGGACCTGGCGGTCCGCGCCGTGCTGTTCGGCGCGGTCGGGACCGCCGGCCAGCGCTGCACGACGACGCGCCGGCTGCTGCTCCAGAAGGGGATCGCCAAGCCGTTCCTGGAGCGGCTGGTCAAGGCCTACGCGCAGATCCGGATCGGCGACCCGCTCGATCCGGCGACGGTGATGGGCCCGCTGGTCAACGCCCAGGCGATCGACGACATGATGGCGGCGCTCGAAGTGGTCCGGAAGCAGGGGGGCGAGATCCTCTGCGGCGGGCGGAAGCTCGACCGCCCGGGCTTCTTCGTCGAGCCGACGATCGTCAAGGCCCGCGCCGACATGCCGATCGTGGCCGAGGAGACCTTTGCGCCGATCCTCTACGGGATCGAGATCGCCGACGTCGACGAGGCGATCCGGGTCAACAACATGGTCCCGCAGGGGCTCTCCTCCGCGATCTTCACCAACAGCCTGCGCGACGCCGAGAAGTGGACCTCGGCCGCCGGCAGCGACTGCGGGATCGCCAACGTCAACGCCGGGACCTCGGGGGCCGAAATCGGCGGGGCCTTCGGCGGCGAGAAGGAGACCGGCGGCGGGCGCGAGGCCGGCTCCGACTCCTGGAAGGCCTACATGCGGCGCCAGACCTGCACGATCAACTTCGGGCGGGACCTGCCGCTGTCCCAGGGGATCCACTTCGGCGATTGACCTCCCGGGAGGGGCCGGACCGGCCCCTCCCGCCCCCTGCTTCCAGCCCCGCGGCCCGTCCCGGAGGCGGGAGGCCTGGGCCGGCCCTCCCGGCCTTGGCGGACGAACGGGTCCGGAAACTAGGTTAGGATGGTGAGAGGCGGTGCCCACGCGCGGGGCACCGCCGCGGCATCCGGAGGGTCCGGGCGCCGCCGGGGCCGCGCAGAACGGAGGCAAGACCCCCCGGGATGAGCCCAGAGCATCAGGAACGTCACGATCTTCCGCAGGTTCGCATCAACGAACGGATCCACTTCTCTCCCGTCCGCCTGATCGACGAAGAAGGTGGCCAGGTCGGCATCGTCCCCGTCGAGGACGCGCTGCGCATGGCGCTTGAACGCGGGCTGGACCTCGTCGAAGTCGCCCCCGACGCCCGCCCCGTCGTCTGCCGGATCATGGACTTCGGGCGCTTCCGCTTCGAGCAGCAGAAGAAGGCCCGGGCCGCGAGCAAGAAGCAGCACACGGTCGAGATCAAGCAGATCAAGTATCGCCCGGCGATCGACGACCACGACTTCGAGACCAAGACGAAGAAGGTCCGCGACTTTCTCTCCGAGGGTCACAAGGTCCGCGTGACGGTCATGTTCCGCCGCCGCGACATGCGCCGGCCGGAGAACGGCCAGCGCGTGCTGCAGCAGGTGATCGACACGGTGCAGGACGTCGGACAGGTCGAGGACCGCTCGCGGATGGACACCGGCCGCGACCTCTCGGTCACGATCGCGCCCGCGAAGAAAGCGGAAACGCCCGCCAAGGGAAGCGAGGCCCGGGCGTAGCCGCGGACCGCCCGCCGCCTCAGCGGCCGGGCGACCCCGCGGCCTGGGCCACCATCCGTCCCGCTTCCGCACCGGCGGCGCGGAAGCGCTCGAGTTCCGCCCGGTCGATCCGCGCCAGGAAGGCCGTCGCGCCGGCGGTGTCGCCCGATACGCGCTGGATCCAGGCCGCGACGAGCAGCCAGGCCGGGTTGCGTTCCCCCTCCGGGATCCGCTCGAGCAACCCGCGCGCGGCCGCGAACTGGCCGGCCCCGGCGGCGCGCGCCGCGGCGCGGAGGTCGGCCACGGCGGTCAGACGGACCAGCCCGCCGGCCTCGGCCAGCAGCGCCTCGAGCGCGCGGGCGTCCGGCTCGGCGCGACAGGCCCGCTCGTCGGGACTGGCCCGGCCGAGCGTCCGACGCGCCGCGTCGAGGTCCTCGGGGTCGCGCTCGCCCAGCGGGCGACAGGCGGCGCGGTGCAGCGCCACGAACAGCCGGCGCTGGAAGTTCAGCCGCGCGGTCTCGCCGTCCAGCGCGCGCGCCTCGCGCGCCAGCCCGGACGGGTCGTCGCCCGTGAACGCGGCCGCCTCGCGCGCCAGCGCCGCGAGGGCGGACCCGGAGGCTGTGACCGGACCCGGCGTGTCGGGCGCGGGGTTCTCGGCCCGCGCCGCGGGAGCCCCCGCCGTGCGCCCGCGCTTCCCCTTGCGGCCGGTCTCGGCGGCGGCCATGCGGGCCTCGCCCGCGAGCGGCGGCGCGACCGGCGCGGGCGGCTCGAGGACCGCCGCCAGCCGCGCCATCGCGTCGATCGCCGGCGCGCTCACGCCGAATTGCCGGCCGCCGGCGTCGGAGCGGGCCAGCGCACCCAGTTCGCGCGCCAGGCGGTCGGCCCCGGCCGGGTCGGCCACCGGCTTGCCGCGGCGGGCCCGCTCGGCCGGCAGGCGCCGGCCCAGGCACTCGAGGGCGCTCGGCGCGACCTCGCGCACCAGGTAGCCGCGCCACTGGTCCTCCAGCAGCTCGCCCCGCAGCAGTTCCGCACCGCAGCCCTGCGGCACGCCGCCCAGGGGACTCCAGGCGTGGACGACGACCCGCCGCAGCTCGCCCAACGCGGGCTGCGCGGCGATCCAGCGCTGGCGCTGGGCGTAGCGCAGCAGCGCCGCGCGCCGGCCGGCGAGCTGGTCGGCGCCGGCCGACGCCACCCCGGAGGCGCGAGCGGCCGCGACCAGCACCCGGGTCTCGCGGTCGGCGGAGCCGCCGAGCACCGGCCCGGCGTCGATGTCGGGGACCCGCGCCGCGAACGCCAGTGCCGCGCGCCCCGCGTCGAGGTCCGACTGCCGCCGGTCGGCTTCCCATCGCGCGTACTCCTCGCCCTGCAGCCCGCAGGTCCCGCCGGCCGCCAGCCGGTCCGCAACCCGGACCAGGCGGGCCACCGCCTGCTCGCGCTCGGCCTCGCTCGCCGTCGGCCAGGCCTGCAGCAGCGCGCCGCGCGCGCCGAGCCAGGCGCAGCGCAGATCGTCGTCACAGTCCGCGATCTTCTCGGCACGCTCGCGGCAGCGCCCCGGGAGCTTGCCCAGCGCGGCCGCCGCGGCGGCCGGGAGCGGTGCGCCGTCGAGCACGGCGCCCAGGTCGGCCTGCCGCAGCGGCGCGGCCGCCTCGCGATCGGAGGCCGACTTGCCGGAGAGCGAGATCGCCGCGGCGGGCGCGCCGGCGAGCAGCGCCAGCGCGGCCGTGGCCAGGATGCGTCGCACGGTCTTCATCGAGCCTCCTGCCGCGCCAGCGCGTCGGCCGCGACGAGTTGTTCCACCGCGCGCGCCGCGTCGTTGGCCCCCAGCCGCAGCCCGCTGCGGTAGCTCGCCGCCGCGCGGTCGAGCGCGACCAAGGTGCTCTTCAGCCGGGTCGCGAGGGTCGGGTCTTCCCGCCGCTGCGCGACCTCCTCCAGTTCGGCGAGCGCGCCGCGCGCCAGCTGGTCGGCCTCCTGCGGCACGCCCCCCTGCGCCACCGCGTCGCGCTTCTGCGCTACCAGCCGCTCGCGCTCCTGCTGGACCATCCGGTCGAGGTGGCTGCCGATCAGCTCGTCGATCCACGCGCCCCGCTGGCCGCTCTCGCGCTGTTCGGCCAGCCAGATCGCCGCGCCGCGCTCGCCGTCGCGTGCGGCGCGCATCATCGCCTCGGTGCGGGCCTTCCCTTCCTCGGGTGACGGGCGCAGCGCGCCCAGCACGAGGATGACGACCAGCCCCAGCGCCGCCACGCCCGCTCCCCCCGCCGCCAGCATCCGGCGCGACGGCAGCCGGCCCCCGCCGACCAGGCGCCGGGCCTGCTTGCGCGCCTGGTGCATCAGCGGCCCCGCCTCGTCTTCCGAAGCGCCCAGCCGGATCGCCTCGC
Organism: uncultured Acidobacteriota bacterium; assembly: GCA_963702545.1. Lineage (GTDB taxonomy): Bacteria > Acidobacteriota > Polarisedimenticolia > J045 > J045 > JALOKP01. The sequence goes on along the minus strand of CAVPDB010000012.1, from coordinate 195,507 downwards.
GGCAGGCCGCGACCGCGCCGAGCGGATCGCCCGCCTGGAGCATCGCCGCCGCCTGGTCGAGGTGCGTGACGACCTTGCGCTCGAGCCGCGCCAGCGCGTCGGCCGCGCGCCGGGCGTCGGGGTGCTCGTCCGACCCGCCCCCCTGCCGCCATTGCTCGATCGCCTGCCGCAGCCCCGGCAGGTGGTCGGCGCGGGTCGCGGCGCGCAGCGCCGCCGCCTCGGGGCTCTGGTCGACGACCAGCGGCCCGGTGAGGGACGGCTCGTCGGGCGCACGCTCGCGCACGCCGGCCGCGGACGCCAGCGCGGAGAGCGCGGCCTGATCCTGGCTGACGCGGTCCCGGGTGTCGTCGCCGACCAGCCCCCAACCCGCGACCGACACTCCTTCCGCGCCGCACACCACGCGGTCGGCGGCGAGCAGGCCGTGGACCCAGCCTCGCTGGTGGGCCTGCCCGACCCGCTTCTTCAACTCGCCCAGCGCCCCGAGCGCGGCGCCGGCGCCCTGAGCGATCCGTTCGGAGAGGCGCTCGCCGTCGGGGACCTCGTCCAGCACGACCCGGCCGTAGGTCTCGTCGCGCAGGACGCGCCGGACCGTCCCCCAGAGTGCCTCCTGGTCGACGTCGAGGCCCGGCGCCGGGGCGCCTTCGGGCAGGAAGAAGACGATCGCCACGCCGCGGCCCGACCCGCGTGCCAGGCCGGCGGGGATCCCGCCGAGCGTTTCGAGCACGCTCACCAGCGTCCAGTTGCCCGCGATCGTCGCGCCGGGCGCGAGTTCCAGGGTGGTTTCGGTCGGCACACGGACCTCCGGCGTGGGCTGAATCCGGGGCGGAATATAGGTTTCGGGCGGGCGCGGGTCAGCGGTCGGCGATCGTGGCCACGAGGGACCGCGAGGCCTCGGGGTGGCGCTGCCGCACCAGCCGGATCCCGGCCGGGAGCTTCTCGAAGGCCGCGGCCTCCCCGATCGCGACCGCCCGCCCCCCCTGCGCCGCCAGCCAGGCCGGCAGTTCGGCCCGCGCCAGGTCCGGCGCGAAGCGCTCGTCGTCCTTCTTCATCCGGGTGGTTACCAGCGGCCGCCGCAGGTAGAAGGCCAGACCCGGCGGGTAGCGGGCCTGCAGCACCAGAACCGGGGTCTCCGGGCCGGCCCCGAGGAGCTCCAGCTCCTCCCGCGCGGCCTGCGCGACCCCGGCCGAGTGGCGCACGCTCGAGCTGAAGCGCTCCGGCTCGCGGCGCAGTTCGACCAGCGCGGCGGCGAAGAGGACCAGGGTCAGGACCGCGGCGGCGCGGCGGCGCGGGCTCCATGCGGCGAACCGCTGGGCCGCGAGCGCGCCGCCCGGGGCGGCCAGCCCGAGCACGAGCGGCACGGTGTAGAACGGCATGCGGCTCCGGCTCAGCGTGAAGACCGCGAGCCCCGCCAGGATCCAGCCGGCGAGCAGCCGCTGCAGTGCGCGCCCACCGTCCGCCGCCGGCGGCCGCCGCAGCGCAGCGAGCCCCCACGGCGTCCACGGCAGCGCGCCGCCGACCAGCGTGAGCAGCGGGAGCCAGGCCGGGCCGCCGCGCTCGAAGCGGTCGGTGAAGAAGCGGTCGACGACTTCTGTGGAAACGAAGGTCCCGAGGCGCGAGGGATCGACCGCCACCACCGCTGCGTACCACCCCAGCCCGACGACGGCGAAGGCCAGGGCCGATCCGGCATCGATCCAGCGCTCGCCGCGCCTCGCACCGGCGCGCAGCGGCCAGGCCAGCGCGACCCCCGCCAGCGGCAGCAGCCCCGGCGGCCCCTTGGCCAGGAAGGCCGCGCCGAGCGCGAGCCACATCCAGCGCACCGCCGCGCGGCGCCGCGACGGCTCGGCCAGCGCGCGCGCCGCGCACGCGACCGCCACGGCGTCGGCCGCGGCGAGGACCGCGTCGGTCGAGAGCACGCTGGCGGCGGCGTACGGCAGCAGCGCGGTCCCCAGTGCGAGCCCCGCGCCCAGCCCCGCCGCCTCGCTTCCGCCCCAGCGTCGCCCGAGCGCGTACGCCGCGACGATCGAGATCGTGAAGGCGAGGGCCTGTCCGGCGCGCGCGCCCCACTCGTTCTGGCCGAACAGCGCCATCCCGGAGGCCGACAGCCAGTAGGTCAAGGGCGGCTTGGTCAGGTGGGGGCGCCCGTCCAGCGTCGGCGTCCACGGCTGGCGCGCGACCAGCATCTCGCGCGCCGCCTCGCCGTAGCGCCCCTCGTCCGGGTCGTTCAGCGGGCGCGTTCCCAGCGCGAGCAGGCTCCAGCCGAGCGCGGCGAGGACCAGCAGCCCCGCGCGCCGGCCCGTCACGCGCGCGCCGCCAGGGTCCGCTCGAAGCAGGCGGCCAGCGCCTCGATCAGCGCGGGGTGGTCGGAGACCGCCGGCACGCGGACGAATCGCTCGCCGCCGGCGTGGTGGAAGAGCTCGGCCCCCTGCCCGCCGATCTCCTCGATCGTCTCGAGCCCCTCGGTCAGGAACCCGGGCGTGACCACCGCCACGCCGCGCTCGCCGCGCCGCGGCAAGGCCTCGAGCGTCGCCGCGGTCGCGGGACCGAGCCAGCGCTCCGGGCCGAAGCGCGACTGGTAGGCGAGCGTGGCGCGGGCCGGGTCCCAGCCGAGCCGCGCCAGCAGCGCCGCGTGCGTGCGCCGGCAGTCGGCCTGGTAGCACCCCTTCTCGCGGCGGTCGTAGCGCTCCGGGATCCCGTGGAACGAGACCAGCAGGTGGCCCGGGCGGCCGCCCGCGGCGGCGAAGGCCGCCTCGCAACGCGCGGCCTGGGCCTCGACGAGGCCCGGGTCGTCGGGAGCGAGCAGCGCGCGGCGCACGCGCTCCGGGGCGCGGGGCGCCGCGCTCGCCGCCGCCTGCTGCGCCGCGAGCCGCAGGATCGTGCCGGTCGCGGACGAGGTGCGGTGCGCGTAGAGCGGCAGCAGGACGACCTCGCGCTCGCCTTCGGCGAGCCCCCGCTCGAGTTCCGCGGCCAGCGACGGCCGCCCGTAGCGGTACGCGACCCGGACCTCGGCCGCGGCCCCCAGCCGCGCCGCGAGCGCCGCGGCCACCCGCCGCGTCTCGACCGCGAGCGGGGACCCCTCCGGGGTCCAGATCGTCCGGTAGAGCTCGGCCACGCGCGCCGGGCGGCGCCGCAGGATCACGCCCTGCAGCAGCGGCTGCCAGAACCACCGGGGGTAATCGACGACGTCGGGGTCGGACAGGAACTCGGCAAGAAAGCGTCGCACGGCGTCCGCGTCGGGACGCTCCGGGGTGCCCAGGTTCACGACGAGCGCGAGCGGTCGGTCCATGCGTCGAAGTGCGGGGCCGACGCGGCTGCGGCCGCTCGACCCGGCCCGCGCATCATGCCATTCTCGCGCCGTGCGTGCCCTTGCGCCGTGGACCGTGCTGCTCGCAGCCGGCGCCGTTCTTGCCGGCTGCGAGCGCGCCGCGGAGCCGCCGCCCGCCGCGCCGGCTTCACGACTGCCCGCTGACGGCGCCCCGTCCGCCGCCCTCCCCGCGGCGGAGCCCGCCCCGCCCGCCCCGCCGACCGGCGCGCCGAATCCGGCCGCGCTCCTGGCCCCGGCGTGGCCGAAGGGGCTGGCGCTGCGGCGCAGCGGCGTGCTGGGGGGCGCGACCTCGCCCGCGGCGTGGTACGAACTCGCGGCCGAGAACACCAGCGCGGTCGACGCCGCGCGGCGCACGCTGGCCGCGCTGACTGCGGCCGCCGGCGACGGTGCGATCTCGGACCTCGCGGCGGGCCCGGACGGGAAGACGGCGATCGGACAGGTGCGCGGACCGCGACTGTCGGCGGTCGTGGCGGCGTCGGACGAGGGGCGCGGCACGCTCGTGCGCGTCACGCTCGAGCCGCTCGGGGCGCCGCAGCTACCGTAGCGGCCCGCCGCGGGGCGCTCCCGCTCAGCGCCGCAGCGGCCAGCCACGCACGACCGCGTGGGTCGCTTCCAGGCGCGCCAGGACGTCGGCCCACTGCGCGCGCTCACCGGCCCGCTCGTGCGCGTGACGGGCCGCCAGGAGGTGCTCGCGGGCCCGCTCGTACTGGCGCGCGTCGCCGTCGGCGAGCAGCCGGCCGGCCAGGTGGAGGTGGAGCCGGGCCGCGGTGCGCGGGCTCTCCTCGTCGGCCCGCGTCGCCGCCCGGGCCAGCACTTCGTGCGCCGCGGCCAGCACGAAGCCGGGGGACCCCTCGAGCCGGTGCGCCAGCCGCTCGACCTCGTCGGCGGCCAGGCAGACCTCGACGAAGGCCGAGGCGTCGAGCCCGGCCTCGGCGTGGTCGATCGCGCGGCGGCGCCACTCGTGCCGCTCGTGCTCGTCCACGACCTGCAGCAGGCGCCGGAAGTGGGCCTCGCCCGGCTCGGCGAGGAACCCCTCCCAGGCCGCCTCGATCGCCTCGCGCCTCCGGTCGAGCCGCGCCAGCAGTGCGATCCGCAGGTCCTCGAGTTCGGCCCGCGCGCTGCCGGTCGCGCGGCGGCGGCCGCGGTCGACCCACTTCAGCGCCTCGGCCAGCCGCCCCTCGTGGGACAGGCGCGCGGCCGCGGCCACGATCTCCGGGCCGTGCGCCCCCTCGGCGTCGCAGTGCTCGAGGAACGCCTCGAGGTCGCTTCGCGCCTCGGCCACCTCGCGCAGCGCAGCGCGCACGCGCTGCGCCACCGGGTCGGCGCCGGCCTCGTCCCCCTCGCCGAAGATCGAGCCCGAGCGCGTCGTCAGCCGCGTTTCGAGCACCGGCCGCAGCAGCCCCTGCAGCGTCTCGAGGCCGATTGGGCCGAGCGTCTCGCGCGCTTCGAGCACCAGCCCGCCGAGCGCGCGGCCGCCGTCCTCCATCAGCCAGCCGAACAGCTCGCGCGCGAGCTGCGGGCGGTCGCGCCCCGGCAGGTCGCTCCAGCGCCGGGCCCATTCGAACAGGATGTCGCGCGCCGCGTGGGCCAGCGCGCCGTCGCGGTCGTCCGCCTCGTCGACCCGCTCCCAGGTCAGCCACGCCGTCTCGAGCAGCAGCTCGAGCGCCAGCTCGGGCTGGCCGCCGACGACGAGCCGGCCGACCGAGGCCGCGATCTCGCGCATGTCGGCCGCCACCCGGGGCGATTCCCAGCGCGTGAGCGGGCGGCCCGGGCGCAGCGCCGCGCGCGCGGCCTGGCGGAACAGCCGCAGATCGAGGTGGGCAGGGTCGCCCGCGCGGGCCGCGATGCGGCTCTCGAGCGCCGGATCGTCGGCTGCAAGCTCGGCCAGGACCTCGCACAGCTCGGCCTTCGGCAGGCCCAGCAGGCGGTCGCGCAGCTGGCGCCGCCGCTCGGTGCGCTCGGCGCGGTCTGCGGGCGCCGGTCCGGCCGGCGCGGCGCGGCGCGGCGCCCCCTCCGGCGGCAGCCCTTCGGCCGGTGCCGAGCCCGCGGGGGGGCCCTCGGGGGCGGCCGGTTCCTCCCGCCGCACCCCGTCGAGCTTCTCGGCGGCCGCCGGGTCCCCGATCAGCGACAGCAGCACCGCGCCGACGTGCCAGCAGGTCCCGCGGCGGTAGGGGCACGAGCACTCGGGCTCGAGCTCGCCGTCGTGCAGCCGGATCACGCAGTGGTACGGCACGTCCTTCGATCCCGCGACGTGGGCCCGGATCGCGCCCCCGTCGACCCAGACCTCCTCGATCCGGCCGTCCTGGACGTAATCCGCGGCACGGCGGGCGATGTGGTCCCGGCCCAGCAGCGCGGTCACGTCGGCCGCGGTCATCTGCTGGATGTGGCGGAGCACGGGATGCGAGGTCACGGGGGGTCTCCGGCGGGCCCGGCGGCAACACCTCGGGGCCGTCCGGCCCGGGGCAAGCCTCCTGCAGGGCTAGAACCTATCTTCCCACGGGGTTGTTGACGATGGCTCGAGCGCCGTCCGGGAAGGCCCAGTGGGCCGCACTCCGCGGGGACTACGCCGCCGCGGGGGAGCTCTTCCGCCTGTCCGGCCGGCTCGACCGGGCGCTCGAGATGTACCAGCGCGCCCGCCAGCACCGCCCCGCGGCGGAGGTCGCCGCCGAACTGGGCGAGCATGCCGTCGCCTCGCGCGAGTACGAGCTCTCCGGGCTGTTCCTGGACGCCGCCGAGTCGGCGCTGCGCGCCGGCGACCGCGAGCGCGCGGCGCGGATGTTCATCGAGGCCGGCCAGGCCCGCCGTGCCGCCGAGATCCTCGAGGCGGGGGGGCGCCTGTCCGACGCGGCCGCGCTGTACGACCACGGCGGCGACCCGTTGCGCGCGACCCAGCTCTACCTCGATGCGCGCCTGCCGGAGAAGGCGGAGCGGACGCTCGAGGCGGTCCTGCGCTCGGGCACCGGCTTCCAGGAGTCGCGCGAGGTCCCGGCGCTGGCCGCCCGCTGCGGCCAGCAGCTGCTGGCCAGCGGGCTCCCCGAGCGCGCCGCGCTCTGGTACGAGCGCGCCGGCCGGCCGGCCGACGCCGCGCGGGCCTGGTCGCGCGCCGGCCGCCCCGCGGCGGCGATCGAGTCGCTGCTCGCAGCGGGCGCGGTCGACCGCGCGGTCGAACTCGCCGAGAGCACCTCTCCGGGCGAGGTCGACTCGCGGCTGCTGGCCGACGCCTTCCGCGCCGCCGGCCGCTGGGCCGAGGCCGCCTCGCTGTTTCTCGAGGCCGGCCAGCCCGGCTCCGCGGCCGAGTGCCTCGAACGCCTGGGTTGCCTGGTCGAGGCCGCCTCGGCGCACGAGGCCGCGGGGGACTTCATGGCCGCCGCCGCGGTGCAGGAGCGGACCGGCGACACCGAGGCCGCCGCCGACCTCTACCGGCGCCACGGCGCGCTGCACGACGCCGCGCGCTGCTACCGCACCTGCGGCCGGCTGGCCGAGGCCGCGGCGCTGTACGAGGAGGCGCGCGACCGGCTGTCGGCGGCCGAGGTGCTCGAAGATCTCGGCGACGCCGACCGCGCGATCCAGCTGCTGCAGTCGATCCCGGCCGACGACGACCGCGCGGTCGCGGCCTCGCTGCAGCTCGCCCGACTGCTCGAGAAGAAGGGAATGGACCCGCTGGCGGTCGACCACTACCGCCGCGCGCTGTCGGCGCAGCTCCCGCCGCGGCAGGCCGCCGACACCTGGTACCTGATGGCTGCCAACCTGGAGCGCAACGGCCGCTTCCGCGAGGCGACCCAGGCGCTGCGCCGGGTGCTCGCGCTCGACATCCACTACCGCGACGCCGCCGCGCGGCTGGCCGCGCTCGAGACGAAGAGCGGCCAGTCGGCCGGGCCGCGCACCCCGATCACCGACCGCTACCGGATCGACGGCGAGCTGCCGCAGCTCGGCCCCGGGCGCACGCTCTTGGCCTGGGACTCGGTGATGGCCCGCCCCGTCATGCTGCGGCGGCTGGGGCCGGAGACCGTCCCCGAGGGGCCCGCCACCGAGCGCGTGCTGGGCGACGTGCGCCGCACGGCGCGGCTGCACCACCCGGTCATCGCCGCGATCCACGAGGCGGGCTGCGACGATCAGGGGGTCTACGTCGTCGAGGAGCACGTCGCGGGCCAGCCGCTCAAGCACCTGCTGCAGCACGAGGGGCCGCTGGACGTGCCGCGCGCGGTCCACCTGCTCACGCAGCTGGCCGAGGCGCTCGACTACGCGCACGGGCTGGGCCTCTTGGCCCGCACGATCCGCCCCGACACCGTCTTCGTCACGCCGGCCGGCGACGCACGGATCGTCGACTTCGGGCTGGCGCTCCGGGCCTCCGAGGGCCAGTCCCCCTCGGCCGCCTACCGTCCGCCCGAGGCCGGCCGCGCCGAGCGGATGGACCCGTCGTCCGACCTCTTCCTGCTCGGCGTGCTGACCTGGGAAATGCTGTTCGGCTATCCGCCGCCGGTCCCGGCGCCCGGACAGCTCGACCCGCCCGAGATTCCCCATCTGCCCGAGCGGCCGCTCCCCGAGGTGCTGCGCCGGGTCCTGTCCGAGTGCCTGACGCCCGACCGCGCGCACCGGATGGGCTCGGCCCAGAAGCTGCTCGAGGAGCTGCACGGCACCAACCTGCTGCCGGGTGCGCTGCTGGCCAACCGCTACGAGATCCGGCGCGAACTGGGACGCGGCGGGATGGGGACCGTCTTCGCGGCGCGCGACCTGGTGCTCGACGAACCGGTCGCGCTCAAGGTGCTGGCCGGCCCGCTCGACGAGAGCACCGAGCGGCGCTTCGTGCAGGAGATCCGGCTGGCCCGCCAGATCAACCACCCGAACATCGTGCGGGTCCACACGCTCGAGCGCTGGCGCGAACTGCGCTTCATCGTGATGGAGTACATCGACGGCGTCGATCTGCGGCGCTGGACGGCCGGCAAGCAGCCGATCCCGCTGGGTAAGGCGCTCGAGATCCTGGCCGGGGTCGCGGCCGGGTTGTCGGCCGCGCACCGGCTGGGGATCGTGCACCGCGACGTCAAGCCGGAGAACGTGCTGATCGACCCCGACGCGCGGCCGCGGCTGGTCGATTTCGGGATCGCGCGCCAGGGGGACATCCACCTGACCCGCGAAGGGTTGGTCATGGGCTCGCCGGCCTACATGGCCCCCGAGCAGATCCGGGGCGAGGCGGCCGACACCCGGGCCGACCTCTACGCACTGGGCGTGCTGGCCTACTTCCTGATCGCCGGCCGCGAGCCGTTCGCCTCGGAGAACGTCGCCGAGGTGCTGCGCGACCAGCTCGAGACGCCGCCCCCGCCGCTCCACGCCCTGCGCCCCGGGGTGCCGGCGCCGATCGAAGAGCTGGTCGCCCGGCTGCTGGCCAAGGACCCCAACCGCCGCCCCGCGTCGATCTTCGCCTTCCTCGAGGAGCTGGCCGCGGTCCGGTCCGGAATGACGGTCGTCATGGCGTAGTAGACTGGCCTCCCTTTGCGGGAGGTGTCCCCCTTGAAGACGATCATCGAGCCGTTCCGGATCAAGTGCGTCGAGCCGATCGGCATGAGCACCCCGGCCGAGCGCGAGGCGGCCCTGATCCGCGCATCCCACAACCTCTTCCGGCTGCGGGCCGCGGAGATCACGATCGACCTCCTGACCGACTCCGGCACCGGCTCGATGAGCTCGACCCAGTGGGCGGCGATGATGCTGGGCGACGAGTCGTACGCGGGGGCGCGCTCGTGGGAGCGGTTCGAAGCCGCGGTGAAGGACATCTTCGGCTTCGACGACGTGATTCCGACCCACCAGGGGCGGGCCGCCGAGCGGATCCTGTTCTCGACCGTGCTGAAGCCGGGGGATGTCGTCCCCACGAACACCCACTTCGACACCACGCGGGCCAACATCGAGGCGACCGGAGCGCGGGCGGTCGACCTGCTGATCCCGGAGGGACTGCAGCCGGGACTGGTCCACCCCTTCAAGGGGAACATGGACGTGGCGCGGCTCGAGGCGCTGATCGCCGAGATCGGGCGCGAGCGGATCCCGCTCGTCATGCTGACGATCACCAACAACTCGGGCGGCGGGCAGCCGGTCTCGATGGCCAACGTGCGGGCCGCCTCGGCGGCGTGCCGCCGGCACGGCATCCCGTTCTACATCGACGCCTGCCGCTTCGCCGAGAACGCCTGGTTCATCAAGAGCGCGAGGAGGGGCAGGCCGGGCGCCCGCCGCTCGAGATCGCGCGCGAGATGTTCGCGCTGGCCGACGGCTGCACGATGTCGGCCAAGAAGGACGGGATCGCCAACATCGGCGGCTTCCTGTGCACGAACGACCCGGACCTCGCGCGCCGGCTGCGCGACCTGCTGATCCTGACCGAGGGGTTCCCGACCTACGGCGGCCTGGCCGGGCGCGACCTGGACGCGATCGCGGTCGGGCTGTACGAGGCGCTGGAAGAGGACTACCTGCGTTACCGGATCGTCTCGACGAAGTACGTCGCAGACCACATCGACGCGCTGGGCGTGCCGATCGTCCGGCCGCCGGGCGGGCACGCCGTCTTCATCGACGCGCGGGCGATGCTGCCGCACATCCCGCCGCTCGCGTACCCGGGGCAGGCGCTGGCCTGCGAGATGTACCGCGTGGGCGGGATCCGCAGCTGCGAGATCGGCTCGGTGATGTTCGCCTCGAAGGACCCGGCGACCGGCGCCGAGATCCCGGCGCCGATGGAACTGGTGCGGCTGGCGATCCCGCGCCGGGTCTACACCCAGTCGCACATGGACTACGTGGTCGAGGCGATCGGCGAGGTGAACGCGCGGAAGGACCGCCTGCGCGGCGTGCGGATCGTCGAAGAGGCGCCGTTCCTGCGCCACTTCACCGCGCGGTTCGAGCCGCTGGCGTAGGGTTCCCGAGCCGGGACGCCGCGGCGCAACGGCGCCGGCGCGCCCGCTCCGCGGCCTTGCGCGACCGGGCGGCTGCACGCGCCCCGCACGGCCTGCCGGCCCTGTCGATCGCGCCCGTGCGCGCCCATCCTCCCGCGCGGGAGGATCGAGACATGGCGCGACGGACCGACGACCTGCGGCAGGCGGTGGGGGCGGCGCTGCGGCGCCTGCGCAACCAGGGGCAGTTCTCGCTCGACGACGTGCAGCGCGGCACCACCGAGCACGGGGTGCGCATCACCCGCTCGCACCTTTCGCGCGTGGAGACCGGCCAGGCCGAACTGTCCCTGCCCCGTTACCTCGCGCTGGTCCGCGTGCTGGGCGAGCCGCCAGGAGAGGTCACGGAGTCGCTGGCGGCGCTGGTCGACGGGTCCGGCGAGCCGGGCACCCCGGGCGTCGATCCGGTCGCGCTGGCGCTGCGGACTTCCGATCCGGCGCGCACCGCGGCGCTGCTGCGCGGCGCAGCCGCGCGCGGGGCCGAGGCCCTGGGTGGCGCGGCGCTGGCCCGGTGGGCCGACGCCGAGGCCGCGCTGGGGCGCTGGACCGCCTGCGAGCGCGCGCTGTCGATCGCGCTCGGGCCCGCCGCGCCCGGGGCGCCGCGCGGCCTGCTGGGGCTGGCGGCCGCCCACCTCGGCGCCGGGCGGCCGGGCCTGGCGTTCGCACTCGCCCAGGCCGCGCGCGACGGGTCGCGCGCAGCGCTCGCGCTCGCGGCGGCGGCGCTGCTCGAGGCGGGCCGCGCGGGGGACGCGGCCGCCGCGCTCGAAGCGGAGGAGCGGGCGCACCGCGACGGGCTGTGCCTGCTGCTGCTGGGGGAGGCGCGGCGCCGGGAGGCGCGGCTGCGCGCTGCGCTCGAGGCGCTGCGCGCCGCCCTGGCGTGCACCGCGGGCGAGATCGCCCGGGCCGAGGTCCGGACCGCGGAGGCGCGGGTGCTGGCGGACCTGCGCAAGACCGGGCCCGGACTGCGGGCGGCCCACGAGGCCCGCGCGCTGGCGCGACGGCTCGCGCGACCCGAGCTGCTGGCGCGCACCCACCTGGAGGCCGCGCGCCTGCACCGGCTGGCGGGCGAGGCGGACGAGACACGCGCCGCGCTGCGCGCGGCTCGCGTGCTGTTCGGCCGGCTGGGGGCGGACCGTCGCGCGCCCCGCGCCCTGCCGCTGCAGGCGCTGTGGAGCGCCGCGCGGGAATCGGACGGGCCGCTGGCCGCGACGGCCCCGGCCGGTCGTACCGAGGAGGCGGCCCCGCCGGGGCCGCCGCTCAGGAGGCTCAGCTGAAGCCGCTTCCACTCCCGCACCCGCCCGAAGCGCCGCAGGGGGCGGCCGGGAGGGCGGTGCTGCCGGACGCGGTCGCGAAGGTCGAGAACTGCTTCAGTCCTTTAGACCCAGCAGCGGCAGCAGGTCTTCCAACCGGTCGACGCGGTCGTCCCCAGGGATGCGGTAACCGACCGAGCGGATACCCGCCGCGCGTGCGGCGGCGACGTCGAGCTCAGTGTCCCCGACCAGGACCGCCTCGGCGGGCCCGACCCCCAGACGCTCCAGCGCCAGCCGGACCAGCGCCGGGTCGGGCTTGCCGCGCGGCACCTCGTCGCCCCCCGCGATCGTTCCGACCGGTCCGAGAAGGCCGAGTTGCTGCAGCACCCGCCGCGCCAGGGCGACCGGCGAGTTCGTCACGACGGCCACGGGCAGGCCGGCGGCAACGATCGACCGCACGACGCGGAGGGCCCCATCGATCGGCCGGACGAGCCGAATGTGCTCGAGAAACCCGGCGTCGTACTCGCGGGCCAGGCGTTCGACCGACTCGCCCGGGAAGAAGGTCCTGACGTCGGCGGCGATCCCCTGGCCCCACGAGGCCCGGACCGGAGCCGGCCCGAGCGGCGGCAGGCCGCGGCGGACCCGGCAATCGTCGAGCACGGCGACCCAGGCCTCGAAGCTGTCGGCGAGGACGCCGTCGAGGTCGAAGAGGACGGCGCGCGGGGGCGGGCGATCCGAAGGTCTGCTCACAGGGAGGGGTCTCTCGGGCGGCGGCGCCGCGGGGCCCATTCTGCCGCGAGCCGGGGCGCTTGGCATAATCACCGGAGCGTTTCGGTCGTTTCACCGGAAAGCCTGCGCCCGCGATCGTCCACTCCGCGCGACGGTTCTCATGCAACTCGATGATTGGCAACATGTTAAACGGCCTCTCAAGATCGCGGTCCGCGCGGCACGAAAATTGCTTGTCAGTTGGCGATGGGGGACCTCAGCCTAATTGTCGTCGACGACGACGACCTCGTTGCCTGGGCCCTGCAGAAGGCGGCCGCGCCGACCTGCACGGCGGTCTGCCGTGCGGGCACCGGCTCCGCCGCGCTCGCGCACGTCCAGAGCGAGAGTTACGACCTGGCCTTCGTGGACATCCACCTGCCGGACGGGAGTGGCCTCGACCTGCTGCTCCAGATCCGCGACCTCTCCCCCGCAACCAAGATCGTAGTCATCAGTTCGGACGCCACACCGGCCAATCGCGAGTGCGCGTTCGCCCGCGGGGCCTGGCAGTTCATCGAGAAGCCGTTCGACCTGGCCGAGATCGCGCGGGTCCTGGGCGACTGCACCGGCCCGGTCGACGAGCGGCGGGCCGGCAGGCGGGTCCTGTGCCGGCTTCCGGTCCGGATCGACGTCGTCGTCCCCCCGGGCGAGCGATCCGTCACCCCGGCCTGCTCGTTCGAAGCGCTGGCGATGGACCTGAACGAGGGCGGCCTGCGGATCCACACCGCCTTCGAGCTGCAGCCCGGTCAGCGGCTCCGGCTGCACCCCGCGAAGAGCGACGACCCGATGGCGGAGGCGCTGCGGACGGCGCGCGAGGCCCAGGTGGTCTGGGTGGCCCCCGGCAGCCACTACCGGCTGGCCGGCCTGGCCTACACGACGGACAGCACCCCCTGACCCGGCCCGTCGCCGCGCACCGGCCCGCGCGGCGTCAATCCCCGTGGCACTTCGCGCAGAGCGGCCGCTGCCGGCCGCCGGCAGTCGTCTCGTAGGGGTTCGGGATCCGGTACGAACCGGACGCCACGCCCTCCAGGCTCCACTGCTCGATCTTGAAGTCCCAGCGCCCCGCCGCCGGCCCGGACGACGCGTGCGCGCGGTGGCACGAGATGCAGGTGACGCGCGCCCCGGAAGGGGTGGGCCCGGTCGAGGCCACGGTCGCCCCGGCCACCTCGTACGCGACGAGCGGCTCGTACGAGTCGGCCGCCAGGCCGTCGCTGAAGCCGGTACCGCGGTAGGTGTTGTAGGTCTGGATCATCTCGGGCTCGAGCACTTCGTCGACCGGGTGCAGGAAGGCCGAGCCGCTCCCCTCCTCGTGGTAGCGACCGTGGCAGTTCCCGCACCAGGCGCTCATCCCGGCGCGGTAGGCGGTGTGGTTGTTGCGCGACTCGGGCGTGCCGTCGAGGTCGATCCCGGTGGCGTCGGGCGCGTTGCTCGTGAACTGGAACACCTGACCGTTGGCCTTGCTCGGCTGCGAGTCGCGGCCGTAAAGCAGGCGGAAGTGGCCGAACTTGCCGTGCGGATCGTGACAGGATGTGCAGCCCATCGAGGCGGCAGGGTAGCTTCCTCCCGGCGCGAAGGGATGGAGCGGATCGGCCGACAAGCCGTAGTCGATCGAGACCAGGTTGTGGCCCGCCGCGTCCCCGCGGATCCAGTCGGTCGGATTGGCGCCGCCGGGCCCGTCGTTCAGGTTGTCCTCCGTGAGGAAGATGAAGGCGCCGCCCCCGTAGATCGGCCCCGGCATGGTGACCGCCCGGCCCCAGGTGTTGCCATTCGCGGTGCCGTGGCAATTCAGGCAGATATCGGTCGCGGTGGCCCCCTTGAGCAGGTAGTTGGTCGGATTGAAGACCGCCCCGGGGTCGTGCATGGTGTGGCAGCCGCCGCAGGCGGCCACGCCGCCCGAGTGGAAGGCTGCGGCGGGCGGTCCGGCCAGGACAACGAGCGCGGCAAGCGCGGCACCCAGCCCGAGCCACGCGACGCGGTGCGCGCGCCCGTCCGGGCGCGCCACGGTCGACCGTTCGATCCGTACCATGGAGCGTCTCCCTCGCATCCTCACTCCAGCGCGAACTTCTTGATCTGGTAGCGGAGCGAGTCGTAGGTCATGCCGAGCAGCTTGGCCGCGACCGTCTTGTTCCCGCCCGCCTTGGCCAGCGCCTGCCCGATCAGCTGCCGCTCGACGTCCTCGAGCGAGAGGCCTTCGTCGGGCAGCGACAGCTCGAACCCCTTCGCCGCACCCGGCGCGACGGCCGGCGCGCCGGTGCCGGCGATCTCGCGCGGCAGGTGCTCGGGCAGCACCTTCTGTCCCCGCCCCAGGACCACGATCCGCTCGACCACGTTGCGGACCTCGCGCACGTTCCCCGGCCAGTCGTAGGCGCTCAGCCGGGCCTCGGCCTCGGGGCTGAAGTCGGTCGGTCCCGGCCGCTTGTACTTGACCAGGAATCGGCCCAGGAAGTAGCGGGCCAGGGCCAGGATGTCCTCGCGCCGCTCGCGCAGCGGCGGCAGGTGCAGCGGGAAGGCGTTGAGGCGGTAGAACAGATCGGGCCGGAAGGTGCCGTTCTCGACCGCCTGCTCGAGATCGCGATTGGTCGTCGCGAAGACGACGACCTCGATCGGGATGTCCTGCCGGCCGCCGATCCGGCGCGCCTGTCGCTCTTCCAGCACGCGCAGCAGCTTGCTCTGCAGGAAGAGCGGCATGTCACCGATCTCGTCGAGCAGGATCGAGCCGCCGTGCGCCAGCTCGAACAGCCCCTTCTTCTCCGACTTGGCGTCGGTGAAGGCGCCGCGCTCGTGGCCGAACAGCTCGCTTTCGACCAGGTTCTCGGGCATCGCAGCGCAGTTGATCCCGACGAAGGGGGCGTAGCTGTCGGCCCCCTCGCCGAACATCGCGGCGTGGGCGAAGCGGGCGAACATCTCCTTGCCGGTCCCGCTCTCGCCGGTGATCAGGATCGTGTTCACTCCGGCTTCGGCCAGCCGCGAGACCTCTTCCTTGAGCGACTCGATCACCGGCGAGACCCCGATGATCGGGCGCTCGACGATCTCGGCGCTCATCCGGCGCAGGGAGTCGACCTGGTCCTTCAGCGCGCGCTTCTCGAGCACGTTCGCGACGACGATCTTGACCTCGTCGAGGTCGAAGGGCTTGGTCAGGTAGTCGGCGGCGCCCAGCTTCATCGCGCGGACCGCGGTCTCCGCGCTGTCGTCGGCCGTGAGCATGATCGCCTGCGCCGTGATCCCTTCGTCGCGCATCTCCTGGAGCAGCTCGAGCCCGCTCTTCCCGGGCAGGTTGACGTCGAGCAGCGCGACGTCGGGCACGAAGCTGCGCGCCGCCTCGAGCGCCGCTCCGGGGTCGTGCTCGACCCGCAGCTCGTAGCCCTCCTGGCGCAGCGCGCGCCCGAGCATCGAGCCGATCAGCTCGTCGTCGTCGAGGACGAGGATCCGTCCCTTGGGCCTGGCCGGCTTCACGCTGCGCTCTCCGCCCCCGCCGCCCCCGCCGCCCGCGCCGGGATGCGGACGGTGAAAACCGCCCCACCGCCGGGGTTGTCGGCGATGCGTAGGGTACCACCCTGCTGCTCGATCAGCTGACGCGAGATCGCGAGCCCGAGCCCGGTTCCCTTTCCCTTGGTCGTGAAGAACGGCTCGAAGATCCGCTCGCGGTTCTCGGGCGGCACGCCCTTCCCGCTGTCCGCGACCTCGATCCGGACCATCCCGTCGGGCTCCGCGCCCGTTCTGACCGCCAGCGTCCCGCCCTCCGGCATCGCCTCCAGCGCGTTCAGCAGCAGGTTGACCACCACCTGCTCGAGCTGCGCCGGATCGGCCTTCGCGACCGCCCCGGAGCCCGCTTCCCGGACCAGGCGGATCGGCCGGGCGTGGGCCGGGGCAAAGCGCGGGTCGCGGCCGTACAGCGACAGGCTGGAGGCGATCAGCGCGTCGACGTCGACTTCGGCGGGCTGGGGCCGCGGCGGCCGCGCGAAGGTCAGGAAGCTCCTCATCAACGTCTCGACGCGGACGACCTCCTGCCGCACCTTGCGTGCCACATCGCGGTTCTCCTCGGTCATCGACTCCTCGCCGGCCAGGATCTCCATCGCCACCTTGATCCCGGCCAGCGGGTTCTTGATCTCGTGGGCCAGGCCTGCCGAGAGCCGGCCGAGCGCCGCCATCTGCTCGGCCCGCTGGCGCCCGACGATGTGCTCACGCAGCGACGAGGCCATCGTATTGAAGGCCTCCCCGAGCTGGCCGAACTCGTCCGAGAGGCCAGGGACGCGGTAGTCGAGCTCGCCCGCCGAGAGCCGTCGCGTCGTGTCCAGCAGCACGCCGAGCGGTCGCGTGATGCCCCGCACGAAGACGAATCCGAGACCGATCGAAACCAGCGGTCCGGCCGCCAGCAGGAACAGCAGCACGCCGGTCGTCTTGCGGATCGAGGCCAGCGCCCGCTGCGTGCTGGCCTCCAGCCGCGCGCCGGTCAGGGCGATCATGTCGCTGACCTGCTCGATCAGGTCCTCCCCGACCTGGAACGCGTTGTCGCGCTCGGCACGGACGCGCTCCGCGCCGGCCCGCACGGTCATGACCCGGCTGATCGCCTCCTGATATCCGATCGTCCGGTGCTCGAGGTCCTCGAGGCGTGCGGCGGTCGCCGCGTCGTGGTGGCAGTCCGAGCAGGTCCGGACGACACGCCCCATGCTGCGGACGTGCGAGACGATCGTGTCGGTGTCGCGTGCGAAGCGCGTCTCGCGCAGCGCCAGGTCGGTCTGGACCCGCCGGATCTGGATCAGGTAGTGCTCCCGCAGGATCTCGACCTGGTGCAGCATGATCAGGTTGTCCAGCCGGCTGGTCGTACTGCCGATCAGGTGCAGCACGTAGAGCCCGCCGCCCAGGAACAGGATCGCGTAGATCGTCAGGCCGACGATGATCTTGGTCTTCATCGGTTGTTGTCGTACTGGTAGCGGTCGAGGTCGAGGCCGACCTCCCGCGCGAAGCGGTAGACCGGCTCGTAGTCCTCGTCGCGGGTCTCGATGAAGCGCACCGCGCCGAGGCTCTCGAGCGCCCGCCGGCCCTGGGGGTCCTGATGCATCGCCAGCAGCGCCTCGCGCACCCGGGCCCGCAGTTCCGGCGGGAGGCCGCGCCGCAGCGCGAGACCGTTCTCCGGGACGTCGGGCGAGCGGGCGAGGAAGGTCAGGTCGGAGACCACGCGCGGATCCTCGCCCGCCATCCGCTCGAGCACGCTGCTCTTGGCCGCGCCCGCGTCGGCACGCCCGTCGAGGACGTCGCGGATCACGTCCTCGTGCGTTCCCGCGAAGTAGGTCTCGCCCAGGAAGGCCCGGTAGTCCTTGACGCCGTGCTGTGCCAGGAAGTCCAGCGGCAGCAGGTAGCCGGCCGTCGTGGCCTGGTCGACGAAGGCGAAGCGCTTGCCGCGCAGCCCCTGGGCGTCGCGGATCCCGCTGTCGCGGCGGACGAGGACGACACCGAAGTAGGTCGACCGGCCGTTCTGCATCACCGGCCGGGCGATCGGGTCGACATCGAGGCGGCGGTGCGCCAGCACGTAGGTGAAGCTGCCGAAGAACGCGCCGTCGAGCCCGGCCGATTCGAAGTTGGCCACGATGTTGCCGTAGCGCGGCAGGATCTCGAGGTGGATCTTCCTCCCGACGCGGGCCGAGAGGTAGGCCGCGAGCGGCTCGTAGCGCTCGAGCTGCCGGAAGATGTTGCGCTCCGGGAGCAGGCCGATCTGAAGTTCCTGGTCCGGCGCCGTCCGGGGCGGCTCGGCCGGCGACGGGAGCGCGGTCCCGTGCAGGCCCGGCGGCGGCGCCTCGCTCCCGCCGCAGGCGACGGCGAGCGCGCCGAGGACGACGGTTGCCGCGCGCCGCCACCTCACGCTGCGCCCTCCCCTCGGGACCGCGCTCGCCGGTCCGGTTCCGCCCACCCCTCCGCGGCTGCCTAGCGCACGATCGCGAAGACCTGGACGCGGTTGTTGTCCCGGTCGGCCACGAGCAGCGTGCCCGCCGGGTCGTAGGCGATGGCCGACGGGTAGCGCAGGAACCCCTCGCGCACCCCCATCGTGCCCTGGCGGCCCTGGAACGCGCCGTCGGGGCCCAGGATCACGACGCCGTCCCCGTACTGGTCGACGACGAACAGGTGCCCCGAGTCGGCGGCGGCCAGGCTGGTCGCGAACTCGAGCTCCTGTGCCAGGCTGCCGCCGAAGGGCGCGGCCTCGGTCGTCCCGGTGCGCACCACGTAGGCCTGCTGGCCGAGGCTGTCGATCAGGTAGAGGTTGCCGCGCGGGTCGAGCGCGAGGTCGGAGAAGAACGAACGGCTGGCGGGAAGCGCGATCTCGCGCGCCAGCTTTCCGGCGGCATCGAGCACGATCACCCGCGGCACCGAGACGTCGAGCACGAAGAGCTGGTCCTGGCGGTCGACGGCAAAGCTGCGCACGGCCGGCGCGCCGCCGGCCGGCAGCTCGACGAAGCCGCGGAATGCGCCGGACGACGAGACGCGCGCGATCCGGCGCGACTTCCCGTCGAGCACCAGCAGGTCGCCCTTGGAGGTGAACTCCATCCGCGTCGGGTACGGCACCTCGGCCAGCTTGTACTCCGCGACAGGCTGGGCCCCTTCCGGCGCCATCCGGAAGGTGACGATCCGCCCGGCCCCGGTGTCGGACACGGCGACCGCCGACGCGGGGCCGAAGGCGACCCCCTCCGGCTGGGTCAGCGCGGCGCCCTTGGAGTCGGTGTAGAGCGGAGCCTGGGCCCGCAGCTTCAGCCCACCCGCGGCCTGCGCCGCGGGAAGCAGCGTCCCCCCCAGCAGCGCCGCCAGCGCCCACGACAGAACGACGGTTCTCCGGCGCACGGCCCTACCTCCTGAAGTCCTCGTGACAGGTCACGCACAGGTCCCGCTTCTTGTCCTGCCAGGTGATGTATTTGTGCGCCGAGCCGTGCGAATCGTGGCAGCTCAGGCAGTCGACGCGGACGTTCTTGTTGCGCGGGTCGACCACGTCCGGCCCGATCGGGTGCGACGAGTGTTCCTTCCAATCGTGGCAGGTGCTGCAGACGGCCGTCGAATCGGCGGCATTGAACAGCAGGATCTCGTTCGAGCCGTGCGGCGAGTGGCAGGCCGAGCAGTTGCCGTCGGCGACCGGCTGATGCTTGGCGGCCGACTCACGCGCCTGCCTGACCGCGTCGGAGTGGCAGGAACCGCAGACGTCGATCTCCGGGGCCGCGAGCAGCTTGCCGGCCTTGGAGGCGTGCGGACGGTGGCAGTTGAGGCAGGCCTCGCGGTCGAGCACCGGCCAGTGGACCCGGTTGAGCGCCAGCGTCGCGTTGACCAGCTCGCTGTGGCAGCTCCTGCAGCCGTCGAGCCCGGACTTCTTCACCTTGAGCGCGTCGGGCGAGGCGGCCTCGAAGTGGCAGGTGGCGCACATCCGGTTGGCGACCGGCTGGTGGACGCTGGTCCAGAGGATCCCCTTCTGGCTCGAGCCGTGGGGGTCGTGGCACGAGGCGCAGTCGGAGTTCCCGACCGGATAGTTGAGGTGCGCGGTCCGGAACGGCCCGGCGTCGGTCTTGTGGCAATCGACGCACAGCCCCGGCGCCGGCTTCGTCAGCAGGCTGCCGGCGCTCTTGGAAGCGTGCGGATCGTGGCAGCCCAGGCAGGACTTGCCGACCGGCCCGTGCTTGAACTTCGCGGCCTCGATCGATTTCCCCACATCGGCATGGCACTTGAAACAGAGCGCGCTTCCGGAGGCCAGCAACTGGTCCTTGTTCGCCGAGGCGTGCGGGTCGTGACACTTGGTGCACTGGCCGTCGACCGCGGCCTGGTGCACGCTCTTCGCCCCGGCCGGAACGATGTCGGCATGGCAGGTCGCGCAGATCTTGTCGGCGTCGGCCGCGAGCAGCTTGCCGTGCGACGAGGCGTGGGGGCTGTGGCAATCGCTGCACTCGCCGGCCTTGACCGGCGTGTGGATGAAGGCCTGCTTCATCGTCTCCTGGAACTGGGCGTGGCAGGAGAGGCAGGCCTTGCCCTTGGCCCCGGGCTTCAGCTTGTACTTGGCCCGTCGGTCCGGCCGGCGGCGCCGGAGACGGCGAGCAGGGCCGAGAGGACGAACGCGACGGTGAGCCGGGCTCTCATGACTCGTCTCCTAGCGCTTCGTCACGGTGTGGCACTCCTCGCAGGAGCCGCCGACGAACGGGGCGTGGACCTGGGCCTGGAACAAGTTCGGGTCCTTCGAGGCGTGGGGGGCGTGACAACCGACGCAGTTCATCACGGCGGGGTCGATCCCCAGGTGGGCGTTCGAGAAGGCCGCGTCCTTGACGTCGTGGCAGGTCGCGCAGAGCGTCCCCTGCGGCCCGGTCAGCAGCGCCTTGTGCGCCCCCTCGTGGGGCCGGTGGCAGGTCTGGCAGTCGCTCTCGACCGGCGAGTGGACGGTACCTGCCTTCAGGCTCTCGCCCATCGTCTTGTGGCACGACAGGCAGAGGTCCGTCCCCGAGGCCAGCAGCAGCTTGGGGAGCTTCGTCGCGTGGGCGCTGTGGCAGCCAGAACACTGGCCGTCGACGACCGGCTGGTGCCGGACCTTGGCGGCCTTGACCGCGTCGGTCACATCCGCGTGGCACTCCCCGCAGACCTGCGACTGCCCGGCCTTCATCAGGCCGGCGACGTTCGAGGCGTGGGAAACATGGCAGGTGGCGCAGTCGCCGGACTCGAACGGCACGTGGACGGTCTGACCCTCCGCCGGTTTCATCATCCCGCCGTGGCAGGTCGCACAGAGCGTGGAGCCGCTCTTGGACAGCAGCTTCGGCTCCGCCGCACCGTGCGCGGAGTGGCAGGCCGAGCAGGTCCCGTTGAGGACCGGCCCGTGGACGCTGGTCTTGGCGAACTCGGCCTCGGAGTCGCTGTGGCAGCCGTAGCAGACCCGGTCCTCGCGATCGGCGAGGAGGTGCGGCACCGCCGACCCGTGCGGGTTGTGGCAGGACGAGCACATCCCCTCCTGGAACGGGGTGTGCGCCGCCTTGAAGGTCTCGGTCTTCTGCTTGGTGTGGCAGGGGTAGCAGAGCTCGGCGTCCTTGGCGAGCAGCAGCCCCTTCTCCTTCGCCGCGTGCGCGCCGTGGCAGGACAGGCACCCCTTCCCCTCGCTCACGGCCTTGTGCTTGACGGTCACCGCCGCGGTCTGTTCCTTGTGGCAGTCCGCGCACAGCGCGTTGCCGCCGTGGAGCAGCAGGTCGGTCGACTGCGAGGCGTGGGGATCGTGGCAGGACGAGCACATCCCCGCGGTGAACGGGGCGTGGACCACCTTCGCGCCGCCGGTCAGCGCCGCCTCGTCGTGGCAGTTCGAGCAGAGCGCCGCGCCGTCCCCGGTCACCGCGAAGGGCTTGGCCCCCTTGGCGTCGGCGTGGCACGCGCTGCAGCTGCCCGAGGCCATCGGGTCGTGCGCGCTGACCTTGAGCAGCCCTTTCTGGACCGAGCTGTGGGGATCGTGGCAGACGGAACAGTCGGCGTTCTGGACGGGGTAGTTCTCGTGGGCCTTGCGGAACGGCTCCTGGGCCGGGTCGTGGCACTCGGCGCAGAGCGCCCCCTTGGCCTTCAGCAGCAGGTCGGGCTGGTCGGCGCTGTGCGAGCCGTGGCAGGCGGTGCAGCCGGTCGTCTTGAGCGGGGCGTGGACCACGGCCTGCTCGAACGGCTTGCGGTCGTGGCACTCGTAGCAGGCCGCGGCCCCCTGCGCCTTCATGAGGGCGGCGCCGGCCGACCCGTGCGGGTCGTGGCAGTTGGTGCACTTGCCGCGCTTGACCGGCGTGTGGACCTGGGGCTTCGTCAGGCCCAGTGCGTCCTTGGTGTGGCAGGTCTCGCAGAGCTGGTTGCCGTCCTTCTTCAACAGCAGCTTGGGGACCAGCCCGTGCCGCAGGTGGCAGTCCTCGCAGCGCCCCTCCTTCAGGCCGGGGTGGACGCTCGCGTAGGACTTCATCGTGTCGGCGAACTTCGTGTGGCAGTCGAGGCAGGCCTTCTTCTCGACCTTCTTCTGGGCGAGCGCCGGAGTCGCCGCGAGCGCCGCGGCAAGCAGGACGAGCAGGGTCCCGCGCAGGATCGACCGGCCAGCGGACCGAGGTTGCATAAGGTGCTCCACTTCCAAGCCCCCCAACGGCGCCTATTCTAGGGGTGAATGTTACCGCGCGGCAAGTTTGTAAGTTTGGCCTGTAATGAGCCTACCTCGCCTCTCAGGTTCGTCAAGGCGGACATCGGATCAGGCGCCCGGAGGGGCCGAGATCTGTCCGGAATTTGGGCGATAGTCAGGCGAACAAAACCTTGCGGCCACTCAGCTCGGTCCCTTCAAGTCGTTCATGATCAATCGCTTCAGGGCATCCCCCGTCGCGTAGACCTTGACCTCGGAGGCCTTCCTCAACTGAGCCGAAGTCTTCTCCAGCGTGTTCGCCAGCTGCTCCGCGTACACCTTCTCCGAGATCGGTTTCTTGACCGCTTCCAGCGTCTGGACCTGGGAAGGCCGGAGGTCCCGGACCACCAGCACATGGAAGGGCCCGGTCGCCGACTCCTCGTAGAAGCGGTAGTCCCCGGTGCGCGCGCCCTTCACCGCCTTCTGAACGCCGGGCGGCAGCGTGCCCATCACCACCAGGTTGCTGGAGAGCTTGTGCTCGGCCGCCTCCTTGGCGGAGAGCAGTCCCTTCGCGTTGGTTCTGAGCCAGTTCCAGTCGGCCCCCTTCTGCAGTTTCGCGAAGGCGTCCTGGGCGTCGGCTCGGTTCGCGAACCCCAGCGCATCGAGCTGGACCATCTCCGGGGTGGTGTAGTCCTTCTGGTGCTGGTCGTAATAGGCCTTCACCTCGGCCTCGGGGATCTTGACCTCGGGGAGGATCGCGCGCTTGACGTACATCTCGAACAGCAGCTGATCCTCGGCGCGGGCCAGGCGTTCCTTGAACTCCTTCGTCTCCCCGATCTTCGCGGTCTTCCCCTCGAGCACGATCACGCGGCGGTTGATGGCGTCTTCCAGGACCGGCTTCTTCTCGTCGTTGATCCGCTTGGTTGGGTCGGAGGCGGCTTTGTCGACGCCGTGAAAGTAACGACGCTGCATCCCCTGGGTCAGCTCGGCCACCGTCACGGGCGAGTCGCCCTTGATCGTGACCACCGGCCGGGTGTCCTTGGCCAGCTCCGCCACGGCTCCCTTCTTCGTGTAATCGAGCGAGGCCAGCAGCTTCTGGTCGATCGTCGCGTACCGGGTCCGCAGCGCCGCGGAGTACTTCTCGATCGACTCTTCCCGCTTCAGCTCCAGCGCCTTCGCGGTGGCCTGCGCGCGCGCGTCCGGGTCCTGGGGGTAGTTCACCGCGACGAGGTGGATGACCGCCCATTCCTTCGGGCTCTGCATCACGGGCCCCGTCTGCCCCGGCTTGAGGATCCCGAGCAGCTTGACCACGCTCGGGAGCATCGTGGACTCCTTGTGCTTCTGAGGCCCGTCCGGTCCCGTCGCCTTCCCGGCGTCGCGCACCGCCTTGGCGGTCTTGAAGAACTCGCCACCCGCCTTGATCCGGGCCTCGAACTCCTTGGCGTCCTTCTCGTTCTGAAAGAACACCGACCCGATCGTGTATTCGCGGGTGTAGTCCCTGGTGTAGCGCTCGACGACCGCCGGGTCGGGCTTCAGGTCGGCCGTCTGGCGGGCGATCAGCATGTCCCGGGTGATCGATCGCCGGATCTCGTCTGTCGCCTTGCGGAACTCGGGGTCGTCGTCGAACCCCGCGGCGCGCGCCTCCTGCGAGATCAGCTTGGCGGTGATCATCCGGTCGAGCAGCGCGGACGGGTCCTGCTTCGCGGGCGCGGCCGCGTCGTCTTCCTCGGACTGCATGTGCAGGGTCGCGAGCTGGCGCTCGACCTCCTCCAGCGAGATCGGCGCGCCGTTGACGACCGCCACGGCGCGCACGCCGTCGACCACCGGAAGGGCCGCGGGTGCGGCGGCGGGCGGAGCGGCCGGCGCCGCCGAAGCGGACCCGGCCAGGAGGGCCATCGAGAGCAGGACGAAGCGTCGCATCAGGGGCATCCCTTGGGCGCGGACTGTGAAGGACCCCGCCGGTTAGATGAGGGAAGATAGCCGATGGCCGGCCGCCCCGCCCGCGACGGGTCAGCGGCGCTGGGCGTCCGCAACGCCGCGGAGCAGCTCGTCGGCCAGACGATCGGCGGTCCGGATCTCGCCCAGGTCGAAGAAGCGGACCCCGTCCCGGCCCGTCCCGTGCGAGAAGGAGACCGAGGCGACCTGCCGGCGCCGGGCGTCGATCACGGTCGTCGTGAACCCCACCATCGGCGCCTCGTCGGCGGTCCCCGGGTCGGCATAGTCGAAGACCGTTCCGGTCAGCACCAGGTCGACCTCGAGCAGCCCGCGCAGCAACTCCGCCTGGGCGTAGGTCAGCCCCCCCTCCTGGATCAGCCGCGTCTCGAGCAGGACCCGCCGGACCTCGCCCGGCTCGACGATCGTGACGCCGGGCACCCCGACGAGGGCCGCGATCAGTCGGTAGGAGAGGACCTCGCCCGCCTGGCGTCGCGGGCTGTCGTTGGAGAACGGGAGGACCGCGACGCGCAGCGGCTCCTCGCCCCAGCGCGGCGCTTCCGGCGAGACGTGCACCGCGCGCGGGCGGAAGCGCCGTTGCGAGCCGCGCTCGGCCCGCGGGATCGCGCCGGTCGCGACGAAGGCCGCCAGTTCGTCGGCCAGGCGGTCCAGCGCCTGGTTGGTCAGGACCACCGGATCGTCGACGTACCCCAACGCCAGCAGCCCCGGCCGCTCCTCGCCGGCCATCGCGAGGCTCGTCGCCCAGAGGACCCGGGCCCCGTCCTCGCCGGTCCCGACCAGCCGCGCGGTGAAGCCGATCCGCGGCGGGGAGCCGTCCTCGAACATCTCGAGGCTGGTGACGAGGGCAGCGTTCGCGCGGTGCCGCGCCCAAAGCGCCCGCGCCGTGTCACCGGAGATGCCGCCGACCCACCGCACCCGCCCGTCCGCCAGCACCGCGTCGAGCGCCTCCGGCTCGAGCAGCGCCATGCCGCGCGCCGACAGCCGCTCCGCGATCCCGGCGACCAGGTCGTCGGCCGGGATGGCGCGGCCGGTCATGTTGTCGATCGGCAGGATCGCCAGCCGCATCGCCTCGAACGGCCGGGCCGGCGGCGGAGCGCCGAGCGCGGGCAAAGCAAGGGTGACCAGCGCGATCGCCACGATCGCACCCGCCGCGCGCCGCGGCAGCCACCCCTTCGGCGTCCCGGGCCTCATCCCGCGTCTCGCTCCCGGTCTACTTGTAGATCCGGTCGATCAGGTCGCGCAGCGCGTCCTCGGTGACCAGTTCCATCGGCTCGCCGCCGCCGCCGAAGAACCGGTCGCTCGCGGTCACGCCGCCCGCGGTCGACGAACCGCTCCAGATCACCTTCCCCGACTCGGTCGCGAACAGCTTGACGCTGACCGCGATCGCGTTGGCGGTGCTGTTGCCGGAGCGGACCTGGCCGTACTCCCGCACGACGCCGGTGATCGACGACGTCGGCCTTGACCGCCGAGCCGATCGCCGTCACGTCCTCGGGCGCCGGTTCGTCCGACTTGCCGACGCGGAGCCGGTTGACCGCCTTCGTCACCTCGCCCGGCGGCACGACGTAGACCGCACCGGTCGCCTGGAGCATCGTGCTGAAGACGTCCCGCACCCGCTCCCCGGCCCGGTCGTCCGAGGTCAGGTTGACGAACGGCATCACCGCCACCGTCTGGACCAGGCTCAGGTCGACCTCCGGATCCGCGTAGGTCGACTCCAGGCCGCGGGTCGTGGTGCAGCCCCCGGCCAGGCCGGCGAGGGCCGCCCCCAGCAGGAGCAGGGCCACCGCCCGCGCGCTGCGGCCCCGCTGCTCCTTCCGTCCCTCCGAACGCCGTCTGATCATCGTGGCAACCCCCTCAGAAGCCGACCCGCAGCGTCGCCGCGAGCGTCTCCCGTTCATACTCCGACAGGGTGGACTCCGAAGTGAATATTTCCCAGTAGAAATCGAGGTACGAGATCGGATTGAGGTACCAGCGCAGGCCCGGGCCCCAGGTCCGGATCCGGCTGTCGAGCAGCGTGTCGTAGTATTCGTCGTAGCGCAGCGAAAAGCGCAGCGTCCCGAGCGGGAACGGCGACCAGTTGATCGAGGTCGTCGTCAGGCGGCGCGGCTCGGGGAGCTGGAGCGAGCGCTCGATGCGGTACGAGCCGAAAAAGTAGAAGGACGGGACGGGGTTCCAGGACAGCGAGGCGACGCCCGACCGGAAGTAGCTGTCGGCGTCCCCGAGCGCGCCGCCCGTCCGCTCGTCCCGGGTCAGGTCGTACCCGAGCACCAGGCTGAGGGCCGGGTTGGGGAGCAGCTCCAGCGCGGCGCTGGCAGTCGTGGTGTCGATTCTTGCGCCCGGAATGAACTGGGTCCGCGCGAACCCGCCGCCCACGAGCAGATTGACCCCTTCGTAGAGGTTCGTCGTCGTGTTGAGGAAGAGCGAGTCGGTGTCCTGGTCGAACCCCCGCTCGTAGCGCTCGCGCTGGCCGCTGGCCGAGAGCGTGGCCGAGAAGGTCGGGATCGGCGTGGCCGTCACCGTGGCGCCGTATAGCGTGCTGTTGCGGCGGCCGAAGATCGACCGGCCCGTTTCGTAACCGGCGCGCGCGTTCACGAGCCAGATCGGGTTGATCTGGTAGGAGAGCGACAGGACGTTGGCCAGCGTGTCGGTGATGATGCTCTCGTCCGGGATGTTCGCGGTGTAGGTCGCATTCCAGGTCAGGTAGGGCTCGCGGGTCAGGATCAACTGGGCCCCGGCGTAGATCCGCTGGTCGGTCGCCTGGTTCCGGAACCCGGTGCCGGGAACCTCGCGGTAGAGCAGGGCCTCCAGCTCGGTCACGTTGATCGTGGCGTACTCCTGCGCGTTCGGCACGCCCGGGGCCAGCGGGGCCACCACGATTTTCAGGTAGCGCGCGGCGATCGCACCGAAGCGCAGCTCGAAGTAGTTGTCGAATGGCGTGAACGGGGCGGGCCCGAGCGCGCGCTGCCGCGTCCAGCGGATGTTGTCCGCGCTGCTCCAGATCTCCCAGGTGAAGGTCCGCGAGATCTCGAGCGGAAGGTCCCGGTCGACCCAGACCCGGATCGAGTTGACCGCGCGCGGGATCTCGAAGTCGAAGCCGATGTTCCTCAAGCTCCGGTCGTCGGACGGGCGCGGGACCCCGAGGTTCACCCCGGCCGAGACCTCGCGGTTGGCGTCGATCAGGGCCGGGTTCGGTGCGAGGGTGACGTTCGACGGCAGATCGGTCAGGGCCGACAGGCCCCGGATCGCGACCACGGGCAGCGAGACCTCCCCGGGCGAGCCGCGCTGCGTCTCGACCTGGCGCCATGAGACGTCGTAGCTCGCGGAGACCATCAGGCGCTGGTCCCAGTAGCTGTCGCTGAACAGGACGCGGAGGTTCTGGGTCGTGGTGTCGATCTCCGTGTCCTCGGCCTGGTTGTCCTCCCAGTTCCACGATCCGCGGTAGTCGAACACCAGCGGTTCGATCGGACGGTAGCCCGCGAGCAGCAGCATGCGATCGGTCTGCCGGTCGAAGCGCTCGCGCCCGCCGTCCCGGTCGTCGGACCGGTAGTACGAGAGGCGCACGAACGAAGAAGGCTCGGGCGTCCAGCCGAGCGTGATCCCGTAGGTGTCGCGGATCAGGCGCTCGGTCGTCGCACCCCCGCCCCCTCTGCGGAACTCGTTGCGCTGCCAGCCCAGCTGGGCGTCGTTGGTCGGCGTCTGCCAGCGAAAGATGACGAAAGGCAGCATCTGGGTGAACTCGCTCTCGGTTTCGGTCCCGAAGAAGTCGGCCCGGCCCCGCAACTGCTCGAAGAGCCCGCCGGCCTGGAACTGGATGTTCGGCCAGAGCTGCTGGGAGTAGATCAGGCTGAGCCGGCCCCGCCAGCTGTCGGTCTCGGTCTCGGGCAGCGGAAACTGCGTCTCGTCGACCGCGGTCCCCTGGATCTCGGCGAAGCCGTTGAGGTGCTGGGCTCGGGCGGCGGTCGTCCCGCCGGCCGCCACGGCCACGAGCGCCAGCGCGAGGCGCCAGGGCCACCCGGCGTGCCGGGGGCGGCGTCTCACCCGCGGGCCAGGCGGGCTCATCGCTCCCCGATCAGCGCGGCGAATGCGACCCTCGGCCCTGCCGGCACGGTGGCCTCGACGCCGCGCGAGAGGGGGCTGACCCGGACGACCTCACCCCGCGAGGGGAGGACAGCCACGATCCCGGCGTTCTCGCGGTCGAGCGTGAGGAAAACCGCGTCGGCCGGGATCGGCAGGCGGTCGATCGCCAACAGCGAGAACGGATCGAAGACCTCGATCGTTCCGGTTCCGCGCCGGGCCAGGTAGATCCGGTCCGACGCAGGATCGACCCGAATCGCGTTCTGGCCGGGGCCGACGAACGGCCGCTGCGCCACCTCCAGGACCGGCGGCGGCGCTGAACGTCGTAGAGCCGCGCGACGCTGAGGTAGGGCGAGTCCTCCTGCGCGGCGTAGATCCGGTCGCGCGCACGGTTGAATTGGAGACGGAACGGGCCCGGGTCCGTGCCGGCCGAGCGGACGACGATCCACTCGTTCTTTTCCGCATCGAAGAACAGCTCGTCGATCCGGTTCCCGCGGCGGCAGGCGACGAACAGCCGCTCCTGGACCGTGGTGCCGGGCGTCGCCTCGGGCTGCTCCCGGACCAGGACCGCCACGGGTGCCTCGCCGACCAGCACCCGGCCGACCTCGGCCAGGCCCGTGGCCTCGACGATCACCGCGCTGGAGGACCCTTCGTTGGCGACCAGCAGGCGGGTGCCCCCCGCGAACAGCGCCAGGTCGACCGGCCGGTCCCCGCCCCGAAGCGGCCGCCGTTCCGCGACCGTTCCGCGTTCGAGGTCGATCGCGACCAGTGCGTCGTCGCCGGCCAGGGCCACGTAGCCGCGGCGGCGGACCGCGTCGATTGCGATCCCGACCGGGCGCCGACCGACCGGGGTGACCGCCGTGACTCGGCCGCTGCGGCGGTCGAAGGTGACGACCAGCCCTTCCTCGGGGACCGAGGCCAGGCCCACGAGCCCCACCGGGATCCGAGCGGGAATCGTGGCGGCAAACGCGGGCTGGAAGCGGTACCCGTCGGCCAGGGCGGCTTTCAGATCGAGTTGCAGCTCGACGACCGTCCCCGAACCGGCGGTCGCCGTGAACGGGCGCACCACGCGGGTGGGCCCGTCGGGGAGCCCCAGCACCGCCTTCCCGTCCTCGTTGGCGAGCGTGGCCTCGGAGAGCGTGAGTTCGAGCCCGGCATAGCGTCCCGGCGGGAGCGATCCCGCGGCGAGCCGGTGGGGAACCTGGGACGGCTTCCCCCCGACGGAGGGGTTTTCCAGGCGCAGCGGGATCCGGCCGCCATCCTCCCGGACCGCTTCGAGCGTGGCCAGGCTGGCGCTCAGGCGTCTGGCCTCGGCAAGGGGCGGCTCGAGGTAGACGAGGATCGCCGCCGCCGACGGATCGAAGGCCGGCGCGGACGGCGCCCGCACGGGGACCGCGCACCCGACGGACAGGCAGAGGGCGAGCGCGGAACCGATCCACCGGAAAGACATGTCGGCCGTCCGTCACCCCTCGGGTTGCACGGGCCAGGAGTCGTCGAGTTGGGGGATCTTATCAGACGAGGGGGCTGGCTTTCGCCAGCCCCCTCCGATCGTCACGAGACGGGTGACTCCGTCACGCTTAATCCTGAGCGTGGCACTTGTTGCAGAGCACGCGGTCGTACGGCCCGAAGTTGGTGGCCGCGGCGCGGTCGTAGTAGGCAGCCCGCCACATGGCGATGTTGCGGCCGCGGGACTGGGCCGGGCCACGACCGGTGGTGCCGACGGACGCGTTGTCCGAACCCGGGTAGTCGCCACCCTTGGTCATGAACTCGTAGCCGTAGTCGAAGCGCAGCATCTCGGCGAAGCCGGAAGCATGCGCGCGGTGGCAGCTGAGGCACATCACCTCGGCACCGGTGCCCGGGCCGCTCAGGAACGTGTCGTCGTTCTTCGCGTGCAGCGCCAGGGTGGCGATGCTCGTGGTGGCCTCGGCAAACGGAACCAGGGTGTTGTAGGAGATCGCGAAGCTGCCGTTCAGGCGGCCGGAGGAGACGTAGGCGCCGTAGTTGGTCGCTTCGGAGCCGGTCGCAGAGCCGACCGGGCCGTTGCCAAGGGTCTCACCCGTCGGGTGGTGGGCGTCGTCGCCGCCGGCCACGTTGAAGTCGCCGTGGCAGGCGCCGCACCAGTTGCCCCACGAATCGGCGCTGCCGGCACCGCCGTAGGCCACGCGGGTCTGGGTCAGGTTCTCGGTGCGGTTGTAGGTGCGCGGAGCGACCGCAACCGGGTAGGAGGTGTAGGCCGCGCCCGGCGGGAGGTCCGGCGAATCCGGGCCCCACAGCAGGCGGTAGATGCCGACCGCGAGACCGGTCGGGGCGCCCTGCCCCTCCTGGCCCGTGCCGCCGAACGTGTTGGCCTTGGGAGCGTCGCCGTAGGAGCCGGAGGCCCAGATCGGCTCGCCGCTGCCCGTGCCGCCGAAGCCGCCGGCGCCGCCGTTGTAGAGCTGGCGGGCCTTGCCGTGCGGGTCGTGGCAGCTCTGGCAGCCAAGCACCGACGCGTCGAAGGTGCCGCCCGGTCCGAACGCGAAGCGCGGGTCGGCAGCCAGGCCGGCATCCGCCGCCACGACGCTGTGGCCGCGCGTGTAGCCCGGCTCGCTGTAGTTGGTGCCGCTCAGCGCCCAGGTGAAGTCGATCTTCAGCCAGCCGAAGTCACCGCCCGGGGTGTACTGGACCGGCGGGACGGTCTGGGAGGCGCCACCGGAGTACACGTGGTAGCTGCCCGGCGACGGGTCGCCGTGGCACGACGAGCTGAGGCAGGTCGAGCTGGCGTCGGCCGCGATAAGCAGGTTACCGTCGAGCGAGGTCGCCTCGTGCATGCTGTGGCAGCCTTCGCACTCGGCCACGCCGCCGGAATGGAACGCGAACGCGTTCACGCCGACCGCCGCCAGAAGGACCGCCAGTCCTACGATGATCCTGTTCCGATTCATTTCTCACTCCTCCTTTCCCCCGGCGGCCCGGCCGTCCTGACCATTCAGGACCCTCGGCTCTGAGTCCCCGCCTCGCGGCGGGTTTACCCTTCTCGGGGGGTGCTAGCGTGGGTTACATCTCGTGCCGTGAAACTGCTGATTCCCTCGTGTGCCTTGTTCCCTGCGGCGCGTCGGCCGCCCGCCTCTCCTGCCGCGCCGGGGCTGGCCTGCTCCCCGGCCGGCGAGAGCGTGAAGACCGCGACGCCGCGGTTCCTCATCTGCGATACGAACAGCCGCCCCGCCGACGACACCGCAAGGTCGGTCGGCTTGATCAGCTTTCCATCGGTGATCCCGTACCCGCCGAACTCCGTCACGAACTGCAGCCCGCTGTCGAAGACATTCACGGTGCTGCGCAGGACGTCGGCGATGTAGATGTTCCCGGCGGCGTCGGTGGTGACCGCGCCCACGATGTTGAAGTTTCCCGGCCGCGAGCCGGCTTCGCCGAAGCGCGCGACCTGGCCGTCGGCCGCCATCACGTAGACGCCGAAGTCGATCGGCACGCTGACGATCACGCGGCCCTGCGGGTCCACGGCGATGCCGCCGAAGCTCGCGTTCAGCCGGATGTCCTTCTCCTCCGGGAGCGCCGCCGTGAAGTCCTTCACCTGCTCGAGGCCGGCGCGCTTGCTCAGCACCAGCACCTGCATCCGGTTCGACACCGAGACGTAGAAGCGGCCGTCCGCGTAGATCAGCGTGTTGGGCAGGAAGTCGGCCAGCTTCTCGGGGATCCCCGCCGGGACCAGCTTCTCCAGCGCCACGCCGCGGTAGTCGCAGCGCAGCAGGTAGAAGCCCGTCGTGCCCGGGCGCTGGATCCACTCGTGCGCGAGGAGGTAGAGGTCGCCGGTCTCGTCGACGGCGACGTCCTGGACCACCCCGAACTCGGGGTCCAGCGGCAAAGAGAAGGTCTCCATCCCCGTCGGGCCGAAGACCCGCAGGGTGCCGCCGCTCAGGATGAAGGCCTCTTCGCGGGCCGCGTCCAGCCGGACCCGCACGCCCATGAACGGCACCGGACCGGTGAAGTCGGCCAGCGTGTACTCGTACCGGGGGGCGATCTCCGCCGCCGGGACGGGGCCCACGGCGGCGACGAGCACCGCGGCGAGGGCGAGTCCGGCGTGGAGGATGGTCTTCATTGTGACTTACTGGGAAGCAATCGGTGTGCCAAGCAAGTTGTGGGCGGAAAACGAACATTCACGGGCGGTTCCGATTGTGTAAGCGTCCTGGCGGGCAGCCGATCTGGTGAAAAGCCCATAAACCGAATGGTAATTTCCCCGATCGGAAAGGGTCACCGGCGCTGAACGCGGTCAGGCGGCGGGCCTCCGGAAGGGCTTCAGCGACCCAGGACCGCCGCCCTCGAGCGGGCCTTCTCCACCAGCGCCCGGCGTCGGGGATCGGCGGATCCGCCGTCGGCCCGGGCGTACTCGGCATAGAGCCGGGCCGCCTCCGCGGGACGCCCCTCCATCTCGGCGATCCGCGCCAGGTTGAAGAGCGGCATCGCCTCCCCGGGGTCCAACTCGCGGACGGCCTCGTAGTGGCCGCGGGCCAGGCCGGTGCGCCCGGTCATCGCGTAAGCATTTCCCAGGTTGTTGTGCGCCCCGGCGTGGCGCGGGTTGGCGGCGACGGCGGCCTCCCAGGCCGAGATCGCCCCCGCGAGGTCGTTGACCCGGCCCGCAGGTGGCCGAGGTTGTAGTGCGCCGACGCGTTCCCCGGATCGGACGCGACCATGCTCTCGAAGAGCCGCCGATCGTCGAACCAGGCGGTGGTGCGGACCGCCGCACGCACGCCGAGCGCGACGAGCAGCAGCGCGGCCAGCACGGACGCCGCCCGCGCCCGCCGGCTCGCCAGGGCGCGCCAGCCGGCCGCGGCCAGCACCGCGACCCCGAGGGCCGGGAGGTAGAGGTAGCGCTCGGCCACCGGGGCGCTCGGGATCGGCACGAGGTTCGCGATCGGCAGCAGCGAGAGCAGGAACCAGAGGCTCCCGGCGCGGACCGGGTCCGGACTGCGGCGCGCCAGCGCGCCCCAGGCCAGGCCCCCGAGCCCGACCAGCGTGGCCGCCAGCTTCGGAAACGAGAACGCGATCGATCCTGGCGCGTACGACGCGTTGAGGTGCAGCGGCAGCAGCAGGATCCGCAGCGACTCGAAGAGCGAGCCGACGACCAGCCCGGCGCGCGCCGTGAGGCCGTCCGCCGCCAGGCCCGGCGCCACCGTCCCCAGGACCAGCGCGCGCAGCCCCAGGTAGGCCGCCAGTACCCCGAAGAAGAGCGCGAGCACGAGCGGGGACGCCCGCAGCCGCGGATCCCGCGCGAGCAGCGCCAACCCCAGCAGGAAGGGGGGCAGGACGACCGCCGGCTCCTTGCTCGAGAGGGCCAGCGCGAAGAGCAGGAGCGCGCCGGCGACCGCCAGCGCGCCGCGGCGGCGCACCACGAGCAGAGCGGCGAGCAGCCCGGCGGCGCAGAGCAGGTTGTTGCGCGCGGTGACGAACGCCACCGCCTCGACCGCCGCCGGGTGGACCGCGAACAGCAGCGCGGCCACGAACCCCGCGCGCTCGTCCTCGAACAGCCGCGCGGCCAGCCGGAAGAGCAGCAGCACAGAGGCCGCGTGCAGGAGCAGGCTGACCAGCCGCCACCAGAACGGTTCCAGCCCGAACAGCCGGTAGTTGACCAGGAAGCTCAGGGTGGTCGCCGGCCGGTAGTAGGGCGTCGCGTCGTCGTAGAGCCCGGTGTCCGACGACGAGAGGATCCGGGCCGCACTCCCCGCCGCGCCGAAGAAGGGGGCCTTGGCGACGATCAGTTCGGCGTCGTCCCAGACGAAGCCCCCGCCCAGGCTCGCCGCGTAGATCGCGAGCACGGCGCCGACGAGCACGAGGGCTGGCAGGGTGCGGGCCCGCATCGGCGCCATCTTCTCCCGCCCCGCCGCGGCGGTGCCAGCGCCGGCCCCGGGTCGCGTAGACTCGGCTCCCCCGCGGAGCCCGCCATGAGCCAGGCCCTTCCCCGCCGGAGCTTCCTCTCCTCGATCGTCTTTCCCGCCGCCGTCCTGCCGGTCGCCTTCAGCGCACCGGGCCTGGCCCGCGCGCTCGTCGCGGCGGCCGAGGCCGGCCCGGCCCCCGCCGGCGCCGACCCGCTGACCGCCGACGAGGCCTTCTGGCGCACGATCCAGCAGGCCTTCGCGGTCGACCGCAGCCTGGTCAACCTCAACAACGGCGGGATCAGCCCCTCGCCGCGCCCGGTGATCGACGCGCTGTTCCGGCACTGGAGCTACGAGAACGAGCTCCCGCCCTACACGATGTGGCAGGTCCTCGAGCCGCAGCGCGAGGGGGTCCGCCAGCAGCTCGCGCGGCTCGCGGGCGTGTCGCCCGAGGAGATCGCGCTGACCCGCAACGCGTCCGAAGCGCTGGAGACCGTGCAGCTCGGCCTGCCGCACGCGCCGGGGGACGAGCTGCTGACGACCACCCAGGACTACCCGCGGATGATCACGACGTGGAAGCAGCGGGCGCGGCGCGAGGGGCAGGTCCTGCGCCAGTTCCCGCTGCCGATGCCGGCCGGCGACGCGGCGCGGATCGTCGCCCTGTTCGAGCAGAACCTCACGCCGAAGACGAAGGCGATCCTCGTCTCGCACGTGATCTTCCTGACCGGACAGGTCATGCCGGTGCGCGAGATCGTGGCGCTGGGGCGCCGGCGCGGGATCCCGGTGATCGTCGACGGCGCGCACTCGTTCGCGCACCTCGACTTCACGCTGGCGGACCTCGACTGCGACTACTTCGGCACCAGCCTGCACAAGTGGCTCACCGCGCCCCACGGCACGGGGATGCTGTTCGTGCGCCGGGACCGGATCCCGGGGGTCTGGCCGCTGATGGCGGCCGACGAGAAGCAGGATGCCGACATCCGCAAGTTCGAGGAGATCGGGACGCACCCGGCCGCACCCTGCCTGGCGATCGCGGAGGCGGTGGCGTTCCACCAGGCGATCGGGCAGCCGCGCAAGCTGCAGCGGCTGATCCACCTGCGCGATCTCTGGGTCGCGCCGCTGCGGGAGCACCCGAAGGTCCGGTTCCACACCGCGCTGGGGCCCGGGCAGGCCGGCGGGATCGCGCTGTTCCAGGTCGAGGGGCTCGACAGCGCGGAACTGGTCAAGCGCCTCTGGGAGCGGTACCGGATCTTCACGACGGGGATCAGGCACGAGGACTTCGAGGGGATCCGCGTCACCCCGAACGTCTACACCACGCCCGTCGAGATCGCGCGCTTCGTCGACGCCGTGCTGGCCGAGGCGGGCGCGGCCCGACGCGAGGTCTAGCGGCGGACGACGGCGGCCCGCGTCACGGGGGCTTCCCCCGGCGGGCCGGACGCCCGCAGTTCGTCGGGGCGCGGGTGGCCGAGGTCGTGGCAGGACAGGCAGAGCTGCCGGCGGCTGCCTCCGGCGATCACGCTCCGGCTGAACGAGTAGACGCGGTGGCAGCTGCCGCAGCTCACTCGCCCTTCGACCAGCCGCGCGGGGAGAGGTACTTCTGCCGCCGCGCGATAGAGGCCGAAGGCCGTGGGGCGCGCCAGGGCGTACTCGCCGACCGGGTGCGAGTGGTCGACCGCGATCCGGGGCGCGGACGCCTTGAAGTCCGCGACCAGCGCGACCGCACCGTGGCAGGCCTGGCAGCGGCGCGTCACGGGGTCGAGTTCGGGCCGCGACGCGTCTTCGCCCGAGGGCGCCGGCCCCGCGAATCGCGGGCCGCCGTGCACCGTGTCGGCGTACTGGGCGTGCGGCTCGTCCCAGACCCCGTTCGGGCCGCGGTGGCAGCGCGCGCAGAGTTCGGGAACCGTCAGCCGCAGGAAGTAGTCCTGGTCGGCCGCGTCGTGCCCCTCCCGGCCGTGCCCGGTGTGGCAGGTCAGGCAGGTCAGCCGTCCCCCGGCCAGGAGAAGCCCGGACGCGCTCCCAGCCACGCGCCCCGCCACCGGAACGTCCATCGGGTGCGTCGGCATCAGGCGGTCCGGGATGCGTTCGTGGCAGCCGAAGCACTCCTCGCCGCCGTCGAGCGCCAGGACCGGGAAGATGGAGATCGCCAGGGCGAGCATCGCCCCGGCCGCCGCGCGGCGCGCATCGACCATGTTCGGGAGCCCCCTCCGCGTCCCCGCAGGCGCCGCCGTCCCCAGCGTGCTGCTGCGAAAGCTAGGGTGCGCGCGGCCTCGCCGGCAACGCCGGGGGCCGGACCCCCGGCCGTCGAGTCCCTGCCCGATAATGTCCAGGTTCCCGGGGGTCGAGCCGTGTCCGACGAGCCGCTCAGCGACGAGCCGCGCCACCCGATCCAGGTGGTCGTCCGGCGTACCGGCGTCAGCCAGGACCTGCTGCGGGCCTGGGAGAAGCGCTACGCGGCGGTCGTCCCGGGCCGGACGCCGGGGAGCCACCGGCTCTACTCGGACGCCGACGTCCACCGCCTGGGGCTGATCCGCGAGGCGCTCGACGGCGGACGCCGGATCGGACAGATCGCGGGGCTCTCGAACGCCGAACTGGCGGCGCTGGTCGACGACGACCGCCGCGAGGCCTTCGCGGCGGCCCGCCCCCCGCTTCCCCGCGCTGCCGCGGCCGCCTCCCCGCCCGAGGACCTGCGCGTCCGGCACGTGGCCGCCTGCCTCGCAGCGATCCGCGACCTCGAGGCTCCGCGGCTCGAGGCTGCGCTGGACGAGGCACGCCTGGCGCTGAGCCTGCCGCACCTGCTCGAAGGGGTGATCGGGCCGCTGCTCGGGGCGATCGGCGAGGCCTGGCAGCGCGGCGAGCTGCGCCCCTACCACGAGCACATGGCGAGCGCGGCGCTGCGCAGCTTCCTGGGCGGGATGCGCGGGACCTTCCTGGCCGCGCCGAACGCGCCGGTGCTGCTGGTCGCGCTGCCGGCCGGCCAGCACCACGAGCTGTCGGCGCTGATGGCGGCACTCGCGGGAGCGGCCGAGGGCTGGCGCGTGACCTACCTCGGGCCCGACCTCCCGGCCGACGACATCGCCGCGGCGGTGCGCCAGACCGGGGCCCGGGCGCTCGCCCTCGGGATCGTCTTTCCGCCCGACGATCCGGAACTGCCGGGGCAGCTCGAGCGGCTGCGCCGCGGGGTGGGCCTGGAGCTGCCGATTCTCGTCTTCGGGGGCTCGGCGCCGGCCTACGTGGCCGCGGTCGATGCGATCCGGGCCGAGACCGTCGAGGGGGTGGGGCCGCTCCGGAACGCCCTCGGGCGGCTGCGGCGTCCCTCCTCGGTCCTTCCAAGTCTCTGATTCGAAGAGGATTAGGGGAGCCCCCCGAACACTCGAAAATTCCTGCTTGCCACCGTGCGATCAGAATGATATCATTCCGATTGCTCTCTAGGAGGGGCAAAAATGATCCGCGAAAAGGAAGTCCGTCCCGTCTCCGGCCTGGCCGCCCTGCTGCTCCTGCTCGCCGCGCTGGCCGGCTCGATCTACATGTTCGTCCAAGCGGTGATCGCGCTCGATCGCGGCACCGGCACGGTCCCGCATCTGCTGCTCTGGATCTTCTCGATCGCGCTCGCCTTTCTGCTGCTGCTCGGCCTGTTCACGGTCGCGCCGAACCAGGGGGTGGTACTTCAACTCTTTGGCCGGTACGTAGGGACGGCACGCGTCGAGGGGCTGCGCTGGACCAACCCCTTCTACTCCAAGAAGAAGCTCTCGCTGCGCGTGCGCAACTTCGAGACCCAGCGCCTGAAGGTCAACGACCTGATGGGGAACCCGATCGAGATCGCCGCGATCGTCGTCTGGCAGGTCGTCGACACCGCAGAAGCGGCCTTCGAGGTCGACGACTACCAGAACTACGTCCACGTCCAGAGCGAGTCCGCGCTGCGCAGCCTCGCCACGCTGTACCCCTATGACGCGCACGAGGACGGCGTGATGTCGCTGCGCGCCAACATCGTCGAGATCGCCGAGCACCTGAAGACCGAGATCCAGGACCGGCTGGCCAAGGCCGGCGTGAAGGTGATCGAGGCCCGGATCAGCCACCTCGCCTACGCCGCGGAGATCGCCGCCGCGATGCTGCAGCGCCAGCAGGCCTCCGCGATCATCGCCGCGCGGCAGAAGATCGTCGACGGCGCGGTCGGGATGGTCGAGATGGCGCTGGCGCGGCTGGACGCCAACAACGTCGTGAAGCTCGACGACGAGCGCAAGGCGGCGATGGTCAGCAACCTGCTGGTCGTGCTCTGCAGCGAGCGCTCGACCCAGCCGATCGTCAACGCCGGCTCGATCTACCACTAGCCGGGAGCTGCCGTGGGCGAGCGGAAGTCGTTCCTCCTGCGCGTCGACGGCGCGCTGCTCGACGCGCTGCGCGCCTGGGCGGAGGACGACCTGCGCTCGCTCAACGGGCAGATCGAGTTCGTGCTGCGGGAGGCGCTGAAGCGGCGGGGACGCCTGGTGCCGGAGCGGGCGCCCGACCCGCTGCACGACCCGAAGGACAGCCCGTGAGCGGTCCTCCTGCGCGTCGCGCTCAGCGCGTGGCGAGCGCCCGCTCCGCGCCGGCCAGGTTGGCAGCGTAGTCCGGCTGGTCAGGCGCCGCGGCGACGGCCCGGCGCAGGCTCTCCACCGCCGCGGCCAGCCGGCCGCTCCGCGCGAGCGCCACGCCGAGCCCGTTGTGCGCCTCGGCGTAGCCGGGATCCGCCGCGATCGCGGCCTGGAACGACGCGATCGCCGGCCCGGGCCGGCCCAGGGCGCCCAGCGCGTAGCCGCGCCCGGTCAGCGCCTCGGGCGAGTCCGGGCGGTGCCCGAGCGCCTGCTCGAAGGCCGCGAGCGCCTCCTCGAAGCGGCCCAGCGCGAGCCGCGCGCTTCCGCCGTTGATCCGTGCATCGTCGCGCCCGGGATCGAGCGCCAGCGCCCGCTCACAGCTGGCCACGGCCCGCTCGAACTGCCGCGCCTCGAGCTCCGCGAAGCAGAGCGCTTCCCATGCCGGAGCGTTCGACGGAGCGCGGCGCACGGCGTCGGTCCACAGCGTGAGGTTGTCGCGCCAGACCGACTGCCGCGCGACCGAGCCGGCGGCCAGCCCGAGCGTCAGCGCGGCCAGCACGCCGCGGCGGACGGCCGGGGCCGTGATGCGCAGCAGCGCGAGGCCGGCGATCAGCCCGAACCCGAAGACCGGCAGGTAGAGGTAGCGCTCGGCCAACACGCTCTCTCCGAGTGCCGGGATGTAGAGCGCCGGCAGCAGCGGCACGGTGGTCCAGGCGAGCGCCACCGGGACGACCGGCCGACGCCGGAAGAGCCAGGCGGTGGCCACGATTGCCGCCAGCGCCGCGACACCGGCAAGCGCGCGTGGGTCGGCCGGGCCGCGCACGGGCACGAAGGGATGGACCACGCTGAGCCCGAACGGTGCGACGAGCATCGCGAGGTACTGCGCCAGCAGCCACGGGACGTCGAGCAGCCAGCCCGCGGGCTCGGCGGCCGTGCCGGCCCGGCTGGCCGGCGCCAGGCTTCCCAGCGCGTTCCAGCGCAGGCCGAGCGAGACGGCCGCCGCCAGCACGAACGGTGCGAGGCGCAGCAGCACCCCGCGGTCCCGGGAAGCGTCCGCGCCCGCCGACGGGAACAGCTCGACCGCCGCGAGGAGCAGCGGAAGGACGAAGGCCGTCTCCTTGCACAGCGTGGCGACCAGGAAAGAGCACGCCGCCAGTCCGAGCGGGAGTGCGCGGGTCCCTCGCGGATCGAGATACAGCACGAACGCGAGCAGCACGAAGAAGCCGGCAGAGAGGTCGGTGATCCCCGCGATCCACGCCACCGCCTCGGCGTGGACGGGATGCGTCGCAAAGACCAGGGCCGCGGCCAGCGCTGCGAAGCGCCGCGCCCCCTCCCGGGCTGGGTCGTTCCAGCGCGCGAAGACTCGCCGCGCAGCGACCAGGACGAGCACTGAGCAGCCGAGGTGGAAGGCCAGATTGACCAGGTGATAGGCCCAGGGCCGCGGCCCCGCGACGGCCCAGGTGGCCATGTAGAGCAGATGCATGGCGGGGCGATAGAAGCTGGTCCGGTTCTGGGGGTCGAAGGCCGCCACCTGTCGCGTGAAGATCTCGCGAAGGTGGCCTCCGTCGCGGATCCACTCGTTCTGCAGGACATTCGGCACGTCGTCGTAGACGAAGCCTCCGCGCAGGGTGGGCGCCCCCACGGCGAGGGCGGCGAGGGCGACGAGCGCCACGACGACCAGCTCGCGCCCGGTGCGCTCCGCGCCGAGGCCACCTGGGGTCGCCGGCATCGCGTCAGTGACCCGCGCCGCGGATCATCGCCGCGGCGCGCTCCCCCGCCTCGCGGTCGACGGCGGCCAGCTCCCGCTGCGCCTGCCAGGCCAGCTCGGGCCGTCCCTGGCGCAGCCGGGCCACCACCAGTCCCAGGCGCGCGTCCGGATCGGCCGGATCCAGGACGATCGCGCGCCCGAAGGCCTCCGCGGCGCGGGTTGGATCGCCGGCGGTGCCGAGCGCCCGGCCCAGGCCGGCCCAGGCTGCAGCGAAGCCTGGACGCAGCGCCACCGCGCGCTCGAAGGGCGGGATCGCGTCCTGTGGCCGGCGCATCAGGAGGTAGGTGTGGCCCAAGTTGGCCAGCGCGTCGGCGTAGTCTGGCCGCAGCGCGAGCGCGCGCTGGAAGGCGGCGATCGATTCGTCCCAGCGCTGCTGCCGGCCGCGCACCAGGCCCAGCTTCATGTGGGCTCCGGCCAGGGCCGGGTCGAGCGCGAGCGCGCGGTCGAGCAGTTCCGCGGCCTCGTCGAGCCGCCCCTGCCGCTCGCGCACGTGGGCCAGGCCGACGAAGCCGTCGGCGTAGCGGGGTGAGCGCGCCACCAGCGCGCCGGCCAGCGACTCCTCGTCGCGCCAGATCGCCGACTCCATGACACTGAACGCTGCGCCCCCGAGCGCGAGGACCGCGAGCGTCGCGGTGAGCACGGACGCGACGCCAGCGCGCACCGTCTCTTTGGCCCCCAGCGCCGCGAGCACCAGGACCGGCAGCCCCGCCGACGGCAGGTAGAGGAACCGCTCCGCGAAGGTGGCGCCGGCATGGGCGGCGATCCCCGCGCTCGGGAGCAGGAACCCGACCGTCCAGGCGGCCGAGAGCAGTCCGGCCCGCTGCCAGCGGCGGGAGGCGAAGAACCCCCACGCGGCCAGCACGACTGCCGCCCCGCCCAGCGTCAGCGGGTCGAGCCGGACCTGGTCGGGGGTGTGGTACGGGGAGAGGGGCCAGGGCAGGACCAGCAGCCTGAGCGCGAACGCCAGGACGGCCGGCGCCGCGGCGAGGCGCTCGCCGAACGGTGGCGCGGGCGGGCCGCCCGCATCGGCGCCCGCCAGCGGCGCCCCCGCCACCCCGAAGCGGAGCAGCAGCACGAGCGCGAGCGCGACGCCGAAGCCGGCCAGCCACGCGACGCGCCCGCGGCCTCGCCAGGCCGGTCGGGCGCCACCCAGCAACGCATCCCACGCGATCAGCACCGCGGGAAGCACCAGCGCGACCTCCTTCGACAGGCTGCCCAGCGCGAAGAGCGCGCTGCCTGCGGTGACGCGGAGGGCGCGCACCGGCCCCTCCGCCCGGCGGTCGCGCAGCCAGAGCAGCGTCGCCCCCAGCACGAAGGTCGCGGCCAGCAGGTCGGTGCGCCCCGAGACGAATGCGACCGATTCGACGTGGACCGGGTGCGCGGCGAACAGCGTGGCCGCGCCGAGCGCGGGCAACGACGCGGCGCCCAGCCGCAGGAGCAGCCGGAAGACCAGAACCGAGGCCAGCGCGTGGAGCGCGACGTTGGTCAGGTGGAACGGCCACGCGGCACCCCCGCCGACCGCCCGGTCGATCCAGAGCGAGAGCATCGTCACCGGCCGGTAGAAGCCGAGCGGGATCGCCGGGTCGAGCCGGAAGTCGGACCCCAGCAGGCCGGCCAGGCCCCCCGCACCGAGCCGCTCGGCCATCACCGCCAGCAGCTTGGGGTCGTCCCAGACCAGACCGAAGCCCAGCGTCCGGGCGAAGGCCGCCACCGCGAGCGCCGCCACCGCGAGCGGCATCCACCACCCTGCCGGTCCGCCCTGCCCCGCTTCCTCCTGCAGCACGACCGTCACTCCTCCGACCGTCCGCGGAACTGCTCGAGGTCGCGCCGCCCATCCTCGAACGCGGGCTCGAGCGCCGGCGCGTCCCCTGTTCAGCAGCAGGAGCCCTGGCGCGCTGTGCGCGTCAGACGCATTGCGGCGGGAGGATAGGGGGGTGTGCCGGGAGCGTCAACGGCGGGATCGCGCCGCCGACGCCGACGCTGGCGGGTGGTGCGCCCGCCCTCGGATCGCGGGTGACGCACCGGCCGTGCGGCGCCGCGGCCACCGTGGAATGATGCAGCGGATGGATCCGAAACGACGCCTTCTCTCCGCGGCCGGTCTGGCCGCGGCGCTCTGCGCCGCAGTCCCGGGCGCGGCCCGCGCCGCGACCGACCCCGGCACGCGCGGCCCCTTCGCCGCCGGCCGGTTGACGGTCGAGATCCCCGTCACCGGCGGCGCGACGCTGACTGCCGACATCTACTACCCGGCGAAGGACGGCGGTGTCGACCCGGCCGCGGGCCGCCTGCCGGTGGTGATCTTCGGCCACGGCTTCTCCCGCAACAAGGACCGCTACGACCTCGGCGACCACCTCGCCAGCCGCGGTTACCTGACGATCCAGGCCAACTACCCGTGCAACTTCTTCGGCTGCAACCACTCGAAGAACGCCGACGACATGAGCGCGCAGATCGACTGGATCTTCGCCCAGGACGCGAACCCCGGGTCGCTCTTCTTCGGGCGAATCGACACCACGAAGGCCGGGACCTCGGGACACTCCGCGGGTGGCCTCTGGGCGCTCACCGCGGCGGGACGCGACGCGCGGGTGATCGCCTCGGCCCCGCTCGACCCGGTCGACAACGGCGGTCTCGGGGTCGGCGCGCTCCCCTTCGCGCGGGCCGCGATCGGGATCACCTTCTCGGAGCCCTCGAGCTGCAACGCCGACGGCAGCTCCCAGGTGCTCTACGCCGCAGCGGTGCCGCAGAAGCGCGGCGTCAAGCTGGTCTCGGCCAACCACTGCGACCCGGAGAGGAACAGCGACTTCCTGGGGTGCGGGCTGACCTGCGGCAGCTGGAACGCCACGCGGCACCAGCGTTATCTGCGCTACGTCAGCGGCTGGTTCGAGTACTTCCTGCGCTGCGACAAGAGCTACGAGGAGTGGGCGCTGGGGGCGCGCGTCGAGCAGGACCTGGCCGCCGGCCTGGTCACCTACAGCGCCGACCTCGCGCCGGATCCGCCGTCCGGGCTCGCAGCCGCCGCCGACGGCGCGGCGCTCGCGCTGACCCGCAGCGCGCCCGACCCCTGCGCGGCGATCGCCTCCTGGAACCTCTACCGCGGCACCGCGGCCGGCGGGCCGTACGCCCTCCGCGCCGCCGAGTTGCCCGTCTCGCAGGTCGCTTTCCGGGACGAGGAGGTCGATCCGGGGCGCACCTACTTCTACGTCGCGCGCGACGGGGCGCGCGACTTCCGCGCCTTCTACGAGAGCCCGGACTCGGGCGAGGCCTCCGCCACCCCGGGGAGCGGCGGGCCGGGGCCGGGCGAGGCCAGCCCAACTGCGGCGCCGCTGACCGCGGGCCGCGGGGCTTCCCCGACGGCGATCGACATCGCCTTCACTCCGGCCCCGTGCGCCGCCGGGCACACGATCTACTGGTCGGTGCGCGCGGCGCCCCTCGCCGAACGGCCCGCCTGGGGCGCCCAGGCCTGCGGCCTGGGCGCAGGCGGCAGCGCGTCGTTCGACCCGGGCGCGGTCGCACCCGGCTCGTGGGTCCACTTCGTCGTCGTCGGCCACGACGGGGTGCGCGAGGGCTCCTACGGCCGGGATGCCGCGGGCGAAGAGCGGGAGCCGGCCGCCGGGCTCCCGGGGTGCCGCTACACGTACGACCTCTCCCCCTGCCCGTGATCCGGTGACGCCCCCCAGCGCGCGGAGGGTCGGGATCGCGGCGGTCCTGGTCGGGCTGCTGGCGGTCGCGGTCTTCCTCCCCTCGCTGCACAACGGGTTCATCTGGGACGACCCGATCGTGCTCGACCGGCAACTCCCCTACTTTGACGGGCCGGCCGACGCCTTCTTCCCGCCCGCCGGCGTGCCGCAGTGGGGTGCGCACTACTACCGCCCGATGGTCGTCCTCTCGTACCTGCTCGACGACCTCGTGGTGCGGACCCTCTACCCACCCGAGGCCCGTGACGCAGGGCGCCGGCTCGTCTTCCACGCC
Organism: uncultured Acidobacteriota bacterium; assembly: GCA_963702545.1. Taxonomy (GTDB): domain Bacteria; phylum Acidobacteriota; class Polarisedimenticolia; order J045; family J045; genus JALOKP01. The sequence continues at coordinate 151,009 of CAVPDB010000012.1, read as the reverse complement.
ACACCCGCGCTGCTGCACGGCGTGTCGAGCGCGCTGGTCGTGGCGCTCGGGGCCGCGCTGCTGCGCCGCTTCCGTCCCGCAGCGTGCGGCCCGCTCGCGGTCCCCGTGGCGGCCGGGGCGCTGTTCGCGCTCCACCCGGTGCACGTCGAGTCGGTGGCCTGGCTCGCGGGGCGCTCGGACCTGCTGTGTGCGGCCTTCGCGCTGGGATCGCTCGTCGCGTTCACGCGCTGGCTCGAGACGCGGCGCACGACCGGACTCGTCACCGCGGCGCTGCTGGCGCTGGGATCGATGTTGTCGAAGGAGGTCGGGCTGGCGCTGGTGGCGCTGCTGCCGCTGCTCGCGGCGCTGCCGCGCGGGGAGGCGTCGCGGACTTCGCCGGCGGCACCGGGCCCGGGAAAGGACGCCGCACTCGGCGCCGCGCTCGCCGGCGCGGCCGCAGCGGTGGCGCTCGGGCTGCGCCTGGCGGCAGCGCCCGCCGGCGCGGCGCAGCCGATCGCGTGGACCGACCCGCTGCGCACGATGCTGACGGCGCTCGGCTGGTACTCGGTCAAGGCCGCCTGGCCCACGCCGCTCTCCGCCTTCGTCGACCGCGTCCCGGTCTCCGCGCTGATCGCCATCCTCGGCGCGCTCGTCGCGGCCGGCACCGGGGCGCTGGTGGCCTTCTCGCTCGCGCGCCGCCGTGCCGGCGCGGAAGCGTTCGCAGCGGCGCTCTTCCTGCTGACCCTCGCCCCCGCGCTGGCCGTCGCCGCGGGCAGGATCGCCGCCACGCCGCTCGCCGAGCGCTACCTCTACCTCCCCTCCGCCGGCAGCCGTGCTGCTCTTCGCGCTGGGGCTCGAGCGCTTCGCCGCGCGGCTTGCGCCGCAGCGCGCCCCCCGCCCGGCCGTCCTCGTCCTGGGCGTGGCCGCGGCCGTCGCCGCCGTCGCGCTCCCCGCCACGGTGCTCCGCCAGCGGGTCTGGCGCGACGACCTCGCCTTCTGGTCGTACGCGGCGAAGAAGTCGCCGGAGGCCTGGCTGCCGCAGGACGCCCTGGGGACGGCGCTGGCCGGCGCGGGCCGCCTGCCGGAGGCCGAGGCGCGCTTCCGTCGCGCCGCCGCGCAGGCGGAGCGGCCGCTCGACCGGGCCCGCGTCCGCGCCAACCTCGGCTCGCTGCTCGCGCGCCAGCAGCGCTGGGACGAAGCGATCGCCCAGTTCCGCGCGGCGCTGGCCGACGATCCGCAACTCGACGCCGCGCACGGGAACCTGGGCCAGGCGCTGCTCGCGCGCTACGCCGCCCGGCCGCGGCCGGAAGATCGTGCCGCCGTGATGGCCGAGGCCGCGGGTCACTTCGACGCGGCCCGGCGGCTCGACCCGCGCCAGGCGTCGCTGCACTTCGCTTACGGCATGCTGATGATCGAGCTGGGCCGGCCCGCCGAGGCGGCGGCGCCGCTGCGCGAGGTGATCGCGCTTGCGCCCGGATCCCGCGAGGCGGCCACGGCGCGGCGCGCGCTGGAGACGGTCGGCGTGCGCTGAGGCGCGCCCGAAGGACGGGCCGGCACGGAGGCCGGCACGATCATCGGGCCGGCACGGAGGCCGGCACGATCATCGGGCCGGCACGGAGGCCGGCCCCTACGGTTTCAGCTTCTCGCGCATGATCGCCAGGATCTCGGCGTCGACCGCGCGCATCCCGGTCGTCGCGATGCGCCCGAGGTTCGCCAGCGAGGCCAGCCCGTCGGCCCCGACGATCCCGTCGCTGGCCGGGATCCCGCACCCCCGAGAGCGCCAGCGAAGCGGCCCGGTACGCGGCGTCGACGCCGGTCATCGACTTGAGCGCGCAGCCGATCTTCGCGCCGTCGCAGATCATCCCGGAGACGTTCCCGACCATGTTCGTCACGGCCGCGGAGAGTGCCGCGGCGTCGCCCGCCTCGAGCTGGACCAGCCCGGTTGCCAGGCCGATCCCCGCGGCGTTGGAGCAGCCGCAGACCGCGGAGAGCGCGCCGAGCCGGTGGGTCACCGACGAGGTCACGAGGCAGGCCAGCGCCAGCGCCTCGTCGCGCCGCTCCGGCGGCGCGCCCAGGTCCTCGCCGATCACCGCGATCGGCAGCGAGACCGTGATCCCCTTGTTCCCCGAGCCGGCCAAGGTCATGACCGAGAAGTCCTCGCCGCTCATCCGGGCGTAGACGCCGCCCGCCACCAGCCGCGCCGCGCGCGACACGGCGTCGCCCGCGGAGCGCCGGTGGAAGGCCGCGGGCAGCAGCGACTGGCCGTGCTCGGCGATCGCGCGGTTGAGCGCGGTGCCGTGGCGCAGGCGCGCGCGGTCGTCGTCGCCGAGCGAGAGCGCCAGCGCTGCCAGCGCGTCGAAGTCGAGTTCCGCCAGCGCAGCGCGCGCGTCCGCTCCCGTTGCGGCGCCGTCGGCCGCGGCCGGCAGCGGCTGCGCCACGCCGTCGCGCTCGAGGCGCACGAGCCGCGTGTGGCTCCCCTCCACCACCGCCCGCCCCTCGCCGCCGGTGCGGCGGACCGTGACCTCGACGAACAGCGCGCGGCGCTCCGGATCGACCTCGGCCAGCACCGCGCCGCGCTCGATCAACTGCCCGGCCGCGGCCAGGTGCTCCGGGGTGACCTGGCGGAAGATCTCGAGCCCGGCCGACGGGTCGGGCGCGAGCGCCCCCAGCGCGCCGGCCCAGCGGATCCCCGAACGCCGGCCCGAGTGCGGAATCCCGACCGCGTAGCAGTTCTTGTACATCCGCGGGTCGCAGGCGATCCGCACGCTGACGACCGGTCCGTCGGCGAGTGCAGCCGCGCTGGCCGCCGCCCAGGCGATGCAGGCCGGCTCGGTGCAGCCGAGTGCGGGGCGCCACTCGCTGGCGAGGAACTCGCTGAAGGTCATCGGGGGGCCTCGGGGGCCCGCGCCGTGGCGGCGGGCCGAGGCCGGGGATGATAGCGTGACCGCCCGCCGGAGGCCGCTTTCCGATGAGCACCGCACCGCCCGCTGCGCCCCTGTTCGACACCCACGCGCACCTCGACTTCCCGGGGCTGGCGGAGGATCTCGACGGGCTCCTGGCGCGGGCCCGCGCCGCGGGGGTGACGCGCGTGGTGTCGATCGGCGCCGGGCGCGGGCCGGGTTCGCTCGACGGCGCGCTGGCGATCGCGCGCCGCTACCCGGGCACGGTCTGGGCGACGGTCGGCGTCCACCCGCACGACGCATCGGGCCTGGCGCCGGAGACGGTCGACGCGCTGGCCGAACTGGCCGCCGACCCGCAGGTCGTGGCGATCGGCGAGACCGGCCTCGACTTCCACTACGATCGTTCGCCGCGCGCGGCGCAGCGCGCGGCGTTCCGCGCGCAGATCGCGCTGGCGCGGCAGGCGCGCAAGCCGCTGGTCGTCCACACCCGGCTGGCGGCCGGCGAGACGCTGGCGATCCTGCGCGAGGAGCGGGCGGCCGAGGTCGGCGGGATCGTCCACTGCTTCTCGGAGGACGCCGCCTTCGCGGCGCAGGCGCTCGACCTGGGGTTCGTCGCCTCGTTCAGCGGGCTCGTCACCTTCCCGAAGGCCGGCGCGATCCGGGAGGCCGCGCTGGCGCAGCCGCTGGACGCGATCCTGGTCGAGACCGACGCGCCGTTCCTGGCCCCGGTCCCGCTGCGCGGCCGGCGGGCCGAACCGGCGCACGTCGCGTACACCGCCGACGCGATCGCCGCCTGGCGCGGGATCGCGCCCGGGGAGTTCCGCCGGCTGACCACCGAGAACGCCTGCCGCGTCTACCGCCTCCCCGACCCGTCCCGTGGACGCACCGCCTTCACGCGACCGGTAGGGGCCGCCCTCCGTGGCGGCCCGAATCACGGGGCGCGCCGTGCGGGCCGGCACGGAGACCGGCCCCTGCGGCTCGCCCGGAGCGCGGACAGAAACGCGGTGGGCCCTCAGTGCCCGCCCGCGTACTTCTTCTCGCCGGCGCGGACCGCGACGTCGAGCGCGTTCTCCTTCGGCGGCAGCGGGCAGGTGGCGTAGGGCGTGAAGGCGCAGGGCGGGTTGTAGGCGGCGTTGAAGTCGAGCACGAAGCCGCCGTCGGGGCCCGGCGCGTCGGCGTCCAGGAAGCGTCCGGCGCCGTAGGTCTCCTCGCCGGTCGTCCGGTCCTTGAAGACGAAGAACAGCTCCTTCTCGTCGGGGCTCCCGCCGAGCGGGACGAGCGCGTGCTCCCGCCCGTCGAGCACGAAGCGCGCGACGCCGAGCGCCCACATCGGCTGGTCGACGCCGCCGGCGCTGGGGACCGTCACCTGTTTCGGCACCGCCGCGCGCTCGAAGCGGGCGAAGACCCGCCAGGCAGGGTCGGGCGGATACCACGAGAGGCCGCGGAACTGCGCCACGCCGGGGCCCTCCGGATCCTTGGCACGCACGCCGATCCGCTCGCCGCGCCGGATGACGGTGAACAGGATCCGGCCGGCGGTGACGACGTCGGGCTTGCCGGTCGCGTCGGGCGCGAGCGTCGCGCCGTCGACCGCGGCTGCGCCGTTGACGCTCAGCGCGGCGCCGGGTTCGAGGCGCAGCGTGACCGTGTCCCCCTCCAGCACGAGCAACCCGGCGCGCGCGGGCGCCGCGCCGGCCGGGAACGCGATCGGCAGCGCGGGATCGCTGCCGAAAGCCGTCGCGCCGGGCTCGAGCCACCACAGGCCGACCAAAGACAGCCAGCCGCCCGGGCGCTTCAGCCCCGCCTCGCGCTCCGCGCGCCACGTTTCGAGACCGGGCTGCCAGTCGGCGGGGGGCGGCGGGGGCGCGGCGGGACCGCCGCAGGCCGCGGTCAGCGCGAGCAGCAGGGCCAGCGCGGCCGGGCGCGGCGACACGGGACGCGGACGGACGAAGCGGCGGTCTCTCATCGCACCTCGCAGCCGGCCGGGCCGTTCGCCGCCTGGGCGCGGCCGCCCGACCGTGAGCCGCTTCTTTTACCAGCCGCGGCGGCGGCTGGGTAGGCCCGCGGCCGTAGAATGCGCGCCGGTGCCCGCGCGATGAACCCGCCCCTTCCCCGCCACCTTTTCGACCTCGAGCCCGGCCTGCTCTGGGTGATGCATTGCGCCGAAGGGCCGGTCCCCCGCGCCTCGGTCGAGGCCGCGACCGCTTTCCTGGTCAAGGAGGCGCAGCCCTGGAAGATGGGCTGGAACGAGGACTTCCAGGGCCTGCCCGTGAGCGTGCGCGAACAGGCGGCGGCGCTGGTCGGCGCGGACCCGTCGGACATCACCCCGACGCCGACGACCTCCTCCGGGCTGATCACCGTGGCCCAGGGCTTCCCGTGGCAGGCGGGGGACGAGGTCGTCGCCCCGCTCGGCGAGTTCCCGACCAACGCCTGGCCGTGGCTGGCGCTCGCGCCGCGCGGCGTCGGCTTCCGCGAGGTGCCGCTGTGGGAGGGACACCGCGCCGGCGCCGACGCCTGGTCGACCGAGCCGCCTCCCGCCGGCGTCGAGCCGGAGGAGCGGCTGCTCGCTGCGCTCGGACCGCGCACGCGGATCCTCGCCGCCAGCTGGGTGCGCTTTCAGGACGGCCTCGCGCTCGACCTCGCGCGGCTCGGCGCGGCCTGCCGCGCGCGCGGCGTGGCGCTGGTGGTCGACGGGATCCAGGGTGCGGGGACGCTCCCGCTGGCGCTCCCCGCAAGCGGTGCGAGCGCCTTCGCCTGCGGCGGCCACAAGGGGTTGCTGGCGCCGCAGGGCCAGGGCTTCCTCTGGACCGGCCGCGCCTTCCGGGCGCGCCTCGCGCCGCCGGGGGGCTGGCTCTCGGTCGAGGACGCGACCGACTTCGCGCGCCCCAGCACCGACTTCGCGCGGCGCTTCGTGACGAGCGGCACGGCGCTCGAGCAGGGGGTCCCGAACCTGCTCGGGATGGCCGCCCTGGCCGCGTCGCTGGCGGCGCTCAACGCGGCCGGCGTCGGGGCGATCGCGGCCCACGTCGCGGCGTTGCAGGACCGGCTGCTGTCCGGGCTCGCCGCGCTGCCAGCCTGGCGGGCCGAAGCCGCGCGGCTGGCCGGGTTGCGTGCGCGCGGCCGGCTGGGCTCGATCGTCGCGCTGCACCACGGCGGGCGCGGCCCCGGCGTGCTCGAAGCGCTGCTCGAACGCGGGTTTGCGGCCGGGATCCACGCCTCGATCCGCGAGGGCTACCTGCGGATCGCGCTGCACGGCTGGCACGACGAGGCGGACGCCGCGCGGCTCGTCGCCTGGCTGGCGACGGCTTGAAGAGGCCCTGATGGCGCACGGCCCGCAGCACCCGCCGCCGCCCGGCTCGAGCCTGCCGCGCCAGGTGCTGGACGACATCCGGCACGGCAACCTGCGGCGCGAGGTCGGCCGCGACCTGACCGAGCTCTACGGCTTTTTCCTCGACGACGAGCAGCAGCAGCGCGCGGTGGCGATGTCGCGCCCCAAGCGCTGGCTGATGGTCCCCTGGTGGGCGCTGAAGAGCCTGCTGCGCAAGCTGCCCGCCCCGCGCCGCGTGCTGCTGGTGCTGGCGCTGGTCTTCGCGCTGCTCGGCGACACGCGGCTGACCTCGACCGACGGCTCGTTCTCGGTCGGCGGCGACCTGCAGCCGCTGTCGATCGCGCTGCTGCTCGTGATCCTGATGCTCGAGCTGAAGGACAAACTGGTCGCGCGCGACGAGATCGAGGTCGCGCGGCAGGTCCAGCTGGCGCTCCTGCCGCGCCGCCAGCCGGCGCTCGAGGGCTGGGACGTCTGGCTCTACACCCGCCCCGCCAACGACGTCGGCGGCGACCTGGTCGACTTCCTCGAGCTGCCCGGCGCCCGGCTCGCCCTGGCGCTGGGGGACGTCTCCGGCAAGGGGATGGGGGCGGCGCTGCTGATGGCCAAGCTGCAGGCCACGCTGCGCGCGCTGGTCCCGCAGGACACGGAGCTGGCCGAGCTGGGGGCCCACGTCAACCGGATCCTCTGCCGCGACGGCGTCGGCAACCGCTACGCGACGCTGCTGTACGCCGAACTGGGAGCGGCCACGGGCCGGATCCGCCTGCTCAACGCCGGGCACCTGCTGCCGCTGATCGTGCGGGCCGGCGGGACCGAGCGGCTGGCGCCGGTGGCGATGCCGCTCGGCATGTTCCCCGAGGCGGCCTTCGCCGAGCAGGAGGTCGCGCTCGGACCCGACGACCTGGTCGTCCTCTACTCCGACGGCCTGTCCGAGGCGCAGGACCCCGGCGGGCACTTCTTCGGCGAGGCGCGCCTGGTGGAGATGGCCCCCTCGCTGCGCCGGATCCCGGCCGCCTCGGCAGGGTCGATCCTGTTGGCCGAGATCGAGCGCTTCCTGGCCGGCGGGCGCCCGGCCGACGACCTCTCGCTGGCGATCGTGCGCCGCCTCGCCTGACCCCTTCCCCCTTCCCGGAGACCCCATGTCCACGCCCAGCCCGCGGCTCGAGACCCTGCTCGTCCACGCCGGCGAGGAGCCGCGCGTCGACGGCGCGGTGACCCTCCCGATCTTCCAGTCCTCGACCTACGAGTCGGGCGACGCCTCGAGCTACCACGACCTGCGCTACATCCGGCTCAACAACACGCCGAACCACCGCGCGCTGCACGCCAAGCTGGCCGCGCTGGAGGGGACCGAGAGCGCGCTGGTCTTCGGTTCGGGGATGGCGGCGCTCTCGACGATGCTGCTCACACTGCTCCGGCCGGGCGACCACCTGCTGGCCCAGCCCGGGCTCTACGGCGGGACCCACGAGCTGATCGTGAAGGACCTGGCGGCGCTCGGAATCGAGCACGACTTCCTCGACCCGGACGATCCGGCGGGCTGGGACAGGCTGGTCCGGCCGGCGACGCGGCTGGTCCACTGCGAGGCGATCACGAACCCCCTGGTGCGGGTGATCGACCTGCCCGCGCTGGCCGCGTTCGCGAAACGGCGCGGGCTGATCGCGACGATCGACGCCACCTTCGCCACGCCGGTCAACTTCCGCCCGGCCGCACACGGCTTCGACCTCGTGATGCACAGCGCGACCAAGTACCTCAACGGCCACTCCGACATCGTCGCCGGGTCGGTCGCGGGCCCCGCCGCGCTGGTCGACGCGATCCGGCACAAGCTCAACCATCTCGGCGCGGCGCTCGACCCGCACGCCTGCTTCCTGCTGCAGCGCGGGCTCAAGACGCTGGCGGTGCGGGTCCGGGCACAGAACCAGTCGGCGCTGGCGCTGGCGGAGCACCTGGCCGCCCACCCGGCGGTGGCCCGCGTGCACTACCCCGGCCTTCCATCCAACCCCGATCACGCCCGCGCCCGCGCGCTCTTCCAGGGCTTCGGCGGGATGCTCTCGTTCGAGCTGGCCGGGGACGATGCGGCGGTCGAGCGCTTCCTCGCGGCGCTGCGGCTGCCGATCGTCGCGCCCAGCCTGGGCGGGCCCGAGACGCTGGTCACGCTGCCGGCCCGCAGCTCGCACTCGGGCCTCGACCCGTCGGCGCGCCGCGCGCAGGGGATCGCCGACGGGCTGGTCCGGGTGTCGGTCGGGCTCGAAGCGGCCGAGGACCTGCTCGAGGACTTCGACCAGGCGCTCTCGGCCGCACGGGTGACGCGCAGCGGGTAGACTCGTCGCACGAAAGGACACCCTTGATGATCCGCCCGACCGCCGTCACGCTCGCCCTGCTCTTTGCCGCGGGCCTCGCCGCCCCGCTCCCGGCCGCGCCGGCCGATCCGCCCGATTCCCCGGACGCCGGGTCCGCGCGGATCCCCGTCCTGGTCGAGATGTTCACCGCGCACAACTGCCCGAACTCCCCGGCCGGGGAGGACATCCTGACCCGCCTCGAGCGGACCCAGCCGATCGAGGGGGTGCGGGTCGTCCCGCTGGCCTTCCACGTGCCGTACTGGGACAGCCCGAGCTGGAAGGACCCGTTCGCCCACACGCACCACCAGTGGCGCCAGAACCAGTACGCGAAGCAGTCGAAAAGCGGCGACGTCTACACGCCGCAGTTCGTGATCGACGGCGACACCGGGGTGACCGGGCGAAGCGAGGGCTCGGTGAAGAAGGCGATCGCGAAGGCGGCGAAGGCCCCCAAGGCGTCGATCCGGCTCGAACTGCGCCCGACGCGCGACGACGACCCGCCGCGCACGGTCCGGATCGGGATCGACTTCGCCGGGATCCCGGCCGAGTTGCGCGGGCCGGGGGGACTCGAGGCCGAGATCCTGCTGGCCGTGGCGGAGAAGAACCTGGTCACCGACCTCGGCGGCGGCAAGAACAAGGGGGTCCACCTCGAGCAGACCGGCGTCGTCCGGAGCTGGATGCCGCTGGGCCACGTCAACGCCCAGGGCGACGCGATCTTCCCGCCCGAGCACCTGGTCACGCTCGACCCGTCGTGGAAGCTGTCCGACCTGACGGCGGTGATCTGGGTCCAGCAGAAGCCGGCGGGCCCGATCGTCGCGCTCGGCACCCTGGCGCTGGGGAACTGAGGCTCGCCTAGCCGGGCCCGTCCTGGATCAGGCCGTCGACGATCCGGATCACCCGGTTCGCGTGGGCCGCGACGTTCGGGTCGTGGGTCACGAGGCCGACGATGTGACCCCGCGCGTTGAGCTGGTCGAAGACCTCGAGGATCTCCTGGCCGGTCCGGGTGTCGAGGTTCCCGGTCGGCTCGTCGGCCAGCAGGATCGTCGGGTTGTTGACCAGCGCCCGGGCGATCGCGACGCGCTGGCGCTGGCCCCCCGAGAGTTGCGAGGGGAGGTGCTTCGCGCGGTCGGTGAGCGAAACCCGCTCGAGCGCCTCGAGCGCGCGCGTGCGGCGCTCCGCCCGGCTCATCCCGGCGTAGGTCATCGGCAGCTCGACGTTGCGCAGGACCGAGGCGCGCGGCAGCAGGTTGAAGCTCTGGAAGACGAAGCCGATCCGCTCGTTCCTGACCCGCGCCAGCTGGCGTGGCGACATGTCGGAGACCAGCTCGCCCGCCAGGAAGTAGCGGCCCGAGGTCGGGACGTCGAGGCAGCCGATGATGTGCATCAGGGTCGACTTGCCGGAGCCGGACGGGCCCATGATCGCGAGGTAGTCGCCGGCCGCGACGACCAGGTCGATCCCGCGCAGCGCGTGGACCTCGTTCTCGCCGGCGTCGTAGATCTTGCGAACCTCCTCCAGGCGGATCATCTCGCGGGGATCGGCCAGGGGCCGCGCCGGCTGGGTCGCCATCGTCTTCCCTCGGTCCGCGGGGCGTCCCGCGTCGTCGGGACTATAGCCTCCCGGCCCGCTCGGGCCGGCGGCGCCGCGCCCCGGGCCGCCACCGGCGGACGCGGGCGCGGCGCGAGCGGTCGCGCGACCGTCCTAGAATGGTAGGCATGAGCCGCAAGAAGAACCTCGCCATGTCCCCCCGGGACCGGCGGATCGGGCTGGCCCTCGTGGTCGGGATGCTGGTCGTCGGCGGGCTGCTGGTCTCGACCGGGATCTTCATCCCTTCCGGCAACCCCAGCCGCACGCCCGGCGCCGTCCCCGGGATCAACAACCCGGCCGCGCTGGCCCAGGCGCCCCGCCTCGACGGCTACCCCGCCCCGGACCGCGCGCTGGGGCCCGACGACCTCAAGCCCGAACTGGTCCCGGCGCTCCCCGAGTCCGCGCGCGGCGCGCTGCGCTGGTCTTTGGGCTGGACCGGCCGCCGCGACGGCGTGCAGGTCCGGCTGCTGCTCTTCGCGACGCCCGAGGCGGCCCGCCAGGCGCTGGCCCCGGTCGCCGGGGACCGGCCGCTGGCCGGCCTGGGAGAGAGCGCGCTGCAGCGCGGGCGCGACCGCCTCCTGTTCCTCCGCGGGAGCGCGGTCGGTGTCGTCTCCGGGCCGGTGGGACAGCCGGCCGAGGCGCTCGAGGCGGCCGCGCGCGAGCTGGACGCGGCGCTGGTCCGCAACCCGCCCGCCCCGCGCTGACCGCTACGGTTTCTTCGCGCGCAGCCGGTGCGCGCGGATCTTGGTCGAGAGCGTGCGCCGGTCGAGCCCGGTGGCCTGGGCCGTGTCCTGGACCCGCCCGCGATGGCTTTCGAGCGCGCTGCGGAAGTAGTGCTCCTCGAAACGGTCGCGTGCGTCGCGCCAGGGGAGCGCGAGCAGTTCGTGCCACGGACCGCACCGCACCTCGGTCGGAGGCACCGTCGCCAGGTCGCCGGGCAGGTCGTCGAGGTCGACCAGCCCGTCGCGGTCGAGCACCACCGCCCGCTCGAGGACGTTGCGCAGCTCGCGCACGTTGCCCGGCCAGCCGTAGTCGGACAGGACCCGTATCGCAGCCGCCGAGAGCGCGGCGACGCGCTGACCGTCGGGACGCAGGAACTGCTCGAGGAAGTGGGTCGCGAGCGGGACGATGTCGCCCGGCCGGTCGCGGAGCGGCGGGAGCGCGATCTCGATCACGCGCAGCCGGTAGTAGAGGTCCTCGCGGAACGATCCGTCCGCGACCATCTTCTCGAGCGGGCGGTGGGTCGCGGCGACCAGCCGCACGTCGACGCGGCAGCGGCTGCCACCGACGCGCATCACCTCGCCGGTCTCGATCACGCGCAGGATCTTGGCCTGGGCGGCGAGCGGCAGGTCGCCGATCTCGTCCAGGAACAGCGTGCCGCCGTCGGCGTGCTCGAAAGCGCCGGCGCGGGCGCGGTCGGCGCCGGTGTAGGAGCCGCGATCGGCCCCGAACAGCTCGGCCTCGACCAGCCCCTCCGGCAGCGCGGCGCCGTTCAGCGCCACGAACGGGTGCTCGCGGCGCGGGCCGGCGCGATGGGCCAGCCGCGCCAGTTCCTCCTTGCCGGTGCCGCTCGGACCGCGGAGCAGGATCGTCGCGCGCGAGGCGGCGGCCCGGCGGACCGCCTCCACGGCGGCGCGGAAGGCCGGGTCGTCGCCGATGAGCGAAGGCTCGGCTCCCGGCGGCGGGTCGGCCGCCCCGCGGCCGCGGCGCACCATCCGCTCGGCCGCCTCGCGCCGCCGCCGCTCGCGGTCGAGGGTCAGTGCGCTCTCGACCAGCACCCCGGCGACGGCGCCGAAGCGGGTTGCCGCCGCCAGCACCGTGCCGTCCGGCACCTGCGTCCCCTCGAGGTAAGCGATCGCCGTCGACTCGGCGCCGCGCAGCGGGACGGCGGTCAGGACCGTGCCGGCCGCGTACTGGTCCAGCGCGGTCTTCTCCTCGGCGTGGACGCGCAGCACGCTCGCCGGGCTGGCCGACCAGGCCTCGCCCCGCCCGCGCGCGGCCTCGAGGAAGCTCCGCGACAGGCAGACCGGGCCGCTCCCGCCGTGCGAGCCGCGGAGAACCCAGCGGTCGCCGGAGAGCGACACGAGGTAGCCGCGCTCGGCGCCGACCAGCGCCAGCAGTTCCGCCAGTACGCCGGAGAACAGCTCGCGGCCCCCGCCCAGCGCCGCCAGCCGTTCCAGCGCGTCGAGGATCGGCGGCTGCGAGCGCAGCGCGCCGTCGGGCGGCTGCGCGTCGGCCAGCGTGGCGCCGACCGGCTCTTCCTCGTCGAGCCAGACCGCCTGGTCCAGCGGCGAGGCAGGCACGAAACGATAGGGACCGATCAGGATCCGGTCGCCGGGCTGGAGCGTGACCGACTCCCCCGGATCGAGGCGCCGCGGGGCCGCGCCGCGGTCGAGCCAGGTTCCGTTCCGACTCGAGAGGTCGCGCACGACGATCTGGCCGCCGTCCCAGGAGATCTCGGCGTGCCGGGCGGAGACGCGCTGGTCGCCGAGCTGGACGTCGCAACTGTGCGAGCGGCCGATCACCCGGACGCGCCGGTCTTCCAGCTCGATCGCCTCGCCGGACGCCGACCGGTCGGTGGTTCCGACCATCCAGAGTGTGGACATCGGGCCCCCTGCGTCGATCCCGCGGGAAGGATACTTCCCATCGGTCGCAGAAAGGGGAAGACCGTTTCCTGTTTCCGGGCGGAACTGGCGGGAAATTGCTGGCCCGCCGTTTGCACTCGGTAGGGGCGCTTGGCCACGACCTGGAGCGGGCACAAGCGGCGCTAGGCGGACCCGAGGTTACGTCATGGGGCTGGGGGGTGACCGCCAGGGGGAGTTGGGGGAGATCGCCGCTGGTGCCCGCTCTCTTTCTGTCCCGCGCGCCGGGGCACCCTGCCTGCTGGGCAGGCTCCGCAGCGCCGGTGACCTTCGATTGGCGGCCGCGACAAACCTCTGTGATAATCCATTTAGTCGTCGTATTCTTTTTGGGGCGATCCCCGGGCCTTTCGCTCCTGGCCGCTGGTCCGGCACCGGACCAGCGGGCGGAGGAGGGAGGGGCGGCGGAGATCACCGGCGGCGCGTTCGCGCGACCGTCGGGGGGACTGATGGCCGTGCCTATGCTGCGCACGGGTCGGCTCGGGCACCAGATTGTCCGTGTGCCGACCCTAGTTCTGTGTTCGCTCTGCGCGCTGGCGGCGCTGACTCCGGCCGCCTGGTCCGGCTCGGTCCAGCCGGAGCTGGCCGCCGCCGTGCTGCGCTCGCGGCCCGACGATCGCGTCCCGGTCGTGGTCCGGCTCGAGCCCGCGCCCCACGCCGTACCGTTTCGGCTTCCCGAAACCCGCGCCGAACTGGTCGCGTTGCGGCGCGCCCAGGCCGACGCCTCCGCCACTGCGGCGATCGCGATGCTGCGCGCGGCCGAGCGCGAGGGGCGGGCCGAGTCACCGGCCGTGCTCTGGATCGCCCACGCGGTCACGGCGCGGATCGCGCCCGAACTGGTGCCGCGGCTGGCCGGTCTGCCCGGCGTGCTGGAGGTCCGGCTCGACCGCGCGGTCACTCCGGACGACGGCGACGGCGACACCTCGGGCCCCAGCCCGACCGCGCCGCGCACGAACGCGATCACCAAGCTCAACGCGGACGACGTCTGGGCCGCCGGATACACCGGCCGGCGCGTTGTCGTGGCGATCATCGACGACGGCGTGAACATCGCCCACCCCGACCTGGCCGACCACCTCTGGGTCAACCCCGGCGAGATCGCCGGCGACGGGACCGACAACGACGGCAACGGCAAGGTCGACGACGTCAACGGCTGGAACTTCGGCAGCGGCAACGCCAGCCTGACCGACCTCCAGAACCACGGCACGCCGGTGGCCGGGCTGGCGCTCGGCGACGGGAGGGCCGGAACGCAGACCGGCGTCGCCCCCGACGCCGAACTGATGGTCCTCAAGCGCGGCTCGACCGAGTCGACGATGTGGGCCGCCAGCCAGTATGCGATCGAGAAGGGGGCCGACCTCGTGCTGCAGGCCCGCTCCATCCGGCGCTTCGAGCCGTCGGGCCCACCGCCGGATTACGGAAGCTGGCGCAGCGTCACGGACAACGAGCTGGCGGCCGGGATCGTACGGGTCAACTCGGCCGGCAACTGCTTCGGCTGCACCGAGACGGTCCCCTACCAGGTCAACGCGCCGGCCAATACGCCGCCGCCTCTGCTGCACTCCGCGCAGACGCTGATCGGCGGCGTCTCGTCCGTGATCGCGGTCGGCAACGTCGACATCGGCGACAACATCTCGGGAACGAGCCGCCGCGGCCCATCGGAGTGGATCGACCTCAAGGCCGCCGACCCGACCTACCCCTACGACATGCCGCTCGCCTACCGCGACTACCCGTACGCGGGGGGGGCGCAGCAGGGGCTCTTGAAGCCGGACGTCTCCAACTACGGCGACGGCTCGACCGCTCCTTCGGCGTTCTGGGAGGGTGCGGGCGCGGACTACCTCGTGGGGAGCTTCAACGGGACGAGCGGCGCGGCGGGGCACACCGCGGGCGTGGTGGCGCTGCTGCTCGAGGCGAAGCCCGGCGCCACCCCCGCGCAGATCGCGCAGGCGCTCTACTCGACCGCGCGCGACCGGGGCGCCGCCGGCTGGGATCCCTTCTACGGCGAAGGGATCGTCGACGCCTGGGCCGCGCTGGCGGCGATCGGCGCCCCGTGCTTCGGACAGCAGGGGGACGCCGACGGCGACTCGGTCTGCCAGGCCGTGGACAACTGCCCGGCGCTCGCGAACCCCACCCAGGCGAACCTCGACGGCGATGCGCTCGGCGACGCCTGCGACCCCGACCAGGACGGCGACGGCTTCAACGGCGGGACCGGCAACCCGGACTGCGACGACCGCAACCCGGCCGTCAAGCCGAGCGCGGCCGAACTCTGCGACCTGATCGACAACGACTGCGACGGCACGACCGACGAGAACCCGGAAGCCGGCGCCCACAGCTGTTCCGACGGCAACCTCTGCACCGCCGACCTGTGCGGCGCCGGCGGGACCTGCGCGGTCGCGGCCAGCGGCGCCTGCGGTGTGACGGGGAAGGTCACCTACTACCGGATCTCGGACGCGGACCGGAACGGCTCGTCCAACGATCCGGCCGAGTTGACCGGACTCGAGCCGGTCGCCGGGATCGGGATCGACCTGGTGGACTCCGGCTTCCTGCCCGACACGCTCACCGCGGCCGACGGCAGCTTCTCGCTGCCCGGCCTGTTCGGCAACCTGGCGCTCGTCCCGCTCGGGCGGGTCAACGCGCCACGGGCCGAGGGCGCGGCTCTCGGCGCGATCAGCGGGCTCGACGCCGCCGCGATCGCGAAGCACTCGGTTCAGCTCGAGACGCTGACGAACCTGCAGCAAATCGCGGCCGACGTCTCGGACAGCGGGACGATCAGCTCGTTCGACGCGTCGCTCGTCTCGCAGTACGTGGTCGGGCTGATCGACCATTTCCCGGCCGGGACCCACCGCAGCTCGGACTGGGCCTTCGTGCGCTGCGACGGCGGGCTGCCCGCAAACTGCCCGGCCTGGCCGCCGCACCCGCCGGTCGCCGGCTACGCCTGGTCGCCCCTCGAGCAGCCCGAGACTGCGCCGATCCACGCGATCCTCTACGGCGACGTCACCGGGAACTGGCCGCTCGTGGCGGGGCTCGACGGGGACGTCTTCACGGCCCTCTCGGCCCCCTCCGAGGCGCCGGCCCCTTCCCCCGGCCGGCGGCCTGGCCGGTCGCCCCCCCGCCGGTGCGCGGCGCGAACGATCCGGCGCGCCTGGTCCGGATCGCCGGACCGACCCGGCTCGCGAACGGCCTCTACCGCGTCGTGATCGGGCTGCGGCGGGCCGACGGGATCCTCGCGCTGGACCTCCTCGCGCCGTCCCCGGGACCCGGGACGCGGATCGTGGCGGTGCGGCCGACCGGCCTGGCCGCCGGCTGGCAGGCGTCGCTGGGTCCGCCGGGCCCTGCCGGTCAGCGGGTCTCGCTCTACGGGACGGCGCCCCTGGCCGGCCGTGGTGCGGTGCTGGAGATCGACTTCGAGGCGGCGCGTCCGCCGGAGCGCGGCAAGTGGCCCTTCGCGGTCGAGGCCTCCGCCAACGAGGGCGCGATTCCGGTCCGCTGAGCCGCCCCGGCTTACCCGCTGGACACTCCCGCCTGGACTTCGTACCGTCTCGGTGTGAGACGGCGCCGGGGCGGACCCTTCTCCCGTCCCACCGCGCAAGTCTCGCGGGCCGAGCGGGTTGGCGTTCCGCGCCGGGGCGGGCACGCCGGTTGCTTCTCACCCCTCCGCTCCGCCTACGAGGAGGGAGACCCATGAAGACCACGCGAGGCGCGATGGGCCTGCTGTTCGCCGCGGTCCTGCTGTTCTCCGCCGTCCCCCCCGCCCACGCGACCGCGATCAGCGCGCAGGTGGAAGGTCTGTTCGTCGTCGGCGACCAGGTCTTCGACGGGGGCGAGGTCGTCGTCCGCTCGGTCGGAAGCGGACTCGTTGCCGTCCTGATCAACGGCCGCCAGATCGCGTTGCTGCACCGCCAGGACTTCGGCGCACGTCCGCCCCACTCGCGGCCTTACCTCGAGTTCCGGGTCGACGACCAGGGGCTGCCGCATCTGGCCGCAGTCCGTTTCCGGTCGGAGCAGGGCGAGAGCACGGCGCTGATCTCGCTCCGGGTCGCGGCTCTCAAGCCGGGGCTGGTGACGCTCCCCTACCGGCTGCCGCAGGCCGAGCCGGTGCTGCGCGCGGCGCGCTAGGCCGCATCGCACCTCACGGCCGGAGCAGGATCGGCCCCGCGGTCTTCCGCTCCTCGAGCGCCCGCTGCGCGGCGGCGGCCTCGGGGAGCGGCCACGCGTGACGGACCTCGACGCGGACCTCCCCGGCCGCGATGCGCTCGAACAGCGCGCCGGCCGAAACCAGCAGTTCGACCCGCGTCGCGGTGTAGTGGAGCAGCGTCGGCCGGGTCAGGAAGAGCGAGCCCTTCGCCGCGAGCAGCAGCGGGTCGAGCGGCGGCGGCGGCCCCGAGGCGTTGCCGAACGAGACCAGCATCCCGCGCGGGGCGAGGCAGTCCAGCGAGCGCAGGAAGGTGTCTCGCCCAACCGAGTCGTAGACGACCGGCACCCCCCTCCCATCCGTCAGCTCCCGCACGCGGGCGACGAAGTCCTCGCGTGCCGTGACCACCGGGTGGTCGCAGCCGTACGCCCGGGCCAGCTCGGCCTTGGCGTCGGTCGAGACCGTCCCGATCACCCGCGCCCCGAGTCGCTTCAGCCACTGGCAGGCGATCAGCCCGACGCCGCCGGCCGCCGCGTGGAAGAGGACGGTCTCCCCCGCCCGCACCGGGTAGGTGCGGCACACGAGGTACTCGACCGTCATCCCCTTGAGCAGTGCGGCGGCGGCGGTGCCGTCGTCGATCGCGGCCGGCAGCGGTACCAGCCGCGACGCCGGCACGACGCGGAGCTCGGCGTACGAGCCGGGCGCACCGCCGGCGTACGCCACGCGCGCGCCGGGCTCGACCTCCGTCACGCCGGGGCCGACCGCCTCCACCACCCCCGCGGCCTCGCTGCCGAGGCCGTGCGGCAGCGACGGCAGCGGGTAGAGCCCGGAGCGGTGATACGTGTCGATGAAATTGACGCCGATCGCGGTCTGGCGGACCAGCGCCTCGCCGGGGCCGGGCGCGGGGACAGGGACCTCCTCCCAGCGCAGGACCTCGGGGCCCCCGTACTCGTGGATCCGGATCGCGCGGCTCATCGGGCCTCCTCACGGGCGGCGAGCGCGCGCTGGCGCCGGCCGAGCCAGGCAGCCAGGCCGATCCAGACCGCGCCGAGCGGCAGAAAGATCGCCGCGAGCGCGCCGGCGCCGGCTCCCAGCGTGGCCAGCACCCGGTCGGCCCCGGCGCCGACCACGTCGCCGCAGCGGTAGACGAACGTGTCGACGAAGTTCTTCGCGGCGTACTTCTCCTCGCGCGGGACGACCGTGAAGAGGACCTCGCGCGCCGGGCGGAAGAGCGCGAACTCGGCCGCGCGGCGCGAGCACCTGACGCGGACGAGGACTCCCGTCGCCGGCGACACGGCGAGGGCGCAGAAGCCGGCGGCGGTGAGGACCGGAAGCGCCGCGAGGCTGCCGCCGACGCCGAGCCAGCCGGACGATGCGCCCCGTGAAGAAGAGCTGGATGAAGGCGCGATCGGAGGTTCACCGCAGAGGTCGATCCGGGCGAAGAACGCGGTCCGCGCGGCGGAGTCGGCGAGCGCGGCGCGTCACGATGCGCGCCTGCTCGAAGTAGAGGAACGTCGAGCTGACCGAGTAGAGGAGGAGGAAGAGGCAGATGGCGAGGAGGTAGCGGGAGCGCGACGATCGCAGGCCGGAAACCCCGCTGCCGGGCCGGGGCCCGTCCGGCCGTCGTCGCCCCGGGTCGCGCTGCGCGCTGTCGCGACGCGCGATTCCGCCGAGGCCGCGGACGCAGAAGACGGCCCCCTCGAGAAGGAGCGCCGCCGAGCGAGGAGGAGTTGCGTCGGCCCGACGGCATGCCGCGAGGCCCGCGCGTCAGCGCGGCCCCGGCGATGGCCCCGAGCGTTCCCCCCGACGCCGACGAAGCCGAAGAGCCGCCGGCCCTGCTCGCTGCGCAAGAGGTCGGCCATGAAGCCCCAGAAGACCGACACGGCGAAGAGGTTGAAGATGCTCGCCCAGACGAAGAAACGCGGGCGACCGCAAGCGCCGGCCTCGGGCGCGAGGCGAGCAGCAGCGCAGAACAGGACGAGTGTCGCGACCAGGACGCGGTAGACGACCGGGACGAAGACCCGCCGCGGAAAGCGCGAGACGAGCGCACCGAAGAGCGGGTTGAGCGCGACCGTGCCGGCGAGGGTTCCGACGAAGAGCCAGGTGAGGCGCGTCGTCGCTCCCGCGAACGCCCATCTCGTCGCGGAGCGGCCGGATCACGTAGTAGCTGGCGAGAGAGCAGGAAGAAGTACGCGCACGACCAGCCGAGGGCCGGCCCCTCGCCCGGCTCCACCCGCACCAGCGCGCGAAGGGCGCCGCAGACGCGCTCAAGCCGGGCCCGTCCCCGGGTTCGCCTTCGCGGCTCGCCGCTGCCAGGCCGCGAGCACCTCGCGCTCGCGCTCGGCGCTGAGCCCGGCGCTGCAGCTTCGCGCGGCCGCTCCTCCGGCAGCGTCTTCCACCAGGCGAGCGTGTCCTTCGCGGTGTCGTCGATCGGCCGGAAGGTCAGCCCCTGGGCGATGGCGCGGGCGCTGCTGACGCCGCGCGAAGCCCGCCATCTCGCCGGTCGGCGGGACCCAGACCGGCATGTCGGCCCACGGCGCGACCTTCTGCTCCTCGAGGAACGCTGCCGTCGGCCCAGGTGAACGTGGCGTCGCTGCCGGACGCCGCCTTGCAGGCTCGCCAGCATCGCTCCCCATCGGAGCGTCTCCTTCGGGCCGGTGGCGTTGTAGACGCCGGTCGTCCGCTTCTCGAGCCAGCGCAGATCGTCCATTCGGCGAGGTCGCGCACGTCGATGAGCTGGACCGGGTCTGCGGGCGTCCCGGGGGCCAGGACCTCGCCGCCGCGGGCGACACGGACGGGCCAGTAGGTGAAGCGGTCGCGTCGGGTCGCCCGGGCCGACGATGAGGCCGGGGCGGATCGACCGTCATCTTCCCGGGCATCGCCTTCTCGGCGGCCTGCTCGCAGAGCGCCTTGAGCGGCCCGTAGGTCTCGCCCGTCACCTTCTCGACCGCCGGGTCCGGCGGTCGTGCCGACGGCGGCCGTCTCGTCCACGCCCGGCTTGCTGTTGTCGGAGTAGACCGAGATCGTCGAGACGAAGACGTACTGGCCGGGCCCCGTTCGCGAGGAGGCCGGCCGATGCGCGCGACGTGCCGCGGCACGTAGCCCGACGTGTCGACGACGGCGTCCCAGGAGCGTCCCTCGAGCGCCTTCAGGCGTCGCCCTTCGTCGCGGTCGCCGTGCAGCTTCTCGAGGTCGGGAAAGAGCCCGGGGTTGGTCTTGCCGCGGTTGAAGAGGGTGACGGTCCAGCCCGGGCCTTCGTGCCACCTCGACGAGCTGGGGGCCGAGGAATGCCGTGCCGCCGAGGATCAGCAGCGACTTGCCGCCGCCGGCCGCGGCGGGCGGCGCGTCCGCCGCGAAGAGCGCCGGGACCAAGCCCGGCAGCGCGACCGCCGGCGCGGCGAGCGCCAGCCCCTTGAGCACCGTCCGCCGGGTCGCCGTCCGTCTCGTCGTCATCGTCTCTCTCCTCGGTCTGGGGCGGGCATCGTACCCGGAAGCGGAGCCCTCGCCCCGGCCGCTCACCCCGCCCGCGCGACCGCCAGCGCCGGTCAGCCGCGCCCGTCCGCGGGCGGCCCCCCACCCGGGCCTGGATCGCGCTGCAGTCGTCGATGTCGGACGAGACGAAGAGCGTGCCCTGCTCGTCGATGCGGCATGGGCCTACGGGGCGGGCGCGATCTTGCGCTCCAGCACCGCCAGCACGACCCCCGTCGCCGCCTCGATCGGGAGGGTCCCCAGGTTGAGCACGATGTCGTAGCCCAGAGGGTCGTCGACGTCGCGGCCGAACGACTGGCGGATGAACGCGCGCTGCTCGGCGTCGAGGTCGCGCACCTGGCGGGCCGCCTCCTCGCGCCGGACGCCGAGCCGCTCCGCGAGCGCACCCACCCGTTGCTCGACGGGGGCGACGATCCGCAGCCGCAGCCCGCACCGCGGGTCGAGGAACCAGTTGGCCCCGCGGCCGACGACGACGACGTTCCCCTCGCGGACCAGCCCTCGGATCGTGCCGACCATCTCCTCGAGGGACCGCGTCCGGCCCGGATCCCCCGGGACGATCAGGTAGGAGAGGTAGTCGTCCAAAGGGCCGGAGGCGTGCTCGTCGTGGGCGGCGACGAGCGGTTCCGAGCGGTGCATCACGCGCGCGATCTCGCCGACCAGTTCGCGGTCCATGACGCGCCAGCCCAGCCGCTCGCCGATCGCCAGCGCGAGGAGCGATCCGCCCGAACCCGTCTGCCGCGAGATCGACACCCAGCGGTGCTCCCCCGACTCGGCGCAGACCGGGCGTTCCTCGAGCAGGCCGCGCAGCAGGTTCCATCGCGCCTGGTGCTCGACGAGGGCGTTGACGTTCTTCGCGGGGCACATCGCGCCTCCCTCCGGCACGAGGCCACACCGCAAGACCGGGAGTCCTGAGCGCGCCCCCGGATCGGGGCATGGCCCCGCGCGCGATCGACGAGACGAGTGTACCGCCTTTCGGCCGACGCGGCGGTCCGGCGCGGTCAGGGCTCGCGCACGGCGACCGCGAAGAGATGCCGCGTCGTCCCCTCGGGCGGGTCGCGGTCCACGAAGTAGCGGCCGGCGAGGTCCTCGAGCAGCAGCGGGTTCTCGACGGTCCGGCCGACGAGGGCGGCGTCCAGCAGCGGGATCGGCTCGCGCGAGCCGAGGACCACGAACAGCTCCACGCCGCCCGCGCCGGCCTGCCAGCGGCCGACGCGTCCGCCCTCCGCGCCGGGCACGCGGATCCGGCGCCCGGCCGCGATCCGCTCGGCGGCCGCGCCGGGCGTCCCGGGCAGCAGCGCGGCCAGCCGGCCGTCGGCCGAGCGGTGCAGCACGACCAGGTACTGGTCCTCGGCGGGCGCCAGCATCAGGTAGAGCGCGTCTCCGGCGGCCACCACCGACGACGGCCCCAGCGGCTCGTCCCGCACGAGGCCCGACCGGAAGAGCCGCGCCTCGAGCGCGGGAGCGCCCTCGGCCGCGGCCGTCGGCGCGTCCGCGGATTCGTTTCCCGGCGGCGGCGCACCCGGCAGCCCGCCCCGCAGCAGGGGCCAGATCCCCGCCGTCCCCGCCGCCAGCGCCAGGACCACGGCCATCCAGCTCCACGGGATGCGCCGGGCGGGCGTGGGGCCGGCGGAGGCCGCCCGACCCGGCTGCTGGGCGGACGGGGCCGGGGGCGGCGCGACCGGCTCGCCCAGGAGCGCGCGCTCCAGCTCGGCCGCGTCGGCGAAGCGGGCCCGCGGGTCGTGCGCGAGAGCCCGGTCGATCGCCGCCGCCAGTGCCGGGGGAAGATCGCGCCGCAGCTTGCCGACCGCCTGGCGCCCGCCCCGCTCGTGAGCCGCGCGCAGCGCGAGCAGGTCCTCGGCCGTCACCGGGAGGGTGCCGGTGGCGAGCAGGTGCAGCAGCGCGCCGAGCGCGTAGAGGTCGTCCGCGGCCGAGGGGGCGTCGCCCCGAAGGCGCTCCGGCGCCATGAAGAACGCCGCCGCGCCCGCCCCCAGCGGAGCCGACGCGGCGGCTCCCCGGGCCGGCAGCAGGTCGCTGCCGGGATCGGTCAGGACCACGCGCATCCCGCGGGCCCGCACGACGTTGCGGGCCCGGAGGTCGCCGTGCACGACGCCTGCGGCGTGCAGGGCCCCGAGCGCACGGCAGAGCGCGCTGCCGACCGTGGCCAGCTCCTGCGGCGCGAGCGGCCCCTGCTCTTCGACGAGCTGCGCCATCGAGATCCCGTCGAACAGCTCCATCGCCCGGCCGGCCCGGCCGTCGTGGACCCCCGTGCTCAGCACCCGCACGAGGTGCGGGTGCTCGATCGCGGCGAGCTGCTCGCCCTGCCTCACGAACGCCGCGGCGCGGGCCGAGTCGGTCCGCGCGCCGGCCGGCAGCAGGCGCAGGGCGACGACCGGGCCGCCCCCCAGCGGGCGGGCCCGGAAGACCTCTCCCGACGGCCCGCCGCCGATCCGCTCGAGCAGGTCGAACGAGCCCCACCGCTTCGATTCCGCGCCGCTGGCCATGGCCGGGAAAGGTAGCCCTTCCCGCGCCGCAGCGTCCACGGCGAAAGCGCGCCGCCCGCTCCGCCCTCGGGCGCGGGTGGTGGCCCACGCCCCGCGTGTCAGACTGGAGTCCCGAGCGGAGGTTCCCCATGCCCCCGCAGCCGCCGCACCTGCAGCTCGACCTGTTCGGCGACGCGCTGCCCGGCCCCGCGCCGGTGCGGCCCGAACTCGCGCGGCTGGCCGCGGCGCTCGACCCGGCGCTGCGGTTGGGGACCTCGTCGTGGGCCTTCCCGGGCTGGTCCGGCACGGTCTACGACCCCGCCGCCAACCTGGACGAGTCGGCCCTCGCGCGCCACGGACTGGCCGCCTACGCCGCCCACCCGCTGCTGCGCGCGGTCGGCCTCGACCGCAGCTACTACGCACCCCTCCCGGCCGCGGAGTTCGCGCGCTACGCGGCCCAGGTGCCGGACGACTTCCGGTTCGTGGTCAAGGCCTGGCAGGACCTGCTGCGCCCCCACGCCGTCGAGGAGACGGCGTGGCACCGGGGGCTCGCCCCCAACCCGCACTTCCTCTCCGGCGCGGTCGCCGAGGCGGCGGTGGTGCGGCCCGCGTGCGAGGGGCTCGGCGACAAGCTCGGCGTCGTGCTGTTCCAGTTCCCGCCGCTGCGGCGCGCCGCGTCCGGCTCGCCCGCCGCCTTCGCCGAGCGCCTGGCCGCGTTCCTGGCCGCGCTGCCGCGCGGACCGGCCTACGCCGTGGAGTTGCGCTCGCGCGAACTGCTCAGCCGCGCCCTGGCGCGGGTGCTCGAGCAGGCGGGCGCCTCGCCCTGCTTCGTGGTCCACCCGGCGCTGCCGCCGCTCGCCCACCAGGCGGAGATCTTCGACCCGGCGCGCCACCCGCTGCTGCTGGTGCGCTGGATGCTCCGCGCCGGGCAGACCTACGAGGGGGCCCGGCTGCGCTACCAGCCCTTCGACCGGCTGGCCGACGAGGACCCCGCGGCGCGCGCCGCGGTCGCCGAACTGGTCCGCGCCGCGCTGCACGAGCGCCGCCCGGCCTTCGTGATCGCGAACAACAAGGCCGAGGGCTCGGCCCCCCTGACGCTCGTCGCGCTGGCACGCACGCTGGCGGGGGCGGCGGCCTACTGAGCGCCGGAGGCCGGCTCGGACAGCGACATCAGGGCGTCCTTCACCCCTTCCGTCCCGCCCGACTTCACGGCCTCGGCGAGGGCTTCGGGCAGTTTCCGGCTGAGCCGGCCCTTGAGGCGGGCGTAGAGGACCTGCCGCTCGCCCGATGCGACCAGCACCAGGTCGCCGATTGCGTCGTCCCGCTCGCCCCGCACCAGGACGAGCGCGGAGCGGGCGCCGTCGCGCGTCTTCACGACCGGCTCCCAGCCCCTGACCGGCATCCGCGTGAAGTCCAGCCCGGCACCCTCCGCCGCCGCGGGCGGCGCGTCGTAGACCGCGAGTTCCAGCGCGTCGAGCCCCGCCAGCGGCAACCCGCCCCCTTCCGCGGCCGCACCGCCGAGAACGGCCCGGGCCAGCGACATCGTGGTCGGGCCCAGCGTGAACTCGAAGGCACGCTGCGGGTCCTGCCCGGTCTGGCGCACGATCTCGTCGCGGATCCGCGCCGGGCTGAAGGCGGTGGCGCAGGCCGCGGCGGCGAGCAGCAGCCCGGGCAGCAGCAGTGCGGACGCGCGCCGTCTCACGCGTCACCGTCGTCGGCCGCGGCGTGGCGCATCGCGTCGAGCAGGACCTCCGCCGGCTGCGATCCGGTCACGACGAAGCGGTGGTTGAAGATGAAGACCGGGACGCCGTCCACTCCGATCTCGCGGGCCGCCTCTTCCTCCGCCGCCACCCGGTCGAGGCCCGCCCCGTCGCCCAGCACGGCGCGGACCGCCTCCCCTTCGAGGCCCGCGCGGAGCGCGACCGTCTCCAGGTTGCGGGGCTGGGTCAGGTCGACCCCCTCGACGAAGAACGCCCGGAAGAACCCCTCGACGAGTTCCTCCTGGACCGCCGGCCGCGGGGCGGCAGCGATCAGCGCGTGCGCGACCCGGGTGTTGGGCTGCCGTGCGATCCGGTCGAAGGCGAAGACGATCCCGGCCTCGCGGCCGGCCGCCTGGACCGAGGCCAGTGCGGCCTCGTGGTCATCCCCGAACTTGGCCCGGTAGTGCTCCCGCCGGTCGACGCCGGCGGCGGGCAGGTCCGGGTTCAGCTCGAAGGCACGCCAGTGGATCTCGGGCGGGGCCGCTTCGGGGTTTCCGCGCGAGAAGTCGGCGAGCGCGGCCTCCAGCCGCCGCTTGCCGATGTAGCACCAGGGGCAGACCACGTCGGAGATCACGTCGATCGTCAGGGGCATCGGAGCCTTCCTCGCCGCCCGCGAGGCGGGTGGCGCCCCAAGGATAAGGCCGGCGGACGCCGGTTCGGGCCCCGCCCCGAGCCGAACCGCTTGCGCTCGCGGATAATGCGCCCCGGAGGAGGCCTGCAGCCATGAATCGTCCCGGCGCCCGTCCCGTCATCACCCTGCTCGCAGCCGCGGGGCTGGCACTGGCGCTGCTGGCCGCGGGAGCCACGGCGACGGCCGCCGAGGTCCTGCCGCCGGCGCCCCCACCCGGGAGCGCCGGCGGCGCCCGCACCGCCCCGCTCGACCTGGCGACGGCCCCGGTGGTCAGCGCCGAGAGCGCGCAGGCGGTGGCCGACGCCATGACGGCCGAGACCGGCCCCCCGGTCCGCAGCCAGGCGGGCGAGGCCGAGTTCCGCTTCAACAACCGCCGGATCGCCACGCTGCGGGCCAACATCTCCGGCCTCACCCCGGCCGAACGCGCCGCCGGTGCGGCCCGGCGCCTGGAGCGGGCGCTCGACGCCTCCGGCTGGCAGCCGGTCTCGATCTACCCCATCTCGTACGGCGCCATCCTCACGGTGGGCCCGGTCCCGGTCTTCGCGCTCACGCACGAGGACCTCGACGAGGCGGGGGGCGAGTCGATCCACGAGGCGACGGTCCACGCCCGCGAGCAGCTCGAGCGGGTCGTCCGCGAGGCCACGGAGGAGATGCTCCTCCCGTACACGCTGCGCGCCATCGCCTTCACGATCGGCGGCGCGGTGCTGGCCGCCGCCGCCATCCTGCTGCTGCGACGGCTGCGCCGCGGGCTGACCGCCCGCCTGACGCGCGAAGCGGAATCCCGCCTGGCCAAAGCCAGGCTGGGCCACCTCGCCCGGTCCGGCTCGGCACAGTACTTCCTCTGGCTGGACCGCATCTTGACCGTCGGCGTCTGGACGCTCGGGCTGGGCATCCTGTTCCTGTGGCTGACCTTCGCCCTGCAGCGCTTCCCGTTCACCCGCCCCTGGGGCGAACAGATGGGGAGCTATCTGGTCGCCGCCCTGCAGACCGTCGGGACCGGGATCGTGGCTTCGATCCCGAAGCTGCTCGTCGTGCTCGTGATCGGTCTCGTGGCGCGGCTCCTGTCGCGACTGGTCGGCGAGACCTTCCGCGCGATCGAGGATGGCCGACTCCCCGCCTCCGAGGCGCTGCGCGAGACCGCCCAGCCGACCCGCCGCATGCTCCAGGGGCTGGTCTGGATCTTCGCGCTGGTGCTGGCCTTCCCCTACCTGCCGGGCAGCGATTCGGCCGCCTTCAAGGGGGTCTCGGTGATGCTCGGCGTGATCATCTCGCTCGGCTCGGCCGGGATCGTCGGGCAGGTGATGAGCGGGCTGGTGCTGATGTACTCCCGCGCCGTCCGCCCCGGCGACTACGTCCGGATCGGGCAGATCGAGGGGACGGTGACCGAGCTGTCGATGCTCTCGACCAAGCTCCGGACCAACCGCCGCGAGGAGGTGACGATCCCCAACACGGTGGTCGTGGCCGGCTCCACCACGAACTACCATCGGCACGCCGGCGAAGGGGTGCTGGCCGGGACGACCGTGACGATCGGCTACGACACGCCGTGGCGGCAGGTCCACGCGCTGCTGCTGGGGGCGGCCGAGCGCACGCCGGGGCTGCGGCGGCCGCCCGAGCCGCGGGTGCTGCAGACCGCGCTCTCGGACTTCTACGTCGAGTACACGCTGCTGGTCTGCCTCGAGCGGCCGGAACTGCGGGTCGTCACCCTGGCCACGCTGCACGAGCACATCCAGGACCTCTTCAACGAGCACGGCGTCCAGATCATGTCGCCGCACTACGAGGCCGACCCCGAGGGCAAGAAGGTGGTGCCGCAGCGCGAGTGGTTCGCGCCGCCCGCCGGGCCGCCGGAGTGAGCCGCGCGTGAGGTGTTCGACGGATTCGCCGCCTCGGAGTTGGGGCGGCCGTGCCGCGGGATCGTCTTCGAGGCGGAGGGGATCGACCTCTTCGCGGAGTGCGTGAAGGAGGCGGGATGACGCGCTGCGCGGGCTGCCGACACCGTCTCGACGACGAGTCGTCGTGCCTGGTCGTCTGCATGCACGGCTCGTTGATGGGGGACGAGTACGTGGAGTGCTACTACCGCTGCCCGCACTGCGGCGCCTGCACGATGTCGGTCGTGCGGGAGCGCTTCCTGGGCGACGAGGTCGTGGTGACCGAGGCGGCGGTGCTGTCGGAGGAGGAGGCCCAGCGGCGGCTGGCGGTGATCGCCCGCTGTCCCGAGCCCTGGAACAAGCACTGCCGGTGCGACGCGCACCGCGATTACTTCGGCGACGCGCTCGACTGACGGGCGGGTCTCAACCTGGAGCGACCTGATGAAGCCGTCCCGTCCCGCCTCGAATCGACCCCTTCCCGCGCTGCTCGTTCTCGCGCTCGCGGCGGCACTCGTGTTGCCGTCGTGCGGGCGCGGCCCCGAGGCCCCGCCGGCCGCGGAAGTAGGCCGCCCCGGCGCCCGCTCGCCGCGCCGGCCGCGGTGCCGCGCCTCCACCACCACCGCCACCACCACCACCTCCCCCTCCGCCGCCGCGCGATCTGGCCTGGAGCGGGAAGGTCGACATGAAGCTCTGGTCGCCTGGCCGCGTGAAGGCCTACAAGGCGGCGCTGCAGCGGGAGACGCCGCCAGCGCTCGCGATCCTGAAGATCCCGCGCCTGAAGCTCGAGGTCCCGGTCTACGCGGGGACGACCGATGCGGTACTCGACCTCGCGGCGGGCCAGATCGAGGGGACGGCCCTGCCCGGCGCGGTCGGGAACGTCGGGATCGCAGCCCACCGCGACGGGTTCTTCCGCGTGTTGAAGGACCTCAAGGAGGGGGACACGCTGGTACTCGACACCCCGGCCGCGACCGAGAACTACCGGGTGGAGTGGATCCGGATCACGACGCCGACCGACGTCAGCGTGATCGCGCCGACCCCGACGCCAGCGGTGACGCTGGTCGGCTGTTACCCGTTCTACCACGTGGGGGCCGCCCCGCAGCGCTTCATCGTGCGCGCGGTGCCGGCGGAAGGCGCGCGCCCCGGCGCCTGACCGGCGGGCGGGAAGCGAAACGGGCCGGCGCGATTTTCGCGCCAGCCCGTGAAGGGCGCTCGCCGCGCCCGGGACGATCGATGGTAGCGGGGGCGGGATTTGAACCCGCGACCTTTGGGTTATGAGCCCAACGAGCTACCGGACTGCTCCACCCCGCGTCAAGTCGTTCGAAGCGGCGGGATTGTAGGGGGCGCCCCCCGGCGTGTCAACTTCGGCGGCGGGGCCGCCAGCGGCGCGCGGGACCGGGGTCGCGCGGACTAGTGCGCGGTCGAGGCCGCGGCCGGGGAGGCCAGCACCGAGCCCCCCGCCGCGGGAGTCGCCGGCTTCGGCTTCTTGCGGTTCTCGGGGGCGAGCGGGTCGTCCTCGCCGGTGATCAGGACGATCTCGCCGGGCCGCTGGTAGTCGAGCCGCCGCCGGATCTCCTGCTCGATCCGCAGGTCGTCGCTCCGCAGGGCCTCGACCTCGGCCCGGATCCCGTCGTTGATCGCGCGCTCGGCGGCCAGCTTCGCCTTGAGCGCGTCGCGCTGCTGCAGCCGCTCGTACTGCCGGAACAGGCCCTCGGAGCCGAAGAGCGCGTAGACCCAGCCCAGCCCGGCGGCCAGGTAGATCGCCCACCGCAGCGCGGTGCCGCGCAGCGCCCGCTCGCGCGTCGGAGCGGCGGCCCCGCGGCCCGCCTTTCCCCTGCCGGGCTTTTCCCCCGCCCCCGCCATCGGCCCCCTAGTCCTCCACCAGTCCGTACGGCTCGCGGCCGGCATAGGCCGCGACCTCCCCCAGCTCCTCCTCGATCCGGAGCAGCTGGTTGTACTTGGCGACCCGCTCGCCGCGCGCCGGCGCGCCGGACTTGATCTGCCCGACGCCGCTGCCGACGGCGAGGTCGGCGATGAAGGTGTCCTCGGTCTCGCCCGAGCGGTGCGAGATGATCGCGCCGTAGCTGTTGGCCCGGGCCAGCGCGATCGCGTCCAGCGTCTCGCTCACGCTGCCGATCTGGTTGAGCTTGATCAGCACCGCGTTGGCGACCCCCTTCTCGATCCCCTCGGTGATGATCTCGGGGTTGGTCACGAAGACGTCGTCTCCGACCAACTGGATCCGGTCGCCCAGCGCGTCGGTCAGCGCCGCCCAGCCGTCCCAGTCCCCTTCCGCCATCCCGTCCTCGATCGTGACGATCGGGTAGTTGTCGACCCAGTCGGCGTAGAGCCGGATCAGCTCGTCCGGCTTCAGCGTCCGGCCCTCGCCCTCCAGCCGGTAGCCGCCGTCCTTGAAGAACTCGCTGGCCGCGACGTCGAGCCCCAGCACGACGTCCTCGATCGGCCGGTAGCCGGCCTTCTGGATCGCTTCGAGGATCAGGTCGAGCGCCTCGCGGTTGGACTTGAGGTCGGGCGCGAACCCGCCCTCGTCGCCGATCCCGGTCGCCAGCTTGCGTCCCTTGAGGACCTTCTTCAGGACCTGGTAGATCTCGGTGGAGGCCCGCAGCGCGTCGGCGAAGGTCTCGAGCCCGACCGGCAGGATCATGAACTCCTGGACGTCGACGTTGTTATCGGCGTGGGCCCCGCCGTTGAGGATGTTCAGCATCGGCGTCGGCAGGACCCGCGCGTTCGCCCCGCCGAGGTAGCGGTAGAGCGGCAGCCCGGAGATCCCGGCGCCGGCGCGGGCCGCGGCCATGCTGACGCCGAGGATCGCGTTCGCGCCCAGGTTCTTCTTGAACGGGGTCCCGTCGCGGTCGAGCAGGACCTGGTCGATCAGCCGCTGGTCGGTCGCGGGGAGCCCCTCGATCGCCGGGCCCAGCACCTCGTTGACGTGCCGGACCGCCTTCTGGACCCCCTTGCCGCCGAAGCGGGCGGCCTCGTCGTCGCGCAGCTCGAGCGCCTCGCGGCTGCCGGTCGAGGCGCCGGACGGAACGGACGCCCGGCCGATCACCTCGTCCTCGACGGTGACATCGACCTCGATCGTGGGGTTGCCTCTCGAATCCAGGATCTCGCGTGCAAAGACCGCGGTGATCTCGGCCATGGGTCTCGGAGCCTCCGTCCGCCTCGCGGGCGGCGCGTGCCGCGTTAGTCTATATCGCGACGCGCCCGGGCGGGGAGCCGCCGGGCGGCGGAACGACCGACGGAGCCCGGCCATGGACGCCTCGCACGACGAAGAGATCCTGCTCGTGTTCTGCACCGCACCCGACCTCGAAACGGCCCGCCGTCTCGCCCGGATGGCGGTCGAGCAGCGGCTGGCCGCCTGCGCCAACCTCGCGCCCGGTCTGACCTCGATCTACACCTGGGAGGAGACCCTGCACGAGGAGCGCGAGGCGCTGATCCTCTTCAAGACCCGCGCCTCGTGCTTCGACGCGCTGGCCGCCGCGCTGGTGAAGGCCCACCCCTACCAGGTGCCGGAAGTGCTGGCCGTCCCCGCGGCGCGGCTGCACGGGCCCTACCGCGACTGGATCCTGGCGGGCTGCGGGGCGTGATCCGGCGCCCCCTCGCGGGCCTCGCCGCCTGGGTCCTGGCCGCCGCCGCGCTCGCGGCCGGGGAGGCCGACCCGTCGCCGGCCGGACCGCCCGATCCCGTGGCGCTCTGCGCCCCGGGAACCGCCATCGGGACGATCGACATCGAGACGGTCAACGTCTTCGACACCAGCATCCCGGCCGAGAACAAGGGGATCTACCGGGCCGCGAACTGGGTCCACTCGCTCAACCTGACCCGGGCCGCGCGGGTCCGGAGCCTGCTGATCGTCCGGCCGGGCGAACCGTGCGACCTCGAGCGGCTGGCCGAGGCCGAGCGCGAGCTGCGCAATCTGCCGTTCCTTGCCGACGCCTGGGTCGAGCCGATTGCCCGCGAGGGGAACGAGGTCCGGATCAAGGTCCGGGTCCGCGACTCGTGGTCGACCCGGATCGGGATCTCGGCCGGGGTCGCCGGCGGCTCGGAGCGGGCGAGTTTCCGGATCGTCGAGAGGAACCTGCTCGGGACCGGCGTCGGCCTGGGCTGGCGCTACCAGAAGGACATCGACCGCACGCTCCGGACCTTCGAGCTGTACGCCCCTTCCCTGACCCGCCAGCGCTGGCAGGTGGACGCCCTCTACAGCGACAACTCCGACGGCTACCAGCGCACGCTGGCCGTAGCCCGACCCTTCTACTCGCTCGATACCCCCTGGAATACGCTGGTCTCGGCCGACCGCCGGCAACTGGAGCAGAAGGTCTACGACTTCGGCCAGGAGATCGACCTCTGGCGCCGGAACTACGAGGGGTCCCGGGCGACCTTCGGCTGGGCCCGGCCCCGCGCCCCGGGCGGGAGCGTCCTGCGCTGGTACGGCGGGGTGCGGCGGCTCTCACGAGACCTGGGAGCGGGTCGATCCGGAGAAACCTCCGCCGGTTCCCGAGATCGTCCCGCCCGACGCCGACGCCTGGCTGGCCGGGGTCGGGTTCGAGTGGATCGCCCCCCGTTTCGTCAAGGCCGCGTTCCTCGATTCGGGACGGCGGGTCGAGGACGTCGACCTCTCGACGCGGGTCGTGGTCAGCGTCGACCGCTCGATCGCCAGCCTGAGCGAGGAGCGCGCGTTTCAGTTGGAAGCGACCGCCTCGACCGGCCACGCCCTCGACGAGAAGAACACGCTGCTGCTGCAGGCCTCGCAGCTGGTCCGGATGTCGGGCGGCGACTGGTACGACACGATCACGACGCTGAACGCCGAGTACTACCTGAAGCCCCACCCGCTGCACACGACCTACGTCGCGCTGGTCGGGGCCCGCGGGGTCGACCTGCCCAGCACCTCGCAGTTCCTGCTGGGAGCCGACACCGGGCTGCGCGGCTACGCGGCGCGGCAGTTCGACGGCGACCGGACGGTCCTGCTCCAGGCCGAGCACCGGGTCTTCCTGTCGCGCGAGTGGCTGCGCCTGGTGCGGCTGGCGCTCGTCGGCTTCGTCGACGTCGGGCTGGCCTGGGACTCCGGGGACGACGTTTCCTGGAGCGATCTGCGGCCCGACGCGGGGGTCGGGGTCCGGATCTCGCTGCTGCGCGGGACCAAGGGGGCGGGCCTGGCGGCCTACGCCGGCTACCCGCTCAACCGGGACGGGCTGCCGGAGGACGAGAACGGCTGGCAGTTCACCGCCTTCACCTTCACCGGGTTCTAGCCTCAGGGTGATGTTCCGAGGGGGTGGGCGGGCGCCCCGCGCCGGCCGATTCTTGACAGCCGCCCGACCCAAACCCTAGACTCCTCGCGGTTTCCCCCGGCACCATCCCCGGCCCGCGGCCGACCGCCGCCCGGCCCACCCGCCCTCGACCCCCCCGAGCCAACCCCCCCGGCCAGCCGTGAGAGTTCTCCCATGGGCCTGAGCGCCACCAACGGTGGCCCGACCGGCAGCGACCGGACGGACGCCCATTCGCTCAACGCGCTCAACAAGATGCGCACGGACCAGCTGCAGGCGGTCGCGCGCGAGCTGGGGCTGACCGGGACGGCCGGCCGGCGCAAGACCGACCTGATCTTCGAGATCCTGCGGGCCCAGACCGAGCGCC
This sequence comes from uncultured Acidobacteriota bacterium, assembly GCA_963702545.1. Lineage (GTDB taxonomy): Bacteria > Acidobacteriota > Polarisedimenticolia > J045 > J045 > JALOKP01. The sequence goes on along the minus strand of CAVPDB010000012.1, from coordinate 118,267 downwards.
GCGGGCTGGTCTTCGCCGAGGGGGTGCTGGAGGCCCTCGACGAGGGCTACGGCTTCCTGCGCTCGGCCGAGAACAGCTACCTTCCCGGCCCCGACGACATCTACGTCTCGCCGTCGCAGATCAACCGCTTCGCGCTCCAGACGGGCGACACGATCGCCGGCCAGGTCCGTCCGCCCAAGGATGACGAGAAGTACTTCGCGCTGATCAAGGTGGAGGCGATCAACGGCGCCGACCCCGAGAAGTCGCGCGAGCGGATCCTCTTCGAGAACCTCGTCCCGCTCTACCCGCTCGAGCAGATCCAGCTCGAGACCGCCCCGGACAACCTGACGGGACGGGTGATGGACCTCCTGACGCCGATCGGCAAGGGACAGCGCGGACTGATCGTGGCCGCCCCCCGCACCGGCAAGACGATGCTGCTGCAGGCGATCGCCAACTCGATCACCGCCAATCACCCCGAGGTCGTGCTGATCATCCTGCTGATCGACGAGCGGCCGGAGGAGGTCACCGACGTGCTGCGCGCGGTCAAGGCCGAGGTCATCGCCTCGACCTTCGACGAGCCGGCGACGCGCCACGTGCAGGTCGCGGAGATGGTCATCGAGCGCGCGAAGCGGCTGGTCGAGTACGGGCGCGACGTGGTCATCCTGCTCGACTCGATCACGCGCCTGGCCCGGGCCTACAACAACGTCCAGCCCTCGTCCGGCAAGGTCCTCTCGGGCGGACTGGACAGCAACGCGCTCCAGCGCCCCAAGCGCTTCTTCGGCGCCGCGCGCCACCTGGAGGAGGGCGGCTCGCTGACGATCATCGCCACCGCGCTGGTCGACACCAGCTCGCGGATGGACGAGGTGATCTTCGAGGAGTTCAAGGGGACCGGAAACATGGAGTTGCACCTGGACCGGCGGCTGGCCGACCGGCGCGTCTTCCCGGCGTTCGACATCACGCGCTCGGGGACGCGCAAGGAGGAGTTGCTGCTCGACCCGGACACGCTCAACGCGGTCTGGATCCTCAGGAAGGTACTCTCGCAGATGAACGGCACCGAGGCGCTCGAGCTGCTGCTCGACCGTCTGTCGAAGACGAAGGACAACGCGGATTTCATCCGCATGATGCGCGAAGGCGCCTGACGCCCGCGCTGCCGGAGGAAGACTTGGCCAACAAGCCGATCGAGAAGGCCCTCGGGGTGATCAGCAACCGGTTCCTGCTGGCGACCGTGGTGGCACGTCGCTGGGAGAACATCGTCGCCGGCGCGCCGCCGCTGGTCGAGAGCCGGCCGGGCGAGTCGAAGCTGGAGACCGTGCTCGAGGAGGTGATCGGCGAGTGCGTCACCGTCGACCCCGAGACGCGCGAGATCCGCCTGCACGGCGCGCCGCTGGTCGACGACCAGCAGGAAGCGCTCTTCTCCGAACCGATCGAGCCGGACGCGACGCCCGCCGCCCCGAAGGGGCGCGAGCGCTAGCCACAAAGCCGCGCGATGTCCCGCCTGCGCCTCGCGCGCCGCGCGCCGGTCCCGGTCGAGGCGCTGGTCGTGGTCGAGGGGCACCCCCTGCCCCTCGCGCTGCGCCGCGAAGTGCTGCGGCAATGGGCGCGCGGCCCGGTCGCGGTGACCGCGACGCTCGACCGGCTGCCGCAGCCGCTGCTGGTCGCGTTGCGCTCCCCGGACTGGGACGACCCGGTCGCGACGGCGCGCCGCTTCGGCGGCGCGGCGCGCGCGCTGCTGGCCGAGCGGGCCCTCAGCGCGGCCGTGCTGGTCCCGGACGAGGCCCCGGACGACGCGGCGGAGGCGGTCCTCACGGGGCTGTCCCGGGGGCTCTACCGCTTCGATCGCTACCGCGAGCCGGTCGCGCCGCTGCCGGCGGTCACCGTCGCGGTCCCGCGCCGCGGGTTCGAGACGGCCGGCCGCCGCGCGCTCGACGTCGCCCGCGGGATCCGCCTGGCGCGCGACCTCGTCAACACCCCGGCCGAGGAGATGGGCCCGGACGAACTGGAGGCCGAGGCCCGGCGCGTGGCGCGCCAGGTCGGGCTCTCGTGCCGCGTCCACGACCGCGCGCGGCTGCGCCGGATGGGGGCGGGGGCGCTGCTCGCGGTCGGGCGGGCCAGCCCGCGGGCGCCGCGGCTGGTCGTGCTCGAGCATTGCGGCGCACCGAAACGCGGCGACTGGCTGGCCTTCGCCGGCAAGGGGATCTGCTTCGACACGGGCGGCCTCAACCTCAAGCCCGGCGACCGCATGGCCCTGATGAAGAAGGACATGGCGGGCGCGGCGGCAGTGCTGGGGGCGGCCCTCGCAGTCGGCCGGCAGCGGCCGAAGCGCAACGTCCGCTTCTACCTGGCGCTGGCCGAGAACAGCGTCGCCGGCAACGCGCTGCGGCCGGGCGACGTGATCCGCGCGCTGGACGGGACGACGATCGAGATCGGCAACACCGATGCCGAGGGGCGCCTCGTGCTGGCCGACGCGGTCGCGCTGGCGGTCCGGGACGGCGCGTCCCGCGTGCTCGACGTCGCGACCCTGACCGGGGCCGCGCTGGTGGCGCTGGGGCGGGTCCGGATCCCGCTGGTCGGCAACGACGACGCCTGGCTGGCAGAGGTCGAGCGCGCGGCGGCGCGCGCCGGCGAGCGCGTCTGGCGCTTTCCGACCGACCCGGAGTACCGCGACGCGATCCGCTCGAAAATCGCGACGATCCGGAACACCGGCCGGGGGACCGAGGCCGGCGTGCTGGCCGGCGGGCTGTTCATCGGCCACTTCGCCGGGACGACGCCGTGGGCCCACCTCGACATCTCCCCCGCCTCGTGGGCCGAGACCGCGGGCGACCTCGGCCCCGAGGGGGCGACCGGCGTGACCGTCGCGACCCTGGTCCGGCTGGCGGGGGCGTAGCCTCCGCCCCTCGCGCGGGGGGATCGTGAGCGAGCGGCGGGCGTTCGCGGGGGGCGATCCCGCGCCGGCGGACCGCGTCCTGGTCACCGGCGCCACCGGGCACATCGGGGCGCAGCTGGTCCGCGCCCTGCTCGAGGACGGCCGGCGCGTGCGGGCGCTGGTGCGCCAGGACCGCCGCGCCCTGGCCGGGCTGCCGGTCGAGACCGTGCCGGGCGACGTCCGCGATCCGGACTCGATCCGGCGCGCGCTCGACGGGGTCGAGGTCGTCTACCACCTCGCGGCGCTGATCTCGCTGACCGGCGGGCAGGGCGGCCAGGTCCACGCGGTGAACGTCGCCGGGACGCGCGCGGTGGTCGAAGGCTGCCTTGCGCGCGGCGCGCTGCGGCTGATTCACTTCAGCTCGATCCACGCGCTGTCCCAGTTCCCGCGCGACGAAACGCTCGACGAGCGCCGCGCCGCGGCCGACCCCCGGCGCGCGCCGGCCTACGACCGCTCCAAGGCGGCCGGCGAGCGGGAAGTTGCCGCCGGCACCGCGCGCGGCCTCGTGGCGACGACCCTCCTCCCGACCGCGGTGCTGGGCCCGTTCGACTTCAAGCCGTCGCGGATGGGCCGGGTCCTGATCGACCTCGCGCGCGGGCGGTTCCCGGCCCTGGTCCAGGGGGGGTTCGACTGGGTCGACGGCCGCGACGTCGCGCGCGCGGCACTCGCCGCCGAGCGCCGGGGACGGCCGGGCGAACGCTACCTGCTCTCGGGGACCTACCTGCCGCTGGCGGGACTCGCCGCGCTGGTGGCGGAACTCTCCGGCGTTCCCGCACCGCGCCTCGTCGTGCCGCAGTGGCTGGCGCGGCCGGCCGCCCCGGCCGCCGCGGCGTGGGCGCGGCTGACGGGGGACGAACCGCGCTTCACCCCCGACTCGCTGCTGGCGCTTCGCACCGGCCATCCCCGGATCGACCACGGCAAGGCGGCGGCCGAGCTGGGGTTCCGCCCGCGGCCGCTGCGCGAGACGGTGCGCGACACGCTCGACTGGTTCGCGGCGGAGGGCCGGCTCGACCGCGGCGCCGCGGGAGCCTCGCGGTGATGGACCTCGCGGTGACGGGCCTCGCAGTGACAGACCTCGCGGGTACGGATCTCGTCGCACCGGGCCTGCTTCTGGCCGTGTGGCTCGCGGTCGCCGGGCTGGTCTTCGTGGTGCTGCTGTTCCTTCCCGCGCCCTACGGCCGGCACGCGCGCGCGGGCTGGGGCCCCACCCTTCCCGCGCGCGCCGGCTGGGTGCTGATGGAGCTTCCGGCGGTGCTCGTCATGGCGGCCCTGTTCGCCGCGTCGGGCCAGGTGCGCTCCCCGGTCGCGATCGCGTTTCTCCTGCTCTGGGAGCTGCACTACCTCCAGCGCGCGCTGGTCTACCCGTTCCGCGCGCGCCACTCGGCGCGCGGCCTGCCGCTCGTGGTGGCGGCGATGGGGCTGACCTTCAACCTCGTGAACGGCGCCTTCCAGGGCGCTGCGCTGTTCCTGGCCGAACCGGCCCGCGACGCCGCCTGGCTGCGCGACCCGCGGTTCCTGGCCGGGACCGCACTGTTCCTCGGCGGGATGGCGATCAACTGGAGCGCCGACGCGACGCTGCGCCGGTTGCGCCGTCCCGGGGCGTCCGACTACGGGATCCCGCGCGGCGGGCTGTTCGAGTGGGTCTCCTGCCCCAACTACCTGGGCGAGGTCGTCGAGTGGGCGGGCTGGGCGATCGCAACCTGGTCCGTCGCCGGGCTCGCCTTCGCGCTCTGGACCGCGGCCAACCTCGTGCCGCGGGCGCTGGCGCACCACCGCTGGTACCGCGAGCGGTTCCCCGGCTACCCGCCGCGGCGCCGTGCGATCGTCCCCTTCCTGCTCTGACAGGGAGCTGCGCGGCGGATCAGCGCCGCAGCGCCAGGAACACGCCGGCGAAGATCAGCGCGGCGCCGGCCAGGACCCGCGGCGCGGGCCGCTCGCCGAACAGCAGCGCCGACAGCGTCGCGGCGATCACCGGCTGGACGTAGATGAACAGCGCCACGACCGAGGACGGCACCCGCGCCAGCGCCCAGTAGTTGAGGACGTAGGTCAGCACGGTCGCGAAGACCACGACGAAGGCCGCGAGCCACCAGGCCCGGGCGCTCACCGTGGCCGGATCGAAGCCCAGCAGGGCCGGCCAGGCCACGGCCAGGATCCCGAGTGCGCCGAAACCCATCAGCACCGCCGTCGCCGCGAGCGGGTCGGTCCGCACCAGGAGGTCGCGCGAGATCACCAGAAACAGCGAGAACGAGATCGAGTTGGCCAGCGTGAGCAGGTCGCCGGTCAGCGTCTGGCTGGAGAAGGCGGTCTGGCCGAGCGGCCAGATCACCAGCAGCACGCCGGCCAGGGCCACGGCGACGGCCAGCGCCTTGCGGCCGGTAAGCCGCTCCCGGCCCGCGGCGACCGCGAAGAGCAGCGCGAAGACCGGAATGCTGGTGTTGATCAGCGCGGAGTGCGTCGGGGTCGTGCGCTTGAGCCCTTCCACGAAGCAGAGCTGGTTGATCACCACGCCGAACAGCGCGTAGATCGCGAGCCGCCGCAGGTCGGCGCGCGCCGTGGGCAGCCGCCGGCGGGCCAGCCGCACGATCGCGAGCAGGATCAGCGCCGCCGCGGTGATCCGGATCGCGGCCCAGGCGCGCGGCGGGATCTCCGCCAGGACCAGCTTGGCGGCCAGGTAGTGCAGCCCGAAGCAGAGCTGCACCGCGAGCAGCGCGGCGACGACGGCGGCGCGCTCGCGCCGCTGCCGGAGGTCGCCGGTCAACCGACCTCCGCCAGCCGCAGCCGGTCGCCGTGGCGCCGCAGCGCCTCCTCGTGGAGGGCGCTCGGGACGCCGGCCTCCCCCCGTTCGTCGACGAGCCGGAAGGCCGCCTCGCGCGACGCCAGCAGCAGGTCCTGGTGGCGCACGATGTCGGCCGTCCGGAACGACGGCAGCCCGGACTGCGCGGTCCCGGCCAGCTCGCCCGGACCGCGCATCCGCAGGTCCTGTTCGGCGACCTCGAAGCCGTCGTCGGTCCCCTCCAGGACCTTGAGCCGGGCCAGCGCCTCGGGTCCCGCCTCGTCCGAGGCCAGCAGCACGCAGTAGGACTTGAGGTCGCCGCGGCCGACGCGGCCGCGGAGCTGGTGAAGCTGCGCCAGCCCGAAGCGGTCGGCGTCCTCGACCACGATCACCGAGGCCTCGCGCACGTCGATCCCGACCTCGATCACGGTCGTGGCGACCAGGATCCGAACCTCGCCCGCGGCGAAGCGCTCGAGGTTGCGCTGCCTCTCGGCCGGCTTCATCCGGCCGTGGACCAGCGCGACGGGTGCCTCCGGGAAGCGCGCCGCGTACTCGCGCAGCCCTTCCTCGGCCGCCTTCAGGCCGGCGCTCCCCTCCTCCACCGCGGGGCGCACGACGAAGATCCGGCGGTTCTCGGCCAGCGCCCGCCGCACCCCGTCCATCACCCCGTCGCACTGGTCGTGCAGCCGGACCACGGTCCGGATCGGACGGCGGCCGGGCGGCTTCTCGTCGAGGATCGAGACGTCGAGGTCGCCGTAGGTCACCATCGCCAGCGTGCGCGGGATCGGCGTGGCGGACATCACGAGCGTGTCGGGGTGGGTCCCCTTGGCCGCCAGGTCGGCCCGCTGCTCGACCCCGAAGCGGTGCTGTTCGTCGATCACGACCAGGCCCAGCCGCGCAAACGCCGTGCTCTCGGAGAAGAGCGCGTGGGTCCCGACCACGATCCGCGAGCGGCCGGAGGCGATCCGCTCGCGGGCCTCGCGCTGCAGCGGCGCGGGCAGCCCCGCGGTCAGCAGCTCGACCCGCTGGCCGGCCGGGAGCAGCAGCCGCTGCAGCGAGGCCGCGTGCTGCTGCGCGAGGATCTCGGTCGGCGCCATCAGCGCCGCCTGCCAGCCGTTCTCGGCGGCGGCCAGCATCGCCAGCGCGGCGACCACGGTCTTGCCTGAGCCGACGTCGCCCATCAGCAGGCGGTTCATCGGCCACGGGGCGCGGAGGTCCTCGTCGATCTCGGCCACGACCCGCCGCTGCGCGAGGGTCAGCTCGAACGGCAGCAGCGCGACGAGCCGCGCGCGCAGCGCGTCGTCGATCGCGTAGCCGCCGCTGCGCCGCTCCGCCCGGCGCCGGAAGCGGCGCAGCGCCAGCCCCAGCTCGAGCAGGAAGAACTCCTCGAACGCCAGCCGGCGGTGGCCGGGGGTGCGCGACTCCGCCAGCTCGGCGGCGTCGGTCTCCGGCGGCGGGCGGTGAACCGCCCGCAGCGCCTCGAGCCGGCCCGGGAAGCGGTGCGGAGCGAGCAGCGCCGGCGGGAACGGGTCGGGGACCTCGTCGAGCCCGGCCAGCGCGGTCCGGATCGCGGCCCGCATCCGCTTCGGCGTGAGCGGCCCGACCTTCTCGTAGACCGGCAGCCAGCCCAGCGCCTCGGCCGGGTCCTCGCCGGCGCGCACCAGGTCGAAGTCGGGCGAGTGGAGCTCGACCTTCCGCCCGGTCAGCCGCGGCGTGCCGTGCACGACGAGCCGCGTGCCGGGGGTCATCCACTGGGCCAGGTAGCCGCGGTTGAAGAAGACCAGCGGGAGCGCGCCGGTCCCGTCGTCGAGCAGGACCGTCAGGATCTCCATCCCGCGGCCGCGGGTGCGGATCAGCCGCGCCGAGAGGATCTGGCCGAAGGCCGTCAGTTCCTCGCCGGCGCGGGCCTCGGCCAGCGGCCGGGGCCGGCGGCGGTCCTCGTACCGGAACGGCAGGCAGGCCAGCAGGTCGCCGACGCTGAAGACCCCCTTCCCGGCCAGCTCGGCGGCCCAGCGCGGCCCGATCCCGCGCAGCGCCGTGATCGGGTCGTCGATCCCGACCCGGCTCACGCCGCGCGCCGGGCGGCCCGGCTCACGCGCCCCCCACCGCGCCGAACGGCAGCGGTGCGATCGCGCCCCGCGCCAGCAGCCCCGCCACGGCGCGGGCGATCTCGACGTCGGTGGCGTCGATCCGCTCCAGCATCGTGTCCAGGCTGGAGCGCTCGCGCGCCTCGCGGATCACGGCCAGCTCGAGCGGCGAGAGCGCGGCGGGGCTCGCCAGTAGCTCGCGCACCCCTTCGGCCACGCCGACCGGGGTCGAGCCGGGCGGCAGCTGGGCGAGCAGGCGCGCCAGATCGTCCAGCGCCACCAGCGCGTCCATGACCAGACGCTCCGCGCTGGGCCCCAGGTCGTCCGCCACAGACGTGTCGTCGTGCGGCTCGAAGCGGAAGTCGGCGTCGCCCCACCCGATCATCCGGTGGAGCGCCTTGCGTCCGCGCGCCGCGCCCGCCACCGCCCCGACGATCCGCCCCTCGCGCACGTGCACGCGGCCGTCCTCGCGGCCGGTCACCTGCAGCGTCCCGGTCTTGCCGTTGAACGCCAGCAGCTGCAGCAGGTCGGCGATCGGAAACTGGCTGGTGTGACCGGCCAGCGCCCGCGGCCCGCCGCCGCTCCCGCCCGCGCCGTCCGCCGTCGCCACGGCGCGGGTGCGGTCCAGGATCAGCCGGACGCGGACCAGCAGCTCTTCCACCGAGAACGGCTTGCAGAGGTAGTCGTAGGCCCCCAGCCGGAAGCCCCGCAGCCGCTCCGGGACCTCGCGGTGGCTGGCCAGGAAGATCAGCGGGATGTCGGCGAAGCGCGAATCCCCCTTGACCGCCTCGCAGAAGGCCCAGCCGTCCATCTCGGGCATCGCGACGTCGGTGATGATCAGGTCGGGACGGACGTCCTCGAGCCGTTCGAGCGCCTCGGCCCCGCCCGCAGCGGCGACGACCGTGTAGCCGGCCTCGGCGAACGCGTCGCGGACCAGTTCGCGAACGAGCCGGTTGTCGTCGACTACCAGAATCGTCGCGGCGTCCACGGCAGGCTGGCACTCCTCGGAACGGACATGGTAGGGAGCGGGCCGGGGCGCGGTCAACCCTCGCCCGGTTGCCGGAACGGGAGCGCCGCGCGAGACTCCTGGCCGGTGCGCGGCCCCGCCGCGCCCGCCCGCTCCCCCGGAGCCCCGATGTCCCTGCCCCAGAGCGTGCGCGTCGCCTGCCTCGAGCCCCGCGGCACCCTGCTCGACGAGCCGCGGGGGATCGCGGACGCCGTGCGGGCCGTGCTCGGGACCGGCGACCTGGAGCGGCTCGGCCTGCTCGCCGCGCTGCGGGCCGACCTCGAGCTGGAGCGGATCGAGCAGCTGGAGGAGTACCTCCCGTACACCGAGCTGTTCGCCGGGACGCTGCTCGCGGCCGCGCCGCGCGCCGGGATCATCATGACCGAGCGGCAGGCCCGGGCCGTGGCCGCCACGCTGCCGGAGTGGCCGTTCCACGACGACGCCCTGGCGGCGCTCGCAGCGGATCGCCGCGCGCTATCCCGTGGCCTTCGTGACCGACGCCGACCGCGGCGACTGGGACCGGCTCGCGCGCCGCCTGCCATTCCGCGTCGAGCGCGCCGTGACCAGCAGCGAGGTGCGCTGCTTCGAGCCCGAGGCCGACCATCTGCTGGCGCTGCTGCACGAGCTGGAGCTGGACGAGGAAGAACTGCTTTTCGTCTCGGCCCGCGGCGACCTCGACCTGGCGACCGCGGAGGATCTCGGGATCCCGCGCGTCTACCTCGACCGCTTCGGCGAGCCGCTGCCGGAGGAGGTCACCGCGCTCGCGACGCTGACGACCATGACGGAGCTGGCCGACTGGCTGCTGGCCGCTCCCCCGCCCGCCCGGCGCCGGGCCGCCCCGCGCCGCACCAGAGGAGAGTCCAGGTGAGCGAACGGAAGACCACCCACAAGGTCGTGATCATCGGCTCGGGCCCCGCCGGCCTGACCGCGGCGCTCTACGCCTCGCGGGCCAGCCTGGCCCCCGTCGTCTTCGAGGGGATCCAGCCCGGCGGCCAGCTCATGATCACGACCGACGTCGAGAACTATCCCGGCTTCCCGGACGGGATCATGGGCCCCGAGCTGATGGACAAGTTCCGCACCCAGGCCGCGCGATTCGGGGCGGAGCTGCTCCCCAACCGGGTGACGAAGGCCGACCTGTCGGCCCGCCCCATCGCGCTGACGATCGACGACGGCACGACGGTGACCGCCCGCGCCGTGATCATCGCCACCGGCGCGACCGCCAAGAAGCTCGGCCTGCCGTCCGAGTCGCGGCTGCTCGGCCACGGCGTCTCGATGTGCGCCACCTGCGACGGCTTCTTCTTCCGCGACCAGGAGATCTTCGTGGTCGGCGGCGGCGACACCGCGATGGAGGAGGCGCTCTTCCTGACCCGCTTCGGCAGCCGCGGTCACGGTCGTCCACCGGCGCGACCGGCTGCGCGCCTCGCAGGCCATGCAGCAGCGTGCGCTCGAGCACGCGAAGATCCGCTTCTTCTGGGACTCCGCCGTGGCCGAGATCCTGGGCGAGGACAGGGTGACCGGGGTCCGGATCGAGAACCTCAAGACCGGCGCGGTCGAGGAGCACGCCGCGGGGGCGGTCTTCGTCGCGATCGGCCACCACCCGAACAGCGAGCTCTTCGAGGGCCAGCTGGCGATGAACGAGAACGGCTACCTGGTCACGAAGCCCGGGACGGCGTCGACCGCGATCGAGGGGGTCTTCGCCTGCGGCGACGTCCAGGACTGGACCTACCGCCAGGCGGTGACGGCGGCCGGCTCGGGCTGCATGGCGTCGATGGAGGCGGAGCGGTGGCTGGAGGCCAGCGGGCTGTAGGCCGCTGCCGGGACGCGCCCCGTCAGCGGGCGCGCGTGCCGAACCAAGACGCCGGATCCTCCGGCCGGCCGTCGACGCGCACCTCCAGGTAGAGGTAGGCGCCGCGCACCGAGCCGGTGTCGCCGACGCGGCCGAGGCTCTCGCCCTGTGCCGATCGGGTCGCCGGCCTGGACGATCGCGGCGGAGAGGTGGCCGTAGATCGTGTGGACCGCGCTGCCGTGGTCGAGCACGACGACGAGGCCATAGCCCTTGAGCCAGCCGGTCCACGAGACGCGCCCGTCGAACGGGGCGCGCACCACCGCGCCGAATGGCGCGGCGAGGTCCCAGCCCGGGTGCGGCAGCCGCGTACCGAAGCGGGGATCGACCCGGTCGCCAAACGGCTCGTCGACCTTCCCCCCCTCGACCGGCAGCCGGAACAGCCCCTTGAAGCGGCGGGCGTCCAGCCGCACCGGCGCCGCGTCGGGCGCGCCGGCGAGTACGGCTTCGAGGCTCCCGCGCGCGCGCTCCAGCTCGACCACCGCCTCCTCGCGCACCGCGGTCTCGCGACGCATGTCGTCCAGCAGGCCCTGGCGGGCGCGGATCGAGGCCTCGAGCAGGGCCCGTGCCGCGACCGCCTCGTCGCGCAGCCGGGTCACCTCGGCCTGCCGCGCGCGCTGCTCGGCCTCGAGCGCGGCCAGGCGCGCTTCGCTCCCGCGGATCCCGGCGACCTCCCCCTTGGAGCGCCACGCCAGCTCGTGCGTGCTGCGCAGCCCCGCCCCCAGCGCGTCGGCGTCGGCCGCGCCCAGCACCGGCTTGATCCGGCCCAGCGGACCCGCCTGCTGCAGCAGCCGGGCGATCGTCGCCAGCCGCGCCTTCCCGGCGTCGAGCCGCTCCTGCGCCGCGGCGCGCGCGGCGCCGGTCGCCGCCAGCGCCGCCTCGGCCTGCGTCTGCTCGAGCGTCAACTGCTCGATCCGCGCGTCCTGGAAGCGGGCCTCGGCCCCCAGCGCGTCGAGCCGCGCCAGCACGCCGGCCGTGTCCTGCGCCAGCCGCTCGCGCTCGGTGGAGAGCCGCGCGACCTCCTCGCGCACGCGCTGCAGCCGGCGTTCGGGGCTCTCGTCGGCGGACGGCGCGGGGACGGTCCCCTCGGCCGCAAACGCGAGGGCTCCGAGGGCAAGCGCCAGCGCCGCGCACAGCGCAGCCGCGGCCGGTGCGCGCCGCGCAGGGCGCGCTACCAGATCACCCTCCCGTCGAGCTCGGCGTCGGGCTTGAGGTCGAGCGTGCCGAGGATCGAGGGGGCGACGTCGATGATCCGCGGGTCGTCGACCTTGAGCTTGCGGTTGACGATCAGGATCCCGCGCACGAAGCTGGGCTCGAGCGAGCAGTGGTCGCCCGACCAGACGCGGTCGTTGTTCTCGAAGACCTCGGTCGCCAGGCCGCCCAGCGTGTCCTGCCACGAGACGCGGTAGTTGAGCCGGTTGGCCGGGCGCAGGTCCGGAATCTTGTTCGGGTCGTAGCCCTTGTAGATCTCGTCGCGGCGGTAGACCTTGTAGACGGGGTTCTCGCCGGTCACCGGGTCGAGCTCGTTCTGCAGCCCCTCCTGCAGCGCCTTGACGATCTCCTCGTACTCCTGCCCCGGCATCACGATCCCCTGCGGCTCGCGCCCGACCAGGTTGATGTAGACCGAGCCCAGCCCCATCGCCCAGGCCTTGGTGCGCGACCAGTCGATCCCGGAGAAGACGTCCACCCCCGAGACGTCCTTGTCGAACAACTGCTCGAGGCTGCGGGTGCGGGTCTGCCCCTTCAGCGCCAGGTAGCCGTTCTTGTAGAGCCAGGTGTTGTAGTTGATCTGGCGCCGGAACGACGAGAAGCCGTGGTCGGAGAGCACGACGAACAGCGCGTCCTCGCCGGCCAGGTCGTGCGCGCGGCCGATCAGCTCGTCCATCCGCCGGTAGGTCGCCTCCATCGCCGCGCGGTACCTGGGGGCCAGCTCGGGGTTGTAGAGCGGGTGCCCCTCGTCCAGCTCGTGCCACAGCATGTGCCCGGCGCGGTCGGTGAAGTCGAAGATGTGGACCAGCACCTCGGCGTCGTTCTGCGCGAAGCTCTGCTCGAGAATCTTCGCCGAGGCGTCCACCGTGAACCACATGTCCTCGAGGAACAGGTCGATCCCGCCCACGCCCGAGGGATAGGACCAGGTGTCGATCGTCCAGCCGATCGTCTTGAACAGACCGATGTCGCCAGAGAGCTGCTTGGCCCAGTCCGGCGGCCAGGAGTACGCCATCGGGTGGCACGACGGGTGGAAGTTGATCGGCGAGAGGTAGAGCTCGATCTCCGGCTCGAGCCGGATCAGCTTGAAGCGCCCCATCCCGCGCAGCGGCTGCAGCCGGTCGACCAGCCAGTTGAGCGGGAAGTCGAAGACCACCCAGTCCGACCACTCGCCCGGCTTGAGCGTCCCCTTCTGCCCGCTGACCTCCCAGGCCAGCGCGCTGTCCGTGACGTCGAGCTTCAGCGGCAGGTCGATCCGCTTGACCACCCCGCGCGCCTCGAGCGCGGAGATCAGCTCCTTCTCCTTCTCCTTGCGGTCGGCGCTGGAGAGCCCTTCCTTCGCCCACGCCTCGCGCTCGCGGTCGAGCACGTACTGGTGGAAGGGGTAGTTGAACGGCCCGATCACCGACGACTCGATCGCGCCGCGCTTGGCCGGCAGCCGCATCGGCTCGAGGCTGAACTGATTGTCGCCCAGTTGGAACTGGGGATCCGAGGTGTAGTACGACGGCGTCCCGACGCGGCCGCGCATGTCGGGCACCCCCAGGCCGGAGATCATCTGCGAACCGGCGGGCAGTTCCTCGGCCGGGAAGGTCACGGGCACGTGGGTCACCTTGACCTTCATCCCCGCCTTCGCGGCCAGCGTCCAGAAGGGGGTTCCCTGCCGGTTGTTGGTCGCGTCCGGGACTTCGGCGGGGAGCAGAGCCCCGAGCGGGCGGGCCAGCCCCAGGCTGAGCCCCGCGGCGGCGATCAGCCCGCCCGCCAGCGCGAGGAGCCAGCGCACGCCGAGCAGCCGCAGCACGAGCAGCAGCACCAGCCCGACGGCCAGCCCGACGAGGCCCGAGAGCAGGAGGCCGTTCCGCTCGCCCCACAAGAGCGGCTTCCTGCCCGGCGTCGCCAGCGCCAGGTCGGGCACGTACTGCCCCTCGCGGCGCTGCAGGAAGTCGAAGATCTCGGTCCGCCCGGGGTTGAGCCCGGTCGCGAAGGTCGACCACGAGACCGGCGTCTGCGGCGGATTGGTCGGCATCAGCGGGGAGAAGGTCCCCTCCTGTGCGATCGCCGCGACGCGCGGGAGCTTCCCTTGCTGGAGATAGTAGTTGACCAGGTTGGGGTCGGCCCCGTCGAAGCCGATCACGACCACCTTGGGCTTGACCGCGGCCCACCCCGCCGCGCCGGCGGCCAACAGGAACATCACCGCCAGGACGACACACCACCTCAAAGACGCTCGCCGCATGCCGATCTCCTACCCCGGGACGATCGCGGAAATGTACCATCCGCGGGCGGAGGCCGCGCGTGGAGCGCCCCTTACCGATCGTGAAGGCGATGTCCCACCCCCGGGCCGCCCTGGCGCGCGAGCTGGCGCGCGGGGTGCGCGAGCGCCGGGCCGCGGGGCTCTTCCTGGTCGAGGGGCCGCGCGGCCTGGCGGAGGCGCTCGAGGCCGGCGCGCCGCCGGCGTTCGCGCTGGTCGCGGCCGGCCGCGCCGACCGCTCCCCCGCCCGCGAGCTGATCGAGCGCTGCCGGCGCGCCGGGGTCCCGGTCGAGCTGGTGCAGGACGCGCTGCTCCTGCGGATCGCCCCCTCCGAGACGCCGACCGGCCTGCTCGCGGCCTGCCCGCTCCCGGCGGGCGCCGACGACCCGGCGCGCCTGCTGGCGGCGGCGGACGGTGTCGTCGCGCTGGCGGTCCGGATCCAGAACCCCGGCAGCCTCGGCACGCTGGTTCGCAGCGCGGCGGCGTTCGGGGGGGCGGGCCTGGTCGCCGCCGGCGGGGCCGACCCCTGGGGGCCCAAGGCAGTGCGCGCCAGCGCCGGCGCGATCCACCGGCTGGCGGTGGCGCGGGCGGAAGGGGCGGAGTCCGACCCGGCGCTGCGCGGGGCGCTGGAACGCGGGGGTTGGCGCCTGGTCGCCGCGGTCCCGCGCGGCGGGCGGAACCCGGAGGCGATCGACTGGTCGGGACGGGTCGCGCTGCTCCTGGGGGCCGAGGTCGCCGGCCTGCCGGCGGAGCTGGAACGGCGCGCCGAGCCGGTCACGATCCCGATGGCCGCGGGGGTGGAGTCGCTTTCGGTGCCGGTCGCGGGATCGATCCTGCTGGCGGCGGCGGCCGCGGCGCGCCGGACGGGCTAGTGCCCCGGGGCGGGCTCAGGCCGAGTTCGCCTCGGCCAGGCGGCGCGGCCAGCTGATCCGGAAGACCGAGCCCTGGCCGGGCGCGCTCTCCACCTCGATCCGGCCCCCGTGGCGCAAGACGACGCTGCGCACGAGTGCGAGACCGATCCCGGTCCCCGGCGTCGCCGTGGCGCCGCGGCCGCGGTAGAAGCGCTCGAAGATCCGCTCCTTCTCGTCCGACGCGATCCCGATCCCGGTGTCGGCCACCTCGAGCGTGACGGCGTCCCCCGGGCCGGGGCGCGCCGCGAGGCTGACGCTGCCGCCCGAGCGGTTGAACTTGATCGCGTTGCCGAGCAGGTTGTCGAGCACGTGCGCGAACGCTTCGCGCTCGGCCAGCACCGCCAGCCCGGCCGGGACCGGGCGCATCTCGAGCCGCACGCCGCGGCGGACCGCCGCCGGGCCGGCCCGCTCGAGCGCGTCCTGCAGCGCGGCGGCCAGCTCCACCCGCTCCGTGGCAAGCGGCGCCGCGCGGTCGGCGCGTGCCAGCCCGAGCAGGTTGGCGATCATCTCGACCATCCGCTCGACGTTGCGCAGCGCGACCTCGAGGCCGCGGCGCTGCTCGTCGTTGACCCGGCCGAGCCGCCCATCGAGGATCATCTGGGTGTAGCCGCGGATCGAGACCAGCGGGGCCTGCAGCTCGTGCGTGACGTCGTCCAGCAGCTGCGCGCGCGCCGCGTCGAGCTCGACCAGCTCGTGGTGGGCGCGGTTCAGCTCGGCGGTCTTCCGCTCCAGGTCGCGGTGCACCGACGACAGTTCCTCGTAGGCCCGCTGCAGCGCCTCGCGCGAGCGTGTCATCGCCACCGCGTCGGCCTCCAGCCGGCGCTCCGCGGCGAGGTGCCGGGTGACGTCGCGCACGACCAGCAGCCGGCCCAGCAGCTCGCCGTCCTCCCCGGTCACGGGACGCGCGACCAGCTCGAGGCTCTGCGGCTCCGCCCCGCGGGTGTCGAAGGCCGCGGCGTGGTCGGCCCCCGGCTCGGCCGCGGCCCGCTCGAGGAACGCGACGAACGCGCCCGCGTCGCGGAAGCGGTGGGCCAGGAGCGCGATCAGCTCGGCCTCGCTCGCCCCCAGCACCGCGGCGGGCTCGACGCCGAGCAATCCCGCCACGCGACGGTTGAGCAGCGCGACGCGCCAATCCGGGCTTTCGGCCCCGCCGGGCGCGAGCAGCGCCACCCCCTCCGCGATCGAGTCGAGCACCGAGCGCAGCCGGGCCTCGTGGGTCCGCGCGCGGCGCCGCGCGACCTGCTCGGGGGCGGCGTCGCGCAGCGTCAGGACCGCCGCGCCCGGCAGCCCCGGGCCCGCCCCCGCGGCCTCCAGTTCGACCTCGCGCGCCCGCACCCGCCCGGCCAGCGGCCGGAGCCGCGCCCGGACCGGCCCGGCGGACTCCCCCGCCCCCGCCCGCGCGACGCGGTCCAGCACCAGCAGCAGCGATTCGGCGTCGAAAAGGTCGCGCAGCAGGTGACCGGCCGGGTCGGCGCCGAACCAGGCGCGCGCGGTGGGGTTGGCCTCGTCCACCGTGCCCTCCGCGACGACCAGCACGCCGTCCGCCACCGCGGCCAGCACGGCGCGGGTGCGCGCGAGCGCCCGCACCGGCGACTCGCCGGCCTCCTCGCCGTTCGCCTGCGGTACGATCCAGAGCGCGATCCCGTCGATCGGGTCGTCGACGAAGCCGACGTGGACCTGCGCCGCCAGCGGCGGCCCGGCCGCGCGCCGGAAGTCGCCCCGCACGGTCAGCGGCTCGCGCCGCCGCCGCGCTTCGAGCAGCGCGACGGCGACCTCGCGCCACGAGGCCGGCGTGAAGAGCAGCTCGGCCTTCCGCCCCTCGAGGTCGACGGCGCGCTCGCCCGCCGCCACCGCCAGCGGCTCGCCGACGGCGGCGACGACCAGGTCGCGGTCGAGCAGCACCAGGCCCGAACCGCTCAGCGCCTCGGTCGCGGCCCCGAAGCGCGAGAGACGCCGCTCGCGCGGCCCGCGCCGGTCGGCCAGCTCGTGGGCCACCGCGCCAATCTGGTTCAGCGCACGCTCGGCCGGGTCGCCGGGCGTGACCTCCGCGTCCGGCGCGCGCCCCTCGAGCACCTCGGCCAGCGCCTGCTCGACCCGCCGCAGCCCGCGCGGCCGCGAGCGGCGGCCGAGCGCCCAGCCCAGCGCGAGCAGCAGCGCCGCCGCGAGCGCTCCGGCCAGCGCGGGCCACCAGGCCGCGAGCGCTTCCGGCGTCACGGCGCGTCCGGAGTCGCCGCGTCGACCGCCTGCTTGCGCCGCTCCGCGGCCGAGCGGACGAAGCGCGCCAGTTGCGCCGTCGTCTCAATGCCGTATGGCAGGAAGCGCAGCCCCCAGCCGAGTCCGCCGCGCCCCTCCCCGGCACGGACGACCTCGGCCGGCACTTCGATCGGGCGCGCCCCGTTCGACAGGAGCAGGCGGCCCGGCGTCGCGGCGGGTTCGCCTTCCAGCCGGACGAACGCCCCGTCGAGCGACAGTTCGAGGCAGCGGGCGGGGATCCGCGCACCGTCCTGCTCGAACGCGCAGGGGACGTCGACTACCCGGCGCGCGCCGCGCCGCGCGCTGCCGCGGAGCAGCCGCCGCACCGCCTGGTCCAGGTCGCGGTGCGTCGCCGGCCGGGCAAGGAACTCGGACACCCCGCGCGCCGCGCAGCGCTCGCGGTGCAGCGAGAGCCCGATGTAGAGCACCGGGATCGCGGCCGTGTCGGGATCGTCGCCGAGGCGGCGGCAGGCCTCGAAGGCCTCCGGGTAGCACTCCCCTTCCTCGAGCACGACGAGATCGGGGCGCGACGCCCGCGCCGCGGCCACGGGGTCGTCGCCGGCGCGCAGCAGCGAGGTCTCGACCGACGCCCGGCCCAGCGGGGTCGCCTGGATTTCCGCCAGGAGCCGCACGTCGTCGACGATCAGGACGCGTGTCATCGATCCCCCGGAGCCTCGACCGAACGGGTCGAACGGCTTGGAAAGGCCGCGAAAAGCCGCGCGCGGCAAGCCTTTCCGCCGATCGTCCCGCTTCCGGCCCGGAATGTACCACCCTCGGAGGGGGGGACAACGCAGTCCTCGGGCGGCGTGCGGAAGCGGACCGGCGAGGGGCCATCCCGGGAGGGGGGAATGGAGCGGGCGACGAGGCTTGAACTCGCGACCCTCAGCTTGGGAAGTGGATCGGAACCCCCGGTTTGCAAGCTATCCGGGGGTTCCTGTCATTCCACACCGCTCGCCACCGCTCCGACCTGCAAGTGAGGAGACAAGTAGCGCGACGCTCAGTCGTGCCGGCCGCCGTGCTTGCGCCCCCGCCGGGCGAGCATCTCGGGGTCGGCGGCACTCACCTCGCGGCGTGAGGCTCGCTTCTCGGACGCGAGCACCTTCGCGAGCGCCGTCTCGCGGATCGCGTCGCGCGTCTCCTGGGGCAGCTCCGACCACTCGCTGTCGGCGAGCCGGGCCGCCTGGTACGCGACCACGTTCGGGCCCCACTTGATCGGCTCGAGGTTCGCGCCGGCGCACTCGACCACGCTCCGGGTATCGAAACATCCCCCGGTCGTTTCGAGCGCCTCCCCGGCGGCGATCAATAGCTTGACCTGGTCGAGCGCCTCGCGGGAGACGCCCTCGGCCCGGACGCGCTTGACCAGGCGCGGGGTGACGCCGGCGCGGGCGGCGAGCTCCTGATCGGTCAGCTTCTCGGAGGCGAGGGTGACTGGAAGCGCGAGGGTGTGCGCGTACTCGAGGGGGCGCTCTTTCGTCGGCTGGCGGCCGCGGTTGTGCTTCACGTCGGCGCTCCTACTGGCCCGTTATCGGGCCATGGCCTCCTATTAGGAGGCCACGACCGATGGCGAACGGTGCCGAGAAGATCTTATACCGACTGGGCAGCGCGGCCAAGCTGCTCGACACCTCGCCGGAAACGCTGCGCCAGATCATCCGCCGCGGCGAGCTGCGCCGGCTGAAGATCGGCCGGGCCGTTTACGTCAGCCGCGAGGAGCTGGACCGCTTCATCGCGCGTTGCGGCCGCGCGTCGTGACCGTCCGCGCAGCACGGCTCGTCGTCGAACTGCTGACGCAGCTGCCCTGGACCCGGCGGACCTCCCGGCTCGTCGACCGGGTGCTCGTTGTCCTTGAACAGCACCCCACTACACAGGAGGCGTGATACATGACCACGGCCGAGCTGCGGCACGCGCTTGAAGAGCACTACGACCGAAAGTGCTTCAAGGGCAAGGGCGACCCGCGGAACCCGAAGGACCCGTCCTGGGAAGAGAGACACCTCGAAACCGTCTGGCAGCGGGATGCCCGTCTGCGCCGCGAGCAGGCGAGCGCAGCGAAGAAGTTCGCCGACCTTGAGGCGCGTGGGCAGCGGCGGCTGTTCTCGGCAAGCGCCGTGTGAGATGAGCGCCGCGGCGATTCCGCTCGGGTGCCCCGACCCCGCCGATATCCCCGCCGACCTGCGGCAGCTCGACCGCTGGTTGACGTTCCTGGTGGCGGTCGACCCCGCGCGGCCCGGCAAGCTGACGAAGCGCCCGTACAACGGCGCGTCGTGTACCGACCCGGCGACCTGGTGCGGTTTCGACTTCGCGCTCGGGAACCTCGAGTACGGGCGCGGCAACGCCCTCGGGTTCGCGCTCGGCGACGGGATCGCCGGGGTCGACCTGGACGACGTGCGCGACCTCGCGACGGGCTCGCTCTCCCCGGACGCGCTGGCGATCCTTGAGCGGCTGCCGGGAGCCTACGCGGAACACTCGCCGAGCGGTCGCGGCGTGAAGTTGTTCTGCCGGTACTCGGGCGCCCCGCGCGGCGGCAGGAAAGCGCCGCTTCCCGCCGGCGGCGCGGTCGAGCTGTACGTGCGCGACCGAATGTTCGTCGTGACCGCCGCGCCGCTCGCGGACCGCCCGGTGCCGAGCGCCTTGCCGGACATGACGACCGAGCTGGACGCGCTGTTCGCCGAGTACGGCCGGCAACGGGACCCGGCCGAGCCGGCGAGCGCGACGGGACCGGCGCCCGACTGGGGGCCGAAGGACGGGCAACCACGCCACGACTTCCTGTGCGGCAAGTCGTCGAAACTGGCCGGCGACGGCTGGCCCGAGGACGCGATCTTCGGCGCCCTGCGCGGCTGGGCCGATCAGCTTCCCGGCGAGCGCAAGACCGATGCCGAGCTGCGCAACATGGCGCGGTCCGCGGTCGAGAAGTACGGCCGGCCGCCGAAGCCGGACCCCGAGACGGTCGAGCCCCTGCCCTACTTCACCGCGGCCACGGTCCAGCACCGCGAGCGGACCGCTCCCGAGCTGCTGCTGCCCGGCGTGCGGCTGCACGGGCGCACCCTGGTCGTCGCGCCGTCCGAGACGGGCAAGACGTGGTTCTCGCTGGAGCTGGGCGCCAAGGCCGCCGTGGGCGGCCGAGTCTGCGGCGAGTGGCCGGTCCCGCGCCCCGTGCGCGTGCTCGGGGTCTTCGCCGAGGACGAGCCCGACGACCTCGAGGACCGGGCCGCGATGCTGTTCGAGGGCGCCGAACTGGACCGCGACCTGCTGGCGCAGAACTTCCGCATCGTCGCCGACCCGGCGTTCTGGTTCGGCGACGCGACGGCGCGCGCCCGGCTGTTCCGGCTGGTCGCCGACTTCCGCCCCGAGCTGATCCTCGCGGACACGGTGCAGGCGACCAGCGATATCAAGTCGTTCAAGGACGCCGAGGACGTGACGCGGTTCTACCGCGAGCACATGGCGCCCCTGCGGGCGGCCGCGGGCGGCCCCTGCGGGCTCGGGCTGAACCACCACACGAACAAGCTGGCCTATGCCTTCGACCCGACGACGGATGAATCCGGGCTGATTCACGGCAGCGACGCCTTCCGGCGGATCTCGGACGCCGTGGTTTTTCTGCGCCCGGCCGGCGACGTGCCCCACCTTCCCGCCGGCGGGTCGGCGTTCGTCGTCTCGACCAACAAACAGCGGGTCGGCCGGCGCCGCGGCTCGGGCAAGCACCTGGTCTTCCTGTGGCCCGACCAAGTCGCCGTCGCGATGAACAAGCCCGACCACGAAACCCCGGTCGCCCTGGTCTACCAGCGCGAGCTGTCGGGCGACGAGGCCGCCCGGCTCACCCGCCGCAAGCGCCCCTCGGACGGGCTGCTCGAAACCCTCGCGGCCAGCGACGCCCCGCTCACCAAAGCCGACCTCGCCGCCCGGCTCGGCAAGAAGGAACGAACCGTCGACGGCTACATCGCCGAGCACCGCGACGCGCTCGTCCTGCTCGTCCGCGAACCGGACGGCACCTTCCGCCCGGCAACGGATGCCGACAAGACCGGCAAGACGACCCGGCCGCTGGCTTACAAGGTGGCGAAGTGAGACCCCGTGCAATGTCTGCTGCACGGGGGCAATGCACGGGGTGCAACCGGGTGCAGCAGCCCTATAGGAGGGCTGCACCCTGCACGGGGTCCCGGCGTCTTTCCGAGACTGCACGGGGTCGGCGAAGGGCACTCGCGGGTTCGCCGACCGTTCGACCTGAAACCGTTCAAGGTCAAACCATCGGTCCTCTGCTCAGCAAGCAGGGGGTCCCGACCTGTAAGGGGTTGCCATGATTGACGTTACCGAGCCGGGCCCGGAGCTACTTGCACCGGCACTTGCACCCGAGGCGCCTGCGGTCGGGTCTCTTCCCCGGCCTCCGGGTCGGCGTGGCGCCCCGGTGGGCAACCGGAACGCCGTCGGCCACGGCGCGCCGCGGGGGAACCTGAACCGCGTGAAAGGCGATCCCCGGACGCTTGAAAAGGCGCTGCTCGCCCGCATCGCGAAGGGCGAGCGGAAGGTCGCGGGTGACAAGCACCGCAAGGCGGCGCAGCGCGAGGCGGACGCGATCATCCGGGCGTGCGGGCTCGAGGATCACCCGCTTGCCGAGCGGGTCGGGCGCCGTCTCGCCGACGTTGAAACGGAAGTCGTTCGGCTGCGCATCCTGGTCGAAGGGCCGCACGGGCGCTTCACCGGCGCGCGGGAGCCGACGGCCGCGTACTCGCTCTTGCTCAAGCTGCTCGACCAGGACCGGTCCGAGTTGCGGTCGCTGCTCGACCGGATGGCCGAAGTCATGGCGGCCCAGCCGGCGGCCGTGCAGCGATTCGTGGTCGTTGACCGGGCGGGCGACGACATGAGCCCTGGTTGCCCTACGTTCATCGCCAGCGCGCCCCCCGCGCTGATCGACGGCCGTCCCCGCGCGCCGGGTGACGAGCCGCCGTGGGAAGCCGGCGAGGGCGCTCACGCGGTCGCAGGCGGCGGTCTGCCCGCGCGGCAGACCGATTCCCCATCCGAGCCGGTGCCGAGCGCCAAGGCCGTCCTGGCGGCTCGCAGTCTAGACCGCAAGGTCGAGCGCGAGCTGCGCAAGCGCGAGGCGGCAGACGACGTGCCACCCGACGACCCGTGGGAGCCCGCCTGGCGCGAGGAGTCGCTCCGGAGCTTCACCCGCGACCAGCTCGCCGACGCCCAGGCGGTGCTTGCCGACCACGGCGACCAGCCGCTCGCCGACCTGCTCAACCAGACCGGGCTGGGGAGTCACCCAGCCGTGATCCGACTGTTGACCAACATCGCGCGCGGCCGCCGCGCCGCGCGGTAGGAGCCAACCATGATTTTCGATGCAGAGAATCTCTTCTCCAACGGCCAGGTCGTCACAGGAAACGCCACGAGCACCAACGTCGTCTGGCTGAGCGGCTCCACGTTCACGCTCGGCGGCGGCAACCAACCGCGCGCCGTCGAGTTTCTCGTCGCGCTCAGCGCGGTCAGCGGCAGCAGCCCGACGCTGAAGGTGGACCTCCAGACGGCGGACGACGAGTCGTTCAGCACGAACGTGCAGACCGCCGCTAGCTCCGGCACGCAGGCGGGCCTGACGGCCGGCCGAGCGGTGAAGATCATTCCGCCGCGCGCGCTTGGCGCGAGGGGCGCGTACTGCCGCCTCTACTACACCGTGGGCGGCTCGTCGCCGAGCTTCACGATCAACAAGGCGGGCGTGGTGGTGGACAGCCCGACCAACGTCCCGGAGTTGCTCGGCTAGGCTGTGGGGGCGGCTCCGGTCGCCCCGCTTCATCGAGGGGATCGTGGGCGTCTCATTGCTCTACATCTCGGGCATCGCGCTGCTCTACGCCGAGCCGCGCTCGTTCGACGAGCTGCTGCCGTCTCTCCGTGGCGTGCCGCGCACGGTCGGCGATGCGATCATCGACCCGGCCCCGCGACCCGACGAGCTGTTCGCCCACGTCGAGCAGCGCGAGCTGGTGGCCCGCGGGCTGCGGGCGCTGCGCAGCCGCGACCTGGCGCTGGCGATCGTGCTGAAGTACCTGGCCGGCTGGTCGCGCGCGGAGATCGCCCAGGTGCTCGGCGTCGACTCCCGGCGCGTCAGCGTCTTCGAGAAGGCTGCGCTCGACCGGATGCGCGAGGCGCTGAACGAGCAGCCCGAGTGAGAACCGTCACCTATCGGCTGGAGCGGATCGAGCAGCTCATTTCCCAGTCGCGGTGCCCGGTCTGCCGCGGGCGCCCGATCATCGTGGCCTACCGCGAGGACGAGCCGCCGCCCACCGTCAGCCGCTGCCGATGCGGTGCGGTGACCATCATCTGGCTCTCGCAGGCGCCGGGCTCGCTCGACGACGCGCTCCGGCGCGAGGGGAAGCGCAGGGTTCCGTCTGTTCGAGCCCGCTCGGGAGCGGTCCCGCGAGTGAGGCCCAGCCTTGGGGGGCGGGGTGTGCCGGGATCCGGCGCCCTGGGGCCTCGTGGGCCGGAGAACGGCTCGCTGGGCCCGGTCCGGCACGCTGACTCGGCCAGGGCCGCCTGTCAGCCTCCCGCCCTCCCCTCCGGTGCTACACTGAGCGCTCGCTGAAACGCGGGCAATTCCTCTTATCCGTCCCTCATCCGCCGATGCCAAGGAACGTGTCATGCTTGATCTTTTCGCAATAGCCAGAGCCAACGCCCCCGCCGTGCAAGCAACTTTTGACTCTGTGGTTGCTGCAATGCCGCCAGCCCAAGCCCAAGTCGTGCGTGAGTTCGCTGCGTGGGTCGAAGCGGAGGCCCTCATATCCATCAATGTGAAGATGTACATCGTAGTTGAGCTTCTCAACGGTGGGCGCTACCAGAACATCTACGAGTGGGCCCGGGAACAGGCGCGGTTAAGTGGGCGGAGCGCTGACGATGCCTTACGGGAACGACTTCACAGGTTCTACCACAAGCGGGTGGCATTTGACCGCGCCTTCGCGAACGGAGAAGACTTTCGCTACGGCGCACTGAACGCCGGTGGCGCTGGACTTCCAGAGTATGATCCATACTGCGTTGTCTTGAATCGAGATTTCCAGGCATCTGTGACCGACGTTGCGCTTCTCCCTGGCGACAGCCTGAAGATCTGTATCGCGCCTGACGGAAAAGTGGACACGGCGGCGGTCCAGAACCGGGCAGCCCCTCACACCCACCGTCACTTGATGGCGGCAACGGAGCGCGCGAGCGAGGTCCACGGAACGCACAGAAACGACTGGACGATGCTTGTTGCTTCTCCAGGTCGCTATTTCGAAGTCATCTTTATCGGTGACGTATTCTTAAAAACTGTGAGGTGCCTACGAGTATTGAAGACTGAATACGATCGAATGTGGGACATGGCGTTTGCCAACTACGCCAGCAATCGTGGTGAGGCTGAGCGGGCGTTGGTGGATGACTTCGTGCAGATGCGCCGAGGGGTTGTTGACGGGAAGATTCAACTGGAGGTCGTCGCATGACACTAAAAGTGGAGGCACTCTCTGAGGCGGAAGGAATTGGTATCATACGCTCTGGCTCGGCGCTCCGTCTAGTTCGGCCCCCGTATGCACTCCGCGATGCGCCCGTATTGTCTGAAGATTCCCTTCACGACGCTATCCTGCATCATGGTTTTTCAGCCCTTGCCGAGGAGTTTGAGAACTGGGGTGATCTCATCGCATTCCTGAACGGGCGGGTAGTCGCCGTCCGGCGACTGATAGGCAGGGGAATACCGGATGCGATTCCCGCTGAAGACCTCATAGATGTTGCGCCGCCTGAGGTGTTGAGCGGGTTTCTGAATCGAATTGAGGAGGAGTTCATTCCACAACGGCTGTTCGATCAGGCCGAGCGTTTTCTGTTGGCCGTACTGACCAGCAAGGTGCTGACTCAGCAACTCGAGCTCCGCTCAAGAGCGGCCCGACTTCTGCGCCTGAACAGCGAAGCGCGCAAGAAAGTCGACGCTGGAATCTCTGATCTCGCCAGCCGTGCTGTTAGGTTTCCCACGCTTGAACAGAAGCAGGACGAATATGCCTGGAGCATTCGGGTGACCGACATCATCAGGGAGCGTGGCTGCGTATTCGCTTGAGGTGACAATGAAAACTATTACGTTCTATTCCTACAAGGGCGGTGCGGGCCGGTCATTAGCTTTGGCCAATGCTGCGCGCTACCTGGCGCGACTGGAGTTTAACGTCGTTGCACTTGATTTTGACTTGGAAGCGCCGGGGCTACACTACAAGTTCTCCGGCGCTTCCGATGGCAAGCCATTAGCGGTCAAGGCCGGTGTTGTGGACTACCTTCACGGTTTCGTCGCTTATGGAAGCTTGCCTGCTACCCTCAAGGACTTCACAGTCGATGTGACCGTTCCTGGGGTGGTTAAGCCGTTAGTGCAGTTGATCCCGGCAGGCTGTGGGCCATCCACGGAATACTGGTCGAAGCTTTCCCGGATAAACTGGCACGACCTCTTCTACTCGAAGGATGCCAAAGGTGTCCGGCTATTCCTCGATCTGAAGAATCGGATCGCCGAGGAACTAGATCCCGACTTCCTTCTCGTTGATTCTCGAACAGGTATCACCGAAATGGGAGGCGTTGCTACCACCTTGCTCGCTGAGAAGGTCATTGCACTTGTTCTGCCTTCCCGCGAGAACCTGGAGGGGGCGCGGGCGGTGCTCCGAAGCCTGCACCGCTCGAGGCGTGAGAGTGGCGCGGGCGATGTTGAAATATTGGTCGCCCTCAGCCGATTGCCTCAAATGGAGGAATCCAAGGGCGAGCAGGATTTGACCGAGAGAATCCGCGCAATTATGAATGAAGAAGCTGACGACCTGAAGGACACCCTTTCATGTTCTGAGATTTTCGTTCTTCATTCTGAGGCAGCTCTTGAAGTGCGGGAGTCTCTCCGCGTCGGCAGTGGTGTTAGCCCGGACGAGTCCGTACTTCTCAGGGACTACCTGCGGCTTTTTGCAAACGTCGTTCCTCGGGAGTTGATCGAACCAAAGGTTGGCAAGCTCATTCAGCGGGCGCGAGAGAAGATTTGGGATGACCCTGAGGCAGCCCTGAAGGAAGTTGAGGAACTGGCAGAGTCCTTCGGGCATCCTGAGAACTACCGGGCTTTGCTTCGCTTCTACGAGGTCAGGAATGTGAGTGGAGCCCCGGTTCTTAGACGTGCACAGCGACTGTGGGAACTCACAAGAGATTCAAGTGACCAGACTCTATGGCAGGTTCTTCAGAGAACATTCGAACCTAGAGAACCTTGGCGGCGAGGCAGGGAATGGTCGCCAGATATGGATTTTGTCCAAGCTGTATGGCGTGACGCAGGAAAGATGCAGCCGGAATTCGGAATGAAGATTGCTGAGGCGTACGATCGGGAGAACCGTGAATCTCAATCGGCGGATGTTCTGCTTGAGATTCTCAAGAGGGCGGAACCAACTAGTGAGATTGTGTCCCGCTGCATTGCATTGCTCGATGTCGCGAAGAGAGGAAATGAAGCGACAGCGTTGATTCAGCGGTTCAAGACGAACCTCCTGCCCGACTCTGCTTTCGTAGAGGCGTGGGCTCGCCATGCGCTCCGAGACCCGCGAGATGAATCGTTGACCGAACTCGTCCAGTCCCCAATAAGAGAGGTGCTGGGGAGTATTCGTCCCTTTATCGCGGCCCGAGTCTTTTACAAGTCGGGCTTGTTAGAGGATGCTATCGAAGTCGCGGATCAGGCGTTGCGTGAGTTTCGTGAGCGTGGTCCCCGCACGGAAGAGGAGCTGCGCGAAGCGGGCGAGATGTTCTATGAACTTGGCCGTTTCGAAGAATTTGAGAAGGCGTTTGAAGGAAGAGTTCCCCCAGCGGTGTTTGAAGAAACTCGACATCGGCTAGGATCGCGCCGACGACGGAAGTAGACTGGGTCGAACGGATAAGCGGAATGGCCCGCGTTTCAGGACGGGCTGAGGGTAGCGCCTGGGGGGAGGACGAAGGCTGACACGCGGCACCCCGACGGGCTGGGCCCGGCGCCGATCTCCAATCAAAGGCGCGTCGCCCGCCTGCATCCCGCGGGTGTCAACCGCCAAAGGCTCTCCTCAGCCTGACGGATGTGGCCCTTCTCTTGCAGGCTGTCGAGCGGCGCCGCGCTTGCGGGGAATGACCCAGTTTCCGTTGAAAGTCGACGGGGCCCGGTGAGCATGTTCTACGCGACCCTTCTCTTGCTGTCCAGCGCGGCCCGGTCTTTCCTTGCCTGGAGCGCGACGTTGAGTTGAGGCAGCCCACGGTGACCGCGAATGCGGCGGAAGTTGCGGGCGGCTTCGGTGAGTGCGGTGATCGCCCAACGGAACGCCATCTTGCCATTCCGCCAGCGCTTCACGTTGCGAGTGACCCGCTTGATCGTGCCCTGGAGGTTCTCGATCGGGTTGGTCGAGCAGAGCGTCCGGTGGAGCGTACCGGAGACGCCCAGCCCGATCAGCGTCAGGGTCTCGTCGAGACCCTCCCGCAGGGCGCTGGCGGCGCCAGGGCAGTCGTCGTCGAGTTGGGAGGCCAGGCGCTTGAGCTGGGCGCGGGCCTTGTCCTCGTCGTCGTGAGCCCAGGCCCGTTTCATCGCGGCGCGGACCCACGGCCGCCGCGCCTGCGGCAACTGCTCGAGGACGTTGCGGCGCTTGTGGACCTGACAGCGCTGGATCTGCGCCCAGTCGTTGAACACTTGGCGGATGGCCTTGCGGATGCCCTTGCCCCCGTCGATCACGAAGAGCCGGGCTCGCTCGACGGGAAGCCCGCGGTCGAGCAGGTCCCGCAGCAGGCTCAGGCACAGCTCGCTGCTCTCCGTCGTGCCTTCACGGGCTCCGAGAATGTGCTTGTGGCCCTCGTGATCGATCCCCAGCACCACCAGCATGAGATGCTCGCCGAGCCCGGTCCCGTCGATCATGATCACGGGCACGTCCAGCCCCTCCAGTGGCCGGGCCAGGAAATCCGTCACTTGCCGCGTCGTTCGGGCCACCAGCCGCCGGGAGGAACTCGACTGGCTCGTGCCGGCCTCCGGGGTCTCTGCACCCAGCGGTTCCAGGCTGCGCCCGTAGCCATGCGTGCTCACCCCGACCAGCACCTGCTCGACGACGCGAGCCTCCAGCGGGTCACCGGCCGCCATCTGCCCCCAAGTCGGCAACTCGAGCTCGCCGCCCCCGGCGCGCCGAACCCGCGGTTTCCTGACCCGGATCTTGCGACCGCCGAAAACCACGGTGCCCGCTTCGTGGCCGTGCCGGTAGGCCCAGCGCTCCTTCTGCGGCTGATGGCGCGGTCCGCAGAGCAACTCGCGGTCCTCCTCCAGCATCGCCTGGAAAACCTGCAGGCCGACGCTGATCGTCAACTCCCTCAAGGACGCTCTCGTATTCACCAGAATCTCGGGAACTCGCAGCCGCCGCACCGCGGGGGGCGGCTCCTGCGGCGAACGGGCTTTCCGAGAACGCAGCTTGGTGCCATTCTTCCTGATGACGGTGGTCTCCTCTCTTTGCTAACCCCATTGATCGTCAATGGGTTGAGGGCCACCGTCAACTTTCAACGTTCAGAGGGTCGTTCCCGCGCTTGCGTGAACCCGGCGGCGTCCTCCCCCTCCGGGTAATGCCACGTCCCCACCCTAAGGATGCAACCCTGGATCTGCTGCGTCTCGATCACTGACAGCTCGTCGCCGTTGTTCCGGGCGGCACGCAGGACGGCCTTCTCTAGGTGGTCGATCCGCCGCCGCCAG
The DNA here is from genome assembly GCA_963702545.1 of uncultured Acidobacteriota bacterium. Classification (GTDB taxonomy): domain Bacteria; phylum Acidobacteriota; class Polarisedimenticolia; order J045; family J045; genus JALOKP01. Next base: position 89,373 of record CAVPDB010000012.1, on the reverse strand, counting down.
CGGGCGCAGGCCCATCCCCAGATCTCTCGAAAGGCCGTCCAAAGTGCGTTCCACATTCGATTATTCCTCGTCCGCCGCAGCCCGCGACAGGTTCAGATCAAGTAGCCGGCGCCGGATCTCCTCGTCCGACAGATCAGCCGGCCAGTCGTAGGCAGCGGCTACGGCCTCGTCGAGTGCCCGGTGGGCGTTGACCAGCCATGTCGGGCGCTCGTTGTAGAGGTTCGTGAGGGTGCGCTTCTTGAGCTGAGCGGCGGCCTTCTCGTCGAGCGGGAGCAGCCGGTGGGGGTAGCCGGGCACGACCTCCGGCACGCGCTGGACCCACTCCGGCGGGTTAAGCCAGGCGTCCCGCAGGCGGACCAGCTCGCGGGCGGCGGCGGCGATCGGAGCGACGCGCGCGTCCGAGGCTGTCCCCGGGGTGCATTGAGTCGGGATCATCCCCTCCGGAAACGGGAAGCTCTCCAGCGTCGTCGTCGGGGTGTAGCGCGGGTCGTTCCCAACACCGAGCCACGTCCCGCGACTCAACGACCACAGCTCATGGACACGCGAGTGCAGGACTCCCAGGATGGCGTCGTCATCCCGGGCGATCACGACGAGCTGATGGTCCGCGAGCACCCGTGCGTCCACCCAGGCGAACAGCCGGTACTTGCCCACCACCGGTGTCGCGATGTAGCGCGCCAGCCCCTCCAGCGCCCGGCGCATCCTCGGGATCGGCTCGGCCAGGAGCCACCAGTAGTTCCGGTACGATGTGCGGTTGTTCGAGTCGCGGAGCGGTTTGACCTGCGCGACGACGTGCGCGAACGGCGCTTCGTACTGCGCTGCCGCCTCGTGGCTCATGTCGACGCCGAAGTCGATGATCCAGGTGTCGGATGACCGGCGCGTGATGTCCTGGCCGTTGGACCAGGGGCGTAGCACCTCGCTGTTCGGGCGGCCGTTCGGGTTCGGGAGCAGCAACCACTCCCGCGCCAGTGAGCCCGGTACGTCGAAAGGACCCGCCTTGACCGTCGCGACGTAACCGAGCCCGCGGTTCTCGGCGAGACTCTTGGCGCGGCTCAGGTCGGCGCCCGAGGTCAGGTCGGCGTTGATCCGCGGCGCGGGCTGCCCGTCGAGCGTGAGCGGCTCGCCGTGGTCCTTGGGGCCGAAGCCGATCAGCGAGACTCGGACCGCCGCGCCCTCGTTGATCCACGGTTCATCGGACCAGGCGTGGAAGATCGCGCCGGTCTCCTGGATCCGGTCGAGGACCTCGCGGTTCGCCCCGCCGCGAATCGAGTTGGTCGCGACCAGGCCGGCGCGACTCAGCCGGCCGGCGGCGATCTCCTGGCGGGCGCGCTCGAACCAGTAGCACACGAGGTCGGCGAACCCCGGCACGGTGCCCTCGTAGGCCGCGCGGAGCTGGTTGGTGTACTCCCGTCCAAGCTCGCCGAACTGCCGTTTGGTTCCGAGGAAAGGCGGATTGCCGACCACGACCTCGGCCGCCGGCCACGCCGCGGGCTTCGGCTCGGCAGGATCGGACAGGTCGAGGACGGCATCCCGGCACTCGATCGTCTCGATCGGCTTAAGGATCGGGTCCTTCTTGTAGGCGAAGCCGTTGCGGAGCATCCACTGGAAGTGGCCGATCCAGATCACGACCTGCGCCAGCTCGTGTGCGAAGGGGTTGATCTCGAGCCCGTGGACCATGTGCGGACCGACGCGCAGGTCGAGACTGAGCTGGCCCTGCTCGACCTCGGAGAGCAAGACCAAGACCTCCTTCTCGAGGTCGTGCAGCAGCTCGAGCGCGATGTAGAGGAAGTTGCCGGAGCCACAGGCCGGGTCGAGCACCCGGACCGCATCGAGCCGGTCGTGGCGGAACGCCTCGATCGCCTGCCGGGCCTTCTTGCGCAGCCCCGCGGCCTTCTTCTTGTCGGGCTCTTCCACGGCGCGGCCCAGCAGCTCCTCGACCTTGGCCCGGAGCGTCTGGAAGTCCCGCCGCAGGGGGGCCATGAGGACCGGCTCGACGATCCGCAGGATCGACTCGCGGTCGGTGTAGTGGGCCCCGATCTGGCTCCGCTTGGCCGGATCGAGACCACGCTCGAACAGCGTCCCGAAGATCGCCGGCTCGACCTGAGACCAGTTGAGGGTCGAGACCCGGTGCAGGAGCGCGACCTCCTCGCGCGTCAGCGGGAGCACCTCGCCGTCGGCGAACAGGCCGCCGTTGAAGTGCTCGATCCGCTCGAATCCGAAGCGACCGCCCGTGGCCATCGCCGCAAACAGCTCGGCCAGCAGCTCGCTGAAAGTGGCCGCGTTCTGGAGCCCGGCCTCGAAGGCCCGCTGGAACAGCTTGGGGGGCAGCATCCCCACGTCTTCGGCGAACAGGCAGAACAGCACCCGATTCAGGAAGTGGGCGACCCGCTGGGGCTCGAAGTCGCGCGCCCGGAGCCGTTCGGCCAGCGACGCGAACTCGGACGCGGCCTGCTCCGTCACTTGCTCGATCCGCACCGCGGGCCGGAGCAGGTCGGGGTCGGTGAACAGCGCTTCGAAGCCGGCGGCGGTTCTCGGCATCCGCCAGGTCGTCGAGCGTGATCTTGTAGACCTGCTTGACCGTGCGGGTGAAGTTGGTGTGGATGACGATGGTCGACAGGTCCGAAACCACGAGCAGCGGGGGGTTGTCCAGCGACTCGCGGTAGCGGAGGAGCTGGTCGTAGGCCGCGTCGAGGTTGGCGTGCTTGCCCTTGTACTCCCAGGCGAAGCAGTCCCGCCGCCACACGTCGGCCCAGCCCTCGCCGCCGCGGTGCTTGGCGGCGCCCTTCTCGAACGTGAACCAGGTCCCCTCGGGGTCGGCTTCGGCCGGCGTCTTCTGCCCCAGGAGTCGGCAGAGGTCGACAAAGTGCTCCTGCGCGGCCGACCGCTCCTTGAGTGTGACGGGCTTCCACTTCGCTGCGAACTCGTGAGGGTTCATCGCGTCGCACCGCAGCAGTTAACGCCGTGGTCCGTGCCCGTGATCGTCATTGACGAGGCCCTCGGGAAAGGCGTAACCTAAGTCGATAGTTGGGACCGCCGAGTGTTGGAAGCACCCGACGGCCCCTAACGCAAGGGCGTGATAGGAGCACGCGATGCGCTGTCCCGATCCTAGCAAGATCCTCACGCAACCGGGACCCGTCTCGAGGCGGCATCTTGCCGCGTCGGCGCTCGCCTGTTCCCTCCACGCACGGGAGGGATGATGGCCGTTCAGCGGTACAAGCGGCGCGACGGTTCCACGGCATACCTCGCGATCTACCGCGGCCCGGAGGGGCAGCGGTACGCCGAGAAGGTGAAGGCGGTCAAGGCGGACGCCACGGCGAAGGATCACGAGCGGGCCCAGCTCGCGGCCCGCGTCCGCGCCTCGGAGCTGCGGTGCAGCGTCGAGAACGGGACCTGGACCCCGCCGGAGGAGGAGGCCGGGCCGAAGTTCCTCGGGCTGTACGAGCTGATCGACCGGTTCCTCAAGGAGTACCGCTCGAGGTCGGGCGCGGTCGCGTACTACCGCGACCCGGCGAAGGCGTGGAAACGGCTCCTGGCGGACCGGCCGGCGCGGGCGGTCACGGTGTCGCACGTCGAGGCGTTCGCGCGGGCGCGGGCGAAGGAAGTCGGGCCGAGCACCGTCCGCAAGAATCTGGTCGCGCTCGGAACGCTGTTCCGGTGGGCGCAGGCGCGGGGCTACGTCGCCGGCAACCCCGCCGACCCGGAGAAGGTCCGCCGGCCGGCCGAGCCCCCGCACCGGGCCGAGTACCTGACGGCGGAGGACGAGCGGAAGCTGCTCGAGGCGTCCCCGCCGTGGTTGCAGCGGGTGATCCGGTTCGCGGTCAACACGGGGCTGGACCGAGCCGAGGTCTGCGGGATCACCTGGGACCGGGTGGACGACGCGGCCGGGGTGATCTGGGCGCCGCGGGAGAAGACGGGGGCGCCGCGGGCGGTCCCGCTCAACGAGACGCTCCGGGCGATCCTCAAGGAAGCGAAGGCGGTCGGCGGGATCGGCGACGCGCACCGGATCTTCCTCGACGCCGGCCGGCACGCGATCCACCCCGAGGCGCTCAAGTCGGCGCTCCGGCGGGCCTACGCGGACGCTGGGCTCCCCCGGCCGGCAGCCGTTCAAGATCCTGCGCCACACCTTCGCGTCGCGGCTGGCGATGGCAGGCGTCCCGCTGACTGCGGTCGCGAAGCTGCTCGGGCACACGACGGCGCAGATTACGGAACGGTACGCGCACCTCTCCCCGTCGTTCCTGCGGGACGCGATGGCGACGCTCGACCCGTCGCCGGCGACAAGTGAGGGGACAAGTAGCACGGCGAAGGCTCCCGAGGCCCCGGAAGCCGTCGCGCAAGTGGTTGTCTTGTAGAGGGTTGTTGGAGCGGGCGACGAGGCTTGAACTCGCGACCCTCAGCTTGGGAAGCTGATGCTCTACCAACTGAGCTACGCCCGCTCGGACAAAGGCGGACTGTAGCGCGCCCCCCGCCGCGTCGCAACGGGAGACCGGGGCCGCAGTTTTTTTCGCCGAAGGGGCAGGCGGTTTCTCTGCCGAAGCGGGGGCTGTCCCCGATTTCAGCGCAGCGCGGCCAGTCCGAACTTGCGGATCTTCGAGTAGAGCGTGGCGCGGGTGATCCCGAGCATCTCGGCCGAGCGCTTGATGTTCCATCCGGTCCGGGCAAGGACCCGGCGGATGATGATCTCCTCGACCTCCGAGAGCCGCACCGTGTTCACCTGGTAGGTCCCGTCGGCGCCGGCCTGGCCGCCGCGCACCTCGGGCGGCAGGTCGGACAGGTCGATCACCGCGGACTGCGCCAGCACGACCGCGCGCTCGATCGCGTTCTCGAGCTCGCGCACGTTCCCCGGCCAGGCGTAGCGTTCCATCGCCGCGATCGCGCGGTCGCTGAAGCCGGCGAGCGTCCGCCCGGCCTGCGCCGCGAACTTCGCCAGGAAGTGCGCGGCCAGCGGCGGGATGTCGTCGGGCCGCTCGCGCAGCGCGGGAAGGTGGATCGGGATCACGTTGAGCCGGAAGAACAGGTCCTCGCGGAAGCGCCCCGCCTTGACCTCGGTCGCGAGCTCGCGGTTCGTCGCGGCGATCAGGCGGACGTCGACCGGGAGTGCGGCGTCCCCGCCGACGGGCTGGACCTCGCGCTCCTGGATCGCGCGCAGCAGCTTGACCTGGGTCGCCTGCGGCAGGTCGCCAATCTCGTCGAGGAACAGCGTGCCGCGGTCGGCCTTGCGGAAGACGCCGGCCCGGCCGCGCACCGCGCCGGTGAAGGCCCCCTGCTCGTGGCCGAACAGCTCGCTCTCCAGCACCCCTTCCGCGAAGGCCGAGCAGTTGACGCGGACCAGCGGCCCGGCCCGGCGCGGGCTCTCGCGGTGGATCGCTTCCGCCACCCGCTCCTTGCCGGTCCCCGACTCGCCGGTGACGAGCACGGTACTGCTGGCCGGGGCGACCGTGCGGATCAGCGCGTAGACCCGTTGCATCCGCGGGTTGCGGCCGATCAGTTCCTCGAACTGCGCGCGACGGCCCGCCGGCGCGTCGAGTTCCGCAGAGGCCGGCAGCGGACGGGTCTCGAGGGTCTCGTCGTCGATCGGCAGCACGCGGTCCAGCACGTCCATCCACCCTCCGCCCGGAGACACTCCGTCCCGTCCCGCAGGTATCGGAGAACGCTTCGGTCGAGGGGGTCGGAACTTGAGCCGCGAGTGGATCGGACCTGCTCAGGGTGTGTCCGGTTTCGTGACACCGACTTCCAGCCGGCCGTCCAGGTGCGCCGCCCGCGCAGCGTCGAAGCGGCGCGCCGAGACCGACCCGGACAGCCTTCCGCCGGGGGCGACCGCGACCGGCCCGTCCACGCGGAAGGCGCCGCTCGCCTGCCCCTCGACCCGCAGCGCGCCGCAGCGGCCGGCCGTCGCCGTGAGCCGCCCGGCCGGCCCGACGATCACCTCGCCGCCGAGCGCCAGCTCGGTCGCCGCCTCGCCGAGCACGATCAGCATGCCCGACCCTGCCAGCCGGCCGGTCCACGACGCGCCGCGTCCGACCTGGCTGTAGGCCGGCGCTTCCGGGCGCTTCAGGAAGGAAAAGTTCACGCAGCCTCCCGGGCGGCGTCGACCAGGATGGCGGCGGCCCGCGCCAGGTCTTCGTCCGTCGTCGCGGGCCCGAGGCTGACCCGGACCAGCCCGCCCTGCCACGCGGGCTCGTACCCCAGCGCCTGCATCACCGCCGACGGCCCGGCCTGGCCCGCGTGGCAGGCCGACCCGGCGGAAACCGCGAGCCCGCGCGCGTCGCAGGCCGCGGCCAGCCCGCGCCCGTCGCGCGCTTCGAAGATCAGCGCCGCCGTATTCGGCAGCCGCGGGGCGTCCGCGCCGGCGACGCGCGTCCCGGGGACCCGGCGCAGCACCTCGGCCTCGAACCGGTCGCGCCGTGCCGCGACGGCCGGCGCCGCGGCGAGGCGCGCCGGGACTGCCGCCGCCGCCACCCCGAAGGCGACCGCCAGGGGCAACGCCTCCGTCCCGGGCCGGCGGTCCGCCTCCTGCCCGCCGCCGGCGCAGAACGGCCGCGGGGCCAACCCGCCGCGCACCAGCAGCGCGCCCACGCCCGGCGGCCCGCCGATCTTGTGGGACGACAGCGCCAGCAGGTCGGCCCCCAGCGCGCGGAAGTCGAGCGGCACCTTGCCGAAGGCCTGGACCGCGTCGACCAGCACGAGCGCGCCGCGGGCGTGCGCAGCGCGCGCCACCGCGGCGGCGTCGTTGAGCGTGCCGATCTCGTTCTGCGCGAGCATCACCGCGACCAGCGCGCGGCGGGTCCCGGCCAGCGCCGCCGCCACCGCCTCCGGCTCGATCACGCCGTCGCGCGTGGCGGGCACGACCGCCAGCGGCAGGCCCCGCTCGCCGGCCAGCCGGCGCGCGGTGGCGGAGACCGCGGGGTGCTCCAGCGCGCCGACCACCAGCGCGTCGACGTCGCCCGCCTCGGCCAGCCCGCGCAACGCCAGCGCGTCGGCCTCGCTGCCGCCCGAGCAGAACACGACTTCGCCCGGCGCCGCCCCCGCGGCGGCCGCGACCTGCGCGCGCGCCGCCTCGAGCAGCGCGCGGGCCCGCCGCCCCTCGGCGTGGGCCGACGAGGGGTTGCCCCAGCCCTCGGCCCAGAGCCGCCCCAGCAGTTCGGCGATCCCGGGCGCCGGCGGCGCGGTCGCGTTGTGGTCGAGGTAGATCCGGCCGCTCACGCCGTCCTCGCGACCCCGATCCGGACCACCTCTCCTTCCACCTCGGTCTCCTTGACCGCCGCGCCCGGTCGCGGCGGCCCCACCACCAGCCCGGCCGCCAGCGTCTCGCCGGCGATCAGCTCGCGGTGCTGCTCGATCGCCGCCGCCAGCCGCCCCACGGCCTCGACCGTCACCTCGATCCGGTCGGCGTAATCGAGGTCCAGCTCCTTGCGCAGCCCCTGCACCCGGTTGATCAGATCGCGGGCCAGCCCCTCGGCGATCAGCCCGTCGTCCAGGTCGGTCTCGAGCACGACGACCGCGCGCGCCGACGAGGCCGCGGCGTAGTGCTCGCGCGCGGTCAGCGAGATCGCGACCTCCTCCGGCCCCAGCGTCACCTCGTGCCCGTCGACGGCGATCCGGATCGTGCCCTCGGCGTCGAGCTGCCGGCGCAGCGCCGCCACGTCGGCCGCGGCCAGCGCCCGCTTCACGCCCGGCACCAGCGCGCCGACCCGCGGCCCGATCAGCCGGAAGTTGGGCTGCATCTTCCAGTGCACGAAGGCCTCGGCGTCGCCGCCGACGATCACCTGCTTGACGTTCAGCTCGTCGGCGACGATCGGCGCCAGCGCGGCCAGCGCCGCGTCGTCGGCGTGATCGGCCAGGAAGATCCGCGCCGTGGCCAGCGGCTGGCGGACCCGCAGCTTCTGGTTGGCGCGCGCCGAGAGGCCCAGCGAGACGACCTCGCGGGCCAGCGACATCGAGCGCGAGAGCGGCCGGTCGATCCAGCTCTCCGGAAGCTCGGGCCAGTCGGCGAGGTGCACGCTGTCGGGCTGCGCCCCGGGCCAGGCGCCGCCGACCAGCGTGCGCCAGGTGTGCTCGGAGAAGAACGGGACGAACGGCGCCGCCAGCCGCGCCAGGTCGACCAGCACCTCCCACAGCGTCCAGAAGGCGTCCCGCTTGTCCTGCGAGAAGCCGGGCGCCCAGAAGCGGTCGCGGCCGCGCCGCACGTACCAGTTGGAGAGCGCGTCGACGAACTCGCGCAGCGCGGTCGCGGCCTCGTAGACGCGGTAGCCGTCGAGCGCCTCGGTCACGCGCCGCGCGGTCAGCGCGGTCTCCGACAGGATCCAGCGGTCGAGCTGGGCCCGCTCGGCGGGCGGCCGGTAGCCCGTCCCGCGCCGCCGGTCGGGCAGCCGCCCGCCCTCCGCCGGGAGCCCCTCCGCCGGGTCGAAGCCGTCGATCGCGGCGTAGATCAGGAAGAACGACAGCACGTTCGACCAGCGGACCAGGAATTCGTTCTGCTGCTCGCGGATCGCGCGCAGCGAGTTGCGCGAGTTGCTCCAGGTCGGGCCGGAGGCGAAGAAGAACCAGCGGAAGGCGTCGGCCCCCGGCGGGTCGTCCAGCACGTCGATCAGCACCGGCTGGTCGGGCTCGACGCCGAGCGTGGCGCGCACGGCCGAGCCGAGCACGATCGACTCCTTGCCCGCCGGGCCGGGGAGCAGCCGGGCCTCGAAGGCCCGCTCCGGCTGCCTCGCGTTGTGAACCCGCACCCGCGCCCCTTCGGGCAGGCCGAGCGTCTTGACCTGCGCCGGCAGCAGCACGACCGCGTCGGGCGGCGGCGGGGTGGCGAGGCGCCCGTCGGGGGCCGCGCGCAGCCTGAAGCTCCCCTCCAGCACGAGGTCGGGCGGGGTGTAGTTGCCCGAGCTCTTCGACTCCTTCTTGCCGTCGGCGTCGCCGACGTGGCCGAGCACGATGCAGGCCTTGTAGGGGTGCGGGTAGCCGCGCGGCGGAACGATCCCGAAGCGCCGCTGCGTCTCCTCGTCGAAGACCAGCGTGGAGACCATCAGCATCGAGTAGAACCAGCCGCGGGTCTGGTCGATCGCCTCGGAGATGAAGTCGGCCGGGAAGGCCTGCTGGAACGCCTCGCGCCCCTGGTGCGGGAAGCCCCACTGCGCGAACGGCATGCAGCCCGAGTCGAACCAGCAGTCGATCACCTCGGGCACGCGGCGCATCGTCGCGCCGCAGCCGGCGCAGGGGAAGGTCACCTTGTCGACCCACGGCTTGTGGACGACGAGGTGCTCGGGCAGGTTCGGGTCCCTGGCGCAGGCGGCGGCCCAGTCGGAAAGGCACGCGGGGTTGCGCTCGAGCGCGCGGTCGAGCTTGTCCAGCGCCTCGAGCGCGCCGCAGGCCTCGCACTGCCAGATCGGCAGCGGCGTGCCCCACCACCGCTCGCGCGACAGCGCCCAGTCGACGTTGTTGGCGAGGAAGTCGCCGAAGCGCCCGTCCTTGATGTGCTCGGGCAGCCAGAAGACCTGCTGGTTGTTGGCGATCGCGTCGTCGATCCGCTCGGTCGTGCGGATGAACCAGGCCGGCCGGGCGTACTGGATCAGCGGCTCGTCTGAGGCCCGCCAGCAGAAGGGGTACTCGTGGCGGACCGTCCCTTCCTTGAAGACCAGGCCGCGCGCGCGCAGGTGGCGCACGATGTCGCGGTCGGCCTCCTTGCAGAAACGGCCCGCGAAGTCGGTCACGGCCTCCGGGAAGCGGCCGTCGGTCCCGAGCAGCTGGAGGAACCCGATCCCCTGCTCGCGGCAGATCCGGAAGTCGTCCTCGCCGAAGGCCGGCGCGGTGTGGACGATCCCGGTCCCGGTGTCGGAGCCGACGAAGTCGGCCGGGATGATCTGCCAGGCCCGCCCCCCTTCCGGCGTGGCGTAGCGGAACAGCGGCTCGTACGACTCACCGACCAGCGCCTCGCCCAGGAAGCGCTCGAGCACCTCGACCCCCGCCTCCCCCAGCACCTCCGGCGCGAGCGCCTCGGCCAGGATCACCAGCTCATCGGGCTGCCCCTCGCGCGCCACCCGCGCCAGCACGTAGTGCAGGTCGGGGCGCACCGCGAGCGCGACGTTGGACGGGAGCGTCCACGGCGTCGTGGTCCAGGCCAGGTAGGAGACGCCGGGACGCGTCCGGCTGGCGAAGCGCGCGATCAGCTCCGGGTCGTCGACGGTCTTGTAGCCCAGGCCGACCTCGGCCGAGGAGAGCGCGGTCCCGCCCTGCGGCCACCACCAGACGACCTTGTGGCCGCGGTAGAGCAGCCCCTTGCGGAACAGCTCGGACAGCGCCCACCAGACCGACTCGACGTAGGACCGGTGGAAGGTGACGTAGGCCGACGGCATGTCGATCCAGAAGCCGATCCGCTCGGTCAGCCTTTCCCACTCCTCGGTGTAGCGGAAGACCGACTCGATGCAGCGCCGGGTGAAGGGCTCGATTCCGTAGCGCTCGATCTCGGCCTTGCCGTGGATCCCCAGTTCCTTCTCGACCTCGACCTCGACCGGCAGGCCGTGCGTGTCCCAGCCCGCCTTGCGCGGAACGTGGTAGCCGCGCATCGCCTTGTAGCGCGGGAAGAGGTCCTTCACGACGCGGGTCAGGACGTGCCCGTTGTGGGGCAGACCGTTGGCGGTCGGCGGCCCCTCGTAGAAGACGAAGGTCGGGCCGCCGGCGCGCTCGGCGAGCTGGCGCTCGAAGACCGCGGCGTCTTTCCAGAACAGGAGGATCTCCCGCTCGGCTTCGGCGAAGCGGAAGTCCCCGCGCGGGCGCTGGTAGGGCATCTGAGGGTGGGCTCCGTGGCGGTCGGGGGTCGGGCCAAACGCGGTATTCTGCCACGCCGCGACGGGCCGGGGCACGCGAGACGGGCTATCCTTCTGCGCCCCGGGTGCCCGCCGCGCCCGGCGGGAGGGAGTCGCCCGGTGTCTCCGCGCACGCGAGATTTCGCCCTCGCCGGCCTCGTCGTCCTGCTCGACCAGGCGACCAAGCTCTGGGCCAGCACCCACTGGCAGGTCCCGGTCTCGATCATCCCGGGCTTCTTCCGCTTCGCGCTCTCCCACAACACGGGGGCGCTCTTCGGCCTGTTCGGCGAGCTTGGCGACCCGTGGCGCACGGTCCTGCTGACCGCCCTGCCGGCGCTCGCGATCCTGGGGATCGTCTACCTGATCCGGAACCAGGACCCCGGCGAGCGCTGGGGCCGGCTGGCGCTGGCCCTGATCCTCGGCGGTGCGATCGGGAACGTGATCGACCGGCTGGTCTACGGGCACGTGATCGACTTCATCGACTTCTACTGGTCGGCTCCGCCGCTCTCCGACCGCCTGATCTCGATCTTCGGCACCAACCGCTTCCCGACCTTCAACGTCGCCGACATGGGGCTGACGGTCGGCGCCGTGCTGCTGTTCGGCGAGATTCTCTTCCGCCGCCCCAGCGCGAAGAAGAAGGACGACATTGCACCCGTTTCTGATTGACTTCGGCACCGTCTCGCTGCCGCTGTTCGGACCGGTGCGGCTGACGCTCCCCTCCTACGGGCTGATGCTCGCGATCGGAACGCTCTGCGGCTGGATCTGGTACCACCGCGAGGCGCGCCGGCACGGACTGGACCAGGACTCGGCCGCCGCGGTGCTGTTCTGGTCGATCGTCGCCGCGCTGGCGGGCGGCAAGCTGGGGCTCGTGCTGGTCGAGCCGGGCTACTACCTCGGCGACCCGTCGCGGATGCTGACGGCCGACTTCCTGCGAGCCGGCGGGGTGGTCTGGGCCGCGGTGCTGGCCGGGATCGGCACGCTGATCCTGCTCTGCCTGCGCTGGAAGCTGCCGGTCGCGACCGTGCTCGACTGCGCGGCGCTGCCGATCCCGCTGGTGCAGGCGATCGGCCGCGTCGGCTGCCTGCTCGCGGGGTGCTGCTACGGCGCGGCCTGCGACCTGCCGTGGGGCGTCGTCTACCGCTCCGCAGAGGGTCACGAGCGGACCGGCGTGCCGCTCGGCGTGCCGCTCCACCCCGCGCCGCTGTACGAGTCGGCCTGGAACCTGGCGGTCGTGCTGCCGGTCCTGCTCTGGGTGCGCCGGCGCCAGCGCTTCCCGGGCGAGGTGATGCTGGCCTACCTGACCTGCTACAGCGTGGGCCGGGCGCTGGTCGAGTTCTTCCGCGGCGACGGGGCGCGCGGACTCTGGCTCGGCGGCCTGCTGTCGTCGGGACAGATCGTCTCGCTCGTCGTCTTCCCGGTCGCGGCCGGCCTCTGGCTGGCGCTGCGCCAGCGCACGGGGGGGAACCCGGGCGCAGCAGGAACCCCGTGACCGACGCCGGCCGCCGGGAGGCGGGAGCGGCCCGCCACGAGGCCGGACCGGGGGACGAGGGGCTGCGGCTCGACCGCTTCTGCGCGCTGCGCCATCCCGAGGTCTCGCGCTCGCGGCTCGCGGCGCTGATCCGCGAGGGGCGGGTCACGCTCGACGGCCGCGCCGCGCGGCCTTCGGAACCGCTCCGCGCCGGGGCGCGGATCGCGATCGACTTCCCGCCCGCGGCCGGCGACGACACGCTCGTGCCCGAGGCGATCGCACTGTCGATCGTCCACGAGGACGCCGAGCTGCTGGTTCTCGACAAGCCCGCAGGGCTGGTCGTCCACCCCGGTGCCGGCGTGCGTGTGGGGACGCTGGCCGCGGCCCTGCTGCACCACGACCCGGCCCTGGCGGGCGTCGGCGGCGCGGGGCGCTCCGGGCTGGTCCACCGGCTCGACCGCGGGACCTCGGGCCTGATGGTCGTGGCGCGGTCCGACGCCGCGCACCGGGCGCTGGCCGCGCAGTTCCACGCGCGGACGGTCGAGAAGATCTACGACGCGATCGCCTGGGGCCGGCCGCGCGAGCGCGAGGGGGAGATCGATCTGGGCGTCGGGCGCGACCCGAAGAACCGCCTGCGGATGCGGGCCGGCGTCGCGGGCGGACGGGCGGCGCGCAGCCTCTACCGCGTCCAAGAGGAGGTCCCCGGCTTCGCGTGGCTCGAGGTGCGGATCCTGACCGGGCGAACTCACCAGGTGCGGGTCCACCTGGCGGCGCTTGGCCACCCGATCGTCGGGGATGCCACCTACGGCGGCGAGCGCTCGGCGTCGGTCGGCGACCCGCAGCGCCGGCAAGCGGTGCGGGCGATCGGCCGCCCGGCGCTGCACGCGCGGCGCCTGGCCTTCGACCACCCGCGCACCGGCGAGCGCATCTTCTTCGAGGCGCCTTGGCCGGACGATCTGCGCGCGCTCTGGAGCGCGCTCGGCGGGCGGCCCGCGTGAGGCGCGCGGCCGGCGGCGGGCGGGCCGACTGCGCGATCGCGGGGGCCGGGCGGGCCGGTGCGGCACTGGCCGCGGCGCTGGTCCGGCGCGGCGCCACGGTGCGGATCTGGGACCGCGACGCGCGGCGCGCGGCGCGGGTCGCGCGCGCGGCGGGCGCCCGGCGGGCGGACAGCCTTGCCGAGCTGGCGCGCGGCGCGCGGATCGTCGTGCTGGCGGTCAGCGACGACGCGGTCCCCGCCGTGGCCCGCGCCCTGGCACGGGCCTGGCCGCGCCCCGGCGCAGCCCCCGCGGCGCCGCGCGCCGCGCTGCACCTCGCGGGCGCGCTGCCGTCCGCCGCGCTCCAGCCGCTGGCCGCGCGCGGCGCGGCGACCGGGGTCTGCCAGCCGGCGGTCGCGCTGCACGGCGCGGCCAGCGCGGCGGCGCTCGAGGGCGCGTATGCGACCGTGTCGGGCGCGGATTCCGCGGGGCGCCGCGCGGCCGCGGCGCTGGCGCGCGCCGCCGGCCTGCGCCCGGTGGCGGTGGACGACGCGCGGCGGCCGCTGGCGCACCTCGGGATGGTCCTGGCCGCCGGCGACACGGTCGCGCTGCTGGCCGAGGCGGCCGGTCTGCTCGAGCGGGCCGGGGTCCGGCCGGCGGTGGCCCGCGCGATCGCGGCACGGCTCGGCGAGGGCTCGGCCCGCGCCTTCGCGGCGGGGGGGCGGAGCGCGCGTTGACCGGCCCCGCCGCGCGCGGCGACGCCCGCACCCTGTCCCGCCACCGCGCCGCGCTCGAGGCGGCGGGGCTCGCCGGCTCGGACGCCGCCGCGGCGCACCGCGCGCTTGCCCGGGCGGGAGCGGGACGGGCGGCCCGCGCCGGCGGCCTGACGCGCGCGGCTCACGCGCGGGTCCTCGCCGCGCTCGGCGGCTGGACGGGACGGCGCCGGTCCCGTACCTTGCCGGGCGGAGGCCGCCGCCCTTGACCCGCCGCACCCGCCGCCCGCTCCGCGCCCTCGCGCTCGCCCTGCTCGCCGCCTGCGCCCTGGCCGCGACGCTCCTCCCGCCGGCGGTCGGCCCGGCCCGGGCCGGCCTTCCCGAGATCCCGCCGCCCAGCGCAGCGGGGCGCTTCGAGGGGACCTGGTTCCGGCAGGAGCCGGGCTCGAAGCAGGTCGTCTGGATCCGGCAGGCCGGGCGGTCGAAGCCGCCCGAGGTCCGCCTCTACTGGTGGACCGACCAGGGGCTCGAGTTCGACAGCGACTGGAAGGCGCGCGCCGACTTCTCGTACCGCGGCTTCCCCGGCCTGTTCGAGCTGGCGGTCGACCGCAAGGCCTCGACCCCGCAGCTGCTGGTCATGCGCTACCGCCGCGAGCAGCATGGCGTCCGCGCTTCGCACCTGGTCGAGACCGGCGACGTCCGGCTGCAGCGGCTGGGCGACATGGGGTGGGAGTTGGCCTGGGTCCAGGACCCGATGAAGTCGGTGGTCACCGTCGGCGATCCGGTGGAGCCCTCCCAGGCGCGCACGGAGAAGGACGGCAACCGGGTCTGGGTGTTCCAGAAGGCCAGCCACCGGGTCCTGCCGCTCGACGAGATCCCCTGGTGACGGCGCGCGATTCCCGCGGCGGCGACGGCGCGCGGCGGGAAGCCTCGAACTGCGGCGCCGCCGCGCGCTACACTCGCTGCGGTCGGGAGGGAACGGGCGGGCGATGACGGCGGCGGAGCGGCGGGAAGAGGACGCGCTGCTGCGCCGGCTGCGCGAGGACGCTCGGCTGCTGGCAGAGGCGTTCGCGCTGCCTTTGCGATCGGTCGCCCGAACCCGCCGCGACGCCCGGCTCTACGGCACCTGCGACGCCGAAGGTCGGATCCGGATCCGGCTCCGTTCGCGGATCACGGGCGAGTTCCTGAAGTACTCCAGCCTGGTCGCGACGCTCTGCCACGAGCTGGCCCACCTGCGCCACTTCCACCACGGCCCGAGCTTCGTGCACTTCTACCGCGAGCTGCTCGAGGCGGCGCGGGCCCGCGGGCTCTACCGCCCGGCCTCGCCGGCCGCGCTGCGCGCCGCGCAGGTCCCGCGCGCCGGCCCGCTGCGCGAGGACCTCGCGGCCTCCGCGCCCCGGCGCCCGCGCCAGCTGCCGCTGTTCTGGTGAGCGCTCAGGAGAACCCCTCGAGGTGCTCTCCCTTGGGGATCGCGACCAGCCCGCCCTCGGTCACCGTGAAGCGGCGGCGGTCGGCCTCGGGATCGACCCCGACCTGGAAGCCCGGCGGGATCCGCACCCCCTTGTCGATGATCGCGCGCCGCACGATCGCGTGGCGCCCGACCTCCACCCCGTCCATCAGGATCGCGTCCTCGACCAGGCTCCACGAGTTGACCCGGCAGCCGGGGCCGAGGATCGAGCGCTCGACGTGGCCGCCGCTGACGATGCAGCCCGGCGAGACCAGCGAGTCGTGCGCCTCGCCGATCCGCCCCTTCTCCCCCCCGCGAACACGAACTTGGCGGGCGGCGCCTGGATCGCGGCCGAGCGGATCGGCCAGGCCTGGTCGTAGAGGTTGAACTGCGGTGTCACCGAGATCAGGTCCTGGCTGGCGTCGAAGTAGGCGTCGAGCGTCCCGATGTCCATCCAGAACGGCGTCGGCGAGCTTCCCGCGCCGCGGAAGACGTGGGCCTGGACCCGGGCCCCGGCCCGGACCAGCCCCGGCAGCACGTCGTGCCCGAAGTCGTGGTGGGTATCGTCGCGCCGCGCGTCGCGGCAGACCGACTGCACCAGCACGTCGGTGCGGAACAGGTAGACCCCCATGTTGGCGACCACGCCCGGCCCATCCGGGTCGAGGTCCTGCGGCTTCTCGCGGAAGCCCGTCACCTCGCCGTTCGGCCCCAGCTCCAGCACCCCGAAGCGCGAGGCCTCGCGCGCCGGGACCTCGAGCACCGCAATCGTGACGTCGGCCTCGCGCTCGAGGTGCTCGGCCAGCATGTCGCGGTAGTCCATCCGGTAGATGTGGTCGCCCGACAGGATCAGCGTGTGGGCCGGCCGCTCCTCTTCGAGCGTGTAGATGTTCTGGTAGATCGCGTCGGCGGTCCCCAGGTACCAGCTGCTCCCGACCCGCAGCTGCGGCGGGATGGTGTAGACGAACTCCCCCAGCTCGGCGGCGAAGAGGTGCCAGCCCTCCTTGATGTGGCGCATCAGCGAGTGCGCCTTGTACTGAGTCAGGACGCAGATCCGCTTGAGCCCCGAGTTGACGCAGTTGGAGAGCGTGAAGTCGATGATCCGGTAGGTCCCGCCGAACGGGACCGCGGGCTTGCTGCGGTCCTTGGTCAGCGGGTAGAGGCGCTCGCCCTTCCCCCCCGCCAGCACGAAGGCGAGGACCGTCTTGAGGGTGTCGGGGTGCAGGGACGCGCTGCGGTTCGCGGAACGATCCATCGTCGGGCTCCACGGCAGGCGGCTCGGCCGGCCGGCGGGGGGAGGCGTGGCAGGGCGTGGCAGGGCGTGGCGTGGCGTGGCGGGGCGTGAGCGTGCCGAAGCGAAGCGGGACCGGCGCCCGCGAGGTCAGAGCTCGCCCGGCCCGAGGTGCTCGCGCTCCTCGAGCAGCTTGCGCACGGTGCGCCGCAGCTCCTCGGTGTCCGGTCCCTTGGTGACGTAGGCGTCGGCCGCCCACGAAGTGAAATCGTCGCGGTACGAGTCGAAGGCGGTGTTGAGCACGATCGGCACCCGCCGGTCCTTGTCGAGGATCCGCGCCATCGCCTCCAGCCCGTTCATCCCGGGCATCCGGATGTCCATCACGATCAGGTCGGGGCGCTGCTGCTCGAAGGCCCGGATCCCCTCCTCGGCGTTGGCCGCCTCGACGACCTGGTAGCCGTCGTCTTCCAGTTCCCGGCGATAGAGCAGCCGCAGGTGCCGCTCGTCATCCACGATCAGGATCCGTCGCATCGTCTGTCTCCTCCGGGAGTTCTCCCGGGACCGGGCCGGCAGTGTCTTGCGGCCGCAGCAGGATTCGGAACCGCGCCCCCTCGCCGGGCCGGCTGTCTGCGCTCAAGGTCCCGCCGCACTGCGCCACCAGGCGCTTGCTGAGCGGAAGACCGAGCCCCGTTCCCCCCACCTTGGTCGTGAAGAACGGCTCGAAGATCTTTTCCAGCCGCTCGGGGGCGATCCCGGGGCCGTCGTCCTCGACCACCAGGTGGACGGCTTCCTTGAGGCGCTGGGCCCGCACCGTCACCTTGCCCCCCTCGCCCACCGCGTCGAAGGCGTTCGAGAGCAGGTTGTCGAGCACCTCGAGCATCGTATCGCGGTCGCCCACGACCGGCGGCAGGTCGGGCTCGACCCGCGCCGCGAGCCGCACCCGCCGCTCCAGCGCCAGGTCGCGGTAGCGCGCGACGACGGCGCGCACCAGGTCGTCGGGGTCGAGCGAGCGGCCGGCGGGGGCGCGCGCGAGCCGGACATCCTGCCGGATCCGCTCGAGGATCGCCTCCATCCGCCGCGTCTCGTCGAGCACGATCTGAATGTCCTCGGAGCGCGGATCGTCGGCCGGGAAGTGGCGCGCCAGGCGCCGGGCGAAGCCGCCGACGACCGAGAGCGGGTTGCGGATCTGGTGGACGATCTCGGCCGCCAGCTCGCCGATCGCGGACAGGCGCTCGGCCTTGAGCACCTGGACCTGCAGGTTGCGGACCCGCGCGCTGGCCTCGCGCAACTCCTCCAGCCGGTCCGACAGCGCGTCGTGCAGCCGCGCCCGCTCGACCGCGCCGGCGGCGGTCGAGGCGATCATCGCCGCCAGCGCCAGCTCGTCCTCGTCGGGGAAGCCCGATCCGGGGGTGACCGCGCCGAGCAGCACGCCGAGGTGCTTGCCCTGGTCGATCAGCGGGGCCAGCACGACCGGGCAGCGCTCGAGCAGGGGGCCCAGCGCGGGCTCGGCCGCCTCGAGCGCGCCGGCCGGGTAGATCTGCACCGGCGACGCGCCGGACAGCGCCAGCACCAGCGGGTGGCCGGACTGGCCGAGCGGAACCGTCAGCCGCCGCGCCAGCGTTTCGACCGCGCGGTCGGCCGGGGCCGGCGGGTCGAAGGCGAGGGCCTCCAGTTCGTGGCCGGCCGCGCCGCGGCGGGCCGGCCCCGTCGAAGCGGGAGCGCGCCGCGCCAGCCGCCCGCGCAGCACCCCCTTGCCCTCCTCCGCCAGGAACAGCGCCGCCGCGTGCATCCCCAGCCCGCCGGGATGGACCGCCGCCGCGAGCACGACGCGCAGCACGCGGTCGAGCCGGGCGGTGCGCGACAGCACCAGGCTCATCTCGCGCAGCAGCGTGAGCTCGCCCACCTTGCGGGCCAGGGCCTCGTTGAGCGAGCGCTGGCGCGTCACGTCGGTGAGGACCGCGACCGCCGCCGCGAGCCCGTGGTCGGGCCCCGGGACCGCCGCCAGGCAGGCCCGCACGACGCGGCGCTCGAGCCCGCTCCCCAGCACCAGCTCGCGCTCCTCGATCGGGCGGTGGGAAGCCAGCTCGGCCGGGGTCGGAAAGTCGGCCGCGGGGTAGAGCCCCTCGGGGAAGACGGCCGGGTAGTGGGCCCCCCGCAGCTCCCACTCCCCGCGGCCGAGCAGCGCCGAGGCCGCCGGGTTGGCCGCGACGATCCTCAGCTCGCGGTCGAGCAGCAGGACTCCGGCCGGGACGTGGCGAAGCCCCTCGGCCAGCACGCGCTCGCGGAAGACCTCGTAGGCCTGCTCGCCGTCGGAGAGCGCGGTGTCGATCACCGCCTCGAGGATCTCCTCCGGCCCGACCCGGACCTGGACCAGGAGCCGCCGCGGGCCCGGCGCGCCGCCCCGCCCCTCGGGAATCCAGGAGCGGTGGGTGACGCCGGTCGAGAGGACCTCCTCGCGGCGGCAGGTCCGGCAGTCGGCCTCGCGCCGCCAGAGCATCCCGTGGCAGTCCCCACCGACCAGCTGCGGGCCGCGCGTGCGGAGCAGCGACGGGCTGGCCCAGAGGACCTTCCGGCCCGGACCGATCAGCGCGAGCTGTACGCCGTTCGCGTCGAGCAGGTCGAGCAGCTGCTCGCGGGAGGCTGCGGTCCGGATTTCGCGCTCGCTCACGATCGTCCCCGCGCGCGGGGGCGCGCGTTGCCATTGTAGACCCGGGGCGGTGTAATCTCTCTCTCCCGTCCCACCCCCCGCGCGCCCGGCACCGCGCCCCGGGCCCGTTCCGCATTCGCTTGAGGAGGTTTTTCATGCCCAACGGGATCTACCGCGTTCCACCCCCCGTCAACGAGCCGGTCAAGGCCTATGGCCCGGGCTCGCCCGAGCGGCGCGAGCTGTCCGCCGCGGTCGCGGCCCTCGCGTCCGAGCCCCTCGAGATCCCGTGCGTGATCGGCGGCCGCGAAGTCCGCACCGGGCGGATCCTCGAGCAGCGCGTCCCGCACGCCCACCGCCGCGTCGTGGCCCTCGCCCACCAGGCCGGCCCGCGCGAGATGGCGGCCGCGATCAAGTCCGCGCGCGAGGCCTGGCAGACCTGGTCGCGGATGCCGTGGGAGGCGCGCTTCGCGATCTTCCTCAAGGCTGCGGACCTCTTGGCCGGACCGCGCCGGATGGCGGCCAACGCGGCGACGATGGTCGGGCAGTCGAAGACGGCGCACCAGGCCGAGATCGACTCGGCCGCCGAACTGATCGACTTCTGGCGCTTCAACCCGCACTTCGCGCAGACGATCTACGCCGACCAGCCGATCTCGTCGCCGGGGACCTGGAACCAGCTGGAGTACCGCGCGCTCGAAGGGTTCGTGCTGGCGATCACGCCGTTCAACTTCACCTCGATCGCCGGCAACCTGCCGACCGCGCCGGCGATGATGGGCGACACCGTGATCTGGAAACCGGCGTCGACCGCGATCGCCTCGTCCTGGGTGATTTTCAAGATCCTCGAGGAGGCCGGCCTGCCGCCCGGCGTGATCAACTTCGTCCCCGGCCCCGGCTCGCTGGTCGGCCCGATGGCGATCGCCAGCCCGGACCTGGCCGGCGTCCACTTCACCGGCTCGACCGGGGTCTTCCACTCGATCTGGGAGGGGGTTGCGGCCAGCATCCGCCGCTACCGCAACTACCCGCGGCTGGTCGGCGAGACCGGCGGCAAGGACTTCGTCTTCGTCCACGCCTCGGCCGATCCCGTGGCGGTCGCCACCGCGCTGGTCCGCGGCGCCTTCGAGTACCAGGGGCAGAAGTGCTCGGCCGCCAGCCGGGCCTACGTCCCGCAGTCGCTCTGGCCGAAGGTCCGGCGCGCGCTGGTGGAACAGCTGCGCGAGGTCCGGGTCGGCGATCCCTGCGTCTACACCCACTTCATGGGGGCGGTGATCGACAAGGCGTCCTACCAGAACCTGACCGGCGCGATCGCCTCGGCCAAGCGCTCGGCCGGCTGCTCGATCGTCTTCGGCGGCGAGTACGACGCCCGCGAGGGCTGGTTCATCCAGCCGACCGTCGTCCAGGTCTCCGATCCGAAGCACCGGCTGATGAAGGAGGAACTGTTCGGCCCGGTGCTGTCGGTCTTCGTCTACCCCGACCGCGAGTTGGACGCCGCGCTCGCGCTCTGCGACAGCGCCAGCCCCTACGCCCTGACCGGCGCCGTCTTCGCGCGCGACCGGCAGGCGATCATGGCGATCGCGAACTCGCTGCGCCACACCGCCGGCAACTTCTACATCAACGACAAGCCGACCGGCGCGGTCGTCGGCCAGCAGCCGTTCGGCGGCGGACGGGCCTCGGGGACCAACGACAAGGCCGGCTCGCTGCTCAACCTGATCCGCTGGACGACGCCGCGGGCGATCAAGGAGACTTTCGTCCCGCCGACCCACTTCGCCTACCCGTTCCTCGGCCCGGACAACGACTGACCGCGGACGCCGGGGGCGCGGCTGCCGCCGCGCCCCCGCGGAGGCTCCGATGACCCTCGCTCCCCATCCGCTCCGGACCAGCAAGCGCGTCGAGGAGGTCACCTACGCCGTCCGCGACGTCGTGCTCTGGGCCCGCCAGGCCGCCGCCGCCGGCAAGCAGATGATCTACCTGAACATCGGCGACCCCTGCCAGTTCGACTTCGCGACGCCGCCGCACGTGGTCGAGGCGATCGTCCGCGCGGTGCGGGAGAACCGCACCAGCTACACCCCGTCGGAGGGGATCGGCGAGGCGGTCGACGCGATTCGCGCCGACGCCGAGACGCGCAAGGGGATCCGCGGCGTGCGCAGCGTGCTGGTCGGCAACGGTGCCTCCGAGCCGATCGAGCTGCTGCTGACCGCGCTGCTCGACCCGGGCGACGCGGTCCTCGTCCCGAGCCCGGGCTACCCGCTCTACACCGCGGTGCTGGCCAAGCTCGGCGCACGCGCGATCCCCTACTACCTCGACGAGGCCAGCGGCTGGCAGCCCGATCCGGACGAGATGGCGCGCGCGATCGACGCCGGAACGCGGGCGATCGTGCTGATCAATCCGAACAACCCGACCGGCTCGGTGGCGGGCCGGCCGACGCTGGAGCGGGTGCTCGAGCTGGCCGCGCGGCACGGGCTGCTCGTGATGTCGGACGAGATCTACGACCGGATGCTGCTCGACCCCGGCACCGCCATCGTGTCGACCGCCGCGCTGCGCGACGACGTGCCGGTCGCCACCTTCTACGGCCTGTCCAAGGTCTGGCTGGGGCCCGGGCTGCGGATCGGCTGGTGCGTGCTGTCGGGGCCGGAGGCCGCGGTCGCGCCGCTCGACGACGCGATGATGCGGCTGGCCCGGGCGCGGCTCTGCGCCAGCCACCCGGTGCAGTGCGCGATCAAGCCGGCGCTCGAGGGGCCCAAGGACCACATCGCCGAGGCCAACGCCAAGCTGCGCCGACGCCGCGACCTGACGGTCGAGAAGCTGCGCGCGATCCCGGGCTTCTCGATCGTCCCGCCGACCGGCGCGTTCTACGCCTTCCCGCGCTTCGAGCTGCCGATCGACGACGTCGAGCTGGTGCGGCGACTGGCGCTGGAGGAGGGGGTCGTGCTGGTGCACGGCTCCGGCTTCGGACAGAAGCCGGGGACGCAGCACGTGAGGATCGTCTTCCTGCCGACCGAGGCGCAACTGGAAGAGGCCTACCGGCGGATCGGGGCGTTCGTCGCACGGCTGTAGGGCGCGCCCCCGGCCCGCGGGCACGGCCTGCGCTACGCGGGGTCCCCCGCGAGCGGGGCAAGGGCGGCCCAGCTCACGGGGTCCTGGGCGGTCAGCGTGCGCAGGTAGAGGTCGACGTCGTCGGGCGGGAACTCGGCGCGCAGGGCTGCGGCCGCCGCGGCGAGCTTCTCCGCGGTCAGCTTCTCCGGGTCGAGGCCTTCGCTCTCCCGGAAGAGGCCGCTGTCGTGCGGCACCTCGAGCAGGTCGAGAAAGCGCGACAGGAGCGGCCGGCGGTGCGCGAGGTGGAACGCGCTGAGGACCTGCATCGCGGTCTCCTCGGGGAGCCCCCCCTCGGCGATCAGCGCGGCGCGGCGCGGGCGCGGCAGCTGCTCCAGGTAGGAGCCGCGGAAACCGCGGGCGGTCAGCCAGGGCGCAAGCGCCACCAGGCGGTCCTCGCGCGAGACGTTCTCCCCTTCCCACAGCGCCAGCGCGGCCTCGGCGCGGCGTTCCTTCGGCAGGGTCTTCCAGATCTGGCGCGCGGTCCACAGGGCCACGACGGGCTCCTCCCTCGGCAAGGCGGCAAGCCAACCATCGGCGCCCGCGCTTGTCAACGCCGCCGCGCGCTCGCGAGCGCGCGGTAGAGCGCGAGATAGCGGTCGGCGGTCGCTTCGATGTCGTAGGCCGCGACGCGGCGCCGGCCCTCCGCGGCCAGCGCGGCGCGCCGCGCCGGATCGCGGGCCAGCGCCGCGATCGCTGCGGCCAGGCCCGCGGCGTCGCCGGGCTCGAAGGTCAGCGCGCTGACGCCGTCCTCCAGCAGTTCCGCCGTGCCCGGGATCCGGGAACCGACGACCGGCACGCCGAAGTGGAACGCGTCGAGCAGCACGGTCCCCAGCCCCTCGTGCGCCGAAGGGAGAACGAACAGGTCCGCCGCCGAGAACCAGCGGTCCGGGTCGGGGTCGTAGCCGGCCAGGTGCAGCCGCTCCCCCGCCCCGCTGCCCGCCCTCCGCGCGGCCTCCTCCACCGGCGCGCGCAGCGAGCCGTCGCCGACCCAGGCGTGGTGGTAGTCGGGCGGGGTCGCCGCCATCGCGCGCGCCAGCGTCAGCGGGTCCTTCTGCGGCTCGAGCGCGCCGACGGTGAGCCCGAGCGGCGCCCCCTCGGGCCGCCCGAGCGCAGCGCGCAGCGCGGCGCGCGCCGCGGGGTCGGCGCGCCGCGTGCGGTCGATCGCGGAGGGGATCCGCTCGACCAGCGCGGCCGGCAGGCCGGCGTCGAGCAGCGAGCGCCTGACGCTCTCCGAGATCGCGACGACGCGGTCGAGGCGGCGCAGAAAGAACGGCGAGGCCGGGCGGTCGAGGCGGCGCGTGGCGAGCGCCGCGTCGCCGCGCCGGCGCGCGAGCACCGCCAGCGGCGTGGTGTTCGCGCTGTGGGCGTGGAGGATCTTCGGGGACGGCAGCGCGCGCGCCAGGCGCAGCGCCTCGAGCCTCCCCCCGCCTCGAGCACCGTGGTGCCGGGGATCCCGCGGTAGCGCGCGGCCGCCGGCGCGCCGCGGCGCGCGATCACGGTCGCGGCCAGGCCGCGCCGCGCGAGGGCCGCGAGCAGCAGCTGCAGCTGGCGCTGGCCGCCGCGCCAGCCGCGCTCGAGGTCGAGGTGGACGACCGGCGTCACGCGGAGGGGCCGGGAGCGACGCGCGCCAGCTCGGCCCAGACCGCCTGCTCGGGCAGGGCCCGCAGGCAGGCGTGGTGGACCAAGGGGCAGGTGGCGGCGCCGCTCGGGCTGCAGGGCTGGCAGGGCAGGCCCAGCGCCATTGCGTGGTAGGGGTTCCCGTCGCGCAGCGCGTCGGGGTCGGTCGGACCGTGCAGCGCGATCGCCGGCACGCCCAGCGCGCGCGCGATGTGGGTCGGACCGGAGTCGTTCCCGACGAACGCGGCCGCGTGGGTCAGTTCGGCGACGAGGCCCGCGATCCCCGCGTCGCGCCGGTCGAGCGCGTCGGGGCTGGCCGCGCGCAGCGCGTCGAGCAGCGGGGCCTCCGCCGGGCCGCCGTAGAGCGCCGGGCGGAAGCCGCCCTGCGCGCGGGCCAGCGCCAACAGCGCCGCGAAGCGCTCGACCGGCCAGCGCTTGGTGGCGTAGTGCGCCCCCGGCGCGACCGCCAGCAGCCGCTCGCCCCGCCAGCCGGCGGCCGCGAGCCGTACCCCGGCTTCGCGGCGCCGCGCCTCGTCGACGACGAGCCGCAGCGGGCGCGGCGCGACGGGGCCGACCAGCGGCTCGAGCAGCGCCAGCGGCCGGGCCGGGAAGGTCCGCGAGGCGTCCCCGCGCACGACGAGGTGCGTGTAGGCCAGTCCCTGGCCGGGGCCGGCGAACCCGGCCCGCACCGCCGCGCCGGAGCGCCGCGCGAGCAGGCTGGTCCGGGCCGAGCGCGAGACGCCCAGGAACAGCGCCGGGTTCCGCGCCCGGACCTGCCCCGCGACCCGCAGCAGCCCCCCGGGCCCGCGGTCGGCCCCCGCCTTGTCGTAGGCCAGGCGGGCGGCCACGCGCGGATCTCCGTCCAGGACCTCGAGCGCCACCGTGCGCCCGACGACGGCGATCTCGGCCGACGGCCAGAGCCCGGCCAGCGCGTCGAGCAGCGGCGTGGTGAAGACCATGTCGCCGATGAAGGCGAGCTGCGCGACGACGATCGAGCCCGGCGGACCGGAGGCGAACGGTCCCGGTGCGGAGGCGTGGTTCGGCATCGGCCCGCGATGTTAGCCTCTCGCGGCGGCGGCGGCGCCGCCAAAGGAGGTCGCGATGTCCCGGTCCCGCTCGTGCGCTGCCCCGCTGCTGGCCCTCGGCCTCGCCCTCGCCGTCGCGCCGGGCTCGGCCCTCGCCTCCGACGGCTGGAAGGAACCGGCGACGGGCGAGGTCTTCCCGCTGACGGTCACGCCGCCGGGCTCGACGACCCCGCTCGCCCTCACCGGCGGCGGCGTGCGCACCAAGGTCGTGTTCAAGGTCTATGCCCTCGGCTTCTACGTCGATCCGGCCGCGGCGGCGAGCGGCCTCGCCGCCTGGTCCGGCAAGCCGGCCGGCGCGCTGCGCGAGGACAAGGCGTTCTACGCGGCGCTGGTCGACTTCCCCGGCGACAAGCTGGCCGCGATGAGGTTCGTGCGCGACCTGCAGGGGGCCCAGATCGGCGACGCCCTCGACGCCGCCGTGGCCCGGACGCTGCCCAGCGGCGACCCGGCGCGGGCGAAGTTCCGCGAGCTCTGGAAGGACCCGATCAAGAAGGGGGACGAGAGCTGGATCGTGATCCGGGCCTCGGGCGAGGTCGCGGTCGTGCGCGGCGGCCAGGTGGTCGGAACGGTCGACTCGAAGCCGCTGGGCAAGGCCCTGCTGCTGGCCTGGTTCGGGCCCGAGCCGGTCTCCGAGAGCATCCGCACCGGGGCCGCCGAGCGGATCCCGGGCCTGCTGGCCGGCAAGTAGGCGGCCCGGACCAACCCGAACCCGCTCCTGCGGGAGAGTAAGCAGGGGCCCCTGGGGGGCCCGGCCGGCGGGTTCTCCGGCCCGACTTCGAGGGACCCCGCCGGTTTCGCTTGATCGGCCCGCGTGCGGGTCGCTATATTCCCCCGGCACAGGGATTTGCCGGTCTCGTCCGGCCCGGAGCACCGGATGGCTTCGCCCTCCCAACAGCCGCGCATCGGGAAGGTGGTTCAGCACCCGCGGAGTGCCGTGGCGGTGCCGCCCCCCGTCGAGAAGCGCCCGGCGGTGACGACGCGCCCGCCGGCGCCGGAGTTTTCGGCAGCGCCGAAAGGCGGCCGCCAGACCTTCGGCGACATCATCCGCCGCGCCCGCGAACTGCGGGGCATCGAGCTGCGCGACGTCGCCGAGGCGACGAAGATCAACCTGCGCTACCTCGAAGCGCTCGAACGCAACGACTTCACCTACATCCCCGGCGGGATCCACGCGCGCAACTTCGTTCGCGCCTACGCCCGGCAGATCGGCGTGGACGAGGCGGAGATGGTCAACGCCTTCCTCTACGAGCAGACGCAGCAGCAGAAGAAGGGCCCCGCGGAAGAGCCGCCCGCCGTCGTCCCGCTGCGGACCGACGACCCGACGGTCCGCTCGCTGCGCTCGCACTACCGGGTCGAGGCCGGGAGCGACGATCGCCGCCGCCGTCGCGCGCGCAGCGTGCTCGTGATCGTGGCGATCGCGGTCGCCGCCGCCGGAGCCGGAGCCGGCTACTGGTTCGTCGCGCACGCGGCGCGAGGCCAGGCCGCGACACCGGTCACGACCCCCACCCCGGCCACACCCGCTCGGTGACCTCCTCCTCCGGACCCGGTTCGCGGATCATCGCCGCGGTGCGGGCGGGGACCGCCCCGCGACCGGCGCGCCTGGCCGCGGCCCGTGGCGCGCTGCCGCTCGATCCGGGCGACCTCGTTCTGCTCCAGGCGCTGCTCGAGCGCGACGGCGACCCCGAGATCGCCGAGGCCGCGGCGCGCTCGCTCGCCGAGCTGGACCCCGGGACCGCGCTCGCCCTGGCCAGCGAGCCGCAGGCCGCCCGCGAAGTCCTGACCCTGCTCGCCGCCGGAGCGGGACGGTGGCCCGCCGCGGCAGCCGCCCTCGCCGGACGGCGGGATCTCGCACCCGAGTGCTATCGCGCACTCGCGACGGCCGCCGACGGCGAGCCGCTCGAGATGCTGGCGCTCAACCAGGAGGCCCTCTCGGCGGACCCGGGGCTGGGGTCGCTGCTCGTCGCGAACCCCGCGCTGACCGGCCAGGGCCGGGCCCGGCTGCTCGACTTCCTCGACGAGCTGGCCAAGCTCGCGCCGGCGCCGGCGACCGCGGCGGAGAGCGGGACGGCGGCCGCGCCGGAAGGGGTCCCGCCCCCGGCCCGCGACCCGTTCCTGGCCTCGCTCGGGATCGACGCGGAGGTCGAAGCGCTGCTCCCGCAGCTCGACCTCGATCTCGGCATGCTGGCCGACCGCTCCGAACTGCTGGGCGAGCCTGAGGAAGGGGACGATGTCTCGCTGATCTCGCGCCTGGGCAAGATGAACGTCGGGCAGAAGCTGCGGGCCGCGCTGTTCGGAACCCGCGGCGAGCGCGCGATCCTGGTGCGGGACACCAACCGGCTGGTCGCCTGCTCGGTGGTCAAGAACCCCAAGTTCACGGTGACGGAAGCCGACCAGGCCGCCAAGAGCCGTAACATCTCGACCGACGTGCTGCGGCTGATCGCCCGCCACCGCGACTTCGGGAAGGCCTACACGATCCAGAAGAACCTGGTCGTCAACCCGCGCTGTCCGCCGGACATCGCGCTCAACCTGGTCGCCGTGCTGAACGACCACGACCTGAAACTGATGGCGCGCAACCGGAACCTCGGCGAGGCGGTGCGGCGGCAGGCCAAGAAAGTGTTCGAGGTCCGGGAGGATCGGAAGCGCGTCCGCGTCGTGCCCGGAAAGCACTGAACCCGGCCGCTCCGCACCGGGCCCGTTTGCGCTAGATTAGACCGTGCGCCCGCCGCCCCGCTCCGGGGCCCGGCGCCGCCGAGGAGACGCGGTTCGTCGATGATCGTCGCGGGGGCAGGACTGACCGACCGCGGGCGACTGCGTCCGCACAACGAGGACTCGCTCCTCGTTGAGGCGGAGCGCGGGCTGTTCGCGGTGGCCGACGGAATGGGCGGACACGCCGCCGGCGAGGTCGCGTCGCACCTGGCGATCGAGGCCGTCCGCGCCGCCCTGTCGGGGGACCCGCCGGCCGAGCGGGACATGCCCTCGCGGCTGCGCGACGCGATCGAGGAGGCCAACCGGCGGATCGCGGATCAGATCGAACAGCAGCCCGAGTGCCGCGGGATGGGGACGACGCTCGTCGTCGCGGTATCCGACGGCCCGCGCTGCTGGATCGCGCACATCGGGGACTCCCGCGCCTACCTCGTCCGCGGGGACCGGATCACGCAGCTCACCGCCGACCACTCGTTCGTCAACGAGCTGGTCCGGCTGGGGATGCTCTCGCGCGAGCAGGCGGCACGCGACCCGCGCCGCAACGTCGTGACGCGGGCGCTCGGCAGCGGGGCGATGGTCGTGCCCGAGATCCACGAGTACCGGGTCGAGCCGGGGGACCTGATGCTGCTCTGCTCGGACGGGCTCAACACGATGCTCGCCGACGAGCGCATTCTGGCGGTGGTGCAGGAGTCGGGCCGCGCGCTCGAGGAGGTCTGCGCCGGGCTGGTGGCCGCCGCCAACGCGGCCGGCGGCGAGGACAACATCTCGGTCGTGGCGATCGAGTGGTGCGGGGCCGGGGAGGCGGCCGACCCGAACGGCCCGACCGGGCCGGCGCCGGCCGAAGAGCCCCCTCCGGGGCCCGATACCGAGCCCACCTCGGAAGCCTGAGCCGCTCCCGCTCCGTCCCCGCTCACCCCTGCCCCCCGGCAGATCCCCGCGCCGGGAGGCCGTTTTCTTGACCGGACCCCGTGCGCTCCTTATAGTCCCTTCGGTCCCCATGACGCCGCGCCCCGCCGCCCTTCTCACGGCCCTTGCGGTCGTGATCGACCGCGCTGCCGCCCATCCGGGCCGCGGCTGCCGACGATTTCGTCCAGTACGGGGCCGCCGTGCGGGCCGCCGCCGCCCAGGCCGGGCTGAGCGGGGACGACCTCTCCCCCGCCCTCCGCCCCGATGGCCCGCTCGGGCCGGACCACCCGCTGCGCCGCCGTCCGGGGGGCGCGGAGCCGGGCACGCTGACCTCGATCGCCGCGCGCGAGCCGGCGGTGCGGGTGCACTGGCCGGCCGGGCTCGCGGGGCTGCGCGACGCGGACCTCGACGGGGTCCCCGACCGCGCGGCCGCCGCGCTGCGGACCGCGCTGAAGACGCTCGCCTTCTGCCGAACGGTCGGCCTCGGCCTCCCCACCGACGACGCCGACCGCGAACTCGACCTCTACCTCGCGCCGCTCGATGGCGAGTCGCGCGGCTTCGCGGTGATCGAGCCGGCCGCGCCCGGCGAGCGCGGCGCCCCCGGCTTCGCGGTGCTGGACGCTTCCGGCCGGCAGGACGACCAGGCCTTCCGCGGGATGGTCGGGCGCGCGGTGGCCCGCCTCGTGCTGGCCGGACGCGACGCGACCGCGCCGCCGTGGTGGAGCGAGCCGGGCGCGCTCTGGATCCAGGCCCAGGTGACCGGGCCGGACCTCGAGATCCAGCGCGACCTGCAGGCCCGCTGGAACCACCCCGAGCGCGGGATCTTCATCGACGACCCCGTGCTGGCGCGCGGCAACGCCGGCCTGCTCTGGTGCCTCGAGGACGAGGCGCTGGAGACGCGCGCGCTGGCCGCCACCTGGTCCGCGCTGGCCGCGCGCGGCGACGGCGAGCCGCCGGCCGCGGCGGTCGACCGCGCCTTCGCCGCGACGACCGGCCTGGACCTCGCGGCCGCCTTCCGGCGCGCCGGCGCCTGGCAACTGGTCGAGGGGCCGGCCCCCTCGCGCTGGGCGCTGACGATCCAGTCGCTGCCGATGCTCGAATCCGAGGCGGCGCTCCCGGTCGCGGCGTCCGGTGCGGCCGCCGTGCTGCTGCTGCCGGACGCCCTCGAGCCCGAGGGGACCCGCGCCTCGATCGCCTGGGGCGAGGAGGGCTGGAGCGCGTCGCTGCTGGCGCGGCGGCGCGGCGGCGGCTGGGACGTGGTCCCGCTCTCCCCGGCTTCCGGCGGACGGATCTCGTTCCTCGTTCCCTGGGCCGACTACGACCGCGCGGTGCTCTTCCTCGTGCGCGCCGCGGCGGGCGGCCCCCCCGGCACGATCCGCGCCCAGGCGGCCGGGATCGGGCCATCGAGCGTGGTCGGGCTCTCTTCGTTCGGGGTCCGCGCCGGCTCGAACGACCTCGCCGAGATCAGCTGGTCGAGCGCCTGGGAGGGCTCCCTCTTCGGCTGGATCGTCGAGCGCGCCTCGCGCCCCGAGGGGCCCTGGGCCGCCGTCCACGCCGTCCCGGTGCCGGCCGTCGGCCTCGAGCGCGAAGGGACCGGGTACCTCATCCAGGACTCGCTGCCGGGCGACGCGGGGACGCTCTACTACCGCGTGGTGGCGCTGACCGACCTCGGCCTCAGGATCAGCGGGCCGGCGCTCGCCCTGCGCGACCACTGACCCGCCGCGCGCCCGCCCGCGCGGTCCCGCTTCGGCCCGCCGGGGAGCATCCGCGATAGAATCTGCGTTTCGCCGCGGCATCCCGCCGCGCGGGAGCGCTCCCGCCCGATGATCGATCTCTTCTCCACGCTCCGCGACGCCGTCGCGGCCGCCGTGCGCGCGGCCGCCCCCGCTGCGGACCCCGCGGCGGACCCCGCTGCGGACCCCGCAGCAGCGCCCGCCATCCCGATCGAATTCCCGCCCGACCCGGCGCTGGGCGACCTGGCGACGCCGGCCGCGCTGGGCCTGGCGCGCGCGCTCAAGCGGCCGCCGCGCCAGATCGCCGAGCAGCTCGCCCCGGCGATCGCCGCGCTGCCCGGCGTGGCCGCGGTCGAGATCGCCGGGCCGGGCTACGTCAACGTGCGGATCGACCGCACCGTGGCGGTCCGGACGCTGCTCGGCCCGGAGCCGCTTCCCGCCCCCGGCGCGGGCAAGACCGTCGTCGAGCACACCAACATCAATCCCAACAAGGCCGCCCACATCGGCCACCTGCGCAACGCGGTGCTGGGCGACACGCTGGTGCGCTCGCTCGCCGCGCTGGGCGAGCGGGTCGAGGTGCAGAACTACATCGACGACACCGGCGTGCAGGTCGCGGACGCGGTCGTCGGCCTGACGGTGGTGGAAGGGCTCGACGAGGCCGGGGTGCGGGCGCGGATCGACGCCGCTCGGGCCCGCGCCGCGGCCGGCGGCCACAGCTTCGACTACGAACTGTGGGACCTCTACGCGCGGGTCACGCAGTGGTACGAGGCCGACCGCTCGCGCGACGCGCACCGCCAGGCCACGCTGCACGCGCTGGAGCGGCGCGAGGGCCCGACCGCGCGGATCGGGTCGCTGGTCGCGACCGAGATCCTGACCTGCCACCTGCGCACGATGCAGCGGCTGGGAATCCGCTACCAGCTGCTGCCCCGCGAGAGCGACATCCTGGGACACCGGTTCTGGGACACGGCGTTCGGGCGGCTGAAGCAGACCGGCACGGTCGCGCTGCAGGCGGAGGGCAAGGCGGCCGGCTGCTGGGTGATGAACCTCCCGCACGCCGACGGCCAGGAGGACTCGGCCGAGTACGAGAAGATCATCGTCCGCTCGGACGGCACGGTGACCTACGTCGGCAAGGACATCGCGTATCAGCTCTGGAAGTTCGGCCTGCTCGGCGCCGACTTCGACTACCGCCCCTTCGCGCCGTTCCAGTACGGCGACGGCAGCGTGCTGTGGGAGACGGCGCCGGCCGGCGAGGGGGTGCCGGACGCCCCGTCCCACGGCGGCGCGGCCCGCGTGATCAACGTGATCGACGTCCGCCAGGCCTACCTGCAGCGGCTGGTCAAGGCCGCGCTGGAGCGACTGGGGTATCCCGGCGAGGCCGAGCGCTCGATCCATTTCTCGTACGAGATGGTCGCCCTCTCCCCGGAGACGGCGCTCGCGCTGCAGCCCGGGCTGGTGCTCTCGGACGAGGACCGCAAGCGGCCCTGGCTCGACATGAGCGGGCGGAAGGGGCTGGGGGTCAAGGCCGACGACCTGCTCGACCGGCTCGTGACCAAAGCGCTGGAAGAGGTGCGGCAGCGCAACCCCGAGCTGCCGGAGGCGGCAGCGCGGGAGCTGGCGCGGATCGTCGCGGTCGGCGCGGTGCGCTACTACATGCTGCGCTTCGCGCGCAAGACGATCGTCGCCTTCGACATCGACGCGGCGCTGGCCTTCGAGGGCGAGACCGGGCCCTACTGCCAGTACGCGGCGGTGCGGGTCTCGCGGATCCTCGACAAGCTCGTCGAGAAGCTCGGCGGGGACGAGGCCGCGTGGCGCGCGCGGGCGGCGGCGGCGCGGTTCGAGAGCCTTCCGGCCGAGGTCGCGGCCGACCACTGGGCCCTCGTCCACCGCGCGGCGCGGCTGCCGGAGGTGGTCCGCCAGGCGACGGCCAGCCTGGAGTTCTCGACGCTCGCGAAGTACGCCTTCGAGCTGGCCCAGGCGATCAATGGCTTCTACCACCGCTACCCCGTGCTGCAGGAGCCGGACGAGGCGGTGCGCGACGCGCGTCTCGCGGTGCTGCTGGTCGCCGACCGCGCGCTGCGGCGCGCGCTCGACCTGATGGGGGTGCCGGTCCCGTCGCGGATGTGACGCGGCCGGTGCGCGGGGGCGTTGCCGCGCAGGGGGCGCGACGCCCCCTTCCCCGACCGCGCGGCCCGTCGTACGCTTGCCCCCGGAGCAACCCGTGCTGCGCAGCCTGGCCATCGCGACGCTCGCCGCCGCGCTCGCCCTCCCCGGGCTGGCCGCGGGGAAGATCCCCTCGCGCGAGGTCGATTTCGAGGTCGTGGCGCGCGACGGCGTCCTGCTGCGCGGGGTGGTCGCGATTCCGGATCCCGAGGGCGCGGCCACCGCGGCGCGGCGCTGGCCGGTCGCGATCCTCGTCCCGGCCCAGTTCCGCCCCCGCGGCGCTTTCGTGCCCCTGTCCGACGCGCTGGCGGACGCGGGGGTCGCCTCGGTGATGCTCGACCTGCGCGGCCAGGGCGACTCGATGACCACCGGCGCGGGGGAGATCTACTCCGGGAGGCTCCTGCCGCCGGGGTACCTGCGGCTCGCGGCGGGGGACCAGGCGCAGGTGCTCGAGGCGCTGGCCCGCCTGCCGGAACTCGACCTCTCGCGCGTCGCGCTGGTCGGCGTGGCGCAGGGGGCCCTCGTCGCCGCCGCCGCCGCCGCCGACCTGCCGGCGGCGCGCGGGGTCGTGATGGTCGATGCGACGGAGTCGGCCGGCGGGCTGTCGGCCGAGCGGGATCTGGGGCTGCTCGGGACCCGTCCCGCGCTCCTGCTCTGCTCGGGCTTCCCGGTCTCCCGGGAGCGGGCCACCGCCCTGGCCGAGTACGGACTGGGCGAGCGCACCGTCCGCTGCGTCCGCGAGTTCTTCAACGGGGATGCCGTGCTGGCGGAGGACGGTGCCGGAACGCCGGCGGTGACGACCTGGCTGGTCGAGCTGCTGGCGCCCCGGCCGACCCCGGCGCCGCGAGGAGGGGCGGAAGCTCCCGCACCGGAGCGCCGTTGACCGGGACGCGGCTCGGGCGCGGCTCGGGCCGTGCCGCCGGCCGCGGCGGACCGGCGCGGCTCGACCGGCCGCGCTCGCCGCCGCTGCGGCGGCCCTCTTGCTGTCGTTCGGCGGCTGCGGCGGGCGTCCGCCCGCCCCGCCCGGGGACGGGCCGGCGCTGCCGGTCCGGTTCCCACTGCCTGCCGACCCGGCGACGCTCGACGCGGTCCGGGCCGTCGACACGACCTCGTTCGCCATCGCCCGGCTGGTGGGCGATTCGCTGGTCGCCTACGACGCGCGGCTCGAACTGGTCCCCCGCGTGGCGCGCGCCTGGAGCTGGTCGGACGACCACCGGGTCCTGACCTTCTCGCTGCGGCCGGGGGTGCGCTGGCACGACGGCCGCGAGGTCAGCGCGGCCGATGTCGTCCACACCTGGCGGCTGCTCACCGCGCCCGACGCGCCCCCCGACAAGGCGGTCGCGTTCAACCTCGTGGAGGCGGTCGAGGCCCCGTCGCCGGAGACCGTGGTCGTGCGCTACCGCACACCGTTCGCCCCGGCGCTGGGGGCCTGGACGCACCCGCTGCTCCCCGCCCACCGCGCGGAGCGCGAGCCGCCCCTGGGCTGCGGGCCGTGGCTCTTCGTGCGCTGGGACCCGGGCGAGCGGGTCGTGCTGCGCGCCAACCCCGACTACTACGGCGGTGCTCCGCGGACCCCCGAACTCCAGCTCGAGGTCCTGCGCGACTACTCGACGCGCTTCGCCGCGCTGGAGGCGGGGCGGATCGACGCCGCCCCGCTGCTCCCGGACACCTGGCGCGCGGTCAAGGACGATCCCGCCTTCCAGGCCCGGTTCGAGGTCCGCGAGTTCCGCCAGCTCTATTTCCAGTACGTCGCGTGGCGCATGGACGGGAGCAACCCGTGGTTCGCCGACGCGCGGGTGCGCCGCGCGATGACGCTGGCGATCGACCGCGCCGGGTACCTCGAGAAGGTCGCGCCCGGCTTCGGTCGGCCGGCGGTGACCTCGATTCACCCGGATCAGGCGTGCTTCGACCCGGCCCTGGCCCCGCTCCCGTACGACCCGGAGCGGGCCGCGGCACTGCTGGCCGAGGCCGGTTTCGGCGACGGCGACGGCGACGGCGTGCTCGAGCGCGGCGGCAGGCCGTTCGCCTTCCGGCTGACGATTTCGCAGACCTCGCGCGAGAACGAGCGGATCGCCGCCTTCATCCAGGACCAGCTGCGACGGGTCGGGGTCGCGGTCGAGCTCGAGCCGCTGGAGTGGGCGGTCTTCCAGGAGCGGTTGCGCAGCGGCGAGTACGTCGCGGTGATGCTCGGGCGCGGGCTCGACCCCGACCCCGACCAGTCCGACCTGTGGCACTCCTCGCAGGCCGCGGGGGGCGTCAACTACGCCGGTCTGCGGGACGCCGAGATCGACGGCTGGCTCGAGGCGGCGCGAGGGACCTTCGACCCGGACGAGCGGACGCGGCTCTACCGCCTGCTGCAGGCCCGGCTGCACGAGCTTCAGCCCGACACTTTCTTCTTTTACCCGGTCTCGCGCCTGGCCGTGAGCCGGCAGCTCTCGGGCCTCGCGACCTCGCCGCTCGGCGTGCTCGGCTTCTGGCCCGGTCCCTTCGACTGGGAGCGCCGCGCGGCGCCGGCAGCGGCGCGGTGACCTTCCGGCGCGCCGCACTGCAGGGCGCGGCCGCGGCGGTGACGCTGCTGGTCGCGGCCTTCCTGACCTACGCCGCGCTGGCCGCCCTGCCCGGCGACCCGCTCGCCGCCTTCGTGCCGGAGGAGCAGCGGATCACGCTCGACCCGGAGCGGCGCGCGGCCCTCGAGCACGAGCTGGGGCTCGACCGTCCGCTGCCGCTGCGCTTCGCGCGCTGGCTCGGTGCGGCCGCCGCGGGCGACCTGGGCACCTCCTTCCGGACGCGGCGCCCGGTGGCGCGCGAGCTCGCCGATCGCCTCGGGCCGACGCTCGAACTGAACGCGTCCGCGCTGGCACTGATCGCCGGGATCGGGCTGCCGCTGGGGTGGTGGGCCGCGCGGCGCTCGGCCGCGCGCGGGGCGCGCTGGAGCTCGGCCGCGCTGCTCGCGCTCTACGCGCTGCCCACGCTCTGGGTCGCGCTGCTGCTGCAATACCTGCTCGCGGTCCGCCTCGGCCTGCTGCCGCTCTACGGCCGGAGCGACCCGCTCGGCGGCGGGCTCGCGTCGCGGCTGGCGCACCTGGTGCTGCCGGCCGTCACGCTCGCGCTGCACCAGGTCGCGTTCGTGGCGCTGTTCGCGCGCGACACCGCCCGCGCCGGCTTCCTCTCGCGCCACGCGCAGCGCGCGCGCAGCGCCGGGCTGCCCGAGGCGCGGGTCTTCGCGCGCCACGGCGTGCGCCCGTCGCTCGTCCCGCTCGCCGCGCTGCTCGGGCTGATGGTCCCGGGGCTGGCCTCGGGATCGGTGCTGATCGAGTCGGTCTTCGCCTGGCCGGGGCTCGGCACCTATTTCGTGCAGGCGGTGCTGGCCCGGGACCTCCCGGTCGTGATGGCGTTCTCGCTGCTCGCCAGCGGCCTGACCGTCGCGGGCAGCCTGCTGGCGGACGCGCTGGCCGGCGCGGCCGACCCGCGCGTCGCCGGCGCGGCGGAGGGGCGGCGTTGACCCGCCCCCTCGCGGCCGGCCTGCTGTTGCTGGCGGCGCTGGCCGGGACCGCGCTGTTCGCGGCGGCGGTCGCGCCGCTGGGCTGGCTCGACCCGCTTCGGATCGACGTCGAGCGCGTCCTGGCCCCGCCGTCGCGGGCGCATTGGTTCGGCACGGACGGGCTGGGCCGCGACGTCCTGGCGCGCACCCTGCATGGCGGGGCGGCGAGCCTGGAAGCCGCCGGGCTGGCGACCGCACTGGCGCTGGCGCTGGGAGCCGCCCTGGGAGCCCTCGCGGGGTCGGCGGGTCGCACCGGCGACGCGCTGCTGTCCCGGACCGCCGACGCGTTCCACGCCTTCCCCCCGCTGATCGCCGCGCTGGCTCTGCTCGGCGCCGCGGCGGCGCCCTTGGCGGGGCTGCCGGCGGGATCGCGGGTCGGGCTGGTCGTCGGGCTCTTCTACTGGCCCGGCCCGTTCCGCTTCGTCCGCGCCGAAACCCTGCGCCTGGCGGCCAGCCCGCTGGCCGACGCCGCCCGCGCGGCGGGGGCGCGGCGGGCCCGCGTCGCTCTCCGGCACCTGCTCCCGCAGGCCCTGCTGCCGCTCCTCGCGCCGGCCCCGTTCGTCGCGGGGGGGGCGGTCCTGGCGGAGGCCGGGCTGGGCTTTCTCGGGGTCGGGATCCGCCCGCCCGCTCCGTCCTGGGGCAACCTGCTGGCGGATGGCTTCTACTTCATCGAGAGCGCCTGGTGGATCGGCCTGTTCCCCGGGGCCTTCCTCTTCCTGGCGGTCCTGGGCTGCTTTCTCGCCGGCGAAGGACTGAGGCAGCGCGCGGCCCCCTCTCAGCACATTTGACCAGGGGTCAGCGCGCGGCGGGGAGACGGATCTTCAGGCCGGCCGGGCGATACCCCTCCAGATCGACCGCCACCTTACGAAAGCCGCTCCCCCGGACCGCCTCGAGGACCTGCCGGCGCGTGTCCCCGTCCAGCAGGCGTCCGATCTCGTCCGCGCCGATCTCGAGCCGGGCTACCTCGCCGTGGTCTCGGACCCGGACCACCCGGAAGCCCAGAGCGGCCACCGCCTCCTCGGCCCGGTCGATCCGCGCCAGGGCCTCCGGCTCGATCGGGGTTCCGGTGGGAACGCGGGAGGAAAGACAGGCCGAGGCGGGCTTGTCCCAGATCGGCAACCCGAGGCGCTGGGCCAGGACCCGGGCGTCGGCCTTGCTGATTCCGGCCTCGAGCAGCGGCGCGCGGAACCCGCCCGCCGCCGCGGCCTGCATCCCGGGGCGGTCTTCGTCGAGGTCGTCGAGGACCGGGCCGTAGAGCATCGCCGCACCCTCACGCTCCGCGATCGGGCGGACGGCATCGACCAGGGCCGAACGGCACCAGAAGCAGCGGTCTCCCTCGTTCCGCAGGTAGCGCGGGTCCTCGAACTCGCGGGCCTCGACCAGCTCGAGCCGGGCCCCGATCCGGTCGGCCAGGGCCACCGCGTCGCGGCGGTCGCGCCCCGGAAGCGAGGGGCCGACGGCGAGGACCCCCAGGGCCCGGTCGCCCAGCTCCTCCGTGGCGAGCCGCAGCAGGAGCGCGCTGTCGATCCCGCCCGAGAACGCGACGACGGCGCGAGCGAGCGAGCGGATCGAGGCGCGCACGGCGGCCTCGCGATCTTCGAGCCCGGGGCGGGCTACGGTCGAGACAGTCATCGTGGGGCGTCCTCCGGAGAACGGGCTGGTCCAAGATACCCGACCGGGCGCGACGCGGCAGGAGAGCGCGCGGAACCCCTCCGCCA
Source organism: uncultured Acidobacteriota bacterium (assembly GCA_963702545.1). Taxonomy (GTDB): domain Bacteria; phylum Acidobacteriota; class Polarisedimenticolia; order J045; family J045; genus JALOKP01. The sequence continues at coordinate 51,559 of CAVPDB010000012.1, read as the reverse complement.
GCGTTCGCGACGGTTCGCCGCGTGCGGTGATCGCCCCGCGGGATGTGTGTTCCTTCTGTCTTGACTCCCCCGGGGCGTCACCGTAGCTTTCTCGCGCCCTGTCGCCTGACCGGAATCCGCCTCCCGTGCGGACTCCTCGGGCGCCATTCCGATCGACGCCATGTTGGAAGCCCGCCGAGGGCCGCACCCGAGCGAGGTGCGGCCGACGCGGGGTAGCGCAACGCTTTTCTCCTGGAGGAGGAGGTCATGCAGAATCGTTCAGCAGCCGCGCGGTGGATCTTCGTCATCCTCTGCGCCGGGGCCCTCTGGGCCTCGTGGGTCGCCGCCGACACCACCCCGCAGACGCCGCTTGCGTCGAACCCGGGGAAGGCGCTCCTGGCGGCCACGACCGACGTGGACCCACTGACGGCCGAACCGACCGTCAAGCCCCGTCTCTACGCACGGAACGTCGCGTGGTGGCCTTACACCACCGGTCCCCACTACGGCGACGCCCAGGTGAACGGGCCCGACTTCCCGGACGACGTCCTGCTGACCCACGTCGGCAGCTTCCGGATCGGTCAGGCGCTCGCCATTCCGGCCGACCTGACGGGATCGCTGTCCGGCCTCACCCTGGGCCGGTCCCAGTACTTCCTCATCCAGATGCGCGCCGACTCGGTCAACTCCGAGTGGCCGCAGACGCTGGCGTCGATGGGCGCCGCCGTGATGGGGCGCACCCCCGCCAACGGCGTGTTCGTCCGCGCGGACCGGGCCGCCTTCGACCGGCTCTCCGCCTCGTCGCTGATCCAGTACATCGAGCCCTACCATCCGGCCTACAAGATCCACCCCTCGGTCGGCCGCGTCGCCCAGGCGACGCCCGAAGACGCCGCCTCGCCGATTTTCAAGCTGCAGGTCACCCTGTGGCCCGGCGAGCTGGCGTCGGCCACCGTCGACGAGCTCACGCGCCTCGGCGCGACCGTCACCCGGATCGTCGGGCTGCAGGAATCCGGCGAGACGATCGAGGCCTCGGTCCACGCCGCGCTGATCCCCACGATCGCGAAGCTCGAGTCCGTGGTCCTGGTCACCGAGTCCGCGCCGTTCCTGATGCACGGTGAACGCGGCGCCGCCTTCATGCAGAGCATCGACGCCGGAATCGGCGATTTCCCCTACTGGAAGGCCGGGATCGACGGGGACGGCCAGGTCGTCGCCGCAGCCGACAGCGGCATGTCGGTCGACGCCGCGGACCATTCCGACACCGCCGCCGTGTCCGGCTGGTCGGCCGCCGGCGCCGGCGGCGCCTGCGCCACGCTCGCGACCTACGCGGGCTGCAACAACCCGAACAACGGCTCGGACCCCAGCGGGCCCGTCAACTGCCACCGCAAGATCGTCTGCTACCGCTGGGGCGTCGGCGTCACCGGCGATTACTCGGCCTGCGACAGCCAGGTCTCCGGCGCCTTCACGCACGGCCAGATCGTGGCCAGCGTGATGGCCGGCAACCCGACGCGCGGCCGCGTCCCGGCCCCGAGCAACGCCAGCCCGACCGACACCGTGCCGGCGGACGATCCGAACAGCTTCCGCACCCGGGCCTACGGCGCCGGGATCTACATCGACAGCGACAAGAACGGTCTGTTCAGTGAGGCCCAGGACCAGGCGCTCGACGGCATCGCCAAGGGCGCCCGGATCGTGATGTTCGACATCGACGCCGGCTGTCCCGAGGACGGCACGGTTCTCGGCCCCGACGTGGTCCAGACGATCGGACAGGCCCGGACCCAGAACGGCGCAAGCGTGATCAACTTCTCCTGGGGCAGCGCCACACCCGACACCAACCCGATCTACTCGCCGAGTGGGCGCAACAACGATCTCGGCGTGCAGAACAATCCGATCATGCTCGTGACCCAGTCGGCCGGCAACGACGGCGAGGCGGGGAACGACGGCAGGAACGCCAACGGATCGACGCTGGGCGACAACGCGTCGTGCAAGAACTGCCTCGTGGTCGGCGCCTCCTTCGGCATCGGCTCGATGTTCAGCTTCTCGTCCGAGGGCCCGGCCTACTTCAACACCACGAGTAACCTCTCGCGCATCGCTCCGACGATCCTGGCCGAGGGGCTGGACAACGCCTGCCGCTCGGAGGACGCCGGTACCGAGAACCAGACCGGGGCCGCCACCTGCCAGCTTCAGCAGGCGCAGGGGACCTCGTTCTCCGCGCCCAACGTAGCGGGCGCGGCGGCGCTGATCCGCGAGTACTTCGACCAGGGCTTCTACAACAACAAGCCGACCAAGGCGATCTCCTCCCGCCTGCTCCGCGCCCTGCTCTTCGCCAGCGCCACGCCGATCACCTCCGGCAAGGTTTTCATCCCGCCCGACCGGTTCAACAACATCTGGGGCTACGGCCAGGTCCAGTTGACTCGGGTCCTGCCGCTCGCCGAGTTCCCCGAGACCGTTTCCGGCCTGATCGTCCACGACCTGCCGCCCGCCGACATCAACGGCGACGGCACGCTCGACGGCGTCAGCGACCTCTCGTTCCCGGGCACGATCAACGGTGGCCAGACCCTGACCTCGGAATTCACCGTGAACGGCGTGCTCGACGACCTCGCGGTCGCGCTGGTCTGGGACGACTCGCTCGGCACGGCCGCCGAGACCGGCATCCTGAACGACAACCTCAACCTCGTCCTCCGTTACTGCGGCGTCAACGGCACCTGCGGCGACGCGGACGACGTGCTGTTCCGGGGGAACGCCTTCAGCGAGGACCCGGAGCGCGACGGCACCCGCAACACCGACCTGCTGCCCGGTGGCCAGGCGGGATCCGCTCCGGATGGCTGGTGGTACACGATCCCCGACTTCTTCATCACGGCCGGGGGCGGCACCGTCGGGCAGTGGACCGACGTCGGCAACAACTCCGAAGTCGTGATGGTCGCCACCTTCCAGAACCGCCCCGACGAGAACAACGACGGCACGGCCGACTTCACCCGGCCCGACGCCAACGGGGACGGCACCGTCGACCGGGCCATCCTCTGCAGCAACGCCGACCCGAACTGCACCGGCGGCGTGTCCATGACCGGCAAGTGGCGCGTCGACGTCTCGGCCGCCGCGGCCGTTCCGTCCGGGCGTCCGTTCGTGGTCGCGATCGCCGGACCGGTCACCGCCGGCTCGACGGTCCGCTTCTCGAACAACCCGATCGTCTGCAACGGCGAGAGCCGGATCATCGTCGAGGAGAAGGCGGCCGCCGGCGGCGACGCCGATCCCGCCTGCGTCAGCGCCACCAACTGCCCGCCATCCTTGATCTCCTCGCGCACGATCGTCGAGGTGCTCAACGAGAGTGGCGTGGTCCAGGACACCGAGACCGGCCTCGTCTTCGCGGCGCCTCCGGCCGGGTCGCTGCGCTTCCAGACCCTGAACCCGATCCCGGCCAGCGTCGACGCTTCGGCGGCCGGAAACAACGGCGTGCTCTACGTCCAGAATGGCTGGCGCATCCGCGTCCGCTACAACGACAACAACGGGGCCTCCACCGTCGTGCGTGAGTCCGAGGCGGGCATCGACTGCCAGCCCGGCCTCGAGGTCTTCCTGCTGCCGCAGGTCGGACGCGACACTTACTTCCAGCTGGTCGGCGGCTGCGACGACGACCGCTACATCGACCAGGGCGAGGCCTTCGGCCTGACCTTCCGCTTCTTCAACCAGGAGGAGCGTGAGCTGCCCGACGCCCAGGTCGAGCTCAAGGTCGTCGACGCCGACGCCTGCCCCGCCAACGTGAACGATCCCTGCCGCAACAGCTGCACGCAGCCGAGCTACATCCGGATCGACAACCCGGTCCAGAAGATCGGCCTGCTGCCGCCGCTGACGCTGCAGAACTCGACTTTCAGCCTGTCGGTCGTCGGGACGCCCCCGGCCCGCAAGAGGCTGGAGTTCGTCATTGGCCTCAGCGCCGCCAAGGCCGGCCAGGGCGAAAGGAGCTGCCAGACCTTCCGCAACGTCGAGGCCTTCCAGCTGCTCGCGCAGGCCGACGACGAGACCCGCTACTTCAACTCCGACTGCCAGACCGGCTGCACGCTCAACTTCGACCGGAACGCGGACGAGAAGCTGGAGAACAGGATCCCGGCCAACCCGTTCGACCCGTTCGACTTCGCGCTGCGCGGCAAGGACGAGACGGCGATCAGCTACCTCTCGCTGACGACCCCGACCCGCACCTCCGGCTGCACCAACTGCGCGCAGAACAGCGCAGTCGGCGGCCCGTGGGACTTCGACTCGAACCGCGAAGGTTTCCGCTCCGGCGTCAGCCAGACCTCCAAGCTGGCGGCGACCGACACCGACGGCTGCTCGAACTGGGGTGAGGACAAGAACTGGAACGACGTCCTCGACTCGGGCGAGAACCAGGGCGGCGGCACCGCCGGCCTCGACCAGAACTGGGGCACGGGCGGCGGCTGCGGCTTCATGACCGGCACCGGCCCGACCACCGGCGGCGTCTGGCACACCGGGACGATCGGCACCTACAACAACAACGGCGGCGCCGCCTGCCGTCCCAACGACAGCATCTGCGAGAGTTACGACACCAACAACGGCACCCTCGGCGAGAACTTCTGGGCCGAACTGCTGCGCACGCCGGCGATCCACCCGAGCAGCCAGGGCCCCGACACGGTCGACGGCTACGAGTGGAAGACCCAGGTCCTGGACTGGGCCTGGAACATGCAGCTCAACACCAACGCCGACGGCTATGCGGCATGGACCTGGAACTTCGACCTCGACACGGGTAACTCCGAGCCGATCCTGCTCGGTTCCGAATTCATCTCCTTCATCTGGGGCAACCCCTACGGCGTCGTGACCGGCGGCCAGCTCAACATCCTGGGCGGCGGGCACGTCTTCGCGCCGACCGAGGTCCGCGACGGCACCGCCAACGAGGGCGACGGCGTCAACGGCACGAAGGGGAGCAACCGCTCCGGCGTGCGCGGCTGCTGGTTCAACGACCTCAACCTGATCGACGTCGACGGCTCCGGACCGGGCACCCAGACCGCCGCCTGGCGCCAGACGGCGAACCCCCTCCCCGTCGACGACGACTGCGACAACGAGTACACCCTGGGCGCGAACGGCTGCCCCGGCGCCTGCGGGGTCGACGACGACGCCAACGGCCAGATCGACGACGAGCTCGAGATCTGCCCCTGCTTCAAGTGCGTCACCGGCAGCCCCAACGCCGGCAAGCCGTGCATCAGCAACACCCAGTGCAACACGACCAACACGACCAACTTCGCCTGCGCCTCGGCGACGAACGCAGCCGGCGTGCCGACCCCGTACTCGGACGACACGTGCGGCGACGGGCAGACCGACGAGACGCTGGCGGCGACGTTCGGCACCAACACCTCCCTGCGCCAGAACCGGAACTTCAACATCCGGCGCATCGCCAGCAGCGCCCGGCAGACCGGCAACATCGCCTTCAACACGCTCGAAGACATCTACGGCCCCGCCGGCGACACCTGGCAGGCCGAGGTCGGGTTCGTGGTGTACGAGGCGAGCGGCTCGCCGTTCCCGGTCGGAGCTACGGCCTCGCCATCGACGACATGGTCGTCGAGTGGCAGGAGACTCACCCCATCGCGCAGGTCGGCAACAAGTGCGACGGCGTCGCAACCCGTCCTTCCTCGGGCAGTGCGCCACCGTCAGCCTGGGCACCTTCTTCGTCACCGACGGCGACGGCGCGGTTCCCGTCACCGTGATCGATCCGGTCACGACCGGCAACCTCGTCAACTGCGACGCCGACCCGGCGCTCGAGGTCCAGGTCCAGGCCTTCTCCGCCTCGGAGCGGATCCCTGAGACCTTCTGCCTCGACCCGGTCGGCACCGCCGGGATCGAGTTCAAGGGCTTCGTCACGACCTCGACCCGCGCGCTGCGGGCCGACGACAAGCGGGTCTACGTCGCCTACAACGCCGCCATCACGCCCACGGTGACGGTGCGCTACTTCGACAAGAACGACGGCGTGAACGCCGTCAGCAACGGCCCCGACGGCCAGCCCGGCGTCGCCGGCTTCGACGACGACGGGGACGGCACGGTCGACGACGCGGACGAACTCTGCCCGCAGTCGACCCAGCTGGCCCCCGGCCGCACGCCCCACATCCCGGGCGCGGCCGTGCGCTACTCCGACGACAACTGCGGCTGCCCCAACAACCCGCTGGCCGCCCAGGTCGTCGCCGCGTTCGACTTCGCCGACATCCGGCTCGCCAACGTCTTCATCAAGGACGGCGGCACGACCGGCGCCGGCACGGGCGACGGGGACGGCTTCGCCGATCCGAACGAGCTGATCCAGGTCGACGTCGTCCTCCGCAATGCCGCCAACTTCCCGCTCGAGGACGTCAAGCTGACGCTGCAGAGCACCAGCCCCTACATCCTCGACATCCGGGACAACTCAATCTCGATCCCGCGGCTCGAGAAGAACGCCGGCGGCCTGGCCGGGTTCTTCGACACCTGCGACACGCGCACCGGGACCAACCAGGTCAACCAGGCCAGCGGCGGCCGCTGCCCGAGCACGGATCACTTCGTGTTCTCGATGAAGCCACCCGCCGGCGTGAGCCGGGCCACCCTGGCCCAGGACCTCGCGTCGTCCTTCACGATCAGCGTGCAGGCGCTCGGCAAGGGCGGGGCCGGCTCGGATCTGACGACCGACGTCCCGATCCTGGGCACGGCGGTGACGCAGACCTTCCGCGTGATCCACAACCTCGACAAGCCGGCCGTCACGCCGGCCGCGGACGTCACCCAGAACTTCGAGAGCTTCACCACCGACGCCAACGTGCGCCTGACCTTCCGCCCGTTCAACACCGGGGACCAGGTCAGCGAGCTCGACGGCAACCACTGCCAGATCAACGACCCGGACAACCCGAACGGCAACAACACGGACCCGGCCGACTTCTGCCAGCTGGGCAACGGCTTCAGCAACACCGAAGAACACTGGCACCTGCACGCGCCCAACGCCGCCGGAGTCTGCGGCGACGGGAGCTGCCCCGACGGCGGCCGGTCGGCCAACGTGATCGGCGGCGCCTCGGGCCGGAAGAGCCTCTCGTCGACGAACCTGGTGGACGGTGACAATACCCCTGGCGTCGGCGACGGCATGACCGAGGACTACAACCGCATGACCTGGGTCGAATGGCACCGGGCCGGGACCGCGAGCGGCCCGGGCAACACCTTCCAGCTGGGCTTCCCCGACCCCAACAAGACCGTCACCAGTCCGCGCCTCCAGGGCCAGTACACCGGCCCGGAGCTCACCTACTGGACCCAGTTGTCGATCATCGACGCCCGCATGTTCACCGTGGCGCCGCAGAACCCGGGCGATTTCGCGTTCTCCGCCGCCCGCGTCTACGTCTGCGTCGATCACAACGACAGCGGCGCCTGCGACACCAAGGAGACGGGCAGCCTCGACGGCTCGGAGAAGTGGGAGCCGGTGAAGGCCTGGTACTCCCCGGAGACCAGCTACCGCACCAACAACTTCATCAACTGCATGTATGACCCGACGGACGACGGCTCGACGGAGTCCCAGTTCTTCCCGAACTCCGTGACCACCGGCCCGTCCTCCACCTGCCTCCCGAACGCGGTCGACACCTGCATCGGACGCACCCGCAACGACGACTCCAACGGGATCATCCCGGTGGTGCTCGGCGACGCCTGCTTCCCGGAGACGGGGGTCGAGGCCACCGACGGCGTGACCGGCTTCGCCGGCGGCGCCAACTGGACCGGCGCCCGCTGGATCCTCAAGCGCTACCGCCTCGACGAATTCGCCGGCCGGAAGGTCCTGTTCCGCTGGCACATGACGCCGGGCGAACTCGGCGGCGTCGAGAACTGCGCCGACATCCTCACCTGGGGCTGCGGCAACCGCGACGACGGCTGGTTCATCGACGACATCCAGGTCAACGGCCTCGCCAACGCCCTCACCCTTTCCCTCGACAACGCGGGCGAGGGCACGCCCCCGCCGGCGCCGACGGTCTGCACCAACACGGAGATCGACCCCGCCCTGGCGGCGATCCCCTTCCCGACCTTCGACCCGCTCACCAACAGGACGCGGCCGGCCGTAGCCTGCTCCGATCCGGCGCCGGCGACCTGCGACTTCGACGGCGACAACGTGGCCGACGCCGCGTCCGACCAGACCACCAGCGACGCCGCCCTCCGGCCGTTCCAGCTCACCGGCATCCAGACGCCGGGAGCCGACCTGCGTCGGCGGCGAGCTGGAGTACCGGTTCCGCGACGGCTCGGGCAGCATCCTCAACGACTGGAGCGCGACGCCGCAGACCAACAGCGGCAGCCTGATCGTGACCCCGGCCGTGTCGACCGACTACCAGCTGGACGTCCGCTGCTCGGCCAACCCGACCGGCTGCATCCAGACCGACGCGATCCGGATCAACGTGCTGTCGGGGGCCTGCGCACTCGCCCCGGCGTCCTCGCTCCGGCTCCCGAACAACACCACGCTGACCTGGGCCGCCTCCGGTACCGGCGTCTTCGACACCGCGCGGGGCGACGTGACGGCCCTGCGCAACGCCGACGGCAACTTCTCCGGCGCGATCCTGCCTGGAGAACAACGGCCCCGACACCTCCTCGACCGACGCCTCGAACCCGGCGGCGGGCGCTTCCTTCTACTACCTCGTCCGCTGCGACGGCGGGACGTGGGAAGATCCCGCGGGAACGGGCCAGGTAGGCCTGCGCGGGAGCTCGTTGACGGCCTGCCCGTAAGAACGAACGGGCAGTGAACTGCTCCTGAAAGGGGGCGCCCTCCGGGGCGCCCCCTTTCTCTTTCACGAGGGCTGAGCCCACGGTGGCCGCAAGCCTGTTGTTATCGAGACGGGGGGTGGGGCCGCCGCGGTGGGTAGGCCACGCCGCCGCGGTGCTCAGCCCAGCAGCCAGCGCCAGGCGTCGGGCAGGGGCTCGCGGGTGGGGAAGAGCCGCTGGGCCAGGAGCTTCACCCAACTCCAGGGCGCGCTCGCCAGGCCCAGCGCCATGGCCGGGGTGGTCCGGTCGGGCCGCCGTTCCGAGCGGCCCTTGATGAGGTTCTTCCAGACCGTGGTGAGGAACGCCCGGCGGAGCATCGCCGGGCGGGAGCGCCCGAACGCGATCGTCTCGCGCTTGTGGTCGGCGCAGGTGTGGCGCAGGAACTGGTGTAGCGCGTCGACGGGAGCCATCGCGCGGTCACGGGCCCGGGCCTCCGGGGAGCGGGGGCTGCCCTTCGGGCCGCGTTCCGGGTTGGGGAACGCCTCGAGTTGGACGCGGTCGCCGGCGGGGTGTTGCTTCAGCGCCACGCGGTAGTCGGTGCGCCCGTCGACGACCAGGACGAGGCGCTGGCCGTCGGGGACGCGCGGCACGAGCTGGTCGAGCGTCCGGCGGATGCTCTCGACGTAGGGGGCGATCTCCTCCGCGGGCCGCGGGGAGCCGTCCTCGCGATCGGGCCGGCGGCCGGCGCCGCGGTGCGGCGCGGGGTCGGGCCCGAAGACGAACCACGAGCGGGCGCCAACCGGGGTGCCGATCCCGAGCGCGTCGGCCTGATGGCCGACGAAGGTCTCGAAGTGGTCGTGGACGATCGGTTCCTGGACCGCGGCGAGGGCGGCCTCGAGCCGGGCTTGGAGCAGCACGGCGTGCTGCCCCAGGCGTCCGGCGAGGCGGGAGACGGAGGTCTTGGCGCAGCCCTCGGAGCGGGCGATCTGGCGCTGGGCGGAGCCGGCCTGGAGCCCGGCGGCGACCCGGGCGAGCAGTCCGGGGCGCTTGAGGTAGTAGGTGCAGGAGAAGGTCTGCTGGGAGCAGGTGTGGCCGCAGTCGCGGCAGCGGAAGCGCGGGACCCGGCGGCAGTCGACGGCCCGGGCGTAGTGGCCGAAGCGGATGAAGCCGTGCCCGGGCCGGAGATGGGCCGGACAGTCCGGCCGCGGGCAGAAGGGCGGGACAAAGCGGCAAGGCTGCACGGATTCGACGGGTCGCTCGGGCCAGGTCATGCCGCTCGGGAAGAGCAAGACCCGCGCCGCCGAATCGGCCCGCATCGGCGGGCCGCGTCCTTCACCCGTGTCCGGCGACGGACGGTCGCGGGTGGACACCTGTCCGCCCGCGGTCGCACCCTACGGCCTCGGAACAACAGGCTTGCGGCCACCGTGGGGTTAGAGCGTCTCCGTCCCGGCGAAGAAGAACCCGACCTCAAACGCCGCCGTCTCCCCCCCATCCGACCCGTGGAACCCGTTCGCCTGGATGTTCGTCCCGAACCGCCGGCGCAGCGTCCCTTCCTCCGCCTTCCCCGGGTCGGTCGCACCCAGCAGCCGGCGCCAGGTGGCGATCGCGTCAGGCCCCTCCAGGGCCATCACGACGACCGGGCCCTCGCTCATGAAGGCGGTCAGGTCGGCGAAGAAGGGTCGGGCCCTGTGGACGGCGTAGAACCCCTCCGCCTGGGCCCGCGTCAGGTGGATCCGCTTGATCGCGACCGGGGTCAGTCCCGCCTCCTCGGCGGCGCGGATCGCCTCGCCGACGACCCCCTTGCGCGTGGCGTCGGGCTTGACGATCGCGAGCGTTCTCTCGATGGCCATCTCGGTCTTCCCTTTCGTGGCGCGGCGCCACGCGGACTCGCGGACGCCGCGGCTGGTGTGTTCCGGGAACGGGTGGCAAGTCCGGCGGGGGGCCGGGCCTCCGTCCGGAGCCCCGGCCCCCCCGGAGGAACTCAGGCGCGGCCCAGCAGGCGGGCGACGGTGACGCCGATCTCGGCCGGCGAATCGACGACCGCGATCCCCGCCGCGCGCAGCGCCGCCTTCTTCTCGGCGGCCGTCCCCTTCCCGCCGCTGATGATCGCGCCGGCGTGGCCCATCCGGCGGCCGGGAGGGGCCGTCGCGCCGGCGATGAAGGCCACCACCGGCTTGGTCATGTGGGACTGGATCCAGGCCGCGGCCTCTTCCTCCGCCGAGCCGCCGATCTCGCCGATCAGGACCAGCGCCTCGGTCTGGACATCCGCCTCGTACAGCGGGAGCAGCGAGGTGAAGGGCGAGCCGATGATCGGGTCGCCGCCGATGCCGATCGCGGTGCTCTGGCCGAGACCGATCTTGGTCAGCTGGTCGACCGCCTCGTAGGTCAGGGTGCCCGACCGGGACAGCACGCCGACCGTACCGGGGGCGAAGATCGACGCCGGCATGATCCCGATCTTGCAGCGGCCGGGCGTGATGATCCCGGGGCAGTTCGGCCCGATCAGCCGCGTCCGCCCCGCCTCGCCGATCGCGTTCTTGACCCGCAGCATGTCGAGCACCGGGATCCCCTCGGTGATCGCCACCACCAGCGGCACGCCGGCGTCGACCGACTCGAGGATCGCGTCGGCCGCGAAGGCCTGGGGGACGAAGATCGCCGACGCGTTGGCGCCGGTCGCCTTCACCGCCTCCGCCACGGTGTCGAAGACCGGGATCCCCTCGTGCTTCGTGCCGCCCTTGCCGGGGGTCACGCCCGCCACCACACGGGTCCCCGCCTCCACCATCTGCTTCGTGTGGAACGAGCCCTCGCCGCCCGTCATCCCCTGCACGACGACCCGCGTGGCCGCATCGACGAGGATGCTCATGCCGCACCTCCCACCGCCGCCACGACCTTGCGCGCGGCTTCGTCCAGCGTCTCGGCCACCGTCAGCTTCAGCCCGGACGCCTCGAGCAGCTGGCGGGCCTCCCGGGCGTTGGTCCCCTGCAGCCGGACCACGAGCGGCACGCCGATGTGGACCTCCTTCGCCGCCGCGATGATCCCCTCGGCCACCCGGTCGCAGCGCACGATCCCGCCGAAGATGTTGACCAGCACCGCCTTGACGTCCTCGTCGCGCATCAGGATCCCGAACGCCTTGGAGACCGTCTCCTTGCTGGCGCCGCCGCCCACGTCGAGGAAGTTGGCGGGCTTGCCGCCGGCGAGCTGGATGATGTCCATCGTCGACATCGCCAGGCCCGCGCCGTTGACCATGCAGCCGACCTGGCCGCCCTCGAGCTTGATGTAGTTGAGGTCGCTCTTGCTGGCCTCGACCTCGAGCGGGTCCTCCTCGTGGATGTCGCGCATCTCGCGCACGTCAGCGTGCCGGAACAGCGCGTTGTCGTCGAAGTTGACCTTGGCGTCGAGCGCGAAGAGCTTCCCCTCCGGCGTCAGGATCAGCGGATTGATCTCGACCAGCGAGCAGTCCATCTCGGTGAAGCAGCGCACGCAGCCCGCGAGCAGCGTGACGAACTGCTTGACCTGGTCGGGGCCGAGCCCGATCCCGCGCCCGACGCGGCGCGCGATGTAGGGCGAGAAGCCGGCCGCCGGGAAGATCTCGGCCCGGATGATCTTCTCGGGAGTCTCGGCCGCGACCTTCTCGATCTCAACGCCCCCCTCCGCCGACGCCATGATCGTCAGCCGGGACCTGGCGCGGTCGACCAGGAGGCCCAGGTAGTACTCGTGCGCGATCTCGCTGGTCGCGGTGACGTAGACCTTGCGCACCAGCCGGCCCTTGGGCCCGGTCTGCGGGCTGACCAGCGTCATCCCGACGATCGCGCGGGCGTGCGCCTCGGCCTCGGCGGCGTTCTTGGCGAGCTTGATCCCGCCCCCCTTGCCGCGGCCGCCGGCGTGGATCTGCGCCTTGACGACGACCGGCCCGCCGATCTTCTCGGCGATCCGGCGGGCCTCTTCGGCCGAGGTCGCGACCCCGCCGCCGGCGACGGGAACGCCGTAGCGCGCGAGGATCTCCTTGGCCTGGTACTCGTGGACGTTCAAGGGAACTCCTCCCTCACCGGGCCGACGGGCGGCCGGAGGACCTTGGGATGCGGGGAACGACGACCGGACTTACGGAGGGGTCATGCTAGTCGGACGGCTGCGCGCGGGCAAGCGGGCGGCCCGCCCCGGGACCCGCCGCGCGCGGCTCCCGGGCTGCATGCGCCGCCTCGTCGGCCGCTTCGGCCAGGGCCGGCTGGCCCGCTCGCCGCGCACGCGCGGCGAGTCCTGCCAGCCGCCGCGCGCGCAACTCCCGCCCCTCGCCGCCGAGCTCGATCCGCAGCCGTTCCAGCCGCAGCGCCACGGCGTCGTCGCCGTCGCCCTCCGGCGCGGCCGCGCGCAACTCCCCCAGCCACGCCCGCGCCAGTTCGCGGTGCCCCTCGGCCACGGCGATCTCCGCCAGCACCACCCGCGCCTCGCGCGCGTGCCGTGGTTCGCGCGGCCGGTCGAGCACCCGCTGCGCCGCGCCGGCCGCCAGGCCGGTCGCGCCGACCGCGGCGAGCGACGAGGCCATCGCGAGCAGGAGCTCCTGGACCGCCTCCCCGCGGGCGCCGCGGGCGGCCCGCTCGGCGTGGGCGATCGCCGCCTCGTGCCGGCCGGCCGCCGCCCAGGCCCGGATCGCGCCCACGCCGGCCGGCCCCGGCCCGGGCGCTTCCGGAGTCGCGAGCGCGGCTTCGAGCCGGGGGGAGAGCAGGATCCAGTCCGCGAGTTCGCGCGGGGACACGCCGACCGCGCGGCCGAGGGCCGGCAGGCGCGCGAGCGTCGGGAGACGATCGCCGCACTCGAAGTCGGCGAGCAGCGTCGGCGTGAGGGGCGCCGGAGGGACCGCACCCGCCCGAACCGCCGCCCGGCGCGACAAGCCGAGCCGGGCGCGGTGCGCGCGGATCCAGTCACCCATCCAGAGGGCCCCCCGGGGCCTCGGGGGCATCTTCCCTCCTGCGGAGGTTCTACGCCGGTCTCGCCCAAATGAAAAGGGCCCCTTACTATCTCGGCTGCGATGCGCCGTCCGTCCCTCTCTCGCCGACCCTGGCTCCTGCTGCTCGCCGCGCCGTTCGCGGTCACGGGTCCCGCCGCCGCGTCCGACGCGCCGCTGCCCGCGGCCGTCGCGCGCACGCTCGATTCGGTCGGGCGGCGCGGCGCGGGGGTCCACGCCGTCTACGCCGACTCGGGCCGGCCGCTCGCCTCGTTCGCGGCGCGCACGCCGCTCGTCCCTGCGTCGACGATGAAGCTCCTCACGAGCGCCTGCGCGCTCGACGCGCTCGGGCCGGCCTTCCGCTTCCGGACCGCCTTCCTCGCCGACGCCGCGCCCGACGCCTCAGGCAGCGTGCGCGGCTCGCTCTACGTGCGCGGCGCCGGCGACCCCGCGCTCGACGCCGAGCGGCTCTGGGCCGCGGTGCGCGGGCTGGCGGCGGTCGGCGTGAAGCGGATCGGCGGCGACGTGGTCGTCGACGAGTCGCTGTTCGAGAGCGCGGGCTGGCCGGCCAGCTGGCCCGGCAACCTGCGGCCGAGCCCGTACAACGCCCCGCAGGGCGCGCTGGCGCTGGCCTGGGACTCGACCGAGGTCGTGGTCCTGCCCGGTCCGGGCCGCGGCGCGCCGGCGCGCGTCGCCTCCTCGCCGCTGCGCGCCGCAACGCCGGTCGTCAGCCGCGCCACGACCGGAAGCTCGACCGACCTGGTGGTCTTCCTGCAGGACGGGCCCGAGGGGCGCGCGCAGATCGTCGTCAACGGAACGATCGCGGCCGGCAGCGCGCCCTACCGCACCTGGATCCACCTCGGCCCCCCCGGCCCGGCGGCGGCCGGCGCGCTGGCCGAGCTGCTGCGCGAGGCCGGGATCGAGCTGAAGGGCCGGCCCCGGACGGGCCGGGCCCCGGGCGGCGCGGTGCTGCTGCTCGAACACGAGAGCCCTGCGCTCGGGGAGATCGTGGCCGGCGTCAACAAGCCCTCGTCCAATTTCGGGGCGGAGATGCTCACCCGCGCGCTCGACGCCTACACCGGCGGGGCGCCGGGCTCGACGGCCGGCGGAACTCGCCGCATCGGGACCTGCCTCGCCGACTGGGGCGTGCGCTCCGAGGGGCTGGTCCTCGCCGACGGCTCGGGCTACGGCCGCGCGAACCGCCTCACCGCCGAGTCGCTCGTCGGCGTGCTGCTCGCCGCGCGGCGCCGCCCCGCCTGGCGCGCGGAGTTCGAGGCGTCGCTGGCGCGCGCCGCCGAGGACGGCTCGCTGCGGAACCGCCTCTCGGAGCTGCGCGGCCGGGTCCGCGCCAAGACCGGCACGCTGAACGGCGTGTCGGGCCTGGCCGGATTCGCGGTCGACCGCTACGGGCGGGAACTGGCGTTCGCGATCCTGCTCAACGGGGCGGGCGCGGGCCCGGACGACGCCGACCGCCTGCTGCGCTCCCTGGTCGCCGCCGCCGACGCCCAGCCGCCGCCCGCGGGGAAGACCCCGTGACCCGCTGCGCGGCCTGCGGCGCGCCGGCCCGCGTGGCGCGCGACGAGCCCTACTGCAGCGAGCGCTGCCGCCACCTCGCGCGCTGGCGGATCCTGGTGGCCGCGGCGGGGGCGGGGCTGATGATCCTCGCCGGAATGCTCGGAGCGCTGGGGGTCTTCGGCTAGCCCGGAGCGTTCTTGACTACTAGAACGGCAGCCCGATCGAGAACTGGAACTGGCTGGTCTGGTCGAACGGCTGCTCCTTGATCGGCCAGCCGTAGATCAGCCGGATCGGCGCCTGGAAGACGGGCAGGAAGATCCGGAACTCGAGCCCCGCCGAGGCGCGCGCCTGGTCCCAGTTGATGTCGACGCCGTTGTCGTACGCGCCACCGGCGTCGAAGAAGCCGACCAGCGTCGCGGACTTGCCGATCAGCACGCCGGCCTCGAACTGGACCAGCGCCATCTTGCTGCCGCCGACCTGGGCCAGCGCCACCGACGGGTTGCCACCGGGGCCGACGATCGGGTTGCCGTTCTGGTCGAGTTGCACGATGAAGCGGACCGGCGAGATCGTGCGGGTCTCGAAGATCCTGGGGCCGAGGATGTCCCCGCCGATGAAGAAGCGCTGGAAGCGCGGCACGCCGTCGACGTAGCCCGGCTTGCGCTCCACCTCGCGGAACGGCCAGATCCAGGCCAGCTCGCCGTGCGCGGCCGCGAAGAACCTCGGGCCGAATGGCCGCCAGATCGTGCCTGCCAGGCGCGGCTTGAAGTAGTCGAGGTCGCTGCCCAGCGCCTTGAGCGAAACGGTCGGCAGGACGCTCAGCTCGTAGCCGAGGGTCGGCCGCAAGAAGTTGTTGACTCGCTTGTAGTTGAAGACCGGCGTGATGCTCGAGAGGGTGGTCTCGGTGGTGGCGAACTGGGCCGAGAGGTCGATCGTGCTGGCCTCGACCTGCTCGAACGACCAGATCAGCGAGACCTGCGAGAAGTCCCCCAGCCGGCGGCCGATGGTGATCGAGCCGCCGGTCCCGGCCTGATTGAGGTTCTGGGTGTTCCCCTGGATGTCGCGCGCCACGCCAAAGTCGTAGCTGCGCCGGAAGATCGAGATCCCGAGCGTGATCGGCTTGCCGAACAGCCAGGGCTCGACGAAGTTCAGCGCCGCCTGGTTCGAGCGGCCGCCGATCGACAGGTTGAGGCCCAGCGTCTCGCCCCGGCCGAGGAAGTTGCGGGTCTGGTAGCTGGCCAGGAAGAAGGCCCCCTCCAGCTCGCTGTACCCGCCGCCGACCTGGACCTCGTTGCGCGACTGCTCTTCGCCGCGCACGATCACGTCGACCTGGTCGGTCCCCTCGACCGGGGCCAGCGTCGGCTCCTCGGCCGGGACCCAGTAGCCGAGCTGCTGCATTTTCTGCATCGAGCGGTCGAGCAGCGCGCGGTCCAGCACGTCCCCCTCGGCGACGTTGAACTCGCGGCGCAGGACGGTGTCGTTGGTCGTGGTGTTCCCGGCGAAGTCGATCTGGCGGACGGTGTAGGCCTTGTCCTCGTCGATCGTGATCACGACGTCGGCGACGAACTGGCCCTCCTTGCGCTCGATCCGCCGGGTCACCGCGACGTAGACGTAGCCCCTCCGGCCGTAGATGCTGCGGATGACCCGCATCCCGGCCTCGATCGCGCTGTCGGAGAGGGTCGCGCCGTCGGGCAGCGGGATCGTCGCCCGCAGCGTGTCGGAGGTGAAGACGGTGTTCCCCTCGAAGGTGACGCTCCCCAGCGTGTAGACCGGGCCCTCGACGATCGGCACCGTGACGTAGACCCACTTCTTGATCTTGGCGGCCTTCTGGGCCGCCTCGTCGAGCTCCTTCTCGGACAGCTCGGCCTGCCGCTTCGCCTCGTCCGCGGCGACCAGCTTCGAGCCGGCGTCGGCGGGCGGAGCGGCGACCGCCTCGGACGGAATCCCCTGGCCGTCCAGGGCCTCGACCAGCTCCTGGGTCGCCTGGGCGTCCTGCCGGCCCTCCTCGCTGCGCACGTCGACGATCGGCGGCCGCACGTCGACGTCGAGGTAGCCGCGGTCGCGGTAGTACTGGAGGATGTTGTTGACGTCCTGCTGGAACTTCAGCGGGTGATAGAGCGATTTCTTCCCGAACGGCCAGTAGAACTGGTACTCCGAGGTCAGCTTGAGCTGCTTTTTCAGCGCGGCGTCGGAGTAGTGGTCGTTGCCGGTGAAGTCGAGGTCCTTGATCTGGGTCTTCCCGCCCGGCACGATCTTGAACGTGATGCTGCGGGCGCTGGCCGAGACCTCCTTCACCACCGGGTCGACCTTCGCGTCGAGATAGCCCTTGGTCCCGAGCAGTTCCTTGATCAGTTGCTGCGCCTTCCAGACCCGCTTGCGGTCGAGCGGCGTGCCGACGGTGAAGGTGAAGTTCCGCTCCTTGAAGTAGTCCTCGATCGCCTGCTGGTTGGCGACCTTGTTCTTGCCGTAGGTGACGGACAGGACGGTCGGGCGGTCCTTGATCTCGACCACGAGCACCGCGCCGTCGGGCTCGCAGCGCCGGAAAAAGCGCAGGTCCGAGAAGTAGCCGCGCTGCCAGAACCGGCGGAACTCCTGGTCGATCCGGGCCTCGTCCCAGGGGTCGCCGGGTTTGATCCCGAGGTCGAAGCGGACCGCGTCGGCGCTCATCTTCTGGCTGCCGCGGACCTCGACCGAGCGGACCGTGTTGCAGGACGCGGGGACCTCCCCGGGCGGGGCGGCCTCCTGGGCGGCCTCCTGGGCGGCCACGGGGCCGACCGCGAGCGCACCGACCACGAACAGCGCCCCCGCGGCGCATCTGGCCACCCGTCCGATCCTCATCGCGGCGCCAAGCCTAGCGTCGTTCGGGACCGAATTCATCCCGGGCCGCTCACGGCCGCTCGCCGGCGAGGTCGCGCTCTTGCGCGATCCGCTCGGCGAGCTTCTCCGCCAGCTCCTCGCGGACCCGCAGGGCGCGGTCCCGCGGGGCGAGGATCTCCTGCTCCTCGCCCGCCGAGGCCTGGAACAGCCGCTCCCCGCCGTCCGCGCCGCGGACCAGCTTCCAGCCGCCGATCCGGATCGCGCGGGGGCGGCCGCCCCCCGGCGCGGCCCTCGCCTCGGAGAAGACCGGGCCCGATCCGGGATCGCGTTCCTCGCGCGACGCGGCCCCGAGGAACCGCGAGAGGTCTTCCCCCTCCGCGTCGCGCGCGCCGCCGAGCCGCAGCAGCCCGAGCAACGTGGGGGCCACGTCGACCAGCGAGCTGGGCCCACCGATCCGGACGGCGGCGGCGACCCCGGGGCCGGCGACCAGCCACGGCACGCGGACGATCCCCTCCTCGAGCCCCGCGGGGCCCTCGATCCAGGCCCCCTGCTCGCCCAGCGGAATCCCGCCCTCCGCCGTCACCACGACCAGCGTGCGGTGCAGCTCACCCCGCTCGAGCAGCAGCTGCTGCAACGCCCCGACGGCCGCGTCGGCCGCGACGACCGCGGCGCGGTAGCCCTCCATCCACGCGGCGAGCGACCGCGTCCGCGCGGCGCCCGGGCTCCAGGCCGGCGGATCCTGCAGCGGCTCCGCCATCGCAACGCGTCCGGCCGGAACGGCGACCGCGTCGCTGCCGCCGCGCGGCGACGCGGGCAGCGGCCAGGCCGGCTCGCCCAGCTCGACCCACGCGCACCAGGGGACGCCGGGAGGCAGCGAGCCGATCCACGAGCGGAACAGCTCGAGCGCTGGCCGGGGGCCGCGGACCGGGCGCGGCGAGGCGGGGACCGCTCGCAGCAGCAGGCGACCGAAGGTGAAGCGCGGCAGCCAGTCGGAGAGCGCGGCCGCGTCCTCGTAGTTCTCGAAGAGTTGGGCCAGGCCGGAGTGCCTCCCTTCGAGCGGACGGGCCGAGACGAAGGCGGCACAGTGGTACCCGTTGGCGGTCAGGCGCTCGGGCAGCCCCTCGATCCCCGGCCGCAGCGCGTCGCCGTCGTCGCGCAGGCCGTGGCTGCTCGGGTAGAGGCCGGTGAGCAGCGAGGCCGCGGCCGCCGGCGTGAACCGCGAAGGTGTCACGGTGTCGCGGAAGGCGGCGCCCTGCTCGGCCAGCGCGTCGAGCGCCGGCGTCGCGGTGGTGGTCGCGCCGTAGGTCCCGACGGCGTCGGCCCGCAGCCCGGTGATCGTCACGAGCAGGACGTTGGGGTAGACCGCGGCGCCGGTCGCCTCGCCGCGCTGCACGGCCCCGCGCAGCACCCAGGCCGCGGCCGCGAGCACGATCAGGCCGGCCACGGCGAGCGGCAGCGTGAAGCGCCCGCCCTGCAGCTGCAGCCACGCCGCGGGGAGCACGAAGCAGAAGAACGCGAGCCCGGCCAGGAAGGCCAGCGCCGTTCCGACCATTACGAACGGCGTGCGATCGCCGGCCGCCAGCGGCGGACCGAGCAGCAGCACGAACGGCCCGGCCGCGAGCAGCGCGGCCGCGGTCCAGCGCCCCGCCTCGTAGCGGCCCGCCCGCCGTCCCGTGAGCCGGGGGAAGAGCCGCGCGACGCCCGCCCCGACCAGCGCCCCGAAGAGCGCGGCGAGCGCCACCGCGACCAGCCCGGAGAGGGTGAGTGCACCGAGTGCGGCCGAGGACGCGGCCGCGGCGGGGCGCGAGGAGAGCGCCACGCGCACCCCGTCCGCCAGCGCGATCGAGGCCCCGAACCCGGCCCCCAGCACGACGCCGCCCCGCGCCGCCCGGAACGGCGTGGCGGGGAGGTCGCGCGGCGGCAGCCCGAGCCGGGCGAAGGCCCGCAGGATGCGGGCCTCGAGCCCACCGGTCCGGGAGCCCAGCAGGACGCGCACCCCGGCCAGCGCGCCGAGGCAAAGCAGGGGCAGGAAGGCCTGTCCCAGCGGCAGGCTGACCGGCCCCAGCTCGATCGTGGCGCCACCGCTGCCCACGACGACGAGGACCGCGACGGCGGCGAGGACCAGGCCGGCGTTGACGGCGCGGGCGGCGCGCTGGCGGGAGAGCGGGTCCACGCGTCAGCGCCGCCGCAGCGGCGCGGTGGCCCGGCCCCATGCGGGAGCGAACGGCATCGAGCCGCTATTCTAGGCGCCGCCCGAGTGGGCGCCATCTCGCGGGGCGGGCCGGTTCCGCGTCCCCCTCCCGCCCGAGGAGCAGCCCTTGACCGAGCCGCCGGACCGTCCTTCCCCGCCCGCCGAGCGCGACCTCGCGCGGGCCGTCGACGCGCTGCTGGAGCAGCTGGTCGCGCTCCAGGAGCGCCGTCTCTTCGCGCTCGGGCGGCGCCTCCACCCGGGGCTGTCGCGCGACGACCTGCACAACTTCGACGACGTCCCCGCGCTCGCCGGGAACCCGCACTTCGCGTACGAGGACGGCCACTATGCCGGCCTGCTGGCAGCGCAGGCCGCGCTCCGGGCCCTGCTCCGCTCCCGGCCCGGCCTGACCGCCCCCGGGCCGGACGGCCCCCGGTCTGCTATCTTTCTGGGTCCGGACGACCGCCCGCGATGATCATCCGCCTGCAGCCCGATGCCGACCCTGCTGCCGTGAGCGGGCGCCTCGCCGCGCTCGGACTCTGGGTCGACCGCTACGAGGGCGGAGACCGGCAGCCGCTGTTCGTGGTCCACCCCTGGTCGGCCGAGGCCTCGCGGGAGCAGATCGAGGCCCTGGACGGCGTGGCGGAGGTCCTGGCCCGGCCGCACGGCCGGCCCCGCCTCGACGCCGCCCCGCCGGTGCTCGACGTCGCCGGGATCCCGATCGGCGCGGGCCAGCGCCCGGTCCTGATGGCCGGCCCGTGCAGCGTCGAATCCGAGGCGCAGATCGACGCGATCGCGCGCCAGCTGGCGCGCTCCGGCGTGCAGTTCCTGCGCGGCGGAGCCTTCAAGCCGCGTACCAGCCCCTACGCCTTCCGCGGCCACGGCGAGCCGGCGCTGGGCTGGCTCTCGGACGCGGCCCGCGCGCACGGACTGCGCGTCGTCTCGGAGGCGCTGGGAGAGGCGACGGTCGAGCGCGTCGCCGCGCACGTCGACCTGATCCAGGTCGGGTCCCGCAACATGCAGAACTTCCCGCTGTTGCGCGCCGCCGGCGCGACCGGCAAGCCGATCCTCCTCAAGCGCGGGATGGCAGCCACGATCGACGAGTGGCTGCTCGCCGCCGAGCACTGCCTCGACGGCGGGGCGTCGGGCGTGATCTTCTGCGAGCGCGGCATCCGCAGCTTCGACCCGAACACGCGCAACGTGCTCGACCTGGGCGCCGTGGCGCTGATCTCCGGCGTCTACCGGCACCCCGTGCTCGTCGATCCGTCGCACGCCGCCGGGCGGCGCGACCTCGTGTTGCCGCTCGCGCGGGCCGCCCTCGCCGCCGGCGCCGGCGGTCTCCTGATCGAGACGCACCCCGACCCCGGACGCGCGCTCTCCGATGGCCCGCAGGCCGTCGACCTGGCCGCCCTCGCCCAGCTCGCGGCCGAGATCGACGCGGGCGCGCCGGCGGGCGGGTGGCGATGAGCGCGCTCGGCGAAGACCGCGCACTTCCGGACGAAGAACTGCCCGCCGCCGCGTTCGGCAGCGGGGCGATGTTCGACCGGATCGCGGCCCGCTACGACACCCTGAACCGGATCCTCTCGCTCGGCATCGACCGCCGCTGGCGGCGGCTGGCCGTGCGCGCGCTCGCGCTGCCCCCCGCGGCGCGCGTGCTCGATCTCGCGACCGGGACCGCCGACGTCGCGCTGGAGGTCCTGCGCCAGCACCCCGACGCGCGCGTGCTGGGGCTCGACCCGTCGCTGCGGATGCTGGCGATCGGCCGGACCAAGGTGCGGCGCGCCGGCCACGAGAAGAGCGCCGAGCTGCTGTTCGGCGACGCCCAGGACCTCCCCTACGCCGACCGCTCCTTCGACGGCGTGACGATCGCCTTCGGGATCCGCAACGTGCCCGACCGGGCCCGCGCGCTGGAGGAGATGGCCCGCGTCACGCGACGCAACGGGCGGGTCGCGATCCTCGAGCTGATGGAGCCGCGCGCGGGGCTGCTGGCGCCGCTGGCGCGGGGCTTCGTGCGCTGGCTGGTGCCGCGGCTCGGCGCGCTGCTGTCGGGGGCCCCCGAGTACCGCTACCTGCAGCGCTCGATGGCCGCGTTCCCGGCCCCGGATGCCTTCGCGGAGGCGATGCGGCGGGCGGGGCTCGAGCCGCTCGAGGTCCGGCCCCTGACCCAGGGCGTGGTCTGCCTGTTCGTCGCGCGGCCGGCCCGGCCGCCCGGAGACGCCGCGTGAGCGCCGCGCCGGCGCTGAGCGATCGGCCGTTCCTCGAACTCGCCGCGGCCGACGACGCGGCGCGCTTTCTCGAGCGGTCGCTGCGCGAGGCGGCCCGGCCCGGGGAGCCGGTCGCGATCGTGCTGCCGGCGCCGGACTGGCCGGTCGAGGCGGCGGCCTCGGCGCTCCCCGCCGGCGATGGCGTGCTGTGGTCCGCCCGCGGCACCGCGCTGGCGCGCGACACGGCGACCGCGGGCCGCGCCCTGCGGCTGGCCGCGGACGAGACCGGCCTGGACGCGCTCGGCGAGCGCGCCGGCGCGCTGTGGCGCGCGCTGCGCGTCGTGCGCCACCCCGCCGCGGGGGCCTTCGTGCCGCTTCTGGCCGGCGGCCTGGCGTTCGCTCCGGGCGCCGCGCCCGGGGCCTGGGAGCGCTTCGGCGCCGGCCACCTCGACCTGCCGCGCTGGACCTTCGTCCCGGGCGCGCTGGCGCTGGCGCTCGCCGGGACGGAGCCCGATCCGGCGGCGCGCTGGGTGGAGGAGCTGCGCGCGATCGCGGCGCGCCGCACTCCGCCGGCGGCCGCGCTCGCCGGCCCGATCCCCCGGGCGCTCGGCCGCGAGGGGCTGGAACCCGCGGCGTGGCGGGCGCTGGTCGAGGAGATCCGCACCGGGATCGACCGCGGCGCGTTCGTCAAGATCGTCCTCGCGCGGCGCGAGGTCGTCAGGACCGCGGAGCCGATCGACCCGGCCGCCGTGTTCGCGCGGCTGGGGCACGCGGGCGGCGACGGGCCGTCGTTCCGCTTCTGCTTCCGCGAGGGGGACGCGGCGTTCGTCGGGCTCTCGCCCGAGCTGCTGGTCGAGATCGACGGTCTCGCGGTCGCGACCGAGGCGGTCGCCGGATCGGCGCACCGCGGGGCGGGAGCCGGCGCAGGCCCCCTGCTCGAGAGCGCGAAGGACCGCGCCGAGCACGCGATCGTGGTCGAGGCGATCCGCGGCCGGCTGGCGCCGCTGTGCGACGAGCTGACCGTGGCGGCCGAGCCCGCGGTGCGGCGCCTCGAGCACGTGTCGCACCTCGTGACTGCCGTCCGCGGTCGGCTGAAGCGGCCGGCGGCCCCGCTGGAACTCGTCGAGCAGCTGCACCCCACCCCGTCGGTCGGGGGCGACCCACGGGCGGCCGCGCTGCACTTCCTGGCCGCACGCGAGCCGGCCCCGCGCGGCTGGTACGCCGGCCCGGTCGGCTGGACCGACGCCTCGGGCCGGGCCCAGTTCGCGGTCGGCATCCGCTCCGCGCTCCTGCTCGGGCCGCGGGCGCACCTCTACGCCGGGGCGGGGATCGTGCGCGCCTCCGACCCCGACGCCGAGTTCGCGGAGACGGCGGTGAAGCTGCGCACGCTGCTCGACGCGCTCGGCCTCGAGCCCGCGCCCTGATGCCGGACGGCCCCGCCAACCTCGCCGGCGCCTGGGCGCGGCTGCTCGTCGACGGGCTGGCCGAGGCCGGCGTGACGCGCGCGGTGGTGAGCCCCGGCTCGCGCTCGACGCCCCTGGTGCTTGCGCTCGCCGGCCACCCCGCGATCGCGACCACGGTCGTGCTCGACGAGCGCGACGCCGCGTTCCACGCCCTCGGCTGGGCCAAGGCGACCGGGCTTCCGGCGCTCGCGCTCTGCACCTCGGGCAGCGCCGGCTCGCACTACCTGCCGGCCGCGATCGAGGCCGCCACGGCCCGCGTGCCGCTGCTGCTCGTCACGGCCGACCGGCCGCCGCACGCGCACCTGCGCGACGCGCCGCAGACGGTGCAGCAGGCCGGGATGTTCGGCCCCTTCGCGCGGGCCGTCTTCGAGCTCGGCCTGCCCGACCCCCGCCCCGCCGCGCTGCGTGCGCTGCGCCACGCCGCGGCGCTGGCGGCGGCGCGGACGCGCTTCCCCGAGCCCGGCCCGGTCCAGCTCAACGTGCCGTTCGACAAGCCGCTGGAGCCGCAGCCCCCGAACGCTGCGGACGGCGCGCTGGCGGCGGCGATCGAACAGGCCGGGCGCGGCGCGGGACCGCGTTTCGAGCCGCCCGAGGGGGGACCGGGGGAGCGCGCGCAGGACGCGCTCGCCGCGGCCTGCGCCGCCGCCCGGCGCGGCGTGATCGTCGCCGGTCCGCTCCCGGCCTGGGACACGCGCGCGCGCCGCGCCGCCGGCCGGCTCGCCGCCGCGCTGGGCTGGCCGCTGCTGGCCGACGCGGCCAGCCAGTTGCGCTTCGCCCCGCTCGGGGACGCCGGCCCCGAGCCGCGCGCGGGGCGGGTCGATCTCGCCTGGCTCGAGCCGCGGGCGCGGGCGCGTTTCCGACCCGACTTCGTGCTGCAGCTCGGCGGCGTGCCGGCCGGCCGCGGGTACGAGCGCCTGGTCGCCGGCGAACCGGAGCTGCCGCGCGCCGTGATCACGCGCTACGGCGTCGCCGACCCGTTCGCGCCGGCGAGCCTGGTCGTGAACGCCGACCCCGCCGCGACGCTCGAGGCCCTGGCCGCGCGCGCCGCGGCCTTCGCGCCCGCCGACCCGGGGTGGCTCGCCGGCTGGCGCGCGCTCGAGGCGGCCGCGGAGCGGGCGCTGGCCGAGCAGGCCGGGGACGGCGACGCCCCGCTCGGCGAGGCGGCCGCGGTGCGCACCGCGCTCGCCGCGCTGGCGGATGGCGACGCGCTCGCCCTCTCGAACAGCCTGCCGGTGCGGGCCGTCGACCTCTTCGCGGCCGCGGACCGGCGGGAGCTGGCGGTCTTCGCGCAGCGCGGCGCGAACGGGATCGACGGCCTCGTCGCCGGGGCCGCCGGCTTCGCCGCGGCGAGCGGGCGGCGGACGCTGCTGCTGATCGGCGACCTCGCCTTCCAGCACGGCCTCGGGGGGCTCGCGGTCGCCCGCGCCTGCCCCGTCCCGCTGGCGATCGTCGTGCTGGACAACGGCGGCGGGCGGCTGTTCGAGTTGCTGCCGCTGGCGGACGGCGGCGTCTCCCCCGCGCTCTTCGAGCGCTTCTTCCTGGCGCCGCAGACGCTCGACGCGGCCGCCGCCGCCGCCGCGTTCGGGGTGCCGCACGCCGCGGCCGCGACGCCGCGCGAGCTGGACCGCGCCCTGGCCGCGGCCCTGGCGCGTCCGGGCGCGACGGTCGTCACCGGCCGGATCGCCGGAGCGGGTGCCGCCGCCGCGTGGCGCGCGCTGGCCGCGCGCGTCGCGGACCTCCTCGACCGATGAGCGGCCTCGTCGTTCTCCGCGAGGGGGACGCGCTGCCGCCGCTCCTGCTGCTCCACGGCTTCGCCGGCGCGCCCGCCTCGTGGCGCGCGGTCGCCGCGCGGCTCGACCCGCCCCGGCGCGCGGTCGCGGCGGCGCTCCCGGGACACGACCCGGCGCGCCCGCTGGCCCCGCCCGGCGGCTTCCTCGACGCGGTGCGCGCGCTCGGCGACGCGCTCGACCGCGAGCTGCCGCGGGCGGGGGGCGGCGCCGGTCCGTGGCACCTGGCGGGCTACTCGATGGGCGCGCGCGTCGGACTCGCGCTGCTGCTCCTGCGCCCCGCGCTGTTCGGGGGCGCGACCTTCGTCGGTCTCCACCCGGGGCTGCCCGACGAGGACGCGCGGCGCGCGCGGTGCGGCGAGGACCGGGCCTGGATCGAGCTGCTGCGCCGCTCCGGGACCGCGGCCTTCGCCGCGGCCTGGGAAGCCCGGCCGCTGTTCGCCTCGCAGGCCGCCGCGCCGGAGGCGGCGCGCGCCGCGCAGCGGGCGATCCGCCGCTCGCACGACGCCGGCCAGCTGGCGGCCGCGCTCGAGGCGCTCGGCCTCGGCGCGATGCCCGACCTCGCCCCGCGCCTGCCGTCGATCGGCGTGCCGGTGACGCTCGTGGCCGGGGGCGCCGACGCGAAGTTCCTGGCGCTCGCGCGGCGGGTGCTTCCGGCGCTCGCCTTCGGTACCCTTGCCGCGATCGAGGGGGCGGGCCACAACCCGCTCCTCGAGCGTCCGGACGCGCTGGCGGCGATCCTCTCCCGCGCCGCGTGACCGGCCCCGCCGCGGCGCCCGCCCGCGCCGCACGAGGACCTCATGACGGACCCGGTGCAGTGGACCGAACGGCGCAGCTTCGAGGACCTGCTCTACCAGACGAGCCCGGAAGGGATCGCGAAGATCACGATCAACCGGCCGCAGGTGCGCAACGCCTTCCGCCCGCAGACGGTGAAGGAACTGCAGGAGGCGTTCGCCGCGGCGCGCGAGGACGAGCAGGTCGGCGTCGTCGTGCTGACCGGGGCCGGGCGCGAGGCCTTCTGCTCGGGCGGCGACCAGAAGGTCCGCGGCCACGGCGGCTACGTCGGCGCCGACGGCGTGCCGCGGCTCAACGTGCTCGACCTGCAGCGCCAGATCCGCACGCTGCCGAAGCCGGTGATCGCGATGGTCGCCGGCTACGCGATCGGCGGGGGCCACGTGCTGCACCTGGTCTGCGACCTGACGATCGCGGCCGAGAACGCGCGCTTCGGCCAGACCGGCCCGCGCGTCGGGAGCTTCGACGGCGGCTACGGCGCCTCGTACATGGCGCGCGTGATCGGCCAGAAGCGGGCGCGCGAGGTCTGGTTCCTGTGCCGCCAGTACGACGCGCAGACGGCCCTGGCCTGGGGTCTCGTCAACGCCGTCGTGCCGGTCGAGCGGCTCGAGGAGGAGACGGTCGCCTGGTGCCGCGAGATCCTGGCCAACAGCCCGACCGCGATCCGCCTGCTCAAGGCCGCGCTCAACGCCGACTGCGACGGCCAGGCCGGTCTGCAGCAGCTGGCGGGCGACGCGACGCTGCTGTTCTACCTGACCGACGAGGC
This sequence comes from uncultured Acidobacteriota bacterium, assembly GCA_963702545.1. GTDB lineage: Bacteria > Acidobacteriota > Polarisedimenticolia > J045 > J045 > JALOKP01. Next base: position 24,451 of record CAVPDB010000012.1, on the reverse strand, counting down.
GAAGGAGGGGCAGCGCGCCTTCCTCGAGAAGCGCGCCCCCGACTTCCGCCGCTTCCCGCGCTTCCCGTGAGGGTCACGGTCGCCGCGCTCGAGACGGTGCGCGGCGGGCTGGCGCACCCCGCGTCCAACGCGCGCACCCGCTGGACCGAGCGCAGCGGCGTGCTGCTGGTGCTGGCTTGCGAGGAGGGACACCGCGGGCAGGGCGAGGCCTCGCCCCTGCCCGGCTTCTCCCCGGACACGGCCGACGCGGCCTGGCGCGCGCTGGCCGGACTGGCCGGCCGCGCCTTCCCGTGCGAGCTCGACCTCTGCCTGCCGGTCGCGCCGCAGGTCGCGGCGTTCCTGCGCGAGCACGCGCCGGCCGAGCCGTCGGCGCGCTTCGCGCTCGAGACCGCGCTGCTCGACCTGGCTGGCCAGCGCCTCGGCCTGCCGGTCTCGGTGCTCCTCGCAGGGTACTGGCCGACGCGCCCCGTCCCGCTCGCGGCGCTGCTCGACGGCGAAACCCCGGAGGCGCTGGAGGCGGGGTCGCGCGCGGCGCGGCTCGGGGGCTTCCTGGCAGTCAAGGTCAAGGTCGCGCGCCCCTGGCGCTTCGACGCCGAGCTCGAGGCGCTCGAGCGGGTGCGCGTCGAGCTGGGTCCCCACATCGCGCTGCGCCTCGACGCCAACGGCGCCTGGTCGCGCGCCGAGGCCCCGCTGCGGCTCGCCGCCCTGGCGCGTTTCCAGCCGGAGTTCGTCGAGCAGCCGGTCCCCGCCGACGAACTCCCGGGCTGGCGCGACGCCCCGGTGCCGCTCGCGGCCGACGAGACGCTGGCGCTGGCCGGGGGGTTCGACCGGCTGCGGGCCGAGGGCGGCGCGCAGGTCGCGGTCCTCAAGCCCACCGTGCTGGGCGGCCTCCTGCGCTGCCGCGCGCTGGCCGCCGAGGCGCAGGCGGCGGGGATGCAGGTCGTGATCAGCCACGCGCTGGAGGGGCCGGTGGCGCTGGCCGCGGCGGCGGAGCTGGCGCTCTCGCTGGAACCGGCCCCGCTGGCCTGCGGCCTCGCGCCGCACGCCGGGCTCGAGGCCTGGCCGGGCGCCGCGGTCAGGCAGCTCGCCGGCCCCTCGATCGTCCCGGCACCGGTCCGCGGCCTCGGGATCGCGCCCCTGGCCGGCTCCGCGTGAGCCTTTCGGTCCGCGTCGCGGCGCGCGAGCGCCCCGCGGGCGACGCGCTCGTCGCGCCGGGCGGGACGCTCGCGTGGTCCGCGCTGGCGCGCGCGGTGCTCGCCGACGCCGCGCGGCTGGCCGGGGAGGCGCGGCTGGGGCGCGCCGACGGGCCGGCCCGCGTCGCCTTCACGGCGCGCGGCGACGCGCGGACGGTCGTCCGCGTGCTGGCGCTGATCGAGCTGGGGGTCCCGTTCGCGCCGCTCCACCCGCGGCTCGCCGCCGCGGAGCGCGCGGCTCACCTGGCGGCGCTCGCGCCCGTGCTCGAGCTCGACGGGCTGGAGCCGGACGATCCGTTCGCGGAGCCGGCGGCGCGGGGCGCCGCGCCCGATCCGCCGTGCGCCGCCCCCGCCGACGACGAGCGCCCGCTGGCCCTGGTCTTCACCTCCGGAACCTCCGGAGCGGCGCGGGCCGCGGTGCTGAGCCGCCGCGCCTTCGCCGCCGCGGCCGCCGCGAGCGCGGCCCGCCTCGGCTGGCGCGAGGACGACCGCTGGCTGCTCGCCCTGCCCCTCGCGCGCGTGGGCGGGCTGTCGATCGTCACGCGCTGCCTCGCCGGACGGCGGGCGATCGCGCTGCCCGGCGACCCCGCGCCGGAGTCGCTCGCCACGGCCTGCGCCGCGCGGGGCGCGACGCTGGCCTCGCTGGTCCCGGCGCAGCTCGCGCGGCTGCTCGCGGCCGAACCGGCGGAGGGGGCGCCCGGCGCGCTCCGCGCCGTGCTGCTGGGCGGCGCCGAGGTCCCCGACGCGCTGCTCCGCGAGGCGCGGACCCGGCGGCTGCCGGTCCTTCCGACCTGGGGGATGACCGAGACCTGCGCCCAGGCCGCGACCGTGCCGCCGGGCCTGGAGCCCGATCCGGCGCACGGCTGCGGGCCGCCGCTCCCCGGCGTCGAGCTGCGGATCGCCGCGGGGCGGGTCGAGGTGCGCGGGCCGACGCTCTTCAGCGGCTACCTGCACGACCCCGGCCCGCCGCTGGACGCCGAGGGCTGGTTCGCGACGCGCGACCTGGGCCGGCTGGACGGGCGCGGCTTTCTGCACCTGCAGGGGCGCGCCGACGAGCTGGTGATCGTCGGCGGGGAGAACGTCGCGCCGCGCGAGGTCGAGGCGGTGCTTGCGGCCGCGCCCGGAGTGGCCGCCGCGCTGGCCTTCGGCGTGCCCGACGCCGTTCTGGGCCAGGTGGTCGGGGCCGCGCTCGTGCGCGGTTCCGCGCCGGCCCCCGGCGACGAGCTGCTCGCCGCCTGGATCGCCCCGCGGCTGGCCCCCTTCAAGCGGCCGCGCCGCCTGGCCTGGGTCGACGCCCTGCCCGAAACCGCGGACGGGAAGCCGGACCGCCGCGGGGCCGCGGCGCGGCTCGCCGCGTCCCTGCGACCGTTCCGCGTTTCCTGAACCCCGCCGATGGGCAACGCCCGCGAACCCTAGTACCCTCTCGCCGATGCGCTGGCGCCACCCGGGCGACCGCGCCCGGAGGAACCATGAAAGCGCTTCGTATTGCCGTCCTGATCGTGTTCGCGGCCGCGCTCGCGATGCCCGCCCTCGCCGACACGATGATCACGATGAAGTCGCACAGCGATCCCGTGATGAACCAGCCCGCGAAGGACGAGACGACCACGATGTGGGTCGGCAAGGGCCGGCTGGCCCGCCTCGGCGGCGACAGCTCGTTCATCGTCCGCGCCGACCAGAAGAAGCTCTACATGCTCGACATCACCGGCAAGACCTACTCGGAGATCGACCTTCCGATCGACCTCACCAAGTACTTCCCGCCCGAGATGCAGGCCCAGATCGGGGCGATGCTGCCGCAGATGAAGATGACCGTGAAGCTCACGCCGACCGACCAGGCCAAGAAGATCGGCAACTGGAACACCAAGCTCTACAAGGCCGAGATCGCCAACGCGATGGGCATGAAGATGGACATCGACATGTGGGTCACCAAGGACATCGCGATCGACCTGGCGGCGTACAAGGACCTGTCGAACAGCCTGCAGGGGCTCCAGCTCGGGTTCGAGGACGTGGCCAAGGAGATGGCGAAGCTCGACGGGATCTCGGTCCTGACCGAGATCACGATGAGCATCATGGGCAACACCGTGAAGTCCCGCGAGGAGATCGTCTCGGCCGAGACCAAGGCGGCCCCGGCCGGCACCTACGACGTCCCGGCCGGACTCACCAAGGAGACCTTCAACCCGATGAAGGGCGCCGCGAAGTAGACCCTCGCTCCGCCACCGCCGCGACGGGCCCGGCTCGCGCCGGGCCCGTTTCTTTTCAGGCCGAAAGGGCGCGGAAGACGCGCAGCCACTCCTCGGGGAACGGCACCCGCTCGAAGCTGCGCCCGTCGACCGAGACGTGGACCGTCTGCACCAGCGCCACGGCCGCGCCCCCGGCGCGCTCGATCCGGTGGGCGACGACCGCCTCGGTCGGCTCCACGCGCGCGAGCACCGGGCCGGCGACGAGGGCGTCGCCGAAGCGCAGCGGGGCCAGGTAGTCGGCCTCGGCGTGGCGGATCGGCGCCAGGTGCCGGCCTTCGCGGAGGATCCCGGGCAGGTCCAGCCCGCCCGCGGCGAGGGTCGCCATGAACGCGTCGTGGGCGTATTCGAGAAAGCGCGCGAAGAAGACCACCCCCGCAGCGTCGACGTCCTGCAGCCGGACCGCGATCGGATGCCGGTGCCGCCCGCCGGGCGCGGCCAGGATCTCCTCCCGGGAAAAGAGCGGGATCGCCATCGTCGTCTCCCCTGCGCTCACTCGCCCGCGCGCTCGCGCAGCGCCTGCTCGACCAGGTCCCGAAGCAGCGCCGCGAAGAGCGCGGGCTGGTCGAGGAAGGGCCAGTGCCCGGCGGGCGCGATCGCGAGCGTCGGCACGGCGGACTCGCGCAGCAGCTCCAGCGAGCGCGCGCTGGCCCCGCCCGGCGCGCCCGCGACGTAGTACTTCGGCACCGGCAGCGCCGCGAGGCGGCGCGCCAGCCCCTCGCCGCGCGAGAGCGCGACCAGGTCGAGCGAGTGGCGGTGGAACACGCGCGGGTCGGCCAGCCGCAGGCTGGCGTAGTAGCCGCGCTGCGCGCGCTCCTTCCCGCCGGCGCGGTAGACCGCCTCGCGCAGCCGGTCGAACCCGGAGGCGACGAACTCCTCCAGCGGCTCGGCCGCGGCCCGGCCCGAGAAGACCGCGTCGGCCCCGGCCTTGTTCCCGTCGACGTCGACCAGCGCGAGCACCAGCCCCGGGTGGCGCTCCGCCAGCAGCTGGCCGAGGACCCCGCCCAGCGAGTGGCCGACGACGACCGCCGGCGCCTCGCCGCGGCGCCGCCAGAAGTCCGCCAGCTGCTCGACCGTCTCGTCGAGCGAGGGGGCCCGCTCGGGCCAGGCGCTGCGGCCGTAGCCGGGCATGTCGGGCGCGACCTGCCGGTAGTTCCGCAGCTCGGGCGCCGCCAGCAGCCCCTCGAACGACAGCCCCGACTCCCCCAGCCCGTGGATGTAGAAGATCGTCGCCGCCGGGTCCTCCGGCCGGGTCTCGCGCACGAACCAGCCGTCCTCCACCGCGTGGCTCCAGCGCACCGCGCCTCCCCTCCGGCTCAGTACTGGATCAGCGACCCTTCCTGCTTGGCGCGCCGGACCGCGATCCGCGCGCCGAACAGGCCGAGCGGCACCAGCACCGCGGAGAAGACGAGCAGCGCCAGCAGGTCGGGGGCGAGGGTGGCGAGGTCGCGCCCCTGGAGCAGCGCGCCGCGCACGGCGTTGTTGGCGTAGTAGACCGGCACCAGCTTCGAGATCCAGCTGATCTCTGCCGGCAGCGCCTGCTGCGGGATGATCACGTTCCCGAACAGCAGCGAGAGCGAGGTGATCACGAAGTCGAGCGGGTTGCCGCGCTTGAAATAGAGCACGAACCCGGCCGACAGGACGCCGATCCCCGACAGCGCGAGCGAGGTCAGGACGACCGCCAGCACCGCCCCCACCAGGCTCCCCAGTTCCAGCCGCACGCCGAAGACCAGCACGCCGAAGACCAGGTAGGCCGCGGCCTGCAGCCCCGCGTAGCCGTAGCTGTAGGCCGACGAGGCGAGCACCAGGTGGCCCAGCTTGGCGGGCGTGACCAGCATCGCCTCGAGCGTCCCGGTGGCCTGCTCGGAGCGGATCGACGAGCTGAAGGAGTGGAGCGAGACGTCGAGGAAGCGGTTCACCATCAGCCCGACCAGCGCGAAGCTGTAGTAGTCCAGCCCCCCGGTCTGGGAGGCGAGTCGCGCCGGGTCGGAGGCGCTGGTGATGAAGCGCGCCATGAAGTACCAGACGGTCGCGCTGACGAACAGCCCGATCGCGGAGAGCAGGAAGGCCAGGCGGTACGAGGTCTCGGTCTGGAAATCCCGCAGCAGGAAGGCCCAGACCGTGCGCGGGAAGTTCCTCACGGCGCACCCGGTTTCCCTGCCGCGACGCCCGACCCGACCGCGGCGGCAGACGCGCGATCCTCGACCAGCTCGCGGAAGACGGTCTCCAGCTCCGGCTCCTCGGGCTCGGCCGCCAGGATCCGGGCCCCGGCCGCGACCAGCTCGCGCAGCACCGGGTCGAGCCCGGCGTCGTCCTTGGCCAGCCGCACCAGCAGCTCGACCGCGTCGTCGGTGGCGGTCCGCGCCAGCACCTCGCCGGTCGCGAGCGCGGCGGGAACGGTGCCCGCCAGGCGCAGCCGGTAGACCACCCCGCCCAGCCCGCGGTGCCGCAGCTCCTCGGGCGTCCCCTCGGCCCGCAACTCCCCTTTGGCGATCACCACGACGCGGTCGCACAGCGCCTCGGCCTCGCGCAGGTTGTGCGTCGCCAGCAGGATCGTCTTGCCGTCGCGGCGGTGCAGCTCGTCCTGGATCCACTCGCGCTGGACCGCCGCGCTGACCGGGTCGAGGCTGCGGGTCGGCTCGTCCATCAGGACGATCGGCGGGTCGGCCAGAAGGGCCCGGGCGATCGCCAGCCGCTGCTTCATCCCCGACGAGAAGTCCGAGAAGCGGCGGTTGGCGTCGGCCCCCAGCTGGACCTTCTCGAGCAGCGCGGCGACGCGGGTCGCGCGGGTCGCGCCGGACAGCCCGTGCAGGCGCGCGAAGAAGTCGAGGTTCTCGCGCGCGGTCAGGCGCCAGTAGAACGACCGCTCGTCGCCGTGAACGAGCCCGAGCAGGTCCGGAAGGGTGGGGTCCCCGGCGGGCACGCCGAACAGCTCGGCGCGTCCCTTCTCGGGCAGCACCAGCCCGCAGAGGATCTTGAGCAGCGTCGTCTTCCCGGCCCCGTTCGGCCCGAGCAGGCCGACCAGCTCCCCTTCCCTGACGGCGAAGTCGACGCCGCGCAGCGCCTCGACGCGCTCGGGGCGGCGGAACGGTGCGCGCGCGATCTCCTTGACCGTCCGCTTGCGCGGAAAGGACTTGAACAGGCCGTCCACCAGGACGGCGTCGCGGGCGGCGGCGGGCGCGGGAACGGTTGCGGTCACGGGGCGCAAGGATAACGAAATTCGGCGGAACCGCGATCCGGCGGCGGCGCCGGGTCCGCCCCGCCGCGGCGTGCGCGCCGCCGGCCGGCTGCGACGCCGGCCCGGAGACGGTGCGCCGCGCCCGCCGGCGGCGATGTCGGCGCGCATGTCGGCGACGCACCGTTGCCCTTTTCCTCGCGCTCGTCTACCATCCGCCGCGGTTGACGGGGTCGGAGAGCGATCGCCACCCTCTCCGACGGAGGATGTCTTGCCGGACACGGTCGTCGTGATCCCGGCCCGCTGGGGCTCCTCGCGCTTCCCCGGCAAAGTTCTCGCTACCCTCGGATCCCGGCCGCTCCTGCTGCACGTCTGCGAGCTGGCGCGCCGGGCGACGAGCGTGCGCGAGATCGTCGTCGCCACCGACGACGGCCGGGTGGCCGAGGCCGCGACGGGCGCGGGGTTTCGCGCGGAGATGACGCGCGCCGACCACGCGAGCGGCACCGACCGCGTCGCGGAGGTCGCCGCGCGCCTCGAGGCCGAGGTCGTGATCGGCCTGCAGGCCGACGAGCCGTTTCTCGCGCCGGCCGACGTCGACGCGCTGGCCGGCGCGCTGGCGGCGCCCGAGGGGCCGGCGCTGGCGACGCTGGCGGTCCCGCTGCTCGAGCCGCGGGACTTCGCCAACCCCAACGTGGTGAAGGTCGTCACGACCCCGGCCGGGCGCGCGCTCTACTTCTCACGCTCGCCGATCCCCTACCCGCGACCCACCGCGGGCGCGCTCCCCTTCCCCCCCGCCGCTCCCGCGCCGGGGGTCACCTGGCGCCACGTCGGCGTCTACGCCTGGCGGCGCGAGGCCCTCCTGCGCTTCGCCTCGATGGGCCCCTCGGCGCTCGAGCGGACCGAAGGACTCGAGCAGCTGCGGGCGCTCGAGGCCGGCTGGACGATCGCCGTGCTGCGCGCGCTGGGGGAGCCGTTCGGCATCGACACACCCGAGGACCTCTCCCGTGCCGAGCAGCGGCTCGCGCGGCGGAGCGGAGACAGCAGCCGATGAACCGTCGCGAGGACACGCGCTACATCTTCGTCACCGGGGGCGTCACCTCGTCGCTGGGCAAGGGGCTGGCGGCCGCCTCGATCGCGAACCTGCTCGAGTCGCGCGGGTTCAAGGTCCAGATCCAGAAGCTCGACCCCTACATCAACGTCGACCCCGGGACGATGAACCCGTTCCAGCACGGCGAGGTCTTCGTGACCGAGGACGGCGCCGAGACCGACCTCGACCTGGGGCACTACGAGCGCTTCACCTCGATCACCACCGGCCAGCGCAACAACTACACCACGGGCCGGATCTACAACCAGGTGATCGAGCGCGAGCGGCGCGGCGATTACCTGGGCGGGACGGTCCAGGTCATCCCGCACATCACCGACGAGATCAAGCGCGCGATCCGGGACCTGGCCAACGGCCACGAGATCCAGCTGGTCGAGATCGGCGGGACGGTGGGCGACATCGAGTCGCTGCCGTTCCTCGAGGCGATCCGCCAGTTCCGGCTCGAGGTCGGCCCGCAGCGCGCGATCTTCATCCACCTGACGCTGGTCCCCTGGCTGCCCGCCGCGCACGAGCTGAAGACCAAGCCGACCCAGCACTCGGTGCGCGAGCTGCGCGCGATCGGGATCCAGCCCGACGTCCTGCTGTGCCGCTGCCGACCGGCCGCTGCCGCACGACGTGCGGGCCAAGATCGCGCTGTTCTGCAACGTCAGCGAGGACCAGGTCATCGCCGCGCCGGACGTCGCGAGCATCTACGAGGTCCCGCTGCGCTTCTCGGCCGAGGGGATCGACGAGATCATCTGCAAGCTGCTCGACCTCCCCTACCGCAAGCGCAACCTCGCGCCCTGGGAGGAGCTGGTCTCCCGCGTCAAGAACCCGGTCGACACGGTGACGATCGGGATGGTCGGCAAGTACGTGGCCTACGAGGACTCGTACAAGTCGCTCAACGAGGCGCTGCGCCACGGCGGCTTCGCGCACAAGATCAAGGTCGAGCTGGAGTTCCTGGAGGCCGAGAAGTACGAGACCTCCGATCCCGGGCCGGAGCTGTCCAAGCTCGACGGCGTGCTGGTCCCGGGCGGCTTCGGGATCCGCGGGATCGAGGGGATGATCCGCGCCATCACCTACGCCCGCGAGCACGGGATCCCGTTCTTCGGGATCTGCCTCGGGATGCAGTGCGCGACGATCGAGTTCGCCCGCAGCCTGCTGGGCCTGCGGCGCGCGAACTCGACCGAGTTCGACCCCAACACCCCCGACCCGGTGATCGACCTGATGGCCGAGCAGCGCGAGATCGAGGCCAAGGGGGGGACGATGCGGCTGGGCGCGTACGCCTGCCGGCTGTCGCCGGGAACGCTGGCCCACCAGCTCTACGGCCGGCCGGAGGTCAGCGAGCGCCACCGCCACCGCTACGAGTTCAACAACGCCTACATGGAACGGCTGCGCGAGGCCGGGGTCGTCTGCTCGGGGATCAACCCCGACCGCAACCTGGTCGAGATCATCGAGCGCAGCGACCACCCGTGGTTCCTGGCCTGCCAGTTCCACCCCGAGTTCAAGAGCCGGCCGCTCGTCCCGCACCCGCTCTTCCGCGGCTTCGCCGGCGCGGCGCTGCGGCGCAAGCGGGAGCGCAGCGCGTGAGCGTGACCGCGGTCCTCCCCGTCCCGCCGGTCGAGCTCGCCCCCGGCGCGGTGGCGGGCGGCGGCGGGCCGCTGCTCGTGATCGCCGGGCCCTGCGTCGTCGAGAGCCGGGAGAGCGCGCTCGCCCACGCCCGCGCGCTGGCGGCGATGGCGCGCGAGCTGGGGCTGCCGCTGGTCTTCAAGGCGTCGTACGACAAGGCCAACCGGACCGCGGTCGACTCGTTCCGCGGGCCCGGCGCGGCCGAGGGGCTGGCGATCCTGGCCGAGGTCCGTGCCGCCACCGGGCTCCCGCTGCTGACCGACGTGCACGAGGCGTCGCAGTGCGCGGCCGCGGCGGCGGTCGTCGACGTGCTGCAGATCCCCGCCTTCCTCTGCCGCCAGACCGACCTGCTGCTGGCTGCCGCGGCCACCGGGCGGGTGGTGAACGTCAAGAAGGGGCAGTTCCTGGCCCCGGAGGACGCCGAGCACATCGTCGGCAAGCTGCGCGCCGGCGGCGCGCGCGGCGTCCTGCTGACCGAGCGCGGCACGACCTTCGGCTACCACGACCTGGTGGTCGACCTGCGCTCGATCCCGACGATGCGGGCGCTGGGGGTCCCGGTCGTCTTCGACGCGACCCACTCGGTCCAGCGCCCGGGCGGCCAGGGCCGGGCCTCGGGCGGCGACCCGCAGCACATCCCGGCGCTGGCCCGGGCGGCGGTTGCGGCCGGCGCCGACGCGGTCTTCCTGGAGGTTCACGAGGACCCGGCCCGCGCGCTCTCCGACGGGCCGAACGCGCTGCGGCTGGACCTCGTCCCGGGCCTGCTCGGCTCGCTGCGCGAGATCCACCGGCTGGTCCGCGGCGCCACCGGGCCGGACGCGGCCGGCGAGGGCGGGCCCGTGAGGCACCCCGAGGGCCAGCGCGTGATCGAGGCCGAGGCCCGGGCGCTGGCCGCGCTGGCCGGACGGCTCGGCCCGGCCTTCGACGACGCGGTCGACGCGATCCTCGGCACGCCGGGCCGCATCGTCCTGACCGGGATGGGCAAGAGCGGGCTCGTGGCGCGCAAGATCGCGGCCACCCTGACCTCGACCGGGACGCCGGCGCACTTCCTCCACCCGGCCGAGGCGATCCACGGCGACCTCGGGATGATCGTCAAGGGGGACGTCGTGGTCGCGCTCTCGCAGAGCGGCGAGACGGCGGAGATCCTGGGCGTGGTCGAAGCCGTGCGGCGGCTCGGGGGAACGCTGCTCGTGATGACCGGCCGCGCCGGCTCGACCCTCGGCCGCGAGGCCGACCTGCTGCTCGACACCTCGGTCGCGGAGGAGGGCTGCCCGCTCGGCCTGGCGCCGATGGCCAGCACCACCGCGATGCTGGCGCTGGGCGACGCCCTGGCCGCCGCGCTGATGGTCGCGAAGGGGTTCTCGGAGGAGGACTTCGCGCGGCTGCACCCGGGGGGCCGGCTGGGCCGCAAGCTGGCCCGCGTGCGGCAGTTCATGCACACCGGCGAGGCCGTGCCCAGGGTCTCCCCGGAGACCCCGATGGGCCAGGTCGTGCTCGAGATGAGCCGCCAGCGGCTGGGCTCGACGGCGGTGGTGGACGGCGCCGGCCGGCTGCTCGGGATCGTCACCGACGGTGACCTGCGCCGGCTGCTCGAGCGCGATCCGACCCCGCTCGACCGGACCGCCGCGGACGCGATGACCGCGCACCCGGTCTCGATCGCCGCCGACGCGCTGGCCTCGGCCGCCCTGGCGCTGATGGAGGAGCGGAAGATCACGATGCTCCCGGTCGTCGCCCCGGACGGGACGCTCGAGGGGATCGTGCAGATCCACGACCTGTGGGGGACGCAGCTGTTCTGAGCCGCGCCCCGGCCCGCTGCCGGTCGCGTTCCGGGCGCGATTTGGTATCGTGGGCGCCATGGACGGGACCGACCTCAAGGAGCGTGCCGCCCGGGTGCGGCTGCTGCTGTCCGACGTCGACGGGACGCTGACCGACGGTTTCCTCTACTACGTCGGTGACGCTGTCGGGCTGCGCTTCTCGGTCCGCGACGGGCTGGGCCTCGTGCTGGCGCGGCAGGCCGGCCTGGTGACGGGCGTGGTCTCGATGCGCGGTACCCCGTCGGTGCGCCACCGCGCCGAGGACCTGCGGCTGGACGAGGTCCACCTCGCAGTCGACGACAAGGCCGCCGTGCTGCGCCGGATCCTGGCCGCGCGCGGGATCCCGCGCGAGGCGGCCTGCTACGTCGGGGACGACCTGAACGACCTCCCGGCCTTCGCCGAGGTCGGGTTCCCCGTCGCCGTCGCCGACGCGGCCGAGGAAGTCCGCCGCGCGGCCCGCTTCGTCACGCGCCGGCCGGGGGGCCAGGGGGCCGTGCGGGAGGTCGTCGACCTCCTGCTCGCGGCCCGCGCCGGCAGGGAGTCGTCATGAGGGTCCTGATCTTCCTGCTCGCCGCCGGCTTCGCGATCGTCGTGCTCTGGGTGGCGCTGGCCAACGCGGGCCAGGAGGTCACGCTGACGCTCGGCGCGGGCGGCGCGACGCGCACGCTGTCGATGGCCGAGGTGATCTTCGGCAGCGTGCTGGCCGGGGTCTTCTTCATCGGCCTGCTGGCGGTCGTCGAGGGGATCACGCTGCGGGTCGAGAACCTGCGGCTCAAGCGCCGGCTGCACCAGCTCGAGGAGGAGATCCTCGACCTGCGCAACCTGGCGATCTCCGGCACCGGCGCGCTGGCGCCGGGACGCGGCGTCGGGGCGGTCCCGGCGTCGTCGAACGTCCTGCTGCCCGACGACGAGCCATGAGCGCCCTGCTGCTGCTGCTCGCCTTCCTCGCCGGGGTGATGGTCAGCGTGCTCGTCACCTCGCTGGTGGTTCGCCTGCGTCCGGAGCGTGAGGAGGGCGGCCCGGCGCGGACGCTGGCCGAGCGCGCGGTGGCGGAAATCGTGGCCGAGGACCACCCCGCCGCCGCCGCCGCGCTGCGGCACGCCGTCGAGAGCGGACCGGGGGACGACGCGCTCTACCTGCTGCTGGCCGACCAGCAGTCGCGCGCCGGCGACGCGGCGCGCGCCGGGCGCACGCTGGAGGTCCTGCTGGCGCGCCGCGACCTGGCCGACCGGACCCGGGCCGCGGCGCTGCTGCTGCGGGCGCGTGTGCTCGAGCGCACGGGCGATCTGGAGGCAGCCGTCGCCGCCTGCGACGAGGCGGAGGCCGCGGCGCGCGGCTGGGCCGCGCCGCTGGTCGCGCTCGAGCAGCTCCAGACCCGGCTCGGGAGGATGCGCGAGGCGGTCGCCACCGCGGGGCGCCTGGCCTCCGTCGACCGCGAACGCGGGCGGGTCATCTCGGCCCGCCGGCGCGTCCTGCTGGCCCGCGAGCTGCTCGCCGACGGCCTGCCGCGCGAAGCGGCCCGCGAGGCCGAGCGCGCGCTGTCCGAGGCCCGCGCGCTGCCCGCGGCGGAGATGGCGCTGGGCGACGCGCTCTACCAGTCGCACGACCCCAGGAAGGCCCGCGAGGCCTGGCTGCGCGCCGCGCAGGAGTCGCCGGCGCTGGCCCCGCTGGTCGTCGACCGGCTGGAGGAACTCGAGGGGCCGGCGGGCGGGCGCGAGGCGGCGCGCCAGTTCGCGCGCGAGGCGCTCTCGCGCGATCCCGAGGGGCCGGCCGCCTGGCGACTCGCCGGTTGGCTGGCCGACGACGCGCTGCGCCGCGGCCAGGCGGCCGAGGCCCGCGGCTTCGTCGAGCGGATCGAAGAGCTCGCCCCGCGCTCGTCGGCGGTCCCGCGGTTGCGCGGGCGCCTGGCGCTGCTGGAGGACGGTGCGGCGAGCCGCGCGCTCGTCGCGCTGCGCACGCACTGGGAGGGGATCGGCGGCTGGGGCGACCCGTGGCGCTGCCAGCGCTGCGGCTTCAGCGCCGGCGACTTCGAGTGGCGCTGCCCGTCGTGCCGGGCCTGGGAATCCCTGGCCTGACCGTCAGAGCAGGTTCAATTGCGCCTCGATCGAGGCCAGCCGGTGCGGCGAGACCAGGTCGCGCACCATCGCCAACTCCTCGCGCACCAGCCCCTCGAGCGGTTCCTCCGGCGCACCGCCCCAGCGGTCGCGCAGCGCGCGCGCCAGGGCCTCGCGGTCGAAGACGCCGTTGCGGTCGAGCACGATCCCCTCGAACGGCTGACCGGCCGGCCCCATCCGCCGCACGCAGGCGACGACGAGGTTGCGCACCGCGGCGCCGATCTCGAGCCGCAGCTGCTGGTAGACGAGCGCGTGGCGGCGGTTGAAGGCCTCGACCGCGTCGATCAGCTCGGGCGAGGGCGGCGCGGACGGGGGCATCGCCAGGGGGCCTTCCTCGGCCGCGGCGCGCGCCGCCCGGGCCAGCGCCTCGAGGTGGGCTTCGGCTCCGAAGACCGCGCTGGTCAGGGGGCCGGTCGGGAAAGCTCGGCCTGCGCGAGCTCCGCAGCCGAGAGCGGTTCCCACGGGAGGGCTTCGGGCGGCGGCGGCGGGGCCGGCGGCGCGGCGGCCGGCGGCGGAGCGGCCGGCGGCGGGGGGCCGCCGAGCGGCCCCGTCAGGTCGGCCTCGGTCCAGGGCATCGCCACCCACGCCGGCTCCGGCGCGGGCGCGGGCTCCGGCGCAGGGGTCGCGGCCGTCACCGCGGGCGCGGGCTCGGCGAGGCGCGACGAAGAAGGACTGCTGTAGCCGTCGTCCGGGGTGGACGAGGGCTCGCCCAACTCGAGCGGGACCGAGGTCGCCAGCGCGGCCGGATCGGGGAAGCCGTCGAGCGACGGCGGCGGGATCGCCTCCTCGCCCGGCGTCGCGAGCTCGAAGGCGGTCTCGAGCCACGCCGGCGCGGCCGGCAGCTCGGCCGGCGGCTTCGCGAACAGCTCGGGCGCCAGTTCCGCGGCGGTGCGCGGCGGGACGACCGGCTCCGCCAGCGCCATGGCGGCCGGCGACGGTCCGGACAGCTCGACCACCGGGAATGCGAACTCGACCGGAACGGGCTCCGGCGGCCCGGCCACCACGGCCGCCACGGCCGGCTCGGCCGGTGCAGCGGCGGCGGCCTCGGCAGCCTGGCCGGCCCGCTCCTCGGTCCGTTCGATCACGCGCGCGGCGTCGAGCGCGCAGAGCAGCCGGCACAGCTCGAAATCCGAGTCCGGCCGCGCCGCCAGGATCTCGGTCACCGAGTGCGGCACGGCCAGGAGCGCCACGACGTCCCACATCGCGGGCCGCAGCGTCATCCGGTCGAGCCGGTCGAGGTAGTCCGGGCGCAGCCGGAAACGCGTCCCGGTCGAGCCGAGGTGCGCGAAGATGCGCTGCCACGCGGTGAGCGATTCCCAGGCCGAGACCACCAGGTCCTCGGCCGCGATCCCGAGCACGATCGACTCGTCGACGGTCACGCCGGGCTCGATCGCGTACTCGCCGGAGTCCCACAGCACGAGGCCGCGGGCCACCGCCATGACCTGCTCGCGCACGAAGCGCTCGACGTCCTCGGGCAGCAGCACGCCGCGCTCGGCGAGCAGCGTCCCCATCCGCTTGCCGGTGATCAGCTGGCGAACCGCCTCGTCCTGGTCGCGGTCGGAGATCACGCCGCGGCGCACGAGGTGCGCGGCCAGGCTCTGCTCCTCGTCGAAGGTCGAGGCGAACTCGATCCGGCCGTCGCGCAGGAGGAGCGCCCCCTCTGCGGCGTCGCGGAACAGCCGCAGCGTCCCGTCGAAGTGCCGCGCCGCGAGGTCGAGCAGCAGGTCGCCGATCCCCGCCCGGGGGATCGGCCCCTCGTGCTCGGATGCGGCGTAGTCGCCGAGCGAGCCGCGCTCGACGCGCTCCACGCGACCGGTGATCGCCAGCGCCCAGAGCGCGCGATAGATGTCGTGCGTCGGGGCGTAGACCGCGCTGCAGAGCTGCTCGACGCGCAGCGGCAGTTGCAGCTGCTCGAGGATCAGCCGCTCGGTCAGGCCCAGCCCCAGCACCTCGCCGCGCGAGGCCGGGTCGCGCGGTAGACCGCACGGCTGCCGCCGACCACCCGGCGCACCCAGTTCCAGTCCCGCACCCGGCGCGTCCCGGCCAGGACCAGGTCCTCGACCGCCAGGTCGAGCGTGACCGTCTCGAGGACGGGCAGCGCGGCGCGGGTGAGGCGCCAGCCGCCGTCGCGCCAGCCGAAGATCGAGAGCGCGATCTCGCGCACCTGCTCCTGCACCGCCCGCGGCAGGGCCGGCGGCGCGAGGTGGCCCAGCTCGACCAGCGTTTCCCCGAGCCGGCGCCCTCCGTCGAGCCGCGCGTCGGCCTCGAGCAGCGCGCCGAGCCGGACCTCGCCCCGCCGCAGCAGGAACGGGCCGAGCTGGTCCTCCGGATCGCTCGAGGTCGCGAACACGACGCGGCCGTCGCGCAGCGCGAGGGTCTTGGTCACCCCCGGCCGCTCGAGCACGAGGGACCCCGTGTGCCGCTCCAGCGCCAGGCGCCAGAGCAGTTCGGGCACGGTGATCCCCTCGAGACGCCCTTCCGTGGCGATCCTCGCGGGTACGGGGATCTCCTCGGCCACCTTCCACCTCTCCGACGAGCAGTTCCATGAGGGAGAATCTGTTCCCCGCGGGACGCGCGGCCATCCCTCATGCGCCCCCCGTGTCCAAGGCGGTCCGAGCTCGTCGAACGATACCGCACCGTCCCCAGCTTTCCCTACCGCCACGGCGGCCGCCGCGTTCGCCAGCGCGGCCCCTGCGGCCAACGGCAGGCCCGGCGAGGGCCGCGGCCAGGGCCGCGACGACCGTGTCCCCGGCCCCGGTCACATCGTAGACCTCGCGCGCCCGGGCGTGGATGAAGCGCGGGCTCCCCCCCCGCTCGAGCAGCAGCATCCCGTGCTCGCCGCGCGTCAGGAGGACCGCGTCGATCGCCAGCCGGTCGAGGATCGCCTGCGCCGCCGCGGCCGCGTCCTCGTCGCCGCGGATCTCCCGGCCGGTCGCTCCCGCCGCCTCCAGCGTGTTCGGCGTGATCACGGTCGCCGGGGCGTAGAGGCCGAAGTGGCGGACCTTGGGATCGACCACGACCGGCGTGCCGCGCCGTCGCGCGGCCTCCAGCAGCGGCCCCAGCACGCGCCCGTCGAGCAGCCCCTTGTCGTAGTCCGAGACGACCACCGCGTCCGCCGCGTCGAGCGCGCCGAGCGCGCGCTGGAGCACCGCCTCGGCCGTCGGCCCGGAGACCGGCAGTCGTCCTCGCGGTCCAGGCGCAGCACCTGCTGGTGGCGCGCCAGCACCCGCGTCTTCTCGACCGTCGGCCGCCCGGGGACGCGCACCAGCCCGCCGGCGTCGACCCCCCAGCCCGCCATCAGCGCGGCCAGCGCGTCGCCGGCCGCGTCGTCGCCGATCGCCGAGGCGATGCTGGGACGCAACCCCAGCGCGGCCAGGTTGTGGACGACGTTGGCCGCACCGCCGGCGCGCGACTCCTCGCGCAGCCAGCGGACGACCGGGACCGGGGCCTCGGGGCTGATCCGCTCGACGGAGCCAACGACGTAGCGGTCGAGGATCACGTCGCCGACGACCAGCACGCGGCGCCCCGCCAGGCGCCCGGCCGCCGCCAGGAGTTGGCTCCCCGTCACTGCGCGTCCTTGGTGCCGCCCGCCTCCGGCCGCCCCGACTCGGGCAGCATCTGCGGGATCCCGTCCTCGATCGGGTAGACGACGCGGCAGCGCGCGCAGCGCAGCCCGTCGCCGCCGGCGGTCAGGGCAACCTTCTCGTGGCACCTCGGGCAGGCCAGAACCTCGAGCAGCCAGGACTCGATCGGCGGCATGGCGTTTCCTCCGGGAGGGACGGCAGATGACGCGCAAGGGTGCCAAACCCGGAGGCCGGGGGTCAAGCCGCGGCCGCAGCGTGGCCGCCGCCGCCGCCGCGCCGCCGGGAATCCCGTTCCCATGAAGCCCCCGTCCCCGTTCGGCGCCGACATCGCCCCGGGCCGCCTGCTCGTCGTCCGGCTCGGCGCGGTCGGCGACGTCGTCCGGACCCTCCCCGCCGTCCGCCTGCTGCGGCGGAGCTGGCCGGCGGCGCGGATCGCCTGGGCCGTGGAGCCGGGCGCGGCGCCGCTGGTGACGGGCCACCCGGACGTCGACGAGGTGCTCGTGCTCGAGCGCCGGGCGCTCGAGGGGGCGGCGTGGCGGCGGCCGCTCGCCGCGGTGGGGACCCTGCGGCGCTTCGCGGGGGCGCTCGCCCGCTTCGCCCCCGCGCTCGCACTCGACTTCCAGAGTTCCTTCAAGAGTGGTCTCGTCGCCCGCGCCTCGCGCGCGCCGGTGCGGTTCGGGTTCGACGCGCCCCAGGACCGCGAGGGGAGCCACCGCTTCGCCACGCACCGGGTCCTGCTGCCCGAACCCCGGGTCTCGCGCGTGCTGCGCGCCGCCGCGCTGGCGCGGGCCGCAGGCGCGGCGGACGGGCCGCTCGTCGCCGACCTCGCCCTCTCGCCGGAGGACCGCGAGGCGGCGCGGGCCGAGCACGCGCGGATTGCGGCGGGCGCGCGGGTGGTGGCGATCGCCCCGTTCAGCAGCCTGCGGCAGGCCTGGAAGCGCTACCCGGCCGAGCGCTGGACTGCGATCGCCGCGGGCCTGGCCGGCCGTGGTTTCGCGGTCGCGGTGGTCGCCGGGCCGGGCGAGCAGGAGTCGGCGCGCGCGCTGGGCGAGGCCGCCGGCGGGCGCGTCGTCCCGACCGCGCCGCTGCCGCTCAAGCCGCTGGCCGCGCTGCTCGGCGGGGCCGAGCTGGTGATCTCGGGGGACACCGGGCCGATGCACCTCGCGTGGGCGGCCGGGGCCCCGGTCGTCGCGATCTACGGCCCGACCGACCCGGTCCTCAACGCCCCTTGGGGCGACGGGCACGGGGTCCTCGCCCCGCCACGCCCGACCGCCCGCCACGACGCCGACAAGTTCCCGGGGCTCGGCCCCGACCTCGTGCTCGAGCACGCGCTGGCCCGCCTCGCGGCGGCGCCCGGGGCGCGCCCGATGGAGAAGACCTCATGCTGAAGCGCCTGCCCCGAGTCCTCGCCGCAACGCTGGCCGCCGCCTGGACCCTCGCCCCGGCCCCGGCGACCGCGACCGCGACCGCTCCCGCCGCCCGGGCGGTCAGCCCCGAGACGATCGTCGAGCTGCGCGGCCTGCTCGCGGAGGGACAGTGCGCGGAGCTGCTGGCCCGGATCGCGGCCCTGCCGAAGCAGCCCCCCTCGCCCGACCTGCTCGTCTTCGAAGGCAACTGCCGGCTGCGCGAGGCGACCCATCGCGCCAAGGTCTTCGACGCCTCGCGCTACGAGCGCGCGCGCGTCGGGGCCGGCGGGCAGGCGCTGGACCCGGGCGCGACCGCCCAGTTCTACCGCTGGGACGTCACCTGGGACGATCCGGCGCGCGCGCAGGCGCTGGCGCTCTTCGACCAGGCGCTCGCGCTCGAGCCGGCGCGCCAGGACCTGGTCGTCGGCACGATCGCGGCGAACCTGGAGGGAGGCCGGCCCGGCCCCGCCGTCGCGCTCTTCGAGGCGAACGCCGCGCGGCTCGACGAGGCCTCGCGGATCGACCTCTACCAGATCGTCCAGGACCGGCTCGCGCTCGGCCGCGTCGAGGAGGCGTCGGGGCTGGCCTCGGCGCTGGCGGCCGCCTCGCCGGCTTCGCCGGCCGCCCAGGCCGCCGCCGGCTCGGCCGCGCTCGCTCGCCACGACCTCGCCGCCGCGGCTTCGGCCTTCGAGAAGGCGGCCGCAGGCGGCCCCCTGACGCCGGAACAGGCCCGCGAGCTGGCGCTGCTCGCGATGCTGCGCCGCGACTGGAACGCGGCGGTCAACGCGCTGGCGCCTTCGGTCTCGAAGTCGGTCGAGCTGACGACCTGGTTCGCGCTGGCGCGGGGACGGATCGAGCCCCGCTCGGCGACGCCGATCTGGCAGGAGATCGAGCGCTCCCTGGCGAAGATCGAGCAGCCCGACCCGCGCGCGACCGCGGTCATCGAATACTTCCTCGGGACCTCGCAGGCCTCGCCGCCGCCCGCCGCCGCCGCGCGCGTCCGCGCGGCCCGGCGCTTCCTCGAGGGCGGATCTACGTCCCCGCGCTGGTGGAAGCCGACCGGGCCGTCTTCGAGGACCCGCAATCGGTCGCCGGGTACATGACGCTGGCGGATGTCTACCGCGCCCTCGGCTACCCCGAACTCGGGCTGGACCCGATCGAGCAGGCGATCGCCATCACGGCGAAGGATCCGAAGCAGTCCGGATACGGCGCCGGCGAGCTGCAGCGCGAGCGGGCCGAGCTGCTGTTCGCGGCCGGGCGCGACGCCGACGCCGCGGCGGCGTTCGCCGAGGCGGCCCGGGCCGGTCGCCCCCGCCCCCTACGCCTGGGGCCTTGCGGCCCTCGCCGCGGGCCGGCGCGACGAGGCGGTCGCGCAGCTCCAGGCGGCCGCGACGGCGCGGCGGCCCGCACGCGTCCGCGGCGCGGGCCAAGCTCGACGAGCTGGGGGTCGGGCCCTAGCTCGGCCGCTAGCGGCGGGCGACCGTGCCGCCGGCGACGCCGGCCAGCAGGTAGAGCAGCTTGGCGGCGACGAAGCCGTCCCAGAACCCGGCGCCGATCTCGACCAGGTCGGCGCCGACGACGCGGCGGCCGGAGCGCGCGACCTCGGCCAGCAGGTAGCTCGCCTCGCGCCAGCCGAGCCCGCCGGGAACCGGCGTGCCGGTGCCGGGGCAGAGCGCGGCCTCGAGGCCGTCGACGTCGAAGCTGATCCAGACCTCGGCCGGCAGCGCCTCGACGATGTCGCGGGCCAGGGCCGCGAACGGCTCGCCCTCGAAGGTCCGCCGCGCCAGCTCGGCGTCGGTGAACCACGCCGCGCGGCCCTGCGCTGCGTCGCGCGCCGCGACCTCCTCGGCCGACAGGTCGCGCAGGCCGACCTGGACCAGCCGCGCCACGGTCGGCAGCTCGAGCACGCGCCGCATGACCGAGGCGTGCGAGGTGCGCCAGCCCTCGTAGGCCCCGCGCAGGTCGGCGTGGGCGTCGATCTGCAGCACGCCGAGGCCGTGGTGGCGCGCCGCCGCCGCCTCGATCGCGCCGAAGCTGACGGCGTGCTCGCCGCCGATCACCAGCGGCACGCGCCCCGAGTCGAGCGTCGCGGCGGTCGCGTCGCGGACCCAGCTCCCCCACCGCGTGCCCGATCCGCTCGACCTCGGCGTGCGCCTCGCGGTCGCCGTCCCGGGCCCGTTCCGCCGCCGCCGCGGCGGCCTCGGAGAGGCCGTCCAGCACCTCCTCGGCCGGCAGCGCGGCGATCCCCAGCCGCCACGGTTCGCCGGCAATCGGGTCGTAGAGGTCGACCTGGCCCGAGGCGTCGAGCAGCGCGCGCGGCCCGCCGCGCGTCCCGCCGCGCGACGAGACGGTCGCCTCGTAGGGGACCGGGATCACGACCAGTCGCGCCTCCTCGAGCGGCAGCGGGAAGCCGAACAGCGCCCCCTCGACGGCGGCGGGGGCGCTGGGGTCGATCGGCCGCGGCGGGCGCGGCGGGGCGGCGGGGATCTGCGGCCGGGGGATCGTCACGGATCGCTCCTTCCGGGGCGGGCGTGCAGGCGGTCTCCGACCTGCAGCCGCGGGCCGGGGTCCAGGTCGAGTTCGAGCCGGCGCGGGTCGGCGGGATCGACCGCTGCGACGCACGCCATCCGCACGTCGGGGCCGTGCCCCGAGCCGAGCGCGACGCGCTCGCCGGCGCCGGCGCCGGCGCCGCGGTCGAGCTCACGGCCGCCCACCCCCGCCCGCTCGACGACGGCCACGATCGCGGGGGACGGCGGCCGCTCGGGCCCCCCACGTCTCGAAGCGCGGCGGGGCGCCCGGGGCGAGCCGCAGCGAGCGGCGCGTCGAGCGCCAGTCGGGCATCACGATCAGCTCGAACGGCGGCCCGTCCGCCGCGTCGTCGACCCGCCGCTGCTCGACGTGGAAGTGGCCCAGCACGCCGCCGCCGAAGCCGCGCGCCGCAAGCCCCCGCGCGTAGGCCGCGAGGTGCGCCGCAGGGAGACGCGTGCGGAAGCGCTTGCCGCCGCCGCGCAGCGCGCGCTCGACCCGCCGGACCAGCGCTTTCCCGGCGCGTGCGGGGAGCAGTCCGACCGCGGCCTGGAGCGGGGCCGAGCGCGCCAGCGCGCGCCAGCGGCGGTAGGCCCGGTCGTCGGCGTTGACCGCGTCGCCGTGGGCCAGGAGCCAGCGCCGGCCGTCGAACGGCCCGGCCGCGTACTCGTCGGCGACCGCGTCGAAGGCGCGGCCGGTCCAGCGCGCCGCGCCGAACTCGCGGTTCCCCTCGACCAGCACGACCGCCGTGCCGCGCGCGCGGAGCGCGGCGCAGGCCTCGAGCACCGCGCGGTGGTGCGGCTCGACCAGCTTCTCGCGCGCCAGCCAGGCCGCGAAGACGTCGCCCAGCAGCACGACGGCCCCCGCGTCCTCCGCCCGCGCGGCGAGAAACGCGCAGAAGTCGTCGAGGTCCGGGTCCCCGGCGACCAGGTGCAGGTCGGAGGCGACGACCAGGTCCTCCGGCCGGGCTCGGGCCGCGCTCACGTCTCCTCCCCGTCGCGCCGCTCGTCCAGCCGCGCCAGGACCGCGGCGCGAAACGCCGCGAACGACCCGGCGGCGATCGCCTCGCGCATGCGGCGCATCAGGTCGAGATAGAAGCACAGGTTGTGGACCGTCCCGGCCCGCGGGCCGAGCATCTCGCCCGCGGTGTACAGGTGGCGCAGGTAGGCGCGCGAGAAGCGGCGGCAGACCGGGCAGCCGCACTCGGGGTCGAGCCGGGCGCGGCCTCGTCGCGGTAGCGCGCGTTGCGCATGTTGACCCGCCCGCGCGGCGTGAAGACCTGGCCGTTGCGGCCGTGCCGCGTCGGCATCACGCAGTCGAACAGGTCGACGCCGGCGCGCGACCGCCTCGACCAGGTCCTCCGGGCGGCCCACGCCCATCAGGTAGCGCGGCCGGTCGGCCGGCAGCGCGGCCCGACGGTCGCGAGCGACCCGCGCGCACCTCGGCGCGCGCCTCCCCGACCGACGACGCCCGCCGAGCGCGATACCCGTCGAAGCCCAGCGGCCGCGATCGCGCGAGGCGCTCCGCGCGCAGGTCCGTCGACGTCCCGCCCTGCACGATCCCGAACAGCGCCGGCCCGCGGTCGCTGCGCGTCGCGCGGCCGCGCGGCAGCCCAGCGCCGCGTGCGCTCGCATCGCGCGGCGCCGCCTCCTCGCGCGTCCGCCGGGCGCGCCGGTGCACTCGTCGAGCGCCATCGACGACGTCCGCGCCGAGCGCCTCCTGGATCGCGATCGCACGCTCGGGCGTGAGCGCGGCGCGACGGCCGTCGACGTGGACGCGGAAGTCGACGCCGTCGTCGTCGATGCGTCCGGCGCGCGGCGAGCGAGAAGACCTGGAAGCCGCCCGAGTCGGTCAGGATCGGCCCGTCCCAGCCCATGAAGCGCGTGCAGGCCGCCGAGCTGCGCGCACCAGCGCCTCGCCCGGGCCGCAGGTGCAGGTGGTAGGTGTTGGCGAGCACGATCTCCGCGCCAGCGCGCGCACCTCGTCCGGGGTCAGCCGCCTTGACCGCACCCGGCGGTGCCGACCGGCATGAAGGCCGGCGTCGCGACCGCGCCGTGGCGCGTGGCAGCGCCCGGCGCGCGCGCGCCGTCGCGTGGCCCGGATCGTCGAAGCGTCAGGCCGCGCACGCGCGTCACCGCACCAGCATCGCGTCGCCGTAGCGAGTAGAAGCGGTAGCCGCGCGCGCGATCGCCTCGCGGTAGGCGCGCGAGCACGCGCTCGCGCCCGGCGAACGCCGCGACCAGCATGAGCAGCGTCGAGCGCGGCAGGTGGAAGTTCGTCACCAGCGCGTCGACGACGCGGAAGGCGTGGCCGGGCGCGATGAACAGCTCGGTCTCGCCCGCCCCCGGCGCGGGCGCGCCGTCCGCCCGCCGGCGCGCGACTCGAGCGCGCGGACGACGGTCGTCCCGACCGCGACCACGCGCCCGCCGCGGCGCGCGGGCCGCGGCGATCGCGTCGCCGGCCGCGGCGGGCAGCGTGAAGCGCTCGGCGTGCAGCGCGTGCTCGCCGGTGCGCTCGACCGCGCACCGGCCGGAAGGTCCCCGCGCCCGACGTGCAGCGTCACCGCCGTCCGCGCGATCCCCGCGTCCTCCAGCCGGGCCAGCAGCTCCGGCGTGAAGTGCAGCCCGGCGGTCGGCGCGGCCACCGCCCCGTCCTGCGCGGCGTAGACGGTCTGGTAGCGCTCGCGGTCGCGCGCCGCGCGCGGTCGTCGGGCGCCGGCGGATGTACGGCGGCAGCGGCGGCTGGCCGTACGCGGCGGCGCAGCTCGGCCACCGTCGCCGGGCCCCGCGATCCGCACCGGCGCGGCGCCCGCCTCGCACCGGCCCCCGGCTCGTCGAGCAGCTCGGCCGTGTAGCCGCCGGGGAGCGCCAGCGGCTCGCCGCGCCGCGGCGCGCGGGAGGCGCCGACGAGCGCCCGCCAGCGCTCCCGGTCCCGTCCCGGCCGGCCGGTTCGAGCAGCAGCGGCTCGCCTTTCCGCCGCTCGCGCGCCCGCGAAGGCCTCGCCGGCGCACGCGCGTGTCGTTCACCACCAGCAGGTCGCCCGGCCGAAGCAGCGCCGCCAGGTCGGCGAAGCGGAGCTGGCCGAGCGGCCCGCTCGCCGCGGTCGAGCAGCAGCAGCCGCGCGGCGTCGCGCGGCTCGACCGCCTCCTGCGCGATCCGCTCCGGCGGCAGCTCGTAGTCGAAGAGGGCGACGTCCATCGGCGCGTCAGCGGGCCGTGCCCGCGCGGTAAGGGATCGGGTCGACGGCCCCCGCCTCGCGGAACCCCTTGAGCCGGAGGCGGCACGATTCGCAGCGCCCGCAGGCCTCGTCCTCCGCCTGGTAGCACGACCAGGTCAGATCGAACGGCGCACCGGCCTCGAGCCCGGCCCGCACGATCTCCCCCTTGGAGCGCTGGACCAGCGGCGCGAGGACCGAGATCCGCTCGCCGAGGCCGGTCCCCAGCCGCGCCGCGCGCTCGAAGGACGCCAGGAACTCGGCGCGGCAGTCGGGGTAGCCCGAGCCGTCCTCCTCGACCGCGCCGATCACGACCGCCGTCGCACCCAGCAGCTCCGCCCACGAAACCGCCGCCGCCAGCAGGTGCGCGTTGCGGAACGGGACGTAGGTCGCGGGCAGCCCCGGAGCGTCGCCGCGCGGCTCCGAGTCGACCGGTACGGGAAGCGCCGGATCGGTCAGGGCCGAGCCGCCGAGCGCGGCCATTT
>CAVPDB010000011.1:0-154058 GCA_963702545.1 uncultured Acidobacteriota bacterium | reverse complement strand
GGTTCTTCGATGCCCAGACGGCGGGGAACGAGATGCTCGTCGATTCCCACCTGACGGCGGCGGCGCTCGCCGTGACCGCGAGCAACGGGTTGTTCAATACCGTCCTCGGCGGCGGCCAGGTCGCCGACGGCTCGGGGCCCGGGACCTACACCTCGCTCGCGGAGGTCTTCCGGGATGTCTCCGGCGTGTGGGTCCAGGTCGAGGTCGGCCCTCCCAACGGCGTGCGGGAGACCCTCACGCCGCGCACGCGGATCCTCGCATCGGCCTACGCGCAGAATGCGACGCGCCTCGATGGGCGGGCAGCGACGGAGTTCCTTCAGACGAACGGCACGCCGCAGACGAAGTCGGGGCCGCTCACGATCGACGCGAGCGGGAGCGGAGCGCAGGCGCTCTCGGTCCAGGGTGACTCGATGTCGACTACTGCCACCTTCCAGAGCGACCCGAACACAGTGGCGGCGTTCGGGTTCCTCGGGTTCGGCGTCTACGGCACCGGCGCCTTGACGGCGAGCCAGTTCTAAAACACGAGCAACGGCGCGTTCTGCAACCTCGGCGTGGGCGACTCCCTGACGGGCCGATTCGGGATCCTCCTGCGAGGGGGCCGATGCGGGCGGCACGTTCCAGGACCAGCAGCTCGGACTCGGTCGCGATCCTCGCCATGGCCGGCGTACGGGATGAGCGCTGGCGGCCCTTCCGCGGGCGGTGTGTTCGGCACCACCACCGGGTTCGGGTAGCACTGTTCTGGGAAACGGGGACTATGGGGTTGCTCGCCATGGCGCCTTCCCGAATGGCGCAGGGGGGCGCTTCGCGGACTCTGTGTACGGCAGTCTCGCCCAGCTCGCGATCGGGGGAAGCGGCCTCGTGGCCTCCGGGAGCTTCCAGGGCGGAGAGTTCCAGGACTCGGATTCCGGCAACTACGCCCGCGTCGGCTACGACGCATGGAAGATCTTCGGGACCGGCGGGGTGTCGTTCGTCCAGAACCATCCCGGGACGCTTCGAAGATCATCGTCTACACCGCGCCGGAGGGGGCCGAGGCAGCCACCTACACGCGCGGCTCCGCACGGGTGCGGGACGGAGTCGCGCGGGTCGCGCTCGACCCGACCTTCGCCTGGACGACGAACCCGGACGTCGGACTGACCGTCACCGTCACCCCTCGCGGTCCTGCGTCCGGTCTCTACGTCGAGTCGCTCTCGACCGGCGAACTCTTGGTCCGATGCGAAGGGCGCGGCTGTGCCGACGTTTCCTTCGACTACCTCGTTTGGGGGCTGCGCATCGGATTCGAGGAGGTGGGCGCCGTCCGGCCGAAGGACCGCGACGCCGCGATCCCGGCGATGGACTCCCAGCAGGCGATCTACGCGGCGGACCCGTCGCTCCGCGAGCACAGCCCCCTCGAGCGTTTCCGCAGGACCGAGCGGGCGGCCGGGATCGCGCCGTCCGGATCCGCACCCGACCTGGCCCGTGCGGCGTCGCTGCGCGCCTCGGTGGGGGTGTTCGACCCGAAGACCTCCCGGCCCGTGGAGCCGATGGTGGTCGAGAGCGGGACGGCGAGCGTACCGGCGAAAACGCCTCCCCCGCGGCCGGAGCTGGAGGCAGCGGCGCGCGTCGCCGGCACTTCGGTCGGACCGGCCGCGCCGGCGCTTCCGACCGTCCCGGTCGCGGGGCGGGTGGAGCCCGGCGACGTGCTTGCGTTCGATCCCCTGCTGGCGGCCGCCCGGCTCTCGGCCCGATCCGCGGATCCGCTCGTGATCGGCATCGTCGCTCAGGCCGAGGCCCCGCCCGCGGCGGGCCAGGCCCCGATCGCCCTCGCCGGAACGATCGCCTCCTGCCGGGCCGACGCCACGGAGTCGCCCATCGTGCCCGGCGATCTCCTCGTCGCGTCGGCGATACCCGGCCACGCGATGAAGGCTCCTTCTGACGCCGCCGCCGGCACGATCGTCGCCAAGGCGCTCGAGCCGCTGGCGGCCGGGACGGGGACGATCCGGGTCCTGGTCATGGCGCGCTAGGAGCCCGCACGGGCCGCAGCGCGAGCAGCCCGAGCCCGAAGCCGTAGGCGAGGAACGCTTCGGACGCCGGCTTCCCTGCGTGCATCACCGCGAACGGGATCGCCTGGACCGCGAGTGCTGCAAATCCACGGGCACCAGCAGGGCCGTGCAGGTGACGAAGCAGATCGCCAGCGCTCTCCCCCTGTCCGTCGAGCAGCCGTCTCGACTCCTCGCGGAGTTCTCGCAGGCAGCGGATCGTGCGCGGCAGGGAACGCGCCGGGTCAGAACCGCGTCAGATTGTACGCGATCCCGGCCTCCCGGAACTTGACGTGGTAGCTCGAAACCAGCGAGCCGTAGGTGAACGTCACCTGGGCCTCCGGCCCGTTCTCCGCGATCCAGTTCTGCAGCCATATCATCTCGTGCCGGCCGTTGGGCGTCATCGGCAGGACGGAGCTCCAGCTTGTCGGTGATGAAGAAGCTGTAGTGGCCGTAGATCGGGGCCGGCTGGCCGTTCAGCAGGACCGACGCCGTGGCGCTGTCGACAGGGACCAGGTAGGCCGTCCTCCCACGCCAGGTCGTGGTCGCCAAGTTGGCGAATTCGGCCATCGCGCTCTGCTTGTTGCGCCAGCCCGCGTCGCCGCACTCGCCGTAGCGCGCGGTGTACGAGATCAGCATGCAGATCGATCGCGCACCGGAGCAGGTGAAGTCCAGATGTCGTAGTCGAATACGTCGTCGATCGCGTTGTTCGCGGGATTCCACGACATAATGGCCAGGCAGTTGTCGTAACGCCAGTCGCAGTAAGTCTGGTCCAGAAAGATGACCGATGCCGTGGGATCGTAGTTGTTGAAGGTGTAGAGCTTCTGGTCGCCGTACTGGTTCTGGTAGACCATCGAGAACAGCACGTCGGAGCCATCGTCCCAGACCGTCGCATGTTGGCCATATCGGCCGGGCTGGATGTAGGCCTTGTGGCCGGTGCGGATCACGCCGCTGTAGCTGCCGCGATCGTCGGTGATGACGGGGTAGTCGGTAACGTTGCAGCCCAGCGAGAAGAACAGCAGGCTCAGCGTGAGAACCTTGTGCGGCGCGGAGCTCATGACCCCTCCCCACGCCAGCTGCCCCGTCGGCACATCGCCGGCGGGTGCGCCGGCGTCCACAGGGCTTCCTTCTAGACCCGCGGGGCGGGGCCTGTCAACCAACCGGAGGGGGGCGGCGGCGGCCGTGCGGGGCGACCCGCCCCGGCCTCAGCGCCCCCGCGCCACCGGCACCTCGCCCAAGAGCCGCCCGACGACCGTCAGGTCCTCCTCGCCGAGCCCGGTCGCGACCGCGAGCCCATAAAGCCCCTTGACCGCCGCGGCGGTCGGGACCGGTACGCCGACCGCGAACGCGAGCTGCTCGAGGTAGTGCAGGTCCTTGTGGATCGCTGCCGCGCTGAACTGCGGCGTGGTGTCCTGCGCGAGCAGCGCCCCCTTCTTCGCGGCCAGCACGGCGGAGCGGCCGGCCGCCTCCTCGAGGATCGCCAGCACCTGCTCGCGGGGCAGCCCGGCGCGGCCGCCGACCGCCAGCGCCTCGCACAGCGCCGCGACCAGCGCACCCAGCACGAGGTTGTTGACCAGCTTCATCCGCGTCGCGAGCGTCGGGGCGCCCAGGAAGAAGATCCGGTCACCGAGCAGATCCAGCACTTCTTTCGCCTCGTCGTACGCGTCGCGCGGCCCGCTGACCACGATCTTGAGCGCGCCCTCGGCGGCCGGCCCGACGCTTCCCATCACCGGCGCCTCCAGGTAGAACGCGCCGCGCGCAGCGACCAGCTTGGCGAAGCGTTCGGCGGCCTCGACGCTGTTGGTCGTGGTGTCGACGATGATCTTCCCCTCGCAGTCGCCGGTGAGCAGGCCGCCCTCGCCGAGCAGGACCTGCTCCACCGCGCGGCTGTCGAACAGGCTGAGCACGACGATCGGTACGTCGTGGAGCAACCCGGCGGGGCTGTCGGCGATCGTGGCGGAGAGGTCGAGGGCCTTTTCTTCAGTGCGATTCCAGACGACGAGGTCCGCGCCCGTCGAAGCGAGCCGCTCTGCCATGGCGCGGCCCATGCGGCCGAGCCCGATCAGTCCCAGATTCATGGTGTGTCTCCCGGAGGGTTGGTGATTCTTCAACCTGCCGGGCCGGCGCGCAAAGAAAACGGGCGGTATGTCGATGTTTGCGCGAACTTACCGGTTTCGTAGCCGACGGGCACCTGTAGGGGCCGCCCTCCGTGGCGGCCCGAATGATCGGGTTCCGAAAAATCGGGCCGGCACGGAGGCCGGCCCCTACGGTTCGTGCACCGGGCGCGCCGTGCGGGCCGGCACGGAGGCCGGCCCCGACGGCGCGGCGTGCGGTGATCAGAGCACGACGATGTTCTTCTTCTCGCAGATCTCCTTGAGCTGCTTCGGCCACACCGTCACGCTGACCTCTCCCAGGTGCGCCTTGTTCAGCAGCAGCATCGTGGTCCGCGACTGGCCGATCCCGCCGCCGATCGAGAGCGGGATCTGGTCGTTCATGATCGCCTGGTGGTACGGCAGGTCGAGGAAGTGCATCTGGCCCGACGCCTTGAGCTGCTGGACCAGCGAGTCCTTGGTCACGCGGATCCCCATCGACGACAGCTCGTGGCGCCGCTTGGTGATCGGGTTCCAGACCAGGATGTCGCCATTCAGGCCATGCATCTGCTTGCCATTCTTGACGACCGACGGCGTGATCCAGTCGTCGTAGTCCGCGGCCCGCATCTCGTGCGGGTAGCCGTCGTCCAGCACGTAGCCGATGCCGACGATGAAGACCGCCGGGTGCTGCTGCAGGATCTGCGTCTCGCGCTGCTTGCGCGGCAGGTCCGGGAACATCTGCAGGATCTCCTCGGCGTGCAGGAAGACCAGTTCCTGGGGCAGCTCGGGGTAGCGCGGGTCCTTGAGCTTGGGGAACATGTCGTGGATGTAGACCTCGGCCCCCTTGATCACCTTCCAGATCCGCTTGACGGTGTCCTTCAGGTAGTCCAGGTTCCGCTCGACCGGGGTGATGCGCTTTTCCCAGTCCCACTGGTCGACGTACGCGCTGTGGTCGTGGTCCAGGAAGTAGTCCTTGCGAACGGCGCGCATGTCGGTGTTGATCCCCTCGCCGACGTCGCAGCCGAACTGCTTGAGCGCGATCCGCTTCCACTTGGTCGCGGCCTGGACGACCTGGCACTCCATGCGCTTGTCGAGCCCCAGCCCGCACGGGAAATCGATCGGCGTGCGCGACCCGTCGCGGTCGAGGTAGTCGTTGACGCCGCTCTCCTTCGTGACGATCAGCGGGACCTCGACCGTGAAGAGGTTCAGCTCGCGGTTGAGCCCGTCCTCGATGTAGCGCTTGAGGTGGAACAGCGCGATCTGCGTCTCCTTCGGCGACAGGGCCG
Source organism: uncultured Acidobacteriota bacterium (assembly GCA_963702545.1). Lineage (GTDB taxonomy): Bacteria > Acidobacteriota > Polarisedimenticolia > J045 > J045 > JALOKP01. Next base: position 148,667 of record CAVPDB010000011.1, on the reverse strand, counting down.
AGCGGTAGTCGCTCGGCAGGATCTGGTCGACCGCTTCGTAGGTGGAGATGCCGGGTCCTGCGAGATCAGCCGTCTTGTCCGCCATGCGTGAACTCCTCGGAGGGGGTGAGAGCGGGGCAGGAGTGCCGGGCGGCCGCGCGCTGGAAGGGGCGCACGGGGACCGCTCGGAGGGGGGGATGCCGGATTCTCTGCCATTCGCTTGGAGGAAGTCAACGGTAAGTAAGCTGTCCCGTGGGATGGCGAGGGCCCGGGGAACCATCCAGAATGCCTCCGGGGCCGGCACGGCACGCGGCCCGGCCCAAGCCAAACCCCTGATCCCGAGGCCAGTGGAGGCCGCCCTGGCGGCCTGGGGAGCCCCCTGATGCGATCCCGTTACCCCTTCCCCTTCCCGCCCCCCAGCGAGGGGCCCTCCCTCCCCGCCTCGGTCCTGGTGCGGACCCTCGGCAAGCCGGCCGCCGAGTGGACCGCCGACGACCTGGTCGGGCTGGTGCGGGACGAGGGGATCCGGATCGTCAGCCTGATGCACGTCGGCGGCGACGGCTGGCTCAAGACGCTGGACTTCACGCCGCTCAGCGAGTCCCACCTGCGCGACGTGCTGGAGGGGGGCGAGCGGGCCGACGGTTCGTCGATCTTTCCCGGCTTCGGGATCGAGCGCGGGGCCTCGGACATCGCCCTGCGGCCGCGGATCGCGACCGCCTTCCTCGACCCCTTCGCGCCGCAGCCGACGCTGGCCCTGCTGGCCGGGCACTACGGCCGCGACGGCCGGCCGCTGCCGCAATCGCCCGACGCGATCCTGCGCGCGGCCTACCAGCGGCTGGCGCGCGAGGCGGGGGTCGACCTCTGGGCCCTGGGCGAGGTCGAGTACTTCCTGGGAAAGCGCCGCGAGGAGAGCGACATCTACGGCGCCGACGATCGCGGCTACCACGCCGCCTCGCCGTTCGTGTTCGGCGAGCCGCTGCGGCGCGAGGCGCTCGCGACGCTGGCCGGGATGGGCGTGCCGGTCAAGTACGGCCACGCCGAGGTCGGCTACATCGAGCCCTCCGACATCGACGACACGATCTGGGAGCAGCACGAGATCGAACTGGCGCTGACGCCGCTGCCCGAGGCCGCCGACGCGGTCGCGCTGGCGCAGTGGGTCCTGCGCAACCTGGCCCACGAGAACGACATGCGCTGCAGCTTCCAGCCGATCATGCGCAAGGGGCACGCCGGGTCGGGGCTGCACTTCCACTTCTCGCCGCGCGTCGGCGGCGCGCACGCGGGCGGCCGCGGGAGCGACGGCGAGCTGACCTCCGCCAGCCGCTGGCTGATCGCGGGGCTGGTGCAATGCGGCGGCGCGCTGATGGCGTTCGGCAACCGGGTCGAGGGCTCGTTCGTGCGGCTGACGCAGGGGAAGGAGGCGCCGACCTCGGTGACCTGGGGCGAGTTCGACCGCCAGGCGCTGGTGCGGCTGCCGGTCGTCCCGACCGCGGCCGACGGCCGCAAGGTGAGCCCGGCGACGGTCGAGTTCCGGCTGCCCGACGGCTCGGCCCACCCGCACCTGCTGCTGGCGGGCGTGGCCCAGGCGATGCTGTTCGGCCGGGCCACACCGGAACTGGACGCGCTGCTGGAGCGGACCTCGGCCCGTGCCCGGCGCGAAGGGCGCGGCGCGGCGGAGGAGATTCCGCGCACGATGGCCGAGGTCGGCCGCGCGCTGGCCGAGCACCGCGCCGCGCTCGAGGCCGGGGGCGTGTTCCCCACCGCGATGCTGGATGGCTTCGCGGCGCACCTCGCGAAGCGCTGACGGTGCCGGTGCCGGCGGGCTTTTTTCGGCTTACGCGCGATAGCTGTCTCCGCGTTTCGCGGCTTATCGACTTACGGTAGCTGTCCCCGCATAGCGCGGCTTACCGACTTACGGTAGCTGTCCCCGATTTGAGGACGGCCTGCCACCAGCGCACGGGGACCGGCTCGTCGAGCGCGACGGCCGCGCTGGCCGCGCGGATCCAGGCGGCGCGCGCCGCGGGGGGCGCCGAGGGGTACATCCGGCCGGCGATCGCCGGGACCGCCAGCAGGTCGGCCAGTTCGCGCTGCGTCGCGGTCACCTCGACCCAGCCGTCGCCGGCCGCCGCCAGGCCCGCTTCGCGCGCGGCCCGCAGGATCTCGGCGCGCGCGCGGACCGGGCCGCCGGGCGCGGGGGGCGTGCCGAAACGGGCCAGCCCCTCGCGCGCCAGCGCGAGCTGCAGTGGCGCCGGGGGCCGGTCGGTTTCCCCCGCGAGCTGCGCCGCCGGGGCGTTGAAGGCGAAGCACGCGCCCGGCTCCAGCACGCGGGCCAGCTCGGCGAAGACCGCGCCCAGCGCCGGGAAGTGCCAGAGGGCGGCGCTGCAGGCCGCCCCGCGGACCGACGCCGCGGCCAGCGGCAGCGCGGCTGGATCGGCGCGCACGAACGCCGCCTCGACCAGCGGGAGGGCGCGCCGCGCGACCTCGAGCATCGCGCGCGAGCGGTCGGCGCCGACGATCGCCGCGGCCGGGCCGAGCCGCGCGGAGAGGCGCTCGGCGACGATCCCGCTGCCGGTCGCGAGGTCGAGCCAGAGGCCCCCTCCCGACGGTGCCAGCGCCTCCACCAGGCGCGCGGCGAGGGCCCGGTAGAGCGACCCCTCGCGCACCGCCTCGGCGTAGGCCTCGGCGCCGGCCGGATCGTCCCAGCTGTCGGCGTCGCGCTGGCGCGGCGGCCGGTCCACGCCCCGCCTCAGGGCCGCGCCGCGCTGCGGACCAGACGCTCCAGCGCCTCGGCCGCGTACCCGAGCGCGGCCGGGTCGAGCTGGTCCGCGCGGTCGCGCGCGGTGTGGATCGCGCGCACCGCCCGCGAGAAGGCCCCCGCCGTGAGCGTCACGACGGGGAGGCCGGCGCGCGACAGCGGCCAGGCGTCGGAGAGCGCGGCGGGCAGGGCGCCGATCCGCCGGCCGCGCAGGCCGGCCGCCGCGATCGCGTCGAGTGCGCGCCGCGCCGGCGCCGGCGCGCCCTGCACACCCACGGGGCCCGGCAGGCCGAGCGCCTCGAGGTTGACGACCAGCGCCGTCCCGGTGCGCCACGCCTCGCCCCGCTCGCGCGCCAGGTGCCGCGCGCCGCACATCAGCAGCTCTTCGGCGCCGGTGAAGACGACGACCAGTTCCGCTCCCGGCTCCGGGGCGCGCGCGACGCGACGCGCGACCTCGAGCGCGACGGCCAGCGAGCCGGCGTTGTCGACGCCGCCTGGCGAGCGGTTCCCGACCCCGTTGAGCCCGAAGACCGCAGCCGCCAGGCCGGCGGCGCCGATCGCGCCGGTCAGCGCGTAGCCCGCGGCGGCCGGGACCGCGGCTCCGGCCAGGCGGAGCACCCCCTCCAGCACGAGCGCCGCGACGCCGGCCAGCGTCACCGCCAGCAGCAGCGCGCGGCCGCCGAAGCCGATCGTCTGCGACTTGCTGTCGTGGTGCGCCACCACGACGACCCGGCGCCCGCCGCTCTCGCCTGCGAAGCCGAGCAGGTTGGCCGTCGCGACCTCGTTCTTCCCGGCCAGGAAGAACCCGTCGTCCCACCCCAGCGCCAGCACGATTCCCGCCGCCCCCGCGAGCAGCAGCAGCAGGCGCGCCGCGTACTGCCCGGGCGTCGCCTCGCCGCCGACCCCCAGCGCGTGCAACGCCAGCGTCGCGGCGACGACCAGCCAGCCGATCCGGAAGCGGGCCATCGGCCGGCGCGGGCTGCAGCCGAAGGGGGACTCGCGGACCACGAGTCCCGCCTCGCTGCAGCGCCTCGGCGAGCAGTGCGCGGATCCGCGCGTCGCCGTCCGTGCCGGCCAGGCGCGGAAACGCGAAGCGCCGCGCATCGGCGTCGAGACGGGCCGCGGCCGCCGCGCGCTCCTCGGGGGATCCACTCACGGCACGAGTCTATCCCGGGCCGGCCCCCCCGGCGTCAGACCAGCCGGCGCAGGGTCTCCTCCAGCGCCTCCGCCCCCTCGAACAGCACGGCCCGCATCCCCGCGTCGCGCGCGGCGTCGACGTTGGGCGCGCGATCGTCGACGAACAGCACGGCCGAAGGCTCGATCCCGATCCGGAGCAGCGCCTGGCGGTAGTACGCCGGGGCCGGCTTGCGCGCCCGCAGCAGGTAGCTGGGGTGGTGCCCGCTGGCGAAGCGGTCGAGCCCGAACTGCGCGCGCAGCTCCTCGTACCAGGCCGGGTAGTTCGACAGGATGTGGATCGGCACGCGCGTCGCCGCGCGGATCGCCAGCCGCTCCATCCCCGGGACCCAGGCGTAGCGCCGGTGCAGCTCGCGCTTGTAGCGCTCGATGTCGAACCCCCCCGCGGAGGCCGGCAGGAAGCGCTCGGCGTACGTCCGCTCGTCGATCCGGCCCAGTTCGAAGTCGTGCCACGACTCCTCGTTGCGGAGCGGGGCGAGCGCCTCGAGGGACATCCCGGTCGTTGCGACCAGCGCGTCGCGGTAAGGATCGACGACGAGCGTGTCCATCAGGTCGAGGGCCAACAGGCGGACGGTCGGGCGGTCGGGGGGCACGGGCGGCTCGCTTCGAAAGGGGCTTCAAGATGACGCGGATCGGGCGCAAACTCCAGCGGTGGACCCCGGGCCGGCGCGCTTCGTCGTCGACGCGATGCTGGGGCGCCTGGCGCGCTGGCTGCGCCTCCTGGGCCACGACACACTCTACGATCCGTCCGCGGACGACCGCGAACTGGCGCGCTGCGCGGCGGCGACCGGGCGGATCCTGCTGACCCGCGACCGCGGCCTCCTGGCCCGGCGGCTCGTGACGCGCGGAGTGCTGGTCGAGCACGACGACCTCGCCGGCCAGCTCCGCCAGGTGGTCGCCGCCTGCGGCCTCGCGCTCGACCCGGACCGCTGCTTCACGCGCTGTCCGGCCTGCAACGCGGAGACGGTCGACGCCCCGCGCGAAGCCGTCTCGGGCCGGGTCCCACCCTACGTGCTGCGCAGCCACGATCGCTTCCGCGCCTGTCCCGGGTGCGGCCGCGTCTACTGGGCGGGGACCCACCGCGACGCCGCGCTGCGGCGGCTGGGCAGGCTGCTCGGCGGTTCCTGATCCAAGCGAAGGAAGAAAGAGGGGCAGCCTTGCGGCTGCCCCTCGGAGTGGGCGATCCCCCGGCGTCAGCCGGGGGAGTGTGCTTCGCTTACGGCGTGATGTTCTTCGAGCTGGACACCTTGGTGTTGTAGTTGTTCCGGGCCTCGATCTTGTAGCTGTACTTCGTGCCCGTCACGATGTCCCGGTCGAGGAACTCGGTCTGCGAGCCGTCCACCGCGCCAAGGGAGACAAACGGACCACCCTTGGTGGAGCGGAGGATCGAGTAGGACCGGACCTCGCCACCGCTCGGTCCGCTCCACACGATCAGGACGCCCTCGAAGAGCGACTTGACGTCTTCGTCGATGGTGTACTCGAGCAGGTTGATCACCGGCTTGCCGGTGATCTTGGCTGTCGACGTCCACCGAGGAGTTGAGCGTCGCGGCCGGCGAGGCGATGTTGCCATCGCTCTTGTTGACGGCCTTGACGCGGTAGTCGTAGTCGTTGCCCGCCTTGAGGCCGGTCAGGGTGCAGGTGATCGTCCCGATCCCGCGGAGGGCCTTGAGGTTCTTCACCACGGTCCAGGGGCCGCCGTTGAGGGACTGCTCGACCACGAAGCCGGTCTCGTTCGTCGCGTTGTCCTGGAAGACCAGGTTGACCTTGCCTCCCGGGAACAGCTCGGCGCTGAGGTCGGACGGCGGGGTCGGCTGGTTGGGGACCGACACCGAGAACTTGTCGTACGCGAACGCGGTCCCGCCGTCGGGGTTGACTACCTCGATCGGGATGAACATCGGGGGCGAGTTCTGGTCGACGTTGACGCAGACCACGATCCGGGTCGGGTCGATGAAGCCGCCGCCCGGCCGGACGTAGATCATCGAGCCGCCGTCGCAGAAGGTGACGTACTCTTCGCTCCGGGGGTCACCCGAGCCGCCGTGGCCGATGAAGACCTGGGCGCCCGGCTGGAAGCCGGAGCCAGTGATCGTCAGGTTGACTTCCTGCATCCCCGCGCCCACGGTCGATGGATCGATCCGGATGATCTGCGGGGCGGCGACGTTGGTGATCGCGTTGCTGAAGGTGAAGGTCGAGCAACTCTTGGCAACTCCGCCCACGGGGGCCGGAGCCGTGACGACGAGGCTGTACGTGCCCAGCGTAGACGAATCGCTGGAGACCAGCGTCGCCGTGATCTGGCTCTCGCTCACGATGGTGACGCTGCCCGGCGCGATGAAGACGCCGGCTTCGCCCGGAGTGATCGAGACCAGGGTCCCGGGTACGAAGTTCGAACCCGAGATCGTGATCGGCTGCGAGGTGCCCTGGGCGATCGTGTCGTCGGAGATCCCGGTCACGGTCGGAACCGCGGCCACGATCACCGCACCGGGCAGCGTCGCCTGCGAGCCGTCCGGCAGAGGATTCGTGATCGTCAGGGCGTGGGTACCGATCGAGCTGACGCCGTCGGTGATGCTGACGTCGATGCGCAGTTCGGTCGGCGAGATGACGCGGACCGCGCGGGTCTGGACCGCGGGACCGAAGCTCACGTTCGCCGGCCCGAGGTTCGGGAGGAAGTTGCTGCCGAAGACCGGCAGGTTATTGAGGACCTCGCCCTGGCAGACCGTCGGCGCGCCATCACCGCCACCGAAGTTGGTGACCACGGTGCCGGCAAAGACCGCGAACTTGTCCTGGCAGTCCAGGATCGCTCCGGTGTCCGGGTTCTGGAGGACGACGTCCCAGCCGCTCGCCGAGCAGGGCGTAGTTGAAGCCCGCGAACGCCGGCGGCTCAGGATCCCGGAAATGCCTGTCGACGTCGCTTGACGACGTCGCCGATCGAGAGCTCCAGGATCGTGTTGCCATTGGCGATCGCCATCCGGTGAAGCCATCGAGCCCCTTGCCGTGATGCTGATCGTTCCGGCGGGCCGTCGCCCAGGACGACCTGATCGGGCGTGACCGTCTCGCAGAACAGACTCCGGCTTCACGATGATCGTGATCGTGCCGGTGGCCGTCGGGCCATCGGCGCACTCGGTGCCGCTCCGGCGTCGTGACGAAGACCGTGTACTCGACCGGCCGACGTGTTCGCGTTGATCACGATCTCGGCCTTCAGGTGGCCGCTGTCGATGACGATGGTGTTGTTGACCGTGATCCCAGAGGCCTTGCTGTCGTCCCCGAAGCCGACGAGGACGGTCGTCCCCGGCGTGAAGTTCGTGCCGAAGATGTCGATCGTCTCGATCTTGACGCCCTGGGTCAGGGACGGCTGCTGGATCTCGCTGGGCTGGATCCCGCTGACCGTCGGGGCCGGGACGACGACGAAGGCCGTCTCCAGCGAGCAGCTCTGGTCGAGACCGCAGGTCTCGCCGTTGCTGACCGATGACGGTGCGGGCACCGGCAGCCGCGTTGACGCCGATGGTGACGGTCAGAACGATCCGGTTGCCGGTATTGCCGTCGGCCGGACCGATCAGGAGGTCGTCGCGGTAGACGAACTTCTGCTCGACCCCTTCGATGCTGAGGATGCTGACGCCCGGACCGAAGTCCACCGTGGTGTTGTAGCCGAAGTTGCTGCCCGTGATCTCGACCTGGAACGGCTACTCACCGGGCACCCCGAACAGCAGTCGCGTCCCGACGCGGACCGCGTCGCCGCAGGTCGGCGTCGCGACGACGACGATCAGCGGGGAGATCGGGGCGGCCGGAGCACCGGCCGGCCAGACCACCGTGTCGATCGTGGTCACGATCTCGAGGTAGTAGAGCTGGCCCGCGCGCTGACCCGGCGGGACGTCGAAGTAGGCCACCAGCTGGCGGTCGCCCAGGACGGTCCACGAGGTCGCCGGCAGGTCCTCGGCCGGATCGACGATGCTCTTCAGGGTGACGCTGATCACGGTCGAGGTCGGGTAGACCGGCAGCTCGACGGCGAAGCCGTTGCCGTTGACCTTGACCTCGGCGGGCTGGCCCTGCAGCAGGGCGATCGAGCCGAGGCAGTTGTTGCCGAACACGCTGTCCACGGCAGGCGGCGGCGGCAGGACGTAGACGCCCAGCTGCTCCGTCTGCGCCTCGGCCGTCCGGTCGCCCGGGGCCGAGGTGGGCCAGGTGTAGAACACGGTCGTCGCATCGCTCGGCGGGATGGCCCCGACCGGGTCCGAGACGCCCGGGGTGTACTGCCAGTCGAACCCGACGAGGTAGGCGCCGGTCGGTGCGTTGAGCGGCACGTCGGTGTCGATGTCGAAGTCCGAGGAAGCTGTTGACGGTGAAGCCGCCACCGGCCACCTGGGTGCCGTTGGCGAGGCTCGGGATGTAGACCACGTTGCTGATCAGCGAGGTGCCGGTCGAGGACTGGAAGCCGGTGCCGACGACGTTGATCGTCAGCGGCTCGAGGACCACGCCGTCACCGCGGTTGGCCTGCGCCCAGAGACCGAGGTTCGGCTCGAGCACGAGGCCCGGGCTGTTGGCGTCCGCCCGCGTGTTGACGTCGGTGATCTCGGCGAACGGGATGACGTAGACGGTCTGGTTGAACGCCTCGTCCCAGCTGTTGATCGACGGGTTGTAGACGCGGACCGTCAGCTCGTGCGCGCCCGACAGCGTCGTCGGCGGGAACTCGAGGGTCGCGCGCAGCTCGCCGCTGTTGATGAACTCGGTGAGCCATGGGCGCCACCGACGCTGGCGACATTCGCGCAGCCGTCGACGTTGCCGCCGAAGATCGCGATGCCGCCCGCAGGCTGCGTCGCGTCGGTGACGCAGACGATCGGGAACTGGTTGTTGAGGCTGAACAGCACCGGCAGCGGGGCGGTATCGCCCTGCTCGCCGTAGGTCGGCCAGCCGACCAGGGACGTGTCGTCGTCCACGGCCGTCGCGCCGAGTTCGTTGACGCGGCCCGAGCGGAAGTTGGCGCCGAACACGCCGATCTGGCGCGTGAAGGAGGCGTCGAGGATCTGGACGACGTTCTGGTTGCCCGGATTCACCAGGTCGACGTCGACGCCCGTGTCGACCACGTCCACGTTCGGGAAGACCTGCAGGCCGGGGCGCAGGAACAGCGGAATCGGGAAGGCGCCGCCGCTGACCTCGATGTCGTAGACGTAGGTCCCCGCGACGGCCGGGATCGGAATGGTGACGACGACGTCGATCGTCGCGCCGTCCACCAGTGTGGCCGAGTCGACGGTGATCGCCGGGGCATCGCCGGCGTTGTCGCCGACCGGCAGTGAAGTTGAAGGTCTCGCCGCCGATGAAGGCCGGGAAGCCGACACCCTTGAGGCGGACGATGCGCGTCGTGTAGCCCGCGACGTCACGGCCCGCGTCGACGTTGTAGTCGGCGCGCGCCCAGTTCGGAGCGCAGGTCGTCTCGTTGGTCGGGTTGTAACCGCCCGGCAGCGCGAAGCCGAGCAGCTGGCGATTGATCGTGAACTCGTTGAAGTGGCTGGCGAGGTCGGCACCCTCGGGGAGCATGACCTGCCACTCGATCTGCTGGACGTCCGCGATCGGACCCTGGATGCCCGACGGGTTGGGAACGACGCCGTTGGTGCACGGGGTCGTGCTGCCCGGGGCGAAGAACAGGTTCAGCAGGTGCAGCCGGTCCGGGTCGTCCCGCTGCCCGGATCCGCGGAATCCAGCGGGAGGTCCTCGATCGCGACCCAGTTGCTCCAGCCGCTGTACGGGTTGCCGATCGCGGTCGTCGCGGTGCGGAAGCGGAAGTAGGTCTTGCCGCTCGCGTCCCGTAGTCCACGCCGAAGCGGAAGTTGAACACGTCGCCCGAGCTGAGCCCCAAGTCGAGGATGCCGCTGAAGACGGAAGCATCCGGCGTACGGTGCCGCCGGTGAGGGCGGGCCCGAGGTTCAGCTGGAAGACCGAGATCAGCGCACCGCCGTTCACGTCGAGGCCGCCCGGCACGTAGATCTGGTTGAGGAGCGTCGCGCCGCTGACGTCGCCGGCGCCCGCGTCGTTGCCCGGGTTGATCCGCGTCAGCGGGGCGCCAGCTCGACGAAGGGCCGCGATCAGCCCGTTGGCGAGGATCGGCGCCCGCTCGACCGAGGTGTAGACGGTGGTGGCGAGCAGCGTCTTGTTGAAGCCGCCGATCAGGTACAGGTAGCCGTTGCTGACGACGCCGGCAAACAGCTCGCGCTGGCGCTGCGTCTGGTTGATGTTGCCGACGGTGTCGCGCGGAGTAGGCCCAGCCCGGGCCCGTCCGGCGGATAGGCCGGGTCCGGCGTCGAAGATCTCCTGGGTCTGGTTGTCGATCGCCAGGAAGTAGATGTTCGTCGTCGCGCCGATCAGGTCCTGGCCGGTGTTCCCGCCAGATGTAAGTACAGGTAGACGTCATTCGGTTCGTCGGCGTCGGTCGAGAACCACGACCATGCGGCCGCCGCCCGTCGGGCAGCGGCAGGTTCGGCAGGATCTCCCAGCCAGCGGCCTCGAACTCGCCGTTGGGAGGAACTGCGCGCGCGCAACCAGGTCGGTGTTGGTCTGCGCCGCGCCGCGCGCGGTCGTCGAACCGCCGGCGATGTACAGCCAGCCGTTGATGATCGCCGCAGCCTGGTCGCCGATCGCCGAACGGCATCGTGAGCGACATCGTCGTCGCGCCGACCAGGTTGCCGGTCGGCTCGATCGTGAAGCGCTCGATCGTGTTCGAGCGGCACGTTGCCGACGCCGTAGCCGCCGATCACGTAGATGTACTCGTTCCACGCGACGACGGCCGCGCCGTAGCGCGGCAGTCGACAGGTTGCCGGCCTGACCGGGCCGCCGACCGGGCGGGTACAGGCTGCCGTCGACTGCCGATCTCGGCGCGCTCGATCGTGTCGAGCACGGCCGCGCCCTCGAGCCCGCCGACCACGTACATGTACTGGTTGCTGGTGCGGGTCGCGCCGGGGTCGGGTCCTTCCGGACCGCGGGCGATCACCGTCCCCGCGCCCTGGCGCGCTTCGTTGAGGACGTGGCCCTCGAAGAAGTCGCCCAGCGCGACGGTCGATTCGTCAGCGCCGCACCGGCCGATGTACCCGCCCAGGTCGTCGCCGTCGGAAGCGGGCTGGTGAGAATTACGTCGCCGTTGGTGGTGTAGCCACGAGTCCCAAACTCGTTGGTGGTCGTGACCGTTGTCGTCGGGGCCGCGGCAGCCAGCACGAAGCCGCCGAACGCCAGCGTGAGCACGCAGGCAACCACGGCGGCCCCGATGCTCGTGAGACCTCGCCCTCTCCTAACTACCATCTCATTTCTCCTTTCGCTTGCACCCCCAAACAACAAGGCATCTTGTCCAGGGAACGAACGGCCTCCCGAGGCCGGGCGGCCACCCGCCTTCCCTGGCAAAGTCGACCCCCGCGGCACGGTCGCGCCACGCGATGGGGGCCTTTCTGCGGGGTAATACATGCCTGCATCCTGTTTGATGTAATCAAATCCGAACAAAGGTGTCAATCGCACGCCAAGCAAAATAACCGGTCAGGGCCGGCTAGCCGGAAGTCCGTTTCCTCCGTAAAACCAACCGCTTGAGCCTCTGGGGACCCGGGCGCGTCTCTGGGGTGGACTAATTAGGGTCCGGCGCCAAACATGGGGCCCGTGGCGTCGAGGAGCAAGGTCGGCTCCGGCGCTCTGTGTCCCTCCTGGAACTGGTCGACTGGCGGTTTTCCCCCTCACAGGGTCGGGCGTGGGGGGGAGCATACACTTCCCCGGCAGCCCACCACAACTGCCGCAGGGCATCCTGGCGGGTCCGGCGGAACCCGGTTTCAGCGGGCCTTTACCGAAATTGACCACGCCGGCAATGGGGCCGCGACGAGGGGGGATCATGCCCCGGCCGGCCGCCCCCGTCCACCCCCTCCCCCGACCGTCCGCCCGGGCGGACCGACCGCTGGGGGCCTGCGGCACCCTCCCCCGGCCGCCGCCGCCGCCGCACCCGCCCCCCTCGCGCGGCTTGAAACCGGCCCCGCGATGCGGGCATGGTTCCCCGGGGCCCGGCGGACGGGCCCGGAGGAGCCACCGTGGAGTACCGCGCGATCGATCCGGCCACGGGAATGCCCGCGGCCCGCGCCTATGCCGCCGACGACGAGGCCGCGCTCGAGCGCAAGCTGCAGCGCGCGGCCGTCGCGGCGCCGGCCTGGCGGCGGACGACGTTCGAAGCGCGCGCGGCGCTGCTGCGGCGCGCGGCCGAGACGCTCGACGCGCGGCGCGCGGACAGCGCCCGCCTGATGGCGGAGGAGATGGGCAAGCCGGTGGCGCAGGGGCTCGCCGAGAGCGACAAGTGCGCCTGGGTCTGCCGCTACTACGCCGACCACGGCGCCGCTCACCTGGCGCCGGAGGCGATCGCCACCGACGCCTCCGCGAGCTTCGTGCGCTGCGACCCGCTCGGCGTCGTACTGGCCGTGATGCCCTGGAATTTCCCGTTCTGGCAGGTCTTCCGCTTCGCCGCGCCGGCGCTGATGGCCGGCAACGTCGGGCTGCTCAAGCACGCCTCCAACGTACCGGGCTGCGCGGTCGCGATCGAGGAGGTCTTCCGCGCCGCGGGCCTGCCCGAGGGCTGCTTCCAGGCGCTGCTGATCGGCGGCGCGCGGGCCGAGCGGCTGGTCGGCGACCCCCGCATCGCCGCGGCCACGCTGACCGGCAGCGAGCCGGCGGGGATGGCGGTCGCGGCGGCCGCCGGGCGCGCGCTGAAGAAGGTGGTGCTCGAGCTCGGCGGCTCCGACCCGTTCGTGGTGTTCGAGGATGCCGACGTCGAGCGCGCGGCGGAGGTCGCCGTGACCGCGCGGATGATCAACTCGGGACAGAGCTGCATCGCGGCCAAGCGCTTCCTGCTGCACTCGTCGATCGCCGAGCCGTTCGCGCGCCGGATGGTCGAGCGGGTGCGGGCGCTGCGGGTGGGCGACCCGCACGACCCGGCGACCGAGGTCGGCCCGCTGGCCCGCGAGGACCTGCTGGCCGAACTGAACCAGCAGGTCGCGGAGAGCCTGGCCGAGGGGGCGCGTTGCCTGATCGGCGGGGGCCGGCTCGACCGCCCCGGCTTCTTCTATGCGCCCACGGTGCTCGACGGGGTCTTCCCCGGCCTGCCGGTCGCCGACGAGGAGACCTTTGGGCCCGTCGCCGCGCTGCTGACCTTCGATTCCGACGACGAGGCGGTGGAGCTGGCCAACGGCACTCCCGTTCGGGCTGGGGGCGAGCCTCTGGACCGGCGACCGCGCCCGCGGCCAGCGGCTGGCCGAGGCGATCGAGGCCGGCTCGGTCTTCATCAACGGGATGGTGAAGTCCGACCCCCGGCTGCCGTTCGGCGGGGTCAAGCGCTCGGGCTTCGGGCGCGAGCTGGGGCGCGAAGGGATCCGCGAGTTCGTCAACGTCAAGACGGTGTGGGTGGGCTGAGCCGCAGGCACCCCAGCAGCGCGTCGAACTGCTCCCGCGTCGCCGGGAGGTTCATCGCCAGCGGGACCCAGCCGACCGCCCCGCGCAGCAGTGCGAGCGAGACCGACTGGCCGGCCCGGAACTCCCCCTCGAAGCCTGCCGGGCAGCGGACCGGCTCGAGCCGCAGCTCGTTGGCCCGCACCGCCAGCGCGCGCCCGCGGACGCGCTCGACGAGGTAATGGCCGACGCTCACCGCGTCGTCGTCGGCCAGCAGGAAGGGGGAGCTGGCCAGCTCGACCGCGGCCTGCAGCCGCTCGTGCCGGGCCAGCACCGGGCGGGCACTGCGGAAGTGGGCGCGGAACAGCTCCTGGTCGCGCTCGCTGGCCAGCCCGGCCGCGGAGAGCCAGCGGACCAGCCGCGGCACCTCGGCGGAGAAGGCCGAGAGCACGCCGTGGCCGGCCAGCACGCTGTACGGGAGGACCCGCGCGCAGGGTCCCATCAGCCGGGCCAGGCTGCCGCCGTCGAGCAGGTCGCGGACGGCCCGCGGACGGCCGCGCTCGAGCCGCTTCCGCGTCAGCGGATCGACCAGCTCGGGGCCCAGCTGGTCCAGGAACTGGACGACCAGCTCCAGCGCAGCGGAGATTCCGCGCCCCTCCCCCTCGTCGCTGGCGTCCAGGCGCTCGGAGGCGTAGCGGGAGAGGGCCTCCCCCGCGGTGATGGTGCTCTCGGCGGTCGACGGGCTGGACTTCACGATCGCGGGCATCGGTTCCCCTCCCTTCGCCGCGCGGAACCGCGGCGGGTCGGGGGGAAGGTAGCCGCGGAGCGACCGGCCGGACCGCCCCGGACGGGATCGGCCGTCCCGCTCCGCGGGATCTCCCGCACCCGGGACGCCGCGCCGCGGGCGAGCTTGACGCAGAGCGGGGCTGGCCGTAGGCTCTTCGCTTCGCGGGCGGCTAGCTCAGCTGGGAGAGCACCTGCCTTACACGCAGGGGGTCACTGGTTCGAGCCCGGTGCCGCCCACCATCTCAGTAGAAGTGGGGCGCGGGGGCGTGGTGCAGTTGGTTAGCACGCAGGCCTGTCAAGCCTGAGGTCGCGGGTTCAAGTCCCGTCGCTCCCGCCAATCCACTTCTTCCCGATGGCCGCGTCGAGGCCCCGGTCCGGGCCCGGCGCTCCCGGCCCGGGTCGCCGCTACCGCAGCCGCTTGATGATGTGCCAGCCGAACTGCGAAGTTTCGGCGTTCCACTCCGCGATCCCGATCTGGCCCGGCTCGAGCGCAAAGCTGACGTCGCCGAACGCCTTGACCATGCCGTAACGGGACCAGTAGCCCTTCTGGACCTCTTCCGCGTCGCACATCTTGTAGATCCCGGGGGCGGAGTCGGCGGTGTACTTCTTCACCAGCGCGGTGAAGTCGGCCCCCTTCTTCGCCTGCTCGAGGACCTCCTGGGCCAGCTTCGCCGCCTCCTCCTTCGTGCGGGCGATCTCCTTTCCCGAGACCGACCCGGTGAAGGCGATCAGGACGTGCTGCACCTCGATGCAGCCCGGTGGAAGCGGGGCCTTGGCACCGGCCCCTTCGGCGGCGGCCGCGACCGGGACGGCGAAGGCCGCCAGCGCGAGCAGCGCGGCGGCGAAGCGGGAGCGCGTCATCGGGATCCTCCTCGCGCGCGCAGAGAGCGGCGCGGCGTGCCGTAGTTTCTAGCACGCCGCGCAAACCGGGGACAGCTACCGTAAGTCGGTAAGCCGGCCTATCCGGGGACAGCTACTGTAAGTCGGTAAGCCGACCGATTCGGGGACAGATCGCCTCCCCGCGGTCAGTCGTCGTCCCGCGGCGGGCCGCCGAGCCAGGCGTCGACCGCGTCGTGCCGCCGCTCGCGTCGCCCGTTGCGCTCGGCCTGGAGCTGCTGCAGCAGCGCCTGCTGCTCTGTGGTGAGGATCGAGCGGGCGGCGAGGTACAGCTTGTGATGGGCGACCGCGAGGTTCGCGTCGGGCGTTGCGGTGGCCAGGGCGGCGGCGCGCAACTGCTCCTCGGTGGCGGCGGGGTTCTCGACGGCGGCCCGCAGCGCCTCGCGCGCGGTGCGCGCGGCCTCGACCGCGGCCTGCAGCCCGGAGCCCCACTGCTGCTCGGCGATCGCGCGCAGCTGCTCGCGCTGCGCCACGGTCAGCTCCAGCTCGCGCATCGCCGGCCCGAGTCCGAAGGGCCCGCCGCCCGGCCCGCCCGGCCCGCCCGGCCCGAAGCCGTCCCCGCCGCGCCGGCCGGAGCCCGGGCCCGCGATCGCCAGACCCGCCGCGCCGGCAAGCAGGGCCACCCCCACCAGGATCGTCATTGTCAGGATCGTTCGCTTGCTGCCGCTCATGGTCCGTCTCCTTCTCGTTCGGGGGCCGGGATGTCCGGTCCCGCCCGCAGCGGAAGAAACGACGCCGCGGGCGGCGCCGCGGTTGACGCGGGCCGGCCGGTCAACCGCGCGCGGGCTTCGTGCGTCCTGCTCTCCGATGGGCCACATTCCCCCGGGGCGGCGCGCAGCCCGGAGCAAGCCCCCCGCGAAGGAGCAACCGCCATGACGACACGACGCCCCCTGCTCGCGTTCCTCCTCCTGGGCACCTTTCTCCTCGCGCCGGCCGCACTGGCCGACGACGCCACGCGCCAGTGCCTGGCCTCCGCGCGCGACGAGATGCGCGAGTGCCGCGCCGCCTGCCAGGACGGGTTCACCGCGGCGATCGACGTCTGCCGCAAAATCGACCCGCAATGCGGCGCCACCTGCCGCTCCCAGCGCGACACCTGCGCTGCCGAGCCGCGCCGGGACCGCGAGCGCGCGATCCGGGCCTGCAACGACCTCGAGAAGGCGCAGGTCGCGAACTGCCGCGCGCAGTTCCCGAACGACCCTGCGCAGCGCGACCGCTGCGTCGACGCCGCGCAGATCGCCGCGTTCGTCTGCCGCGACAACGCGCGCGAGGCGGTGAACGACGAGCTGCGGGTCTGCCGCGAGAACTACCGCACCTGCATCGACGCCTGCCCGGCGACCCCCTGAGCAGGCCGCGGGTATACTCCCTCCCGGGCGCGTGCGCCCGGGAGGGTCCGCGATGGAGTACCGCTTCCTCGGCCGATCGGGACTGCAGGTCTCGACGCTCTCGTTCGGCGCGTGGGTCACCTTCGGCGACCAGGTCGGCGAGGACGTCGCCTTCGACCTGATGAAGTCCGCGGTCGACGCCGGGATCAACTTCTTCGACAACGCCGAGGTCTACGCCGACGGCGACGCCGAGACGGTGATGGGCCGCGTAATCCGGCGCGCCGGCTTCAAGCGCAGCGACCTCGTGCTCTCGACCAAGATCTTCTGGGGCGGCGAGGGGGTCAACGACCGCGGCCTGTCGCGCAAGCACATCGTCGAGGGGACCGATGCCGCGCTCAAGCGGCTTCAGACCGACTACGTCGACCTGATCTTCTGCCACCGCCCCGACTCCCGGACCCCGATCGAAGAGACGATCCGCGCGATGAATGCCGTGATCGACAGCGGCCGGGCCTTCTACTGGGGGACCTCGGAGTGGAGCGCGGCCCAGCTGATGGAGGCCCACGGGATCGCGCGCCAGCTGGGGCTGATCGGGCCGCTGATGGAGCAGCCGCAGTACAACATGTTCCACCGCGACCGCGTCGAGCGGGAGTACGCGCCGCTGTACGACGCCATCGGGCTGGGGCTGACGATCTGGAGCCCGCTCGCCAGCGGCCTCCTGACCGGCAAGTACAACGACGGAATCCCGCCCGGCACGCGGGCCACCCTGCCCGGGTATGAATTCCTGCACAAGCGCTTCGTCGACGACGAGGCGGCGCGGCGGATCGAGAAGGTCCGGCGGCTGCAGCCGATCGCGCAGCTCCTGGGTTGCAGCCTGGCCCAGCTGGCGATCGCCTGGACGATCAAGAACCCGCGCGTCAGCACGACGATCCTGGGCGCGACGAAGGTCGCGCAGCTGCGCGAGAACCTGGGCGCGCTCGAGGTCGCGGCGCGGATCACCCCGTCGGAGCTGGAGCAGATCGAGGCGGTGCTGCAGAACCGGCCGGCGCAGGAGTACGACTGGCGCGGGATGTAGCGCTCCCCGGCCGCGCCGCGAAGTAGTAACGCAGGATCTCCGCCGCGCCCGCCCCGCGGCGCGCCCGCCGCGCGGCCCCGCGCTGGCAGAGGCCGACGCCGTGGCCGTGGCCGCGGCCCTCGATCCGGACCCCGGCGCCGATGACGCGCCAGTCGAAGCGCGCGCTCTTCACGACGGACCAGTTCTGCGTCCGGTCCAGCGCCCGCGCCAGCGCGTCCCCCGCGACCCAGCGCGCGGTGGCGGTATCGAGCAGGCGGCGGACGCGGCCGTGGGGGTCGCGCTCCAGCAGCAGCCGGCCGATCGGAACCGGGCCCGCGGCGCCGAGCGCGGCGCCGACCGCGGCCTCGACCTCGGCGACCGGGAGCGTGACGCTCCAGGCGTCGGCCTCGCACGGCGGGTCGGGCGCAGCGCGCGCCCCGGTCTCGTCGGCCCCGCCGAAGACCGCCTGGGGGTCGGCGGTCCCGCCGCCGCAGCAGGCGTGGAAGACGGCGCGGGCCACCGCGCCGGTGGGGAGCCGCAGCACTTGCTCCCGCGTCGCCCCCGCCGCCTGCCGCGCCGCCTCGGCGTGGGCCGCGTCGGCGACGGGAGTGAGCGCCTGGCAGTGCGCGAGGTCGCAGAGCCGGGCCTCGCGGTGGCGCGCGCCGGGGGCCAGCGCGAACGAGCGGGCGACGATCGCCTGGGCCTCGAGCGCAGCCGGTGGCGTGCCGGGGAGCGTCTCCGCCGCGACGGCGCGCGCGACGTAGTCCTCCCGCTCCAGCGCGGCGACGATCCGCAACTCCCCCGCCTCGGCGCCGACCCGCAGCGCGGCCTCGTAGCCGCGCACGGTGCCGTCGGGAAGGGTGATCGTCCAGCGCGCGGGCTCCAGCACCAGCGGCGCGGCAGCGGCGCGCCCGTCGACGCGCAGCACCGCGCCGTCGGCGGCAAGGCGCAGCGCGCGCGGCCCCTCGAGCGTCGCGGCCCGCGGGTGGAAGCGGGTCAGGACCAGCACCTCGACCGTGGCGCCGGCCTCCTCGCCGGGGAAGCCGGTCGGCGGCGCGGCGGCACGGGCCAGCGGCGCGGCGGCGAGGGCCAGCGCCGCGAGGGCCACGAGCGCTGCAAGCACACCCGCCGCCAAGGCGCGCGCGACGCAGATGGGCGCCACGCGCCTCATCGCACCGTGATCGTCGCTGCGGCGTCCGGGGCGGCCGCACCCGGGACCCACAGCTCGACCCGCTGGCGGCCGCGCCGCGCCGCGAGCCGCGCGGTGAAGGGGGCCTCGAGCGGCACGACGGCGCCGTCGGCAGTACGCAGCTCGAGCCGCGCCACGCCGGCCGGCGGGAGCGCCCGCACCGGGATCGACTGGTCGTCCCCCGGCAGGCCCGGGTCGACCAGGTACTCGTCGCCGTCGGCGGGGGCGAGCAGCCGCGCGCGGCCCGACGCGGCGGCGGCCGGCGCGTCACCGGCCGGCCGCGGTCCCGCGTCCAGCCCCTCGCGCCGGGCCCAGGCGTAGTACTCCGGCCCGACGTCGAGCACCGGCACCGTCCCGGCGGCCAGCCGGTGCATCGCGCACCCCGCGCGCGGCGCGGTCCCGGGTACGAAGATCTCGTCCACCGCCGCCGGGCAGGCGGCGCCCGCGCGCGCCCCCGACAGCGCGCAGACCGCGGCGTGCTCGAACGCCGCGCGCTCGACGAGCGGCGCGGGATCCAGCCCCGCCATCGCGCGCCGCATGATCTTCCGGAACAGCGGCCCCGCCCCGGTCACTCCAGACACCCCCCGCATCGGTGTCCCGTCGAAGTTGCCGGCCCAGACCGCAACCGTCCGCTCGCGCGTGAAACCGACGGTCCAGTTGTCGACGTGGGCCCGCGAGGTCCCGGTCTTGGCCGCGACCGGGAACGGCAGCCGCAGCGCGTTCTCGACGCCGAAGGCCGGCGCGCGCGCGAACTCGTCGGCGAGGATGTCGGTCAGCAGCGCCGCCGCCGGCGCGGGCAGGAAGCGCACCGGCGCGAGGCCCGGTGCGAGGCCCGGCGCGAGGCCCGGTGCGAGGCCCGGTGCGAGGCCCGGTGCGAGGCCCGGCGCGAGGCCCGGTGCGGCTCGGGGCGGCGTGCCCGGCGCGTCGCGCGCCGCCCGCACCGCGACCAGCGGCCCCGCCACCCCCCCGCGCGCCAGCCCGCGGAAGGCGCGCGCCTGCTCGTAGAGCGAGACCTCGCCGTCCCCCAGCACCAGCGCGACGCCGTAGTGATCGGGTGACTCGCGCAGCGATTCGTACCCGGCGCGGCGCAGGACCTCGAGCACGCGCCCGGGGCCCAGCGTCTCGCACAGGTGGACCGCCGGCAGGTTGTAGCTGTTGGCCAGCGCCGCGCGCAGCCGGACCGGGCCGCGCTGGCGGCGGTCGTAGTTCTGCGGCTGGTAATCGCCGGTCGGCGTGGCGTAGCGCGCGGCGACGTCGGGGAGCAGCGTCGCCGGGGTGAAGCCGGCGGCCAGCGCCAGGCCGTAGGCGAACGGCTTGAGGCTGCTTCCCGGCTGGCGCAGCGCGCGCACGCCGTCGTTCTGGCCCCCCGCCTCCTCGTCGAAGAAGTCGGCGGAGCCGGCCCAGGCCAGGATCTCGCCGGTGTCGTTGTCGACGACGATCGCCGCCGCCTGCCCGACGCGGCGCTCGGACAGCCCCGCCAGCTCCTCGGCCATCGCCTGCTCGACGAAGCGCTGCAGCGCCGGGTCGAGCGTGGTCTCGACCGACGCCGTGCCGGGCGGCAGCGCCGCCGCCAGCCAGGCGGTGAAGTGCGGGGCGCGGAACGGGGCCTCGAACGGAGCAAGGTCGAGCGGGGAGTCGGCGGCCGCGTCGGCCTCCGGCCGCGCGATGAACCCCGGGGCGGCCATCCGGTCCAGCACCCGCCGCATCCGGGCGCGCGCATCGTCCGGGTGGCGGTACGGGTCGAAGCGGGCCGGCGACGCGGCCATCCCCGCGAGCAGCGCCGCCTGCGCCAGCGAGAGCCGCGCCGCGGGGCGCCGGAAGTAGACCTGCGCCGCGGTCTCCACGCCGGAGAGCGAGCGCCCCAGCGCGACGCGGTCGAGGTACGCGCGCAGCAGCGTCTCGCGCGGCAGGTGCGCCGACAGGCGCAACGCCCAGAGCGCCTCCTTGGCCTTGCCGGCCAGCGTCCGGCGGCGCGGGACGAGGCGCCGCGCCAGTTGCTGCGCGATCGTCGAGGCCCCGCCGGTGACCCGCCCCGCGCGCGCGATGTCGCGCGCCGTGCGCGCGATCGCCAGCGGGTCGACGCCGGGGTGGCGGCCGAAGCGCCGGTCCTCGATGGCGATGAACGCATCGACGACGCGCTGCGGCAGCGGGCCGGGCGGGAGCGGGATCGCGCGGCCGTCCTCGCCCGAGCGCAGCTCGCGCAGCAGGCCGCCCTCGCGGTCGGCGATGCGGACGGAAGCGAGGCGCGAGGCGTCGAGCAGGCCGGCGGGCAGCGGCCAGGCGACGAAGAGCGCGGCCGCGGCGAGTGCGGCGACGCACGCCGCCGCGCCCGCCCGCGCGAGCGTACGCAGCACCCCTCGGGCGCGCGGCGAAAGGCGCCGCCCGCTCACGGGGTCACCGTCACCTCGACCGCACCGTCGCGGCCGAAGGTCTCCGGCCGGTACATCTCCGCCGCCTGCGCCGGCGGGAAGAGGAACGTGCCCGGCGTCGTCGCGCGCAGCACGAAGCGCACCTCCCAGACCCCCGGCGGCAGGCGGTCGGCGAAGGCCAGCACGCGGTCGTCGCGCAGCTCGCGCCGGGCGAACGGGGTGTAGTCGCCGTAGGCCCACGCGGGCAGGCCGCCTGGCATGCCGCCCCACCCGCCGACGGTGCCGCCGAGGCTGCCGCCGATCCAGTCCTCACCGAACCCCTCCCCCTGCTCGGCCGCCTCCCCCCCGGGCAGAGGCGGCACCAGTGTCGCTGCGACCGACGCGGTCGAGAGCGAGGCGTCGACCGGCTCGAAACCGGCCGGCACCGGGACGTCGAGTGCGACGTATCGCCGCTCCTGCGGCGTGGCGACCCGGACGGTCAGGGTCACCAGCGTGCCGGCGCCGAAGCTCCGCGCCTGTCCCGCGCTGCCGTAGGGGGAGAGCCAGCGCTGCACCGCCAGGCCGCGGTCGAGTGCGCTGGCGGGCGGCTGTTCCGGGATGTAGGTCAGCCGCGCCCCGTAGTAGAGGATGCCCGCCCCCTGTTTCGAGAGGACGAGCGGGGCCGCGCCGGCGCGCCGCCAGTTCCCGCATCGGCACGTCCCTCGTCAGAGCTCGAGCGACCGCCCGCGGAACTCCGCGGCCGCGACCTCCCTGCGGCCCAGCACAGCCCGCGCCGCGAAGTCGGGCACGGCGCGCTCGCGCGTCGCCGCCAGGTCGGCCAGCGCCAGCAGCGTCCAGCCGGCTTCCTGCGTCGTGCGGTAGGCGCCGTTCGGGAGCCGCTCGCCGGCCAGCCAGCGGACGAGCATCGGGACCAGCACGTGCTGCGGCGCGTGGGCCTCGAGCAGCATCAGAACGATCGACGTCGTCGTCACGTCGGAGGACCAGGCCGCGACATTCGAGGCTGCATCCGTGTCCTGGAAGAAGGCCTCGCCGGCGGTGATCCGCGCCGCGTTCACCAGCTCGTCGAGCAGCGTGCGCCCGCGGACGGCGTCGGCCGCCGCGCCACCGGGCCGCAGCAGCGCGTCGGTCAGCATGGCGCGCGAGCCGAGCGTCAGGTCGCCGCGCCGCTCGAAGAGGTCGGTGTAATACGAGGCCTGCGGCGCGCCGGTGCGGGCGAGCACCCAGAGCGCGAACGCGCGGTCGTCGAGCGTAGGCGGTGAAGGTGAGCGACCAGAAGCGCACCGGCTTCCCGGCCGCCACGACCTCCGGCCAGGTAGCGCTGCCCCTTCGCGATCACGGCGGGATCGACCGCGTAGCCCGGCGTCTCTGCCCGCGCCAGGGCCAGCACGGCCCACGAGCTGGCCCATGGCGAGGCATCAAGGCTGTCCGGCCAGTAGCGGAAACCGCCGTCCTCGCGCTGCAGGCTCGCCAGCGCAGCGATCGTCTCCGCGACGATCGCGTCCGGACTCGTCGCAGGCGCCGCCGAGTTCCCCGGCCGATCCGGCATGTTCCCGCCGAGCCCCAGCCAGGCTCTGAACCACTCGGCCTCGCGCGCGCGCTGCTTCTCCCGGTCCTCGGCGCCGGTGGGCGCGAGGCCGTAGTCCTTCTGGATCTGTCGCAGCGCGACGAACGGCACGAGCCGCGACGCGAGCTGCTCGGCGCAGCCGTAGGGGTACGTCGACGAGCTGCCGCATCGCCCCCTCGAAGCCGGCCATCGCCGTCGAGGCGAGCGTCAGCTCGAGGCCGCCGGCGTCGGGGCGAACCCTCTGCGGTGGGACGATCGCCTCGGTCCGCTCGGTCTCGGTGTCGCCGTAGGTCGCGACGACTTCCGGCGCCGCGGACGGGGCGACGACGATCGCCTGCTCGACCGCGTCGCGCTCCCCCGCCCCACGGACGGTGAAGCGCAGCGTCGCCGGCGTGGCGCTCTTCCCGACGAACGCGAAGCGGACCTCCTGCGCCCGGCCGTCCGGCAGGCGCACGCTCTTCGTCGCCGGACCGGACAGCGCGACGCCGCCCGTCGCCTCGGCGCTCACCTCCACCGGCGTGCCGCCGAGCGCCGCCGGATCCTTCGCGTGTACGACGACCCCCGCCTCGAAGCGGTCGCCGACGCGCGCGATGCGCGGCAGCGCGGGGATCGCCAGCAGCGGCTTGCTGACCGTCAACGCGCCCTTGCCGGTGCCGAAGCGCTCGTCCTCGCCGATCGCCAGCGCCATGACCCGGTAGGTCGTCAGGTTGTCGGGCAGCTCGAACGACGACGCGCGCGCGGCCGTCGGCGCCGGTCACGACCTCCGGCGCAAACAGGACCGTCGTCTTGAACCGCGTGCGGATCTCGCTCCCGTCGTCGCCGCCGCCGCCGCCCGGCGCCGTCCCGCCCTTCTCGCCGTACCAGCGCCGCAGCACGAGGTCCACCAGCGGCTCCGCCGTGCGGACCGAGAGCGGCCGCGGGGCGTAGATCGCCTCGATCGGGTCGGGCGGCTCGTAGCCCGTCAGGCGCAACACCGTCTCGTCGACCGCCCAGACCGCGAGCTGCGCCTTCGCCGGGCGTCCCTTCGCGTCCGTCACCGCGAGGTCGACCTCGACCTTCTGCCGCGGCCGGTAGTCGGCGCGCTCGGGCTTCACCGCCACCGCGAGGCGCCGCGCCTTCTTCTCGACCTTCAGCTCGAGGTAGCCCAGCTTGAATTCCGGCCGGCCGGGATCGGCCCCCTCGCCCGCAACCTGGTCGGTCGGCACGCGGCCGCGCACCAGCACGATCGAGACGTACGCGTTCGGGACCATCGACTCGTCGATCGGCATCGGGATCGCGCGCGCCGCGCCGTCGAGCGTCACGCGCCGGGCCGACATCACGCCGGCGCGCTCGACGGTGACGATCGCCTCGGCCTTCGGGAACGGGCTCTTGACCAGGATCTGCGCCGTGTCGCCGACGTCGTAGAGCGCGCGGTCCGCGACCAGGTCGATCCGGTCGGTGCCGTCGCGCAGCCACGAGACCCAGCCGCTGCCGATCACGTAGAGCCCGGACCGCGTCTTCTGCGTCCGGCCGGCGCCGTCCTTCAGCGTCGCCTCGAGGATGAAGAGCCCGCCCGCTTCCGGGGTGAAGCGGCAGAGCTGCGGCGTCTCGGCGGTCGTCACGCGGCACGAGGCCGCGGGCTCGTCGACCGGCTCGGTGATCGTCTCCCAGCGCTCGCCGGCCCCCTTCTTGCGGATCGACTTCCAGACGCGGCGGGTGACGGCGACGTCGATCGTCAGCCCGGCGCGGCGCGTGCCGTCGGGCGCCGCTGCGATCAGTTCGACCGCGACCGGCTTCCCCTCCTCGCCGAACCCTTCGTTCGCGACGCGCACCCCGGCGTAGGCCTCGGCCGGGTGCACGGTGACGCGCGCGCGGTTGGCGACGCGCTGGCGGCTGACGTCGGTGACCTCGGCCTCGAGCGTGTACGACCAGGGGCGCTCGCCCGGCGCCTCGGCGCGGCCGGCGTCGAAGGCGAAGTTCCCCCGCGCGTCGACCACGCCCTCTCCCGCCGCGGTCTGCGCGGTGGAGGGGCGCGGCGCCTCGTCGTCCCACCACCAGACGCTCTGGCCGAACTCGAAGCCCGGGGTTCCCGGGCGGCACGACGTCGAGCGGCGAGCGAATCGCGCTCCACCTGACGGGCGCGCCGGCCATCGCGCCGCCGAAGGCGTAGCGCGCGACGACCTCGGCACCGAGCGGGTCGCCCGGCAGCGCGTCGGCCGCGGCGGCCTTGACGTTGACCAGGAAGGGCGGGGCCCGGTACTCCTCGACCCGGAACGAGCCGAAGTACTCCAGCGGGGCCCCACCGTCCTTCAGCCTCGCGCGCAGCGAGTAGTAGCCCAGCGACGCCCCCTTCGGGATCACCGCATCGCCCGAGAAGGTCCCGAACGGGGTGAGCGTCGCGTCGACTTTCGCGACGTCCATTCCGCGCCCGTCGATCAGCGTCGACCGTGACCGGCGTCCCGGCCGCGGGGCGGCCGAGCCGGCCCAGCTTCATCAGGCGCGCGAGGCCGACGAAGTGGACGGTGTCGCCGGGGCGGTAGATCCCGCGCTCCGGGGTGACGGTGCCGAGCGCCTCCGGGATCTTCCCTTCCCAGCCGCCCATCATCCCCATCGCCCACGGGGTGTAGGAGTCGTCGAAACCGGTCGCCGCGAAGCCGGTGTCGCCGTCCTTGCTGGCGACGACCAGTGCGCGCAGCTCCGGGTTCCACTCGGCCCCGCTGACGCGGTCGGCGACGCCGGGCAGGCGCAGCAGGCCGTCGCGGTCGGTCGTGCCGCGGAAGAAGGGCGTCCCGTCGGAGGCCAGCATCTCGACCGCGGCCCCCTCGACCGGCGTCCCCTTGGGTCACGGAGGTCACCCAGGCCAGGCCGCTCTCGGGGCCGACCTTGGCGTGGACCGCGAGGTCGGTCACCTGGACCAGCACGCGGCGGTAGGGGCTGCGCTCCGGCCGCTCCGCCGGGGGGATCTCGGGGGAGTCGAGCTGGACGACGAAGAGCCCGGCGTCGCGCGGCCCGGGCACGAGCGCGCGCCGGCGCGAGCGGGCTCCAGCGCGTCGCGTTGCGGCGCGCCGGCGACGTCGAGCACGGACTGCACCGGGGCGCGGTCCGGGATCCAGGGCGTGTCGGCCGGGCCGGTGTCGTAGAACGCCCGCGCCATCTCGCCCGGCGTGACCCGCCAGAGGGTGGCCGTGACGGTCTTCAGGTTGACCGTGCGCAGCGGCAGCGCGGCGGAGCCGCGCTCGATCAGCGCGACCGCGCGGCCGGAGTCGAGCGTCGGGCGCAGGTCGCTGGTCGCGATCGTCCCTTCCCAAGTGGGGACTTCCTGGCCGAAGACGTCCCGCGCGCCAGCCGCGAGGCGGAGGCGGTAGGTCGTGCCGGGTCGCCACGCGCCGGCCAGCGACACGCTGGCGGTCCCGTCCCACGAGACCGAGGCCTCCGACGCCTCCCAGTCGATCTCGACCGGTGGCTCGATCGTGATCCGCCCCTTCATGGTCTGAAGCTCGATCTCGTTGGAGGTCAGCAGGGTGAACGGCCCGTACGGGCACTGGTCGCTGTAAGTAAAGCCGCACTTCGTCCCGACGATGCGCGCCGGGCCGTAGCTGCGCATCGGGATCGTGCGCGTCCCGCCCAGAGTCAGCGGCCCGGCTTCGCCGCGCAGCGCGCCGTCGACGACCAGCGCGAGCGGCGTGTCCTTCGGGAGCGGCCGCGCCGGCTTCAGCTCGTAGCGGGTCCGGCGGTCGGGCAGGCCGCGCTCGCGGTCGCCCGGGCGCGACCACCAGCCTCCGGGGGCGCCACGCTCGCGCCGCTCGCGCTCCTCTTCCGCGGGGACGTCGACCGCGCGCACCAGCCGCAGCGGGACGCGGGCCGGCGCGGCCGCTTCCGGGCGCAGCTCGATCCAGGCGTGGTCCTCGATCGCCGCGACCGGCTGGTTCAGGCCGAGCGCGAAGAGCTGCTCCGGCTCGACCCAGCGCGAGCCGTCGCGGGGCTGCACTTCGACGAGCTCGGGCCGCGGCGTCGTGAAGCTGTAGCTGTAGGCGGTGGCCAGAACCGAACCGTCGAGCGCCTTCAGCCCGGCGGGAACCGTGACGGTGAAGGGGGTCGCCATCGGGAACGGCGCGTCGGGCACGAACTCGACCGCCGACGAGCCGAGCCAGCGCCAGCTCCCGGCGACGGCCGGCGCGAGCGACGCCGGCGGCGGGAGCTGGGTCAGGGCCTCCGCCTGCTGGAGCGCGACGACCGGGCGCGAGAAGACCAGCGCCGGCCGCATCGAGCCGACGAGTTGGGTGCGCGGCAGCGCGATCGCGACGGTCAGCGCGGAGTTCGGCGCGCCCGGGGCGAGCGCCAGCTCCGGGATCGCGGGCGGCGGCTCGGTGCCGGGGGCGAGGCGGGGGCCGGAGGCGATCGCGCCCCGGGCGGCGAGGCCCAGCGCGGCGAGCGCGAGCGCGGCGACCAGGACGAGCGCGGAAGCGGACCACCCGGAGGCGACACGCGGCGTCGAAGCGGTGACGGACATGGAGGCCCCCGAAGCGGTGGGGGATCGATGATACGCCGATCGGGCGGCCGCGGTCCGCGCTCGCGCCGCGCCCGGAAGACCGCCGCTGTCCCTGAGTTCCTAGTCTGCGCCGCAGGGGCGGAAGTGGTCCATGAACGCGCCGATCGCCTCGGGGTCGCCGCAGCTCCCGGCGAGCGCCGCGGCCAGCCCGGCCGCGTCGTCGGGCTTCAGCCCCTTGGCCGCCTCGGGCTCGGGACAGAACCAGATCGCGATCCGCTGCTTGCCGTCGGACGGCTCGCACTTCGGCATGACCACCGCCGACATCCCCTGGACGCTGTGCTCGTTCATCTGCACCGAGCCGCGCTTGACCAGATAGAGCAGCTTCTCCGCGCCGGCCCGCCCCTCGAGCGTGCCGCGCGCCAGCACGTCGCCCGGGCCGAGGTTGATCTTGTTGCGGCGCAGCGCATCGAGGTCGTTGGTCTTGCCGGTGACGAAGTCCTCGATCTCCTGCGGGTTGCCGCCGAAGCGCATCGAGCGCATGTAGATCAGCCCGCGGGCGCCGAAGCCGGGGATGTTCCCCTTCTCGTCCGGCGCCTTGTCGGTCAGGACGGCGAGGTCCGCGATGTAGGGGATGTTGAGCGCCACCATCGCGTAGTAGCCGTCCGGCAGTGCCTTTGCGCCCAGGACCCGCAGTGCCTTGTCGGTACGGCTGGCGGGGTCCTTCAACTCGCGCTCGACCCCGCGCCCCCACTGCACCAGCATGAACCCCGCACCGCAGACGACGAGGCCGAGGGCGACGATCGCGAACAGGCAGCCGCCGAGGAACCAGCCCCAGGTACCGCTGCCCGACTGGGATCCGTTGGCCATGGCGCCGTCAGGTTAACGCCTCCGGGGGCGGCCGGGAAGCGGGGGCGGCGACCGCTGGGACCACGGGCGGGACCGGCGAGCGGCCAGCGAGCCGCTACCAGATCGTCTCGATCAGGCCGCTCTCCCGGATCGCCTCGTCCCGCGTGACGAGCGGGACCCCCTCGGCCCGCGCCGTCGCCGCGATCAGTCGATCCGCCGGGTCGCGGGGAAAGTCGTCCGGGAACAGGAGCGCCAGAGCCGCGATCGACGGCGTGATCTCGCGCGTCGCGACCCCCGTCCGCTCGAGCAGTTCCTGCATCCACGACTCGACGGTGCCCCGGATCCTCAGCCGCCCGGCGGCGGCAAGCATGGCGATCTCCCAGAGCGAGATCGACGCGACCGCCAGGCCGCCCGCACGGGCCGCGCGCCGGATCGCCCGCGCGGCCGGCTTCGACAGCCGTTCGGGCGCGATCCCGAGGAAGAGCAGCGCGTGCGTGTCGAGCAGCGTCAACGCCCGCCCTTCCACGCCGACGGCGGCAGCACGGGCGACTCGACGTCCCCGGCGATCGACGCGGTCCCCGCCATGCAGCCGAAGATGTCGGCTGCCGGCGCGGGCGGCGGCACGAGCCGGGCGACCGGGACGCCGCGCTTGGTGATGACGATCTCGCCGCCGTGCGCGCGGACCTGGTCCATCAGCGCGAGGCAGCGGGCCTTGAATTCGCCGGCGGGGATGGTCTTCATGGTCATGTTCTCGTGACCATGATTGTACCGCCGCGCCGGGCCGCGGTCGAGTCCTGGAGCGGGGCGATGTCCCGGGCGCGGGAACCGGGCGCGCGCGGGCGGCCACGGAGGGCCGCCCCTACGGGCTCGTGCTCGGCACCGCCGGTTCCCGGCGCCCCAGGATCGTCCGCCAGGGGAAGAAGTAGACCGCGAACACCACCGCGTAGACCCCGAACGAGTCGAGCCCCATCATCGCTGGCGAAGGCGAAGAAGAAGATCAAGAGGTGCATCCGGACGACATTGCGGTAGGGCGCGCCCAGCACGTTCTGCCCGCCGCGCTGCCGGAAGTCGAGCGGGGCGTTCCACGCGGTGCGCAGCGCGGCCCGCTCGGCCAGGAAGGCCGCGGTGAGGAACGGCCAGTAGCGGCGGAACACTTCGGTGTAGAGCCCCTCGCTCGGGAAGCTCTTCGGGTCGACGACCGGGAAGAAGAGGTTGAGGAAGACCGAGTGGACGAAGTGGAAGCCGCCGAAGTGGATCGTGAAGAACGTCAAGAGGAACAAGACGAAGAGTAGCGACAGCACCAGCCCACCGGGCTGGCGGGTTTCCCCGGCGCCTGCGACGCGACGAAAACGCCGCGCCCGATCCCGACCACGATCGTCGTGTAGCCGACGACCAGGCTCGACAGCCAGAGGCCCCAGACCAGGTCCTTCGCCTGCCAGCCGAAGGCCCAGGCCATCCCGAGCCCCGCCGCGAAGGCGAGCAGGTCGAGCAGGAGCGTGATCGGGCGTCCTCCGGGACTCAACCGGCGCGGGCCTCCCTCCCACGAAGATAGCGCGCCGGGCGTAAGGCGGCCTGCCTCTTCGAGTCGCCCCCCTGTCCAGGGCTCGCCATCGCGTTCGACGCGGTACTGCGCGACTGACGGCAAGTTGCCGGAAGTCACTCCGTCACGGACGTCTTCCGCTCATGGGCACGCAGCGGGCGCTGACCCGATCTCGCCATCGCGGCCGCCGACCTGGCCACCCGCAGCCTCATCGTAGCTTCCCGATTGCTCCCCGCACCCTGTTGCCCGGACCAGGTAATAGAACGCGTCTCCGCTCTGTGGCCACTCCGCGTCCGACGCCTGTGTCGTGTTCGCATCTGCGGCGATGCACCTCCCGATGGACTGCGCGAAGTCGCCCGCGGACCCCATGAGCGATGCCACGCCACCTCGGACGACGTCGTACGTATCCGCGCCGACGACAACATCCCACAGGAGCGACGAATCGGAGTTGAACCGCAGCCCTCGAGCCGCCCCGGGTGGCCCGGCTCCTTCGTCGACCAGCAGGTCGCAGTCGTTGTCGATCCGGTCACAGATCTCCGCAAGGCCGGGTGCCCGCAGAGGATCCGCGTCGTCACAATCGGCGCAGAGGGACACGCCGTCGAGGTCAAGGTCGCGGCAGCAGCGGATCGCCGTCCGATACGCATGTGGAGGCACCCCCTCGCTTTCCACCCACCGCCAGAGGAGCGAGTAGGCGTCGCCCGTCCAGGCGAGCGGCGCCTGGTTCTCGAGGATCCCGCCGGCCGGTCGCTCGACGTCCACGATCCCGAGCAGGCTCCCGGCCGGCATCGCGACGCGGGCGAGCCGGAACTGCTCGCGCGGCACGAACGGATCCTGCTCGAACCAGGACGCGCCGAGCTCGGCGCCAGACCAAACGACGTCGAGCGATGTCGAGTAGCCACCGCCCAACTGAAGAGGCGCCGGCGCGGGGATTCCATTGGCGTCCACGAGAACCAGCATGGGACAGGGATCGATGTTGCACTCCGTTGGCTCGCCAAGGTAGCCGACCGCGTATTGCGTGCCAACCCACACGACGCTCGGCTCCCGCGAACCGAGATCAATAAATCGTGATTCGGTAAGCGGTCGCCCGTCCGGCCCCAGCAGTCGAAAGAACGTCCGGTTCCCGAGATCGAATCCGAGCCCATAGGAGTCACCGCTCCACGCGAGCGAGGGTCGCCGGGCGCTGTCGGGATAGGCAGTGGATCGCACCGGCGGCGCGAGAGGTTGTCCCTCCGCTGAGAGCAGTCTCGTGTAGATCTCCGTTAACGTGACCTCGTCGCGATGGTCTGCCCACGCTACGAGGAACCCACTTCCATTCCAGACGAGGGTCGGCGTGACGGCCTGGTAGTCGTAGCTCGGGAAGCCGACACCCATCTCGCTAACGTTGAGGCGGCTGCTTGCGGCGCTCCCATCCAGATTCAGCAGTTGGAAGAGGACCTCGTTTCCCTGCCCGGGAAGGTAACCTTCCGAGTCGCCCCAGGTCACAGCGAAACGCCTTCCCGTCCAGATCAGGTGGCCGAGGAAGGCCTCCGTCTCGCCCGTGGTCAAGGCGCGCGTCTCTGACTGCGGCACGCCCCGCTTGTCGACTGTCCTGAAAAGGAGTTGCTCGAACGGCCCCGGTCCCCGCTCGAGCCAGGTCACGCCAAAGACGCTACCGGTCCACGCGGTCCTGATGCGGGTTGGCGCACCGCGAGGCGTCCACACCTGATCGAACGAGATCGCTGCGAGCGCCTGTGGGTCCGGACAGTCTCGGCACCCGTCGTCCGGCTCCAGGTTGCAGTCCTGGTCGATCCCGTCGCAGGTCTCCTGCGACCCGGGGTAACGCATCGGATCGCCATCGTCGCAGTCCGAAATGCGCGCCGCTGCGCCGTCTCCATCCGCGTCGACGCATCCGACCGCCGTGGAAACCAGGCCGCCGTCGCCGCCAGGACTCCTCACGACAACGAGCGTGTCTCCTGTCCACCGAATCGCCGGCGGACCCTGTTCCCCACCCGCGGGGTCGACCCCGAGAACGTCGCCTTCACGCGCGAGACCGGTCGAAAGTCGCGCGACCTCGACGTGCGCCAGGGGCGCTTCCAGCTCGATCCAGCTCACGATCAGCCGTGTACCGGTCCAGGTCAGATCGGGCAGCGCCGAGTCGAGCGTGTCGTCGATCGAAAGAACCTCCGGGGGCCCCGCCGGCACTCCAGAAGTGTCGACCTCGACAGCCCTCACCTCCTCTGCCCCTCCGATCGCCTCCGACCACGCGACGACGTATCTGTCGCCCATCCAGAGCAGGTCGAGACCCCGTGCGGTCGACCCGACGACAAGAACGTTGCGCGGAGCTCGAAGCGGGACGGACAGCTCGTTGATCTCGCCGTGCACGAGCGTGGTCGTTCCCCCTTGACTCTCGAACCACGCGACGCCAAACGCGGTGCCCCTCGCGGCGATCGCCGCGCTCTTGACGCGACTTCCCGCGGTGTTCATCGTTCGCTTGGTACCAAGAGCGCTCGGAGCCGGTGGGTGGGGGGCAAATACGAGCCTGTCCTGGGTCGGTTCCTTCTCGACCCAGATGTTCCCGAAGACGGCTCCGGACCAGGCCACGTGGACTTCGAGACATGCCCTGCCCGCTGCGGAGAGGGTCGTCGGGGCTGCAACCGCGACGAGATTCTCACTGAGTTGCTGATGCCGGCACGTGGAACCCCCGAGCCGCGACGCCCAGACGGCACCTGCCCCGTCACCCCGCGTGGCGAGGTCAATGGCAACGGTCCCGTCTCCGTCCCCGTCCAGCAGCGCGGACGAGATCCGCTCCCCGCGGACCCCGAGTCGGAATATCCACGCCCCCGCTCCGGTCGCCCCGCCCAGCGCGTGAGCCGAGGCGACCAACTGCGTTCGCCCGACCGCCAGCCTCACCCTCTCGGACCAAGTCGAGTCGCCATCGATCACCGTCATCAGGCTCGGCGGGCCATCCCCCGGGCAGGTCGTCGCACATCCCTCGTCGAGACTTCCGTCGCAGTCATCGTCCCGGCCGTTGCATACCTCGACCGCGAAGCTGTTGGCGCCGGCATCGCCATCGTCACAGTCCCCCGCGATTCGTGACTGGCCATCGCGATCAACGTCCGCGGAGCAGGGCAGTGCGAGTGCCGCGCAGAGCACTAGCATGGCGAGCAGTCGCTCACCCGCAGCAGGCCGTTCCTGTGCCGCGCACCTCATTCCGACCGTGCCGATCCGGTGTCCCCCATCACTCGTCCTGAGATGATACGGCGTTCCTGGTCACGGCGTGCCGTAGAAGGCCTGCAATCCCGCCGTCATTCGGCACCCCGTCGATGCACGCTCCTGATCGGGTCACCGCGATGCCGGTCTGCCAAACGAGTCTCACGGCCACTCCGCCGCGCTCAGTGAACGATCCCGAACGCGAAGTACGCCAGGCACAGCCCCGACAGCACCAGCATTCCCGCGTTCAACTCGCGCCAGCGGCCGGTCAGGACCTTCAGGAACGGGTAGACCGCGAGACCCGCGGTCAGCCCGTTGGCGATGTTGTAGGTGAAGACCATCATCAGGATCGTCAGGAAGGCCGGGATCAGCTCGGTCAGGTCGTCGAAGTCGATCCCGCGCGCCGGACCGATCATCAGCGCGCCGACGATCACCAGCGCCGGGCCGTAGGCGAAGCGAAGCCCCGCCAGCGCGCTGGCCAGCGGCACGAAGAACAGCGTGGCGAGGAAGAGCAGCCCCGTGACCAGCGCGGAGAAACCGGTCCGCGCGCCGTCCTTGATCCCGGCGGCCGATTCGATGTACGCCCCCGCGGTCGAGGTGCCGAGCAGCGCCGAGCCCATGCACGAGACCGCGCCGACCGTCATCGGCCGGCCGATCTCCGGGAAGTTGCCGCGCTCGTCGAGCATGTTCCCCGCCGCGCCCAGCCCGACCAGCGTGCCGAGCGTGTCGAGGAAGTCCATCAGGAAGAGGGTCAGGAGGACGGGCAGCAGCGTGAACGAGAAGAGGCTCACAGTGCGGCCGTCCGGCAGCGTCTCGGAGAAGCGCAGCTGCCCGGCGACCTCGGTCAGCCCGCCGGGCCCGGTGAACCGCGGCCAGGCGACGACGCCCGACGGCGGCTCGGCGTAGCCGAGCAGCATCCCCGCCGCGGCCACGACCGCGATCCCGACCAGGATCGAGCCACGCACCCGGCGCGCCATCAGCACCGCGATGATCACGAGCCCCGCCAAGGACAGCAGCACCGGCCCCGACGACAGGTCGCCGATCTCGACCGGCACCGCCTTCCCCGCCCGCACGATCCCGGTCTCGACCAGGCCGATGAAGCTGAGGAAGAGCCCGATCCCGACCGCGAAGGCCCGCTTCATCGAGGGGCTGATCGAGTCGGCGAGCCAGCGGAAGAGCCCGGACAGCGCAATGAGGAGGAAGAGCGCCCCGCTGACGAAGACCGCGCCGATCCGGAGCTGCCAGCCGATCCCCAGCGTCGCCATGCCGAAGGCGATGAAGGCGTTTTCGCCCATGTACGGCGCGACGGCGATCGGCCGGTTGGCGGCGAGCCCCATCAGGATCGTGCCCAGCGCGGCGGTGAGGATCGTGGCCAAGGTCGACGGGCCGGTCGGGATCCCCGCGTTGGCGAGGATCGCGGGGTTGACGACGACGATGTAGGCCATCGTGACGAAGGTCGTCACGCCGCCGGTGATCTCCTGGCGGTAGCCGGTGCCATGCTCATCGAAGCGGAAGAAGCGCGCGGGGGACGGCGCCATCGCGACCCTCTCGGGAACGCGATGCTAGCACCGCGGTACGAATGCGGCGGTAGGGGCCGCCCTCTGTGGCGGCCCGAAGCCGCGATCGGGCGGAGGCGGGCCGGCACGGAGGCCGGCCCCTACCGATCACGCAACGGACGACGCGGACCGACCGCCGCGCCCCCGCAGGGGCCGCCCTCTGTGGCGGCCCGAAACCGCGACGGCGTGGAGGCGGGCCGGCACGCCCCGCGGCCAGCGCCTTGGTCGGCGCTGGCATGCGACTTGGCTTCTCCAAGTCGAAGCGGGGCCCCGGCCGGCCCCTACGGGCAGGCGTTCGGGGAGGCCGCGATCCCGGGGCCGCGCGGCCCGGCCTGGCCGCTGCCCGCCGAGTCGTCCCAGCTGCCGGCGCCGCCGCAGTTGACGCCGCGCACGAGATACCAGAAGCCGTCGGCCGCCGCCGGCAGGGGCGCGTCGTCGAGCGTCGTCGCCGGGGCGTCGTTGGCCAGGCACGCCAGGGTCGCGCCGGCGAAGCTGCCGGTCGCCCGCAGCGTCGAGAGGCTGCCGCGGAGCGCGTCGTAGCCGGTGGCGCGCGCGAAGGCGGGCCACGCCAGGCGTGCCGCGGCGCCGACCCGCGTCCCGGTCAGCGCGGCGCTGTTGCCGGGCAGGGGCGCGTTGTCGGTGAAGCCGTCGCAGTCGTTGTCGAGCGCGTCGCAGATCTCGGCCAGGCCGGGGCGGACCTGCGGATTGGCGTTGTTGCAGTCGCCGGCGCAGGCCGAGAGGCCGTCGGTATCGGGGTCGGTCGCGTCGCAGACCCGGAACAGCCCGTCGTCGAGCAGCGTCGACGGCGACCCCTCGTTGAACTGGCCGCGCGTCAGGTTGAGCGGCGTGGCGTCGCCCAGCGGCCCGGAGACGGTGAAGGTGACAATGGCCAGGTCGCCGCTCCCGCTGAGCGGCGCGCCGGTCGTGAAGAGCGAGATCCGGACCTCGCCCGGCGGGGCGAGGTTGAAGTTCATCGTCATGTCCTGCGTCAGCGGCGTCTTCGCGACGCTGGTCGCAGTGAGCACCGCCGCGTTGTAGGAGAGCCACAGGTCGGCCGACTCGACGCCGTTGACGCTGGTCGCCGAGATCGGGACGGTCAGCGTCGTCGCCGGGCCGCTGCCGGCGTCGTCGGGGACCCGCACGATCGAGTCGGCGGTGGCGATCGTCAGCGTGCCGTTCTGCGTCGTGCAGGGCAGCGTGCCGCCGTTGAGCGAGCACGAGAACCAGGCAAGCGCGCTCTGTCCCGCCGCGGCCTGCAGCCGGAAGACGATCCACGCCACCTCGCCCGAGCCGACCAGCGGCAGGCCCGCCGAGAGCGACAGGCTGACGCGCCCCGGCGTCGCCAGGTTGGAGGAGAGCGTGTAGGACTGGGTGTAGGTCGTGCGGAAGACGCCGGTCGCGCGCGCCACCGTCGCGTCGTAGTCGAAGCTGAAGTCGATCGCCGAGACGCCGTCGGCCGATTCGAGGCGGATCGGGATCACGACGTCGGTCGCGGTCGCGCCGCGCGACACGGGCAGGCGCGCGGTGGCCGCCGCGGACAGGTCGATCGACGCCGCGAAGAGCAGCGCGATCACGGCGAGATTTCGTCCAGGCGGCCGCATGCAGTCCTCGTTCACCTTAACCCGGTGCGTGGCGGCCCGCCGCCCTTTCCCCGTATCCGTAATAAGTACGCCGACGCCGGGCCGGGGCAAGGCGAGGCGGATGTTCGCAGTTGTTCGATCATTCGCTCAGGGGCACCGCTCGCTCGAAAGTGCGATCCCGGGATCGCGCAGCCCGGCCGCCCGGCCCGGGCTGGCCGAATCGTAAGTCCCCGGCCCGCCGCAGCCGACCGCCCGGACGAGGTACCAGAAGGCGTCCCCTTCGACGGGCAGCCCGTCGTCCTCCAGGCTCGTCGCCGCCAGGTCGTCGGCCAGGCAGCGATCGGTCGCGTCGGCGAAGCTGCCGGCGGTCGCGGCGAGAACCGAGAGCAGCCCGCGAACCGCGTCGTATCCGGTCGCGCCCGGCACGCTCACCCAGTCCAGCCGCGCCGCGCCGGGCACGGTCTGGACCGCGAGCGCGACGAAGCCGGCCGGCACCGCCGCGTTGTCGGCCCGGCCGTCGCAGTCGTCGTCGAGGCCGTTGCAGGACTCGGGCGCGCCGGGATGGATCGCGCTGTTGCCGTCGTCGCAGTCGGCGCAGGCCGGGAAGCCGTCGTCGTCGGCGTCGGGCGCGACCGCGACGCGGCCGTCGTCGCGCGTCGCAGCGATCGCCCCCTCGTTGGCGTCGATCCGCTCGAGGAAGAGCGGCGCGCTGCAGGGCGGACCAGCGAGGGACTCGAAACCGATCGAGACCACGGGCCCGCTCCCCGCGAGCGGGGCGGAGCCGAACAGCGCGATCCGCACCTCGCCCGGAACCGCCAGGTTGGAGAACAACTCGAACGCCCCCGCCAGCGGTTCCTTGAGCACGTCGACCGCCACCAGCTGCCCCGGGTCATAGCGCACGGTGAAGTCGAGGCCGAGCAGGCCGTCGGCGGGCGTCGCGACGACCGGCACGCGGAAGTCCTCTTCCGCCTCGATGCAGGTCCCGTCCGGCACGCTGAGCACGGCGTCGGCGTCGATCACGGAGAGCGCGCCGTCGGCGGTGTCGGCCGGGATCGCGCCGCCGTCGAGGAGCGCGGTCTCCCAGGCCAGCGCGGTCGCGCTGGCCCGCGTTCCCGACCACTCGGAACGCGACCCACGCGACCTCGCCCGCGCCCGACAGCGGCGTGGCGGAGGAGAGCGAGAGCGCGACGCGGCCCGGCGTCGCGAGGTCGGCCGCGAGGGTCATGCCGGAGGCGAGCGGCGCGGTCCACGCCGCCCGCGCTTCGAGCACCGACGGATCGAAGCCGAAGGCCAGTTCCAGCGCCGAGACGCCGTCGGCGGGATCGAGACGGACCGGCACGACGAGATCGACGGCCGGCCCGGACTCGAGGTCTCCGGGAAGCGAGACGAGAGCCCCCTGAACGACGGGCGCCGCAAGCGACGCCGCCGCGACGGCGAGGGCGCATGACCTCGCTCGCGACATGTTGTCCCCCCCGCGACCGTCCCTTGGAGGCTCCGGCCGCAGCAACAGCAGGATCGACCCGGCGAGGGGCTCGCGCAAGAGGGATCGAACAGGACTGAACGAGAGTCATTCCTTGTCAATCCGGGCCGATCCACCGGGCCCAGGGCGCCGCGCCGCCCCGGCCGCTTATCCCCGCATCGTCACCCTCGCCGGAACCACCGGGACCGTAGCGTTCCCGTGGGCGCTCCCCCGGCTCGGGCCCGCGATGCGCGGGGCCGTCGAGGGGGCGGCCGCGGGCAAGGGGGCAACCGGGCCGCGCCGGGCGGGCGTGGCGGGCCGGCCTCCCGGAACACGCCCGGGGGGCAGCCGGCGGGGCCGGGGCGGCTCCGTCACCGCTTTGTGACCGACACGGAACCGGCCGGAGACCGTCGCGATGTCGATCGTTCTCGACCAGTTGACGAAGCGCTTCGAGGGCGTCCCCGTCGTCAACCAGGTCTCGCTCGAGATCGCCGACGGCGAGTTCTTCGTGCTGCTCGGGCCGTCGGGCTCCGGCAAGAGCACGATCCTGCGGATGATCGCCGGCCTGACCGGCGTCGACGCGGGTCGGATCCTGCTGCAGGGACGGGACGTCAGCGCGCTGGCGCCGCAGGCCAGGCACGTCGGGTTCGTCTTCCAGCACTACGCGCTGTTCCGCCACATGACCGCGGCCGAGAACGTCGAGTTCGGGCTGAAGATCAAGAAGGTCGCGGCCGCCGAGCGCAAGCGCCGCGTCGACGCGCTGCTCGAGCTGGTCGGGCTGTCCGGGCTCGGCGGGCGGCGGCCGGCGCAGCTTTCGGGCGGCCAGCAGCAGCGCGTGGCGCTGGCCCGCGCGCTCGCTCTGCAGCCGGCGGTGATGCTGCTCGACGAGCCGTTCGGCGCGCTCGACGCGCGGATCCGCACCGAGCTGCGGCGGGTCGTCAAGCGGATCCACAAGGACCTGGGGATCACGACGATCTTCGTGACCCACGACCAGGAGGAGGCGTTCGGCCTGGCCGACCGGATGGGCGTGATGAACCACGGCCGGCTGCTCGAGGTCGGCCCCCCCGACGAGCTCTACCTGCGGCCGCAGACCGAATTCGTCGCGACTTTTCTCGGGACCGCCAACCTGCTGCTGGGCGAGTGCACGGAGCGCGAGGTCCGGGTCGGGCCGCTGTCGTTCCCGCTGGGGACCGAGACCCCGCCCGACGTCGCGGCGCGCCGGGTGCAGGTCCTGTTCCGCCCGGAGGACGTCGCGCTCGCGCCCTGGAACGACGAGGCGCCGGCAGCCTCGCTGGGGGCGGGCGAGGTCGAGGAGGTCGTCTTCGCCGGCGACCAGCAGCGGCTGCGGCTCAAGCTCCCGGCGCTGGAAGGGGTGCGGCCGATCGCTCCGCCGGTGCCGTTCGGCAGCGAGTCGATGCTGGTCGAGGCGATCCGCTCGCAGGAGCAGGCCCGCAGCCTGCCGCTGGCGGCCGGCGACCGGACCTGGGTCGCGGTGCGCCGGATTCACGCGCTGACCCACCCCGGGCTGTCGTTCCTGATGGTCACCGACGGCTCGCCCGCCGCACACGCAGCGCTGGGGATGGGGAGCTACATCGCGCGCCAGGCGCACGCCCGCGCCACCGTGATCGGCTGCGGGCGCGACAACCCCGAGACCGCCGCCGCGCTCCAGCGCGTGCGCGAGGCGCTGGGCCAGGGGGTCGCGGCGCTCGACGTGCGGATGAGCCCCGACCCGCCGGGCGCGGCGGTCGCCCGCGAAGCCGAGCGCGACCTGTTCGACCTGGTCGTGCTGGGCCTGCCTGGGGACGGCTTCGGCGACCTGCTGCGCCAGCTGCTCAACGCCGGCGACCACCACGTGATGCTGGTGCGCGACGCCCGCCCCGCGATCACCCGCGCGCTGGTCTGCGTCGGCGTCAGCGAGCCCGGCAAGCAGGACATCCTGTTCGTCGCGCGGCTGCTGCGGCACCTCGGGGCCGAGGCCACGCTGCTCTCGGTCATCGGGAAGGGAGACGAGGCCGCGAGCTCGAAGACGCAGGCCGAGCGCTTCCTGGACGGCGGCCAGCGCACCTGCTCGCTGCTCGGCGTCCCCTCGCGGCAGCTGATCCGGCGCGGCGACCTGGGGGACGAGATCCGCACCGAGCTGGCGTCGGCCCCCTACGACCTGCTCGTGCTGGGCGCGCCCCTGACCAAAGACGACGCCGAGGTCGCGCTTTCGGCGCGCGCGCGCGAGGTCCTGCGCGAGCACGGACATACCCCGGTGCTCATCGTCCGCTCCGCGGTCGTGAGCCCGGCCCCCCACCCGGCCCACGATGAGGTGTGATCCCATGACGACACAGCCCGTTCGACGCTCCCGGTTCCCCGGCTTCCCCGCGCTCCTCGTTCTGCTCGCGGCCCTGGCCGTGCTCGGCGTGTCGTGCGGCGGGGGCGGGGGGACACCGGCCCGGCGGCGGGCGGCGGCGCGGCGGCGACGAAGCCCCCGGCGCGGATCACGCTGGGCGCCTACACCACGCCGCGCGAGGCCTACGGCGAGATCCTGCCGCTGTTCCGCAAGGCGTGGCGGGAGCAGGCCGGGCAGGACCTGACCTTCGAGGAGTCGTACCTGGGCTCGGGCGCGCAGTCGCGCGCGATCTGCGAGGGGTTCGAGGCCGACCTGGTCGCGCTGTCGCTGGAGGCCGACATCGACCGGATCGTCGAGGCCGGGCTGATCACCCACGACTGGAAGGACAACCCGACCAGGGGGATGGTCAGCACCTCGATCGTCGCCTTCGCGGTCCGCAAGGGGAACCCCAAGGGGGTCCGGGACTGGGCCGACCTGGTGAAGCCCGGGCTGCAGGTCCTGACCCCCAACCCACGCACCAGCGGCGGCGCGATGTGGAACGTGCTGGCGCTGCTCGGCGCGGCCCGCCGCGGGTTCGTCGAGGGGGTGCCGGCCGGCGACGAGGCGGCCGCCAGCGAGTTCCTGCGCCGCGTGCTCCGCAACGTGACCGTGATGGACAAGGGGGCGCGCGAGAGCATCACCAATTTCGAGAAGGGGGTCGGCGACGTCGCGATCACCTACGAGAACGAGATCCTCGTCGGGCGCGAGCGCGGGCTGGACTACGAGATGGTCATCCCGCGCTCGACGATCCTGATCGAGAACCCGGCGGCGCTGATCGACGCCTCGGTCGACAAGCACGACACGCGCGACGCGACCGCGGGGCTGATCGCGTTCCTGCGCGGCCGGGAGGCCCAGGAGGTCTTCGCCCGCCACGGCCTGCGCTCGGTCGACCCCGAGGTCGCGGCGGCCCACGCCGCGGAGTATCCGCCGGTGCAGGACCTCTTCTCGGCCGAGTTCTTCGGCGGGTGGAAGGCGGCGGTCCCGGCGATCTTCGGCGAGCGGGGCGTCTACAGCGTCGCGATCGGCGAGCTGCAGAAGTAGGGCCCGGGAGCACCCCCCGGCCGTGTTCACCGGCTCGAGCGGCGGGAACGCCACGCGGCTGGGCCTGCGCGCCCTGGCGGTCGGCTACCTCGTCCTGATGCTGCTGGTGCCGGTTGCGGTGATCGTCCAGGACGGGCTCTCGGACGGGCTCGGCGGGCTGTGGGAGGCGGTGCGCAAGCCGACCGCCTGGCACGCCCTCAAGCTGACCCTCTGGACCTCCGCGGTGATGGCGCTGATCAACGCGGTGATGGGGACGTTGACGGCCTACGCGCTGGTGCGCGTCTCGTTCCCCTTCAAGCGCCTGGTCAACGCGGTGATCGATCTGCCGCTGGCGATCCCGACGCTGGTGACGGGCGTGATGCTGGTCACGCTCTACGGCCCGCAGCACGCGCTGGGCGCCTTCCTCAACGAGCGCCTCGGGTTCCAGGTGATCTTCGCCCCGCCGGGGATCATCCTCGCGCTGCTCTTCATCACCTACCCGTTCGTGGTGCGGACGGTCCAGCCGGTGCTGGAGGAACTCGACCCCGCGCAGGAGGAGGCCGCGGCGACGCTGGGGGCCGGCCCGATCCGGACCTTCTTCCGGGTCACGGTCCCCGAGCTGTCGTTCGCGCTGCTCTCGGGGACGATCCTCTCGTTCGCCCGCGCGATCGGCGAGTTCGGCTCGATCGTGATCGTCGCCGGCAACATCCCGCTCAAGACCCAGACCGCGGCGGTCTACGTCTGGGGCGAGGTCGAGTCGAACAACCGGCTGGGGGCCAGCGCGGTCTCGGTGGTGATGATGGCGATCACCTTCAGCCTGGTGCTGGGTGTCGACTGGATGCAGCGCCGGCGGGCGCGGGAGCGCTCCTCGTGAGCGGCGGGGAGCAGCGGCGCGCGGCGGGGCGGCCGCGCTGGGGCCGGATGCTGCTGGTCGGCGTCGTGGTCGCCTACCTGGCCTTCCTGATGCTGGCGCCGATCGGGGCCCTGGTCTTCGGCGCGCTGGAAGAGGGGCCGGCCAAGGTTTTCTCGGCCCTGGCCGACCCCAAGGTCGCCCGCGCCTTCTGGCTGACGGTCGTGATCTCGGCGATCTGCGTCGCGGTCCACGGCGTGTTCGGCACGATCGTGGCCTGGGTCCTGGTGCGCCAGCGCTTCGCCGGGCAGCGCCTGCTGAACGGGCTGATCGACCTGCCGTTCGCGATCTCGCCGGTGGTCGCCGGCTACATGCTGCTGCTGCTGTTCGGCCGGCGCGGCCTCCTGGCCCCGTTGCTGGACGCGCTGGGCTGGCAGGTCGCGTTCGCCTTCCCGGGGATGGTGCTGGCCACGCTGTTCGTGACCCTGCCCTTCATGGTCCGCGAGCTGACGCCGGCGCTCGAGGCCTTCGGGACCGACCAGGAGCAGGCCGCGGCGACGCTCGGGGCCCGGCCCTGGCAGATCTTCCGCTTCGTCACGTTCCCCGCGCTGCGCTGGGCCTTTCTCTACGGCGCGGTCCTGACCTTCGCCCGCGCGCTGGGCGAGTTCGGGGCGGTGCTGGTCATCGGCGGCGGCGTCCAGGGGCGGACCGAGACCGCGACGCTCTACATCTACCGGGCGCTGGACGACCGGCAGTACGCCGGCGCCTACGGGGCCGCGCTCGTCCTGGGGGCGCTCTCCCTGGCGCTGGTGCTGGGGGCCGAGTTCATGCGCAAGCAGCGGGACTGAGCCCCGCCCGGCGGCTGGCCGGCGGTGCGCTCCCGGCGGCTGGCCGGCGGTGCGCTCCCTCCCGGGCCGCCGGAGTGCGACAATGGAGCGGATGGAAACCCGCCCGCGGGCTCGGCTCGGCGCGCTGCTCGTTGCCCTCAACGTCCTGCTGCTGCTGGTCGCCGTCACCGCCGTCACGCTCGTCGCCTCCCGCCTGATGCGCCAGATCGCGCGCCAGGAGGCGCTGTCGCGCGTGACCTGGGCCGGGCTGGCGGTGCAGGAGTCGATCCGCGACGAGATCCGCAGCACGGCCGACACGGCGCACCTGCTGGCCGACCGGCCGCCGCTGCTCCGCGCGCTCGAGGTCGGCGACACCCGCGGGCTGACGCTCTTCCTCGAGCAGTTCGTACGCGCCGGGACGGTCGACGCCGCGGCCGTGCTGGACGGCGAGCGGATCGCCGCGATGAGCGGCGAGTCGGTCCCCTGGCGGATCTTCCTGGCCGACCTCCCCGAGGGCCATGGCGTCTTCCTGCGGCCGCGCGCCAAGGGGGGGCTGCTGCTGCTCGGCGGCGCGGCCCAGGTCTCGTCGCGCCCCGGCGCGGTGGTCATGACGGCGGCGGTCCTCGACGAGCGGCTGGCGGCGCGGCTGCAGGAGAAGGTCGGGCTGACGATCACGATCCTCGAGCGCGACCAGGTTCTGGCGGCCGGCGGGGGGCCACGCTCCTCGCACCGGGTCAGCGCGCTCTCGCGGGCCGAGAACCTCGCCGTGCGCGACCGGCGCTCCAACGCCTACCT
Source organism: uncultured Acidobacteriota bacterium (assembly GCA_963702545.1). GTDB lineage: Bacteria > Acidobacteriota > Polarisedimenticolia > J045 > J045 > JALOKP01. The sequence continues at coordinate 105,676 of CAVPDB010000011.1, read as the reverse complement.
GGCCGAGATCCCGCTCAAGAGCCCGGCCGGCGCGGTGGTCGGGCTGGTCGAGGTCAGCCTCCCGCTGGAGTCGGTGGACGGCCCGCTGCTGACGCTGCGGCGCAAGCTGGCGACCTGGGCGCTGGGGCTGAGCGTGCTCGCGACGCTGGCCGGCTTCTTCATCGCGCGGCGGGTCTCGCGGCCGGTGCTGCAGCTTGCCGACGCGGCGGAGCGGATCGGGCTGGGCGACCTGACGACGCCGGTCCCGCGGGTCGGGGGCGCCGAAACCAGCGCGCTGGCCGCGGCGCTGGAGGGGATGCGCCGCGACCTGCTGCAGCTGACGACCAACCTGCGGCGGCAGCAGGCCGAGTCGCAGGCGATCGTGGCCGGGATCGCGGAAGGCGTCTTCACGGTCGACCGCGAGCGCCGGATCCGCTTCCTCAACCCGCAGGCGGCAGCGGTGCTGGGGCTGGCGCAGGACGCAGCGATCGGGCGCTTCTGCGGCGACGTGCTCAACCCGCAGGGGCCGGGGGGCGTGCGCCCCTGCGAGGACAGCTGCCCGATCCTCCACGCCCGCTTCCGCGGCGGCGCGCGCGCGACCGAGCACCTCGTCCTGCCGGACGGGCGGCGGCGGACGGTGGTGATCACCAGCTCGCCGACCGAGGAGGGGATCCAGGCCCAGGTGCTGCGCGACGAGACCGAGGTCGAGGCGGTGCGGCGGATCCGCGACGCGGTGCTGGCCAACATCTCGCACGAGTTCCGGACCCCGCTCTCGGCGCAGCTGGCCTCGATCGAGCTGCTGCTCGACCAGATCGAGCGGCTGACGCCGGCCCAGGCCCGCGAGCTGTTGATGGCGCTGCAGCGCGGCACGCTGCGGCTGACGCACCTGATCGACAACCTGCTCGAGAGCGTGCGTGTCGAGTCGGGTCAGGGGGCGATCCGCGGCGTGCCGGTCGACGTGGCGGAGGTCGTGGCCGACGCGGTCGAGACCCTGCGTCCGCTGCTCGACCAGCGCGGCCAGCGGGTCGCGGTCGAGCTGGGGACGGGGCTGCCGCCGGTCAAGGGCGAGCGGACGCGGCTGGTGCAGGTGCTGGTCAACCTGCTCGCCAACTCCAACAAGTTCGCCCCGGCGGGCTCGACGATCTCGATCCGCGCGGCCGGAGCCCCCGACGGCGTGACGCTCTGGGTGGCGGACGAGGGGCCGGGCCTGCCGGCCGAGCGCGGCCCCGAGCTGTTCGATCCGTTCGTGCGCTCGATCGCCGGCGAGGAACCCGAGGAGAACGGCTTCGGGCTGGGCCTGTTCATCGCCAAGTCGATCGTCGAGCGGCACGGCGGCCGGATCGAGGCCCGCCCGGCGGCCGACGGACGCCCGGCCGCGGTCGGCATCACCCTCCCCCGCGCCCCCGACGGCATCTGACCCAAACCGGGGACTGTCCCCGGTTTCAGCGGTCGATCTCGCGGTCCTCGTGGGAGACGGGGTCCTCGATCGGCTCGAGATGCGTCATCACCGTCGTCGGGCCCGGCATCGCCTCGCGGACCTCGCGCTCGATCCGCTCGAGCAGGTCGTGGCCGCGCTGGACCGTCCACTCCCCCGGGACCAGCACGTGGACTGAGATGAACCGCCGCTGCCCCGCCTGCCGGGTTCGCAGCGAGTGGAACTCGGCCCCCTCCGTCGCGAAGCGCGCGAAGATCTGCAGGACGCGCTCGCGTTGCGGGACGGGGATCGCGCTGTCCATCAGCCCGGTCGCGGAGCGGCGTATCAGCTGCACGCCCGCCCAGACGATGTTGAGCGCCACGAGGATCGCGATGATCGGGTCGAGCGGCAGCCAGCCGGTGAGCTGGACCGCCGCCACCCCGACCAGCACCCCGAGCGTCGTCCAGACGTCGGTCATCAGGTGGCGCGCGTCGGCTTCCAGCGTGACCGAGCCGTAGCGGCGGCCGACCCGCCCCAGCACGCGCGCCACGCCGAGGTTGATCGACGAGGCCACGACCGAGATCGCGAGACCCAGACCCACGTGCTCGAGCGGCTGCGGGTGGATCAGCCGCTCGATCGCGGTCGCACCGATCCCGAAGGCGGCGACCAGGATCAGCGCCCCCTCGACCGCGCCCGCGAAGTACTCGGCCTTGGTGTGACCGAACGGGTGGTCGTCGTCGGGCGGGCGCTCGGCCACGGCCAGCATCGCCAGCGCGGTGACTGCGGCGACGAGGTTCACGACCGACTCGAGCGCGTCGGAGAGCAGCCCGACCGAGCCGGTCAGGTAGTACGCGCCGGCTTTGAGCGTGATCGTCGCGACGGCGGCCGCGATCGAGAGCCACGCGTAGCGCTGGAGCGAGGGCAGGGCGCGGGACGGACGGGTCACGGGACCTCTCCCTCCCCGCCGTCGGGACGCGCCCGGAAGAAGATCCAGAGCGCGGCCGGCAGGGCGGTGAAATCGGCCAGCATCGAGAGCAGGAAGGCGCTGGCGGTGACGATCCCGAACTGCCGCATCGGCGGCAGGTCCGAGAGCGTCAGGGCCAGGAAGCCGCCGGCGTTGATCAGCGTCGCGAAGAAGATCGCGCGCCCCGCGACGCGCAGGGCGTGCGCCAGCGCCTTCTCGGTGCTGGCCCCGCTGCGCCCCTCCTGGAAGTGGTAGAAGAAGTGGACCTGGTCGTTCTCCGAGGCCCCGAGCACGGTGGTCGCGATCAGGATCGTCGCGACGTTGAGCGGGATCCCGGTCAGGCGCATCACCAGGAACATCGTGAGGATCGCGAACAGCGACGGGATCATCGCCATCAGGCGCGCCGCACCGCTGCGGAACACCACGAAGAAGGTCGCGAAGATGATCGCCGCGGTCAGGAAGAAGCTCTCGACCAGGGTCGGCACCAGATGGCTGGCAATCTTCACCTCGAGCAGACCCTGGCCCACCACCTGCAGCGAGGCCCCGGCCAGCCCCGGGTCGCCCGCCACCCGGGTCCAGGCCCGCTCGACCGCCGCCGGGAGCGCGTCCTGGGCCGGCGCCGCGCCGCGTCGCGCGACCACCGTCAGGTACGTCGCGCCCAGCGTGTTCACATCGACGTAGCCCCGCAGCGCCGGCTCGGCCAGCAGGAGCTGCTCCAGGTCGGCGGCCAGCGCGGCCTGCGCCGCCGGGTCCTGCGGGAAGGCCTCCTCCTCCCCGGCCGCGTAGCGCCGCAGCCGCAGGATCTCGGTCAGGCCGGTCGTGGTGCCGACCTCGGGCTCCTCGGCCAGCGCGCGCGCGAAACGGTCGAGCGCGGCCAGCGTCGCCGGCTCGAGCACCGCGCCCGGCGGCGTCGTGATCCAGGCCGAGACCTGCGACAGCCCCAGCACGTTGTCCCCGAACCAGCGCGTGTCGCGGTAGATCGGCAGGTCGCGGTCGACGTAGTCGAGCCCCACCACCTGCAGCGGCATCGGCGCCAGGAGTCCCGGCACGCCGAACAGCGCCCCGGCGCCGAGCAGCATCAGCAGCACCGAGGCGCCGACCAGCGCGTAGCGCCAGCGGTAGCTCCAGCGCGGGATCCGACGCGCGGCGGCCTCGATCCAGCCCCCCGCCACGCGGCGCTCGACCTGGCCGGGCGCGCGCAGGATCCGCTGCAGCGCCGGAAAGAGCGTGAAGCAGACGGCCCAGCCGACCGCGAGGCCCAGCGCGGTCCAGGCCCCGAGCTCGCGCACCGGCCGGATCTGCGAGACGACCAGCGCCGCGAAGCCGACCGCGGCGGCGAAGACCGAGACCGTGACCGCCAGGAACTTGTTGGTCAGCGCGAAGACCTGGTGCTGCTGCATCGGCACGCCGGGCGGGTGGTCGACGTAGCGCGAGTGGAGATAGACCAGCGAGGCCGTGGCCGTGACCATCAGCGTCAGCGGCACCAGCGACGAGATGATCGTGAAGCCGTAGCCCAGCAGCGCTCCGACGGCGACGCCCAGCAGGACCGCGACGGCCAGCGTGAGCAGGATCGCCGCCAGCGCGCGCAGGGAGCGGTAGAGCCCGTACACCAGCGCGACGACGAACAGCCCGAAGAGCGGGAAGTAGCGCAGCGACGAGCGCGCGGTCTCGCGCTCGAGCCAGGCGTCGACGAACGGCCCTCCGACCCGCCGGACCGCCGTGAGCCCGGACCCTGCCGCAACCGGCGCGAGCCCGGCCTGCGCGAGCGCGTGGTCGACCGCGGCCAGCGCCCCGTCGCGCTCGTCGGGGCCGCCGACCTCGAGCGCCAGCATCACCCCCAGGAAGCCGTCGCCGACCAGCCCCTGCCGGCGGAAGAAGTCGGTCCCGGAGGCGAAGCGGCGCAGCGCCTCGCCGGCGCCCGGACCCTCCGCGGCCGCCGGGTCGAGCCGCCGCAGGACGGTCAGCGCCGACACCGCCTGCACGCGGTGCACGCGCGCCAGCGCCGCCTCGAGCCGCTGCAGCGCGGCGATCGCCGGCGGCCCGAACGGGTCGGGCGCCTCGAGCACCAGGATCGCGCGCTGCGGCTCGGGGAAGAGCTCCTGGAACGCGCGCGTGGCGATGAAGTCGGGATCGCTGCGCACGACCATCCGCTCGATCGCGCTGTCCTGCGGGATCGAGAGCACGGCCCAGAGCGCGGGCGGAACCAGCAGCGCGTAGGCGGCGACGAAGACCCAGCGCAGCCCGACGATGCGCCGGAAGAAGGGCTCGAGGACCGGGTGTCGCGGCGGCGTGTCCAAGACGCGCCAGCATACCCGAGGCTCCGAGCCGCGTGTTACGATCCCGTCCCGTCGGCTCCGCTGCTCGCGCGGGACCGCCCTCTCGTCCGCGAGGTGATCGTGAGCGGGTCCATCGCATTTCGACCCTCGCCGCCCGCACACCGGTCGCGGGCGCTGCTCGCCGCGGCGCTGGCCGTCGTGCTGGTCGCACCGGCCGCGGCGGGCCCGCCGGGGCAGCCCGCCGCCGCGGGAACCCCGACGCTCGTCGCGTGGGCGCCCGGCTTCCCGGGCTCGACGAAGGAGGCCCAGCCGACGATGGACGCCCTGGCCGCGGCCGTCGCCGCGGCCGTCGCCGCGGCAGCGCAGCTCCCCGCGAGCGGGTTCGCCGCGGTCTACCAGGAGACCGAGAAGGGCGGCCTCGCGCGACTGCAGCAGCCCGACGCAGCGCTGGCGATGGTCCCGCTGCCCGCCTTTCTCAAGTACGAGAAGGAGCTGGGGCTGGTGCCGCGCCTGGCGGTCGTTCAGGCCGGTGCGCCCGACGCCAGCGAGAGCTGGAGCCTGGTCGCCGGCGCGGGGAAGCTGAAGGGCGCCGCCGACCTCGCCGGCTGGCAGCTGGTGAGCGGCGCGTCGTACGCGCCGCGCTTCGTCCGTGGCCCGGCGCTCGGCGGCTGGGGCACGCTGCCGGCCGGCGTGACGCTCGCCCCCGCGGGCGCGATCCTGTCCGCGCTGCGGCGCGCGGCCGCGGGCGAGAAGGTCGCGCTGCTGCTCGACCGCGCGCAGGCTGCATCGATCGCGACGCTGCCGTTCGCGAACGGCCTCGAGACCGTGAACCGCTCGGCGCCGCTGCCGGGCGCGCTGCTCTGCACCGTGCGGGGGCGGCTGCCCGAGGCGCGGACGGCAGCCCTGCTGCAGGCCTTCGCCGGGCTTGCGGCGCGGCCCGAGGCCGCGGCGGCGCTGGCCGGCGTGCGGGTTGCGCGCTTCGTGCCGCTGGACGAGGCGGCGCTGAAGCGCGCGCGCGCGGCCTGGGACGCGGTGCCGGAGACGCCGTGACGCGCCGCGGCGCGGCGCGCGGCGGCGCCGCGGGGGTGCTGCTCGGCGCCGCGCTGCTCGCCCTGGGCTGCGCCTCGGCGCTGAAGGAGCCGCCGCCGGTCGAGGCGCTGGGCGGCCCGTCCGCGGCGCCGGCCGGAGCGAGCGCGGACGACCTGCTGCGGCTCGCCGACGCGGCCTGGGCGCGGCGCGGCGGCGCGGACGCGGACGGCGACCTCGCCGCGGTCCGCGAGGCCCGGCAGCTCTACCTCGAGGCCGCGCGCGCCGACGCCGCGGGGGTCCCTGGGCTGCTCGGCGCGGCGCGCGCGAGCAGCTGGCTGGTCGAGCACGAATCCGACGCCGCGCTCCGCGCCGAGCTGGCGACGAGCGCGGTCCAGGCCGGGCAGTGGTGCCAGCGCCGCGCCCCGGCGGACCCGGCGTGCGACTACCGGCTGGCGCTGGGCCTCGGCCAGCAGGCGCGCGAACGGCAGTCGACCGCGCTCGACGGCGTCGACCGGATGATCGAGCTGCTGCGGAAGACGATCGCCGCCGACCCGGCGCTCGACGAAGCCGGGCCGCACCGGGCGCTGGCGCTGGTCCTGCTGCGCGCCCCGGGCTGGCCGGCCGGGCCGGGCGACGCCGAAGCGGCGCTGGTCGAGGCCCGGGCGGCGACGGCGCTGCGCCCGGAGTACCCCCCCAACCAGCTCGTCCTGGCCGAGGCGCTGGCCCGGAACGGCGACGCCGCCGGCGCGGCCGCGGCGCTCGACCGCGGCGAGGCGCTGGCGCGCGCGCGGCGCGCAGCGGGCGATCCCGACGCCGCCGACTGGCTGGCCGAGGCGGCCCGGCTGAGGGAATCGATCTAGACACCCCGCTTCGGCGAGGACCGGACTTCCCGGTTGAGGCTGGTGGGGCGGGACCAGGTCGGCCCACCCGCCCCCGCGCCGGCCGTGCCCCGCACCCCCACGCCCCCGCCGCGGATCCGCTCCGGCCCGACCGAACCTCCGCGGATGACTTCCCGGGGCCGCCCGTTGGATAATTCTGAGGATCCGGACGGAAGGAGAATTCAGCGGTGATGGTCGCCAGTGCGGCGGTGGCGCGATTCGTGTACCGGACGCTCCTCGTCTGTTCGATCCTCGCGGCACCGGCCCTCGCGGCCGCCCCGCCCCCATCCGACGCGCTCTCCCCCGAGGGTCGGTCGCGCTGGGACCTGTCGGCCCTGCCCGCGGCGGCCGGACGCGCGGCGGACCTTCCGCCCGCCGCGCTCGCGGTGCTGCGCCCCGGCGAGTCGCGCGCCATCGAGCTGGACGGCTCGCGGCTGCAACTGGCCGGGCGCGGCGTGGGCTGGGCCGAGCTGCCGGAGGGGCCGCGCGAGGCCACCCTGCTGCGCGTCGCGCTCGAGCGGCGCGACGCCGCGGACGGCGGGTGGCGGCCGGCGCGCCACGGCTGGGCCTGGGTCGACGGGGACGCGCGGCTCCTGGCCTCGGTCCTGTGGGACGGGGTGCCGGACGACTGGAGCGCTCCGCCCGAGGCCGCCGCCTACGGTCCCGACGGCGTCGCCGACCTGAAGATCTACTCGACCGAGATCGCGACCGGTCCCTTCCACGACGTCAGCTACGGCTGGGACCGCGGCAAGGGGACGCCGGTCTCGGCGCTGACCACCCCCTCCTACGCAACCGCAGGCGAGCTGATCGCGGCCTCGAGCTGGGACTTCTCGGTCAACACCAGCGGGACCGAGGTCGCCGAGTCGCAGGCCGAGATCACCGCCGCCGAGACCTGCAACCTCAACCGCTGCGGCTACACCGCGGCGGCGGGCTGGTCGCTCGCAGCGAACCGACAAGAGCTTCGACAACACGGCCAACCTCCGGAAGGACAACCAGTCGGTCCAGTTCGACACCTCCGACCCGACGAAACGAATCCTCTGGCTGCGCGCCGGGCGCCAGAACGAGGGGAAGACCGGCGCTTTCGGCAGCGGCGAGACCGGCTACTGCTTCACCACCGACGGGAGCGGGACGCGGACCCCGGTGCCGCTCTACCTGTTCGGCCACCAGGACGCGAAGGGCTACTACTTCGCACCCGGTGACGCCTGGGCCGGCGGACCCTTCAACTGCGAGCAGAACGTCTTCAACCAGACCTGCGGCATCCCCAACCTGTTCGACAAGCTCTACACCAAGGCCTGCGGCACGCACACCGGCAAGCAGGGGGCGGCGGCGATCAAGAACGGCGTGGTCAGGCTCCCCTCGGGGCACACCTTCAACGCGATGCTGGTCAAGGTCTACGCCGACTTCTGCGTCTACAGCGTCTCGGGCTGCTTGGCACTCTTCAAGGCGGACGAGGTCCGGACGATCAACTACCAGTGGATGGTCCCGATCCTGGGCACGGTCGCCCGGATCCGTTCCGAGCAGAACGTCCCGGACGAGAACTCCTGGACCACCGTCGACGAGACCAACATCAAGTTCGGGCTCTACCCGCCGCTGTCGATCACGGTGACCGGACAGACGGCCGGCTCGGTCACGCTCTCGTGGGACCCGGGCGCGCTGCCGCAGCGGATCAGCCGCTACAAGGTCTACTGGGACACCGACTCGGGCAGCTCCAGCGGCTTCGCGTTCAACTCGCAGACCCACCCCGGCCAGGTCAGCTTCAGCGGGGCCTCGGCCACGATCAGCGGGCTCGCGCCGGGGGCCAGCTACTACCTCACGGTGACCTCGCTCTCCGACTTCCGGAACCCGACGACCGGCGTGACCCGCACCTACGAGAGCCTGGTCTACCCGACGCAGGTCTTCGGCGACCCGGACAAGGTCTACCCGGTCGAGGTCCTGGCGACGACGGCCGGCGGCTGCACCCCGACGCAGGAGGTGCAGGGGCTGCGGATCACGCGGCAGGCCGGCGGCGCGCTGCGCTTCTGCTGGAACGCGGCGACCGACGCCTGCCTCGCCGGCTACCGGATCCTGGGCTCGAACGACGCGACCTCGGCCGCCGGCTGGAGCACGGTCGCGGACGTCGGGAATGTGACCTGCTGGGACGGCAGCCCGTCGTCGCGCTTCTACCTGGTCCAGGCGCGCGGCGGCACGGGCACCGGGCCGTGGGGCCATTATGGCCGGTAGGGGCCGCCCTCCGTGGCGGCCCGCGCGGCGCGGGCCCGGGCCGGGACAGAGCCCGGCCCCTACGGTCGGCGCGGGGCGTGCGGCGCTGCGGCTCGCAGCCGTGCTGTTCGGCCTGCTCGCCGCGGCGCTGCCGGCGGCGGCCCAGACCGTCTCGTCGTCGCTGCAGGGGTCCGTCCGCGGCGCCGACGGCGCGCCGCTCGCCGACTCCGTGATCACCGCGCGGCACGCCACGACCGGGGTCGTGCGCACGGCGCTGACCGGCGCCGACGGGCGCTACCTGATCGGCTCGCTGCCGCCGGGCGAGTGGATCGTCACCGCGACCTCGCCCGAGGGGAACCCGGGCGGCGAGCGGACCGTCGCGCTGGCGCTGCAGCAGGCCGGGCGCGTCGACTTCGTCGTGCTCAGCGGTCTTGCCGAGCAGGTCGACGTCAAGGGCACGCCGGCGCTGCTCGAGCCCAGGCGCACCGCCATCGAGCTGCGGATCGACGACATGAAGGTCGACGCGCTGCCGGTCCAGGGGCGCGCGATCACGCAGCTCGCGCTGCTCGACTCCTCGATCGTGGCCACCCCGCCCGGCGCATTCTTCGGCGAGCGCGGCGCGGTCTTCTCGGCCAACGGCCAGGGGGGCCGGGCCAACGCCTACCTGGTCGACGGGCTCGACAACGGCGACCGGGTCAGCTCGACGACGCTCAACAGCTTCTTCTCGCAGCAGGTCGTGCGCGAGTACGTGCTGATGAAGAACTCGTTCGCGCCGGAATTCGGGCGGGCCTCGGGCGGCGTGATGAACGTCGTGACCGAGCGCGGCGAGAACGACTTCGCCGCCTCGGCCTTCGTGCAGGGCTCGCGCCGCGAGTTCAACTCGGCCGGGGATTTCGTCGAGGGGCTGCCGGGCGCGACGGCCGACGACTCGGGCGAGATGGGGGCGTTCGGCTTCAAGCTGGGCGGACCGCTCGCCCGCGACCGTGCGTTCTACTTCGCGGCCTTCGAGCAACTGACGACCGACGACGTCTACCCCTACACCGGCGTCGACCGCCGTGGTGTCGCCGGCGGGGTGCTGCGCGGCGCCAACCGGGACACGAACCTGTTCCTGCGGACCGACTTCAACCTCTCCGAGGGCGACCTCCTGATGGTCCGGCTGTCGGGCGACAGGCGCTCGTCGGAGGGGCTGAACGTCGGCGGAATCGCGACCCCCGAGGCGGGCTTCGCGCTCGAGGAGGAGGACTGGCAGCTCGCGGCGGCGCTGACCTCGGTGATCTCGCCGACGGTCGTGAACGAGTTCCGGGCGCTGATCGGGACCTCCGACTACGGCCAGCGCGCCAACTCGTCCCGGCCGGGGGTCGAGCGCCCGTCGGGGATCTTCGGCGGCAACAACCTGGCGCTGCAGGACCGGACCGAACAGCGGGTCGAACTGCTCGACAACATCGCCTGGACCGTCGGAACGCACCAGCTCAAGGCCGGGATCGACCTGCTGTGGACCCGCACCCGCGCGCGGACCGCCTTCAACCCTAACGGCAACTTCCTCTACGCGACCGACCGGCCGTTCGAGCCGGGAGACTGCGGCGACCTGCTGGCTTCCCAGGTGCCGCGCTGCCCGCCGGGAGACCCCTACTGCGCCGAGCTCGCCACGCCGGTCCCCTGCCCGGGGATCCCGGGCGTCGACGACGACGGCGACGGGCTGGTCGACGAGCCGGGCCGGATCGACAGCTACCCGTTCGTCTTCCAGTACATCGACGGCCGACCGAACGTCACGCTCGACGACACGCAGCTCGCGCTGTTCATGCAGGACAGCTGGCAGGTCCACCCGCGCCTGACGCTCGACTACGGCCTGCGCTACGACCTGGCGAGCTACGTCCTGCCGGGCGCGATCACGGTCCCTTCGACGGTCGAGAACGGCGGCGCAGGGCGCGACACGAACAACCTCGCGCCGCGCGCGGCCCTCAGCTGGCTGGCGACGCCGGACGGGAAGACGATCCTGCGCGGCGGCGCGGGGGTCTTCTACGACAAGATCCCGCTCGGCTTCCCCGCCGTCTCGGCGGTGACCTCGCAGACCGAGATCGGGCTGATCTTCCCGCAGGGGCTGACCTTCGAGATCACCGAGGACGTGGTCGAGCAGTACGGAATCGACCTGATCCTGTCGGGGCTGGTCTTCCCCGAGAACCTGACGATGCGCTTCTCGACCGCGACCGAGCTGGAAACGCCCTACGCGGTGCAGTACACGCTGGGCGCGGACCGGGCGCTGGGACAGTACGGCGCGCTGACGCTGGAAGCGGTGCGCGTGCTGGGCTACCACCAGGTGATGATGCGCGACCTCAACCCGGTGGTGACGACCGACGCCAGCGGGATGCCGATCCACCGCGACCCCGCAGTCGGCTCGATCGCCGCGATCACGACCGAGGGGCGGACCTGGTACAGCGGCGTGACGCTGGGCTACCGCTTGTCGCGCGGGTCCGACTGGGCCTCCGCCTCGTACACCTGGTCCAAGGCCGAGGACATGGCGCCGGACCCGCTCAAGGGCGGGATCGCGCTGCCCCCCGACTCCGACGACATCGAGGGCGAGACGGGGCGCTCGGACTACGACCGGCGCCACCGGCTGGTGCTGTCGGGTTCGTGCGGGCTGGGGTTCTGGGGGCTGCGCGTCGGCGCCGCGACGCAATACGCCTCGGCCACCCCCTTCAACGTGACGACCGGCCGCGACGAGAACCTGGACGGGATCACCTCCGACCGGCCCGAGGGGGTCGGGCGCAACCAGGGCGAGGACTCGCCGCTGGGCCCGATCAACGCGCTGCGGCGCGAGGCCGGGCTGGAGCCGGTGGACGGGCTCTCGACCGAGCCGTTCCTGCAGTTCGACCTGCGCCTGTCGCAGCCCTTCCCGATGGGCGACGGTGGCGCCGGCGGCGAGTGGTACCTGCAGGTCTTCAACCTCTTCGACCGCTTCAACCCCGCGATGATCGACGGACGCGTGACCTCGGTGAACTTCGGCGAGGCGCTCGGGCTGGCGGGACCGCCGCGCACGCTCGAGCTGGGCCTGCGCTTCGGCTTCTGAGGCGCGCGTGAAGATCCTCGTCGTCGACGACGACCTCGACCTGCGCGGGCTGGTCGCCTTCGCGCTGCAGCAGGCCGGCTACCTGGTGCTGGAGGCCGGCAACGGGCTCGACGGGCTCGAGCTGTTCGAGCGCGAGCAGCCCGATCTGGTCGTGCTCGACGTCAACATGCCCCGGCTCGACGGCTTCGAGACCTGCCGCCGGATCCGCGCCGCCTCGCGCACGCCGGTGATGATGCTCACCGTGCGCGGCAGCGAGGAGGACCAGGTCCGCGGCCTCGACCTGGGGGCCGACGACTTCCTGACCAAGCCGTTCAGCCCGCGAACGCTCCTGGCCCGCGTGCGGGCCCTCTTGCGCCGCGTCGAGCCGGCGCACGAGCCGACACTGACGGCGGGACGGGTCGCGCTCGACCCGACGCGGCTGGAGGTGCGGGTCGGCGCGGCCGATGCGGTGCACCTGACGCCGCTCGAGTTCCGGCTGCTGCAGTACCTCGCCGCCAGCGCGGGCCACCCGGTCGCCAGCGAGCGGCTGGCGCGTCACATCTGGGGCTACGAGGGGATCGGCGACCGGCAGCGGCTCAAGCAGCTGGTCCACCGCGTGCGGACCAAGATCGAGAGCAACCCCGCCGAGGCCCAGCTGCTGGTCACGGTGCCGGGCGTGGGGTACGCGCTGCAGGTCGAGTAGCACCCGCGCGCGCGGCACCGCGCGCGCCGTTCGTCCTGCGCGCGCCGTTCGTCCCGCGCGCGCACACCATCCCGCGCGCGGGAATCCCGCCCCGGCAACGCCCGACAGCCGATCGGCCCGCGCCGCGCGCCCGGCGCGCCGACAATCGGCGCATGACGACGCCGCGCCTCGACCGCCTCGACCGCCCCGCGCCGCCCCGCGTGCGGCGCTTCCTGCGCGCGACGGACGACCGCCGCGACTGCGCCTACCTGGTCACGCTCTACGCCGCGGCCGGGGCGCCGCCCCTGGCCCGGCTCGCGGACGGCGCGCTCGCGCCGCTGCCGGCGGGGCTGGTCGCGGCCGAGACCTGGCTGCGCCTGCCGCTGGTCCACCCGCACATCAGCCTCGACGCCTGGGTCCTGGTGCCGGACCACCTGCACGGCATCGTCTGGATCGAGGACCCGCGCGGCGCGCCGCTGGCGGCGGTGGTGATGCGCTACAAGGAGGAATCCGCGCGCCGGATCCAGGCGCTCTTCGGCCCGGCCGCGCCTGCGGTCTGGGGCGCCGGCCACTGCGACCGCGCGCTGCGCTCGCTGGCCCAGGTCGCCTCGGCCCGCGAGTGGGTGCGCGACGGGCCGCGCCGCTGGGCTGCGCGGGCCCGGGGCGAGGGCGTGTGACGAACCTCCGCCGCGGGCGGCTCAGCCCAGCCGCTGCGCCAGCCAGCCCCCGACGTCGGCGATCTCCTGCGGACTGACCCCGTGCGGGATCGGGTAGCTCTTCCATTCGACGGGGTAGCCGGCCGCGCGCAGCGCGTCGCGCGCCAGCTCGCCGGCCGCGTACGGCACGACCGGGTCGGCCGTCCCGTGCGCCATGAAGAACGGCAGCCCCGCGCCCGCCTCCGAGCGCGTCCCTTCCAGCTCGTCCGGCAGCAGCAGGTAGCACGACAGCGCGATCGCGCCCGCCAGCCGCCAGGGCGCGCGCAGCGCGGCGTGGGTCGCCAGCGCGCCCCCCTGCGAGAAGCCCGCCAGCACGATCCGCCCCGGGGCCACGCCGCGCGCGATCTCGCGCTCGACGAAGCCGCGGACCAGGGCCTCGCTGGCGCGGATCCCCGCGGCGTCGTGGCTGCGCGCGTCGAGGTCGAGCGCCGCGATGTCGTACCAGGCGCGCATCGTCATCCCGCCGTTGAGCGTGACCGCGCGGTGCGGCGCGTGCGGAAAGACGAAGCGCACAAGCAGGCCGGCCGGCAGCCCCAGCTCGGGCACGATCGGGTAGAAGTCCCAGCCGTCGGCGCCGAGCCCGTGCAGCCAGATCACGCTGGCCGCCGCGTCGGGCGGGCCGACCTCGACCGCGTCAGGCCGCGCGGCCCCGCTCACGGCGCGGTCCGGTGGACCATCGTCGCGGTCGCCTGGGCGGTTGGCATCAGCAGGATCTCCTCGACGTTGACGTGCGCCGGCCGGGTCACGGCCCAGAGCACGGCGTCGGCGACGTCGGCGCCGGAGAGCGGCGTCATCCCGGCGTAGGGCTTCGCCGCCTTCTCGCGGTCCCACTCGAAGCGGACCAGGCTGAACTCGGTCTCGACCAGTCCCGGGATCACGTTCGTGACGCGGATCTGGTAGCCGTGCAGATCGACGCGGAAGCCGCGGTTGAGCATCTCGACCGCGGCCTTGGTCGCGCAGTAGACGTTGCCGCCCGGGTAGATGTCGCGGCCCGCCACCGAGCCGATGTTGACGATGTGCCCGCGCCGCCGCGCGACCATCCCCGGCACCACCACGCGGCTGACGTTGAGCAGGCCCCGGATGTTGGTCTCGATCATCCGGTCCCAGTTGTCGAAGACCCCCTCCTGGATCGGCTCGAGCCCGGCCGCCAGGCCGGCGTTGTTGACCAGGATGTCGATCTCGCCCCAGCCGGCGTCGGTGATCGCGCGGATCGCCTCGGTGATGTCCTGCCGGTCGCGCACGTCCGCGGTCAGTGCGCCAGAGGCCAGCGGGTCGCCGCGCCGTTTGATCATCTCGTCGCGCAGCTCCTCCAGCCGCTCCCCGCGGCGGCCGGCGACGATCACCCGCGCCCCCTCGCCGAACAGCGTCCAGGCGGTGGCGCGGCCGATCCCCGAGCTGGCGCCCGTTACGAGCGCGATCTTCCCGTCGAGCTGTCCCATGCCCTGCTCCCTGCCGCCGGCGGGCGGCCGGCGCGCATCTTAGCGCAGCCCCGCGCGGCGCAGTCCGGCGGTCACGGCCAGACCGACGGCGCAGGCTGCGGCCGCCGCCAGGTAGAGCCCGGCGTCGCCGAGCGGCGCACGCAGCTGGCCCGCCAGCAACAGCCCCGCGCCGCCGCCCAGCCCGTAGGCCCACATCGAGACCAGCGTCTGCCCCAGCCCCTTGCGCCCGGGTGGGGTCAGCCGGTCGGTCAGCGAGACGGTGGCCAGGTGCAGGAGCCCGAACGACGCGGCGTGCAGCACCTGCCCGGCGACGACCAGCGGCAGCGGCGGCGACAGCGCAAAGAGCGCCCAGCGCGCCGCGCCCAGCGCCAACGACCAGCGCAGCGCCGCCGCCAGCCCCAGCCGCGACAGCACGCGGTGCCCCGCCGCCATCAGTGCGATCTCGGCCGCGACCCCCAGCGTCCAGAGCGAGCCGATGGCCCAGGGCGCGACGCCGCGCGCATCCATCTGGAGCGTGAAGAAGTCGTAGTAGGGACCGTGCGCGGCCTGTCCCAGCGCGGCCGCGACGAAGACGACCAGCAGCGTGCGCCACGGCAGCGCGGCGCGCAGCGCGCCGAGCGAATAGCCGGCCGCAGCGGCCGCAGCCTCCGCGGCGGCCGGATCGAGCCCCTCGCGAGCCGCCGCCTCGGCCCGACCCGCCTCGCGTCCCGGCAGCGCCAGCGCGATCGCGCCGGCCGCCGCCATGAAGCCGGCCGCGATCCACGGGACCACGCCCAGGCCCAGCGGCCCGACCAGCAGCCCCAGCCCCTGCGAGGTCACGATGAAGCCGAGCGAGCCCCAGAGCCGGACCTGGCCGTAGCGCTCGCGGCGCTCGCCGAGCAGGGAGAAGGTCGCGGCCTCGGCCAGCGGGAAGATCGGCACGACGAAGAAGCCGTAGAGGAAGATCCAGGCCAGCGTCGCGGTCACCGACTGCGCCAGCGCCGTCCCGGCCAGGCACACGGCCGCCAGCAGCGTGCAGCTCGCCATGATCTCGCGCCGCGCGTGCCAGCGGTCGGCGAGGTAGCCCCAGAACGGCGTGAAGACCATCCGCGCGATCGAGCCGGTGGCGAGCGCGGTGCCGATCAGCGCCGGGCCGAAGCCGCGCTCGGCGAGCAGCGGCGGGTACCACGGGAAGAAGGCCCCGACCGTGGCGAAGTTGAGGAAGTAGAACAGCGAGACCAGGACGAGCAACGCGCGCCCCTATCCCGGCTGCGGGAGCGTCGGCGCCGACGCCACCCGGCCGGTCGCGGGGACGGCCGCGAGCGCCGGCGCGATCACCGGCAGACGGTGCGGCAGGCGACGGACCGTCAGCGGCGTCGCGCCGTGTGGGTCCCCGTCGAGCTGCACCGGAACGCCGCCGGACCGGCGATCGTCACCTCGCCGAACACCGCGCGCGTCACGACCCCCGGGCAGAGGTCGAGCCGCCCGGCGAAGGCCGTCGCCATCGCCAGCAGCAGGTCGGTCAGCCCGCTCGCGGGGAGCGCGACGAGGTCGAGCTGACCGTCGGTGGGATCGATCGACGGCCCCAGCGTGAACAGCCCCCCGAAGTGGCGCGTGTTGGTCACGATCACCCACCCGAACGGGCCGCCGCGGAGCGGCACTCCGTCGAGTGCGACCTCCAGCGGCACCGGGCGCCATGCCGCGAGCGCCTCGACCAGCGGCAGGGCGTAGGCCGCCTTGCCCAGCGGCGAGGGGGCGGCGCCGGCCGCCAGCCGCTCGCTGCGCGAGCGCGAGAAGCGGCGCACGACCTCGGCGTCGAAGCCGGCGGCCGCAAAGAGCAGCCCGCGGCGGCGCGGCTCGCCGGCCGCCTCCGCCTCGAAGACGTCGAGCATCCGCACCGAGTCGGCTGCGATCAGCTGCGCCAGCCGCCGCGGGTCGGCGCCGAGGCCCAGCTCCTCCGCCAGCACGTTGGCGGTCCCCGAGGGCAGGAACGCGAGCGGCGTCGCGAGCCGGGTCAGCCCGTCCGCCGCCTCGCGCGCGGTGCCGTCCCCGCCGACCACCGCGAAGCAGCGACAGCGCGCCTCGTGCTCGGCCGCGAGCCGCGTGACGTCGCCCGGGGCGCGCGACGGCGCCAGCTCGGCGGCGACCCCGAGACCCCGCAGCGCGTCGGCCAGCTCGCCGGCCAGGCGCGCCGCGCGGCCCGCTCCCGCGATCGGGTTGAAGGCGATGACGACCGGCTGCTCGTGCACGGGCCGCATCCTACACACGGTGGCCGCAAGCGTGTTGGTGAACCCTCCATAATCTACATAGCCGCAAGGACTTACGCCGAATCCGGCGGTACGTGGATGGCGGCCCCCCTGCGAATCTCCGGCTGGCCGCGGATTCACTCGGGGCTGAGCCCTTCGGCGCGACCGGCACCAACACGCTTGCGGCCACCGTGGAGGGTGGCGCCCTGCCGGGGCCTGTGGGATCGTTTCGGCCCCCGGACGGCCCTCCCGGGGCCGGGAGCGCCGGCTTGGACGGCCCCCCCTGCCGGCCCGATATTGAAGAAGACGATGCGCGACGCCGCCCACCAGGCGCTGGGAGAGCTGCTCTCCCAGCCCGTCGGATCCTGGACCCTCGGCGAGGGGGCGCTGGCCATCGCGCGCCTCGAGCACCCGGAGCTCGACGCCCCCGGTTGCCTGGCGGAACTGGACCGGCTGGCCGCCGCGGCGCGCGAGTCGGTCGGCGACGCGCGCCATCCGCGCTTTCTCGCCTCCGGGATCGCCCGCGTCCTGTTCGAGGACGAGCGTTTCCGCCTGGCCGAGGACGACAACGAGGCGCTTCCCGCGAGCTGCCTCCTGGACCAGGTGCTGGCGACCCGGATCGGCGCCCCGACGCTGCTGGCGCTGGTCTTCGTCGAGATCGCGCGCCGCGCCGGCTTCCGCTTCGAGACCGTCGCGCTGCCCGGTCACTTCCTCCTGCGCCACGGCGCCAGCGAGGACGTCTTCCTGTTCGACCCGGCCCGCGAAGGGCGCCCGGTCTCGCTCGACGAGGCGCGGCGGATGGTCGCCGACGGCTCGGGCGGACGGACCGAGTTCCGCGAGGGCTTCCTCCGGCCGCTGACGCCGCCGCAGGTCCTGGCGCGAATCCTCGCCAACCTCAAGGCGATCTACTGGCGCGGCCCCGACTACGACCGCGCGCTCGACGCGGTCGAGCTGATGCTGGCGATCCGCCCCGACGACCCGCGCGAGATCCGCGACCGCGGCCGCCTGCTGTTCCTGATGGGCCGGATGCGCGACGCGATCGCCGCGTTCGAGTCCTACCTGGCCCACAACCCGCGCGGCGAGGACGCCGACGTCGTGCGCATGCTGCTGGTCGAGGCCCGCGCCGGGCTGCGCGCCCAGCGCTGAGGACGAGCCCGTTGGAAACCCCCGCCACGACGCGCACCGTCGTCGACTTCTCCGCCCTGTCGTCGGACCAGCGCTACTTCTTCCTGATCTCGGCGGTGGTGCCGCGGCCGATCGCGTGGGTCTCGACGCGCGCGGCGGACGGCTCGACCAACCTGGCCCCGTTCTCGTTCTTCCAGGCGATCGGCTCGGACCCGCCGGTGGTGATGCTCTCGATCGCCACCGAAAAGAGCGACGGGACGACTCAAGGACACGCTGGTCAACATCCGCGGCGACCGGGCGAGTTCGTGATCAACCTGGTCTCCGAGGACCTGGCCGAGACGATGGTCCGGACCTCGGCCGAACTGCCCCACGGCGAGAGCGAGATCGCGGCCTTCGGCCTGACCCCGATCCCGTCGGCTGCGGTCGCCGCGCCGGCGATCGCGGAGGCCCGGGTCGCGCTCGAGTGCCGGCTCTGGCACGAGCTGCCGGTCGGCAGCGCCGTCGCCGTCTTCGGCGAGGTGCTGCGGGCGCAGGTCGCGGAGGGGCTGCTCGACGCGCGCGGGACGATCGATCCCCTCGCGCTCCGGCCGCTGGGGCGGCTGGGCGGATCGCTCTACCTGCCGTTCTCCGAGCCGCGCCGGATCCGGCGTTGACCTTAGGTCAGGTTTCGGGAAGCCACTCAAGCGAGGCCCCGTTCCGGCCGACAAGCCGTCCGGGGGCCCCTCGGCTCCCGGCGGAGGACCTGCGTGTCGGGCACGTACGAAGCGACCGTCGAGACCGGCGGCGCCCTGGGAAGGCGGAGATCAGTTTCCGCGCGCTCTTCGAGAGCAGCCCCGGGCCGGCCCTGCTGTTCGACCCGAAGACGCTGCGCCTGCTCGACTGCAACCGCGCGACGCTCGAGGCCTTCGCCTGCCCCGACCGGGAGACCGCGCTCGGCACGCCGCTGACCGCCTTCTCGCCGCCGCACCAGCCGGACGGCGCCTCCT
Organism: uncultured Acidobacteriota bacterium; assembly: GCA_963702545.1. Classification (GTDB taxonomy): domain Bacteria; phylum Acidobacteriota; class Polarisedimenticolia; order J045; family J045; genus JALOKP01. Next base: position 86,721 of record CAVPDB010000011.1, on the reverse strand, counting down.
CGCGGACCAAGGGGATCGCGATGTTCCGGAGGGGGCTCGCGCAGGGCTCCCACGCCTTCGAGTGGGAGTACCGCCGGCTCGACGGCCGGACCTTGCTGGCCGAGGTCCGGCTGGCGCGGGTCTCGCTCGAGGGGCGGGACCTGCTGCTGACGACGCTGTTCGACCTGACCGAGCAGCGCGCCGCCGAGCGCCGGCTGCGCGAGTCCGAGGCGCGCTGGAAGTTCGCGCTGGAAGGAGCCGAGCAGGGGGTCTGGGACTGGGACTTCGCGACCCACGAGGTCTTCCACTCCGAGCGCTGGAAGTGGATGCTGGGCTACGACACCGGCGACGTCGGCAACGAGCTGGACGACTGGTCGTCGCGGGTCCACCCCGACGACCTGCCGCGGGCGCTGGCCGCGCTCAACGCGCACCTGGAGGGGCTCGCCCCGGTTTACGAGTGTGAGCTGCGGCTGCGCTGCAAGGACGGCTCGTACAAGTGGGTGCTGGACCGCGGCGCGATCGTCGAGCGCGACGCCGAGGGGCGCCCGGCGCGGATGGTCGGCGTCCACGTCGACATGACGGCGCGGCGCGAGGCCGACGCTCGGATCCGGGAGACGACGCAGCGGCTGGCGATCGCGACGCAGGCCGCGCGGATGGGGATCTGGGACTGGAACGTCGAGACCGACGAGCTGGTCTGGGACGACACGATGTTCGAGCTCTACGGCGTCGAACGCGCCTCGTTCGACGGCAGCTTCGCCGCCTGGGGCCGGGTCGTCCACCCCGACGACCTGGAAGCCGGGGTGGCGCTCGTCCAGCGCGCGCTGACGGAGAATGCGCCGTTCGACATCGCCTTCCGCGTGGTGCGCCCGTCCGACGGCACCGTGCACTTCATGCGGGGGATCGGCCGGGTGCTGCGCGACGAGCGCGGCCGGGCCGCGCGGATGGTCGGCGTCAACTGGGACGAGACCGAGGACAAGCTGGTGCAGCAGCAGCTGCGCGCGGCCAAGGAGGCAGCCGAGGCGGCGGATCGCGCCAAGAGCGAGTTCCTGGCGATGATGAGCCACGAGATCCGCACCCCGATGAACGCCGTCGTCGGCTTCACCAGCCTGCTGCGCCGCTCGGCGCTGGACGGCGAACAGCGCGAGTTCGTCGAGATGATCGAGTCCAGTTGCGAGACGCTGCTGGCGCTGATCAACGACATCCTGGACTTCTCGCGGATCGAGTCGGGGCGGCTGGAGTTCGAGCCCGCGGCGGTCTCGCCGCGGGCGCTCGTGCGAGAGGTCGTCGAGCAGTTCCGGCCGCGGGCCCGCGAGCGGCAGCTCGAGCTGGCCGTCGTGCTCGACGACGACGTGCCGGAGCGGATCGCCTCCGACCCCGTCCGCGTGCGGCAGGTGCTGTTCAACCTGGTCGGCAACGCGACCAAGTTCACCGAGGACGGCAGCGTCACGGTCCACGTCGGCCAGGACGCCGAGCCGGGGGGGATCGTCGTCACCGTGCTCGACACCGGGATCGGGATCGACCCCGAGCAGCTGGCCCGGCTGTTCCGCCCGTTCACGCAGGGCGACTCCTCGACCTCGCGGCGCTTCGGCGGGAGCGGCCTGGGGCTGGCGATCAGCAAGCGGCTGGTCGAGGCGCTCGGCGGCCGGATCGAGGTCGAGAGCCGGATCGGCGAGGGGTCGGCCTTCCGCGTCATCCTGCCGGCGGTGATGCCGGGTGCCGATCCCGCGATGCTCGATGAGAGCACGGGAGAGGATGCGACCTCGGGGCCGGCCGGAACCAGCCCGGTCGCGCCCGGCGCGGTGCTGGTGGTCGAGGACCACCCCGTCAACCGGCGGCTGGTCGGCGCGATGCTGGAGCGGCTGGGAATCGAGGCCGACTTCGCCGAGAACGGCCGCCGCGCGCTCGAGCTGCTCTCGCTGCGCGGCTACGACGTGATCTTCATGGACATCCAGATGCCCGAGCTCGACGGCTACGAGACGACGCGGATCCTGCGCCGGCACGAGGCCGACGAGCACGTGGCGCGCCCGGCGTGGATCGTCGCCCTGACCGCGAACGCGATGGAGGGGGACGCCGAGCGCTGCCTTGGCGCGGGGATGAACGACTACCTGGCCAAGCCCTTCAAGCTCGACGACCTGACCCGCGCCCTGCAGCGCGCCGGCAGCCGGGAACCGCTCCCGTAGGTCGACAGTCCGGCCGCCTTCGCGGGCGCCCCGGCCTTCGCCGCGCGCAGCTGCGCCGCCTCGTGCTTGATCTCGGCCAGGTCGCGCTGCATCTCGCTCCAGCCGTACCAGAGCGCGTAGTCGGGGTTGGCGTGGAAGGTCCCCTGGAAGGCGCGCATCCGGTGCTCGAGGAACATCACGAACAGCTGCTGCTCGACCGGCGTCGGCGCGTCGTGGAAGGTCAGGAGGTCGGGGAAAGCGGAGGCGTAGCCGGCGGGCTTGGGCAGGATCCCGTCCTTGTAGAGCGCGGCGACGATGCGGATCGCCTCGGCCATCAGGTGATCGGCCTGGCGGATCATGTCGTCCCCCTGCTTCAGCTGCGCGGCGGCGAACCCTTCGGAGTGGCACTGCGCGCAGATCTCGAGCATCCGGTCCCGCTCGGTCTGCCACGACTCGGCCGTCAGGCGCGCGATGTCGGCCGCCTTGACCGCCTCGAGCCGGGCGGTCGGCTTCCCCTCCGGGTCGAGCACGCCGAGGCCCTGCAGGATCGTGACCTGGTCGGCCGCCCACTGCTTGTCCTCGGGGAGCGGCAGGCGCACCGCGAGGAAGCCCCACGCCGTGCGGACCTCGTGGTTGCCGCCGGCCATGTGGCAGTCCTGGCAGGTCGGCGCCGGGGTCGACGCGGGGAGCGTCCCGTTCTGCTTGAGCAGCGCGCGCACGCCGTGCTTGCTGGCCGAGTACATCTCCCACTGCGGGTGATCGAACCCCATGTGGCAGGTCTGGCAGGCCTGGGGCTGCTTCGCCTCCTTGACCGAGAAGGTGTGGCGGGTGTGGCAGGCGTCGCACGAGGCGTTGCCGAAGGTGCGCGAGCCGTCGGCCGCGATCTTCTTCAGGTCGGCCTCGCTCTTGAGCCCCAGCTTGTGGCAGCCGCCGCAGCCCTTCATCCCGTAGGTCATCGCGATCGGCTGGGCGTGGATCGTCGGCATCGCCTCCATCGCGACCCAGGCCAGCGCGTGCTTCCCCTTCTTGAACTGCGCGACCTGCGTGTCGTGGCAGACGGCGCAGGTGTCGGGCGTCGGCAGCTTCGTCTTCGCGACGTCGTCCGCCCCCTTGTGCTCGCTGCCGTGGCACGTGTCGCAGCCGACCGAGGCGCCGCTGTGCTTCGACAGTTTCCAGTCCTCGACGATCTGCGGGGTCGACTCGAGGTGGCAACCGACGCAGGCCTGCGCGAGCGCGGCGGGGGCGGCGGACAGGGCCAGGAAGGCGAGCGTGACGACGGCGGCGGGCAGGACCAGGGCACGGACGGATCGCATGGCGGACGGCTCCTTGAAAGGAGCCTCAGGCTACTCCCCCGGCCCCGGGCCGGATTTGATCTGGATCAACCGCGCCGGCCGGGATGCCCGCCGGCGGGCCGCGGATCCCATCGGATCACGGCGTCTCGCGCGCTTTACGCTGCATCGCGGCCAGGTATTCGTCCATCTCCGCCTCGCTGGCGAAGAGCGCGGTGCCGGGCAGCGCCTTGACGATCGCCAGGACCTTCTGAATCTGCGGCTGGAGGTTGGTCATCATCACGCGGCCGCCGTAGCCGGTGACGGACTTCTGGGCGCGGAACAGCTCCCCGATCCCGGCGCTGGTCATGAAGTCGAGGCCCGCGAGATCGAAGACCACGGTCCCGGGCCGGCGCGCCAGCACCGGCAGGATCTCGGTCGCGAAGCGGCGCGCGCTGTCGGAGTCGAGCCGGCCGCCGACGGTCACGACGGTGGCGGGCTCGCCGCCGGACAGGGTGCGCTGGCTGACGTGCATGGTCATCGGCATCGGGCGATCTCCGCAATTCCCGGGGAATCTGGACCAGTGCGGCCGTTCTGTCCAATGGGCGGGCCGCGCCGCCCTCAGAACCGGTAGCTGAAGGAGGTGAAGAGCTGCCGATTGTTCTCGATCCCGCCCGTCGTCTGCTCGAACGACAGGAGATAGAGCCAGTGCCGCGCGAAGGCGATGTCGAGATTGACCCCGTACCAGCTCAGCTGCGTCTCGGCAACCGTCGAGAGCAGGCCGGTCTCCTGGCGCAGCCCGCCGTCGAACAGGACGTGGATCGCCGGCGTGACCGTCGCCCCGAGCGCCAGCGAGTACAGCTCGCCCTTCGAGCGGTCGCTGTTGTAGTACGTGGCGCGTCCCGCGACGTCGAGCCACGCGACCCCGAGCCGCGACGACCGGAGGAGCAGCGAGTACGACTCGCCGTCCCCGGCGCTGCCGCCGCGGGCGAAGCGCGCGTTCGCTCCCACCGTCAGCCAGGGGAGCGCCGCCTCGGCGGCAGCCCAGTAGCCCTGGCGGAAGGCGTCGTCGAACTCGATCACAGGGTCGACGTAGTCGCGGTAGAGGAGCACGTTGCGGCGGCTGTCGATCCCGCCGCTGAGGGTGAATTCCTGCGTGACCCGGTAGCGCACGTTGCCGAAGACGCTCGTCGCCGAGACCGAGCTGCTCTCCTCCTCGCGCTTCCAGCCCCGGTTGAAGTCGAGCTCCTGGGCCAGGTACGCCGAGAAGCGCGGCGTGTCGTAGTAGCCCTGCAGGTAGAGGAACTCGCGGTTGATCTCTCCTTCCTGGTAGGAGCCGACCAGCCCCATGGTGACCCCCCAGCGCTCCCGTCTCCCGGGAACGCCGCGGAAGGTGGCGTAGCCGCCGTACTGGCGGATGTCCGACGAGAAGCCGTAGTCGACCGGGTCCGGCTGTGTGCCGGCGAGGCCTCCGAACGACCAGCGCGGACTGGAGTACTCGGCCAGCACGCCGTCGAACAGGCTGACGGTCGAGAGCGTCGGGGAGTACATCCGGCCGACGATGACCCGCATCGGCACGTCGCGCCCCGTCCAGGAGGCATTTGCCCGGTAGACGCGATTGCTCGCCAGCTCCTCGGAAAGGGGGCCGGAGACGCGGTAGCTCCGGTAGGAGCGGATGTCGACCTCGAGCCCCATCGGGCCGCCGCCGAGATTCGTGCCCGCCAGGCGCACGTCGACGCCCGGCTGGCTGAACCGGTAGTCGGTGTCCGGCTGGTCGACGACCAGGTAGCGCAGGCCGATCCGGCCGGCGAGGCCCCAGTCGCGCAGCGCGCCGCGGCCGGTCGATGTCCGCTTGGGCGCCGGTGCGGCCACGGTCCCGGTCGACGTCGTCCCCGCCGCCGGCGTCCCCGCGACGGGAGCCGCGGCCGTGACCTTCGTCGGATCGACTTGTGGGATGTAACGTACGACGTCGCCGACGACGACGTCCAGCGCCGGATCCTCGCGCCGGCACCCCGACTTGTGCGAGGAGACGACGAAGACGCGCAGCCAGCCGATCACCGTGCCGTTGCGGACGACGTCGAGGACGTCTCCCTCCTGCACTCCCTCCTCGCTCCCGGCATCGACGTAGACGGTCGCCGAGGTCAGGTAGGTCACCTTCGCGTCGCGGGTGACCGGCTCCTCCGCCCGGGCGATGCGGGCGGTGAGCGCGAGCGCGGCGAGCGCCAGGCACGGGGCGAGCGTGCCCCGGAAGAAGGAACCCCGGGCGCGGACCATCACTCGGCCCGTCCCTGCGGGTGGCACTGGTAGCAGGCGCGGCTTTCGTAGCTGTAGCCGGGCTCCTCCCGATGCTTCTCGTCCGTCTTGGCCTTGTCGCTGTGCGGGTGGCACCCGAGGCAGCTGAACTCGGCGTAGTTGTTCGAGTTCGTGTGGCAGTCCGAGCAACGGGACCACTTGCCGCTGTGCTTTCCCGAGTAGATCGGGAAGTACTGCGCGTCGTGCTCGAAGCGCGCTCCCGGCCACTGGATCGTGGTGTGACAGAGCGTGCAGTCGGTCGGGAATCGCGCCGTGCGGTGGTTCGGATCGGTCGTCCGGTCGTAGTCGGCCTGGTGGCAGCTGACGCACGCCGTACTCTTGCCGTCGTACACGTTGTCCGAATGGCAGGCGCTGCACCCCAGCGGCACGTGGGCGCCGGTGAGGGGGAAGCTGGTGCTCGTGTGGTCGAAGCGGGCGCCGTCCCAGGTGACCGTGGTGTGGCAGTCCTGGCACGTGGCCGCGAAGCCCGCGGCGCGGTGGTTGGGGTCGGTGGTGCGGTCGTAGTCGTCCTGGTGGCAGCTGGCGCACGCCGTGCTCTTGCCGTTGTAGACCCCGTCGGCGTGGCACGCGCTGCAGGCCAGCGCGGTGTGGGCCCCGGTCAGCGGGAAGCCGGTCGCCTGGTGGTTGTAGGTCGCCCCGCTCCAGCTCGTCGTCCCGGTGTGGCAGACCGTGCAGTCGGTCGGGAACCCGGCCAGGCGGTGGTTCGGGTCGGTGGCGCCGTCGTAATCCCTCCGGTGGCAGCTGTAGCAGTCGGTCGGCTTGCCGTCGTACACGCCGTCCGAGTGGCACTGGCTGCAGGAGATCCCGAGATGGGCCCCCGTCAGCGGGAACTGCGAGCGCCCGTGGTCGAACGACGACGGCCGCCAGCCGACGATCGTGTGGCACAGCGTGCAGTCGTTCGGGAAGGCCGCCTGGCGGTGCGGCGGATCGGTCGTCTGGTCGTAGTCGGCGGTGTGGCAGCTCTCGCAGCGCGTGCTCTTCCCGGCGTAGACGCCGTCGCCGTGGCAGGCCTGGCAGGAGGGGGAGGCGTGCCCGCCGGTCAGCGGGAAGCTGGGAGTGTGCGGGTAGCTCGCACCGGCCCAGGTCACCGTCGTGTGGCACTGCGTACAGGTGGTCGCGAAGCCCGCCGCAGCGTGCGCCGGGTCGGTCGTCCGCTGGTAGTCGTCCCGGTGACAACTGACGCAGTCGGTCGGCTTGCCGTCGTACACGCCGTCCGAGTGGCACTGGCTGCAGGAGATCCCGAGATGGGCCCCCGTCAGCGGGAACTGTGAGCGCCCGTGGTCGAACGACGACGGCCGCCAGCCGACGATCGTGTGGCACAGCGTGCAGTCGTTCGGGAAGGCCGCCTGGCGGTGCGGCGGATCGGTCGTCTGGTCGTAGTCGGCGGTGTGGCAGCTCTCGCAGCGCGTGCTCTTCCCGGCGTAGACGCCGTCGCCGTGGCAGGCCTGGCAGGAGGGGGCGGCGTGCCCGCCGGTCAGCGGGAAGCCCGGGGTGTGCGTGTAGCTCGCGCCGGCCCAGGTCACCGTCGTGTGGCACTGCGTGCACGTGGTCGAGAAGCCCGCCGCAGCGTGCGCCGGGTCGGTCGTCCGCTGGTAGTCGTCCCGGTGACAGCTGACGCAGTCGGTCGGCTTGCCGTCGTACACGCCGTCCGAGTGGCACTGGCTGCAGGAGATCGCCGAGATGGGCCCCCGTCAGCGGGAACTGTGAGCGCCCGTGGTCGAACGACGACGGCCGCCAGCCGACGATCGTGTGGCACAGCGTGCAGTCGTTCGGGAAGGCCGCCTGCGGTGCGGCGGATCGGTCGTCTGGTCGTAGTCGGCGGTGTGGCAGCTCTCGCAGCGCGTGCTCTTCCCGGCGTAGACGCCGTCGCCGTGGCAGGCCTGGCAGGAGGGGGAGGCGTGCCCGCCGGTCAGCGGGAAGCTGGGAGTGTGCGGGTAGCTCGCACCGGCCCAGGTCACCGTCGTGTGGCACTGCGTGCACGTGGTCGAGAACCCCGCCGCGGCGTGCGCCGGGTCGGTCGTCCGCTGGTAGTCGTCCCGGTGACAGCTGACGCAGTCGGTACTCTTCCCCTCGTAGACCCCGTCGCCGTGGCACGACAGGCACGACACGCCGGCGTGCCCCGCGCTCAGCGGGAAGCTGGCCGGGTGGCTGAAGCTGGCGCCGGTCCAGCTGACCGTGGTGTGGCACTGCGTGCAGTTCTGCGGGAACCCGGCCGCCTTGTGCGCCGGGTCGCTGGCGGCGTCGTAGTCTCCCCGGTGACAGCTGACGCACTCCGTCGGCAGGCCGTCGTAACGGCCGCTCGCGTGGCACGAGGCGCAGCCCGCCTGCGTGTGGGCGCCCGTGAGCGGGAAGCTGGACTGCGAGTGGTCGAAGGCCGCGCTCTGCCACAGGCCGGTCTGGTGACACTGCGCGCAGTCGGTCGGGAAGCCGAGCACGACGTGGTTCGGCGAGGAGGCCGCCTCGTAGTCGGCCCTGTGGCACGCGTAGCAGTCCACCGGGGTGTTGACCCACTGCATCTGGCCCTGGGGGGCCGGCTTGTGGCAGGACTCGCAGTCGGCCGCGAGGTGGCGCCCGGTCAGCGAGAAGCGCGTTCTCTCGTGCGCCTTGGCCATGCGGGCCCGGTCGCGGAAGTTCTGCGTGGTGTGACACCGCCCACAGTCGACGCCGAGCTCTCCGATATGGATGTCGCGGTGGCAGTTGACACACGACGGGCTGGCGAGCTGGAACTCCAGCGTCCGGTGGCAGCTGCGGCAACCGGCGGTCTGGTGCCCGCCGTCCAGCGGGAAGCCCGAGATCTTCCGGTGGTCGAACTCCTTCGAGATCGAAGCGGGAATCCAGCGATCGGGGGCGTGGCAGAGCGCGCAGTCCTCGGTGAAGTCGCCGTGCGGATAGGGCGGATCCTCGGCCGGCTTCTCCTCGGCCAGGGCCGGGCCGCCGAACACGAGAAGCGTCACGACGAGTGCCGGCAGCAGGACGGCGCCTCGCCGGCGGGTCCACTCCGGGGCCTGGGATGCGATGCTCATGAGCTCCCCCTCTGCTCCGCACGCTGGGGCGGCACTCGGCCGTGGCAGTCCTGGCAGCGTCGCGGAATCGGGCGGTAGGTGACGACCGGGCGGCCGTCGACCTGCTTCACCGGGTGGCAGCGCGCACAGGCCACCTGTGCGTGCGCCCCCGTCAACGGGAAGTTCTTCAACGCGGCGTGATCGAAGCGCGCCGCGGGGCGGAACGAGCCGAGTCCGTGGCACGCCTGGCAGGCGCCGCCGTCGCGGCGGTCGCCGAACTGCGTGCCGTGCGGGGATTCGTGGCAGTCCCGGCAGGCGCCATGGCGCGCGCGGAACTCCAGTGGAACCGAGGCGGCCGACGCGAGCAGCAGGCCCGGCCCGCGCGGCGACCGGCCCAGTTCGGCGTGGCAGGTGACGCACGGCACCGCGCGGTGGGCCCCTTCGAGCGGGAACGCGCTCTTCGCGTGGTCGTCGAGATCGAACAGGCTGGGCATGATGCCGCCGTTGCCGTGGCAGTCGGCGCAGCCCCCGGCCCGTGCCCGGTCCCCTTTCGGCCCGAAGCGGCCCGCGTGCGGATCGCGATGGCACGACTCGCAGCTCCGCTCGGCGAGGTGGAGCGCGACCTTTGCCGTCCCGAGCGTCTCGGGACCAGGCAGCGGCGGCAGCATCGGGCGGACCGGGCCGTGGCACGCGCCGCAGCCCGCGGCGGCGTGCCGGCCGGCGAGCGGGAAGCGCGTGGCCGCGTGTTCGGCGGGGCCGAAGCGCGCCGGCTTCCAGCCCTCCGGCCCGTGGCACGCGCTGCACTCCCCCTGGTCGCGGCGAGCGGCCAGCTGGCCCTTGTGCGCGTCGGCGTGGCAGTCGCGGCAGGCCCCGCTCTTCGGGCGGAGCTGCGCGCCCCCCTTCCCCTGGCGCGGGTGGCACTCCGCGCAGGCCACCGCGCGGTGCTTGCCTTCCAGCGGGTAGCGGGCCGACGCGTGCTGCGCGACCGTGTAGGTCGCAGGGCGGAACCCCTCGACGCCGTGGCACGCCGCGCAGTCGGCGGGGCGCCCGGCGAGCGTCGCCTGGCCGTCGTGGGCGTCGGCGTGGCACGCCCCACAGCTGTCGAACCGGGGCTTGGCCCCGCCCGCCCGCGGGTCGTGGCACTTCGCGCACGCGACGGCCACGTGCCGGCCGCGCAGCGGGTAGCGGGTACGCGAGTGATCGAACTGCCCCTCGGCCACGCGGCGGAAGTCGTCGGTGACGTGGCACCGGCTGCACTGCGCGCCCAGCTGCCCCGCGTGGGGATCGACGTGGCACGTCGAGCACTCGGCGTGGGGCAGCGGCTTGAACCGCGGCAGAGGCTGCGCGACGCCGGTCCCGGCGGGCAGCGCGCCGGGCGCGGTCGTCGTCCTTCCGGCCGCCGGGCGGACGGCGACGACCACGGGAGCGCCGTCCACGCGGTGGCACTTCGCGCAGGCCGCTTCGCGGTGCTTCCCGGTCAGCGGGTACGCCGAGCGGGCGTGGTCGAAGCCCGCGGCGGGCCGCCAGCCTTCCGTGCCGTGGCAGCGGGCGCAATCGGAACCCAGCGTGCTCTCGTGCGGATCGCGATGGCACGCGCCGCACGCCGTTTCGAGCCCCGTCCAACCGCGCGACGCGTCGCGCCGCGGCGCCAGGCGCTGCGCCTCCGACACGCGGAACGCGGCCTTGTGGCACGCATCGCAGCGCTGCGCCGCGTGCTTCCCTGCGAGCGGCCAGCCGGCGCGGCGGTGATCGAACTTCTCCGGGGAGCCTTCTTCCCACTCGACGAGCGCGAAGTCGGTCCCGGCGTGCTCGGGGTGGCACGCGGCGCAGTCCTTCCCCTCGGTCTCGGCGTGCAGCCCCCGGTCGCGCGCCGCGAGCCAGGCGATCTCCCTGTGGCAGGCAAGGCACTGCGGCGCGACGCCGCTGCCGCCGCTGGCGTGGCACTGGAGGCACTTGAGCGACCCGTCCAGGGAGGCGTGGGCGCGTGAGAGCGGACCCGGGGACACCTGCGCAAGGGCCGGTCCCGCGGCGGCGGCGAGGACCCACGCCGTCGTGAGCGCCGCGACGAGCCGCACGTCGCGGCCGCGCTCGACCGCCCGCCCCACGGGGCCCGTTGCCTGGCCTGCGCTACGCAACGGTGGCCTGGCCGGCTTCCGGCAGCGGCACGTCCTTCTTCACGATCCGCACGCCGAGCCGCTCGAGGAACGCGAAGGGCGGCTCGCCGCCGAGCCGGAGGATGACGTAGTCGTTGGGAATCAGCCGCCGCGCCCCCTGGTGCTCCAGCTCGACCGCATCCTCGCGGATCGACCGCACCTGGCTCTCCGGCAGCAGGCGCAGCCGGCCGTGCGCGACCGCGGTCTCCAGCTTGGCGCGGTTGCGCTCCTTGGCGCGCTCGAAGCGCGCGCCGCGGTACGACAGCGTCACGGCGGTCCCGGGCTGGTTGGCGAGCCCGAGCGCCGACTCGACCGCGCTGTCGCCCCCGCCGACCACGAGCACGCGGCATGCCCGCGAACGCCTCCATCTCGACGATGTCGTAGAAGACCTTCTCCAGCTCCTCGCCGGGCACCTCGAGCCGGCGCGGGTTGCCGCGCCGCCCCATCGCCAGCACGACGCGCCGCGCGCGCAGCGGACCGCCCGCGGTCTCGACGACGAGGCGGCCGTCGTCGCGGCGCACGTTCTTCACCTCGTCGCTGCTCGCGCACGTCCAGGCCGGTGTTGGAGATGATCGTCTCCCAGACCTCGAGCAGCGTCTCCTTCGAGGCGTCGCGATCCAGAGGTCGCCGTAGAGCGGGACGAGAGCGGCTCGGCGAAGAGCAGCTTGTGGCGCGGGTACTTGCGGATCGCTGTCGGCGAGCGTGCCCGCTCGAGCACCACGCAGGAGCAGGTGCTGGCGCTCGCTTCGAGGCCGGCGCACAGCCCGGCCGGGCCCGAACCGACGACGATCAGGTCGTAGCACCCCGTCGCCGGCGGCGTGCAGCGATCGTGCCCGCGCGTCCTCGGCGCGCAGCTCGGCGGCGACCGCCTCGGCGGCGATCTTCCCCTCGTTGATCGCGTTCTTGATCAGGCCGCGCCCGCCCAGCTCGCCCACGATGTAGAGCCCGGCGATGCTGGTCTCGAAGTCGGCCGTCACCTCCGGCACCTCGACGCGCTGCACCGCCGCGCCGTCGAGAGCACGATCCCCGCCGACCGGGCAGGCCTCGACGCACTGCCCGTGGCCCTTGCAGAGCGCGGTCTCGACGACGGCCAGCTTGCCCTGGAGGCGGATCGCGCCCGGCTCGGGGCAGGCCGCCACGCAGGTCCCGCAGCCGACGCAGACGTCGGCGCGGACCACGGCGTGCAGCCGGGCGGCCGCGGCGCCCGGCGCCTGCCCCGCCGCCGTCGGCCGCCCCCTCCGCCACCTCGCGCGCCGCGACCACCTCGAACACCTGTTGCGGCACCCCGCAGCCCGGGCAGAAGCGTCGCCCCGGCCGGCACCGCGGCGCGGCAGCGCGGGCACGCTCGCCGGCAGCGCCGGGGCGGCCGGCGCCGACGCTGTTCCACCCGACGCGCGCAGGTGACGCCGCACCAGGAACAGCGTCAGCGCGAAGAACGCGACGACGGTGAGGATCATCTCCACGGCGGCTGGCTCCTCACCAGAACCACGTCGCGCCGACCGCGACCACGACCGCGACGTGGAGCGCGACCGCGAGGAAGGCCGAGATCGCGAACGGCTGGTGCGCCGCGTGCCAGAACCGGAAGAGGCGGTGGGTCGCGTCGAGCATCCGGGCCTGCTGCGCCAGCGCCATCTCGCGCCGGGCGAGCGTGAGCACCCGGCGCAGCGCACGGCGGTCGAACGCCTGCGGCCGCGCGGTGCGGACCTCCGCGGCGAGGCGCCGCGCGGCGCGCCGGCGGGCGACGTCGTCGCGAACCATCTGCGCGACGGCCGAGACCAGGCCGGTTGCCTTCGCGGCAGCCGGGGCGAGCGTGGCCTCGATCCGTAGCGGGTCGAGCCCGGTCGCCACCGCGATCTCGGTGACCAACTCGCGCCGCCGGCCCGCCGCCGCCTCGCGCGAGAGCTCGACCCCGTCGCGCTGGCGCGGGATGCGGACGTAGATGTAGCGCCCGATCACGCCCGACAGCGCGACGACCAGCATCGCCGCGTAGCCGAGTCCGATCAGGCCGCGGAACCGCCAGCCCGCGTGCACCGCCCCCGCGAGCGGCACCACGATCCCGGCCGCGACGTGCACGTCGAGCCAGCGCGGCACGGACCCGGTGAAGGCGAGCCAGCGCACCCGCTTGCGCAGCGGGTAGAGCCAGAGAAAGAGGAACAGCGCGAAGGCGAAGAGGCCGACCGCCTGTCCGACGATCCCCGACGGGCGGAGCCATGCGTGCCAAGGGTGCCGTACGCGGCCCGCTTGTGAGAGCAGGTAGTAGGGGCTGCCGAGCAGCGTGATCGCGAGCAGCAGCGCGACCGGGAGCCAGGCCAGGCGGGGATTCGCGGGGGACCGCGACGGCGACGCGGGAGCGGCGACCGGCACGGAAGCGCGGCCGCCGGATTCGGGCCCCGACGCGCGGCTGGACGGAGCGGGCCCCGGGGCGCGTACGGCCGGGGCCTTGCGGAGCGGCGGCGCGCTCGCGGTCCCCGGGTTGCGATCGGCATCCTCGACGGACCGTGGAGCGGTTTCCTGGGCCCCCGCCATGCGCAGACTCCCCGTCGCCCCCGCGGCCAGGCGGAGTGCGTCCAAAGGGCAGTTATACTGCAAGTTCCGGGCCGCGATCGACGGCCCGCAGCGCGGCGAATCAGCCGTCGAAGAAACGGTTTTGAAACTAGAGTCGCTTTCCGGTCGCCTTACTTAAGGTTGACTAAGCCGTTCCCCGTGCGGGACGCCACGGTCTCCGAGTGCACCGTCGGCGCGAAACCAGCTCGTCGGGAACACGATCGGCGTGGAGGCGCACGACAGCAGCAGGAACCTCGTCGTCAGCAACACGGCGTCCGGCAACAGCACCGACTACGCCGTCAGCGCCACGAACGCGCGGGGCGAGGTCCACGACTTCTCGGCCGGCGGAACGATCTCGCTCGCCGCTCCGTGGGCGAACCTGCGCTACTGACCGCGCCCCGCCCGGCGGACCGGCGACCGCCCGGCGGACGCAGCTGACCGCTCGCACCGTTGGGGCTATTCCCGGGCGGGGACAGCGACCACCCTTCCTTCAGCGCGGAGGATCACCCCATGCCCGCCCGCCTCGTTGCCGCCGTGTGCTTCGCTGCCACCCTCTCAGCCGCCGCCTTCGCCGACGCGGGTCCGCCGATCTCGATCGGGCAGCTCCACACCCTCAAGTCAGCAGCCCTCGGCGAGGAGCGGACGGTGATGATCCACCTCCCGCCCGGCTACGAGGCGGGGACGCGGCGCTACCCGGTGCTCTACCTCACCGACGCGGAGGCGCAGTTCGGGCACACCGTCGCCACCGCCGACTTCCTCGCGGTGCAGGGCCGGATCCCGCCGCTGATCGTGGTCGCAATCAAGAATACCGACCGGACCCGCGATCTCACGCCGACGAAGGGCTCGCTCAGGAAGGGGGAGAAAGGCGGCTCTCCCCCCACCGCGGGCGGAGCGGACCGCTTCCTTGCATTCCTCGGGACCGAGCTGGTGCCCTACGTCGACGCCAGCTTCCGGACGGCCCCTTACCGCGCCTTCGCCGGGCACTCCTTCGGCGGGCTGTTCGCGATCCACGCCCTGTTCGCGCGCCCGGAGCTTTTCCAGGCGATCCTGGCCGTTTCCCCGACCTTCCCCTGGGACGACGACTACCTCCTGAGAACGGCCCGGCCGTTCTTCGCGGAGAAGAAGGAAGCGCGGCACGCGCTCTTCGTCGCGGTCGGCAACGAGCCGGAACTCGTGCCGGGCTTCCGGGCGCTGCGCGACCTGGCCCGCGCCAGCGGCGCCGACGGCTTCGAAGCGACGTTCCGCGAGTACCCCGATGACGATCACGGCTCGCTCGTCCTGGCCGCGCACCACGACGGCCTCAAGGCGTTGTTCGCCGGCTGGATCCTGCCGCGCGACCCGCAGACCGGCTTTCCCCGCGGCACCGCCGGGGAGATCGCCGCGCAGTTCGCGAAACTGTCGAAGACCGTCGGCTTCACCGTCGTCCCCGCGGAGCGGATCGTGAATCTCGCCGGCTACGGCCGGCTCGCCGAGCGGAAGGTCCCGCAGGCGCTCGCGATCTTCGAGATGAACGCGAAGAACTACCCCGAGTCGGCCAACGTCTGGGACAGCCTCGGCGACGGCCTCGAGGCCGCCGGGCGGCTCGCCGACGCGAAGACCGCCGTGCTCAAGGCGGTCGCCCTGGGCGGGAAGAACAACGACCCGTTGCTGCCCGCCTTCCGCGAGCACCTGGACAAGCTCAACGGCCGGCTGGAGGGGGCGAAGTAGCGGCCAGCGCGGCCCGCACCTCGCCCGCGATCTCCTCGGCCAGCGCCGGCGCGGCGCGTTCCAGGTCCGGCGACAGCGTCGCTCGGAACTCGCAGGCGGGCTCGATCTCGACCGCGAAGATCGTGATCGCCTCGTCCGCGGGCAGGTGCTGCCCGAGCCGACGGCCCAGCGCCAGCGCGGTCGCCAGGTCGGCGTCGTGCGGGCCCGCCAGGCGCCGCGTCCTCGGAAGCGCGGCCGCCGTGAAGCGGTGCAGCGTGCCGGGGGGGCGCAACCGGTGACGATCGCGTCGACCAGGACGACGCGGGTCCGGCCCGCCAGCGGCTCGAGCAGCTCGAGCCCCCCGGCCGAGCAGTCGTCGATCACCTCCAGGCCATCGGGGCCGCCGGGCCCGCCGGGCCCCTCGCTGCCGCCGCTCGCCGCCAGCCGCTCGGCGACCAGCGCGGCCAGTCGGAGGCCGATCGCGTCGTCGCCCAGGATCGGGTTCCCCAGGCCAAGCAGCAGCGCACCGGCCGGCACGGCCCTCCCTCCCCTACCCGTCGCGGCGCAGCTCGGCCACGACCCGTCCCCCGCGGTGCAGCCGCGCAACCAGCGGCATCGCGCCGGGGAGCGAGTGGGTGGCACAGCTGTAGCAGGGGTCGAAGGCGCGGAACGCCATCTCGATCCGGTCCAGCAGCGCGGCGTCGGGCGTGACGCCGGGGCGGATCAGCGCGGTCGCGACCTTCTTCGTCACCATCTGGATCGGCGCGTTGTTGTGGGTCGTGCCGACGATCAGGTTGGCGCCGGTGCAGATCCCCTGGTCGTCGCAGGTGTAGTGGTGGATCAGCGTGCCGCGCATCGCCTCGACGATCCCGACCCCTTCCCCGGTGATCCGCTCGGGCAGCACGCGGAACTCCGGGCTCGACAGCTCGGGATCGGCGACCAGCGCGATCAGCCGCTCCGCGGCGTAGAGCATCTCCACCAGCCGCGCCCAGTGGTTCGCCAGCATCGCCCCGCTCGGCCGCCCGCCGACGGTCGCGAACAGCTCCTGGCGGGCCGCCTCGGCCTCCGGAGTCGCCATCGCCTCCGCGACATTCAGCCGCGCGAGCGGCCCGGCGCCGTAGATCGGCGAATCCGGTCCCTCGACGAAGCCGCGCCAGCCCCGCGCGCGCAGGTAGGGGAACTTGAGGTAGGTCCAGGGCTCGACGTGCTCGGCCAGGATCCGCGCGTAGTCCAGCGGCGCGAAGCGCGCCAGCTCGCTTCCTTCGCAGTCGACGACGCGCACCGTGCCGTCGTAGAACGCGACGGCCCCGGCCTCGTCGACCAGCCCCATGTGGCCGATCGCCAGCGCGTAGGGGCCGCGCAGGATCGCTTCGACCCAGCGCGACTGGCCCAGCACCGCGTCCCTGAAGAGCTGGAGCGAGAACCGCGCGAACTCCATCAGCGACGCCGCCATCGGCCGCAGCCCGGCGCGCTCCTCCTCGGACAGCCCCTTCGACACCCCGCCCGGCACGCACCAGCAGACGTTGCGCTTGCGCCCGCCCAGGACCGCCTGGACCTCCTGCGCCGTGGCACGGGCCGCGATCACCTGCCGCCCGGTCTCCAGCCCGACGCGCGCGACCACGCCCAGGATGTTCCGCTCGCTCGCCTCGGCTTCCGGCCCGCAGATGAAGTCCGGCGCCGCCAGCGCGTAGAAGTGCGCGATGTGGCTGTGCAGGAAGTGCGCGCAGTAGTAGGCCTCGCGCAGCTTGACCGCGGCCGGCGCGATCACGCCGCCGAAGCAGCCGTCCACCGCCTTCGAGCCGGCCAGGTGGTGGCTGGCCGGACAGACGCCGCAGATCCGGGTGACGATCCGCGGGACCTCCTCGATCGGCCGCCCGACGACGAAGCGCTCGAAGCCGCGCAGCTCGGGGATCTGGAAGTAGCAGTCGGACACGCCCCCGGCGTCGTCGAGGAAGATCTCGATCCGGCCGTGCCCTTCGAGACGGGTGATCGGGTCGATCGTGATCGTCCGGCCCATCAGCGGTAGCTCCTCTGGAGAAGGGACGCAGGGAGCGTGAAGCGGTGCGCGATCCCCAGCACGTCGGGCAGCCCGGCGAAGGCGGTCTCGGCCTCCTCCACCGTCTTCGCCTCGATCGCGGAGGCCCAGGCGCCGACCAGCGTTGCTCCCTGGTCCTGCACGCCCGGCGGCGGTCCGTAGCAGCCGCGGCAGGCCTGGTTGATGTCCGGGCAGCGCGCGCCGCAGCCGCCGCGGGTCGCCGGACCGGCACAGGGCAGCCCCTGCTCGAGCAGGCAGGTCTCGGGGTCGGGCACGATCTCGAAGGGTCGGACGAAGCGCGCGACCCGCTTGTCCTCCTTGCGCCGCCGGCACTCCTCGCACAGCGCCTTCTCGGCCGCGCCGATGACCGCACCCTTCGGCGGCAGAGTGGCGCTGACCAGCGCCGCCAGCACCTCCTGCACGCGCTCCGGCGCTGGCGGGCAGCCGGGCACCAGGTAGTCGACCTCGACCACGTCCGAGAGCCGCCAGACCCGGGGGTAGAAGGCCGGCAGTTCCAGCTCCGCCCCGTTGACCGGGACTCGCGTCCTGGGAACCGTCCGGTTCCCCAGCTCGATCGACGGATTGTCGAGGTAGACGCGCTCGAGGATCTCCTCGCGCGTGACCGCGTTGGCCAGCCCCGGGATCCCGCCGAAGGCCGAGCAGCTGCCCAGCGCGATCAGCAGCCGGCTCTTGTTGCGCAGCAGGTGCGCGATGTCCTCGTTCTCGGCGTTCCGCACCGCGCCGCTGAAGAACGTGGCGTCGAGCGCGCCATCCGGCAGGGCCCGGAGGTCATCGTACTTGCCGTCCACGGCGATCGGCCAGAACACGATGTCCGCTTCGGCCGCCAGCTCCAGGATGAACTCGTCGGTGTCGAGCACCGCGACGTCGCAGCCGCCGCAGGCGGCGCCCCAGTAGAGCGCGATCTTGAGCTTGTCTCCGTTCATCGCTTACCCCGCCCGCCGCGTCGACGGCAGCATCTCGACGCGGCTGGGACCGAGCCGGCGGATCCGCTCGGTCATGTCGGCGACGATCTCGGCGAAGCGCTGCCCCTCGCTGGCGCTGACCCACTCGAGGCGCACGCGGTCGGGCTCGATCCCGTACCCCTCGATCAGCCGCTTCAGCAGCACCTGGCGCCGCAGGGTCTTGTAGTTCCCCTCGGAGTAGTGGCAGTCCCCGGGGTGGCAGCCGCAGATCAGCACGCCGTCCGCCCGCTCGGCCAGCGCCTTGAGCACGAACGACGGCCGGATCCGCGCCGAGCACATCGTGCGGATCACGCGCACGTTGGGCGGGTACTTGATCCGGCTGGTGCCGGCCAGGTCGGCCCCGGTGTAGGAACACCAGTTGCAGAGGAAACCGACGATCCGCGGTTCGAACGCCATCAGAGCACCCCCTCGATCTGCGCGAAGATCTGCTCGTCGGTGAAGTGGCGCGCGCGGATCGCCAGCGACGGGCAGGCGGCCGCGCAGCAGCCGCAGGCCTTGCAGGAGGCCTCGACCACCCGGCTGCTCTTCCGCTCCTCGTCGTAATCGATCGCCCCGTAGGGGCACATCGTTCCGCAGATCCGGCAGCCCGAGCAGCGCGCGGCGTCGACCTCGGCGAAGATCGCATCGACCTCGATCTTCCCCTTGGCGACCTTGGCCAGGATCCGCGCCGCCGCGGCGCGGGCCTGGGCCACCGAGTCGGGGATGTCCTTCGGCGACTGGCAGGCCCCGGCGATGTAGACGCCGTCGGTCGTCGTGGCCACCGGATCGAGCTTGGGGTGGCTCTCGATGAACCATCCGTCCTTGTCGCGGCTGATGTTGACCTGCTGCGCCACGCGGCCGGAGTCGTCGCGCGGCTCCATCCCGACCATCAGCACGACCAGGTCGGCCGGGACCTCGATCTCCTCGCCCGACAGCTTCTCGTCCAGCGTGATCAGGAGGTTGCAGTCGTCCTTCGGCCCGGCCGGCCGGATCACCGGCGGCGCGTTCTTGCCGTACATCAGGAAGAGCGTCTTGATCTCGGCCGTCTTCCGGTAGAAGTCCTCGCAGCCCTTCCCGAAGGCGTGCATGTCGATGTACAGGTCGACGACCGCGGCGTCCGGCAGCGACGACTTGACCTCCTGCCCGTACTTGAGCGCCGTCATGCAGCAGACCCGCGAGCAGTAGCCGTGGAACTCCTCCGACCGGCTGCCGACGCAGTGAACGAGCGCGACCGTGCGCGGGATCCGACCGTCGGCGGTCTCGATCCGCCCGCGCCTGAGCATCGTCTCCAGCTCGAACGAGGTGATCACGTCGGGGAGGCGGCCGTAGCCGAGCCCCTCGACGCGCGCGGCGTCGAACTCCTTGTAGCCGGTGCAGACCACGACCGACCCGATCTCGAGCCGGCGCGGGACGCCCTCCACCGCGACGTCCGCGGTGAAGTTCCCCTGGTATCCCTCGAGCCGCTCCAGCTCGGCCCGGAACAGGACCGTGATCATCGGGTGCATCAACACGCGCGCCAGCCGGCCCAGCAGCAGCTCGCGCGCCGAGTCCAGGTGCGGCGCCGTCAGGTCGATCCGTGCGACGTTCCCCCCCAGCCGATCGGCCCGCTCGACGATCGTCACCGGCTGGCCCGCGTCCGCCAGCTGGAGCGCCGCGGTCATCCCCGCGATCCCGCCGCCGATCACGAGCGTCGCGGGGTTCATCGGGACGAAGCGCTTCTCCAGCGGCTCGTGCCGCACCACCCGCGCCACCGCCGCCCGGGCCAGCGCGAGGGCCTTGTCGGTGGCGGCGCGCGGGTCGTCGTGGACCCAGCTGCACTGCTCGCGGATGTTGGCCATCTCGAGCAGGTAGGGGTTCAGCCCCGACGCCGCCAGCGCGCGCCGGAAGGTCGGCTCGTGCATCCGCGGGCTGCAGGCCGCGACGACGACGCGCTCCAGCCGCTTCGCCCGGACCTCCTCCGCGATCATCTCCTGGCCAGGATCGGAGCACATGTACTTGTAGGCGCGGGCGACGACGACGCCCGGCCACTCCATCGCGGCCCGGACGATCTCCTCGCAGTCGACCGTGCGGGCGATGTTGGTGCCGCAGTTGCAGACGAAGACGCCGATACGCGGGAGCGGGATCTCGCTCATCGCTCCTCCCTCACGCCGCCGCCGGGGCGGACTGGGCCCCGGAAGGCACCGCCGCGCGGGCCAGCGCGCGCTCGTGCAGGTCGGCGAAGTACATCGCCAGCGGCCGGTAGGCCAGGTGGGACCACTTCGAGAACGGCACCTCGACCGCGAGCATCGGGACGGCGCCCATCAGGTGCGCGACGTAGACGACGTTGGCCGCGGCGTCGAGCCCGAACCAGCGGTAGAGCGCGTGCTGCAGGATTCCGGTCGTGGCGACGTAGGCCAGCAGAACCAGGAAGACCCAGTCGGTCTCGTGCGAGTGGCGGTGGAGCGGCGTCGCGCGGCGCCAGCGGCCGCGGAGCGCGTAGAGCGTCGTACCCAGCAGGCCGGCTGTGGCGAGGTAGCCGAAGGCGTGGGCCAGCCGGTTCGCGGGCGCCGCGTGCAGGCTCTCGAGGAACAGCATGATCAGCACGAGCATCGTCAGGTAGCTCGCCACCAGCACGAAGTGGGCCGCCCACGGGCGCTTGCTCTCGCACTCGCGATAGCGCTTCTGGGTGGCGAAGTGCAGCGGCACCAGGAACGCGCGCGTCACGTAGTCCAGCGGCGGCACGCGGACCCGCCGGTCGCGGCCGGTCGTCAGCCACCACATCCGCGCGCAGTTGGCGGCCAGCAGAGCGGCCAGCGCCCCGCCCAGGATCCAGTCGAAGACGTGGACCGCGCCGGCCGGCAGGAAGGCCCCGGGTCCGGCGTAAACCTCGAGGCTCCCACCGCCGTAGTTCAGGCCGAAGACCAGGAACCCCGCCCCGGTCAGCAGCGCGACCAGCAGTACGGCGAGGAGCTCGGCGCGCCACGAGCGGTAGAACAGCTTCGACAGACCGGTGACGTCGTACTGCGCGGTCAGCCAGCGGCGGAGGCTCATCATCGTCTCGCCGGGCTCCGCCTCGCGCGGGCACTGCTCGCTGCACTCGCCGCAGTAGTAGCAGAGCCAGGGCTCGAGCGTGCCGGCCAGGCGCTCCTCCAGTCCCATCTGGAGGAAGCGCATCGACTTGCGCGGGAAGAGGAAGGGCTCTTTCGAGAACGGGCAGACCGCCGAGCAGTTGCCGCAGTGGTAGCACTTCTGCACGTCCTCGGCGCCGTACAGCTCCAGCTCGTCGATCAGGCGGGGGTTTGCGCGCACGGCCATCGGATTCTCCTCAGAGCGCCGCGAGCTGAGGGGCCAGCTCGCGCGCGCGCGCTTCGACGTCGGCAACGCTGAGCCCTCCGCTGCTGTCGCGTTCGATCCCGCTGACCACGCTGCGCAGCGCGCGGGCCGCGACTGCCGCGGCCTGGGCCACGGTGTCGGGAATGTCCTTCGGGCCCTGGCAGACCCCCGCGACGAAGATCCCGCCGCGCTCGGTCCCGGTCGGATCAGCGTTGTACTCCAGCTCGCGGAAGAAGCCGTGCTCGTCGCGCCCGATCTTCAGCAGCGTCGCCAGCTCGGCCGAACCGGGCGACGGCTGCAGCCCGACCGACAGCAGCACCATGTCGACCGGGTACTCGAGCATCCGGTCGCCGAGGATGTCCTCTCCCCGGACGACCATCCGCCCGTCCTTCTCGATCACCTTCGCTGAGCGGCCGCGCACGACGGCCACGCCCTCGTCCTTGATCCGTTCGAAGAACTCCTCGTAGCCCTTCCCGAACGCGCGCATGTCGATGTAGAACTCGTAGCAGCGCGCCTCGGGCAGCTTCTCGCGGACCAGGTGCGCGAACTTGAGGGAGTACATGCAGCAGACGCGCGAGCAGTACGGGTTATGGTTGCGGTCGCGCGAGCCGACGCAATGGATGATCGCGACGCTCTCCGGTTGCGGCCCCTCCGGTTCGCAGATCCACTCCTCGGCCTTCCTGCGCTTGTTGTACCGCTTGGTCTTCATCACGATCCGGCCGCCGGTTGGGCCGGAGGCGTTGGTCAGCCGCTCGAACTCGAGGGCGGTCAGGACGTTCGGCAGGCGACCGTAGCCGTAGCGCTCGACCCGTTCCGCCGGGAACGGCTCGTAGCCGGTGGCGACGATGATGTTCCCGACGTCGCGCAGCACGACTCCGTCCTCGGCGTCGAGGTCGATTGCCTCCTTGATGCACTTCTTCACGCATGCCCCGCAGCGCTGGCCCTCGGTCTGGACGTAGACGCAGCTCCCGGCATCGATCAGGTAGGCGTTGGGGACCGCCTGCGGGAACGGCATGTAGATCGCCTTGCGGGTCGTGATCCCTGCGTCGAACTCCGACGGGACGGTGGTCGGGCAGACCTCCATGCAGGCGTGACAGGCGACGCAGGCCACGGGGTCGACGCGCCGCGCCCGGTTCTGGATCTCGACGCGATAGTTGCCCGGGGCTCCCTCGACGCCGATCACTTCCGACAGCGTCATGACCTCGATCATCTCGTGCTGCCCGACGGCGACCATCTTCGGCGTCAGGATGCAGGCGGCGCAGTCGAGCGTCGGGAAGGTCTTGTCGAACATCGCCATGTGGCCGCCCAGCGTGCCGGTCCGCTCGACCAGCACGACGCGCTGCCCGGCGTCGGCGATCTCGAGCGCGGCCTGGATGCCGGCGACGCCGCCGCCGATCACCAGCGTCCCGGCGTGGACCGCGCGCGTCTCGCGGATCGTCGCCAGGTGGTACGGCACGCCCAGCACGGCGCAGGCGACGGCGGCCTGGGCGGCCTCCGTGGCACGGCCGGTCCCGTCGTCGCGGCGGAAGCGCGCCAGGCGCACCCGCTCCGGGTTGGCGCCGGCCAGGTCCATCGCGCGCGTGAAGGCCGGCTTCAACGCGCCGGGGTTCGTTCCGGCGAGCACGACGGCGTCGAGCGCGTCCTGCCGGATCGCAGCCGCCAGGGTGAGCGGGTCGGGGCGTGGCGTGGCGCTCAGCGTGCTCACCCGCACCACCTCGGGCAGTTGAGCGGAGTAGCTGCGGATCGGGTCGAGCCCTGGGCGGTCCGCCCCGGGCGGACGGCCGCTCGCCGTCGTCCAGGATCAGGAAGACACCGACACGCTGGGACGCAGCGACACTCATCGTGTCCCTCCTCGGGGAGAGTGGGATCGCGGGATGGCGTGCGGGACGCCGCGGCAGTCACGGACCATGGGTTCGGTTGGGATCGGTGCCAGCAAGGCACCGGACCCGCGTCGAGGTACTCCGAACGCGGGGCCCGGTTTGCCGGCCCGCCCGACTCAGGGCCGCGGCACAGATGAAGATATCCCGAGGCGCCGCAAAAAGCGGGGCTTTCTTCCAGTTTCTCGACGCCGCCGGTTGTAACCGAGAATGCTTCTCGCTACGGTCCCAGCGCGGTTACACTCTGGGGTCGTTCGGGCGACGCGGGCGGGCGCGGGGACACTTGCAGTCCCGGTTCGCGGCGCCGGCATCGGCTTGCGGGAGGTGCGAATGACCGGTGGCACCCTGCTCTTCTTCCTGGCCGGGCTCGCCCTGCTGGTCGCCGGGGCGGAGCTGCTGGTCCGCGGCGCCTCGCGGCTGGCCGCGGCGGCGGGGATCACGCCGCTCGTCGTCGGCCTGACGGTCGTCGCCTACGGGACGAGCGCGCCGGAGATGGCGGTCTCGCTGGGGGCGGCGCTGAAGGGCCAGCCCGACCTCGCGCTGGGGAACGTCGTCGGCAGCAACATCTTCAACGTCCTGTTCATCCTCGGCGTGTCGGCCCTGATCACGCCGCTGGTCGTCCAGCGGCGGCTGGTCTGGAACGACGTGCCGGTGATGATCGGCGTCAGCCTGCTGCCCGCCGCGCTGGGCTGGGACGGGCTGATCTCGCGTCTCGACGGCGGGCTGCTGGCGGCCGGCGCGGTCGGCTACACGGTCTGGCTGATCCGGGCCGGCCGGCGCGAAGCCCGCGCGGATGCGGAGGCGGGCGCCGGGCCGGCCCCGGCCGGCCGCAGCCGGGGCGCGGCGCTGGCGCTCCAGGTCCTGCTCATCCTGGCCGGTCTCGTCCTGCTCGTGCTGGGCGCGCGCTGGCTGGTCGGCGGCGCGATCGCGATCGCGCGCTGGGCCGGGCTGTCGGAGCTGATCATCGGCCTGACGATCGTCGCCGCCGGCACCTCGATGCCGGAGGTCGCGGCGTCGATCACCGCGGCGCTCAA
The DNA here is from genome assembly GCA_963702545.1 of uncultured Acidobacteriota bacterium. GTDB lineage: Bacteria > Acidobacteriota > Polarisedimenticolia > J045 > J045 > JALOKP01. Next base: position 62,397 of record CAVPDB010000011.1, on the reverse strand, counting down.
GGGGGAGCGCGACATCGCGGTCGGCAACGTCGTCGGCAGCAACGTCTTCAACATCCTCGCCGTGCTCGGCTTCTCGGCGGCGCTCTCGCCGGCCGGGATCGCGGTCGCCCCCTCCGCGCTGGCCTTCGACATCCCGGTGATGATCGCGGTCGCGCTCGGCTGCCTGCCGATCTTCTTCACCGGCCACCTGGTGGCGCGCTGGGAAGGGGCGCTGTTCCTGGCCTACTACGCGGCCTACACGGCCTTCCTGGCCCTGGCCGCGGTCGAGCACGACCACCTCGAGACCTTCAGCGCCGTGATGGCCTGGTTCGTGGTGCCACTCACCGTGGTGACGCTCGCAGTGCTGGCGGCGCGCGCCGGGCGGCGCGCCGGGACACGCTGATCGGGACCCGGGTCGCCGATCAGGGGCAGCCCTGACCCGAGCCCGCGATCCCCGCGTCGCGCGGCGCCGCCTCCGTCCCGTCGTCGTAGGATCCGGCCCCGCAGCCGTTCACCGCGCGCACCAGGTACCAGAGCCCGTCCCCCCCCGGCGGGAGCTGCGAGACCGGGACGCTCGTCGCCACGACGTCGTTGGCCTCGCAGGCGTCGGTCGCGCCGGCGAATCCGCCGCTGGCGAGCAGCCGCGAGACCGTGCCCCGCACGACGTCGTAGCTGCCGGCGTTCGCCGTGCCGGCCCAGCTCAGGACCGTTTTGCTGCCGAATCCCACACCCGCCGTCGCGCCTGGCGCCACGCCCGCCGTCGCGCCCAGCTCGTTGCTGCGCGGTGACTCGGTCAGGCCGGACGCGTCGCACGCCGCGGCGATCACGTACGAGTAAGGGCCGTCGGCCGGCACCGTCGTGTCGCGCCAGGTCGTCGTCGTGACCGGCATGTCGGCGAGCTTGGCGTACGGACCACCCGCCGCGGGGCCGCGATAGACGTTGTAGCCGGCGGCCGCGCCGCTGCCGGGGAGCCACGCCAGATCGACGCCCGAACAGCCGCCGGCCGCCGTCGTCAGCGAGGGCGCGCCGGGGGCGGCGCACGCCGTCCCGGTCGAGCAGGTCCCGATCACCTGGGCGTTCGCGACGCGCACGGTGTCGACGTACCAGCCGGCCGACAGGCCGCTGACGTCGTCCCCCTCGTGCCAGCGCAACTGGACGTCGCGATGGAGCAGGCTCGGCTGCGCGCCCAGGTTCAGCGCGACCTGGGTCATCGTGCCGAGCGTGCCGTTGCACCAGGCCCGCTTGCCGACGAGTGGGTTCGACTTGGCGGTGATCGTACCGTTGAAGAGGCCCGCGGTGAAGTACGCGTCCGGGACGACGGTCCAGCTTGCGCCGCCGTCCGTCGTGATCTCCAGCGTCCCGCCGTCGGGGCAGGCGAGCGTCGCGCCCTGGAACTGGTAGGTGTGCCAGAAGCTGACCGTCGTCTGCGGCCCGATGCCGAAAACCGGGCTGACCAGCACCTTCTCCGAAACCGCGCCCGCGCCCGCGGCGAACCACGAGTGCGTTCCGTCGTTCCGGCGCGCGGTGGACCAGGCCCAGTTGATCCCGCCCTGCGGTCGCCGTCCGGGTCCACCCCGCGCGGTCGAAGCCGCCGCCCGACTGCGCGCCTTCGAAGGTGTCGGTCCAGTTCTCGGGCGAGATCGGCCCCGTCGGCTGGACGGTCAGGCGGACCAGGTTGAAGTCCTCCTGCGCGCTGACGCTCTCGGTCGCGCGCACGACGTAGCTGTAGGCCACCCGGTCGGCCAGCCCGACGCCATCCACGAACGAATTGCCGTAGAGGCCCGAGGCGATCCGGTTCGACGGGCCGGGCGTGAAGTCGGAGGTGGTGCCGCGGTAGACGTTGTAGCTCACCTCGCCCGCGCACTTGGCCGTCGCCGGGCTCCACGAGAGCACGACGGAGCAGGTCGCGCCGCCGGAGTTGCCGGCGGAGGCGAGGCCTGCGAAGTCAGGCGAGAGCCGGCAGCGCCCGGTCGCCAGCGCACTCGTCTCGGACGACTGGGGCGAGGTGCAGATCGCGTCGACTGCCTTGATCACGTAGTAGTAGCGCGTCCCGCCCGAAACGCCGTCGTCGTGGAAGGTGTAGGGCGCACCGCCCCCCACGCCCGGGCTGGTGTCGTCGATGCTGCCGACCTGCGCGTACGGTCCCCCCGCGGCGGTCGCGCGCAGCACGAGGTAGCGCACGACGCCCGCGGCCGGCGCGTCGTTCCAGCGCACGTCGATCCGGTTGTCCCCTGGCGTGTCGGCCGACGGGTCGGGCGGCGCCACCGCGGCCGCGCAGCCGCACTGGTCGAACTTGAACGCGGCGATCCGCGTGCCACCGCTGCCGCCGTACTGCGTCGTGAACCAGAAGGTGCAATCGTCCACGGGGTCGACGCCCATCCCGGCGTAGTCTCCCCAGCGCTCGTTGTTGGTCTTGGAGTTGGTCGCGTCGATGATCCGGTGCTCGCCCTGCGGCAGGTGCCGGGCGGGTCGGTCACGAGCCGCCCCTTGTAGTAGATCGAGGGGTAGTAGGGCGCCACCGCGCCGGTGCGGGTGTAGCCCACGGCGATGTTCCCCTGGCCGTCCATCGCGGCCGCGGCGACGGCGCGGTGCACGCCCGGCTCGCCGCCGATCAGCCCCTCCTGGAAGAGGGTCCAGCCGCCGCCGTCGAGCGGCTTGCGCAGCTCGAACCAGCGCACCGCCGCCTGGTCCGTCCCGTTCACGTCGGCCACGAACGCGCCGACGATCGCCTGGTGGGAGCCGAGGATGCGGTAGTGCAGCGGGAAGTGGATCGGCTCGCGGATCGGGTCGATCTTCTGGCCCGTGTCGGGCTGCGGCATGCAGTTCCAGATCCCGCCCAGGCCGCACAGCGTCATGTCGTAGTCGGCCATCGGGATGTTCGGCAGCTTGGTCAGCCTGGAGTTCGCGGGCGTCGCCCAGTCGACCGTCATCGACCACAGCTCGAAGAAGTCCGAGCCGGGCGTCGTCGCGCCGACCTGAGCCTCGTCGTCGTAGGGGCGCATGAAGATCGCCGGCTCGCCGGCCGGCGGCGCGCTGTTCCCCTGCATCCCCGCCGGCAGGACCAGCTGGAAGCCGGAATTGGGGAGGTTCGGCACGGTGAACTTCTGGAATGTCGCGGGCAGTCCCTGGAGCATCTTCGCGCGGTCGAAGGCAAAGACGTCGCGCCCCGACGAGCCGGCGTTGGCGCCCATCAGGTACGAGCCGGCGTTGCCGGCGAGCGGCCAGACGCCGTACTTGGGGAAGTCGGTCAGGCTGCTCTCGACCGCGAAGGTGTAGGCGTAGTAGGTCCCGGTCGGGTCGCCCGAGGTGGAGACGTACATGCAGACGTTGCCGCCGCTGCTCGGCAGCTCGGTCAGGATCCAGCGGTCGGCCTGACGGTCGTACAGCACGATCGAGTCGCAGAAGCCGTTGCGGCAGGGGGAAGCCGTGGTGAGCGTATCCAGCTCGAAGGTCTTCAGCGACTGGCCCGTCGCCTTGTCGAAGACCCGCACCGTCGAGACCGACAGGTTCACGCCCTGGACGTAGTGGTTCGGGCCGACGTCGCCGTTGGTGTCGGGGGGCGAGGTGGTCGAGGTCTGCCCGGCGTAGTCGTGGACCAGCGTGCCGAAGCCGTCCGGCTCCGCGGACAGCGGGGCGGCGTCCAGGCGCTGCCGGTCGCGCACCAGCAGCGGGTCGAGCTTCGGGTCGATCGTGAAGGGGATCGGCGAGAAGCCGTAGTCGTCGCGCCGCTTGGCCTCGGGCAGGAAGAGGTGCGGGTCGGGGATGGCCTCGGGCAGGTCGCGCGCGGCGCGGGTGAGCGTCGGGACCGACGGCGGGCCGACGAAGACCGGTCCGTCCGCGGGCGCGGGGGCGGCGGGGGCGGCCGCGGCGGGTGCGGGGGCCGGAGCGTTGCCGTCGGCTGCGACGGAACCCGGGATGCCGAGCGCGAGCAGGAGGCCCAGCACGAGGACCGCGCGGGCGCGGGCCGTCTCAATCGTCATCGTCTTCACCTTCCCCTTCTCCTTCCGTCCGTGGTTCCCGCCCGGCCGGCTCGGCCAGCCAGGCGTCCGCCAGCCGCTGCGCCGCGGCCCGCACGGCCTTGTCCCCGGAGCGCGACGCGCGCAGGGCGGCGTCGCCGCCGAGCGGCCGCAGCAGGGCTTCGGCGATCTCGACGTCGTCGATCTCGGCACGGTTGAGTTTCACGAAGTAGCCGCCGGTCCGCACCATCCCCGGCGCGAACACCTCGGCGCGCCGCGGCTTGTTGCCGCGATACAGCTTCCGGAAACGGACCTCGTCCCCGGCCCGGATCGCGATGCTCACGTTCTCGAGGAGCACCTTCCCTTTCGGGGGGGACCCGGTCCCCTGCGCCTCACCGCCAACATACCGTCTTTCGTCGAACCAGATGCGGCTTTCGAGCACGAGCGGGACCGATCCGGTCCGCAGGGCCGGGTCCGCGAGCAGGTCGCGGACCCGCTCCAGCCGCGGGTCGTCGCTCTCCGGCTGCCCGGTCAACCGCGCCAGCCGGGCGCGCGCCGCCGCGCGGACCGCCGGATCGTCGGCTTCCGCGAGCTGCTGCAGGCTCTCGGCCTGGTCGAGGTACTGCACCGCCTGGACGCGCACGGCGGCCTGCGGCGCCGAGCGCGCGAGTGCGGCGAGGTCCGCCTGCGAAAGCTGGACGAAGGCCGCGCGCCGGACGTCGGGGTCGGGGTCGTTCACCGCGATCGCCTTCAGCGCCGCGGCATCGGTGAGGCGGTCGGCGGCCGCGCGGCGGATCGTCCAGTCCGCGTGATCGCGGGCGATCGCGGTCAGCTCCGGACCAGGCGGCAGGCGCTGGAGTGCGGCCAGGCGGACGGCCGCGCTGGAGTCCTTGCGGCAGATCCGCGCCAGCGTGGCGGGATCCAGCACGCGCGCGGTGGCGACGAAGCGGACCTCGGCGTCGGGGTCGCTCACGGCCAGCCGCCGGACGAGCGCGGGGTCGACCGGCAGGCCCGCGAGCGCGGCCGCCCGCACCGGTCCCGCCGCGTCGGTCTCGACGATCCGGCGCAGCGCGGCCGGGTCGGTCAGCCGGGCCGCCGCCGCGCGCCGGACCTCGGGCGCGGGGTCGGCAGCCGCGAGCCGCGCCAGCAGCGCCTGGTCGTCGAGCCGCGCCGCAGCCCGGGCCCGCACGCCGGCGTCCGGCTCGCGGAGCACGATCACGGCGAGCGCGGCCTGGTCGTCCAGCACATCGACCGCGGCCCAGCGGACGCCGGGCAGCGGGTCGGCCGTGGCAAGCCGCGCCAGCAGCGCGGGGTCGGTCACACGGCGGATCGCGGCCTCGCGGAGTTGGGGCGCGTCCGCCCCCGCGGCCAGCTCGGCCAGCACCGCCTGGTCCGCGAGGCGCCGGATCGCCGCGAGCCGCAGCTCGTCGTCGCCCGGGGCGCGCGCGATCGCCGCCAGCGCCACCTGGTCGTCCAGGTGACGCGTCGCCGCGAGCCGCAGGCCGCGGTCGGGGTCGTTCTGCGCCAGCCCGGCGACCAGCGGCCGGCTCCCGATCCGCGCCAGGACCGCGTCGCGCGCGGCGGTGTCGTCGACCTGGCGCAGCAGCTCGAGCAGCCGCGCCTCGTCGCGGATCAGCGGCAGCGCCGCGGCCCGCAGTTCGCCCGAGGTGTCGCCGCGCACGACCTCGGCCAGGTGCGCGTCATCCGCGAGCGCGCGCAGCGCGCGGAAGCGCACGGCGCGCGCCGGGTCGCGCAGCGCGATCGCCACCAGCAGGTCGGGATCGTCGACCCGCTGGACTGCCTCCTCGCGGACGAACGGGTCGGGGTCGTCGAGCGCGGCCGCGACGATCAGCGTGCGGTTCGTGGTACGCGCGATCGCGGCCCGGCGCACGGTCCAGTCCGGGTCGGCCGCGAGCGCGCGCAGCGCGTCTTCGTCGGCGGGCGCGGGCGCTGGCGCAGGAAGGGGCGCGGACGCCGGCGCAGCCGGGGCGTCCTGCGCCGGAACGCTCCACGCACCGGCCGCGAGCAGCGCGGCCACGAGCCCTCCGGCTCTCACGCGGGCGCCCCGCGTCAGGGGACGTCCTCTCCCGGCTGGACCTCGATCACCACGGTCGTGCTCTCCATGTTGGCGAGCGCGTCCCGCATCTCCTCGGGCCGGCCGGTCAGGACGGGGAAGGTGCCGTAGTGGCAGCCGATGACCTTTTCCACCGCCAGCATCTGCGCCGCCACCGCGCCGTCGAGCGGGTCCATCGTGTAGAAGCCGCCGATCGGCAGGATCGCGACGTCGGGCTGGTACAACTCGCCGATCATCTCCATGTCGCCGAACAGCGCGGTGTCGCCCGCGACGTAGAGCGTCGGCATCTCCTCGTGGCGCACGATGTAGCCGGCGGCCTCGCCGCCGTAGACGACGGTCCCGTCCGGCTCGGTCATCGACGACGAGTGCTTGGCGTCGGTCATCGTGACGTTCAGGCCGGCCACGACCTCGGTCGTCCCGCCCTTGTTCATCCCCAGGATCTTCGTGCCGTCGACCCCGTGCTTCGTCAGCCAGAGCATGATCTCGAAGTTGGCCACCACGACCGCGCCGTGCTTCTTCGCCAGCGCGACGGTGTCGCCGACGTGGTCGCCGTGGCCGTGCGTCAGCAGGATCGCGTCGACCCGCGCCGGCTCGGCCAGGTGCTTCGGGGTCGAGGGGTTCCCGCTCAGGAACGGGTCGATCAGGACGACGTGCCCGGAGCGGAGCGTGATCTGGTAGGCGGAGTGTCCGAGCCAGGTGATCCGGGTCAGCGAGCCGAGGGACATGGGGCGATCCTCCAGGGTCCGCCGGGGGCGCCGCCGCCTCCGGAAGGGGCGGGATTATGGCCCAGCCCCGGCGGCCTTGCCCGCCCCTTTCCGGCCCGGCTATGCTGACCGATCCGTATGGCGCCCCGGGCTCCCGGCCGGCGCCCGGCCCCTCGAGGAACGCTCCTGATGAAGATCCTGGTCGCGATCAAGCAGGTACCCGACAAGAACGCCCGGCTGGTGCTCGACTCCGCCGGCCAGGGGATCGTCGAGACCGACGTCACCTGGGAGATCAACGAGTCCGACCGCTACGCCCTCGAGTCCGCGCTGCGGATCAAGGAGGCGGGTGACCCCGGCGGCGAGGTCGTGGCCGTCACGCTCGGCCCCGAGCGCGCGCGCAAGGCGATCAGCTCGGCGCTCGCGATGGGCGCCGACCGCGCGATCCACCTGGTCGACCCCGACTTCCAGAACGGCGACCCGCTGTCCGTGGCGCGCGTGCTGGCGGCGGTCGTCCGGAAGGAGGAGCCGGAGCTGGTGCTGTGCGGCACCCGCAGCGACGACGCGGGCTACGGCGAGACGCCGATCCTGCTGGGCGGGCTGCTCGGCTGGCCGGCCGTCTTCCTGACGATGGGGATCGAGGTCGCGGGCGGCCGGGTCCAGGTCGTGCGCGAGCTGGAGGCCGCGCGGCAGGAGCTGTCGACGATCGCGCTGCCGGCGGTGCTGGCGGTGCAGAGCGGGATCCACGAGGTCCGCTACACCTCGCTCAAGGGGATCATGGCGGCCAAGAAGAAGGCGGTCGACCAGCTCACGCCGACCGAGCTGGGGCTCTCGCGCGAGAAGATCGGCCGCTTCGGCAGCCGGCTCCAGGTGCTCGACCTGGCCCCGCCCGTCCGCAAGAGCAAGTGCGAGTTCATCGAAGGCAAGCCCGGCGAGGCGGCGGCCGCGCTGGTCGACAAGCTGCGTCGCGACGCGAAGGTGCTGTGATGGCGAAGACGATCCTGGTGGTGGCGGAACACGAGGGGGGAAGCTGCGCCGCGGCGCCTTCGAGGCGCTGGCGCTGGCCCGCCAGTTGGCGCCGGCGCTCGACGCGAAGCCGGTCGCAGTCGTGCTGGGCTCGGGCGTCGGCGAGCTGGCGGCCGAGCTGGCCGCGCGCGGCGCCGACGAGGCGATCGCGATCGACGACCCGCTGCTGGCGCAGTACACGCCGGACGGCTACCGGATCCCGCTGGCTGCGCTGGTCGCGGAGCTGAAGCCCGAGTGGGTCCTGATGAGCCACAGCTATCTGGCCCAGGACGTGCTGCCGCTGGTCGCGGCGGCGTTCGAGGCGCCGGTGGTCAGCGACTCGGTCGGGGCTTCGGTGGAGGATGGCCGCGTCGTCTTCCTGCGCCAGCCCTACGACGCCAAGTTCGTCGCGCGCACGGTCGACAACGGCCCCGCTCCGCGCTTCGCGACCGTCCAGTCGGGCGCGGTCCCGGCCGACGAGCTGCCGGCCGGCCACGGCGGCACGGTCGCCTCGCGGGCGGCCGGCGTGAGCGCCGACCAGGTGCGGCGCGGCGGGGTCGAGGTGCGTGAGTCCTCGGGCAAGACGATCGACCTGTCGAGCGCCGAGGTGATCGTCGCCGGCGGCCGCGGCCTGGGCGACAAGGAGAAGTTCGAGCACCTCGTGGGCGGCCTGGCGAAGGCGGTCGGCGGCGCGATGGCGGCCTCGCGCCCGGTCGTCGACAGCGAGTGGCTGCCGCACGAGTACCAGGTCGGATCGTCCGGCCAGAGCGTCACCCCCAAGCTCTACTTCGCGCTCGGGATCTCGGGCGCGATCCAGCACATGGTCGGCGTCCGCGGGGCGCAGGTCATCGTCTCGATCAACAAGGACAAGGACGCGCCGATCTTCAACGAGTCGACCTACGGGATCGTCGGCGACGTCCACGAACTCGTCCCGGCGCTGATCAAGGCCGTCGAGGAGGCGAAACAGGGATGATCAGGCCGATCACCGCCGAAGCGCTGCAGGAGCTGGCCGCGAAGCACGCCGGGCTGCCGAAGACGCCCGGCCGCCGGCTCTTCATCTGGGACGTCCGCGCGGCCGACGCCTTCCTGGCGGGCCACCTCCCGGGGGCGCGGCACCTGCCCCACCACGACGTGATGCGCTGGGTCCCGCAGTCGGCCGACGCGCTCGACACGCTGGTCCTGGTCGACGCCGACGGGGCCGCGTTCGGGCCGGCGCGCGAGGTCGCGCACGAGCTGTTCCACCGCTGGTTCCGCAACGTGCTCTACCTGGTCGGCGGCTGCGCGGGCTGGGCGGCGAAGGGGCTGCCGGTCGAGACCGGAGGCGTGGCCGGGACGGGCGCCGCGTCGGCGGATGGCGCGACCCCGCTGGCCCTGACCTCGGGCGAGGTGCCGTGGGACACCGAGCGTTTCGAGACGGTGAAGCACCCGATCCGGGCCTACGCCCCGCCGGGCGGCGCCAAGCGCTGACCGCCCGCGCCGCGCCGGCGCGGCTCAGTTCTTCTTCGGGCGGGTGTAGAGCGAGGCGACCTCCCGGGCCGACAGCGCCCGGTCGTAGAGCCTCACCTCGTCCAGCCGGCCCACGAAGCCGTTGCCGATCAGCAGCGGGTCGTCGTTCACGGCCGGCGTGACGGTCTGCCACTCGAGCTTCTTCAACCGGCCGTCGAGGTAGATCCGCAGCAGCGTCCCGTCCCAGGTCACGACGACCTGGTGCCAGATCATCCGGTCGAAGCCGTGCGAGCTGATGTCGCTGCAGCTTGCCGCCGCGCTGTCGCCCAGGCAGAACGCCGCGGAGACGAAGGCCGGGTCTTCGAGCGCAAGCGCGTAGTTGCAGTCCACGCCGCTCCCGCCAGCCAGGCACTTGCCGATCAGCTCCCCGCCCACCCCCTCGTTGGAGTAGCGCGCCCAGGCCTGCAGCGTTCCCTCCGCCGCGAGGTCGAGATCCGGGTCGTCGGGAACCTCGATGTACGAGTCGCCGTCGAAGAGCAGCCCGCCGCCCTGGGCGCCGACACCCCACTCCGCGGCCTCGATCAGGCCGTCGTGGCCGTTCCCGGTCTCGTCGAAGGCGGTCCGGCCGAGCTGCTCGTCGAAGCTCCACGCCGCGACCAGGCTGTCTTGGATGTCGCGCTTGTCGACCCCCCGCGCCTTGCCCGGCGTCATCTTGAAGTCCTCGACCGCCGGGTCGATCGGGCGCGTGCCCTCGTACCGGATGCTCTTCACGATCTGCCGGATCGTGGCGTGCGCCTCGGACGCGAGGACCTCGCTGTTGCAGGCGTAGCGCAGCTGGAGATCGCGGAGCGCCGCCGTCCCGTGCTGGATGTACGGGGTCTCGGTCTCGGCCGCCGACTGCGCCCGGTAGTAGTTGCCGAAGAGCGGCCCGCGGTCGAAGGACTCGATGCGGGGCTGCTGCGCCTTGCGCCGCCGCCAGATGCTGGGCGCGATCTCGCGCAGCGCGACCCGGATCGACTGCTCGTCCGGCTTCGGGTAGAGCGAGCTCAGCATCAGCTCGATCTCGGCCTGGAACCGGTCGCGCCCCGTGGCCCGCGTAAAGCCCAGGACGATCGACTCGCCCGACTCGACCGGATCGAGCTCGTACTCCTCCCAGTCCAGCGGGAGGCAGTAGGTCAGCGTCCCGATCCCTTCCGGCTCGAGCGTCCGGAGGGAGCCGTCGGCGCAGTAGGACCCGCTTTCCTGCGCGCGCGCCGGAGCGCCGGCGGCGAGCGCCGCCAGGGCGAGCAGGACCGCCGACGCGACCCGGGACAGGCTGAATCGTCCGTACATGGCCGGTTCCTTCCGATCGAACGGTTGGCCCCGTACCCCCGGAAGGGAGTGTCTATCGCCTCCGGCGGGACGGCAAGCTGACCCCGCGCGGCGGGACGAACGGCCCGCCCTGGGCGGCCTGCATCGCCTCCCACAGCTCGCGGTCGCGCAGCGCCCGGCGGGCCGGAGCGGCCGGCGCCGAGACCGCGGCCGGAGCGCCGCCGTCTGCCCGTCCGGCCCCCGCGGCCGGGCGGCCCGGGACCAGTGCCGTGGGGTAGCGCCCGCGGCGCCTGCCGACGCTCTCGAGGAACGACTGCGGCACGAACCCCTCGAGCTGGCGCCGCGGCAGCTTGCGCCCCAGCACCTTCTCGATCTTCGCCAGCTCGCGCTCCTCTTCCGGCGCGACGAGCGTGAAGGCCTCGCCGGTGAGCTGCGCGCGCGCGGTGCGCCCGACGCGGTGAACGTAGTCCTCGGCCTGGCGCGGCACGTCGACGTTGATCACCGCCGACAGCGCCTCGACGTCGATCCCGCGGGCCGCGACGTCGGTCGCCACCAGCACCTGGTAGCGCCCCGACTTGAGCCCGTCGAGCGCCTCCAGCCGCTGCCCCTGCGAGCGATCGCCGTGAATCCGCGCGCAGCGGATCCCCTCGCGCTCCAGGAAGCGCGAGACCTTCTCGGCCCGGCTCTTCGTGCGGCAGAAGGCGATCACGCTCTTGTGGGCCTCGCGCCGCAGGATTTCGGCCAGCAGCGCCGGCTTCTCCTCCTGGCGCACCGGGAAGACGCTCTGCTCGATCCCGTCGGCGGGGCGCGTCTTGTCCTGCAGCCGGATCGTCACCGGGTTCCGCAGGATGTCCTTCGAGAGCTTGACGATCGGCGGCGGCAGCGTGGCCGAGAAGAGCAGCGTCTGCCGGGTGCGCGGGACGGCGTCCATGATCCGCCGGACGTCGGGCAGGAAGCCCATGTCGAGCATCCGGTCGGCCTCGTCGAGCACCAGCACTTCGACGTTCGACAGGTCGGCGTAGTCGTAGCGCAGGTGGTCCAGCAGCCGCCCCGGGGTCGCGACGATCACGTCGGCCCCCTGCTCGAAGGCGCGCGCCTGGGGGTTCATCGGCACGCCGCCGTAGACCGCAGCGCCGGCCAGCGGGGTGTGGATCGCGAACCCCGCCAGGTGGTCGGAGATCTGCACCGCCAGCTCGCGGGTCGGGGTGAGGATCAGGACGCGGGTGGTGCCGCGCTCTTTCGGCAGCAGGCGATGCAGGAGCGGCAGCACGAAGGCCGCCGTCTTACCGCTGCCGGTGGCCGCGCTGGCGATCAGGTCCTTCCCCTCGAGGAGGATTGGAATGGCCTGCACCTGGATGGGGGTGGGATCTTCGAAGCCGACGTCCGCGACCGCCTGGAGTAGCCGCGGATCCAAGCCAAACTGTTGAAACGACACGATATACCGTTCTTTCCCGGGCGGGTTCCAGCGGTTCTGGAACGGGGGCGCCCGTGCTTTGCTTCCGGCTGGTTTCTGGGGGGTTCGCGCTCTCTAGGACGGGTCGCCGGAATGAATCGCCCCTGCGCTCTCTTTGATTTCTCCGGGCGAGCATCGGATCGGGGCCCCGCTTTGTCAAACCCCGGGGGATTCGACCGATGGACCGAGCCGGTCGCGAAAGACCGTTCGGCACTTCGGTTTAGCTTGCCCCGTCCCTTAGTTCTTCGTCGCGGTGCACCTCCCGCGGCGGCCCCTTGACCGGGGTCAGCGCCGGGGCGAGGCGGTCAGGAGATCGCCTTCCCCGGCTCCTTGTGCGGCGTCGACGGCCCGTGAATCACGCGCCCGCAGCGGATCACGTCCGACCGCAGCCGCTGGTCCAGGATCTCCTCGGCCCGGCGGCCGGCCTCGAGCAGCTTGTCGATGTCGATCCCGGTCGCGACCCCCATCTCGTCGAGCATCGCGATCAGGTCCTCGCTGCAGGTGTTGCCGGTGAATCCGGCCGAGTACTTGGAGGCACCGGTGGCCGGCTGGCCGCCGATCGCCCCCATCGAGCTGTCGACGTAGCGCACGCCCAGCTCCAGGAGGGCCAGTGTGTTGACGATCCCGGTGCCGCGCGTGTCGTGGAAGTGCGCGATGAACTCGGTCCCGGGAAAGCGCACCAGCAGCTCCGCGCCGCGGTGACGCACCAGCTTCGGGTTGGCCATGCCGGTGGTGTCTCCCAGCATGATCGTCTGCGCTCCTTCGTCCAGGTAGAAGCGCGTGATCTTGGCGACCTGGTCGGTCGTCACGTCGCCGGCCACCGGGCAGCCGTAGACCGTCCCGACGCAGCCGATGATCCGGATCCCCAGCGCGTGGGCCCGCTTCATGATCGCGGCGTGCTCGGCCATCGCCTCGTCGTGGTCCATCCGGAAGTTGAGCTTGTTGTGGGCTTCGCTGCACGAGATCATCAGGATGATCTCGTCGGCGCCGTAGCCCTCTTTCTGGCAGAGCTCGAGCCGATCGAACCCCTTGGTGTTGGGCATCAGCACGACGTAGGAGACGCCCGGCTTGCGGCGGATCCCCCGGATCACCTCGACCGCATCCGCGAACTGCGGCAGCAGCTTCGGGTGCGAAAACGACGTCACTTCGACCTTGGGAAAACCGGCGTCGACGGCGCGTTCGATCATCTCGATCTTGCGCTCGGTCGGGAGGTAGACGGGCATCGACTGCAGGCCGTCGCGGGTCCAGCACTCGCAGGTGATGACTCGGTCGGGAAGCGGCATGGCGGGTCCTTTCCGGGTTGCGGGCCGGCTTGGGTACCACGGGGGCCGCTCCGCGGTCAACGGTGCCGGACGGGGCCGCCTCCCTCCCGGTACAATGCCCGGTCATGTCCCCCCTCGCCCCGTTCCGCCTGCGTTCGGCCCCGCCCGCGGTGCGGCTGGTCAACGCCCACGCGCGCCCGCTGGACAACGCGGTCGCCGCGGCGCGCACCTGCTACTCCGGGAAGGGGATCGTCTACGCCGAGGAGGTCGGCGGTGACGCGCTGGCGGACGAGGAGGAGCGCGCCCGGGCCCGGGACGCGCGCGACGAGCTGGCGAAGGACATCTTCGCGGCCGGCCACCACACCGTCTACCAGCACGCGCACTTCCAGTTCGCGATCGACCGCGTGTCGCGGCACGCGCTCTGGTCCTTCTTCCACGCCCACCCCTTCTACAACTCCGAGCAGGTCAGCCAGCGCTACGTCAAGGTCGGCCGCGGCGCGACGCTGGTCCCGGAACTGGGCGACCCCGCGGCCCAGGAGCTGTTCGAGGAGACGCTGGCGCTGCAGGAGGCGGCCTACCACCGGCTGACCGAGCGCCTGGCGCCGATCGCCGCGCGGCTGTTCTTCGGCATCTTCCCGGCCCGCTCGCGCGCCCCGGAGAAGTGGGCACGCGAGATCCGCCGCAAGGCCCAGGAGGCCGCCCGCTACGTCCTGCCGGTCGCGACCTGGGCCCGGCTGCACCACTCGATCTCGGCGATCACGCTGCTGCGCTACCGCCGGGCCTGCGCGCAGTACGACGTTCCGGGCGAGGTCCGGCTGGTCGTCGACGCGATGCTCGATGCCGTGCTGGCGCTCGATCCCGACTTCCGGGTGGTGGTCGAGGACCCGATCCCGCTCGACGAGACGCCGGAGGCGCGCGCCCTGGCTGCGGCGGGTGGCCTGATCGACCCGGCGCGCGCCGCGGCCTTCCGCGACGAGTTCGACGCCGCGCTGGACGGCCGCGTCTCGCGGCTGGTCGGCTACTCGCCCGAGGCCGAGGCGGTCGTGGCCCAGGCGGTGCGCGAGGTGCTGGGGCTGCCGCGCGCGCTCCTGGCGGACGACGCGGCGCTGGCGCTGGCCGCCGACCCGGCCGCCAACGCGATCTACGGCGAGGCGCTCAACCTGACGACGCTCGGCAAGCTGACCCGCACGCTGCACCACGCCTCCTACACCTTCCGCCGCAAGCTCTCGCACACCGCCGACAGCCAGGACCAGCGCCACCGCATGACGCCGGCCTCGCGCCCCGTGCTGCTGGCCCACCTGACCGGCGACCCCGACGTCGTCCTGCCGCAGATCGCGCACGAGGACCAGGCCGTGCGGCGCGACTTCGACGAGACCTTCGCCCGGACCTGGGAGGCGATCGGCCGGCTGCGGGCGCGGGGCGTCGACCCCGAGGCGCTGGTCTACCTGCTCCCCAACGCGGTCGCGGTGCGCTTCACCGAGTCGGGCGACCTCTCCGCGATCCGCCACAAGCACGCGATGCGGCTGTGCTACAACGCGCAGGAGGAGATCTGGCGGGCCTCGCTGGACGAGGCGCTGCAGATCCGCGCGGTCCACCCGCGCCTGGGCCAGTACCTGCTGCCCCCCTGCTCGATCCGGCTGCGCGGCGGCAAGAAGCCGTACTGCCCGGAGGGGAAGCGCTACTGCGGGGTCCCGGTCTGGAAGCAGGAGCCGGAGGGGTACGCGCGGGTGCTGTGAGTCGCGGCGTCGGCTCGCGCCGGCTTATCGCTGCCCCGCCCGCCGCGTCAGCAGCCGGTCCAGCGCGTCGGCGAAGCGCCGCCGGTCCCCCGGCGCCAGCGCCGACGGGCCGCCCAGGATCGCCCCGGCGCTGCGCAGTTCGTTCAGCAGGTCGCGCGTCGCCAGCTTGCCGCCGACGTTGTCCTCGTTGAAGACCTCGCCGCGCGGGCTCAGCCCCAGCGCGCCGCGCGCGACGATCGCCGCCGCCAGCGGCACGTCCGAGGTGACGACCAGGTCGCCCGGCGCGACCCCGTCCTCGATGTAGCGGTCGGCCGCGTCGAACGCCGCGCCGACGCGCACGCACCGCACCAGCGGCGACGACGACGGCGGCAGCGCGCGGTTTGCGACGCGCACGACCGGGAAGGCCGCGGCGCTCCGACGCGCGCAGCAGCACCTCGAGGATGTCGCGCGGACAGGCGTCGTCGTCGACCCAGATCGTGAGCGTTGCAGGCACGAAGCGCCGCCCGCTCAGCGCGCCGAGCGGAAGCCGACCCGCTTGTGGCTCCCGTCGCAGAACGGCTGGCTCGCCGTGCCGCCACAGCGGCCGCACGTCAACCTGGGGGGGTTGACCCGGAGCGGGTTCGCGGCGCGGGCCGCACCGAACGAGGAGACCAATTCCACCGAGACGGAGAATGTCGCATCATCGCCGGATCTGCAATGGCGGGCACGTCACCCGCCCCAGCCGAACGAAGGCGGATCGCGGCTATCGCACCTGTCCACGTGTCTCGAACGCGATCGTGATCAAGGCGTCTCGGATATGGACGCCAGAGGGGCGAGTTCTTTCCGGATCGCGGCCTCCAGTTCGGCAATGTCCCTGGTTGCCGTCAGGACATTGCCGGCGCGGTCAACCAGGATGTATGTGGGGAGCAAGTTGATCCGGAATTGACCCGCAAGGAACCACTCCATTCCGTTCTCCGACGGGATCTGCGGCCAGTCGACCTGGTGTGTCCTGAGCCAATCCGAGAGCGTTGCCCGAGGCAGCGTGTCCAAGTTGACACCGAGGACGATGAGGCCCTCGGGCGCGAATCGGTCCTTCAGCGCCTTCAAGGTCGGGAGTTCAGCAACGCACGGCCCACACCAGGTGGCCCAGAAGTCGAGCAAAACGACATGTCCCCGCAGCGTCTCCGCGGACCAACGGCGTCCGTCCATGTCGACTCCCTCGAAGCGGGACCAGTCTTCGAGCATCGGCAGGAACCGCGGTGCGATCTTCCGTGCCCACGCATACACCGCGTCGTCCCGTGACCAGCGTCCGAGGAAGGGATCCGACCAGCGTCGGACTTCCGGGGTCACGACGCGAGCATCAAGGTAGTACTGCAGCAGTGCGCCGTGGTACAGCGCCTTCCCCGCCCCGGGCGATTCCGGGTGCTCATCGATCACCTTCCGAAAGCGGTCCTGCGTGGCCCTCACCTCCGCGGGATTGAGAATCCGCGACTTGGTGGCGTCCGCCGGGAACGGCCTGCCGACCCAGATCCCCAAGGCTTCGAGGTACGCAGCCTCGCCGGCTCGTTCCCCGTTCGGAAACTCGCGCATATAGTCCGCGGCGGCGCTGGTGGCGAGGGGAGCATCGTCGGCCCAGTAGCCGAGCGGGTCGTAGGTCTTGTACTCGAAGAAGGCCTCAGCAATGCGAAATGTCGCGGCGTCGCGGTCCGCAGCTCTCGGATGCTCGGCGCAGTAGCGCCGCAGCGCTGCGATCTCCTCGTCGAGCAGGCGCCATTGCTTCCGGACAGCCTCCCAGTCGGACCCTTGCCAGGACATATCACGCTGCTTCTCGGCGGCTCGAGTGAAGTGGCGCCGCAGCTTCTCATATGACGAGAACGAGCGCGCACTGGTCGCGGGAAGGTCGCGGTGCACGAGCACGAACTCACTGATGTACGCGCGGCGCTTGGCCTGTGCTGCGTCGAGCACGGCCGAGTACGCGGGGGTGTCGTGCATCCCCCGAAATGTCACATCCTCCTGAATCTGCTCCGGCTCGCCGAAGTCCAGCGCGATCGCTCGCGAGAGCGCCTCGAGCGAGTCCTCGTTTCGGCCGAGCCCGGCAAGCGCTCGCGCCTCGAAGACAGCACCGTACGGGTTCTGCGGAGCGAGGCGCTCCATCTGCTCTGCCAGATGGAGCGCCTCCGCGAACTCAGCCGCTTCAATGGCTGTTTCAGCTCGAGCGAGCAACTCGCCGTATCGCGATCCGGAGCGGGTGGTCGCGCAGGCCATCCCAAGCAGTAGAAGTACCGGGAGCTGACCCCGTCTCATGTCCCTGCTTCCCGATCTCGATGCCCGCGGTGCGCCGATCGAGAGTCCGGACTAGAACGAAACAGTCATCGAGAAGGAGTCATTACTCTGACGAAAGTCGACTACTCCTTCGCCCGGCGTGATCGAAACCGCGAGCGTGTCCCCGGACAGCAGTTGCAGGGCGGCGGCCTTGGCTCCGAGGTGGGTCTTGTCGCAGCCGCATTTGTGGAACGTCTGGCCGGGAACCTGCGGGCAATCAGCGAAGTCCAGCCGGCAGGATTGATCGATGGGGCAGGTTCCAGAACATGCGTTGGACCCGCAGGTCGACGTGGCGCAGGTGCTGGAGCCGCTACCTTCGTTCTGCACCGTTTCCTGAGCGAGTACGGCGATTTCCTGGCCGGCGCGAAGCTGCCTGACAGTGATGGTGTAGGTGAAGGCGGGGACGCCTCCTGTGACAAAGGCCGACGATTGTGCTTGAACCTGCCACTGGCCACCAGACCTGGTGAGGAGGATGGAATCAGCACTGATGTCCACATTTCCCGTGGCGTGGACAACGCCGCTGGCCAGAACGAACAGACACACCCAAAGCACGGTTGTTCTCATTGCCTCTCCCTTCCTTCTCCACCAGCTACGGTGGGTTGGGGGCCACGATGCGGTCCCGCGGGAGAAGCGCTTACAGACCCCCCCCCCTGGGTAAGTGGCCCGAAATGCGACGCCAACTTGAATCGCCATCGCCTCTCATGTCAAGGGGGTGCTGGGGTATCCCGAATGACGAAGAGCGAAGAGTGGAGAGATGCGAGTCGGGATCGCCGCCAAAGACCTTGCGGGGCCCTGACCGTGGGGCCACTCCAGTACGTCGATCACGAGCACCCGCCGGAAGAAGTCGGCCGATGGGCAGGGGGCCGCGGGGAGACGCTGGCGGATGTCGAAGACCGCGGGCAGACCGCGCACTGACTCGGCGGTGTGGGTGCAAGGATGTCTCGCGGGCAGGCGTCGTCGTCGACCCAGATCGTCGGCGTGGTGGACACCGTGCCGCCCGCTCAGCGCGCCGAGCGGAAGCCGACCCGCTTGTGGCTCCCGTCGCAGAACGGCTGGTTCGCCGTGCCGCCGCAGCGACAGAGCGCGACCTTTCCGCTGCGCTCGAGCACGCTGCCGTCCTCGGCGGTGACGCGCACGGTCCCGTCGAACAGCAGCGGGCCGTCCTTCATCAGCTTGAGCGCGACGGTCGCCGCCTCCCCCGGCGGCGGCGCGCCCGGCTTGCCATCCGCCGCCGCGCTCTTGAGCCGGTACTGCAGCGCCCCCGATGGGCAGCGCCGGATCACCGCGGCCACCTGCTCGGCCGGCGCCTCGCCGGGGCGGATCCAGTCCGGCCGTCGGGTGTCGAAGACGGCGGGCAGCCCGCGCACGCACTCCGCGGCGTGGGTGCAAAGGTTCGGATCGTAGGTCACGAGGATCTCGTCGGTCTCGTAGGACTGGATGCGCTTGGTCATGGGCGGGTTCTCCGGGGCGCGATTCTACCGGTTGCGGGTCGCGCTATCCTGACCATGCCCCCCTGCCCCAGGAGCCCCGATGCCCGAGCCCCGCATCCCCACCTGGCCCTGCGATCCCCTCTTTCTCCGCCGCTGGTCGCCGCGCGCGATGTCGGGCGAGCCGTTCTCGGAGGGCGAGCTGATGACGCTCTTCGAGGCCGCGCGCTGGGCCCCCTCGGCCTTCAACGCGCAGCCCTGGCGGTTCCTCTTCGCGCGGCGCGACACGCCGCACTGGGCGCGCTTCCTCTCGCTGCTCAACGAGCGCAACGCGTCGTGGTGCGCGCGGGCCGCGGCGCTGGTCGTCGTGCTCTCGAAGAAGACGACCGACGCCGGGGCCGAGAACTGGACCGCGCCGTTCGACGCCGGCGCCGCCTGGATGAGCCTGGCCCTGCAGGGAACGATCTCCGGGCTGGTGGTCCACGGCATGGCCGGCTTCGACTACGACCGCGCGCAGGCCGAGCTGGGAATCCCCCCCGACTGGGACGTGCAGTGCATGGCCGCGATCGGCCGCCCCGGCGACCCGGCGCTGCTGCCGGAGAAGCTGCGCGCTCGCGAGGTCCCGAGCCTGCGCCGCCCCCTGGCCGAGACCGCCTTCGAGGGCGGGTTTCCGGCGCTAGAATCCGCGCCATGACCTGGGATGGGACGCGCGAGCGGGACGATCGCGGCCCGGCCTGGCAGGCGGCCGGCCGGTACGGGATCGATCTGACGCTGCTGGAAGCGAGCCTGCGCCTGACGCCCACCGAACGCCTCGATCGACACGAGTCCGCGCTCGCGCTTGCGCTCGAGCTGGAGCGCGCCGGAGAACGCCGCCGTGCGGGACGCCCCGACCCTCCTGCGCCGACTCGTTGACCGCGGCGTCCGGTTCGTGCTCGTGGGCGGCTTCGCCGCCGTCGCGCACGGTTCGACCCGCGTGACCCGCGACATCGACCTCTGTCTCGATTTCTCTCCGGGCAATCTCCGCCTTCTGCTCGAGTCTCTCGACGGGCTCCAGCCCCGGCACCGGGCCGGGCCGCTTCGGCGGCCGCTCGAGCGCGACGCGGACGAGCTCGCAGGATTTCGCGCGCTCTACCTCGAGACCGACCTCGGCGAACTCGACGTGCTGCGCGAGATCACGGGGATCGGGAGCTTCGACGCCTGCCTGGGGCGCAGCGAACCGCTCGCGCTCTGGGGCCTGGAGATCCCGGTCCTGGACCTGGAGGCATTGATCGACGCCAAGCGGGCTGCCGGCCGCGACAAGGACCGGGAGGCCCTGCTGGAGTTGGAGGCCATCCGAGAGCGTCGCGACGCACCGCCGTGACCCGCGATCCCGAGCGCCGGACCGAACAGACGCACCCCGTCGGCGGCGAGGCGGCGGAGCGGCTGCGGCAGTTCACGCTGCTGGCGCCGGGCTCGCAGTTCGCGGGACGCTACCGGATCGAGGCGCGGATCGGCGGCGGCGGCGCGGGCGAGGTCTACCGCGCGTTCGACGAGCTGTCGCAGGCGACGGTCGCGATCAAGGTGCTGTTCCCGCGCGGCGACGACCCGCAGCCGCTCGAGCGGCTGCGCCGCGAACTGCGGCTGGTGCGCGGGCTGTCGCACCCCGGGATCGTGCGGATCCACGACATCGGCGAGCACGGCGGGCTGCTCTACCTGGTGATGGACCTGCTGGAGGGCGAGACGCTGCGGGCGCGGCTGCAGCGCGGGCCGCTGCCGCCGGACGAAGCGCTGGCGGTGCTGGAGCAGGTGCTCGAGGCGCTGGCGGCGGCCCACGCGGCGGGGGTCGTCCATCGCGACGTGAAGCCGGGGAACATCCTGCTGATTCGCGGCGGCGGCGGCGGCGCGGCGGCGGTGGGAGCGGGGGCGGACGGCGCAGAGTCGCGCAGTGCTGCTCGACTTCGGCCTGGCGCGCGGCGGCGACGCGCCGGGGATGACGCGCACCGGCGCGTTCCTGGGGACGCCGGAGTACGTCGCGCCCGAGCAGGCCCGTGGCGAGAAGAGCGTCGGCCCGGCGGCCGACGTCTACAGCGCGGGGATCGTGCTGTGGGAGATGCTGGCGGGCCGGCCGCCGTTCGAAGGGGACTCGCAGGTCGAGATCCTGATGGCCCACGCCCAGCGCCCGCTGCCGCCGCCGCGCCGCGCGCTGGCCGTGGCGCCCGGCTGGCTGCGCGACCTGGCGGCGTGGATGCTGGAGAAGGACCCGGCGCGGCGGCCGGCCGACGCCGGCGCAGCGCTCGCTTTCCTGCGGCGGCGACGGCGCGCCTCGCTGGGGCGGCGCTGGGCCGCGGCGGGGAGGGCTCGCGGGGGGACGGCACGCCGTGCGGCGCTGGCGGGTAGCGTGCTGCTGCTCGCGGCGGCGCTCGCGGCGGCGGCGCTGCTCCCCGTGGGCGTCCAGATCGACGGGCGGGCGATCACCGCGAGAAGCCTGGTGCGCCTTCCGCTCCGCCGCGCAGAGGCCGATCTCCCGCTCCACCGCACGGCGCCGCGATTCGGTCCCTTCCGTTACCTGGCGGGGCTGTCGCACGAGCCGCAGACACCGCGCGATCTGCCGTATCTCGCCCGATTCGACGCGCTCTCCGGCGAACTGACGCCGATCGCCCTCTCGCCTCCCGATCCGCTCGCCGCGACGTGCAGCACCGTGTTCCCGCAGCTGACGTGTCACTACAGCGCGACTCGGCTGTGTGAACTGCCCGGCGCGCCGGCCTTCGCATCCCGGACCGTGGCGGCGATCTTCACCCACCTGTTTCACTACACGACCCTGCTCGTCGTGTTCGACGAGCGGGGCACGGTCCTGCTCTGGCTCCCGCTCGCGGGTGCGGCCTCCGAGCCGGTCGTCCTGCCGAGCGCTGGAGCGGAAGAGCCTCCCCTGCTCGTCGTCCCGGTCGAGTTCCACGACCTTGGGCAGCGGCTCGGGGTGATCGCGATCCCGCTGCTCCGGAACGACGGGAACCTCATGGGAGAGATCCAGGCGCCGCCCTACGACCTGCCGGTCCGCGGGATCGTCACCCGGCGTCCGCTGTACGCCACGTTCGCGCCCGAGGGGCGCTACGCGAGCGCCTCGCTCGAGCGCAACGGCCGCGTCGTGCTGCAGCGCTTCGACGGGAGCACGCTCGCGTTCGAGGGGCGAACCGGCGTGCCGCTCGACGGGCCCGACGTGGCGTCGGGCGGCGCTTCCGGCGGCCCGTTCGAACCGGCGGCCTGGCTTGCCGCGCAACGCCGGCTCCTGCAGGAACTGGAGCAGGCCTCGCGCCGCAGCGCGCAGGGGTTGGTCGCGGAGGGGGCGCAGGGACTCGAGGCCTTCGCGCGCGGTCCGGGTCTCGCCGTCAGCCAGCGCGGCACCGCGCTCGGCTTTGCCGCCGTGCTCAGGCGCCGCGCGGGCGAGCTGGAGGCGGCGCTGGCTGACGCGCGCGCGGCGCGCGAGGTCGAGCCGCAGATCATCGGCCACCAGCGGCTGATCGTCGACGCGCTCGCGCGGACCGGGACCTGGGCCGACGTCGAGCGCGAGTTCCTCTCGTTCGACATCGCTACGCGCTCGGCCCAGGAGGTACTCGTCGACGCGGTGACCGCAGCGCTGCTGCTGGACCGCGCCGACAAGGCCAAGACGATGATCGGTTTCCAGCTGGGTGGCCCGCTCGCACCCAACGAGGAAAACGGGGACGGCGCCTTCCTGCAGGCCCTGCTGGCGCTGGAGCAGGGTGCGCCCGAGCGGGTCGAGGCGCTGCTCGCTCCGCTCCCCTGGGCCCGCAACTATCGGCCGGTCGCGCTGTCCGCGGCGATCGCGGCGGCGCTTCGCCCTGATTTCGATCCCGCGCGGGCTCGCTACTGGATCGACGCGTTTCGGAGCGGGTGCGGGCTGACGGACGACGCCCCGATCGTCGCGGTCGAAGCGCTGGTCGCCGTCGCGCGCCGGAACGCCCGGCCCGACCGAGGCGCATCTCGCCGACGCCCTGGCTCGCCAGGACGCCGCCGGGCGCGAACACCTGCTGGAGCTGCTCTTCGCGCGCTGGGCCCACCGCCTCGCAGGAATGCGGGGACAGCTACCGTAAGTCGGTAAGCCAAGGAATACGGGGACAGCTACCGTAAGTCGGTAAGTCAGGGAACGCGGGGACAGCTGCCGTAAGTCGGTGAGCCGGAAGTCTCTAGCGTCGCTGCCTTCGGCTTACCGACTTACGGTAGCTGTCCCCGGTTTGAGCGAATTACCGACTTACGGTAGCTGTCCCCGGTTTGCGGCGGGGCTTACTTCGCGCATTGTGGTTGTTATAGGATCTCCCGTGGCCGCGTCCACGCGCTGGCCTTCGGGAGGGTTCGTCGTGCGCATCCTGCGAAGCATCGCCGCCGTCGTGCTCGGCTTTGTCGCCGCGAGCGTCGTCATGATGATCGTGGAGTCGGTCAACAGCCGTATGTTCTACCCGGAGTTGGCCAAGGCGGCAGAGGGGGTGACCGACCGCGAAGCGCTCCGCACGCTCTTCGCCGCGGCGCCGATCGGCGCGCTGCTGGTGGTGGTCGCCGGCTGGCTCGTGGGCAGCTTCGTTGGCGGCTGGGTTGCGGCCCGCGTCGCTGGCCGGGCAGGGATCCGGCACGGCCTCGTGCTGGGACTGCTGCTGACGCTGGCCGGGATCGCCAACAACCTGATGCTCCCCCCGCCGCTCTGGTTCTGGATCGCGGGCCTGGTCGTCATGCTGCCGGCGGCGTGGGCCGGCGCGAAGCTCTGCCGGAGCTCCTCCGCCCCTGCCTGACAACCAGACTCCCGTGGTCCTCGCCCTCAGCGGGCGCCTGGAGTTCTCTTTCTGCATCGCGTGGCAGCGCGCGAAGACCGGGCGCCGGGTCGTGACCGTCGCCGTCGACTCTTTCGGACTCGACGACACCGCGCGCCAGCAGCAGGTCGCGGTCCAGCCGGGCTCGCTGTTCGTGGACGGGACGGCGGCCGACGCACGGTGCGCCCGCGCGGTTAGACTGGGGCCCTCGCCCGGAGCCCGAGCCCGATGACCCGGTCCCCCGCCCCGTCCGCCCCGTCCTCGTCCCCGCTCTCCGCGATCCGCGAGTTCCTCAAGCTCGAGTCGGCCAGCGGCATCCTGCTCGTCGCCGCCGGGCTGGTCGCGATGATCGCCGCCAACAGCCCGCTGTCGGCCTGGTACGACGCGCTGCTGCAGGTCCCGTTCAAGATCCAGCTCGGCGATTTCAAGCTCGACAAGCCGCTCGTGATCTGGATCAACGACCTGCTGATGGCGATCTTCTTCCTGCTCGTCGGCCTCGAGATCAAGCGCGAGGTCGTGATGGGCGAGCTGTCGGACCGGGCCAAGGTCGCGCTCCCGGCGATCGCCGCGGTGGGCGGGATGGTCGTCCCCGCTGCGATCTACGCCGCCCTCAACTGGGGCGACCCGGTCGGGATGCGCGGCTGGGCGATCCCCTCGGCCACCGACATCGCCTTCGCGCTGGGAGTGCTGTCGCTGTTCGGCGAGCGCGTCCCCCTGGGCCTGAAGATCTTCCTGATGACGCTGGCCGTGCTCGACGACCTGGGTGCAATCGTGATCATCGCGCTGTTCTACACCGGGAACCTGTCGGTCCTCTCGCTGGGGCTGGCCGCGGCCGCGCTGGTTGTGCTGTTCCTGCTCAACCGCTTCGGCGTGATGCGGATCGGCGCCTACCTGCTGGTCGGGGCCTTCCTCTGGGTCTTCGTGCTGAAGTCCGGCGTCCACGCCACGCTGGCCGGCGTGATCACCGCGCTGTTCATCCCGGCGCGCAACCCGGCCGACCCGGCGCACCCCCCGCTGCGCGTGCTGGAGCACGCGCTGCACCCGTGGGTCGCCTTCGGGATCCTGCCCCTCTTCGCCTTCGCCAACGCAGGCGTCAGCCTGGCCGGGCTCAGCCCGCGAGACCTGCTGCAGCCGATCCCGCTGGGGATCGTGCTGGGGCTGTTCGTCGGCAAGCAGGTCGGGGTGTTCGTCTTTGCTTGGCTGGCGGTGAAGCTGGGGGTGGCGCGACTGCCGGAGGGGGTCTCGTTCCGGCACCTCTACGGCGCGGCGATCCTCTGCGGCGTCGGCTTCACGATGAGCCTGTTCATCGGGATGCTGGCGTTCGACGCGGAGCAGATCGGCCAGGCGATCGTGATCGACCGGCTGGGAATTCTGACCGGGTCGCTGCTCGCGGCGCTGGTGGGGTACGCGGTGCTGAGCGCCGTCCTGCCGAAGGGACGGGCGCAGGGCGCCTGAGGGCGCGCGGCTACTCGAACAGCGCGAGCCAGAGATCCGACTCGTCCGCCTGCTCGTGCCAGACGAGGTGGCGGCCGTCGCGGGCGAGCTTCACCCAGGCAATGACGTAGCCCGGCGCCGCCGCCACGATCGGGCGCGTCCGGCCGCTCTCGAGATCGTGGATTTCGACCCCTTCGAAGCGCGCCCAGAGCAGACGCTTTCCGTCCGGCAGGAAGTTCGGCTGGCGCGCGCCGGGCGCGCCGGGAAGCCGGCGAAAGGAGCGATCCGCGAAGCTGTAGACCGCGATCCCGACCGGGTTGTTGGCGAGGTTCACCTCGCCGGCGATCCGCTGGTCGTCGGGCGACCAGGACGAGGCCCAGAAGTCGAGGTCCTTGTCCGGCTGCGGCAGCCGCTCGAGCGAGACCTTGGCTGCGCCGTCCGCCAGCTCCAGCACGAACGCGCTGTCGAAGTCCGATGCCACCAGGCGCCGGCCGTCCGACGACCAGGCCGGATACCAGCCGGTCGTGCCGCCGGTCGCGATTTCCCGCATCCCGCTTCCGTCGGGTCGGATCAGGGCGAGATCGCCGGACCAGCGATTGGTCTGGAAGACGATCCACTGCCCGTCCGGGGAGAACGCCCCCTGCCGGTCGCGATGCGGGCCGTCGGTCAGCTGCAGCAGCGTCCCGTCGGGCCGCGCGAGGTAGAGGTGCTGCGGCAGGCCAGCGCTGTCGAACAGGACCGACTCGCCGTCGGGGGCTAGGTCGACCGACTCGTACACCTCGACCGTGCCGAGCGGAGTCCGCCGGGGCGGGCCCGCCAGTTCCCCGCGCACCGGGTCGAACGGCGCGACGAAGACCGCCGTCCGGACGTTGCGATCGACGAAGGCCAGCCGCCGCCCGTCCCGCGAACTCGCGAGGAACCCGACCCAGCTCGACGGGGCGGTCAGCGCCACCGGCTCGCCCACCGGGCGGCCGCTCTCCGGATCGATCGGGATCCGCCAGGTGTTCATCGTCCCGCCGCGCGTGCTCGAGAAGAGCAGCGCGCGCCCATCCGCCGACCAGACCGGGCTCCAGTCGACGGCGGGATCGTCCAGCGCCGGGACGGCTGCGTCGGGCGCGGCTTGCGACCCGTCGGCAGCGACCGTCCAGATGTCGCGCTGCGAGCTGGTCCCCTTCAGGCCCCAGAAGGCGACCCGCCGGCCGTCGGGAGACCAGCTTGGCTGGACCGCGTCGTGCTCGCTGAGCAGCCGCCGCTCCCCGTTCTCGACGCGCACGGCCCAGAGCTTGCTGGTCGAGCTTCGCCCGAATGGCAGGTGCAGCTGCTCGTCGGCCACCGCCAGCTCGCGGCCATCGGGCGACCACGCGGCGTTGTGGCCCGCGCCGGTCACTTTTCGAGGCGACTCGCCGGTCGCGCCCATGACGAAGATCCCGCCGCCGCCGCACTCGGAGTAGTAGGCGATCGAGCGCCCGTCGGGCGAGAAGGCCGGCTCGTCATCGTTCTCGCGGCAGCCCTCGGTCAGATTGATCGCCTTCTGCCCGTCGACCCGCTGGAGGAAGATGTCGGTCTGGCCGCCGACCTTGCGAACGAAGGCGAAGCTCTCCCCGTCGGGGGCGAGCGACGGTGCGTGCTCGCCCCCGGCGCTGAAGGTGAGCTGCCGAAACGAGATCCGGGGCGGCGCCACGGCCGGGGACGCGGCCCCCGCCGGCGAGCCGCGCAGCTGCCAGAGCGCGGCGGCCACGGTCAGCGTGCCGAGCACGCCGACGAGCAGCGGAACTCCCCAGGCCGCCAGCCACCGCGCGGGCGTGGCAGGCAGCGGAGCGCTCTCGGGCGCCTCCAGCGCCCGGCCGTCGACCAGCTCGTCGATCACGATCCGCGCGTCGGCGATGTCGTGGATCCGGCGGCGCGGCTCGCGCTCGAGGCAGCGGCGCACCAGGTCGCGCAGCGACTTCGGGAGGTCCGGCGGCAGCTCGCGCCAGTCGGGATCGGCGCGCAGCACCGCCGCCAGCGTCTCTGCCACCGAGTCGCCCGCGAACAGCTTCTTGCCCGTGAGCATCTCGAACAGCACCGCGCCGAAGGCCCAGATGTCGGAGCGCTTGTCGACGGCCTTCCCCTTGGCCTGCTCCGGGCTCATGTAGGCCGCGGTACCGAGAATCGCGCCCATCGCGGTGGCGTGGCGGGTGATCGTCGGCGAGTTCGCCGACCTCGGTGGCCGAGCCGGACGATCCGGCGATCGGAGAGATCGCCTTGGCGAGGCCGAAGTCGAGCACCTTGACCTTGCCCTCGGGCGTGATCTTGACGTTCGCCGGCTTGAGGTCGCGGTGGACGATCCCCTTCTCGTGCGCCGCCTCGAGCGCCTCGGCCACCTGGCGGGCGATCGCGAGCGCCTCGTCCAGCGGGATCCTCCCGCGCTCCAGGCGTTCGGCGAGCGTCTCGCCCTCGACCAGCTCCATGACGAGAGCGCTGGTCGAGCCGACCCCTTCGAGGCCGTAGATCGCGGCGATGTTGGGGTGGTTGAGCGAGGCGAGGACCTTGGCCTCGCGCTCGAACCGCGCGAGCCGCTCGGGGTCGGCAGCGAGCGACTCCGGCAGCACCTTGACCGCCACGTCGCGGTCGAGCTTGGTGTCGGTGGCGCGGTAGACCTCGCCCATCCCGCCCGCGCCGAGCGGCGCGACGATACGGTAGGGACCGAGCGAGATCCCTGACTTGAGACTTCCTTCCAACGACGCCCCCTTGCGGCTTACTTGTTCGTGTGAGTTGATTATATCATCCGGCCCGCACGCGCGCCGCGGCCCGCGACCGGCCAGGAGGACTCGATGCCACTCGCCACGATCCGTTTCCGCTTCAGCCAGCGCTTCCCGTTCCCGGCCCGCGCGGTCTACGACTGGTGCGTCGACTTCCAGCCCGACGACGTCGCACGGCTCGGCCGGCGCGGCCGGCGCCGGATCGAGCGCCTCAACGACGACACCTTCCTGCTCACCGACACCTTCCTGACCGACGACGGCGGGCGAGTCGTGAAGCAGCGGCTGGTCTGCCTCGACCCCGAGCGCCTGAGCTGGAACAACACCCACACCAAGGGGCCAAGCCGGTACTCGCAGTTCCTGTACGAGATCGTCCCGGAGGGCGACGGCGCGTGCCGCCTCGACTTCACCGGGCGGCAACTGGTCGAGATGGACGCGATCGACGCGCGGCGGAAGGCGGAGCTCGCGCGGTCGATCCGCCGGGAGGACAGCGCCACGTGGAAGCTGCTGGCCCGCGCGCTGGCGGACGACCTGCGCTCAGCCCCGGCGCGGCGCCCCGCCGGCCGCGGCTGAGCCGCCGGGCGCGGGGGGCGCGCGCCGGGCCGCGGCCCGGGCGTGGGCCTCGAGCCCTTCGATCCGTGCCAGCGCCACCGCGTCGGCAACGGCGCCGGCGAACGTGGCGTCGCCCGCCGGCCCGTCGACCTCCAGCCAGGTCCGCACGCGCAGGAAGGTGAAGACCGAGAGCCCGCCGACGAAACGCGCGGTCCCGCCGGTAGGGAGCGTGTGGTTGGGGCCGATCCCGTAGTCGCCCAGCACCTCGGCCGCGCGCTCGCCGACGAACAGCGCGCCGTAGTGCGCGAAGCCGCGGGGCCAGCGCCTCCGGCTCGCGCACGGAGAGCTGCAGGTGCTCGGGCGCCAGGCGGTCGGCCGCCGCCACCGCGTCGTCGAGCGTCGGCACCACGACTGCAAACCCCTGGGCCAGCGCCGCGCGCGCCGTCTCCGCGGTCGGCAGCGTCGAAAGCTGCACCCGCCAGCTCGGCTTCGACGCGGTCGGCCAGCGCGGCGCCGGTCGTGACCAGCACCGGGAGCGCGTCGGGATCGTGCTCGGCCTGGGCCAGCAGGTCGGCCGCGACCAGCCCGGCGTCGGCCGCCTCGTCGGCGACGACCAGCAGCTCCGACGGGCCGGCCAGCATGTCGATCGCGACCCGCCCCGCGACGAGCTGCTTGGCCGCGGTGACCCAGCGGTTGCCGGGCCCGACGACCGCGTCGCAGGCCGGCACCGGCCCCGCGCCGTAGGCCAGCGCGGCGATCGCGTGCGCCCCCCGCCGCCAGCAGCGCGTCGGCCCCGGCCAGCGCCGCCGCCGCCAGCGTCGCCGGTGCGGGGCGCGGCGACGCGACCCACACCACCGGCACGCCGGCTGTGCGCGCCGTCACCGCCGTCATCAGCACCGACGACGGCAGCGGGAAGCGCCCGCCCGGCGCGTAGCAGCCGGCGCGCTCGACCGGCGCCAGGCGGTGGCCGGCGCGCCCGCCGGGCACGGGGACCGAGATCTCCGCCAGCGCCGCGCGCTGCGCCGCGGCGAAGTCGTGGATCCGCTGCGCGGTCCGCTCCAGTACGGCCCGCTGCTCGCGCGGCAGCGCGTCGAGCGCGCGGCGCAGCTCGGCCCGCTTCGCGCACCAGCTCGCGCGCGTCGGCCAGCCCGTCGAAGCGGCGCGCGTGCTCGAGCAGCGCGGGCAGCCCGCCGTCGCGCACCGCGGCGACGATCGCCGCGGCGCCCGCCAGCGTGGCGGCGTCGACGGGATCGCGGCGCAGCGCCGGAAGCTGGTCCGGCGCGAGGCGTCTCAAGCAGCGGCGTCATCGATCCTCCTCTGCTGTGTCGGACGCCGCGGGGGGCGGTCCCGCCGCCGGCTTGGCGTCCCCCGGCCGGCGCGTCACGGCCAGCGCGCGGCGGTCCAGCGCGCGCTCGGCGGCGGCCAGCGGCACCCCCGCGCGGGCCAGCGCGACCGACGCGAAGTAGAGCAGGTCGGCCGCCTCGGCGGCGATCGCCTCGGCCCCCTCGGCGTCGGCCAGCTCGCCCGCCTCCTCGACCAGCTTGGCGCGCAGCAGCGCCGGGTCGTCGAACAGCCGCCGCGTGTACGAGCCCGGCGGCGCACCGTCGCGCCGCGCGGCCAGCGTCCGCTCCAGCCGCGCCAGCCCCTCGGCCTCGCCCCAGCAGCTCGCGCGTCCCCTGGTGGCAGAACCCCGGCCCGTGCTGCCGCACGACGAAGCGCAGCGCGTCGCGGTCGCAGTCCAGGTCGACGCGCAGCAGCTCCTGCGTCGCGCCCGAGGTCTCGCCCTTGAGCCACAGCCCGCGCCGCCGCGAGTGGTAGACGCCGTGCCCGGTCTCGAGCGCGCGCGCCAGGCTGGTCGCGCTGGACCAGGCCAGCCCCAGCGCGATCCCGCGCTCGTCGCAGACGACGGTCGGCCAGAGGCCGTCGGTGCGGTCGGAGGTCAGCGGCGCCGCGATCGCGTCGGCCAGCGCCAGCCGCCCGGTGTAGAGCGCCATCCCGACCTGCGCGTCGGCCCCCAGCCGGTCCAGCGCGGCGACCTCGGCCGCGGTCGTCACGCCCCCCGCGATCGTCACGCGCGCCCCGCCCGCGGCGCGCACCACCGCCTCGGCCGCGGCCAGGTCGATCCCCTGCATCCGCCCCTCGCGCTCGACGAAGGTCACGAGGTAGCCGCCGCACAGCCCGTCCAGCTCGTGCAGCCGCTCGGCCACCGAGCGCCCGGTGCGCGTCCGCCAGCCCTCGACCACGACCTCGCCGTGGACCGCGTCGAGCGCGACGATCACGCGCTGGGGCGGGAGCTGCGCCAGCAGTTCCGGCGCCGCCGCGGTGCCGAGGATGATCTTCGCCGCGCCCGGCGTCGAGCCAGCGGCGCGCCGCGTCCAGGTCGCGGATCCCGCCGCCGACGCGGCAGGGCGCGATCCGGCAGAGCGCGCGCACCAGCTCCGCGTTCGACCCGGTCCCCAGCGCGGCGTCGAGGTCGATCACCGCGATCTCCCCGCGCGACGCGGAAGCGCTCGGCCAGCGGCCGCGGGTCGCCGGCGTCCAGCGCCTTGTCGCGCCCGCCGACGAGCTGGACCGCCTGCGCCCCCCTGGATGTCGATCGACGGCACGATCATCGGCGCACCGCGATCCCGTGAGCGAAGAGCTCGTCCTTCACCTCCGCGACCGAGAGGTCGCCGTCGTGGAAGATCGAGGCCGCCAGCACGGCGTCGGCGCCGGCGCGCAGCGCCTCGACCAGGTGCGTCGGCGGTCGCGCCCCGCCCGAGGCGACGACCGGCACGCGCACCGCGCGCGCGACCGCGGCCAGCAGCGCCAGGTCGTAGCCCGCGCGCGTCCCGTCGCGGTCCCAGCTGGTGAGCAGGATCTCGCCCGCGCCCGCGCTGCTCGGCCTCGCGCGCCCAGGCCACCGCGTCGAGCCCGGTCCGCTCGCTGCCCGAGCGGATCACGACCTCCCAGCCGCCGCCGTCCGGCCGCGCCGCGGCGTCGAGCGCCAGCACCGCGCACTGGCTGCCGAAGCGGGCCGCGATCTCCTCGATCAGCGCCGGCCGCAGCACCGCCGCGGTGTTGACGCCGACCTTGTCGGCCCCGGCCTCGAGCAGCGCGCCGGCGTGCTCGGCGGCGCGCACGCCGCCGCCGACCGTCAGCGGGATCGCCAGCGCGCGCCGCACCGCGCGGACCGTCTCGAGCGCGTGCCCGCGCCCCTCCGGCGTCGCCGAGACGTCGAGCAGGACCAGCTCGTCGGCCCCCTGCGCCTCGTACAGCGCGGCCCGCTCGACCGGCGAGCCGGCGTCGCGCAGCCCCTGGAAGCGGACCCCCTTCACGACGCGGCCGTCCCGGATGTCGAGGCACGGAGATCGACGCGGCGCCGGTGAGCATCAGGCGGCCTCGCAGCCAGCGCGCGACGAGGGCCTGTCCCCACGCCCCCGACAGCTCGGGGTGGAACTGGCAGGCCAGCGCGCTGCCGCGCTCGAGCGCGGCGACGAAGCGCCCGCCGTGGTCGGACCAGGCGGCGTGCCAGCCCTCCGGCGCCTCTTCCAGCCGGTACGAGTTGGCGAAGTAGGCGTGGCCGCGCGCCAGCAGGCGGCACCGCGGATCGGGCTCGACCTCGTTCCAGCCCAGCTGCGGGATCCGGATCCCCTCGGCGGCGAAGCGCGTGACGCGCCCGGGAAGAGCGCGAGACCCGCGACGCCGGGGCTCTCGTCGCTGGCCTCGGCCAGCAGCTGCAGCCCGAGGCAGATCGCCAGCAGCGGGCGGCCGTCGGCGGCGCGCGCGCGCAGCGCGTCCGCCAGCCCGGCCGTCGCGAGGTTCTCCATCGCCGCGCCGAACGAGCCGACGCCGGGCAGCACCAGCCGCGCCGCGCCGCAGCACGTCGTCCGCTCCCGAGGCCAGCCGCGGCACCGCCCCCGCGCGCTCCAGCGCGGCCCGCACCGACGCCAGGTTGGCGGTGCCGGTCGGGACGACCACGACCTCGGGGCGGGCCGCCATCAGAGCCGGCCCTTGGTGCTGGGGATGCGCGCCGCGGCGCGGCGGCCGCGCCCGGCCGGGGCGGCCACGGCGCCGTCGCGCGCCACCGCCTGCCGCAGCGCCAGCGCGGTCGCCTTGAAGGCCGCCTCGGCGCGGTGGTGGTCGTTGACGCCGCGCAGCACGTCGACGTGCAGCGTCGCGCGCGCGGCCACCGCCAGCGACTGCAGCACGTGGGCCACGTTCTCGGCCGACAGCGCGCCGAGCTGCTCGCGCCGCAGCCCCAGGTCGACCGCCGCGAACGGCCGCCCCGACAGGTCGACCACGCTGCGCGCCAGCGCCTCGTCGAGCGGCGCGAAGGCGTGGCCGAAGCGCGCGATCCCGGCGCGCTCGCCCAGCGCCTCGTCCAGCGCGGCCCCCAGCGCCAGCGCGCAGTCCTCGGCGGTGTGGTGGTCGTCCACCTGCAGGTCGCCGCGACAGGAGAGCGCCAGGTCGAAGCGGGCGTGGAAGGCCAGCGCCGTCAGCAGGTGGTCGAGGAAGCCGACGCCGGTCGCGATCTCGGTCCGGCCGGAGCCGTCCAGGTCGAGCGTCAGGCGGATCTCGGTCTCGCGGGTCGCCCGCGCCAGCGTGGTGCGACGAGGTGAGAGGGGATTCATGGCAGCAGGTCCTCCAGCTCCGCGACGGACGCCAGGACGCGCGCCGCGCCGGCGGCGAAGAGCGCGGCGGTGGCGCGCTCGGCATCTTCCCCGGGGGCGACGATCCCCAGCGGCACGACCCCCGCGCCGCGCGCCGCGCGGACGTCGTGGACCGTGTCCCCCAGCATCCAGCCCCGCGCCGCGCCCAGCCGCTCGAGCGCCAGCCGGACCGGCGCCGGGTCGGGCTTCTCCGGCGCGTCGTCCATCGTGACGACGGTTCCGAACAGGTCGGCGATCCCCTGCTCGTCCAGGAAGCGCTGCGTGTCGGGCGCGCGGGCGGCCGGTGACCAGCCCCAGCGGGAGCCGCGCCGCCAGCCGCGCGAGTTGCGCGCGCGACACGATCAGCCGCTCGGCCGCGCGCACGCCGGGCGCGTCGGCCGTCCCGTGGTAGATCGCCTCGAAGGCGGCGGTGACCTCGTCGAGCGGGCGCTCCACGCCGCGCGCGGCGAGCAGGCTCGCGCGTCAGGACCCAGTCGTTGTTGGAGCCGCCCGCGGCCTTGGCGCGCGAGACCTCGTCGCGCGTGATCGTCACGCCGTAGCCGGCGGCGGTCCGCACGATCGCCTCGCGGAACGAGCGCGAGACGTCGGCCAGCACGCCGTCCAGGTCGAAGAGCAGCGCCTGGGGCGCCAGCGCCGCGTCGAGCGCGCGCTCCAGCCGCTCCCGCGCCGCGTCGTCCCCCGGGCAGGTGATGCGCAGCGCGTCCTCCAGCCCCGGTCGCCCGGCGAAGTGGCGGACCGCGATCCCCAGCCCGGCCAGCGCGTCGCGCACGAAGCGCGCGTCGCGGAAGCGCGCGAAGGCGAAGTTGGCCTGCGACGGCTCGGGCCGCGCGCCCAGCCGCGCCAGCCGCGCCGTCAGCCGCTCGCGCTCGCCGCGCACGCGCGCGACGAAGCGCGCGACCTCGCCGTCGGCCCGTTCGAGCCAGCGCCTCGGCCAGCGCCAGCGAGGCCGAGGCGACCGCGTACGGCCCGCCCGCCGCGCGCATCCACCCGACGATCTCGGCCGGGCCGGCGGCGTAGCCGACGCGCAGCCCGGCCAGCCCCCAGGCCTTGGAGAAGGTGCGCGTCACGACCGCGTTGGGGAGCGCCAGCGCCGCCGGCGTCAGGTCCTCGTCGGCGAACTCGCCGTAGGCCAGGTCGACCAGCAGCACGGCCTGCGGCGCGGCGGCGGAGAGCGCGCGCAGGTCCTCGGCCGAGGCGACCGCGCCGGTCGGATTGTTGGGCGAAACGACCGCGATCAGCGCGGTCTCCGGCGCGATCGCGTCCAGCACGGCGGCGCGCGGGAAGGCCCCGCCCGGCCACGGCACCGCGACGACCTCGCCCCCCGCGATCCGCGCGTAGCGCTCGATCATCTCGAACGACGGGACCGGCAGCACCAGCGCGCGCCCCGGCGCGAGCACCGCGCGGCAGAGCCGCTCGATCGCCTCGTCGGCGCCGGCCGTGACCATCACCTGCTCCGCGGCCAGCCCCAGCCGCGCCGCGATCCGCGCCGCCAGCGGCGCGGCGTCGGGATAGCGGCGGAAGGCGTCGGGACCGCGCGCGGCCAGCGCGTCGAGCAGGTCGGGCGGCGGGACCGCGCCCTCGTTGCCGTCCAGGTGCAGGTCGACCGGCGCCGGGTGGCGCGGCACGCGGTAGCCGGTCTGCCCGGCGAAGCGCGAGGTGGGACGGGGCTCGCTCACGCCGGCCTCCTACGGCACGATCTGCGACAGCGCGGTGACCACGATGTCGGTCCCGCCGTGGGCCTTGATCTCCGGGATCAGCCGCGGCAGATCGTCGCGCGGCACCGCGACCTTGACCGCGAACCCCGCCCCGCCGTGCAGCGGTGCGATCGTCGGCTCGCGCATGCAGGGGAGCATCGCCGCCAGCCGCTCCAGGCTCTCGGCCGTGACGTTGACCTCCAGCATCACGCGCCGCCGCGCCTCGAGCACCGCCGACAGCAGCATCACGATCGCTTCGATCTTCGCGCGCTTGCCGCGGTCCTCGAGCGTCCGCGGGTGCGCGAACAGGCGGGTCGAGGAGCGCAGCAGCTCGTCGACGACCGTCAGCCGGTTGGCGTCGAGGGTCGAGCCGGTCGCGGTGTTGTCGACGATCAGGTCGGCGTCCTCGGGGGGAAAGACCTCGGTCGCGCCGTAGGAGCGGACGAACTGCGCGTCGAGCCCGCGGCGCTCGATCCAGGCCAGCGTCAGCCGCCGGTACTCCGACGCGACGCGCAGCGGCCGGCGCGGCAGCGCGCCGTCGACCAGCAGGTCCTCGGGCGCCGCGGCGACCAGCCGCACCGGGTCGAACCCGGTGTCGAGCAGCTCGGTCAGCTCGCCGTCCAGCTCGGCCACCCAGTCCGCGCCGGCGAACCCCAGGTCGCG
Organism: uncultured Acidobacteriota bacterium; assembly: GCA_963702545.1. GTDB lineage: Bacteria > Acidobacteriota > Polarisedimenticolia > J045 > J045 > JALOKP01. The sequence goes on along the minus strand of CAVPDB010000011.1, from coordinate 27,220 downwards.
CGTTCCCGCGTGGAGCATTTCGATGATGTTCTGCGGCTTGAGCAGCTTGGCCTCGATCCCGGGGACCGAGACCTGCGGCCGGTAGCCGCGGGCGTCGGCCCGCAGCCGGATCCCGGCGTCGGCCAGCAGGCGGAAGACCTCGTCCTGCATCCGGCCCTTGGGGAGGGCGAGGTGCAGGGGCGTCGGCTCGTCGAGAGGGCTCATCGTGCGTCCTCGGGGCCCCGGCCGGCGCGTTCGAAACGAAAACGCCGGCCCTGGGGCCGGCGTCGTGGCGGTTCGGCTACACCACCCCTCAGCCGGCTCGGCCGGTGTGATGGTGGTGATGCTGGCGCGCGATCCGCATGCGCGGGACTGTACCGGATCCGGGTGGGCTGTCAAGACCCGGTCGGCGGGGTTAGACTGGCCGGGCGTTCCTGAGGGTCAAGCCATGGGGGGCGGCCCGCACGGAGAGGACGGCGAGTCGACGCAGGCCCACGGCGACCTGCTCGAGCCCGGTTCACGCGTCGGCCACTACGAGATCGTCGAACTCCTCGGGCAGGGCGGGATGGCCGCGGTCTACCGCGCGCGCGACCAGCGGCTGGCGCGCGACGTCGCGCTGAAGAGCCCGCTGGCGCGCTTCGCGCGCGATCCACGACTGCAGCGCCGCATCCTGCAGGAGGCGCGGACCGCGGCGCAGCTCCAGCACTCGAACATCGTCCCCGTGTACGACGTCTTCGAGTACGACGGGCGGCCGTGGATCGCGATGCAGCTCGTCGAAGGGGGCAGCCTCGCCGACCGGCTCCGCAGCGACGGCGCGCTCCCTCCCGCGGAGGCGGTCTCGATCGCCGCCGCGATCGCCGACGCGCTGGCCGCCGCGCACGAGCGCGGCGTGCTCCACCGCGACGTCAAGCCCGGCAACGTCCTGATCACGCGCCAGGGCGTGCCCCTGCTCGCCGACTTCGGGATCTCGAGCTGGGTTCTCGACGCAGCCGACCAGCACTCACCCGTGGGCACGGCGGTCACCGAGACCGATCACGGGCCGCTGCCGGCACCCCCGCGTATATGTCGCCGGAGCAGGTCACGGGCGGCGCGCTCGACGCGCGCGGCGACCTCTTCTCCCTCGGCGCGATGCTCTACGAGATGTGCGCTGGACGGCGGCCCTTCCGCCGGAGAGCACGCCTCGGCGGTCCGCGAGGCAGTCGAGCGAGTCGACCCGCCGCCGCTCTCGAAACTCAATCCGAAGGTCCCGGTCGCGCTCGATCGCGTCGTGGACCGGGGCGCTCGCCAAGGAGCGCGAGGACCGCTACCAGACCGCACGCGAGTTCCTGCAGGACCTGCGCGCGCTGGAGCGGCGGCCGCCGGCGCGGCGGCGGGGGGAGACCCTGGCCCTCGCCGGGATCGTCGCCGTCGTGCTCGTGGCCCTCGCCGCGCTGCTGAGCGGGTGGAGTCCCCTGCAGCGCGCGACGAGACCCTCGGCCCACCCACGGCAACTCACGACCTGGCCCGGCCGCGAGTCGCGTCCCGCCCTCTCGCCCGACGGCTCGCTGGTCGCGTTCGAGTCGGATCGTGCGGGCAACGGCGACATCTGGCTCGTCGACGTGCGTGGCGGCGAACCGCTGCGGCTCACGGACGATCCAGCCGGCGACCGCAGCCCCGCCTGGTATCCGGACGGGCGCGCGATCGTGTTCGTCTCGGAGCGTGATGGCGCGCCCGGAATCTGGCGTGTGCCGACCCTCGGCGGCCCGCAGGTCCGGCTGCTCCCCAACGGGTTCGACCCCGCCATCTCGCCCGACGGCCGGACGATCGCGTTCGCGGCGCCGCACGGAGAATGGCGCCGGATCGCCATCGCCCCGCTCGACGACCTTGGCGCCGTGACCTGGCTGACTCACGACGACGACGGCCTGTGGGATCACTCGCAACCGGCCTGGTCGCGAGATGGAGAGACACTGTGCTATTCGGAGGCGAAGAACCTCCGTCTCGTCCCGGCGGCGGGCGGGCCGTCGCGCCGGTTGACGACCGACGATGCAGCCGACTTCGCCCCCGCGTGGTCGTCCGACGATCGGACGATCTACTCCGCATCGTACCGTGACGGCACGCTCGCGCTCTGGCGCGTCCCGGTCGCCGGGGCAAGCCCGAGCGCGAGTCGCTCGGCACCGGGAGCGAGAGCGAGCCGTGCATCGCCGCCGACGGCTCGCGCCTGCTGCACTCCACGGTCGAGCTCCAGGTCGACTTCGTGCTGCGCGACCTCACGACCGGCGTCGAGACGATCCTCCCCGAGTCGCGCCTGCGCGCCTCGCCCGCGCTGGCGCCCGACGGCAGCGGGCTCGTGTACAGCGCTCGCGGCGTCGGCGGACGGGCTGACCTGTGGATACAGCCCCTCGACGCCGGAAAGCCGAGTCAGTCCGCCCGACAATTGACGGAGCAGACGGGCACCGTCTCCCATCCGTGCTTCTCTCCCGATGGGCGCTGGATCGTGTACTACCGCGTCGCCGACGGTCAGCGCGACCTCTGGATCGTCCCGGCTGCGGGAGGTGCACCGATCCAGTTCACCGGCGGTTCGGACAACGACCTGGAGCCTTCCTGGTCGCCCGACGGCCGGAGCATTGCGTTCTCTTCGGACCGGGGCGGAACCACATCTGGATCGCGCCGGTCGAGGAAGGGCGACCCGCGGGACCGGCGCGGCAGTTGACGCGCGGGGCCACGAGCGACTTCATCCCCCGGTGGTCTCCGGACGGGCGGTCGATCGCGTTCATGGGCGGGACGGAGCAGGCCCGCGAGATCTACCGCCTGAGGGTGGATGGCGAGGCTCCGCCGCAGCGGCTGACCAGCGGCGCCGGCGCGATGGACGCGTGGTGGTCGCGCGTCGGCGACGAGATCTGGGTCATCGGGCGGTGGGGCGGGCCGGAGTCGACGCTCATGCGCGTCCCCGCCACCGGAGGGGAGGGCGTGCCGCTCGAGCCGCGGCTCCGGTTGGGGGAGAGCGAGGGAATCGGGCGCTTCGGGGTCTCGGACGACGGCCGCTGGCTCGTCTACGTGCAGGATCGGGTCGCCGGGAACATCTGGGTCCTCGACGCGTCCAAGGGTGCGTACTGAGAACTGAGGGGAGGGGCATCGTGAAGAAGAAGGCGCAGAAGAAGCAGAAGGAGTCGGGGATCGCCAAGGGCTCGGACCGGATCACGGTGCTGGACCTGATCGTCACCCTCGAGAATGTCGAGGCCTGGACACGCGTGGTGCGACACGTGCTCGAACTGATGCCGCCGAAGCAGGAGCTTCCCGCCCTCGCCATCCGTCCTCCCATGCCGCCGACGAGGTGGATGTGTCTCCGGCAGGCGGAGGACGTCTCCTGGTCGGGCACGGGGCCCTCCTGGCACTGCGCCGCGCCGTTGGACGAGGCCTCCGGGAAGGTCCGACGCAGCGCCGCGAAGGACGCCGGCAAGCCGGTCCCGAAGAAGGGCTCGAAGCCGACAAAGCGCTGACGGCGCGACGGAAGAGGATCATCTGTCGATGACCCGGGTGACCGATGCGCCCGTCGGCTCGACGCGCACCCTGACGGTGCTGCTGACGACGGCGTGCAACCTGAGCTGCCGGTACTGCTACCAGCGACGGCGCGGGGCCGAGCGCATGTCGTGGCCGACGCTGCGCGCCGCCGTCGACCGGCTGCTCGCCGGGCCCGCGAACCGTCTGCGGCTGGACTTCACGGGGGGCGAACCGCTCATGGAGATCGCGCTGCTCCAACGCGCGGTCGCCCGGGCCGAGCGGCTTCGCCCCCGGGCGTTTCGGTCAAGTATGGGCTCACCACCAACGGGCTGCTGCTCGACCGCGCGACCGCTCGTTTCCTCGATCGGTATCGCTTTCGCGTGCAGCTCAGCTTCGACGGCCTGCCGCGCGCGCAGGACCTGCGCGCGAAGGGTACCTTCGCCGCGCTCGACGCCGTCCTGGTCCGGCTGCGGCGCGACCACCCGTGGCTCTACGAGGACGGGTTGAGTGTCGCGATGACTCTTTACCCCGGAGACCGTCCCGTACCTCGCGGAGTCGGTGGCGTACTTCCTCGACCGCCGCGTGCGGCGGCTGCTCGTCGCGCCCGCCATGGGGGGGAGGGGCGGCGGCAGCGCAAGCTCGTTCCGGCGTCTCGAGCGCGAGTTCGCGCGGGTGGAGCGGACGTGCTGGTCCCGTTTCAAAGAGACGGGGGCGGCGCCTCTTCTCCTGTTCGGCGGCTCGCTCTGGGCGGCGTATGGATACGAGCCGCACCGCGCACGCAGGCCGGCGCATCACCAAGCCAGCGTCCCGATGTGCCGGATCGGAAGCCTCACCCAATTGACGGTCGATGTCGATGGGACGCTCTGCGAGTGCCCCCTGCTGGCGCACTCCGTGGTCGATCTGGGATCCGCGCGCACGCGCTTTCCGCTGGGCCAGGTCGCGCTCGGAGACATTCACGGCCGGGACTTCGAAGCCCGCACCGTGGCGTACCGGGCCGCCCTGGCCCGTACTGGTCTGTTCGCCGACCGGCGCCGGAAGTACTCGGCTGCGGGCCGCTGTGCCGACTGCCGCCACCTCCGCGACTGTCCGGTCTGCCCGATGTCGATCGCGTTGGCGCCCGGCAACGCCGACCCGCACCGCATCCCGGATTTCCCGTGCGCCTTTTACCGCGCCGCGCTCGACCACGCCGAGCGCTTCCGCCGGCGCGTCGCCCGCGCAGCGCCTCCCGGCCGAGGGCCCTTCATCCCGCTCGCCATGCGCCACCTTTCCGCGCTTCGTCTCGACGCAGTCCCCGATCGACCCGATCGGGTTGCCATATCATCGTTCGCATCCACTGATCCCCTCGGGAGGCAGCCATGAAGATCCTCGTATTCGGCGGTTCCGGAAAGATCGGCACGGCGGTGGCGTGGGACCTCGCGCAGGACGCCAGGGTGCAGCAGATCGGCCTCGTCGGGCGCAGCCCCGAGGCGCTGGAAAAGGCGCGCCGCCTGGTCGGCGCCGCCAGCGTCGTGCTGCACGCGCTGGACGTCTCCGATGCTCAGGCGGTCCGCGACGCGATGAAGGGTACGACGCGGGCGCATTGGCGCTCCCGGATCGACGGACCAGCTACCGGATCGTCCAGGCCGCGATCGAGGCCGGGCTGCCGATCGTCGACATGCTGGAGGAGTACCACCGCACGCCGGACGAGTACGAGACCGAGGGGCTGGAGATCCCGGCGGGGATGACGCTCGCGCGCTACGGCGAGTGGCTCCACGAGCAGGCGGTCGCGCAACGGCGTGCCGTTCATCGACGGCATGGGCTTCGCCCCGGGCCTGAGCAACGTCACGGTCGGCGAAGGGATCCGCAAGCTCGACCTGGCCACCTCCGCGGTGGCGCGCGTCGGCGGGATCCCGGAGAAGTCGATCGCCGCGAAGCGGCCGCTGCGCTACATGATCACCTGGGCCTTCGACCACGTGCTGCGCGAGTACATGGTCCGGCTGCTGGTGCGCAAGGACGGCGGGGTCGTCGAAGTGGACGCCGGGACGGACCGCGAGAAGTTCCTCTTCGCCCAGTTCGGGAAGAACGAGCCGCTCGAGTGCGCCGTCACCCCGGGCATGCCGAGCTTCATCACCTCCCGGCCGCAGCTCCGCGACTTCTCCGAGAAGACCGTGCGCTGGCCCGGCCACTGGGACGGGGTCCAGACGCTCAAGGAGTGCGGCCTGCTGGATCTCGATCCGGTGGAGGTGAACGGCACCCGCGTCGTCCCGCGCGAAGTCCTGCTGGCCCTGATCGTCCCGAAGCTCCGCGCGAGGGAGGGCGACCGGGACGTCTGCGTCATGTACAACACCGTGCGCGGCATGAAGAACGGCAAGCCGAGGACGATCGAGTACTGGATGTGGGACGAGCCGCGCGACGGCTTCTCCTCGATGGCGCGCGTCACCGGCTTCCCCGTTGCGCTCGCCGCGCGGCTGCTGGCGAACGGCACGATCCGACAGGGCGGGATCCTCCCGCCGGAGGACTGCATCACGGGCGAGATCTACGGGTGGTTCATGGCGGAGCTGGAGAAGCGCGGGATCCGGATCGCGGAGACGGTTACGGAGGACGTCACTCCGCGTGGCTGATCGCGCTCCGCGCCGGGGACTTCGGCGTCCAGAGCGCCGACTCCCAGGATACGTAGCACAGCGCGCTCCAGTCCGGGCTGGCCTCGGTCAGCCCGATCGGGACCGCGGCCCCCAGCACGAGCTGGCCGCCCTCGAAGTTGATGGCCCAGCGGAAACTGGGGCTCGCGAACGCGACTCGCACATCCCCGGTGCGGCCGTCGTCGACGGCCACGCGATCCTGCGTCGCCACCGCCTCCAGCATCAGGTTGAAGCGGGGCGAGACGAGCCACAGCAGGCTGACGCCCTCGGAAACACCCCAGGCGTCGGCCTTGAAGCTGCTGCCGTCCGCCGCCGTTCCACGCGCCAGCGGAACGTACTGCGCCGCCGCGTTGAGCGTCATGGCGAATCCGCGGGTGAAGCGCCGGCTGAAGGGAGCACCGATCTGGACGCCGGGCGCACCGTTCCCGAGGCCCTTGCGCCAGTCGCCGGTGGGCAGGATCGCGGTCAGGCGCGGCGCGAACCACCACCCGCGCTCGCCGCCGGCCAGCGCCTGGTAGCGGTAATTGAGGCTGATGTCGCCCCAGCCGCTCGGCAGGCGCTCGGTCTCGGCGATGTAGGGGACCGTCAGGCTGAGCTGGTTCGTCTGGTCGGGCGCCGGCCACTCGGTGGTGAAGGCGTTGTACCAGGCGCCGCCCGGCCGGAACTGCTGGAAGGCGAAGATCCACTGGACGACGCCCGCTCCCTGGTTGTAGGCCTCCTCGACCAGGAAGGAGTTGTCCTCGATCGCCGGGGGCCAGGCCTCGTCCGGAGCGGCCACCACCGGAAGGGCGACGGAAGCCAGGGCCAGGCAGGCCGCGGCAAGCGACTGCGCGAGGCGGAGCATGGCTTCCATCCTAGCGCACCAACTTCGGCGCGCGGTGCGGCGCGATCAGAGCTTGACGATCTCCACCCGCCGGTTGGTCTGGCGCCCCTCCGGCGTGTCGTTCGGCGCCGCCGGCTTGCTTGGACCGAACCCCTTGCTCTCCAGCCGACCGGCGTCGATCCCGAAGTTCGCGACGAGCGACTGCTTCACGGCCGCGGCGCGCTTGTCGGACAGTGCCAGGTTGGAGGCCTCGCTGCCGACGTTGTCGGTGTGCCCCTCGATCTGCAGCCGCAGCTCGGGGTGGTCCTTGAGCATCGCGCCGACTTCCCGGAGCGTGCCGGTCGATTCGGGGCGCAGCTTGTCGCTGCCGGTGTCGAAGTAGATCCCCTGCAGCGCCAGCCGGCCGGCGGACGCCAGCGCGTCGTAGATCTTCTTGTCACTGGCGGCAACGCGGAAGTTGCCGACGTAGACCAGGAACGGATCCTCGGCGAAAAACGTATTGATCCAGATCTTGTTGCTCTTCATCAGGCGGGCGTTGGGGACGTTCGCGATCCGCTTGTCGTTGACGTAGAACTTGACGTAATCGCCGTCGGCCAGGAGCATCATCTTGTTGGGTCGGTTGTCGTTCAGGTTGTTCAGTTGGGCCGAGGTGTGCGGCGCGCCCTCGCCCCCGCCGCGCAGCGATGCGCCGTCCGGGCGCAGCTGGAACTCGTTCGCCAGGTGCCCTGCGTGCTCCTGCTCGAAGATGACCGTGATCCCGGCCTGCCCGCGCTCGTTCACCGGGTGGCTGAAGATGTAGTCCATCTCGAAGGTCCAGCGCTCGGGCAGGGGGCCGGCAGGTTGATCGCGATCCAGGCGCCGCCGTGCCCCTCGCTGCGCAGCCAGCGCGCTCCCTGGGCCTCGACGATCTCCCAGTTCCCCGACTCGAACCCCCAGCGCCGCGGGAAGTCGCCGACATTGTCCTGCGCAAAGTCGTCGTAGAAGAGCACCTTGTTGCCGGGAACGAAGTCGAAGTTGGCCCAGACCCCCTGCATCGGACCGACCGGCCCGGCGGGCGCCGCACCCTTCGCGGCCCCGGCCGGCGCATCGCCGGCCGGCGCGCCCGCCGCACCACCCGGCTGCTGGTCGGCCGGCAGCGGATTTCCGTCGGCGTCGGTCAGGACGACCTTCTTCCCCTTCTTCTGCGCCTTGTCGATGCAGGCCTGGTCGGTCGCGACGCACTGGATCGCGTTCTCCGCGGAATCCAGGCCCTTGTCGATCGCCTCGTCGGTCTTCTGGTCGGCGCGCTGGCCCGCCTTCTGCTCGACCTTCTTCTTGACCTTGTCGAGCCAGCTCTGGCCGCTGACGGCGGGGGCGCACAGGAGCGTGAGGACGGCCGAGAGCGCGATCAGGCGGCAAAGCGGACGCATGCGTGGCTCCGCGCGGCGAGAGAGGCAGAGCGCGCGCCGGTCGCCGGATTCCGGCGCATCAAGGGTCTTATAGGGCAGCGCGAGATGACGGGTCAATGGAATACGCTCGGCTTACGGAGTGTGGTCAGCGATAAGTCGGCCGTGCGCCCCCGGGCGCAGGCCGTCACGGCTCCCAGGTGATCGCCACGTCCGAGGCGGTGGAAACCGCCCCGTACAGCTTCTTCAGCTCCGGGAACGCACCCGCGGGGTAGTCGGTCCGCTCCAGCACGAGCGTCCAGCGCACGCGCACCCCCTGCGCCTCGGGCTCCGCCTGCACCGTGCTCGACCAGCCGCCCGGCGCCGCGATGGGCCGCGGCAGCGGGGGTGCGGCCGACGCGGGCAGGCCGCGCGCCAGGATCTCCGTGCTCAACTGCCGCGGGTATCCGTACGAGACCGGCACCTCGCGCCGCCCCAGCGACGGGCGCGGCAGGCCCTCGGCCGTGCCTCCGAAGACCGGCACCGGACGCGGCGCCCCCGCGGCGCGCGGGATCGGCATCGTCCAGGCGAGCGTCTCGACAAAGGCGCCGTCGGTCGCCTCCCACTCGACCGCGTAGCGGGTCGGCTGCGCGTCGAGCCACTCCGCGCGCAGTTCCTGCTCCCGCTCCCGCCGCCGCTCGGCGCTGCCAGCGCGCTCGTCCGCCCGGGCCGCCGCCGCCGGCGCGCCGTAAGCGCGCGTCGTCAGCTCGATCGCCAGCCGCGCGCCGGGCTGCGACTCGACCGTGATCCGTCGCTCCACGCGGTGGTCCTCCGGCCGCCGGCCCGGCAGGTTGACGAGCCGGCTCCGTCCCGGTACTGCGACCAGCGCGCGCCGGCCCGACAGCGCCGCCCCGACCCAGCCGATCGACGAGTACTCGTCGGTGGGATCGACGATCGCGAGCGGCCCCAGCTCCCCGCCGTCGGCGACGGCCGGCCCGAACGACTCCGCTGCCGCGGCCGCGATCGGCACGGCGACGATCTGGTGGTCGAACGCGGAGAGCAGCGGGATCCGCTCGGCGACGGTGACGGCGTGGCTCAGGTTGACCATCACCGCGCACGACTCGATCCCCACGGCCGCCAGCAGCGCGCGGGTCAGCGCCGCCTTGGCCTTGCACTCGCCGTTCAGCTCGCGCAGTGTCTTCGCCGCGCTCTCGGGGCGATAGCCGCCGACGCCGATCACCCGCGCCGTGTAGCGCACGTGGTCGCGCACGTAGCGCCCGATCGCGTGGATCCGCGCCGGGACCGAGTCGGCACCGGCCGTCACCCGCTCCGCGGCCGCACGGATCTCGGGTGTGACCTCGTCGCTCCCGGCGGCCAGTTCCAGGAACCAGTCCCCCAGCGCCGGCCAGTCGGGCACGGCGGCGGGGCCGGTCGTCGCGCCCACCGGCGGCTCGAATGCCACCGCCAGCCAGGGCGCCGTTTCCATCGGGGCCGGTGCGAGCGGCTCGTCGCTGCGCGGGTCCGGCAGGTCGCGCAGCTCCCAGCGCGTGGCGGGGCCCTCGACCGTCGGCGGGACGCCCGCGTGGTGCAGCCATTCCGAGCGCACCGTCCACCCCGGCGGCGCGACGACCTCGAGCCGCGCCAGGTCGATCGGCCCTCGCTCGAGGAAGATCTCCTGGGTCGCGAGGATGTAGGGGCGGACCTCGGCCTCGAATTCGAAGAAGACCAGGCTGCCGGGCCGCACGTCCTCGATCCCGACGACCCGCAACCGCTTGTCGCTGATGAACGAGTCGTCGGCCTTGACCTCGATCTGGGACGAGCGCCCGCCGCGCTCGGCGCGCTCCCCGGGCGGCAGGTGCCAGGCGCGGGAGATCCGGATCTTGGTGCGCTCGTCGAGGCCGAAGGCGTCGAACGCGATCGGGGCGCCGCGCGAGGTCAGGATCTGGCGCGCGGTGCGGATCCGCTCGATCCACGAGCCGTCGGGCTGGACCTCGATCCGCCGCTCGCGGAACAGGACGCGGCTATCGTGCCGGGAGACGCCGGATTCCAGCGCGGGGGCGGCCTGCGCGATCGGCGCCGCCCAGTCGGGTAGCCGCGCCGCGAAGGCGTTCGGCACCGCGGCCAGCGTCGCTCCCAGCAGGCCAGCCGCCGCGGCGAGCCGGTGCCCCGTCCCGCGCACGCTCAGCTCCCCGCGGCCTTGCGGACGAACGGCAGCGCCATCGTGTCGGCCCGCCGGACGCTGTCGAAGAAGCCGGCCAGCCCGGGGTAGAGCGTCCACCGGGATCGTGGCGCGGGGCAGCGTCAGCGTCCGTTCGACCCGGAAGCCCCGCTCGGTGCGGGTGACGGTCAGCGCGTAGGAGCCGTGGGCCGTCCCGAGCCGTTCCGCCGGCGGCGGCGGACCCGGCTCGAATCCGGGCGGCGCATCGATATCCAGCGTCGCCTTCTCGGTGCGCGGGAAATCGAGCACGACCGGGAAGCGCCGGGGCCCAGGACGGAGGTCCGGCACGGGCGCGAACCACGGGCCCTGCACCGCGAAGCTGTAGCGCTCGATCTCGGGCTCGATATTCGTGACCAGCAGCTCGCCGCGACAGCGGATCCGCGCGCTCGCCCGCCGCGCGTCCAGCCCCTCGGCCACCGCCTCGTTGATCTCGATCTCGCCCCCGCTGCCGCAGAGTGCGAGCAGCTCCTGCTCGCGCTCTTCCGGCTTGTGGCGCCGCAGGTCGAGCCAGCGCTCGTAGCCGTGCTGGCCGGTCCCCTCGATCGTCCACGAGATGCTCGCGGTCTCCCCCTCGGGCGAGAACGCGATCTGGGCGACGACCGCACCGGCGTTGCTCGCGGCCTCGGTGACCGGCACGGGAACCGGGAGCGGTCCGCCGTCCGTCGCCACGAGGACGACTCCCCCCGCCAGCCACCACGGGACTTCCCCGTAGGGCAGGCCCGAGCCGGGCGCCACGAACACGAAGCGGTCGGCCGGCCCGTCGGGCGCACGGACCGCGACCAGGGCGTCGTCGAACTGGCTCGCGCTGAGCAGCGCCGGGTTGTACTCCGCCTCGCGCCGGTCGACGGCCAGGGCGATCCAGGCCTCGGCGCCCAGCCGCCGCGCGGCCCCGGTGAAGAGCTGCGCCAACTGCAGGCCGGTCGCGCGGCGCTTCTGCATCACGAAGCGCGCGGTGTCGGACTCCGATCGGTCCTTGACGCGCGCGGCCAACTCCTCGGCCTCGATCGACCGCGTCGTGACGTTCTCGACGTTCCCCTCGAGCCAGTCGTAGACCGCGCGCAGCTTCGGGGTCACGGCCTCCCCCGCCGGCGCTGCGGCCCGCTCGATCAGCTCGACCACGCCGGCTTTCGAGAGAAAGAACCCGTTTCCCAGCTCGATCGCCATGGCGATCGCGTCCCAGTAGTCCGCCGCGTCGATCTCGCTGCTGTGGTAGTAGAAGACCGCGGAGGCGTTGGCCTCCACGCGCGGCGGCATCAGCGGCTCGTCCGGCACGGGCCGGATGTCCTTCGCCTCGACCAGGACGCGCCCGTCCTTCACCGTGGCCGTGACGTCCAGCCCCCTGATCCGGCGGCAGAGGTAGCCGGAGGCGAGGCGCGCGTACGGCGCCCAGCGGTAGCGCAGCAGCCGCACCGGCCACTCCCGCTGCAGCCAGACGGTATCCGGGGGCAGGAACTCGGCCGTCCGCATCGTGTAGCCGTAGTCGATCACCGTCCCCGGAACCACCCCGGGCAGCGCCGCCTTGAGCGTCGTCCACTCCAGGCCGCGGAGCTTGACGATCGTCTCCTCGGTGAGTGCGCTCCGCGGCACGTCCAGGACATTGCCGTCCGGCAGGATCGCGAAGGCCCACCACTCGGAGAGCCGGTCGGCGTCGACGTCGTAGGGGATCTCCAGGTCGGCCAGGCCGCGCCCCTCGTTGTCCAGGATCTTGGCGCGCTGGTGGAACGAGATCTCCGTCCAGCGCCCGAGGTTGTCGTTCCGGTCGGTCTCCTCGACCAGGATCACCCCGTGCTCGGCCCCGCGCGCGGGGTCGGGCTGGATCGCGCGCTCCTCGTCGGAGATCGCGCGCGGGCCGGGGGCGATCTTGAAGCCGTCCCGGGCGGCCAGGGCCGGAGGGGCGGCGAGAGCGAGGAAGGACCCCGCCAGGATCAGCGCTGCCGCGGGACGAACGGGACGCGTGGGGCCGGTCATGGCGAGCTCCCGCGGGAGCGGATCGGGCGAGCGGCGACCGGCTGATGCTCGAGGCGCGACCGCGCACCCCCGCCCCCGGCGCAGCGTAGCGTTGCGCGTCGCCGCGCGTCAATCGACCTCGCGTGGCGGTTGACTCGATGCAGCGCCCTTGTTAGTTGCCGTCCGTTCGCAGGGTGCCTCGGCCCACGAGCAGCCGGGACCCGCGTCTGGCTGGGATCCTCCCGCGCCGCGGGAGGGACGGATCACCGTCACGTCCCCCCGAGGCAGGCGAAGGCACTGGCGTCGTCCATCCCCTTCGCGACCGCCTCGCGCAGCGCGATCGCCGACGAGGCGACGAGCGGGTCGGGGTCCTTCGCCAGTTCGTCGAGCGCGCTCCGGGCCAAGGCCCGCTGGTCGGAGGATCCGAGCATGGCGATCCCCGCGAGGGGGGGCTGCGCCTCGATCCGCAGGGCCCGGGACGGATCGCTCCTGGCCATGCGGATCACGGCCTCCACCTCGCGGTCGGAGAGCCGCAGCACCCTCTGCCACGGCGCCCACCTGCGGCGCTCGACGGAGCGGAAGACCTGGAGGATCTGAAGCCGCCCCTCGGTTCGTGCGCGCAGGCCGAGGGCGTCGTAGAGCGCGCGCTGGGCGATGAGCAGGCCGGTCGTGTCCCCATCCCGGCGCGCGATCTCGTAGAGGCACTCCGCGCCGGCCCGCACGCACGCGATCCCGACGAGGTTCTGGGTGGACGTGACGTCGTCCTGAAGCAGCAGCCGGCCGACCCGGATCGCGCGCCGGCAGTCCTCCCGGGCCGCCTCTGGATCGGCCCGGGTCTCGCTGCGGGCCACCCACGAGTCGGCCAGCTTGATCATCTGCAGCAGGTTCGGAGACGCTGGCGCGAGCCGCGCGTCCGTCCACACGTCGGGGTAGAAGCGCATCCGGGCCTGGTCGATCCACGGCTCCGCCTCGAGCAGCAGGGGGTCGTCCGGCGGGAGCACCCCGCGCTCTCGACCCGCGACGCGGCGCGTGACCTTCCTCGTCGTCGCCTCCTCCCAGGCGACGGCTCGGCTCCCGTCGTTCTTTGCGAAGTCCCGGAAGTAGAGCGCGGCGTTGGCCGGCCCGTCGCCGAGCGGGGCGATCAGGTCGAGATCGAAGCCGAACGCGAGCGGAAGCGGCTTGTCCTCGGTCTCCGTCCAGCGCTGCGGCAGCGGGAACTGCGACGGATCGAGAGGCTTCGGCGCCGCGACGACTGCGCCGGGAGCGGGTTTCGGCGCGGTGGACGGGACGATCCGGGTCGCCGGATGCGGCGCCGGGCGACGCGAGCACGCTCCGGCCACGCCGGCGAGCGCCACGATCAGGGCGGCCGCAGCAGCCGCCGGGACGCCGGTGCGTTGACTCCCCAGCACGAGGTCCTCCTCAGCGCGTCGTGTGCTCCAGCTTCGGCGGCCGGTGGGAGACGCCGCAGGCGGCGTCAGGGAGCGTGTACCCTCCCCGCAGCCGCGTCGCGGCCCGCCCCGCGTTGCCGCCGCAGTCGGTCGCCACCACTGCCAGCTCCGGGTTCTTCCAGGCGCGCACCCCGCAGCGGGCGGCGATGTCGCACAGGACCGCCTGGTCCAGCACCAGCGTCTCGTCCGACAGCAGTCCGTCGCCGTCGCCGGCCGTGGCGCCGTCCCAGGCGACGCAGCCGTCGAGCAGGACGACCTCGTGCACGACCTCGCCCGAGGCGCCGTCGCGGTCGGCCGACTCGAACCGGACCGGGAGCGGCAGCACGAGCTTCTGCCGCGGCTCGGGCTCCAGGATCGTGACCTGCGGCGCGACGAGGTCGAGCGTGAACGGCACCTCGACGCGGCTCGCGTTCCCGGACGGGTCGACGGCGCTCGCCGCCAGCGTGTAGTCGCCGTGCGCCGTGAACGGCCCCGCCGGCTCGAATGCCACGGCCGGCTCGGCCCCGGTGCAGGCGTCCGCGGCGGACGCCTGCGGCACGACCGGCACCGCGGCCGGGCCGAGGCACTGCCCGGGGGCCGGGGAGTCGACGCGGATCGCGGGGCCGGCCCGGTCCACGACCTCGACCACGGTCTCGTCAGCCGAGGCGCCGCCGTCGCTGTCCGTAACCTCGAGCTGGACTGTGTGAACGCCGAGTTGCAGCGAAACCTCGGCCCGCATCGCGGCCGCCAGTTCCGTCCCGGCTTCGGTCCAGCGCCAGGTCGCGATGTCCTCGGTCGTTCCGGGCCATGAGTCCGGATCGCTCGAGGCCGAACCGTCGAGCAGGACCGGTGCCCGGCCCTCTCCGGAGCACTCGACGCGGCGATCGTCGCCCGCGCGCGCGACCGGCGGATGGGTCACGCTCCAGGTTTCGATCAAGGAGCGGCCCTGGGCGTTGACCAAGGCGAGCGTCTCGCCGCCGACGCGTCCCAACGCGACCGCTGGGCCGGCGGTGGAACGCTGATCGAGCAGGGACCAGTCCGACCGCGCGTAGCGGCGGACGGCGTAGAAGTCCCCGCCGTAGAACTCGTCGGAGCGCGGATCCCAGAAGCCGGCGATGAGCCGCTCTCCGGGAAGGAAGTCACCCGTGTACTGGAGGTCGACGGCGGGATCGTCCGATAGGGAATAGACCATGCCGCACACGGATACCGCCCGCGCCCCGTCGGGCGAGATCGGGAACGGTGGCGACGAATCGTAGGCGCCCCAACACCACCCGTCCGCGCGCTGGTGAGACGAGAGCACCCCCTCCGGAGAGAGGTTGATGCTCTCCATGTCCCCGCCGTCGCAGAAGGCGTAGAGGCGAGCTCTGAGACGGATGAAGCGCGAGACTCAAGGCGTGTCCTGAACGTCGACTGCCTGCAGTTGCGAGACGAGCGCGCCATCGCCCAGCCGCATTGCCGTGAAGACGCTGCGGTAGTCGGGCGGCTCTGGGACCCCTCCTCGGATCACGACGAATCGCGCGTCCGTTACGGCGATCGCTCCCGCGAAGCTCGGGAATCCCCAGGGAACGGGCATCTCACCCCCGGCGGGGTCGATTCCGACGACCCGCGAACGTGCGAGCCAGGTCCCTTCCCGATTCCGGTCGAGAACGAGCGCCAGGGTCGCCCCGTCCGGGCTGACCGCAATCTCGGTCGGTCGGTCGGGGAACGTCCACTCGGTCATCACCCACCCGGTCCGCGCGTCCAGCGCGACAACGCTGCGGCGTGCGGCGCTCGCTGCGTAGAACACCCCCCGCCCGGCGTCGAACACCGCCCTGGACACGGGAACCGGCAGCTCGATCGGCTGCCCGGTCGCAGTTTCCGCAGCGACGTGGACCCACAGCGTCGCCGAGCCCACGCGGACCTGTGGATCGATCACCTGGACCTGGACGAATTTCGTGCCCGCGGTGGCGAAGGCGTGCTCGACGACCGGCGCCGACTCGAATGGTGTATCCCACGTTCCGTCCCCCTCCCAGTCCCACCGGAAGCGGAGCGAGTCCGTCGGATCGTCGGGGTCGAGGCTGCCCGAGGCGTCGAAGCGGAGGATCGTCCCGGCGGCGGCAGGTTCCCCGGGCGTGACCGCCAGGCGCGCCGCCGGGGCCACGTCGGCTCCGCGCTCGGGAAGCGGATGCGGATAGAGCACCAGCGAGTCACGCATCACCGCGAGCGAGTCGGGGAGCGCGATCATCGACTTGAACCAGGTCGCGCCCTCGACGCGGGCCGCAGGGACGAGCGTCTCCCGATCGTAGGCGACGATCTCGCTCGTCTCGCCGGCGCGCAGGAGGAACACGAGTCCGCGTGCCTCGTCGAGCGCGAACCCGTCGACCCAGTCCGGCCCCTCGACCTTGCCAACGCCGAGAAGATCGCCGTAGGCCTCGGGTGTCGCTGTCAGCAGGTCGCGGCTGCGCAGGATGATCCGCTGAGTTTCCGGGTCGAGCCAGAATGGGCACGAATAGACCCTTTCTACGGAGGGTTCGGTCGCGAGCGTCAGGCTGATCGATCCGTCCGTTCCCACCTCGTAGCGCCGCGGGTTGTCCCAGCTGCGGCAACTCCGCGAGTACAGGACGCTTCCCGAGGGATCGACCACGAGCCGCGGCCATTCCTCGAACCCGTTGGTAGAGAGCATCTCCCCGGTCTCCGCGTCCAGGACGTCGAGTCGACCGTCCCGCTCGCCGGAGGCGACGAAGATCATGCCCCGCGTCGACGCGGCAAGCGCAGTGGTCGTGTCGGTGCGGTCGATCGTCCGGAGCACGTTCCCGGTGGCGAGGTCGAAAATCGTGATCCCATTCAGCGCGGGATCGCCATATGACCACGGGGCCGTCCACGCCACGAAGAGCCGCCGGCCGTTGGGCTCCACGTCGAGGGCCGAAACGCCACCGGGGACTTTCCAGTCGCGGACGAGGAACCCGGTCCGGGCGTCCACTTCGCCCACGGGCGCGGAGCCCCAGAGGTAGAAGCTCGGCCGAGTAGGATCGGCCGTGGCCTCGCTCCAGGGGATCGGGATGTGGAAGGACGTGGGCGTCCCGGCGGAATCCGGTGGCGCCGCGACGTCGACTCTCACGATAGAGCTGCCGACGGCCGCAAACCTGTCCCAGACCTCCACCCGGACGAAGTGAGTCCCCGGGGTCACGAATCGCGCACGGAACTGGCGATCGAACGACAGCGGGGCGTCCCAGGTTCCGTCGTCGTCGACGTCCCAGCGCAAGCGGAGCGAGTCGGCGGGGTCCTCGGCGTCGTAGCTGGTCGATGCGTCGAGCACGAAGAGCGTCTCGGTGTCCCCGCCCGCCACCGGCTCCACCGTGGCCGAGGCGACGGGGGGCGTGTTCGCGGCGTTGCCCACGACCGGCGGCGCGAAGACCCACAGCGTGTGCTCCGACATCACCGCCAGGCCCGCGGAAGTCAGGCCGACCCGCAGCCCGGGCTCGACCAGGCGTCGGCGGCCGATCGGCTTGAGGCTCGCGAGGTTGTAGTAGACGAGCTCGTCCCCTTCGCCGGTGTAGACCACCCGTTCCGCGTCGTCGAACGCCGCGCCCTCGAGCACGTACCCCGATTCGCTCTCGAGGCGTCCCAGCAGGCGGTAGTCGAGCCGTTCATCGGCCGAACTGCTGAAGAGGTGGTCCCGGTCACCCAGCAGGAGATCGCCAGCCGGATTGATCCACTGCAACCGGCCGGCGGGCTCTGAGCTCTCGCCAGCGTACGGGGCCCGAACGAGCGAGCCGTCCGCGAGGATGTTCAGTCGCGAGGCCCAGGCGCTGTAGTAAAGGCGATCGCCTGCCGGGTGGGCCACCACGCGGTCGTCGAACTCGGACCACCAGGGCGCGAACGCTCCGAGAACCGTTCCGGTCGAGGCGTCGTAGAGCCGGACCTCGACATTCCCGTAGCCGATGTAGACCGGGACGGCGAAGCGCCCGACGGCCCCGGAGGCGACGTTGACCGGGTAGCCCGTGAGCGGCACGATCCGCTCCACCGCGTTCCGGGTGGTGTCGACGACGGCGACCGAGCCGGGCGCCCGGGAGCACCAGTACCAGTCCTCCGGGCAGTTCACCGTCCCCACAAACACCCGGCCCCCTCCCGGCTCGAGCGCGATCGTGTCGGGATAGTCGGTGAATGTGGCGATCCGCGCCCACTCCCCGCTTGGCAGGGTGACGCGGTAGAGCGCCTTCCGTTCCTGGTCGATCGCGTAGGCCAGCGACCGGACCGGGTCGAAGACGACGTCGTGGACCGCGAAGACGAGGTCGATCGCGGTCGCCTCGTCGCAGAGATCGCCGATCCCGTCGCCGTCTTCGTCCTGCTGGCCGGGGTTCGGACCTCCGGGCAGTTGTCGCAGCGGTCGCCCCGTCCGTCGACGTCGAGATCCTGCTGCGCGGCGTTGTGGTCCTCGGGGCAGTTGTCGCACGCGTCGTCGATCTCGTCGTGGTCCCGATCGACATTGTAGGGGCTGGGCTTGTCCGGACAGGCGTCGCACGCCGTGCCCCGGTGGTCGCCGTCCGGGTCGGCCTGGTCGGGATTCGGACGGCTGGGACAGTTGTCGAGTCCGTCGA
This sequence comes from uncultured Acidobacteriota bacterium, assembly GCA_963702545.1. Classification (GTDB taxonomy): domain Bacteria; phylum Acidobacteriota; class Polarisedimenticolia; order J045; family J045; genus JALOKP01. The sequence continues at coordinate 8,790 of CAVPDB010000011.1, read as the reverse complement.
TCACGCCATCCCGGTCCTCGTCCTCGCACGCATCGGCGGTTCCGTCATGGTCCCAGTCGCTCTGGCTGGGGTTCGACGCCGCGGGGCAGTTGTCGCAGGCGTCGCCGATCCGGTCGCCGTCGACGTCTTCCTGGAGCGGGTTGGCCTGCGTCGGGCAGTTGTCCAGCCCGTTGATCACGCCGTCTCCGTCGACGTCCTCGCACTCGTCGCCGATGCCGTCCCCGTCGCCGTCGATCTGGAAGGGGTTCGCGACGATCGGGCAGTTGTCGCAGGCGTCGCCGAGCAGGTCGCCGTCGATGTCCTGCTGGGTGGAGTTGGCAACCGACACGCAGTTGTCGCAGGGATCGCCGCGCCCGTCCCCGTCGAGATCCTCCTGCCCCGGATTCGTGACGAACGGGCAGTTGTCGAGCTCGTCGGGGATCCCGTCCGCGTCGTTCCCCTGGCAGGCGTCACCGACGCCGTTCGCGTCGACGTCCTCCTGGCCCGGATTGGGGACCAGCGGGCAGTTGTCGCGCGGATCCATGACCCCGTCCCCGTCGGCGTCCTCGCAGGCGTCGCCCGTGCCGTCGCCGTCGGCGTCCTCCTGCAGGTAGTTCGGGATCGTCGGGCAGTTGTCGGTCCGGTCCCATTCGCCGTCGCTGTCGGTATCGCCCTGGAACGGATCGGTGCCGCGCTCGACCTCCTCGCGCGTGGTCGAGTCCGTCGCCGTCGGGATCGCCCTCGGGATCGACGAACTCGATCGTCGTGGGCATCCCCTCGATCGCGACGTCGTCGATGTACCAGCCCGGGTTCGGCTCCACTCGGCCGAGCGAGCGCCCAGCGCAGCGTCACCGTGGTCCCGGCGAAGAAGGAGAGATCGGCCCTGCGCAGCTCCCACTCCGAGGTGATCGGATCGCCGTAGACGCTGTAGACGGTATCGAGCTGGCTGCCAGGACCATCCGCCGTCCGTCGAGATCTCGAGGTCGCCCCAGTCGCAGCATCCGCCGTGGAACCAGCTGCGATACGCGAGTCGCGGGGCGCTCCCCGGGGGCAGCGTCATCGGGGGGGCAGTACAGCTCGTTCCAGCTGGGGACCGGGTAGTTGCCGTCCAGCGAGGTCGCCCAGGCCCGGGTTCCGGAGTAGGCGGACTGCGGGCCGTTGAGCGGCGTACCGAGCTGCCACACGCCGTGTCGGGAGGTAGCCCCCGTCGCTGGATTCGAAGTCCTCGAAGATGCACGTCGTCGACAGACGACGCCCACGCCGGCCGTGTCTTCGGCGCCCAGCTTGACCCGCTCGGCCGTCTCGTCGCGGATCGTCGATCACGACCAGCCCGTCGACGAACTCCACCAGCGCGCGGTTCGTGCCCGCGCCGCCGAGCAGGCTTCCCGCCGCAGCCGTGTCGCCGAAGACGGCGGCCCCGTCGAGCGTCAGCGTCGCCTGCACGCCGGTGAGCTGCGACTGCAGTGCGCCGTCCGGCGTGGTCAGGCGCCAGGTCGACGTCACCGGATCGCCGGCCAGCGTCCAGTCGGCGATCTCGGGCCGGATCCGCAGGTCGAGGTCGGGATAAGGGTCGCAGGCGTCGCCGAGCCGGTCGCCGTCGCGGTTCTCCTGCCCTCCGTTCGGGACGGCGGGGCAGTTGTCGTAGGCGTCCTCGACGAAATCGCCGTCCTGGTCCGCGACCTGGGCGAGCGACGACCGACACCACCGGCAGCAGGGCGAGCGCGATCAGCGCCGCCCGGGCCGGCAGGGACCTCACCCGGCTCGACATGGGCACTCCCCTCCACGGATGTCCAGGATCGGGGCCATTTACCGATTCCTTAGACGGCGGAAAGGTACCACCCCGTGCCGGGCCGGGATATCGAAAATTGGGCGCGCCGGGGGCTCCGGGCGGGCGGCTCTCCGGCGGGGGAATCGCCGCGATCCGCGTGACCGGAACGGGCCCCGTCCCGTGCCCCCCGGAGGGCCTTGCGGGTTTCTTCCCCAATTCTCGTATATTAACCATCCGTTCAGTTGAACCGTCCATTCGGTCAGGAGCCGGGAATGCCCCCCACCACGCGCGCAAAGCCCCGCCCCGCAAGGGATTCCGAGGCCACCCGGCAGGCCCTCCTGGACGCCGGAGCGGCCCTCTTCGCCGAGAGCGGCTTCGACGGGACCTCGGTCGACGAGATCGCCCGGAGGGCCCGGGTCAACAAGGCGATGATCAGCTACCACTTCGGCGGCAAGGAGGGGCTCTACGGGGCGATCCTGGCCGCTGCCGCCGCCCCGGCCGCCGAGCGGCTGCGCGAGCTGGCGGCCGCCGACATCCCCCCCGTCGAGGCCCTGACGCGCTACATCGAGACCTTCGTCGAGCTGACCGAGAAGAACCCCCACTTCCCGCCGATGATCCTGCGCGAGCTGATGGAGGGCGGCCGCCTCTTCGACGAGGCCTTCTTCCCGCACGTGCTCGCGATCTTCGGCTCGATCCGGATGATCCTCGCGCGCGGGATCGCGCTGAAGGTCTTCCGCCCCGTCGATCCGCTCGTGACGCACCTCTCGGTCGTCGGCTCGCTGCTCTTCTTCCTGGTCACCGAAGGGGTCCGCGAGCGGATGGAGAAGAAGGGGATCCTCCCCGCGCCGCGCCCGCTGCCGAAGGACTTCGTCGCGCACCTCAAGGACGTCACGATCCGCGGCCTCCTGGCCGAGCCGCCAAGGAGCTGACATGCGCCGCACGCTTCTCACCCGATCCGCACCGCTGGCGCTCGCCGCCGCGCTCGCCGCACTGGGGACGGCCGGCTGCCGCTCGCACGACGACCCGAACGCGATCGTCGCCTCGGGCCACGTCGAGGCGACCGATGTACGCGTCGCGACGAAGATCCCCGGCACGCTCGCGACGCTCTCCCCGGACGAGGGGGACGCCGTCACAGCCGGCCAGGTGATCGCGACGATCGACACGACCGACCTGGATCTGACGCTCGCCACGGCGCGCGCCGAGCGCGACGCCGCCGACGCCGACCTGCGCCTCAAGCGCGCGGGCGCGCGGCCCGAGGAGATCGCGGAGGCGAAGGCGCTCGTGGCCCAGGCCGAGGCCGACCTGGCCGGCGCGCAGCGCGAGCTGGACCGCTTCCAGGGGCTGGTCGACTCGGGCTCGGGGATCGTAAGGACGCGCGACGAGGCGCTGACGCGGCGCGACGTCGCGGCCCGCGCGGTCGCCGCCGTGCGCGAGCGGCTGCGGCGCCTGGAGGCCGGCTTCCGGCCGCAGGAGATCGACGCGGCCGCCGCGCGCCTCGCAGCCGCGGAGGCCCGGATCGCGCAGCTCGAGCAGCAGGTGAAGGACGCGACGATCGTCGCGCCGCGGGCCGGGATCGTGACCGGCCGGATGCACGAGCCGGGCGAGATCCTCGCGGCCGGCGCGGTGCTGCTGGTCGTCACCGACCTGAACGACGCCTGGCTGACGGCCTATCTGGGAGAGCGCGACCTGGGCCGGATCCGGCTCGGGCAGGAGGCGCAGGTCGTCACCGACGACGGGCAGTCGCGCACCGGCAAGGTGACCTTCATCGCCAGCCAGGCCGAGTTCACGCCGAAGAACGTCCAGACCGCGGAGGAGCGCGAGAAGCTCGTCTACCGGATCAAGGTCGCGCTCCCCAATGGCGACGGGCTGTTCAAGCCGGGGATGCCGGCGACGGCGCGGCTGACGGCTGCGGCTGGAGTCGCGAAGTGAACGAGGCCCCGCTCATCGCGGTCGACCGGCTCGTCCGCCGCTTCGGCGAGGTCGTCGCCGTCGACGGCCTGTCCTTCGACGTGCGGCGCGGCGAGATGTTCGGGCTGATCGGCCCCGACGGCGCGGGCAAGACGACGACGCTGCGCAGCGTGCTCGGCCTGCTCGCCGCCCACGGCGGCACGGTCCGCACGCTGGGCGTCGACCCGGCCGCCGAGCGCCGGCGGCTGGCCCGGCGGCTGGGCTACCTCTCGCAGCGCTTCTCGCTCTACGGCGACCTGTCGGTCGACGAGAACGTCGCTTTCTTCGCCGCCGTGCACGGCGTCGCCGGCTGGCGGCCCAAGCGCGACCGGCTGCTGGAGCTGGTCCGCCTGACGCCGTTCCGCGACCGGCTCGCCGCGCGCCTCTCGGGCGGCATGAAGCAGAAGCTGGCGCTGGCCTGCACGCTGATCCACACGCCCGAGCTGCTGATCCTGGACGAGCCGACGACCGGCGTCGACCCGGTCTCGCGCCGCGAGTTCTGGAAGATCCTGGGGACGCTGCAGCGCGAGGGGCTGACCACGCTGCTGACCACCCCCTACCTGGACGAAGCCGAGCGCTGCCAGCGCGTCGCGCTGATCGATCACGGCCGGCTGCTGGCTCTGGACACCCCCGAGGCGCTGCGCGCGCGGGCCGGCCGCGCGATGCTCGAGGTGATCGCCGAGCCGCGGCGCGAGGCCCGCGCCTGGCTGGCGCACCGCCCCGGCGTGGCCGAGGTCGAGAGCTTCGGCGAGCGGCTGCACGTCACGCTGGCCGAAGGCGGCGCCGGCGACGCGCGCGCGGCGGACGAGTTGCGCGCCGCGCTGATCGCCGCGGGGTTCCGGGCGGCCGCAGTCCGCCCCGTCGCCCCCGCGCTGGAAGACGTCTTCATCCACGAGATCCGGGAGGCCTCGCGATGACCACCGCCCCGCGGCTCGCCGCCGCCCTCGCGCTGCTCGCGCTCTTCGCCGCATCCGTGCCGGCGACGCCGCCCGAACCCAGGCCCGAGCCCGCCGCCGTGCGCCTGACGCTCGCCGAGGCGCTCGCGCGCGCCGCGGCCAGCGCGCCGCGCCTGGCCACGCTCGCCGCGCGCGAGCAGGCCGCGGTCGCGCTGGTCGACGAGGCCCGGGCGCAGCGCGGCCCCGAGTCGTTCCTGACCGGCTTCGCGGCCCGCCTCTCGTCGGTCCCCGAGCTGACGATCGCCTTCCCCGGCGCCCCGCCGCAGACCGTCTTCCCGAGCATCGAGAACAACTTCGGCGCGCGGATCGGCCTGACGCAGGCGATCTACACGGGCGGCCGGATTCCCGCGCAGGTCGACGCCGCGGCGAGCGAGCGCAGAGCGACCGCGCAGGACCGGCTCGCCGCCGGTCACGACGTCGCGCTGGAGACGGCGACCGCCTACTGGGGCCTCGTCACCGCACGCGAGGCGGAGGCGGTGCTCTCCGAGTCGATCGCGGTCTTCGAGGCCCAGTTGGTCGATACCGCGAACATGCTGCGCTACGGGATGGTCGCCGAGAGCGACCTGCTCAACGGGCGCGTCCAGCGCGACCGCGCCCTACTCGACCGGCTGCAGGCCCGCGCCGCGGCCGACACCGCCGAGGCCAACCTGGCGCGGCTGGTCGGCCTGCCGCCCGGCTCGCGGATCGAGGCCGCAGAGCCGCTCCGCGCCGAGCCGTCGGGCGCGCCCGCCCCCGAGCCGCCGCCGCTCGATGCGCTGCTGGCCGACGCGCGCGCGGCGCGCCCCGAGCGGGCCGCGCTGCTCGCGCGGGTCGAGGCGCTCCAGGCCGCGGTGCGCGCCGAGGAATCGGCCCGGCGGCCCCAGGTCTACGCCCAGGGGGGCTACGATTACGCCCGACCCAACCGCGAGATCCTCCCCTTCACCGACGAGTGGAACGGGACCTGGGACGTCGCGCTCGGCGTGTCGTTCCGCGTCTTCGACAACGGCCGCACCCGCGCCGCGGTCGCTCGCCGCCACGCCCAGCTCGCGGCGGAAGAGCAGCGCCTGCGCGAACTGGACGACGCGATCGCGCTCGAAGTCGTGGCCCGGCGGATCGAGCTGGAGACCGCGCGCGCCGCGGTGCCGGTCGCCGAATCCGCAGTCGAGGCCGCGCGGGAGAGCCGCCGCTCGAGCGGCGAGCAGTACCGCGCCGGCGTGATCTCCTCGACCGACCTGCTCGCCGTCCAGAACGCCGCGCTGCGGGCCGGCCTCGAGCGGACGGCCGCGCTGGCCCAGGTCCGGCTCGCGGGCGCGCGACTCGACCGCGCGACCGGGCGCTGAGCGCGATGCCCGACGCCCTCCGCACCGAGCGGCTGACCAAGCGCTTCGGCGCTTTCGTCGCCGTCGACGCGCTCGACCTGGCGGTCGAGGAGGGCGAGATCTTCGGCTTTCTCGGCAGCAACGGCGCGGGCAAGTCGACCGCGATCCGGATGCTCTGCGGGCTGCTCAAGCCGACCTCGGGCCGGGCCACGGTGCTGGGGATCGACGTCGCGCGGGACCCGGACGCGGTCAAGCGCCGGATCGGCTACATGAGCCAGCGCTTTTCGCTCTACGACGACCTGACGGTCCGCCAGAACCTCTCGTTCTTCGGCGGCGTCTACGGGCTGGACGGCGCCGAGCTGGACGGGCGGATGGCGTGGGCCGTCGGGATGGCCGGGCTCCTGGGGAAGGAGGACCTGCTGACCGGCGCGCTCCCCGGCGGCTGGAAGCAGCGGCTCGCGCTGGCCGCGGCGGTGCTGCACCGCCCGCGGCTGCTGTTTCTCGACGAGCCGACCGGCGGCGTCGACCCGATCTCGCGCCGGCAGTTCTGGCACCTGATCGAGGAGATGGCGGCCGACGGCGTGACGATCGTCGTCACGACCCACTACCTGGATGAGGCCGAGCACTGCGGGCGGATCGCGCTGATGCACGCGGGCCGGCTGGTCGCGCTGGGGACGGTCGGGGAGCTGAAGCAGGTCTTCGCCGGGCGCGCGGTGCTGGAGATCGTCTCGTCCGACCCGGTCGGGACGCTGGAGCGGCTGGAGCGTGCGCCCTTCGTCCACGAGGCGACACTCTTCGGCAACCGCGTCCACGCAATCGTCGCCGACGAGGCCGACGGCACGCGGCAGATCGCGGCGCTGCTGGCAGAGTCCGGCCGGGCCGCGTCTCGATCCAGCCGATCGTCCCCTCGCTGGAGGACGTCTTCATCCACTCGATCGAGGCGGCCGACGCCGCGGCCGAGGCGGCAGCGAGCGCCGCAGCCGGGAGGACCTGACCGTGCGCCAGATCCTCGCCGTCGCGCTCAAGGAGGTCCGGCAGATCGCCCGCGACCCGCTCAGCCTGGCGCTGCTGCTGGGCCTGCCGGCGATGATGCTGCTGCTCTACGGCTACGCGATCAGCTTCGACGTGCGCCACGTCCCGCTGGCCGTGCAGGACCGCGACCTCTCGCGCGAGAGCCGCGACCTGGTCTCGTCCTTCGTCAACTCGACCTACTTCGACCTGGCGCTCGACGCGCCGGCCGGGACCGACATCGGGCGCCTGTTCCAGCGGCGCGAGGTCAAGGCCGCGCTCGTGATTCCCGAGGGGTTCGGCGACGCGGTGCGCGCCGGCCGCACCGCCGAGGCCCAGGTCCTGATCGACGGCTCGGACGCCACGACCGCGACCGCCGTCCTGGGCTACGCCGAGGCGATCGCCGCCGCGTCGAGCGTCGCGCTGCGCCCGGCCACGCCGCCGCCGGGGATCGACCTCCGCCCCCGCGTCTGGTTCAACCCCGAGCTGAAGTCGAGCCACTTCCTGGTCCCCGGGCTGATCGGCTTCATCCTGATGCTCACCGCCGTGCTCTCGACCGCGCTCTCGGTCGTGCGCGAGAAGGAGCGCGGCACGATGGAGCAGCTCGCCGTCTCGCCGATGGGACCGGGCCAGTTGATCGTCGGCAAGACGATCCCCTACCTGGTGATCTCGCTCGCCGCGGCGGTGACGATCGTCGTCGCGGCCCGCGTCCTGTTCGGCGTCGAGGTCCGCGGCTCGTACCTGGCGCTGCTCGCCGTGACGCTGCTCTACCTGGTCGGCGCGCTGGGCCTGGGGCTGCTGATCTCCAGCGTCACCGACTCGCAGGCCCTGGCCTTCCAGGCCGGCGCGCTGCTCTCGATGCTCCCGGCGATCTTTCTCTCCGGCTTCATCTTCCCGCTGCGCTCGATGCCGGCACCGCTGCAGGTCGTCTCGCACCTGGTCCCGGCGCGCTACTACCTGAAGGTGGTGCGCGGGATCATCCTCAAGGGGACCGACCTCTCGCCCTACTGGGACCAGGTCGGGTTCCTGGCGATCTACGCGCTGCTCGTCTTCGGGATCGCCTGGGTCCGCCTGACCCGCGACGCGGTGCGGCCGTGAGGATCCTGCTCCGGGTGATCGCCAAGGAGTTCCTGCAACTGCGGCGGGACCGGCGGATGGTCGGGATCCTCTTCATCGCCCCGATCATCCAGCTGATCGTCTTCGGCTTCGCCGCCAACCTGGACGTCACGGACGTGCGCCTGTTCCTGGTCGACGCCGACCGCACGGCCCAGAGCCGCGACCTGGCGCAGCGCTTCGTCCAGTCCGGCTACTTCGAGCTGGTCGGCTCGGGCGACCGCGCGGACGACGCCGAGCCGTGGCTGATCCGCGGCACGACCGACCTCGCGCTGGTGATCCCGCGCGGCTTCGGCGAGGCCCGGCAGGCCGGCCGCCCGGCCCCGGTCCAGTTGCTGGCGGACGGCGCCGACGCGACCGCCGCCAACGTCGGCCTGAGCTACGCCGGCCGGATCGCGCTGGCCGCCGGCGCCCCGCCGCTCGACCGCCGCGGCGCGGCGATCACGATCGAGCCGCGGGTCTGGTACAACCCCGAGATGAAGAGCCGGTGGTTCTACCTGCCGGCGATCCTGGCGATGGTCCTGATGATGGTCACGATGATCTCGCCCTCGATGGCCGTCGTCCGCGAGAAGGAGATCGGCACGCTCGAGCAGCTGATCGTCACGCCGATCCGTTCCTGGCAGCTGATCGTCGGCAAGCTGGCGCCGTTCGCGGTGATCGGACTGCTCGACCTCCTGATCGTCACCGCGATCACGGTCTTCTTCTTCGGCGTCCCGCTGCG
>CAVPDB010000010.1:0-172670 GCA_963702545.1 uncultured Acidobacteriota bacterium | reverse complement strand
GCTCGGGAAGATCGGCCTCGCGCGTCCGGGCGAATGCGTTCTGCGCCCTGAAAGCGGTGGTCTCCTTGAGAAAGCCTGGAACGCGCTCCAGAAGTTCAGGCCCCTCCTTACGCGAGGGCCAGGGCACTGATGCCGACAGATATAAGTAGCCATCGCTGCTTCCGTCGTCGTCTTGCTCGCGGCGGTCTTCCCGGGGGAGCAAGTATTTGCCATGTTCATCCGAAACCACTTTCACCCTATAGTAGGCAGTGCCGCACTGACGTACAGAATACCCAGCGGAAAGAGCGCTCTTGTCGGGCTCTCCAGGCTTTGAAACCTTCTTCGACATTTCCAGGTGGCCATCGTTCTCCGGTTCCTATGGTCGACCAGACCGTGTCACCCCGTGTGAAAAACTGATGCAGACGGAAGGCGAAGATAGGGAAAGCGGCTTGAGGCGCTTCGACGCAACTCGGAACCCTTCAAGAGGAAGCGGCGCAAGACCGCAGCGCAATTCCTAACGGATTCGTAGATGTTATGGCCCGCAAGCTCCTCGGCCGCGCTGGCCTCACCCTGCAAGCGCCGTGGGGCCTGCCGTACAAGTCGGCCGGTCCCTTCTTCATCGCGGCCCACCCCAAAGGTGGACTCGATCCATGAAGCCAGAGGGCGGAAGGCGGAACTTCTCGTAGTCTTCAGGGGGTGGATAAAACATCCGATTCAATCGCCTCGCGGAGGGCTTGAATGACCTCCTGGGTCCTTGAATTCAACCTCAGGAGTTGCGCGCTCCAGCGTTTCCCCGATGACCTGGGTCGCATCAAAGGAAACGCCGAAAAGCATTTGCGGCACCTTGGCCACTTCACGTTTTTGATTCTCGGAGGTTCCTTCACTCGCCATGGTGGCCGAAGTGCCGATACAGATGATGTCGTGGCCGCCGAAGGCAAACGGCAACGCCGGATCAGAGCGCCACATCAGCACCCTGGCGGCCGCGGTAGGTGTGAAGCTCGTCAAAGACGAGAAAGCGCAACCCCTGCGCGGCACGCACCAGTTCGCGGTCCTCGCTGCGGGTGAGCAGAAGCTCCAGCATCATGTAGTTGGTGAGCAGGATGTCCGGCGGGTTGCCCGGATCGCCTCTCGCTCAGGCCCTTTTTCCTGTCCCGTGTAGCGGGCGAATCGGACGGGCGGCTTTCCGTCTGGATAACCCTTTTCAAGGAACTTCCCGAGTTCTTCGACCTGACTGTTGGCCAAGGCGTTCATCGGATAAACGACTATGGCCTGGATCCTCTCCCTGCCCCATGCCTCAGAACATAGTCGACTATCGGCACAATGTAGGCAAGACTTTTACCTGACCCCGTTCCACTGGTAAGCACGTAGGACTTGCCCTCTTTTGCTTTGAGAATCGCCTCGCGCTGATGGGTATGGAGCAAAAGTTGCTTGCCGGTGTGATCAGTGTCGGACTTGTCAATTTTGAATATCTTGGAGCATTCGAGGATGAAACGTACCTTGGCCACCAGATCGTCGATTGTGCCTCCGGGCAGGAAGGTCGGATTGAGCTGAAATTTATTTCGGTCAAAAGACAAAGCCCCATATCCCGTGCAGGGGAATGGGGCTTTCTATCTGTTTTATACTGGGCCTTCGTGTCTCACGCCTCCTCGATCTCGAAGCGGTTTCCGGATCAAAAAGCGATGCACCAAGTAGGGCCAAAAACTGTGAAGCCATGGTACTCAAAGGTGCAGAGAAGGTCAAGAAATTTAAACAAATGAAAATAAGTTTAACAAAAGGTTAACAAAGGAAACAATACTGGGATCGAAGAAGTCGTTAAAGTCGTTCAAATCGTTGAAGTCGTCGTCCAAGGAGGGACATCCTTGATATATTGACATTCTCTGGAACCCCTAACTCTGTGCCTCCGTTCTTTGAACCACCTTCCTTGCCCTTTTGAGTGAGTCGGTATTCTCGCTTACTGCTCCGAGGCTTTCTTGGGATAGTCATTTCGACCAGCCCTGCCTCAATGAGGGGTTTCAAGACTCGGGCACGGAACTTGGTCCCAGCACAGTCCCGGCGAGCTTCTTTTCCAAGCTCCAAGACGCCTCCCGTCTGTCTCCACTCCCCTTTCTCATTTATCATGGCCGGGATCGTTCATCTTACCGGACTACCTCCCAATGCCCGCCTTTGTCAGGGCCAACACGACGAATCAAGCCCTTGGCCTGCATCTTCTTAAGGTGGTATTTAACTCCGCTATCGGTTATTCCGAGCTCCATCGCCAGTTCTCGTCGGGTTATTTCGGGATTATGCCGAATTAGACCCATGACCTTCTGGGCTGTTTTCTGGGTAGTCTTCTGGGTAGTTTTCTGGGTAGCCCTACCCTCAGGTTTCTTTTCGGATACCTCGGCCCCGAGGATGCCCTCCTTTAGAGCGAATTCCGGCGACCGTTGGAATGTTGCCCGGAAAAACGCATCGCTCGCGAAAGTCGGCTCGCGGAGTCCCGCCGCGACCATGGCCTCCTTCATCTTCTGGATGCCCATGCCGATGCGTTCGACCTTGTGCAGGCGGAAGAAGAGGTCCGAAATCAGCTCGTTCCGTCGGATCGAAACCGTGCCGAGGTCCCGGACCGACAGGCCTTTCGGCAGGCCGCCGGGGTTCACGATCTCCACCCGGTCATCATAGACCTCAACGCTGACCTGCGTGCCGGTGATGCTGTAGTCGCGGTGCATGAGGGCGTTCACCAAGGCCTCGCGCAAAACCCCGATCGGGATCTCGTAAATGTCCTCCCGATTGACACCCAGGATTTCAGGTGGCGCATCGGATTTTCGATTGACAGTTGTTAACCTCCATGTTAACTTGAGTCATGCCTCGGAAAGTCATTTTCTACGCGACCGAAACCGGAAAGCGCCCGGTCGAGCAATTCCTAGATTCTCTTGAGTCAAAGGAGGCTCAAAAAATTTTATGGGTGCTCAAGCTCATAGAAGAACTTGACCGAATTCCTTCTCAGTACTTCAAGAAACTGACCGGAACTGAGGAGATATGGGAGTGTAGAGTAAAGACAAAGACCAAGGCCATCAGAATATTCGGTTTCTTTGTGAATGGAAACACTCTGGTACTCACACACGGTTACGCCAAGAAGTCCCAAAGAACCGATGCCAGGCAGATCACGCTGGCCGAGAATTATCGCAGAGATTATTTTAAGAGGAACAGGAGGCTGTCATGAGCGACATTGACCGATATATCAAGAGAAGAAAAAAGACTGACCCCGAGTTTGCCAGGGGGTTTGACGAGGGATACCGGGACTTCAAGATTGGTGTGATCCTCAGGCAGGCCCGAGAAGAAGCAGGATTAACCCAGGAAGAGCTCGCCGATCGGGTTGGAACCCAGAAAACTGCCATCTCTCGCATCGAAAATCATGCAGAGGACATCAAGCTTTCCACGATTCAGAAGGTCGCAAAGGCTCTGGGGAGGTCTCTCGAAATCTCATTGCGTTGACACATTCCCATCAACCTTGCGGAGGTCCCTGAATTTGTGAAATTCTCCCCGCCGCCAGCGCTGATCCCGGATGCCAGAAGAAGTGGCCCGAGTGGCCCGAGGGACGCCCTTAAATAACCCCTGACGGGGCATAGGCCACCTACATTTTTTTAATAATTCCCGTCACAGATCCGCCTTCGCCGCTCCCACAAGCTCAGGGCTTCCGCCTTCGTCAGCAAACTCCAGCGCGACAGGTCCGCCTTCGTTATTAAACTACGGCGTGACACGACGGCGAGACAAGCCTGCTTTTGCGACCCCCCTGCTCTTCCCTTTTCCATACGGCGCTGCGCCTTCTTTTGCTTCAAACCCAACCCCGGTTAAATGTCGACCATCCTTATCCATCCCAACAGCTACCTTGACTCCTACTCCGCCCCTTTCACTTCTCAAGCTGCCAGCTTTAATTTAACGGGGTAAATCCGCTTCCTTGGAGGATCCGGTGGAGTCATAAGCTGCCGGATCGCTTCAAAGATGTTTTGGATCTGTTCATCGTGCCCTTCCAGGCGCTCTTCCAGTTCTATCAGCTTGAAGGCCAGTTCCTTGTGCGTTGCCATCATCTCACGGAGCCGCACAAATACCCGCATTATGGCAATGTTAACCTGGATGGCTCTTTTGGTCCGCAAAATGCTCGATAGCATAGCCACACCCTGTTCCGTAAAAGCCATTGGTTTATACCTGGTCCCACCCCATTGAGCTAAACTTGAGGTCACAAATTGTGACCTCAAGTTTGAGTGTTCCTCGTCGTTGAGTTCAAACATGAAATCCTTCGGAAATCTTTCGATGTTTCTTCTCACTGCCTGCTTGAGGGCCTTGGTTTTCACTCCATAAAGCTCGGCGAGATCCGCGTCCAACATGACCTTGTGGCCTCGGATCAGGAAAATCGCCTTTTCAATGCGCTCAACTGGGATTGGCAATTGCTTGGAAACCATGGTCAATTCCGTCCGTATCCTGTGTCTCCAATGTTTTCAGAAGCGGCCACAAATTGTGACCTGTCAACCTTGAGGTCGCAAATTGCGACCTCAAATTTCCAACCTATTCATGGGACCCCTGTAAAAGACAAAGCCCCACATCCCTGGCACGGGGACATGGGGCTTTCAATCGATCTTTATTCAGGGCCTTCGTGTCTCACGCCTCCTCGATCAAAGCGCGGCGTAGCCGCTGCCAAATTCGAAGCACGAAATCCGAAGCACGAAATAAATCCCAATCATCAAAATTCGAATGACCCAAACAAGCAGAAAATAAGAAGCGATACACCCACCAGGGCCAAAAACTTAAAAAACATGATACTCAAATGGGCAGAGAACGTCAAAAAATTTAAATAAATGAGGTTAAGTATAACAAAATGTCAATCAAAATAGGAATATTGGAAGGATGGAAGAATGGAATCGAAAAGCCGGAATACTTGAATATTGGAATGGTGGAAGGATGGGGAAGATTTTCTACCGATAGGCCTCCCTGCGATGGCGAACCCGCATGATTTTGACCACGCGAACCTCGTCGTCAATTTCATAAATGATTCGGTACTCGCCGACCCTTATCCGCCAGTCATTCTTTGAACCGATAATCTTCCGGGCACCATGTGGCCTCGTGTTTCCGGCTAAAGACTTTATGCTTAGGACAACCCGATCAAACATATCCTTCTGCAGCTTCTTGAGATCACGCTCCGCACTTCGCTCTATGAGAATCTCATACACGGGGGCTGTTCTCCCTGAGGAAATCATCGAGCGTTCTGAAACTGAGCGGCCTTTTTCTCATTTGCTCCAGCGTCTTCAGGTCATCAAGATCCTCAAGGCGTTCCAGCATTTCCTGATAGTCATCGATATCCAATATAACGGCTCTCGGCTTGCCTGCCCTTAGGATCACCTCTGGTGCCTTTTTCTTGGCCTTAGCTTTCATATAAGCCCTCCACGCGAATGATTTCACTTGGTGCATTCTAGGGCGGGTTCCAAGAAATTGCAACGCAAACTGAGCCGCAGCAGGAAAAAGAAAGCATGGAAGGATGCAAATACCAGAGGACAGAGCCTCAGAACCACGGAGGTCTGAAGGTAGAGGGCAGAGATCAGAGTAAAGCCTAAGGGACGTTGTTGACTAGGTTGACTTGCTCCTCTTCGATGCTCGCCCCCTCCCCTATTTCTTCTTTACCCCCTTGCCATAAGGTGCGGGAGCTTCTTTCGCTTCAAACCCGATTTTCTTTCTGGGTGGATCCGGTGGCGTCATGAGCTGGCGGATAGCTTCAAAAACGACTCCGAATTGCTCATCATATTTCATTTCCATTTCTTCCAGCTTTAGTTCAAGTTCTTTGTGCGCAGCCAATATCTGCCGTAGCCGGACGAATGCCCTCATTATTTCGATATTGACATGAACGGCGCGTTTGCTTCGCAAAACGCTTGAGAGCATGGCAACACCTTGTTCAGTGAATGCACACGGCAGGTATTTGGAATGCTGGCCCCTCTTTAAGATTCCAAAATGGAATTTTAGAGATTCGTATTCTTCTTGCTTCAGTTGAAACATAAAATCAGGTGGGAAACGATCCAGATTGCGTCTTACCGCTTTATTCAGATTTCCGGTTGTAACGCCATACAACTCGGCGAGATCTCGATCCAAAATCACCTTTTGCCCACGCATTAGCAGAATTGCTTTCTCGATCCGCTCGACTGGGATTGGCAATTGCTTGGAAGCCATGTCTAGCTCCTTCCGTAAGGGTTTTCGCTAGAAGTGTTCGCAAATTGCGACCGGTCTAACTTGAGGTGCCAAATTGGTATCTCAAAGTCTAATCCTATCCCATAGGAACGCCCACAGAAGACAAAGCCCCATGTCCCTTGCACCGGGAAATGGGGCTTTGCATATGTCCTATGGGGGGGCCGTCGTCTTCTATCCTCCATGATCTCAGAGAGGGTTTACGGGCCAAAAACTGTGAAGCATCTTACTCAAAGGAGCAGGAAAAGACAAGAAAAACAGAGGTCGGAGCCTCAGCCGGCTTCGTCAAAACTACGCCGGGCCAAGGAGGTCAGAGATCAGCTATCAGTTTGGCCGCTTCGGTCTGCTGCTGCCTCAGTTCGTTGGTTCGCATCATCCGTTTTCACTGCCACCAAAACCAGCCAGCAGGCCCCGGCCCGCGACCGTCAGCCGGTATTTCTGAAGTCGGCTATTGGGCTTTTCCGGGATGGTCATCTCAATGAGGCCTAACTTCAGTAGTCGCCTAACCTGTTTGTGCAGCTCTCCTGACACAGTCTTGTGGCCCAGCAGAGAAGCCAGCATTGCCTTGCCAGCGTCCTCGTCCTCCAGTAGCACGACAATCCTCGCCGCTAAAGAGGACTCTAGCCGTGACTCTAGCCGTGACTCTAGCCGTTGTTTGCTTAGTTCGGTATCCACCCTCGGAGCGATTTGCGTATCAGCCACCTCGTGTCGGTGTACCGTGGCCGTGAATAGACACCCCTCCCTATCGTCTATGAACTCGATCTGCGGCCACTGCTCCAGTGCCCTCTTGATCCCGGAACCGAGCCCGTGGTAGGGCAACAGTCCTTTGGCCACGTAGGAAACCAGAATCGGATTGCGAATGATAGAATTGCCCCGGCGGATCTTCTCGACGGTCAGGTTGTTGGGCAGATGGCCCGGGCTAATGATCTCGATCCGGTCGTCGAAGACGAAGATCCGGATTGGGGCGCTCACCAGATAATCCCGATGCACCAGGGCATTGACCAGCAGCTCTTCGAATACTGTGTCCGGGATCTCGGGCACACCTGGCGCATTCACGCCACGTCCAGCCTGCACCTTATGCAGGTTTCTCATGATGAAGCCGAGGGAATCGTCGAACACCTTGCGCAAAGGGCCCGAGAAATCCTCGGTATCCACGTACTCACTGACATGGATGGTCTTACCAGGGTAACGGATCGCCTTGACTACGAACTGCGGTTTGATCCACTCCGGTCGCTCGACAAACATGAGTACAGCTGCCAGATTGAGGTGTCCATCGTCTGTGGCCAGATTCATGTTCTGAAGCAACGATATCAGATCCTTCCGAGAATCTGGAAAATCCTGCTTGTGCACATCCCGTAGAAAGTCGCGGAACCGCAGCTTGTCGAGCTTTTCGATTCTCGCCTTGGTGGGCAGTTCGTCAGCATGAAACTGGTCGGTCATCTGAAAAAGCCGCCGCAATTCTTCTTTAGACTGAATGCGGCGACGGTCGCTCCCCGCCTTGACCCAAATGACGCCATTGCGGTCGAAGTAGGGTTTGTCCAATCCTTCAGAAACGGTGAGGGCGATGACAACCCGGCCCGAGCCTACCTTAATGTTTTCGGTTGTGGGCGAGATAGGGCTGCGCGTATGTTGTGCGGCGGCATTGCCGATGAGTTGGTTGATCCGCCGTACATCCGCGGGGGCCAGTCCTTTCAATACGCCCTCGTCGGTAACGCCGATAAACAGAGTGCCGCCGTTGCTGTTCGAAAATGCCACCAGCTCAGCCGCCAAAGAGTCGGCGTTGGTGACGTCCGCCTTGAATTGCCGGCGTGAGTCCTCGCCGAGCGCAACAACCTTAAGAAGTTCATTTCGGTTCATGCTGCGCCTCCTATCCCGGGTATGGGCAGAAGGACATAAGCCCCCGGAATTCGGATTCCTCCCTGGCCGATATTCGAAGATCTGCAATCTTGATGAAGCTTCGTGTATACCGCGCGTAATCCTCGACGCGACGTTTAAGAAGGTCAAATACGTCCATGACAGTCAAGTTCCTCCAGGATGCGCATGATATTCGGACGCGGGGGCAAGACTCACTTTCACCAAACACGATCTTAAGTCTGGCTTTTGTCAGATCCCGGTCAAAAGTCAAAGCCCCATGTCCCGTACAGGGGAATGGGGCTTTGAATTTGTATTTATACAGGGCCTTCGTGTCTCACGCCTCCTCGATCTCAGAGAGGGTTGCGGGACAAAAACCGTGAAGCCATGAAACGAAAATGGGGCAGTGAAAGCAAGCTAAAGAAGAATACAGGAGACAGAAGTCAGAAGACAGAATGAATGCCCGAGCCTGCATCATGGATGCTGGCTACTGGATCCTAGATCCGGATTGCTGGCAGAAAAGGCGAAGAAAAGGGCTGGGGCCAGAATAGCGGCCCTGGATCGGATTCAACAGAATCAGGGATTCGGGTGGCTGATACCCAAAGCGCAGTGGGGCTTCCTCGAACCCCTGATCCCTAGAACCCTTTCTTTGTTTCCCTTACTTACCTTTCGCCGTTTTGAAACTTTCCTGCACGGCCTTGAGTCTGTCCGGCTTGGTCAGCATTTCATAAGCGGACAGCGCAATGGCCTTGCCCGTGATGACAGCCGCTTTCCAGCCTTCGTCGGAGTTGGCTGCCTCTCGCAAGGCCTCGGAGTGAAGCGCCGTGCCTTCAGGGGCGATCTTGAACCAGACATTGACCGTGGGGTAGCTGTCGCCCACCATCCCAAGATCCGACGAGGCAAGTTCATCGAAGTCCTTGAACTCGCTGGCGGCGATGCCGAGGCCTTTCACGTTGGCATGGACCACGTCGAGCAAGGGCGGGATGACGATCGCTGATTTCAGAGCGACCCGTGGCTCCTTGAATTCCAGGCTGGTGCCGGTTCCCAACTCCCCGGCCTTGGCGCACCGGACGACCTTTGAGTAAGCATCCTCCATGGTGGCGGTGTCGAGAGCACGGCAGGCAAACTCAGCCTGGGCCAGCTCCGGCACGATGTTCACCGGGCCGCCTCCCTTGGCAACGACGCCGTGAATGCGGACATCCTGGCGCAGGTGTTCGCGCAGCTGGTCGACGCAGTTGAAAGTGAGCAGCACCCCGCGCAGCGCGTTGATTCCCTTGTGGGGTGCAGCAGCGGCATGAGCCGACTTGCCCTTGAAAGTGAAGTTAGCCCGCTTCATCGCCAGCAAGCGCTGGTCCATGCTCCAGCGGTCTGCCCCGTGGCTGATGAAAACGACGTCCGAGCCTTCGAAATGCCCGCCTTCGAGCAATGCCACTTTGCCTGCGCCCAGTGAGCCGCGCTCCTCGTCAGGCGTGCCAATGACGAAGACCCGGCCCGGGGTGTCCTTCATGACCTTCGCCAGACCCGCCGCCGCCATGAGCGCCGAAGTGGCGATCAGGTTGTGGCCGCAAGCGTGGCCAATGGCCAGCGCATCGTACTCCAGCATGATGGTCACCGTGGGTCCGGGGCTCTTCCCGGCCATCTCGGCCTTGAAAGCGGTCTTGGCGATACCATCCTTGACCAGATCTTCGGGAACTTTCAAATCGCCCGTCACCTTGTAGCCAAGCTTCGTGAGTTCCTCCTTGAGCAGCGCGGAGCTCTTAACTTCCTGCAGTCCGGTCTCCTTGAACTCCCAGATCTGCTGGGAGACTCCCCTGCAGTTCTTGCTCGCCTCATCGATCGCGGCGGTGATCTTCTTTGAATCCGCCCCGGCCGGGCCTGCAGTGAACAAAAACAATACCGAAAGGACCGCAACCAGCGTCACAGAAGAAAATCTCTTCATAGCTCCTCCTCCTGGGTTTAAAATTTCAACGGCAGAAGATACAGCGATTTCCGGCGACAAAACCTTGCTTCTAACGGCGGAAACGATAGGCGATTTGCGCTTGTGTGTCAAAGGGAAAGACACATCCCAAGAACGATTACCGATCAACGGTATGGCAAGAGGTCCACGATTACGCGGTTTTCTCCGTGCCACCGCCACCGATCCTGGATGCTGGATACTGGATGCTGGGTCCTGGGTACCGGCCAACTCGGGTGAGAGTGCACTTCGCCCCCACCGGACAATCCGTTCTGCGAATAACTCCCATGAGGTGCTCTGCTCTAGGACGACGTGTCGAAATCGAAAGCGGGAGCCTGTGTTCCCGGCGTTCCGAAAGTCTGTGGAACCCGCCGGCCTCGAGGACACGTTCCTTCCCATGGTCCTGAGCTTGGGCGTTTTGCGAAGAGAAATTTGACGGGATAACAGGATGAGCGGGATAAGAGATGTTTGGGATAGCGGCCCCTTTACCTTTTCCGATTTATCCTGTATATGCTGTTATTCTGTCCAACAAATGAGAAAAGGAGATGGAAAAACGAATGGGACTTCTGATCATCGACGAAAACAAGTGCAAGAAGGACGGCATCTGCGCCCGTGAATGCCCCATGATCATCATCAAGCTCAAGGACGGAAACGGGTTCCCGGAAATGGTCCCGGGCGGAGAAGGCATCTGCAACAACTGCGGCCACTGCGTCGCTATCTGCGCCAACGGCGCGCTCTCTCACGCCAACGTGCCCATCGAGAAAAGCCCCTTGATCGAGAAGGAACTGGAGATCAGCGAGGAACAGGCCGTGCAGTTCCTCCGCTCCCGCCGCTCTGTACGCTTCTTCAAGAAGCAGCCCGTGGAAATGGAGAAGCTCCAGCGACTCATCGAGATCGCCCGCTACGCCCCGTCCGGCGGCAATCTCCAACTGGTGGAATGGATGGTGTTCACAGATGCGGACAGGATCAAGGAGATCGCGGGACTGACCGTGGAATGGATGCGCAAGGTCATGGGAAAGGCCCCCCAATCGGTCCCGCCTTACTTTCCATTGATCATCGGTGCATGGGACATGGGACACAATTCCGTGACATGGAGCGCCCCGGTGCTGATCGTGGCCTCCGCGCCCAAGGAGGCGACCACCGGCATGATGGACGTGTCGCTGGCACTTTCCTACCTGGAGCTGGCGGCCCAGAAACTCGGGCTGGGGACCTGCTGGGCCGGCTTGGTCGAAGGCGCACTACAGGGATCCGCCGCGGTCAGGGAGTCGGTGGGGCTCCCGGATGGGCATCCGTATCACTACCCCATGATGGTCGGTTATCCAAAGCGGAAGTATGCCCGCCTGCCCGAGCGTAAGGCGCCCAAAATCACCTGGAACTAACCACGGGCGGAGTGCTTTCAACGGGATTTCAGAGGTTGTGGTGAGCGTAACGTCTCTGAATTTGTGAATTTCTCCCCTAAGCATACTGCCGCGACCCCCTACCTTTCCATTTCCCATACCTGGCTGGTGGTTCATTGACCTCGAACCCAATTTTCTTGCGCTCCGTCTAAGTGGTTCTCATGAGCTGGCGGATGGCTTCAAAAACCACCCTAAACTGTTTGTCATCTATATAGTTTTTCTATTTCCTTTAAATACGCGTTCAGAGCCGCGTTACGCTTCAGCTTCATGGTCTGCGTCACTAGTCCGTTTTCCAAAGTAAAATCTTCGCTGGAAAATATGAACTGCTGAGGTATTTCATATCCTCTATATGATTTCTCAAGATGCTTTTTAATTTCTCCGGATAAAAAATCCTGAATGTTCTTATTTTTTAATACTTCCTGGGGGGAGTCTTGTGCCCATTTTGCGACCCGGTCATCTTTTTTCATCGCTGCAAAGTCCGGAACGATTACGGCAATGTTGTATGCCTTGCCGTCCCCCCATACGAATGCATTGGCAATACTGCGTAATAGTTTAATGTCGGTTTCAATGGATTCCGGGTGAATGTATTTCCCGTTGGAAAGTTTATATTCATCTTTAAATCTGCCTGTAATATAGAGAAATCCGTCGGCGGTCAGGTGGCCTTGATCACCGGTGCGTATTCCGGGAAAACCCTTCCAATGGTCCTTCCTCATGACTTCTGAGGTCAGTTTTGGTTTATTGTGATATCCCATCATCACATGAGCGCCGTAGGCTATGATTTCTCCATCCTCAGTTTCTTCACCTGTTAGAGACTTGTCGATTTTTACATGCATGTTTTCGACACATTTGCCGACGGACCCGTATCGGTTTCCCCAGAGCGGGGAATTCATTGTAATCGCGGGTGCAGTTTCGGTTAAGCCATAGGCGTCATAAGTGGGGATACCGAGATCGGCAAAAAACATTGCGATATGAGGATTCATCACAGCGCTAGCCGTAAGAACGCCTTCAAGCCGGCCTCCGAATCTTTCCCTGATTTTCGAAAATACAATTTTATCGAGTATCTTAAGTTTCACGGATTTAGTCGCCTTGGCCCTGCATTTTACCGCTTCATTACACGACATATCGAAAAGCATCTTTTTGAGGCCGCCTTCTTCGTGCATTTTTGCCTGAATCCCGTCGTAGATCTTATTGAAAACCTTTGGGACTGCAATGAGAAACGTAGGCTTGACCTTGAGAAGGTCTTCTGCCAGCGTGTCGACCGATTCCATCAACGCGATGGCTCCGCCGAACTGCATGAAATTATGCAGCTCCGCGCTCAAGCCATAGCTGTGGGCCCAGGGAAGTATCGCCAGAGAAATGGCTTTTTCGTTGAGACTAGGAAATATGTGATAACCGGACTGGGAGCAGGCGGACAGGTTGCCGTGAGAAAGAAGAACCCCTTTAGGCTCTCCTGTAGTTCCGGAAGTGTAGATCAACTCAGCCGGTTCTGTCCAATGAGGCTTGTATGATTTAACCGGATTTTTCTTTCCGGCTTCTTCCAGAACCTTAAGGCTTTTTTCACCTTCTCCATAGATTATGAAAACTTCCTTCAAAGTTTCAATTTCATTCTTGAAATGCTGTATCTGTTCTAAAATGCTGTCATCCTTAACAAAAAGATATTTTACCCCGCTGTCTCTTATTATGTATTGCCATGTTTTGATCAATTCTTTTTCGTACATCGGTACAAAGATCGCACCGAGCCCGTGCGACGCGTTTTCCAATACATACCATTCAACGGAGTTGCCTATGATCACCCCTACAGCATCACCCTTATTGATGCCCAGTTGGTTTATGCCGCTCCTGACGTTATTGATTCTTTCGGCGAGCCGTTTGTAGGTGATCCATTCATACTGTTTTGTTTGAAGATCTTTTGTTCCAATGGCGTTTCGATCACCCCATTTCGTCACCGTGTCTTCAAACAAGTCCACGAGATTTCGCGGATGTTTGTAAAATTTACCCAGCTCTTCAATTTGCTTTTCAGTGTATTTAATCACGATATTTCTCCTTACGTCACATGATTAAACCGGCAAGTCAACCGCTGTCGGCTGAAACCGACAGCTTGAGGGACAAAGGGACGGATGAAGACAGGCACAAAGGCACAGAGGGCCAAAGGTACAGAGCGGAAGGGTTTTTCTGCTTTGTGCCTGCATCGTTGTGCAAGAACCAAACTGAAGTCTTCGCCTAAACAAAAAAATGAATATTGAAACCGATCATTCTGTCATTTGATATTCGCCGTTGAGGGCGATGACGTAATCCTGCCAGACCTTTTCATACTCAGTAGGATTGGGAACAGAGAGGATCAGCATGATCTCTTTGCAGTACTCCCGCTGGCTATCGTTCGTCGTGTGCTTCCCATAGATCTCCAGGCCGAAGCGCGAAAAATCCCTAACCATGAAGTCGAAGATCTGGTTTATTACATCCTTGTCCAAGTTGTCGATCTTTGCCTGCTCCAAGATGAGCTGGCCGTAGACGACGATGGAGAACATCTCCCCCATGGTCAGAGAGAAGGACGGGTCCATTTCCTGGATACTGTCCGGAAAGGCTTTTGCCAGCATTTCCCTGAAGAGCCCGATCTGCTTGATGAATGCCGCGACATTCGGCAGGTCTTTGAATTCAGCAAAGACGGGCCCGTAGTCGTGGAACTGGACTTTGCTTAGGCCTCTGGCCGTGCCCTGATTGAAAAGGAACACATCGTCCTTCCGGCTGAAATCCGGCCCCACAGGGGCATATTCCTTGGGATTGAAGAAATAGTTCTTGATAAACTTCCGGATGAGTTGGACGTTCACATGGACGGTTCCCTCGAGCTTGGACGGGCCCTTGATGTCGCCGGCGACGGTAGAGAAGTAGGTATCGCGCTCGAAGCCCTTGGCGGCGATGACATCCCACAACAAAGCAATGACTTCTTCGGATTGGAGGGTGACCTTCATCTTGCTCGTGGGATTGTACAGGAGGTAGCGTCGGTCGTCAGCGGTGGCGTTGCGGAAATAGTCCGTGGCGCGGCGCTGGTAGAGCTTCATCCCCATGAGGCGCAGCCAAGCGTCCATGAAGTTCTTCTTCACGTGCGGCATGTCCGTCACGCGGAAGCCATAGAGGGTGCGATTCGCGGCATGAGTGATCGCTTCGTAGAAGGCGTGCTGGCAGGCACCTATGGAGGCGGGGCCGATGTTGAACTTGCCGACGTTTACCGTGTTCAGGGCCGAATCCCAAGCCGATGGACCGCGGCTTAGGATGTCCGCTTCAGTGACAGGATAGTCGTTTAGCGCAAACTGGGCAACATACTCCTGGTGGGAGATGACGTTTCGCTTCAGCTCAAAGGCTTTGTTGCGGAAGTTGGTGACAAAAAAGCAGTAGTCGTCAGACCCATCCCGGACCTTGCCTAGGGTGGAAACCATCTCCGCTTCATTACCGTTCCCGATATAGTACTTCTCACCCCGGGCCAGCCAGCCGCCCTTGCCATCGGGGAAGAGGCTTGTCTCTGTGGAGTAGATATCCGCCCCGTGCGCCCGTTCAGAAAGGCCGAAGGCAAAGATGGCGCCTTCCTTCAGGAGTGCCGCCGCCTTCTTTTTCGCCTTTTCATTATCGCTCATCCAGATGGGGCCGAGGCCGAGAATGGTCACCTGGAAGCAATACCAGTAACCGAATCCGTAAAAGGCCAGCAGCTCGCTGTATTCGCTGTTTCTGGCAGTATCCCAGCGGCAGTCGGGGTTGTCGGCATATGCCTTCGGCGTGAGGAGCTTGTAGAAGATCTGCTCTTTTTTCAGAAAATCAAGGAACTCCCGATACCAGGTGCGGCTCCAGTAGTCCTCCGTCAACCTGGTTTTGCCCATCCGGTTTTCGAAAAAATCGATCGTCTTGTCCATGATGGCCACTGACCCTGTGTCGGCCATTAGACTCTTGTACTTCTTAGGTTGTAATAGATGATTCATGTGATCCTCCTTTTTCATGGGACGATAGGGAGTGTTCTTGGGGACATAATCTTATATGTTGGCGTCCCAAAGCAGGAGCCGACACTCCCGGGCGCATTGGGACTTCTCGGTTTCCAGGTTCACCTGCTCCTCTCCTTGGCTCGCTCCACTCTATCTCTTCTTTACCCCCTTGCCGTAAGGGGCGGCGGCTTCTTTTGCTTCAAAGCCAATCCGCTTCCGTGGCGGATCCGCAGGTTTCATGAGCTGGCGAATCGCCTCAAAAACAACCCTGAATTGTTCATCATAGTTCATTTCCATTTCTTCCAGCTTCCGCAAAAGCTCTTTGTGGGAGGACATCATCCCACGCAGTCTTACGAACGCCCTCATGATAAGAATATTTACTTCAATGGCCCGTCTGCTCTTGAGAACGGAGGATAACATTGCAACGCCTTGTTCGGTGAAGGCCATAGGCTTGTACCTGGTCCCACCCCGATTTGAGGCGCCAAATTGGTACCTCAAATCATCGAACTCTTCTTGACTCAGTTCGAACATGAAATCCGCAGGAAACCGTTTGATGTTCCGTCGAACAGCCCGCTTTAGTTGCTTTGTGAGCACGCCATATCAATCAGCAAGAACGTTATCCAGAATGACCTTTTCACCACGGACTAGCAGAATCTCTTTCTCGATTCGCTCAACCGGGATAGATATTTCCTTGGAAGCCATGTTCAGCTCCACGTGTCTGGGGTGTCTCCAGAAGTGGTCGCAATTGGCGACCGGTCTAACGTTGAGATCACAAATTGTGATCTCAAAGTCTTAATCTGATAGCGGGCATCCTTCCCCTTTTTAGTTCCGCTGATCAGTACCCATGCAAAGTCTGGGAAAGACAAAGCCCCACGTCCTTTGCACAAGGAAATAGGGCCTTCATTTGTTCTAATTAGGGCCTTCGTGTTTACGCCTCCTCGATCACAGAGAGGTTTGCGGCCAAAAACTTTAACGCCATCTTACTCAACTGTGCAGGAGAGGTCAAGGAACTTGGGGGAATTGGGAAGAAGGATACTGGATGATGGATACTCGATGCTAGAAAAACCGGCAGAGGATCGGAAAAGGCGGGGAAACACTCAGATCATGCCGTTAAGGGCTTTCACACCAAAACCATCATGCCTCAAGTTCAGATTTTCCAGGGCGCCTCGCTTCAGTTCTTGAGATGTAAAGCTAGAACGGGATGACTTCACCCACCTGCAGGCCTGTCGGGCGTGTGGAGGACTTGCACCTCCAGGGAGTACGCCCTGCCGGGCGCACCAAAGAAAAAGGACCTCAGTCTTCAGACCTCGGTCCTTTGTTGTGTTCTGGCGGGGACGACGAGACTCGAACTCGCGACCTCCGACGTGACAGGCCGGCGTTCTAACCAACTGAACTACGTCCCCGCTGAGACCTTCGGTTTCGCTTTCAGCTATCAGCCGACAGCAATCCGCGAAACCCTATTTACTTCAAAACCTAAGATGGTAGGCGGAACAGGATTTGAACCTGCGACCCTCGGATTGTAAGGCTAACCGGAAGCTTAAGGATAACAGGTGGTTACAAGGATTTAAACCGCTTACCATGATCAAGATACATCAGAATCAAACGGTTTGCAACAGTATTCTGCACCCTGTTGCGGTTCAGACACTGAAGGGGTGGGGTCAAGCCAGAAACAGGGTATCCGGCCAGTTTATGGGCGGGCGGATGCACTCAACACTTAAAAGATGCAAAGACTGTCCTGGTGAGAGAGGGGACTTTTTGGCTGGGCGACAAGAAGAAGACGAGGGCAACAGGTGCGGGCGTTCCTTCTGGGAAGAGAGGGTATCTTGGGCTGTGGGGAGCCTGGGGAGGACACGGAAGTGGAGGAGAGCTAGGGTGCTCGGGGGTTTTGCATGGCCCCCTTCAGCTCACGGCCGATCCGTCGGCATTTGGCTGCTATTTTTTTCCGTGCCTCCTCGTGCAGTGTGACCACGAAGCCCATGAGTTCAAACGGTGCAAACAGTCCGTAGTAATTCTGATAGTAAACAATAAGGTGGTTGTCCGAAGGGAGAATCGAGCGGCTGGCGCTGGAGTCGGGGGAGTTCCAGCGGATCGCGCTCTCGGCGACGGTCGAGCCCAAGCGGCGGATCGCGGAGTGGATCGGCGGCTGGGAACTGCTCAGCCCGGCGGTCGGCAACGAGGAAACGCACTACCGACGCCGGCCGGTCGAGGTGGTCGAGGCGCCGGGCGCGCGCCGCTACGAGCTCGACGGTTTCCTGGGGCGCGCCCGACGGGCCCGACGGCGGCGGCGAGCGGCTCCTCTCGCTGGCCCGCCGTGGTGGCCGAGGTCAAGCGCGCGCTCGCCGCGAATCGTTCGACTCTGGTCTTCGGCAACAGCCGGCGCACGGTCGAGAAGCTGACGCGGCTGGTCAACGAAGGGGAGCGCGAGCCCCCGGCCTGGGCCCACCACGGCTCGCTCTCGCGCGAGGTCCGCCAGGTCGTGGAAGAGCGCCTCAAGCGCGGCGAGCTGCGCGCGATCGTCGCCACCAGTTCGCTCGAGCTGGGGATCGACGTCGGCGCGCTGGACGAGGTGCTGCTGGTCACCACCCCGCCCTCGGTCGCCGCGGCGGTCCAGCGGCTGGGCCGCGCCGGGCACCAGGTCGGCGGCGTCAGCCGCGGCCGCTTCCTGCCGCTCCACGCGCGCGACCTGCTCGAGGCGGCGGTCGTCGCGCGTGCGGTCGGGACGGGGGAGGTCGAGCCGCTGGAGCCGATCGCCGGCGCGCTCGACGTGCTGGCGCAGGTCGTGGTCTCGATGACGGTGGGCGAGACCTGGGACGTGCCGGCGCTGCTCGCCGCGCTGCGCTGCGCCGAGCCCTACCACGGCCTGACCCGCCGCCAGCTCGACGGCGTGCTCGAGATGCTCGACGGGCGCCACCACGGCCGCCCGGTGCCGGAGCTGCGCGCGCTCGTCTCGCGCGACGCGGTCGAAGGGACCGTCCGCGCGCGCGCCGGCGCCGAGCGGGTGCTCTACCGCGGCGGCGGGACGATCGCCGACCGCGGCTACTTCCACCTGCGCCGGCACGGGACGGGCGCCAAGATCGGCGAGCTGGACGAGGAGTTCGTCTGGGAGCGCAAGCTGGGCGACACCTTCACGCTCGGCGTGCAGGGCTGGCGGATCGAGGAGATCACGCACAACGACGTGCTGGTCTCGCCGGCCGCGGGACCGGCCGCGATGGCCCCCTTCTGGCGCGCCGACGGGCGCGACCGCGGCGCGTTCCTGTCGGCGCGGATCGCCGCCTTCCTGGCGGAGGCGGAAGCGCACCTCGACGACTCGTCGCTGCCCCGGCGGCTGGTCGACGAGCACCGCCTGACCCCCGGCGCCGCCTCCGCGCTGGTCGAGCTGCTGCGCGCGCAGCGCCGCGCCACGGGGGCGCTGCCGCACGCCGGGCGGGTCGTCGTCGAGCGGATCGCCGAGGGGGCGGCCGGCGACGGGACCGAGCAGCTGGTGCTGCACGCCTTCTGGGGCGGGCGCGTGCTGCGGCCGCTCGCCGTCGCGCTGCAGGCCGCGTGGCGCCGGCGCCACGGCGCCTGGATCGACGTCGCGGTCGACGACGACGCGCTGGCCGTGACCGCGCCGGCCGGCACGCGCGCCCGCGAGCTGTTCGCGCTGGTCGACCCGGCGCAGCTGGAGACGCTGCTGCGCGAAGGGCTGGGGACGACCGGTTTCCTCGGAGCGCGCTTCCGCGAGGCGGCCGGGACCGCGCTGCAGCTGCCGCGCCAGGGGTTCGGGCGCCGCACCCCGCTCTGGTTCACGCGCCAGCGCGCCAGGCAGCTGCTCGACCGCGTCGCGCGCCTGCCCGATTTCCCGCTGGTGGTCGAGGCCTGGCGCTCCGCGCTGGCCGACCACTTCGATCTGCCGCGCCTCGCCGAGCTGCTGGCCGAGGTCCGCTCCGGGAAGATCGCGATCCACGAGGCCGCCACGCACGTGCCGTCGCCCTTCGCCGCCGACATCGCCTGGCAGCGCGTCAACGCGCTGATGTACGAGGACGACGCCCCCGCGGGCGTCACTGCCGCCCCCTCCGCCGGGCTGCTGCGCGAACTGGTCCACGCCGGATCGCTGCGGCCGCGCGTGCCGCGCGCCGTCGCCGACGCCTTCCGGCGCAAGGCCCAGCGGTTGTGGCCGGGGTACGCCCCGGCCGGCCCGCGCGAACTGCTCGACTGGCTGCGCGAGCGGCTGGTCGTGCCGCTCGCCGAGTGGGACGAGCTGCTGGCGGCCGCGGCCCGGGCCGCCGACCGCGCACCGGACGAGCTGCTCGGCGAGATCGCCGGGAAGATCGCGGCGGTGACGCCGCCGGGCGCCGCGGAACCGCGGTTCGTCGCGGCGCTCGAAGCGCTGCCGCGAATCGCGGCCGCGGCCGGATGGGATCGCCGCGCGATCGGTTGGCGCCGCTGCCGCGGGGACCGACGCCGCGGCGCTGCGACGGACGCTCGGGCGGCTGGCGGGCGCGGCCGATCCGGCCATCGCGGCCCCCGGCGCCGACCCGCTGGCCGACCTGCTCGCCGACCTGCTGCGCTGCCTGGGCCCGGTCGCGCCGACCGTGCTCGCCGGGCCGCTCGCGCTGGAGACGGCGGCGCTGCGCGACGCGCTCGAGTCGCTGGAGGCCGCCGGCCGCGCCGTCGTCGACGCGATCACGGACGACGCGACCGAGCCGCAGCTCTGCGACGCCGACGACCTGGAGCGGCTGCTGCGGATCGCGCGGGCCGCCCGACGCCCGTCCTTCGCGCCGCTGCCCCTGGCGCGGCTGCCGGGGTTCGCCGCGTCCTGGCAGGGGGTCGCCGCCGCGGTCGCGGTCGCCCCCGGCCTCGATGCGGTGCTGGAGCAGCTCGCCGGCCTGCCGCTCCCGGCGGCGCTGTGGGAGAGCGACGTGCTGCCGGTGCGCCTGCCCGGGTACGACCCGGCCCGGCTCGACGCGCTGCTCGCGGCGGGCGAGGCCGAGTGGTTCGGGGCGGGGGAGAAGCGTGTTGCGTTCGCGCCCGGCGGGGAGCGCGAGCTGTTCGTCGAGGGAGAACGCGGGGGCGAGACCGCCGTGCGCGGGGAGGCGGCCGGCGCGGCCGCCCGCGACGCGGCGCGCGAGCGCCTGCTCGCGCTCTTCCCCGACCTTTTCGGCCGCTACCCGCTCGAGGCGCTGGCGCAGCGCGCCGGCGTCAGCACCGCCGAGGCGACGCGGCGGCTCTGGGCGCTGGCCTGGGACGGCCTGGCGACGACCGACGGATTCGCCGCGGTGCGGGCCGGCCTGGCCAGTGGCTTCGCGCCGGCCGAGCCGGCGCCTTTCCCGCCGCGCCGCCTGCGCTTCGGTACCTGGCGCGCGACGCGCGCCTTCGGTGGCCTCTGGTCGCCGCTCTTCCCGCCCGAGCCGCCCGCCGACGCGCTCGAGCGCGACGAGCGGGACCGCGAACGGGCGCGGGTCCTGCTGCACCGCTACGGGGTCGTCTTCCGCGAGCAGACCGTGCGCGAGGCGCCCTGGCTGTCGTGGGGCCGGCTGTTCCGTGCGCTGCGCCTGCTCGAACTGTCGGGCGAGGCGGTCTCGGGGCAGTTCTTCGAGGGGATCCCCGGCGCACAGTTCGCGCTGCCGGAGGCGCTCGAGGCGCTGCGCGCCGGCGCCGGCGCGGAGGCGTCGTTCTTCCTCTCCGCCGCCGACCCGGCCGCCCCCTGCGGGCTCGGGCTGGCCGGCCTTCCCGAAGCCCTGCCGCGCCGCCTCGCCGGGAACCACGCGGCCTTCGCGCGGGGCCGGCTGGTGGCCGCCGCGGAGCGGCGCGGGCGCGCGCTGGCGCTCCTCGCGGGGCCCGAGGACGAGGCCGCGCGCGCGGTCGTGCTCGACCTGCTGCGCTTCCTGGCCGGTCAGCGCGTCGCGCGCCCGGCGGTCGTCGTCGAGACGATCGACGGCGCGCCGGCCGCGGCCAGCCCGTGGGCCGCCGCGCTGCAGGAGGCCTTCCACGCCACGCGCGACGGCGGCGCGCTGCGGCTGGTCCGGCGGGCATAGATGGCGCCGCTCCGGGTCGTGATCCCGCGCGTCGGCGGCCCCGAGGTGCTGCGCGTCGAGCCGTTCGAACCCGCGCCCCCCGGTCCCGGCGAGGTCGCGGTCGAGGTCCACGCCGCCGGCGTCAACTTCGCCGACCTGTTCTGCCGGCTCGGGCTCTACGCCGCCGCGCCGCCGCGGCCGTTCGTGCCGGGGTTCGAGGTGGCGGGCGAGGTCGCAGCGGTCGGCCCCGGCGTGACCGCGCCTCGCGCCGGCGAGCGGGTGCTGGGCGTGCTGCGCTTCGGCGGCTGCGCGACGCGCGCGACCCTGCCCGCGGAGTGGACCCGGCCGCTGCCGGCGGGCTGGTCGTTCGCTGACGGCGCGGCCTTCCCGGTGGCGTTCCTGACCGCGTGGTACGGACTGATCCACCAGGGCCGGCTCGCGCGCGGCGAGACCACGGTGATCCACTCCGCAGCCGGTGGCGTGGGGAGCGCGGCCTGCCAGCTCGCGCACCACGCGGGGGCGCGGGTCATCGGGACGGTCGGATCGGAAGGGAAGCGCGCGGCGGCGCGGGCGGCGGGTGCGGACGATGTCGTCGTCTCGCCCCGCTACGACGTCTGGCCGGCGATCGACCGGCTGACCGCCGGGCACGGCGTCGACCTGATCCTCGACGCGGTCGGCGGGCGCGGGCTGGGCGAGGGGTATCGCCGCCTGCGTCCGATGGGGCGGCTGGTCGTCTACGGCTTCGCCGACCTGATGCCGCAGGGCGGGATCCGGAACTGGCCGGCCCTCGCCTGGCGGCGCTGGCGCACGCCGCGCTTCGACCCGCTCGAGATGACCGGAACCAACCGTGCCGTGATCGGCTTCAACCTGGTGTACCTGTTCGACCGCGCCGAGCCGCTGGCCCGCGGCTTCGATGCGCTGCTGGAGCTGGCCCGCGCGGGCGCGCTGCGGCCGGTCGTCGGCGCGCGCGTTCCGTTCGAGCGGGCCGCGGACGCGCACCGCCTGCTCCAGTCGCGGGCCTCGACGGGGAAGGTCGTGCTGGTGCGCGAACCCGGGCCGCGTGCCACCATCGCGCCATGACGCTCTCCCCGCGCCTCGCCCTGTCCGCCTTCCTTCTCTTTACCTTCGCCTGCGCCGACGCGCCCGCGACCGGGAGCCCTCCGATGACGACGCCCCAGTCCTCCCCGCCCGGCGGCGGCACCGCTGCGACCGAGACCGCGACCCTCGGCGGCGGTTGCTTCTGGTGCATCGAGGCCGTGTACGAGCGGATCCAGGGGGTGGCCGAGGCCGAGTCCGGCTATGCCGGCGGCCAGACCGCGGACCCGACCTACGAGGAGGTCTGCAGCGGAACGACCGGCCACGCCGAGGTGGTGCAGATCCGCTTCGACCCGAAGGTCACCAGCTACCGCGAGATCCTCCAGATCTTCTTCGCGATGCACGATCCGACCACGCTCGACCGCCAGGGCGCGGACGCCGGCACCCAGTACCGCTCGATCATCCTGACCCACTCGCCCGCGCAGCAGACGACGGCCGAGACGCTGATCCGCGAACTGACGGCGGACCGCGTCTTCGACGACCCGATCGTCACCCAGGTCGCGCCGTTCGAGGTCTTCTACCCGGCCGAGATCTCGCACCAGGAGTACTACGACCGCAACCCGAATGCCGGCTACTGCCGCGTCGTGATCTCGCCGAAGATCGCGAAGCTGAAGAAGGTCTTCGCGTCGAAGCTGAAGAACTGAGCGGCGGGCCGAGGAGCGCCAGTGCGCGGGCGCTCGGGCAGACCAGCGGCACCCCGCCGCCGCACCGCGCGGCCCGGGCGGCGGCTACCAGGTGTAGCCCAGGGACGTCGTGACGCCGTAGTCCAACGATTCCCCCCCCTCTGCCTGCGACTCGTTGTCGTAGTTGCCGTAGAGGCGCAGCTCGAAGAAGAGATCTTTGACGATCTCGAGCCTCATCTGGACATTGGTGTCGGCCCGGAATCGTCCCCAGTCCGAGAGCGACGGAAAGGCGTAGAGGTAGGCGCTGATCGTCCGCTTCGGGGTGTCGAGGATGAAGACGTCGACCGTCGTGCCGATGACGCCCGAAACGCTCTGCTCCTCGACCCCGCCCGAGAAGCGCTCGGTGGCCAGGGCCAGCCCGCCGCCCAGCGTCAGCGAGGAGACCTCGCTCCGCACGAGGTAGGCGCCGTAGACCCCGCCCGCCAGCCCCCGGAAGTTCAGTGCCAGCGCGCTGTTGCTGTCGAGTTGCCCGAAGACCGCCAGGAAGTCGTTCCCCTCGAAGATCCAGCGGGTTCCGATCGTGACGTTGTACCGCTTGGAGGCCTCCTCGCTGTCGGCGTCGGAGATGTCCGAGAAGGCGCTGAAGCTCCACTCCCGCTTGGCCCTCTTCGTCCGCAGCTCGAACGATGCGTTGAAGGTCTCGACACCGGTCGATTGGGTGAAGTCGTAGCCGATGCTGAAGCTGCCGTCGAGCCGGCGGAAGAACGAACCGGTCTCGAGCGGCTTGCACTCGACGACATCCCCCATCGCCAGCTCGATCGCGTCGGCGTTCTCGCCGGCCACGAGCCGCAGGACACGGTCCCCTGCCTCCTCGGGGGCCGAACCGACGTAGATGCTCCCCGCCCGTGTCTCGACCCGCAGCCGCTGCCGCGTCGTCAGACTGACGACCTTGTTCCACTCGATGTAGATCGTGCCGATGTCGTCGGTCTTGACCTTGAGCTGCCCGCCGTACAGCTCCTTGATCTCGCCCGTGATCCGGTCGCCGTTGACCAGCGTGACGACATCGGTCTTGGGGGCGGCGAACGACGAGGGCAGGCAGAGCAGTGCGGTCAGCAGGATGGCCGCCCAAGGGGCGTGGCAAGACCGGCAGCCGGCTCCGCCCCGCGCACCGCTCACGGACTCCGCCCTCCTTCGCCCGGGAGCCGGGCCCGACCGGCGCTCCGCGGAGCACGGCGTGATCATAACGCGGCGCCGCGTCGGCAGTGAAGCGCGTGACGCGTCTAACGCAGCCCGAGGTCCCAGGCCAGCGCGAAGGTGTACATCGGCCCGTTCGCCGACTGCCCGGGGAAGAGGTAGCCCAGCTGGCCGAAGTCGAAAAAGTGGGCGCGGCCGTCGAGCCGCAGCCCCCCGGCCGATCCGAGCGGGAAGCCGACCCCCAGGCCGAGGTAGCCGCCCGGCGACCAGTCGTGGTTTCCGGTGCTCTCGTAGCCTCCGCCGCAGCACGAGTACCAGCCGCAGTAGCAGCTGCCCCAGTCGTCGGACTGGACGCCCACCGTCGCGTAGTAGGCGCCGGCGCCTGCCAGCAGGTGGAGTTGCACCGCGGGGGTGGCGGCGACGACGGCGCGCACGCTGCCCGTGACGAAGGAGACCGTGAGCGTCAGGCCGGCCTCGTCCCAGTCGTCCCAGTCGTCGCCGTACCCATCGTCGCCGTACCAGTAGCCCGGCACGTCGACCGACTTCTCGTTCTCGAACAGGTAGCTGCCGACGTCGACGCCGACGAACCAGGCCACTCGCGACGCGCTCAGGATCCGGCCGTGGAAGGTGAACTCCACGCCGATCGCGTCGGTCTCGAACGGACCGGAGTTCTCGGTGAGGTAATCGGTCGGGATCGGAACGAAGTCGGCCGCGCCGCCCCAGTTCCCGTACCCCAGGCCGAACGCTGCGAGGTACCTCGTCTGGACCTTCGACGCGGGCGAGGCGCCGGCGGCTGCGGGCTCCGGCGGCGTGGCCGGGGGCTCGGCGGCTCGGGAGGTGGCGGCGGGGGAGAGCAGGGCGCAGAGGAGCGCGACGGGGGCGGCAAGGTGGCGGCGCATGGCACCTCCCGGCGCCACTATAGCGAAGCCGGCGCCGGGTGGCGGTCGGGAGCCGGACCGGGGGCACTGCGGTGGGCCGGACCGGGGGCGCCGGGTGGGCCGGACCGGGGGCGGCCGAGGTGGGGCGGGCTCGCCGCGGGCGTCGGCCGCCCTACTTGATCTCCCAGATCTTCGTCATCGGGATCGGCGGCTGGTTCGAGGGGACCTCGATCCTCAGTTCGCCGTCCTCGCCGAACCCCAAGCGGCACCCGACGATCATCGTGCCCGTTCCGTCCCCCTTCTCGTCGAGCACCATCTCGGCCGCCGTGATCGGGTATTTCAGGAACACCGAACTGGCGTCGAAGTTGACATTGCTCACGAACTTGTCGGTGACGACGATCACCTTGCTGCCGCCGTCGGTCTTGACCTGCCGCGCAAAGCGGATCTTGTAGCCCAGGCCGCCCGGCTGGCTGACGTAGCCGTACGGGGCCTGCTTTTGCAGCGCCGCGTACAGTCCGTCGTTGCCGCCCTTCTTGAATGCGTCGATCAGAGCCGCGCGCTCGTCGTCGGTCGACCACTTGTCGATCGTGATGTCCATCTCGCCTGGCGCCCTGGACGCCCGGGCCGGACTCGGCCATCACGATCGTCCGGTACTGCGCGATGTGTTTCGCCTCCTTGGCGACGACGGGCAGGACGGCGAGCAGGAGGGCCAGGCCGAGGAGCGCGAACGGGAGGAAGGGGCGGCGAACGGCGGACGGACGCATCGGGAGATCTCCGTGATTGAAGGACACTCCACGATACGCCGGGGGTCCTGGCGGAGGGCAACAAGAGGAAGCGGATGCGGATCGTACATTTGTCTGGTATATTGTGTTCCGGAGGAACCGGGCCGGCCGGCGCCGGCCGTGGCGGCCGGGGTGCCGGGACCGCCGGCCGTCGCCATGCCCACCTACGCCCCGCTCTGGTGCAAGAGCAACTTCTCCTTCCTCGAGGGGGCCTCGCACCCCGAGGAGCTGGTCGAGACCGCGGCGTCGCACGGGCTGCCGGCGCTGGCGCTGACCGACCGCGACGGCGTGCCGGGCCTGGTGCGGGCCCACGTCCGGGCGCGCGAGCTGGGGGTGGCGCTGGTCGCCGGCTCGGAGGTCTCGCTCGACGACGGCTCGACGATCGTCCTGCTGGCCGAGACGCGCGAGGGGTACGGCCGGCTCTGCACGCTGCTCACCCGCGGCCGGCTGCGCTCGCCCAAGGGGGAGAGCCGGGTCGGCTGGCGCGAGGTGGCCGAGCACGCCGCCGGGCTGGTCGCGCTGTGGGGCGGCGAGCGCTCGCTCCTGTCCTCGCCCGGCGGGCCGGGGCCGGCGCTGCCGCTGATGAAGGAGGCGTTCGGCGAGCGGCTCTTCGCGCTGGTCGCGCGCCACCGCCGCGCCGAAGAGGTCGCGGCCGAGGCCCGGCTGCGGCGGCGCGCGGCGCGGGCCGGCCTGGCGCGCGTCGCGGCGACGGAGGTGCTGTACCACGCCAAGGGGCGCCGCCGGCTGCAGGACGCGCTGACCTGCGTGCGCGCCGGTGCGACGCTGGCCGGCGCAGGGCAGCTGACCAAGCCCAACGCCGAGCACGAGCTGAAGACCGGCTACGCCTTCGCCGCGCTGTTCGCCGACGATCCCGCGGCGGTCGCGCACACCCTCGAGATCGCGGAGCGCTGCCGCTTCCGGCTCGACGCGCTGCGCTATCGCTACCCCTCGGAGCGGCTGCCGGCCGGGATGACCTCCTCGGAGTGGCTGCGCCGGCTGGTGGAGGAGGGGGCCCGCGCGCGCTACGGCGTGCCGGACGGGGCCGACGGCGGGCCGGCCGCCGGCCTCCCTGCGGACGTCCGCGCCCAGCTCGCGCGCGAGCTGGCGGTGATCGACGAGCTCGACTACTGCGGCTACTTCCTGACGATGTGGGAGGTCGTCCGCTTCTGCGCCGAGCGCGGGATCCTCTGCCAGGGACGCGGCTCGGCCGCCAACTCCGCGGTCTGCTACGCGCTGGGGATCACCGCGATCGACCCGGTGCGGATGAACCTGCTGTTCGAGCGCTTCCTGTCGAAAGAGCGCGCCGAACCGCCCGACATCGACCTCGACATCGCGCACGAGCGGCGCGAGGAGGTGATCCAGCACGTCTACGAAAAGTACGGCCGCGACCGCGCCGCGATGGTCGCCAACCTGGTCCGCTACCGGCCGCGCTCGGCGGTGCGCGACCTGGGCAAGGTGCTGGGGCTGGGGGAGACGACGCTCGACCGGCTGGCCAAGCTGCTGCCGCACTGGGGCGAGGTCAAGCCCGAGCACCTCGCGGGCGCCGGGCTCGACCCGGCCGCGCCGGTCCACGGCCAGCTGCTCGAACTGGCCAACGAGCTGCTCGACTTCCCGCGCCACCTCTCGATCCACCCCGGCGGGTTCCTCTTGGGCCACGAGCCGGTCTCGACGATCGTCCCGATCGAGAACGCGACGATGGAGGGGCGGACCGTCATCCAGTGGGACAAGAACGACATCGAGGACCTCGGGCTGTTCAAGGTCGACCTTTTGGGCCTGGGCGCGCTGGCGCAGCTCGACCGGATCTTCCGCTCCCTGAAGGAGCACCGCGGCCTCGAGCTGTCGATGGCGACGATCCCGCCCGGCGACGCCGCCACCTTCGAGATGATCGGCCGCGGCGACACGGTCGGCGTGTTCCAGATCGAGAGCCGGGCCCAGATGGCGATGCTGCCGCGGCTCGTGCCGCGCACCTTCTACGACCTGGTGATCGAGATCAGCATCGTGCGCCCCGGGCCGATCACCGGCGGGATGGTCCACCCCTACCTGCGCCGCCGGCGCGGCGAGGAGCCGGTCGACTACCCGCACGAGAGCCTGCGCCCGGTGCTGGAGAAGACGCTCGGGATCCCGCTCTTCCAGGAGCAGGTGATGAAACTGGCGGTGGTCGCCGCCGACTACACGCCGGGTGAGGCCGACCAGCTGCGGCGCGACATGGCGGCCTGGCGTCACACCGGCCGGATCGAGAAGCACCACGAGCGGCTGGTCTCGCGGATGGTTGCCAAGGGGATCGCGCCGGAGTTCGCCGAGCGGGTCTTCGCGCAGATCCGCGGCTTCGGCGAGTACGGCTTTCCCGAGAGCCACGCCGCCAGCTTCGCGCTGATCAGCTACGCCGCGTCGTACCTCAAGCGCCACTACCCGGCCGAGTTCGCCTGCGCGCTGCTCAACGCCCAGCCGATGGGGTTCTACGCCCCGTCGACGATCGTCGAGGACGCGCGCCACCACGGCGTGACGGTGCTGCCGGTCGACGTCCACGCCAGCGACTGGGAATCCACCATTGAAAACCGGCCTCTGTGCCGGCCCGATGTCCCCGATCTCCGGCTCGGCCTGGCCTGCGTCAAGGGGCTGGGGGAAGGGGACGGCGAGCGGATCGTCGCCGCCCGCCGCGCGGCCGGCCGCTTCGCGTCGCTGCTGGAGTTCGTCCGTGCGGCGCGGCTCGACCGCGGCGCGCTGGCCGCGCTGGCCGAGGCGGGGGCGTTCGAGAGCCTCGGCCTGGCGCGCCGCGAGGCGCTCTGGGAGCTCAAGCGTCTGGCCCGCCGCCAGGCCGACACGCTGCCGCTGCCCGACGCGCCGGCGCGGCAGGGGGCGCTGTTCGCGCCGCTCGACGCGGCCGAGACCGTGGCCTGGGACTACCGCGCGACCGACCTCTCGCCGCGCGGTCACCCGCTCGAGGCGGTGCGCGACCAGCTGCGCGCGCAGGGGCTTCCGGACGCGCGGACCGTGGCCGCGCTCCCGCACGGCCGCCGCGTCCGCTACGCCGGGGCGGTGATCTGCCGCCAGCGTCCCGGTACCGCCCGGGGGACGGTCTTTCTGACGATGGAGGACGAGACCGGCTTCGTGAACGTCGTGCTCTGGGGCTCGGTCTACGAGAAGCACGCGCTGACCGTGAAGACCCACCCGCTGCTGGGTGTCGCCGGAAAAGTCGAGGCCCATCAAGGGGTTTCGCACCTGATCGCGGAGTCGGTCTTCGTCCCCCGGCTGGCCCGGCCGGTCCCCGACAAGGGGAGCCGGGACTTCCACTGAGCCACCCCGCCTGCCCCGCAGCGCGATCTGTGCGATCCTAACGAAACCGCCGTCCGGGCCCATTCCCTCCGGCGGCGCCTTGGACCCCAGCCAGGAGGACACGACCGTGTGTGAGACCACCCCGCTGAAGCTCGGCCACGTCGTGCCGAACTTCGAACTCGACACCTACGACCCGAAGCTCGGCGACTTCGGCAAGTTCTCGCTCGCCAAGCAGCTGGAGAAGAAACGCTGGACCATCCTGTTCTTCTACCCGGCCGACTTCACCTTCGTCTGAGCGACGGAATTCGCTGCTCTGGCAGAGCAGCATGATCGCTTCGAGAAGCTCGGCGCGGACATCGTGACGGTCTCCACCGACACCCAGTTCGTGCACCTGGCGTGGCAGCAGAACGAGAAGGAACTGGCCGCCGTCCGCTACCAGATGGGCGCCGACCCGACCGGCAGGGTCTCCCGGATGTTCGGCGTCTACGACGACGCGACCGGCCTCGACCTGCGCGGCACGTTCATCATCAACCCGGAAGGGAAGCTGCTCGGGATGGAGATGAACTACTACAACCTCGGCCGCAACATCGACGAGCTGATGCGCAAGTTCAAGGCGAACATGTACCTCGCCCGCAAGACCAACGAGGCCTGCCCGTCGAAGTGGAAGGACGAGGGGGACAAGACCCTCGCCCCGTCCGCCAAGATGGTCGGCAAGGTCCACGAGGCGCTGCAGGGCTGAGCCCCTCTCCAGCGAGACTCTCCGGGGCCGGACGCTCAGGCGTCCGGCCCCGTTCGCATTGTCCGCCCGATGCGGTGGCTCCCGCCCGCTGCCGCCTCACCCGCCCGCGGAACGTGGCGTCAGACGAGGGTTAGGCGAAAATCTCACCAGGTTTGCCAGCAAAGTAAGTATCTTTCGGCAACCTCCGGGGAGGTCCCGCCATGACCCGACGCATCGAACGCCGCACCGCCCTCGTCCTCGGCCTCGCCCTGTCCGCCCTGCTCGCGGCCGCGCCGCGACCTGCTGCCGCGCAGTGCGACACGGCCGGCCCGGCCGTGACCTCGTTCACCCTCAACCCGCTCTCCGTCAACACGACCAGCGCGGCGCAGAACGTCACCTGTACGGTCGGCGCCACCGATTCGCCGGCCGGTGTGGCGAGCATGAGCTGCTCACTGGACTGGACCGACGGCGTCTCGCTGTTCCAGTCGCAGTCGTGCAGCGCCACCGCGCCGACCTCCGGGACGCCGCAGAGCGGGACCTGGCAGTGCACGATCGTGATGCCGCGCTACAGCGCGCAGGGGACGTGGGACGCGCAGGTCGTGCTGCAGGACGCGGTGACGAACGTCCGGGCCTATTCCACCTTCGATCTCCCCGGCACGACCTCGATCAGCGTCACCTCGGACCCCGACGTGATCGCTCCGGCGCTGACCAGCTCGCCACTCAACCCGACCAGCGTCAACGTCTCGTCCGCCGACCAGAACGTGACCTGCACGATGAACGTCACCGACGCCAAGTCGGGCGTGAAGACCGCGACCTGCATCCTGACCGGCCCGACGCCCGCCCCGCCGCGCGAGGCGCAGTCGCAGGGCTGCCTCGACGACGCGCCGAACTCGGGCACGCGCAACAACGGCACCTTCAGCTGCACCGTCCGGATCCCGCGCTACTCCGACGCCGGCACCTGGACCACGCAGGTCTTCCTCGAGGACCAGGTCGGCAACTTCTCCGCCCTCAACGGCACGCCGACGCTGGCGGTCACCGCCAGCCCGGAGGACATCGTCGCCCCGGCCTTCGGGGCCTTCGACTTCAACCCCAAGACCGCGAACGCCGCGACCGGCCCGACGACCGTGACCTGCACCATTCCGCTGACCGACGCGACCTCGGGCGTGGCCGCGGCGGGCTGCACCTTCGACTTCACCGACCTCATGACCTTCCCGCCGGTCCAGCAGAGCCAGGGCTGCACGACCAACGCCCCGGCCTCCGGCACGCCGAACAACGGGACCTATTCCTGCCAGGTCACGATCCCGCGCTACAGCGCCCCCGGCAGCTGGACCGTCAGCGTCGACGCCGAGGACAAGGTGGGGAACTTCGCGAACCTCAAGCCGGTCACCACGCTCGGCGTGACCTGCGTCGGCGAGGGCGACCCCGAGCCCGAGATCCGCTTCGAGCAGGGGACGCGGAACACGATCATCTGGAGCCCGATCGTGGGCGCGACCCGCTACAACGTCTACAAGGGGAACCTGCCGCAACTGCCCGGCCCGCCGGTCAACTACGGCACCTGCCAGAACGCGACCGACCCGAACCCGACCGATACCCAGGTCGTCGACAACGCGGTCCCCAACGCGACGCAGCGGGGCTTCCACTACCTCGTGAGCTACACCAGCGGCGGGCTCGAGAAGGGGCTGGGCAAGCGGAGCGACCTGACGCCGCGCGCGGTCAGCGTCCCCTGCCCGTAGGGCCCGCCCTTCGTGGCGGCCCGCCGAGGCGTCGGGCCGGCACGGAGGCCGGCCCCTACCGCCGGCCTGCAAGGCGCGGGGGGTCAGGGCCCCAGCAGCGCCTCCAGCTCCTGGGGGCGCCGGGCCCGGGCCCGGGCCTCGGCGCGCTCGATGTGCCCGGCCTTGACCAGTTCGGCCAGGCTGGCCTCGAAGGTCCGCATCCCGCGCTGGCGGCTGATCCCGATCTGCCCGGCGATCTGTTCGGTCTGACCCTTGGAGATCAGGTTCCGGACCGCGTCGGTGCCGATCAGGATCTCGACCGCCGGGACGCGCCCGCTGCCGTCGCGCCGCGGGATCAGCTGCTGGCTGACGACCGCCGCCAGCGCCACCGCGAGCTGGGAGCGCACGAACGCCTGCTGGCCCGGGGGGTAGGCGTCGAGGATCCGGCTGACCGACTGGACGGCGTCGCCGGTGTGCAGCGTCGAGAAGACCAGGTGGCCGGTCTCGGCCGCCGTGACCGCCAGCGCGATCGTCTCCGGGTCGCGCATCTCGCCGACCAGAATCACGTCGGGGTTCTGGCGCAGCGCGGCCCGCAGCGCGTCGGCGAACGACGGGGTGTCGCGCCCGACCTCGATCTGTTCGACGAGCGCGGCACCCGCCCCGTGCCGGTACTCGATCGGGTCCTCGATCGTGATCACGTGGGCCCGGCGCTTCCCGGTGACCAGCGCCAGCAGCGCGGCCAGCGTCGTCGACTTGCCCGAGCCCGCCGGCCCCGTGACCAGCACGATCCCCTGGCGCAGTTCGGCCAGCGTGGCCAGCTCGGCCGGCAGGTTCAGCTCGGCCAGCGTCGGGATCGTCAGCGGGAAGAGCCGGACCGCGACCGCCCAGCCGCCGCTCTCGCGGTGGACGTTGCAGCGGAAGCGGCCGGTCGCCGGGGTCCCCCACGACAGGTCGATCGCGCCGCGCTGCGCCAGCTCGCCGCGCCGCGGCGCCGGGACCAGCGCCGAGACCAGCCGCTCGACCTCCTGCGCGTCCAGCACGGCGGTCGGCAGGGCCTCGAGGTCGCCGTGCCGCCGGATCGCGGGGGGCGCCCCCGCGACCAGGAACAGGTCGGTCGCCCCGGCGGCGCGGGCCATCGTCAGCAGCGCGTGGGCGCGCTCGCGCCCCTCCTCGGTCACCGGTCCGACCTTCCAGTCGCGGCGCTCGCCCGCCGCGGCCGGCGCCGCGCGCGGCAGCGGCGGCAGTTCGACCTGCGCGCCGGCCACGCTGCCCGCCTCGTCGCCCGACTCGTCGGCGTGAGGCGCCTCGCCCCGCGCCATCTGGTTCAGCTGCCGGACGAGGGCGTTCAGATCCTCGGGGTTCGAGTCGTCGGTCATCTTGCTTGCCTCCGTTCGGCCGGGCGCCCGGCGTTCTTCAGTCCGTACCTGCGCAGCTTGGCCTGGAG
Organism: uncultured Acidobacteriota bacterium; assembly: GCA_963702545.1. Classification (GTDB taxonomy): domain Bacteria; phylum Acidobacteriota; class Polarisedimenticolia; order J045; family J045; genus JALOKP01. Next base: position 139,605 of record CAVPDB010000010.1, on the reverse strand, counting down.
CGTGGTCGGCGGCAGGTCCAGCCGCGCTGCCGCGCCGTCGGGCCCGTAGATCCGCCCGCCGCTCGCCTCGAGCGCCTCGGCCAGCACCGCGCGCATCCGGGCCTCGAAGGTCGTCCCGCCGTCGGCCGGGGTCGCGGCGGAGGACGACGGCTCGAAGGCCGGCAGCTCGAGCTCGTCCCCCGGGGCCAGGATCAGGGCGCGCTCGAGCAGGTTCTCGAGCTCGCGCACATTCCCCGGCCAGAGGTGGGCCTCGAGCCGCCGGAACGCCGCCTCGGGGATCCGCGGTGGCCGCCGGTTGAGGCGCGCCGCGTGGCGCGCGACGAAATGGCGGGCCAGCGGGCGGATCTCCCCGGGCCGGGCGCGCAGCGGCGGCAGCACCAGCGGGAAGACGGCCAGCCGGTAGAAGAGGTCGGCCCGGAAGCTCCCCGCGGCGACCAGCTCCTCGAGCGGGCGGTGGGTCGCGGCCAGGATCCGCACGTCGACGCGCACCGGCTCGGCACCGCCCAGGCGCGTGAAGGCGCGCTCCTCGAGTGCGCGCAGCAGCTTGACCTGCACCGGCAGCGGGACGTCCCCCAGCTCGTCCAGGAACAGCGTCCCGCCGTCGGCCAGCTCGAACTTGCCCGGCTGCCGCGCCACGGCGCCGGTGAAGGCCCCCTTCTCGTGGCCGAACAGCTCGCTCTCCACCAGCGACTCCGGGAGCGCGCCCAGGTTGACCGCGACGAACGGCGCGGCCAGCCGCGGCGACAGCTCGTGGATCGCGCGCGCCAGCCCCTCCTTGCCGGTCCCGGTCTCGCCGCGGATCAGGACCGTGGTGTCGGTCGCGGCGACCCGCCGCGCCTGCTCCATCACCGCGCGCATCGCCGGGCTCTCGGCCACGTAGCGCCGCCCGCCCCGCGTCGTCTCCTCGCGCAGCACGGCGTTCTCGCGCTGCAGCGCGCGCGCCAGCCGGCGGACCTCGTCGAACATCAGGCTGTTGGAGAGCGCGATCGCCAGCAGCCGCGCGATCTGCCCGGCGTGGCAGGCGCAGCCCGCGAAGACCCCCTCGCGCGGGGCGTGCGCGATCTCCAGCGCTCCCAGCGCGCGGCCGTTCACGACCAGCGGGAAACTCGCGACCGAGCCGTAGCCGCGCGGCGCGAGCAGCGCCTCCTCGCGCCAGCGCGGCGCGCCGGCACCCAGCCGCTCGGCGAAGACCGGCTCGCCCGCTTCCAGCGCTGCGCCGGCGAGCGAGCCCTCGAGCCGGAAGCGCGCCCCGGAGCCGTCGGCGCCGAACGGGTCGTCGGCGGTCAGCGTCTCCGCCCAGCCGGGGGTGTCCGGCAGACAGCGGTGGATCGCCACGCGGGTCGGACCGTAATGCCGCCGGATCAGCGCGCCGATCCGCGGCAGGACCTCGCCCATGTCGACCGTGGCCAGGACCGAGCCGAGCGCCTCCTCGAAGAGGTCGGCGCTGGGCGGGCAGTGGGGGTTCCCCGGGTGGACCGGCAGCTCGTGGCGCACGACCCGTGATACCCGCCCGGCGTTGCCGACGCAACCACATATCGTTGCATCGCGACCGCTCCCCGCAGCAACTCTCTGGCAAACCGGCACTTGAGCGTGTGGCCCGGACCTTGCGAAGGAAACGGGCGTCCCGATCCCGAAAGGAGCCGTCCCGATGGACCCGATCGCCGTCCTGATGCAGGAACACCAGGTCATCCTCCGCGTGGTCGACGCCGCGGAGGCCTTTGCCGCCCAGGTCGACCGGACCGGCCACGACGGCCGGGCCGAGCTGGCCGAGTTCGTCACCTTCATCCGCGAGTACGCCGACGCCCGCCACCACGGCAAGGAGGAGGACATCCTGTTCGAGGCGATGCAGGAGGTCGGCTTCTCGACCGAGGCGGGGCCGCTGGCGGTGATGCTCCACGAGCACACCGAGGGGCGGCGCCTGGTGCGCGAGCTGGCGGAAGCCGCCGCGACCCCCGCGCCCTGGAGCCCGGCCGAGTGCTCCGCGGTCGTCGGGGCGGTCGAGAGCTACGCCGCACTGCTGCGCAACCACATCTGGAAGGAGGACAACATCCTCTATCCCGCCGCACAGAACGCGCTGGACGAGACCGCCTACGGCGTCGTCGCGCAGCGGGTCAAGTCGTTCGACGGCGAGTGGACGGCCAAGGGGAAGCTCCCCGAGCTGGACGCCCTGGCCGAGAAGCTGATCGCGCGCGCGCCGCGCGCCTGAAGTGCCCCGAAGAGCTCCGGAGAGCCCCGAAAAGCGAGGAGACCGCGATGCAGACCCTGAAGGCCAGCAAGGCCGAGCCCGCCCGCCCCTTTCCCTACACCGCGCTCGTCGACTACCAGGAAGGGGGAATCGTCAGCCGCACGCTCTACAAGGAGGCCTCCGGCACGCTCACCCTCTTCGCCTTCGATGCCGGCCAGCAGCTCTCCGAGCACACCGCGCCCTTCGACGCCTTCGTCCAGGTCCTCGACGGCGCGGTCGAACTGACGATCGGCGGGCAGAGGGTCCCGGCCAGGGCGGGGGAGCTGGTGCTGATGCCGGCCGGCGTGCCGCACGCCGTGACCGCGCGCGAGCGGTTCAAGATGCTGCTGATCATGTTCCGCCGCTGACCGCGGCGCACCGTACCGGGCCGGGAGACCGACGACATGCTGTTCCTGCGCCTGCTGCCGGCGATCCTCTGCGCCCTGCTGATGGGGGCCCACGCCTCGCGCGCCGGCTGGGGGCTGTTCGCGGCGGCCGGCTTTGCGCTGTTTCCGCTGCTGTTCTTCCTGCGCCGCCGCTGGGTCCTGAACGTCAGCCGGATCCTGCTCGTCGCCGCCGCCCTGGAGTGGCTGCGCGCGGCCTGGGACTACGGCGCCCAGCGCGCGGCTCTGGGCCAGCCGTCGCTCCGGCTCTGGCTGATTCTCGGCGGGGTCGCCGCCTTCAACCTGGCCGCCGCGGCCCTGCTCGCCGGACCGCGCCTGCAGAAGTGGTTCGACCGCAACGAGAGGACCGCGCCCGTCGCCACCGCCGCGTTCCTGGTCGCGTTCGCGCTCCTGGCGGTGATCCAGGTCAAGCCGGCGCTCCGACTGCTTCTGCTCGACCGCTTCGTCCCGGGCGGCGGGTGGTTCGAGGCGCTGGCGCTCTCGACCTACGCCGCGGTCGTGGCCGACTGGCTGCTCGACACGCCGCGGATCGCGACCTGGCGCTTCCGGATCTGGATGCTCTTCTCGGTCGTCTTCTTCGCCCAGCTCGGGCTCGGTCTCGCCGGCTTCTCGACGTTCCTGATGACCGGCGCGCTCCACCTGCCGATTCCGGCGATGATCGCCGGCGGCCCCGCCTACCGCGGCGGCGGCTTCTTCATGCCGATCCTGTTCCTGGTGACGATCGCCTTCGTCGGGCCCGCCTGGTGCTCGCACCTCTGCTACTTCGGGGCCTGGGACAACGCGGCGGCGCGGGTCCTGCCGCGCACGAAGCCGACGCCGCGTTGGCTGCCGCACCTGCGCTGGGCGCTCCTGGCGGTGGTGGTCCTGGGCGCGCTGGGGCTGCGCGCGGCCGGCGCGCCGGGAGCCGTCGCCGCCGGATTCGGGCTGGGGTTCGGGCTGGCCGGCGTCGCGGTGATGATCCTCTGGTCGCGGAAGGCGGGCGTGATGACCCACTGCGTCGGCTACTGCCCGATCGGCGCCCTGGCGACCGGCCTCGGCAAGCTCTCGCCGTTCCGGCTGGAGATCGGCGAAGGCTGCACCGAGTGCCGGGCCTGCACGGTGGTCTGCCGCTTCCGCGCGCTCGAGCTCGAGGACCTGCGGCGGCGGCGCGCCGGGATCGCCTGCACGCTCTGCGGCGACTGCCTGCCGTCGTGCCACGGGACGTTCATCCGCTACCGCTGGCTCGGGCTCTCGCCGCGCGCCGCGCGCGGTCTGTTCGTCGCGCTGATCGCCGCATTCCACGCGGTCTTCCTGGGAGTCGCGCGGATCTGACACGCCGCCGCGGGGTGCTACCATTTCTGCCTGCACGGAGGCGGCGATGGACCTGGAACGGCTGATCGGATCGGTCATCTCGGGCGCGATGGGCGCGAAAGGGAAGAAGGGGCGCAAGGCCTACGGCTACCTCGCGGGCGGCCGGCGCTCGTCCGGCGGGCTCGGGTCGCTGATCACCCCCGGTACGCTGCTCGGGGCCGCGGGCCTGGCGTGGGGGCTGTTCGAGGTCCTCAAGCAGCAGGGCGGTACGGGGCAGTGGGCCAGCCCGGGCGGCTCGCCGGGCCCGGCCGCGCCGCCGCCGCAGCCGGGCGCCGCCGGCGGCCCGGTCGTGCCGCCGCCGCTGCCCGGCGAGGCCCCCCCGGCACCCGGCGCCGCCGGTGCGGTCCCCCCGGAGGCGCTGCGCCTGGTCCGCCTCGCGATCTCCGCGGCCCGCGCGGACGGGACGCTCTCGCCGGCCGAGCGCGGAATCCTTCTCGAGCACGCCCGCGCCGCCGGCGCCGAGGCCCTGGTCCTCCAGGAGCTCGAGCAGCCGCGTCCGCTCGCCGAGATCGTCGCCGGGGTCACCGACGCCGCGGCCCGCGAGCCGATGTACGGCCTGGCCTATGGCATCGTCCGCGCCGACGAAGGGGTCTCCGGCGCGGAGCGGATCTTCCTGGCCCAGTTGGCGCACCGCCTCGGGCTCGACGCCGCGGACGTGGCGCGGATCGAATCCGAGGCCGCCGCCGCGATCGACGCGCAGCCCGACACCCCCTGACCGAGCCCCGGGAGGACGCACGATGGGAGCGAGCCCGCAGTGGTACATGGCGATCGGCGGCCACAAGGTCGGCCCGGTCGGCGAAGCCGAGATTCACGCCAACCTGAGGAACGGCAGCATCGACGCCGAGACGCTGGTCTTCGCCGGCGGAATGGCGAACTGGACGCCGCTCAAGCTGGTCCCGCAGTTCCAGGCCTACTTCGGCGGCGGCCCCAGCGGGCCGGTCGGGATCCCGACGATCCCCGGCCGCGCCGCGCACGACATCGAGTTCGACATCAAGGGCGCCGAGATGCAGTACGTCGAGGTGGTCCTCGATCCGGGCGAGGCGGTCGTCGCCGAGGCCGGCGTGCTGATGTACATGACCTCCGGGATCGAGATGGACACGATCTTCGGCGACGGCTCGGCGGCCTCGCAGCAGGGCGGCATGGTGGGGGCGCTGCTCAGCGCGGGGAAGCGGGTGCTGACCGGAGAGAGTCTGTTCATGACGGTCTTCACCAACCGCGGCGGCGGCAAGGAGCAGGTCGCGTTCGCCGCACCCTATCCCGGGAAGGTCCTGGCGCTCGACCTGCGCACGCTGGGTGGGCAGTTGATCTGCCAGAAGGACTCGTTCCTCTGCGCCGCGCGCGGCGTGTCGGTCGGGATCGCGTTCCAGAAAAAGATCGGGGCCGGGTTGTTCGGCGGTGAGGGGTTCATCATGCAGAAGCTGGAGGGGGACGGGCTGGTCTTCGTCCACGCCGGCGGGACGATCCACTCGATGGACCTGGGCCCCGGCCAGACGCTGCGCGTCGACACCGGCTGCCTGGTCGCGCTGACCCCGACGGTCGGCTACGACATCCAGTTCGTCGGCAAGGTGAAGACCGCGCTGTTCGGCGGTGAGGGGATCTTCTTCGCGACGCTGACCGGGCCGGGGAAGGTCTGGCTGCAGTCGCTCCCCTTCAGCCGGCTGGCCGACCGGATCTACAAGGCGGCCCCGGCCGCAGGCGGCGGGCGGCGCGAGGAGGGCTCGGTCCTCGGCGGGCTGGGCGGGCTGCTCGACGGCGACAATCGCTGAGGCGGGGCGGGCGGGCGGGGCGGGGCGGGGCGGGGCGCGGCCCCGCCGCGCGCTACGGTCCGGGCAGCGGCGGGGTGGCGGGGTCGAGCAGCTCGGCCAGCTCGGCGAACAGCGTCTCGGGGAACTCGGGCCAGTCCTTCGGCGCGGTCCGGAGCGCGTTCAGTTCGCCCGCGTCGATCGCCCGCGCCAGGAACTCCCGGGTCCGCGGCTCGGCGACCGCCCGCGACAGCAGCTCGGCCAGCCGATCGAGCTCGACGGCGTCGTACTTCGTCCGCGCGCCCAGCGCGCGCAGCGGCTCGCGCCGCAGCAGGACCGAATCCGCCGTCATGAGCCGGTCCTCCGCGGCGAGCCGTTCGTCGGGAAAGCCCCAAGCCGCCGCGCCCTCGCCGTCGGGCACGCCGTTGGTGCGCAGCAGCCGGCCGGGCAGGGACAGGCGCCACTCGAACCGGATCGTGGTGAAGCGGTTCGGGGCGCCGTACGCGCCCCAGAGGTAGACGCCCAGCAGGTCGAACGCGTCCTCCGCCTCGCCGCCGGGCGCCGCCGGGTCCTGGGACGCGCTGTAGTCGTCGAAGGCCCGCTGCACATCGCGCGGATCGGCCGGGGTGCCGTGTGCCGCCAGCCGCTCCGCGAGCCGCTGGCACAGCCACCAGGTCTCCGGATCCGCGATCGCCTGGCCCGCGGCGTCGGTCGGGACCTGGTCCGGGAGCGGCGGCAGGCCGAGCGCGGCGAACGCGGCCGGAGGCAGGTCGATCTCGCCGCGCTGCCGCGCCTGTTCCGCCAGCCGCGGCAGCTCGCGCCGGAGAAAGGCGTCGACGCCCGAGAGATCGGCCCCGGCGCCGAAACGGCGGCGCAGGATCTCCTCGACCAGCGCGGCGACCCGGTCGGTCGCGCGGTCGAGCGCGACGGAACGCGCCGTCTCGTCGAACGGGTCGCCGTACTCCTCGCGGTAGGCGAAGCGGGTGGCCAGCAGCAGGTCGAGACGCTCGAGCCGGATCGTGTCCCGGTCCAGGGCCTCGCCCCGGGGGAGGCGGTGCCCGACCGGGGCCGGAACCTGCGCCGCGTCGCCGAACCGCCCGCGGGCGGCGATCCAGCCCGGCCCCTCGTCCACCCGGGCCCAGCGCGCCCGCCCCGGCAGCCCGACACCGGCCTGCTCGCTCCACCAGCCGGCATCGACCGGCTCGGCCGGGTCGCTCGAGGTCCCCGACAGCCGGACCTCGCGGTCGATCGTCCCGTCGGGCTGAACCGAGGTGGCAATCCGCGCCACGATCTGGCGCGTCGTGCACTCCTCGCCGGAGGCGAGCGCGACGAGCGCCAGGACGAGCGCGAGACGGCCTCGGGGCATCGGGTTCTCCTGCGGCGCCCCACCGTAAGCCCGCCGCGCGGCGGCGGGCAACGGGTGTGGACCGTCCGCGGAGCGCCGCCCGCTCCCGGGCTCGGGTGGAATGTGAAATTCCCCCGGTCCTGTCGTAGCTTCTCGGGACCCGCACGAGGAGATCCCGATGCGTTCCGACCGCCCGGCGTCCCGCTGGGGCCGCGCCGCCCGACTGATCACGGCCGCCGCCTTCCTGGCACTTGCCCCGACCCTGCTCGCCGCCGAGGCACCGCCGTCCGGCCCCGCCGCCGCTGCCGCCACGACCCTGGTCGACCGCGAGCGCGGCGAGGACGACAAGATCCGCGCCCGGCTCGAGTGGTTCTACTCGACCCGCCGCGCCGGGGCCGAGGCGCCGGACGAGCTGCGTGCCCTGCGCGCCCGTGCGGCGCAGGAGACCGCGGCCGCGCTGGCGGCGCAGGCGGCGCGGCGCGCGCGCGGGAGCGACGGCCCGACCAACTTCTGGGCCCCGGTCGGCCCGGCCAGCTCGAACTTCGGCGGCTGGTCGTTCGGCAAGGTTTCCGGTCGCGTGACCGCGATCGCCAAGGGGCCGGACGGCGCGCTCTACGTCGCCGGCGGCGCCGGCGGCGCCTGGAAGTCGACCAACGACGGCCTGTCGTGGACCCCGCTGCTCGACGGCGCCGGCACGCTGGCGGTCGGCGCGATCGCCGTCGACCCCAACGACCCGAACGTGATCTGGGTCGGCACCGGCGACTACAACTCGGGCTGCGAGGGCTACTTCGGGATCGGGATGCTGCGCTCGACCGACGGCGGCGCGACCTGGCAGCAGCGCAACGGCGCGGGGGACACGCTGGCCTCCGCGTCCTCGTTCTCGAGCGTCCTGGTCGACCCGCGCAACTCGAACCGGATCGTCGCCGCGGTCGTCACGCGCGGCTGCGTGACCGGCGGCGGCAGCGCGGGCGGGATCTTCACCTCCGAGGACGGTGGCGCGAGCTGGACCGAGCGGCTGGCCGGCCAGGACGTGCACGGGCTCGACCAGAACCGGCAGAACCGCGACGTCTGGTGGGCCGCCACCTCCAACGGGATCTGGCGCTCGGCCAACAACGGCCTGGCGTGGACGAAGCAGACCGCTTCCGGCCTCCCCGGCTCCGGGACCGGCCGGACCGAGGTCGCGGTCGCGCCCAGCGACGGCAACACCGTCTACGCGATCTTCTCCGACGGCGCGGCCAGCGACCCCGAGGTCTGGCGCACGACGAACGGCGGCACCTCGTGGACGAAGATGTCGTCGGGCGGCGATGCCTGCGACGGCCAGTGCTGGTACAACATGACGATCGCGGTCGATCGTTCCAACCCGAGCGTCGTCTACCGCGGCACGATCCTGCTCTTCAAGTCGACCAACGGCGGCGCGAGCTGGACCCAGCTGATCAACGGCTGGGGTGGCTCGCAGCAGGTCCACCAGGACATCCAGGAGCTGCTGGTCGACACCTCGCAGGCCAACACCTTCTACGTCGGCTCCGACGGCGGGTTGTGGAAGAGCACCGACGGCGGCGCGAGCTTCCTCGAGAAGAACGCCAACCTCAGCTTCGCGATGTTCTACGCGATCGGAGTGCACCCGACCGCGATCGGCACGGTCTGCGGCGGGGCCCAGGACAACAGCTCGCTGGCGCGGCAGTCTTCCGACGTGTGGGAGCTGCAGGCGGTGACCGGCGACGGCTTCGTCTGCGCGATCAACCCGCTGGAGCCGAACTACGCCTACATCACCTCCTACCCGAACGGCGGTTACCCCGCCGTCAGCCGGGCGAGCGACGGGATCTACGGCAGCTTCTCCGGGATCACCGGTTCCGGGAGCGGGATCATCAACGGCGACCGGATCAACTGGGTCACGCCCTACATCCTGGATCCGGTCACCCCGAGCACGCTCTACCTCGGCACCCACCGCGTCTACAAGTCGACCAACTACGGCACGCGCTGGGAACCCGTCTCGGGCGACCTCACCGGCGGCTCGGGCGAGGTCCTCTCGCTCGAGGTCAACCGCAGCTTCCCGTCGGTGGTCTACGCCGGCACGACCTCCGGCCGCGTCTGGCGCAGCGCCGACGGCGGTGCGAAGTGGACCGACATCACGAGCGGGCTCCCCGCCTCGCGCTCGATCAACGACCTGGCGGCCGACCCGGCCGACCCGGGCCGTGTCTTCGCGGTGGTGGGCGGCTTCAACACCGCGCATCTGTGGGAGTGGAACGTGGGGGCGGGCTGGACTGCGCGCGGCGCGGGCCTGCCGAACCTCCCGGCCAACACCGCGATCCTGCTCGGCGCGGACGACGTCCTCGTCGGCAACGACGTCGGCGTCTTCCGCAGCGGCAACGGCGGCGTCGACTTCGCGCCGTTCATGGACGGCCTGCCGCAGGGGAGCGTCGTCACCGACCTCAAGTACGTCTCCGCGCTCAACACGATGACCGCCGGGACCTACGGCCGCGGGGCCTGGCAGGTTTCGCTCGACCCGGTGGCGCCGATCCTGCTGTTCGATTCGATCGTATTGCCGCTGACGGAGGTCGACGGCGATGGCGACGGTGCCGTCGAGCCGGGCGAGTCCTGGGCGGTCACGCCCCGGCTCTTCAACGTCGGGGGGATGACCGCGACGGGGGTCGGCGCGCGGCTGCGCACCCTGACCCCGGGCGTGACCGTGGAGTCGCCCGACCGCCGCGGCTTCGGCGACATCGCGGGCGGCGCGCGCGGCACGGCCGAGACCGGCTTCGTCTTCACGGTCGCGCCGGAGTTCGCGTGCGGCGGGACGATCGCCTTCGACCTGGTCGACATCACCTCGACCAACGCCCCGGGGGCCTACGCCGACCGCGAGGGGGCCTTCACCGTCACGGTCGTCAACAACTACGAGCCGCCGATCCCGACGACGCTCCTGAGCGAGACCTTCGACCCGGCGCCGCAGCCGGTCTGGAGCCACGCGCTGGTCAACCCCGGGCTCCTCGGCTGCAGCGTGCAGTACAAGGACGAGTGGAAGATCGCGACGAAGGACGCCACGCACGGCAACAGCTACCACTGCGGGCTCGGCCCCGGGCTGTCCTACTCGCGCAGCAACTCCGCCTGGCTCTACCTCGGAGGCAAGGACTCGGAAGGGGGGGCCGGGATCGTTCTGCCGGCCGACGCGATCGCTGCGCGGCTGACCTTCACCCAGTGGTACGACACGCAGCTGGGCTACGACGGCGGCCAGGTGGCGATCGACGCGATCGACGACGGCGTCGACGCCTACCAGACGATCGACCCGACCGGCGGCTACCCGGGCACGCTCAACTCGACCAACTCCTGCAACCCGCTGCAGGGGAAGCCGGCCTACACCGGATCTTCCGCGGGCTGGAAGCCCGCGACCTTCGACCTGACCGAGTTCCTCGGGCGGCGGATCCACCTGGCCTTCGTCTTCGCCTCCGACACGATCAACAGCGTGGACGAGGGGTGGTACGTCGACCGGATCGTGATCGAGAGCCAGGTGCAGGGGGCGGCCATCTGCCAGGTCACCGAGTGGCCCGGGCTGGTGCCTCCCGACGCGACCTTCCGGCGCGCCGGCGGGCAGGTCGAGGCGGCCTGGAACGCGGCCTGCAACGCGGCGTCGCTGCCGGGGCAGGGCTACGCGGTCGAGGCGGGGAGCCTCGACGCGCTCGCCGGGAGCGGCTCGTACACCCACGCGCCGGTCGGCGGCGCCTGCGGGCTGAGTTCGCCGGCGAGCTTCACGCCGGGGGCAGGCAACGAGTACTACCTGGTCGTGGCCACGGAAGGGGGCCGGGAGGGCGGCGCCGGAAGCGCGTCGAGCGGGATCGCGCGGCCGCAGCCGAGCGTGCTGTGCGGTGACCGCCGCGCAGGGGCCTGCCCGTAGAGCGAATTCGCGCACGCGATGTGCGGGCCGGCACGGAGGCCGGCCCCTACGATCCGCGCAGTGATGGGGACGCTGTAGGGGCCGGCCTCCGTGCCGGCCCGCCCTCGGGCCGCCCTCGGGTCCGCCCTCGGGCCCGCTCAGGGCGTCTTGGCCCGCCATGCGGCAATCAGCTCGGCTTCGTCCTTCTCCGTGAAGCCGCACTTCAGGTCCGCCTGGCGCTCCGCGGGGAGCGTGCGGAACCAGGCCAGCGTGTCGGCGATCGTCTCCGGCAGCGGTCGGAAGGTCAGCCCGGCCTTCACCGCGCGCGCGTTGCTCCACGTGTGGTAACCCTGCGTGTCGCCGTCGGCCGGGGCCCAGATCGGGATCTTCCCCTCGCCGTTCTCGCCGCGCGCCCGCAGGAAGGCGCCCGGGACCCAGGCCAGCGTCGCCTTGCGCCCGGTCGCCGCCAGGCACTGCTCGAGCATCGTCCCCATCGTCAGCGGCTCCTTCGGGCCGCAGGCGTTGAAGGTGCCGAAGACGCGCCGCTCGCCCAGCCGCAGCATCCAGGCGCCCAGGTCGCGGACGTCGATCACCTGGAGCGGGTCGTTCGGTGCGCCCGGCGCCAGCATCTCGCCCCCCTTGGCCGTGCGCACCGGGTACCAGGTGAAGCGATCGGTCGGGTCGTTCGGCCCGACGATGTACCCGGGCCGGACGATCGTCGTCCGTTCCCCGAACGCCTCCCGCGCCTCCTTCTCGCACAGCGCCTTCAGCGCGCCGTAGTACTCGTAGTTGGCCCCCATCGACTCCAGCGTCGGGTCGGGCATCGTCGCCACGGTGGCGGTCTCGTCGGCGCCGGCGACCTTGTTGTCGCGGTAGGCGGAGATCGACGAGACGAAGACGTACTGCCCGCTCCCGGCCGCGGCCAGCGCCTGGGCGCTGGCCCGCACCATCCGCGGGTAGTAGCCGGAGTCGTCGAAGATCACGTCGAACTTGCGGCCGAGCAGCGCCTTGACCCCGTCCCCCTTCTTCGGGTCGCGGTCACCGCGCAGCTTCTCGGCCTCGGGGAAGAGCTGCGGGTTCGTCTTGCCGCGGTTGAAGAGCGCCACCTTGTGCCCTGCGGCCAGAGCCGGCTCGACGATCGCCGGGCCGAGGAACTTCGTTCCGCCCAGCACCAGGATCGAGAGCTTGGCGCCCGGGCTCGGCGCGGGGAGCTTCTCCTCCGCCAGCGCCAGGCGCGGGCGGGAAAGGACGAGCGCCCCGCCGGCACCGGCGGCGAGGGCGAGGAAGCGGCGGCGGCTTGTGCTCACGAGTTCCTCCCGGACGCTGCCGCGCCGGGCCAGGGGGGGCCCCAGTCCTCGCGCGGCGGGTTGAAGTAGCCGAAGCGCAGATGGGGCAGCGCGCGCTGCGCGCGCTTCACCCAGCGGTCGATCCCGAACCCGGGCGGCAGGTCGGCCGGCAGGCCGAGCGCACGCAGGTAGTGGTCGGGGTCCAGGTTGAGGTTGCGCATCTGAACGCGGCGCACGCCGGCCCGCGCGGCGAACTCCTCGAATGCGGCGAACTCGGCCTCGTCGTCGCTGATCCCCGGGAACATCAGGTAATTGACCGAGACGTGGCCGCCCGCCTCGGCGACCGCGCGCCCCGAGGCCGCGACGTCGTCGAGCGTGTACTTGTGGGGTCGGTAGTAGCGGTCGTACAGCTCGCGCCGGCAGGCGTTGAGGCTGATCCGGATCTCGTCGAGGCCGGCATCGACCAGCCGCTTCACCGCTTCCGGCTTCGAGGCGTTGGTGTTGATGTTGATCGTCCCGGCCGGGGTCCGCTGCCGGATCAGCCGGATCGCGGCCTCGATCCGCTCGGCCTGGAGCAGCGGCTCGCCTTCACATCCCTGGCCGAACGAGACGACCGGACGCGGCGCCGTCTCGAGGTGGAAGACGGCCAGCTCCGCGATCTCCTCGGGGGAGGGGACGAAGTCGAGCCGCGGCTGGGTGACCGGGATCTGGCCCTCCTTCTGCAGCGAGATGCAGCCGACGCAGTCGGAGTTGCAGGCCGGGCTGGTCGGGATCGGCGCTTCCCAGCGGTTGAGGCAGAAGTTGCGCGCCGCGGGGCAGCAGTAGGTGAGGGCGCAGTTCCCGACGATGTGGTCGACGACGCGGTTCCCGGGAAAGCGCTCGCGCATCCGCGCCGCGCCCGCGTCGATCTCCTCCTGCCGGAACAGGACCGGATCCTGCCGCCGGTCGGGGTCGACGCGGAGGAAGGGGCTGACGAACCCGCCGTCCCGGAACCCCAGGGCCGCGTAGCAGTAGAGCGGCAGCGGCTGGACCTCCGGCTGGCGCTCCCACGGGGCGAGGAACAAGGCGGTGTGGGCGGGCGCCAGGAAGGCGGCGGCGGCGAAGACCGGCCGGCCGTCGACCTCCTCCACCGTGACCGCGCGCCCCTTCCGCGGGTCGAAGCCGACCGGCTTGCGGCCCGGGAGGTGAAAGATCAGCGAACCCTCCGGGAGCGGGGCGAACTGCTCGGGGTGGGCCCGGACCGTCGTCCCCCCCGAGCGCGCCAGCGCCAGGTACTCCGGGACCTCGAAGAGGTTCCCGTCGGCGTCGGAGACGACCAGCCAGGGATCCGGGGTCGGGCGCGAGCGGCGCGGCATCGCGCGATTCTAGGCCCCGCGAGCCGGGCCGTCAGGAGCCCCGAATAGCGGTGGACAGGGGATACCGATCTCCTTTAGAATCAGGCAGTTTGAATTTGCGCTCGGGAAGCGTTCAGAGCCGTTCCGGAGAGACCGGATCGGTGTGGGCGAGGGTTGGATGGAGCGACGCAGCGCGGCAGCGGTGGTCCTGAAGTTCAAGGTGGGCGACAAGGTCGTCTACCCGAACCACGGCATCGGCGTGATCAAGGAAATCAAGGACATCTCCTACGGCGGGACCCTTTCGACGTTCATCAGCCTCCAGATCCTGGCCACCGACAGCACCGTCATGGTGCCGGTGCAGAACAGCAAGACGGTCGGGCTGCGCAAGCTGGTCTCGCGGGCGAAGGTCAAGCTGGTCCTCGACCGGATCAAGACCGCGAGCGTCGACATCCCCCAGGACTGGAAGGGCCGCTACCAGGAGAACCAGGACAAGATGCGGTCGGGGGACATCGAACTGGTGGCCGAGGTCCTCAAGAACCTGACCTACCTGAACTCCGTGAAGACCCTCTCCTACCGTGAGCGCAAGATGCTCGATCGGGCCCGCCTGCTGGTGGTCAGCGAGCTGGCCGAGGCGAGCGGGCAGATCGCCGCCCGGGTCGAGGAGCAGGTCGACGAGGCGATGTCGGACGTGCTCGCGACCGATCACTGACGGGATGGGCCGCGCCGCGCCCCCCGCCGCGGCTCCGGCCCATGGCCAGCCCGTCCGTCCGCGCCCCTGAGCAATGGATCCGCTCGTCCTCTTCGCCCTCTTTCCGTCGCTCGTCCGCGCCACGGCCGGGCGCCGCATCGCGCGCGTCCTGCCGGTCGGACGCCGCGGGCTGCACCTGGTGTTCGACGGGCCGGGGCCCGGCCTGAGGCTCGACACCGGGCCGGTGCGGGGCGCTGCGCTGCTGCTTGCCGCCACCCCGCCGCGGGTGCGCGGCGGCCGCGGGGCCTGGCTCGACCTCGCCGCCGCGCTCGATCGCGACCTGGCCGGCGCGCCGCCCGGGGAGCCGCGCGTCGGGGGAGCGCCGGCCATGCTCGAGTGGGCGGTGCCGGGAGCCGCGCTGCTCCACCTCGTCTGCGCGCGCGAGGGGGGCGCGCTGCGGGTCGAGACCCCCGGGAGCCTGCCGCGCACGATCCCCGACGGGCGGCGGGAACCGCGGATCGAGGAGGACGCGCTGCGGAGCGACGTCGCCGCGCTGGCCGAGGCATGGCGCGCAGCGCTCGCCGGTCCCGCGGAGGACCTCCCCGGACGGCTCGCCGCCGCCGTTCCCGGGCTGGGGACGCAGGCCGCGGCGCGGCTCGTCGAGCGCGCGCAGCGCGCGGCCAACCCGGCGAAGGCGCTCGAAGGGATCGCCGCCCGCCTCGAGGGGCGTGACGGGCCGGCCGCGGTCTCCGGCCTGGGGCACGCGGACGAGCCCCCGCGCGTCGCGTGGCGCGAGACGCTGCGGGTCGAGCTGATCGTGGTTCCCGGCGCCGCCGGGGAACTCGTCCTCGCCACCCTTCCGGACGCCGTCGCGGCCTGGTACCGCGCCGCGCTGGCCGGGGAGGAGTTGGGCGCGCGGCGCGACGCCGCGGAGCGGCTCGCGCGCCGCGAACTGGAGCGGGCGCGCCGGGCGCTGGCCGCGATCGCCCGCGACGAGGCCTCGGCCCGGCCGCCCGAGGAACTCCGCCGCCTGGCCGACGCGCTGCTGGCCGCCGGCCCCGGCGCGCGGGTGCTCCCGGCCGGGCCGTGGCAGGTCGCAGACCCGTGGGACCCGGCGCGCACGCTCGAGATCCCGCGCGAGCCGCCGGGTGCGGCGCCGCACGAGACCGCCGCCCGGCTCTACGCACGGGCCCGCCGCGAGGAGCGTGGCCGGGCCGCGCGTGCGGCCCGGCGCGGCCAGCTGGCCGAACGCGGCGCGGCGCTCGAGCGGCTGCTCGCCGGGGCCGCCGCGGCCGACCTCGAGCCGGAGATCGAGGCGCTCGAGGAGGACCTGCGGCGGCTCGGGATCACGGTCGGACGCGGGCTGGAGGCGGTGGCCGCGGCCGGGCGCGGACCCGGCACGGAGGGGGGCGGAGCGCGCCTGCAGCGCTCCCCCTCGGGGTTCGTCGTGCTCGCCGGCCGCTCCGCGCGGCAGAACGACGCGCTGACCTTCCGCACCGCGGCTCCGGACGACCTGTGGTTCCACGTGCTCGGCCGGCCCGGGGCGCATGTCGTGATCCGGACCGGGGGGCGGCCCGTTCCCGAGGCCGACGTCCTGTTCGCGGCCGGCCTGGCGGCGACGCTGAGCGGCGTCCCCCGGGGGGAGGCGGTCGACGTCACGGTGGCCCGCCGCCGGCACCTCCGGCGACCCCGCGCGGGGGCGCCCGGCCAGGTCCTCGTGGGCCGCGGCCGCACCGTCCGGGTCCGCGCCGGCGAATCGCCCCCCTCGCCACCAGATCCACGCTGAGTCGAATCGGATCCCGCGAATCGGCCTGCCGATCGGCCAAGCAGGGGGTTCGATCGGCCGGATCGGTGCTGCAATTGACCTTTGGCGGGCCGCCCACTATCGTCCCCGCAACGCGGTCCGGACGGCGCCGAACGGCCGGCACCGGGCCGCCGGAGTCCCCTTGCTGCGCAAGCTCCTCACCTGGGTGATCGGGCCGTTGCTCGCCGCGTTGTTCCTGTGGTGGGCCTTCCGCGACGTCAACCTCGAGCAGCTCGCGGCCCACCTGCGCGGGGCGTCCTGGACGCTGGTCGCGCTGTCGATGGCCTCGGTGCTGGTCCACCTCGCGCTACGCGCGCTGCGCTGGCGGACGCTGCTCGAGGCGGTGCGCCCGCGGCTGCCGTTCGACGCGCTGATGTCCGCGGTGGTGGTCGGCTACATGGCCTCGCTTCCTGGCGGGCGACTTGGCGAGGTGCTGCGGCCGATCCTGCTGTCGCGGCGCACCGGTACGCCGCTCGCCCCTGCGATCGCGACCGTCGGCATCGAGCGGATCGTGCTCGACGTGCTCGGGATCCTGGGCTGCGGCGGGCTGGCGCTGGTCCTGCCCACGCGCCTGACGGCGATCGGCACGGGCGCCGACCCGGCGCTGCTGGCGACGCTGCGGGCCTGGGGCGTGGGGCTGTTCGCCTTCGCGGTGGCGGGGCTCGTGGTCGCGGTCCTCGCGGCGCGCCACCGCGAGGCGGTGACGCGCCGGATCGACGGGGCGTCGGCGCGCAGCGGATCGCCGGCGGTCCGCAAGGTCCTCGGGCTGGTTGCGAGCCTGCTCCCCGGCCTCTCCGCCTTCGCGACGCCCGGTGGCGTGGCGCGGCTGGTGGTCGAGACGGCGGCGATCTGGGGCGTGATCGCGGTCGGCAACTGGCTCGGGATCCGGGCCGCGGGGGTCGAGATCCCGCTGCTTGGCGCGATGATCCTGATCCCGATCCTGGCCGTCGGGATCGGGATTCCGACGCCGGGCGGGACCGGGACCTTCCACTTCGCAATGAAGATCGGGCTGACGCAGATCTTCGGCGTATCGGCCGACGCCGCGCTCGGCGCGGCGCTCCTGGTCCACGCCACGACCTGGCTGCCGGTGCTGGCCGGCGGCGCGGTGTACGTCGCGCGCGGCGCGCTGCGCCGGGGCGACGCCGAGGGCCCGGTCACGGAGGCCGTGCCATGAAGTGTCCCTACTGCGGTGACGTCAACGACCGCGTGATCGACTCGCGCGAGGGGCAGGGTGGGGACGTCATCCGCCGCCGCCGCGAGTGCCTGGCTTGCCACCGCCGCTTCACCTCCTACGAGCGGATCGAGGAGGCACCGGCGATGGTGGTCAAGAAGGACGGCCGCCGCGAGCTGTTCGACCGGCGCAAGCTGATGGACGGACTGCTCAAGGCTTGCAGCAAGCGGCCGGTCAGCCCGCGGGCGCTGGAGGAGCTGGTGGACGAGATCTCGGTGATGGTCGCCGAGGCGCCCGACCGCGAGATGCCGACCGAGGCGATCGGCCGGCGCGTGATGGACGGGCTGCGCGAGCTCGACAAGGTCGCGTACGTGCGGTTCGCCTCGGTCTACCGCCGGTTCGAGGACGTCGAGGAGTTCCTCGACGAGTTGCGCAGCCTGGTCGGGCCGGGCGCGGCGAAGAGGAGGGAGGGGAGATGATCGGCAAAGGGAAGGGCGCCCATCTCGAGGTGGCGCGGATCCAGAGCGAGATCAACCGGCTGTTCGACACGCTGCTCCGGCTCCGCGACGGTGGGACCGAGGAGGCGAGCTGGACGCCGGCCGTCGACATGATGGAATCCCCGTCCCACCTCGTGATCGAGGCCGAGGTGCCGGGGGTCGACCCGGCCTCGGTCGAGGTCGTGGCGGAAGGGGGGAACGTCGTGCTCACCGGCGAGCGCCGTCCGCCCGACACGCGGGCCGGGAGCGGGCTCGAGATCCTGCACGACGAGCGCGAGTACGGGCGGTTCCTGGTCGCGGTCCCGCTGGCCACCGCGGTCAACACGCACGAGGCCCGGGCCACGCTGACCCAGGGGCTGCTGCGGATCGAGATGCCCAAGGTGCCGAACCGCCGCGGGCAGGCCCGCCGGATCGCGGTCCAGACCGCGTAGCCGCGCGGAGGGGGAGTCCCGACGATGGCCGCTGAGCAGTCCAAGGAGCCGGTCCGGATCCCGGGCCAGCTGGCCGTGTTGCCGCTGCGCGACATGGTCGTCTACCCGTTCATCATCGCGCCGCTGTCGATCGCCCGGCGCTCGTCGATCCGTGCGGTCGACAAGGCGCTGGCCGACAACCGGATGGTGCTGCTGCTGACGCAGCGCGATCGCGACGAGGACAACCCCGGGGTCGACGAACTGTACCAGGTCGGCACCGTCGCCGTGATCATGCGCATGCTCAAGCTGCCCGACGAGCGGATCCGCGTGCTGGTCCAGGGGGTCTGCCGGGCGCGGGTCAAGGCGCTCGACGGCGGCGTGCCGTACCTCGTGGCCCAGGTCGAGCCGCTGCTCGAGCCGGCCCGCGTGCCGGGCGAGGACGAGGACTCGATCGAGTGCGAGGCGCTGATGCGCACGGTCAAGAAGGCGCTCGAGCGCGGGGTCAACCTGGGCAAGAATCTCCCCTCCGAGGTCCAGGTCATCGCCTCCAACCTGGAGGATCCCGGGCGGCTGGCCGACCTGGTGGCCAGCAACCTCGAGCTCGAGGCCCCGGCCGCCCAGAGCGTGCTGGAACTGATCGACCCGATCGAGCGGCTGCGGCTTGTCGCGCAGCAGCTCAAGCGGGAGCTCGACCTGCTCTCGATGCAGCACGAGATCGACTCCCTGGCCCGCGACGAGATCGACCGCAGCCAGCGCGAGTACTACCTGCGCCAGCAGATGAAGGCGATCCGCAGCGAGCTGGGGGAGGGCTCCGAGACCGAGGAGGAGATCGAGGAGATCCGCGAGAAGATCAAGGACCGCGCCCTGCCCGAGGCGGTCCGCGAGGAGATCGAGCGCGAGCTGCGCCGGCTCGAACGGATGCACCCCGACGCGGCCGAGACCGCCACCATCCGGCACCACCTCGAGTGGCTGGTCGAGCTGCCGTGGGACGTCGCGACCGAGGACGCGATCGACCTGAAGGAGGCGCAGCGCGTGCTCGACGCCGACCACTACGGCCTCGACCCGGTCAAGGAGCGGATCGTCGAGTACCTGGCGGTGCGCAAGCTCAAGCCCGAGCACAAGGGGCCGATCCTCTGCTTCGTCGGCCCCCCGGGCGTCGGCAAGACCTCGCTGGGGCGGTCGATCGCCCGCGCCGTCGGCCGGAAGTTCGCGCGCGTCTCGCTCGGCGGCGTGCGCGACGAGGCCGAGATCCGCGGCCACCGCCGGACCTACATCGGCTCGATGCCGGGCCGGATCGTGCAGTCGATCCGCCAGGCCGGCTCGCGCAACCCGGTGATGATGCTCGACGAGGTCGACAAGCTGGCCAACGACTTCCGCGGCGATCCGCAGGCCGCGCTGCTGGAGGTGCTGGACCCCGAGCAGAACAACGGCTTCCGCGACCACTACCTGGGGATCCCGTTCGACCTGTCCCAGGTCCTGTTCATCGCCACCGCGAACCTGATGGACACGATCCACCCGGCCTTCCGCGACCGGATGGAGGTGATCCGGATCCCCGGCTACACCGAGGAGGAGAAGCTCGAGATCGCGCGCCGGCACCTGATCCCCAAGCAGCTCGGCGAGAACGGCCTGGGCGACGCCGAGATGAGCTTCTCGGATGGCGCGCTGCGCGAGCTGATCGCGCGCTACACGCGCGAGGCGGGGCTGCGCAACCTCGAGCGCCGGATCGCGGCGATCTGCCGCAAGGCCGCGCGCAAGGTCGCCGAGGGCGGGAAGGCGCCGTCGCGCGTCGCGGCCTCGTCGATCGAGGTCTACCTCGGGCCGCCTCCGCCGCAGGCCGAGGAGAAGCTCGAGGGGGCGCTGACCGGCGTCGCGACCGGCCTGGCCTGGACCGCGGCCGGGGGCGACGTGCTCTACATCGAGGCGATCAAGATGCGGGGGAAGGGGCGGCTCACCCTGACCGGCCAGCTCGGCGACGTGATGAAGGAGTCGGCGCAGGCCGCGCTCTCGTGCGCCCGCAGCCACGCGGCCGCGATCGGCATCCCGGAGGCGGCGTTCACCGAGTACGACCTGCACGTCCACGTGCCGGAGGGGGCGATCCCGAAGGACGGCCCGTCGGCCGGGATCACGATCGCGACGGCGCTGGTCTCGGTCCTCTCCGAGCGGCCGGTGCGGCGCGACGTCGCGATGACCGGGGAGATCACGCTGCGCGGCCGCGTGCTGCCGATCGGCGGGGTCAAGGAGAAGGTCCTGGCGGCGCGGCGCGCCGGGGCCCACGCCGTGATCCTCCCCAAGGCCAACGAGAAGGAACTGGGCGAGCTGCCCAAGGGGGTCGCCGAGGAGCTGCGGTTCCACGCGGTCGAGGAGATGGAGGAGGTGCTGCCGCTGGTGCTCGGGGCTGCGCCCGCGGATCGCCCGCCCGGTCCACCCGGCGGCGCGCCGGCCGCCGACGCGGCGGGCGACGGGGACGACACCGGAGCGGTGGACGAAGCGCCGGCTACCGAGGAGGTCGGCGTGCGCCGGCGCTAGCCGCCGCCGTCCCCAGCTTCTTCAGCAGGCGGCCCAGCTCCTCCTGCTCGGCGGCCGGGAGCGCGCCGATCGCCTCGGTCACGCGCTGCGCGTGGGCGGGGAAGGCCCTGGCGATCAGCCGCCGCCCCGCCGCGGTCAGGTGGACCGTCACGAACCGCCGGTCCTCCGTGCCGCGCACCCGCTCGACCAGCCCGCGCTTCTCGAGGTTGTCGACGACCAGCGTGACGTTGCCGCCGGAGGTCAGCAGCTTGCCGCCGATGTCGCGCTGGCAGAGCGGCCCCAGGTGGTAGAGCGCCTCCAGCACGCCGAACTGGGTCTCGGTCAGGTCGTGCGCCGCGAGCCGCGGGACCAGCCGCGCGCGCAGCGTGTTCGTTGCGCGCAGCAGCTTGATGAAGACGTTCAGCGCGCGGACCTCCGCGGCGCTGCCGGCATGACGCGTCCCCACCCTAGCGTCCCAGGCCGCTCGCGACGAAGAGCGTCGCCGGGTTCGAGCTGTGGCTCAGGCAGAAGGTCTTCCCGTCGGGGGTGAGTTGAAAGGTGACGGCGGCCCCGTCGCCGATCAGCGTCGTGGCGTCGGCGATCGCCTGGACCGTCTCGACCTTCCCGCTGGCCAGGTCGTAGCGCTTCAGCTCGAACCGGCGGTCCTTGCCCTGGCCCAGCAGCAGCGCCGAGCCGTCGGCCGTGAAGGTGAACGGGGCCATCCCTTCGAGCCCGGCGAGCGGACGCGGCGCACCGCCGTCGAGCGGGTAGAGCACGACGGTGCGGTCGGCGCCGATCGTCGCGAGCAACCGGCCATCGGGACTGATGGGCGACCGTCCCAGCCCGTCGAACAGCCCCTCGGGAGTGACCGGGACCGGGGCGCCGCCGTCCATCGCCTGGCGCCAGAGCCGGAGGCCTTCGCCCGGGCGATTGCCCAGCAGCAGCAGCGCGCTGCCGTCCGGCGTCCAGGTGAGAGCGGTCACCGAGGCCAGCCCGGCCGGCTCGAGGAAGCGGGCCTGGCCCACGCCGGTGGGCCAGAGCGCGATCCGCAGCGGCCCCTTGATCAGGATCGAGGCGACCCACTTTCCGTCGTGGGAGAGCTGCCCCCCCGAGCCCTCGCCCAGCCGCACGGCCGGCCCGCCGTCGGTCGGCTTGAGGTAGATCGAGTAGCCCTCGCCGCCCCCTTCGCCGCTCTCGACGATCACCGCGGTCTTGCCGTCCGGCGAGAGGTCGGAGACCAGCGAGAGGTCGAGCACGGAGACGTCCCGCGGGCGCTCGGCGCCGGCCGTGACGCAGGTCGCCCGCATCCGCCGGTCGAGCGTTGCCAGGAGCACCCGCCCGTCCTCGGAGACATCCTCGACCCGCAGCGACTGGGGCGCGGCGTACATCAGGTCCGGATCGCCGCCGTCCAGCTCGACCCGGTAGAGCGCCGCGATCCCGCCGCGCCGCGTCCCGGTGAACCAGACCGCTTCCCCCCCGGGATCGAACGCGAGCCCGCTGAGGCTGGCCCAGCCGTCGGACAGCACCCGTTTCTTGCCGTCGCGCGTGACCAGCGCGACGTCGCCGCGGTCGTCGCCGCGCAGCCTGTGGTCGAGGAAGGCCACCGAGTTGCCGCTGGGCGAGACCCGCACGCTGGCGATCTCTCCCGCCGTCTCGTAGAGCGGCTTGCCGATCGGGAACTCCAGCCGGATCTTCCCCTCGACGGCGCGGACGACCGCGATCTCGTCCCCCTTCCGCCCCCAGTCGGCGTCCTGCACCCCCTGTGCGATCGGCCGCGGCGCCCCTCCGCCCAGCGGGACGCGCGCCAGCACGGGCGTCCCCTTGTCGGAGAACTGCTGGATCAGCAGCTCGTCGGAGTCGAGCGCGAGCCCGGCCAGCGCCGAGCGCGGGAAGCCGAGCGCGCGCGACTCCGGGCTCTCCTCGCGCACGGTGAAGATCTCGTTGAACTCGCCCCCGAAGCGGCCGGAGTAGACGACGGTGTGGCCGTCGCGCGCGAAGCGGGCGTTGCCGGCCTGGCCGGAGGGAAAGGTGACCTGCCGGAAGGTCGGCACGCGGTGCACCGCGACCGGCTCGTCGCTCGAGGTGAGGCACATCCCGAGCGGGATCCCGGCCGCCACCAGGAGGCCGATCCGCCCCCAGCGGCGCCAGCGCGGCACGGCCGCGGCCGGCGGCAGCGCGGCGCCGGCCGGCGGCTCGATCCCCGAGACCACGGTCGTCCCGGAGGTGCCGCTGATCGCGTCCAGCGCGAAGGCCAGGTCGCGCGCCGACTGGAAGCGGTCGTCGGGCCGCTTCTCGAGGCAGCGGCGCACGATCCGGTCGAGGGCGGGGGAGGCGGCCGGGGCGGAGATCGACAGCTCCGGCGGCTCCTCGCGGATGATCGCCGAGAGCGTCTCGACCGGGCTCTCGCCCTTGAAGGCGCGCCGCCCGGCGACCATCTCGTAAAGAATCGCGCCCAGCGAGAAGATGTCGGAGCGGCCGTCGGCGGGTGTGCCGCGGGCCTGCTCGGGGGACATGTAGCCGACGGTGCCGAGGATCCAGCCCGGCGTCGTCGCGTCCGGCACGCGCGTCGGCGCCTCGGAGGTCCCCTCCTCGAGCGCCGCCGCCTGAACCAGCTTGGCCAGTCCGAAGTCGAGGATCTTGACGTGGCCGCTGCGCGTCAGGAACAGGTTGTCCGGCTTGAGGTCGCGGTGGACGATCCCCTTCTCGTGGGCCGCCGCCAGCCCCTGCGCGACCAGCAGCGCGGTGTCGGTCGCGCGGCGCGGTCCCAGCGGCCCCTCGGCCAGCCGCTCGCGCAGCGAGAGACCCTCGAGCAGCTCGGTCACGATGTAGGGGGTCTCGATGTCGGTGCCGATGTCGTACACCGTCAGGATCGAGGGGTGGTTGAGCGAGCCGGCCGCGCGGGCCTCCTGGAGAAAGCGCCGCAGCCGCTCGGGGTCGCGCGCGAACGAGGCCGGCAGGACCTTGATCGCCACCTCGCGGCTGAGGCGCGGATCGAGGGCCTTGTAGACCTCGCCCATGCCGCCCGCGCCGAGCGTGCCGAGCACTTCGTAAGGTCCGATCCGCTGGCCGGGGCTGAAGGAGGTCATGAACGCGGATGATACCGGAGCCGGCGCGGGCCGGCGGCGGCTCCCGCCCCGCCGCGACCAGCGGTTGACCGGGGTCGACGAACGACGCCCGGCGCGCCGCCGGGCGCGTCAGGGGGCGGACGGCCCGATCCCCAACTCGGCCAGCAGGGGCGCGGCCCCGGCGACCCGGTCGAGCATCCACAGCACGAAGCGCACGTCGACCATCACGTTGCGCGAGTAGAGCGGGCTCCAGCCGTAGTCCCCGGCGACGTTCTCGAAGACACGGTCGAAGTTGAGCCCGACCAGTTCTCCCTTCCCGTTGAGCACGGGACTGCCCGAGTTTCCGCCGGTCGTGTCGGAGTCGGACAGGAAGTTGACCGGCACGCTGGCCAGGTCGGCCTGCGCCCACGGGCCGAAGTCCTTCCGGCCGGCGGCCTCGACCAGCGCGGCCGGGGCGTCGAACGGCGCCTCCCCGGTGTGCTTCGCCAGCAGCCCGGCGAGCGTCGTCTGCGGCGCCATCGTCACGGCCTCGCGCGGCGAGTAACCGCGGACCGCGCCGAAGGCGACGCGCAGGGTGCTGTTGGCGTCGGGGTAGACCCGGCCGCCGCGCCAGGCGATCAGCAGCTCGGCGTGCTTTGGTCGCAGCCGGGCCAGTGCGCCGTCCCTCGCCTTGTCGCGCGTCTCCATCTCCAGCCGCTCCGGCTCGAGCGCCAGCGCGAGCCCGATCGCCGGGTCGCCGCCCGCCGCCAGCACGCGGCGGTTCGTCCCGAACATCGCGACCCGGCTTGCCAGGTCGGTCAGCTTCGTTCCGGCGTAGATCCGCTCGGTGAAGGCCGCGACCACTGCCGCGCGGTCCGCTCCCGGCTCCAGCGCGGGCGCCAGCAGACGGTCGACGGCGACGATCCGCTGGTCGGACGGAAGCTCGAGCGCGCGCCGGAGCAGGTCGGCCAGGACCTGGCGCTCGGCCGCGGGCGCGAGGTCCTGCTGCCCGCGCTCGAGCGCGGCGAGCAGGCGCGCGCGGTCGCGCTCCTGGTAGCCCGGCTCGCGCTCGAGGTCCGGGCTGGCCTGCTCGCGCGTCCAGCGCGTGATCGTCGTGGCCGCTGCGGGGACCACGCCGGTCCGTGGGAACAGCCGCAGCAGGAAGTCCTTCTCGCGCATCGCGCGCTCGCGGGCGTAGACCGCGTCGAGCTCGTCGAGCACGCCGGCGAACCGCGCCGCACGGGCCGGGTCGGCGGCGATCCAGGCCCGCAGCTCGGCCTCCTCGGCCCGGCGCCGCGGCAGCACGCCGTTCCGCGCGATCCCGGCGATCATCCCCTCCGCGTTCTTGAGGCCGTTGGCCAGCGACTTGACCGTCCCCGCGACGCGGACCGCCGTCTCCGGGCTCGCCTTGGCCTCGGCCTCGAGGATCGCGATCCAGTCGCCGAAGACCTCCTCCCTTCGCGGGTACCACCAGGTCAGGTCGCGCTCGACCGCGACGGCGGGCAGGTAGCGCTGCGTGCGGCCCGGGTAGCCCGCGACCAGAACCAGGTCGCCCGGCCGCACCCCCGAGGCCGACAGCGCGAACCAGCGCCTGGGCCGGTAGGGGACGTTGTCGGCGGCGTACGGCGCCGGGCGGCCGTCGGGTGCGACGTAGGCCCGCACGAAGGCGAAGTCGCCGGTGTGCCGCGGCCACATCCAGTTGTCGACCTCGCCGCCGTACTCGCCGACGCCGTCGGGAGGCGCGTAGACCAGCCGCACGTCGCGGAGCTCGCGCGAGCGGTGGAGCCTGTAGCGCAGCCCGCCCCAGTCGGAGCCGATCGAGCAGCGGAAGCCGGGCTCCTGCTCGCAGGCCGCAACCAGCTCCTTGCTGGCGCGCTCGATCGCCCGGGTCCGCGCCAGATCGTCGGCGCCGGCCGCGTCCGCGGCGGCCTGGACCTTGGGAGTGACCTCCTCGATCCGTTCGAGCACCAGCACGCGGGCGTTCTTCGCCGGCAGCTCCGCGGCGCGGCTGCCCGCGGTGTAGCCCAGGTCGATCAGGTTGCGGTCGGCGGTGGCGTGCTCCTGGATCGCGGCGTAGACGCAGTGGTGGTTGCTGGCGATCAGCCCGTCGGGGCTGACGAAGCCGGCGGAGCACCCCTCGAGGTTGACGACGGCGCGCAGCAGCCCACCGTCCGCGTCGTTCCAGAGGTCGGCTGGACCGAGCGCGAGGCCCCGCTCCTGCAGCGACGGCCAGTCGAGCGCGCCGAGCTGGTCGGGAGGCCACATCCCCTCGTCGCCGGCGGCCGGTGCGGCCGCGGCGAGAAGCAGCAGGCCGAGCGCGAGGGCGGGGACGGTCGGTCGGTCAGTCAGGATCACGGCGTGCTCCGTGGGGCGGCCGGCCAAGGGCCTGCCACAGCAGGTAGAGGGCGGTGTTCGCGGCGAGCGCCGCGATCGAGTCCCGGTCGAGCGGGAAGTGGAGCGAACGGACCTCGGCCTGGCCGGGCGTGGCGGCGGCGAGGACGACGAGGCCGACCGGCTTGGCCGGCGTCGCGCCGCCCGGCCCGGCGATCCCGGTGATCGAGAGCGCGCAGTCGGCGCCGAAACGCTCCTGCGCGCCGCGCGCCATCGCCAGCGCGACCTCCTCGCTGACCGCGCCGTGGCGCTCGAGCAGCGCGGCCGGGACGCCGAGCAGCCGCACCTTCACCTCGTTGGCGTAGGCGACGATCCCGCCGCGGAAGTAGCGCGACGCCCCCGGGACCGAGACGATCCGCTGCGCGAGCCGGCCGCCGCTGCACGACTCGGCGACCGCCAGCGTCAGCCCGTGCGCCAGCAGCCGCCCGCCGGCCGCCTCCGGAAGACCCGTCCCGTCGAGGCTGACGAGGTGCTCACCCAGGCCGCGAGCGAGGTGCGAGCGGGCCTCCTTCTCCAGCGCGTCCAGCTCCGCGGGGTCGGCCGAGGTCAGCGTGAAGGTGATGTGGAGCACCCCCAGCGACGGCAGGATCGAGACCGCGACGCCGGGCCGCCGGTACCAGGGCGCGAGCACCGGCTCGGCCGAGGCCTCCGGGAGCCCGGCGGCGACGGCCCGCACCAGGCGCGCCGCCGGCCGGTGTGGAAAGCGCTCGGCAATGCGCGGCAGGACACCCTGCTCGAGCATCTGTGCGAACTCGGGCGGCACGCCCGGGAGCAGCGCGACCAGCCGGCCGTCGGTCTCCAGCAGCGTGCCGCAGGCCAGTCCGCGCCCGTTCGCGATTGCCTCGCCCCCCTCGACGACGTGGGCCTGGCGCCGCGAGTGGTCCGACATCGGACGCCCGCGCGCGACGAGCCGGCGCTCCAGTTCGGCCAGCCAGCCGGCGTCGATCACGACCCGGCGGCCGAGCGCGCGCGCGACCCCCTCGCGCGTCAGGTCGTCGCCGGTCGGCCCGAGCCCGCCCGAGAGCAGCACGATCTCCGCCGTCGCCAGCGCGGCGCCGACCGCGGCCGCGATCGACTCCTCGCGGTCCTCGATGCGCGCGAGCTGCGCCAGCGGGATCCCCAGCGCGGCCAGCCGCTCGTGCGCGAGCGGGCCGTTGGCGTCGGCCCGGCGCGGGTCGAGCATCTCGGAGCCGACGATCAGCAGCGCAGCCCGTGGCATCGTCCCTCAGCCCCCGGCGCGCCGGGCCGGGAATCCGCGCCGCTCCAGCTCCAACACCAGCCGCTCGGCGTGATCCCCCTGCAGCTCGAGCGCGAAGGCGGGCGCGCCATCGGGCCCTTCGACCACCGCCAGCGTGCCGCCGCTCCCCAGCCCCTTCTTGAGCGCGGCCAGCAGGGCGGAGGCCTCGACGCGTGCGAGGTGGAGCGGCCCCGCCGTGGTGACGGTCCGGCCGCCGCGGCCGGCCTTCTCGCGCCGCACACGGAGCGCGTGCTGGCGCGGCGGTCGTGCGGCCGGCTCGTTCCGCGCCGCGGACGGGGGTGGGGCGGAGGCGGCACCGGACGGCCCCGCGCTGTAGACCAGGCGGCCCTTCGGAGGAGTTCCCACGGCGGCGCGACCTCGTGCGGCGAACCGGGAGGTTAGCACGCGCCCCGGGTCGCCACCGGGGCCGGTTGCGCCGACAATGCGCGTGTGACCGGCCCCTTCGCGCACGGCGAGGACGCGTTCCTCGAGCGGCTTCGGCGGCGCTTCGCGGTGCCTGCCGCCCCGCGCGGCGGCCTCGGCATCGGCGACGACGCGGCGGTGCTGCCGGGGCGCCCGCGGCGCGTCGTGACGACCGATCTGCTGGTCGAGGGACAGCACTTCCGCTTCGACCTGCTGGCGCCGGCCGACCTCGCGGTGCGCGCACTCGAGGCCAACCTGTCGGACATCGCCGCGATGGGGGCGCAGCCGGAGGCGGTCTTCCTGGGCCTGGGCTGGCCCCGGGGCGCGGTGGCGAGCCGGCGGCTCGAGCCGTTCCTCGCGGCCCTGGCGCGCGCCTGCCGCGTGCGGCGCGTGCCGCTGCTCGGCGGCGACACCGTGCGGGCGCCGGAGGGCGCGACGACGCTCGCGCTCGCCGTGACCGGCCTTCCGCACCGCGGCGGGCCGGTGCTGCGCTCGGGCGGCCAGCCGGGCGACGCGCTCGTCGTAACCGGCGTGCTGGGCGGGTCGGCGCTGGGGCTGGCGCTGCTGGAAGGACGGGTGCGCGCGCCGCGCGAGGCCGGCGCGCGCCGGCTGGCGGCGCGGGCGGCGGCGCGCTATCGCAGGCCCCGTGCGCGGCTCGCCGCGGCGCCGGCGCTGGCCGCGGGCGCCAGCGCGCTGATCGACCTGTCGGACGGGCTCGGGCTCGACCTGCCGAGGCTGGCGCGGGCCAGCGGCTGCGGGTTCGAGGTCCGGGCAGACCTCCTCCCGGTCGATCCGGCCGCGGCGCGGCTGCTGCCGCCGGACGAAGCGCTCCGGCTGGCGCTGCACGGGGGGGAGGACTACGAACTGCTCGCGGCGGTCGCGCCGGAACGATTGGCCGGGCTGCTGCGCCGGCTCGCCGCGGCCGGGGTCCCGGCGGCCGCGATCGGGCGGCTGTTGCCGGCCCGGGCCGGCGGGCGGCTGCGGGCGGGCGGGACCGTCCGGCGCTGGGTCGCGGCCGGCTGGGACCCGCTCCGGACCGGGCGCCCGCGGGGACTAGACGCTGCCGCCTCCCGGTCCGTAATCCTTGCAGGACGGCGGAGGCCCGCGGCCGGATGAGCGGCGAGGCGGACCTGATCGTCCGGGCTGCGGCCGGGGACCGGGAGGCGTTCGACGCCCTGATCGGCCCCCGGTGGGAGCGCCTTCACCGGATCGCCGGGCGCGTGACCGGCGACTGGGACGAGGCGCGGGACGTGGCCCAGCAGGTGGCCCTGAGGCTGTGGCAGACGCTCTCCCGCTTCCGCCCCGGCGAGGACCTGGACGGCTGGATCTACAGGATGACGGTGAACCTCGCGATCGACGCACTGCGCAAGCGCCAGGCCCGGCGGGAAGACCTGCTGGCCGAGGTGCCCGACGCCGCGGCCCCCCGGCCGGCGGGCGCGGGGCGCGGCCCGCTCGAGCGCGTGCTGGCCCACGAGCTGGAAGCCGCGCTCCAGGACTGCACGCGGGAGCTGGCGCCGCGGCAGAAGGCGGTCTTCGTGCTGGCGCGCGTCGAGGGGCTCGAGCCGTCCGAGATCGCGCGGATGATGGACCTCGCGCCGTCGACCGTGCGCAACCACCTGTTCCAGGCGCGGGCCGCGGTGGCGCGCCGGATGCAGGCCCGCTACCCCGAACTGTGCGCGAACTGGAGCCTGGCCGGCGACGAGCCGGATCCCGGCAGCGCGACCGACGGCGGGGACCGGCCGTGAGCCGGCCCGACCGCACGCCGCACCTGCCGGCGTCGCGTGCTGCCGCGATCGCGGCCGGCGCGCGTCCCGAGACCGCCGAGGCGGCGCACCTGTTCGACTGCGCCGCCTGCCGCGCCGCGCTGGCTGGCCGGGACCCATCGGCGCTCTTCGCGCTGCTGGCTGCCGTCCCGCCGCCGGTCGCGCCGCCGGCCCTGGCCGGGCTCACGCTGCCGGCGGCCCCGGGGCGCGCCGCGGGCGGCGCGGCCGGCCCGGCCCGCCTGCTCCTCGCCGCGGCGGCGGTGCTGCTGGCCGCGGCCGCGCTCGTCCCGCTCGTCGCGCGCCGCGCCCCCGCGGCCGGCGAGAGCCTGATCGCGGCGCGTGCCGAGCGCACGCGCACCTCGCCCGTGGTGCGCCGGGTCGACCAGCCCGGCGCGCGGATCGTGACCCTACTTCCGCCGAGCCCGGACGCCCCGTCCGTGACGATGATCCTCGGCACGGAGCTCGACCTGTGATGCGCGCTGCCCTCCTCCCGCTCCTGACGGGCCTCCTGTTCGCCGGGGGGGCCGGCCCCGCCCGCGCCGCCGAGACGGGCGGCGACCCGGCGTGCGACGGCAAGTCGATCGAGGCGCGCGTGATCGCCGTGCGCTACAAGCCGCTGTCCGAGGCCTCGGCGGTCGTGGAGGAACTGCTCGGCCCCTGCGGCGCGGTGCGGGTTCCCAAGTCCTCGCGCCTGCTGACCGTCGAGGACGAGCCGGAGCGGCTGGAGCGGATCGCGCGCGCCCTGTCGGCCTGGGACACGCCGCCGCGCGCGGTCGACCTTTCGATCAGCCTGATCCTCGCGACCCGTGACCCGGCCCCCGCCGGAGGGATCGCAAAGGAGCTGCGGGGCGTCTCGGAGTCGCTCTCGCAGCTGACCCGCTACACCAGCTACAAGCTGCTGTCGTCGACCACGCTGCGGGCGATGGAAGGGAAGCGCGCCGAGGCGGCGCTGGGCGAGCGCTACTCCGTCGCCTTCCGCGTGGCCTCCGTCGATCGCGAGCGCGGCGTGGTCTCGATCGAGACCTTCGACCTGCTCGAGCAGCCCCTGCCCGGCGAGGCCGGCGCCGCGGGCGCGGCGCCGCGCATCGTCCTGCGGCTCGAGCTGGCGCTGCCGCACGGCCGCGAGGAACTGGTCGGGGCGCCCGGGCGCCGCCCGGACCGCGCGATCTTCATTGCGATCAAGGCGGTCGATGCCGGCGACGGCGCCGACGCCGCGGCGGGTCCGGGGCGCTGACGATGCCGATCTTCCGCTGCCGCCTGGCGACGACGACCGGAGAGATCGTCGACAGGGAATTCGAAGCCGCCGAGCCGGGGACGCTGCGCCGCGAGCTGGAGCGGCAGGAGTTCCTCGTCCTCTCGATCCAGAAGCGCTCCAGCCTGGGCGCTGCGCTGGGCGGCCTGGTCAAGCGGCGCCGGTCGGTGAAGATGAGCGAGTTCCTGTTCTTCAACCAGGAGTTCGTGGCGCTCATCCGGGCCGGGCTGCCGATCGTCGAGTGCCTGACGCTGCTGATCGAAAGGCGGCAGAACCCGGTCTTCAAGGCCGCGCTGGAGGACGTCCGCAACCGCGTCCGGACCGGCGAGGCGCTGTCCGACGCCTTCGCGGCCCAGGGGGTCTTCCCGCCGCTGTTCGCCAGCACCGTGGCCTCCGGCGAGCGCAGCGGCGAGATCGCGACCGTGCTGCAGCGCTACGTGACCTACAGCAAGACGCTGCTCACGGTGCGCAAGAAGGTGCTCGCGGCGCTGACCTACCCGGCGATCCTGATCGCGCTCTCGGTCGTCCTGGTGGTCGTGCTGCTGGTCTACGTCCTGCCCAACTTCCAGGATTTCTTCAGCGACTTCGGGGCCGATCTTCCGCTGATCACGCGGGGCGTGATGGGGGCCTCGCAGATGATCCGGCAGTGGTGGTTCGTCTGGATCGGCGTCGTGGTCGGCGGGAGCGCGCTGCTCGCCATCTGGCGGCGCACGCCGACCGGGCAGCGCGCGCTCGAGGCGCTGGTCTACCAGCTTCCGGTGGTCGGGTCGATCGCCCGCAAGTTCGTCGTGACCCGCTTCGCCCGCACGCTGGGCACGCTGGTCTCGGGCGGCATCCCGATGGTGACCGGGCTCGAGATCGTCTCGCGGGCGATCGGGACCCCGATCTACGGCCAGGCCATTGCGCGCGTCGCCGGCAAGATCCGCGAGGGGGCGGCGCTCTGGTCGTCGCTCGAGGAGACCGGGCTGTTCCCGGACATGCTGATCGAGATGGTCAAGGTCGGCGAGTCGTCCGGCACCGTCGCCGAGATGCTCGACCACGTCGGCAACTTTACCGACGAGGAGATCGAGCACGAGCTGCAGACGCTGGTCTCGCTGGTCGAGCCGGCGCTGCTGGTGGGGATGGCCGTCGTCGTCGGGCTGCTCCTGTTCTCGATCTACTACCCGCTGCTCCAGGTCGTCGGAAACCTGGGAACCTGAGGGGCCGCCGCGATGAGCGAGAGCCAGGAACTCGAGCCGAACTTCGTGCCCGGCGCGGTCGCCGACACGATCAACGAGGAGATCGACGCGCGGGCGCGCGCCGAGCGCCTGGGGCTCGAGTTCGTCGACCTGCAGGACGTCGAGATCGACCTCTCGCTGTTCGAGACGATCCCGGTCGAACTGATGTTCCGCTACCACTTCGTGCCGATCCGGCGCGCCGGGGAGCGGCTGGTCGTGGCCGTGGTCGACCCGACCGACGTGCTGATGATCGACGAGCTGGAGCTGCTGCTGGGCACGCCGATCGAGGTCTCGGTCGGGACCCGTGCCGCGATCCAGGAGATTCTCAAGCGCTCGGAATCGTCGCAGCGGGTGCTGGACGAGGCGACCGACGAGCTGCGGGTCCAGGTCGTGCGCGAGGACGAGGAGGGCGAGGAGGTCCTCTCGATCGAACGCATCACCTCGGACCAGAGCCCGATCGTCAAGCTGGTCGACTCGACGATCTTCAACGCGCTGCAGCGCCGGGCCTCGGACATCCACATCGAGTCGCGCGACCGCGAGGTGATGATCAAGTACCGGATCGACGGCGTGCTCTACAACGCGATGGATCCGATCGACAAGCGGTTCCACATGGCCCTGATCTCGCGCATCAAGGTCATGTCCGAGCTGGACATCTCGGAAAAGCGCGTCCCGCAGGACGGCCGCTTCAAGCTGCGGATCAAGGGCCGGACCGTCGACTTCCGCGTCTCGATCATTCCCTCGGTTCACGGCGAGGACTGCGTGATCCGCATCCTCGACAAGGAATCGGCCTCGGAGAAGTTCAAGACGCTGCGGCTCGACGTCTGCGGCTTCGAGGAGGACGTGCTGCGCCGCGCGCGGAAGTTCATCCGCGAGCCCTACGGGATGTTCCTGGTCACCGGCCCGACCGGCTCGGGCAAGACGACCACGCTCTACGCCGCGCTGTCCGAGATCTACAACAGCGAGGACAAGATCATCACGATCGAGGACCCGGTCGAGTACCAGCTCCAGGGCGTGATGCAGATCCCGGTCAACGAGAAGAAGGGGCTGACCTTCGCCCGCGGCCTGCGCTCGATCCTGCGCCACGACCCGGACAAGATCATGGTCGGCGAGATCCGCGACGAGGAGACCGCGAACATCGCGATCCAGTCGGCCCTGACCGGCCACCTCGTGTTCACGACGGTGCACGCCAACAACGTCGTCGACGTGCTGGGCCGGTTCCTGAACATGAAGGTCGAGCCGTACAACTTCGTCTCGGCGCTGAACTGCGTGCTGGCCCAGCGGCTGGTCCGTCTGATCTGCCCGAACTGCAGGATCCGGCACCAGCCGACGGACCAACTGCTGATCGAGTCCGGGCTGGAACCGTCCGCTTTCCGGGACCGGGTGTTCTACGAGGGGCGCGGCTGCATCGAGTGCCACGGCACCGGCTACCGCGGCCGCGAGGCGATCTCGGAGCTGCTCGACCTGTCGGACGAGATCCGCGAGATGATCCTGGGTCGCCGCCCGTCGGCGGAGATCAAGAAGAAGGCGGTCGAGGAGGGGATGATCCCGCTGCGGCAGTCGGCCCTGCTCAAGGTGCTGGGCGGCAAGACGACGCTGCGCGAGATCAACAAGGTCACGTTCGTGGACTGAGCAGCGGGCCAGAGGAGACGGCAGCGGGATGGACATGAAGGTCATCGGCGAGCGGATGGAGCGGCTGATCCCGGCCGGGCTGCGCGACGCGGCCTGGATGCGGCCGCACTACCCGCTCGTCGCGGTCGAGTTGCGCGAGGACGCCGTGGTCACGGTCCGGCTGACGCGCCAGCGCGGGCAGTTCCACCTCGGCGGCTACGGCCACCGGGCGCTGCGCGCGGGGAGCTTCGTCCCCGGCCTGATGAAGACCCAGCTCGAGGACCCGACGGCGTTCGTGCGGGCGGTGATCGAGAGCCTGCAGCTGGCGGGCGCGACCGGCAGCGCGCGGATCTCGCTGGCCGTGCCCGACACCTTCGCGCGGGTCTTCGTGGTCGACCTCGAGGAGCTGCCGGCAGCTTGGAGCCAGGCCACCGAGATGATCCGCTGGCGGATCAAGAAGTCGATTCCGTTTCGCGTGGAGGACGCGCGTCTCTCGTGGCAGCCGCTCGGCCGGCTGGAGGACGGCCGGATCCAGGTGCTCGTGGCGGTCGCCCCCGACGCCAGCCTGCGGCCGGTCGAGGAACTGCTGACCGCGGCCGGGCTGCGGGTCGGCCTGATCGACCTGTCGAGCTTCGCGCTGCTCAACGCGGCGCGGCTCGACGCCGCGGCGGGCGGCGCGACCCCGCTCGACGGCGACTCGGCGCTGGTCAACGCCACCCCGACGTACTTCAGCGTCACCCTGGTCCGCGACGGCCGGCTCGCCCTCTATCGTTCCAAGGCCTACCACGTCACGGGCCCGTTCCAGGGAGAGGAGAGCCTGCGCGTCGTCGGGCGGGAGCTGAAGTCGACGCTGTCCTACTACGAGCAGCACCTGATGGGCCGCGGGGTGGCCTCCACGCTGCTGCGCGCCGTCGGCCTCGACCCCGGCCCGCTGGCCGAGGTGGCGCGCGAGGCGGGCTACGGCGAGGTGCGGATCGCCGGCGCGCCCCGCAACATCGCGGAGCTGCGGGACCTGCCGGACGGCACCGTTCCCGAGCTGCTCCCCGCCGTCGGGCTGGCGCTGCGGAGGGTGTCGTGAAGCCGATCGACATCAACCTGGCGTCGAGTCCCTACCGCAACGACAAGCCGATCTGGGCGGCGCTCGGCGTGATCGCGGCCCTCGCGCTTGGCTTCACCGGCTACAACGCCTGGGCCTACTTCAGCGCCGGGTCGCGGCAGGCCCAGCTCGAGCAGGAGATCGCCGGGCACCGCAAGCGGATGCACGAGATGAAGCGCGAGGCCGACGCGCTGCAGGCCGCGCTGGCCAAGGTCGACCGGGAGACGCTGACCTCGCAGGCCGATTTCGTCGCGTCGATCCTCGACCAGCGCAACTTCTCGTGGACGCGCCTGTTCAACTCGCTGGAGCAGGTCACCCCCTGGGACGTCAAGCTGATCTCGATCCGGCCGCAGTTCGAGATCATGAACAAGCGGACCGGAGAGGGGCGGATCCGGATCGAGGTCTCGGGGATCGGCCGCACCTTCGACAGCTTCCTCGACATGCAGGACTCGCTCCAGAACGCGGCGATGTTCTCCGAGGTGACGCCCGAGGAGTACGAGCGGCAGGCGGACGAGCGGATCGATTTCAACCTGGCGTTCACCTACAAGCCGCCCGAGGAGCTTCCGGAGGAGTCCGCCGAGGCGACCGCCGAGGCCGTCGCTGACGAGCGCGGCGCCGGCGCGGGCCGCGAGATCGAGGAGGCTGGTCCCGAACTCGCGCTGGGACCGGCCGACGCTGCGGCCGCCGACGAGGAGGCACCCGGCGCGCCGCCGGCGGACCGCCCGGCCGCCCGCGGCGGGTCCGCGGCGCCGGCCACCTTCGGGGCGACGCCGACAGCGCCCCCGGGCGCCGGCGGGCGGTCCGCCCCGCGGGCCGGGAACGCTCCCGGCGCCGGCGCGGCGAGTGGGAACCCGGGCGGCGGCGCGGCGCTCCAGCAGAGCCTCGGGGTGCCGCTCGATTCCGGCAGTCCGGCCGCCGCCGGCGCGGAGGCTGGCCCGGCCGGCGCGGCGCGTACGCCGTCCGTCGGCCGCGGGCCGCGGGCCGCCCCCGCCGCCGCCGGGGAGACGACCGGCGCGGCGACCGCCGCACCGCGGCCGCCCGGGTCGAATCCGCCTCCGGTCGAGGTCGGCGAGATCGACGGCAAGCCGGTGCTCAAGCCGCGGATCAACCCCAACCGCTCCCCGGAGAGCGGCTACCGCCGGCGGGACAATCCGCCGCCCAGCCCGGATCCCCCCGCGGGAGGCGACCGATGAGCGCGCCCACGCCCCCCAATGGCGGTGCCGCACGCTCGACCCCGCCGCCCGCGCCGCGCTTCGACGTGCGCCGCGCCGCGCCGCGGCTGCTGCTCCTGCTGCTGGCGGTCCTGCTGCTCGACGGCGCCCTCTGGAGCCTGTTCGTGCGGCCGCGGCAGGCGGAGATCGCCCGGATCGAGGCCGAGAAGCAGGGCGACGCGGCGACCGAGAAGAAGTCGGCCGAAGCGCTCGCGCAGCTCAAGCGGGTCCACGACCACGTCGTCGGGGTCCAGGACGGCGTCGACCGCTTCTACGACGAGATGCTCTCCACCAAGCGCGACCGGATGGTCCCGTTCCAGCGCGCGCTCGACGGGGTCGGCCGCGAATTCAACGTGCGCGCCGAGAGGGTCCAGGTCGGCAGCCAGTCGCTGGCCGCGGAGGGGATCGAGGCGATGGCCTTCAGCTTCCCGCTGACCGCGGGTTACGAG
The DNA here is from genome assembly GCA_963702545.1 of uncultured Acidobacteriota bacterium. Classification (GTDB taxonomy): domain Bacteria; phylum Acidobacteriota; class Polarisedimenticolia; order J045; family J045; genus JALOKP01. The sequence continues at coordinate 103,289 of CAVPDB010000010.1, read as the reverse complement.
AACCTGCGCCAGTTCCTGGCCCGGCTGGAGGAGATCGACCAGTTCCTGATCGTGCGCCAGGTCGCGCTCGGCGGCGGCCAGGAGGGCGGCCGGCTGCTCCAGCTCAGCGTCGACGTCGAGACCTACTTCAACGCCCCCGAGCTGCGGCGAGCCTACGAGGTCGACCGCAAGGCCAAGACGGCGAAGCGCAGCTCGGGCCCGCGGCGCGCCGCGCGTCCGACGGAGTCCCGATGAAGATCGCGGAAGCCCAGCGCCGGCAGCTGGTGATGGCGGGCCTGCTCGTGGTCGCGGTCGCGGCCCTGGGCTGGAACTACCGGACGACGTTCTTCGGCGCCGGCGGTGAGGAGGCCGCGCGTGCGGCCGCCGACAAGGTCGCGCCGCTCGACAAGCAGCTGGCCTCGATGCTCGAGATCCCGTCGATCCCGCTCGAGCGGCCCGAGGCGGAGGAAGCCTACGACCGGCAGCGCAGCCTGTTCGAGTACAGCCAGAGCCCGGAGGCGCTCGCGGCCGAGCGGGCCCGCAAGGAAGCCGAGCGCCGGGCCGAGGTCGAGCGCGTCGAGCGCGAGGCGCGGCTGGCGCGCGAGCGGCAGGCCGAGGCCGCGCGGCGCGCGCTGCTCCCCCCCGAGCCGCCGCCGCCGCCGCCCCCGCCCCCGCCGCCGCAGCCGCCGGCCTTCCGCTACACCTACGTCGCCTACATCGCCAAGCTGCAGGAGAACGAGGAGTACGTGGCAGTGCTGCAGAAGAAGGAAGGCAAGACCACGACGGAGCCCGTCAGGGTCGGCGACGTACTCGACAACCAGTTCGTGGTCAAGAAGATCGACATCGACCAGGTCGTGGTGAGCTACACGGACCCGCGCTTTTCGGAACAGACGCAGAGCGTGCGCCTGATCCCCGCGCCCCCCAAGCGCTAGCGGCACCGGCGCCCGAGACGGAGGCAGGACGGTGAGTAACGGAATGCAGGTATTTCGGGGGCGCGCGGCGCTGCTGCTGGCGCTGCTGCTGGCGGCGGCGCTCGTCGCGGCGGGATGCGCCAGCGGAAGCAACGCCTACCGCAAGGGCGAGGCCTTCGCGGAGCGCGAGATGTGGGACGAGGCGGTCCTGGCCTACGCCAAGGCCAACGCCGAGAACCCGACGAGCATGCGCAACCAGCTGGCGCTGATGCGGTCCAAGCTGCGCGCGTCGGCCTCCCACTTCGATCGCGGGCGCCAGTACCTGCAGGCCGGGCAGCTCGAGCTGGCGGTCAAGGAGCTGCAGGAGACCGTGATCCTCGACCCGACCAACGAGTACGCCCAGGTCGAGCTGAAGAAGGCGCTCGACCGGCTCGAGTACAAGCGGACCCGGCCCTCCGAGTTCGACAGCGCGAAGGCCGAGGCCGACCGCCAGATGGCGGAGCTGGGGCCGCCCAAGCTCGATCCGGCCTCGAACGTCCCGCTCTCGCTCAAGTTCCCCGACCAGACGATCGGCGAGGTCTACGACATCCTGTCCAAGACCTCGGGGATCAACTTCATCTTCGACGACAAGCTGGACCTCAAGAAGAAGATCACCGTGGAGCTGGTGAACGTCCCCTTCGAGAAGGCGATGGACCAGCTCATGATGATGAACAAGCACTTCTACAAGGTCATCGACGCCCACACGATCATGATCGCCGAGGACAGCCGGCAGAAGCGCCAGGAGTACGAGGACCACGTCATCCGGACCTTCTACCTCTCCAACGCCGAGACCAAGGAGGTCCAGGGGATCCTGCGCTCGCTGCTCGAGATGCGGCGGGTCGCCGAGAGCCCGCAGCTCAACGCGATCACGATCAAGGACACGCCCGAGAAGATCAAGGTCGCCGAGCGGATCATCCGGGCCAACGACAAGTCCCGCGGCGAGGTCGTCGTCGACATCGAACTGCTGGAAGTCAACCGCAACCGGACGCGCGACCTGGGGATCGACCTGTCCGCGAAGACGATGGCGCTGGTCTTCGGGGACGGCAAGGCGCTGATCCCGCTCAACAACCTCGGGATTCTCAACAACTCGGCGCTCTGGAGCCTGGGGCCGATCCCGTCGGTGCTGTTCAGCTTCCTCAAGTCGGACAGCGACACCAAGCTGATCGCCAAGCCGCAGATCCGGATCCTGGAGGGCGAAGAGGGCAAGCTGACGATCGGCGACCGCGTCCCGATCCCGGCCACCACCTTCAACTCCTCGCAGACGATTGGCGGCAACATCGTGCCGATCACCTCGTACACCTACCAGAACGTCGGCATCATCATCGGGGTCAAGCCGCGCGTCCACCACAACAAGGAAGTCACGCTCGAGATGAAGCTCGAGTTCTCGGCGGTGAAGGGCTCGGTCTCGGCGGCCGGCGGCACGGAGCAGCCGATCATCGGCACCCGGACGGTCGAGACCAGCCTGCGGCTGGGGGACGGCGAGACCAACCTGCTGGCCGGCCTGATGCAGGACGCCGAGCGCTCGTCGCTGGCCGGCGTGGCCGGGCTCTCGGACATCCCCGTCCTCAACCGGATCTTCGGCAAGAACAAGGACGAAGTCGAGACGACCGACCTCGTGATCTCGATCACCCCGCACATCGTCCGCGTGCCCAACATCGAGTCGGTCGACCTGGTTCCGCTGTGGGTCGGGACCGAGGAACAGATCCAGCTGCGCGGGATCGCCCGCAACGCACTGGGCGAGAGCCCGTTCGCCGACGGCTACAACCCGTGGGACCAGATCGAGCAGGAGCTGGGGCTGAAGAAGGAGGTCGCTCCCCCGAAGCCGCCGGGCACAGCGCCCGGTACGACCTCGAAGATGACGACCCGGCCGGCCGCCGCCGGGCCGGGCGGCGGTTCGGCCCCGGCCGGAGGACGCGGCGGGGCGAACCGCGCCGCCGCCGGCCCCTCCCCGACGCCCGCCGCTCCCGCCCCGGAGACGCCGCGCAAGCCGCGCGGGACGGTGCCCCCGGCACCGACGCCGCCGGTCGCCCCGAACGCCGAGCCGGCGCCGGCCGACGCGCCGTCGGAGGAAGCGGACGAGCCCGGCGAGGAGCCGGAGGGCGAAGCCGCAGACGAGGAGGCCGAGGCCCCGAACGAGCCGCCCAAGCGGACGGCGGTGGCCCAGCTCCGGCTGGCGCTCTCACGCACCCAGGCTGCCCCGGGCGACGCCGTCCCCGTCGACGTCGTGATCGCCGGGGCGGAAAACGTCGGGATGGTCAACTTCCAGCTGCGATACGACAAGAAGGTCCTGCGCTTCGTGCCCCCGGCGCAGCCCGGGGAGTTCATGCAGCAGGGGGGGGCGGCCTACGACCTGCAGGCGGTCGAGGCGGCCGAGGGCGGGACGATCGTGGTGTCGGCCTCGCGCGGGGGCAGCGTCGGGGCCTCCGGGACCGGCTCTCTGGTGCGGCTGAGCTTCATCGCGCTGGACCAGGGGAACGCGGGCTTCGGCTTCGCAGCCGCGCAGGTGCGCGGCCCCGACGCGCAGCCGATGCCGGCCTCGTTCCGGGTGGCCAACCTGGACGTGAAGAAGCCGTGAGCTGCCGCGCCCTCATCGCGCCGGACCGCGGCGTGACGCTCGTCGAGCTGTTCGTCGTCGTATTTCTGCTGACGGCGATGGCGGGCCTCGCGCTGCCGGTGGCGCACCGGCTCGAGCGCCGGGCCCAGGAGATCGAGCTGAAGCGCAGCCTGCGCGAGATGCGGCGGGCGATCGACTCCTACCACTACGTGGTCCAGACCGTGCCGTCGGCCAAGAAGGACGCGACCGCGGAGGACTGGCCCGACGACCTCGAGGTGCTGGTCGAAGGACTCGACCTGGGTCTGGCCAAGGAACTGAAGGTCAAGTTCCTGCGCCGCGTCCCGCGCGACCCGCTGACCGGCGAGGCGGAGTGGGGCAAGCGCTCCTCCAAGCAGGACCCGGACGACGAGATGTGGGACAGCCAGAACCTGTACGACGTCTACTCGCTCGCCGAAGGCAAGGCCCTCGACGGGACCGAGTACAAGACGTGGTGAGGGGAGGACGGATGCGACGCCAGCGCGGCTTCACGCTGATCGAACTGCTGGTCGTCGTGGCGATCATCGGCCTCCTGGTCGGGGTCGCCCTGCCGACCTACCGCAACGCGCAGACCAAGGCTAAGGAGGCCGTGCTGAAGTCGAACCTGTTCCTCCTGCGCCAGACGATCGACCAGTACTTCGCCGACAAGGGCTACTACCCGGCGAGCGTCTCGGGGCTCGTCGACGAGGGGTACCTGCGCAAGATGCCGGTCGATCCCATGACCGGAGACTCGGATTGGGAGGAGGTCCCGGCCGATCCCGAGACCAGCCTCGACCCGACCCAGCCGTCGGGGATCTGGGACGTGCGAAGTCGCGCGTCCGGGACCACCCTCAACGGCGCGAGCTACGGCGACTTGTGATGGACGACGCCGCGAACCGCGGCAGGGTGACGACCATGAAGCTCCGCGCGAAGACGATCCTGCCCTGTGGGCTGCTCCTGCTCCTGTTGCTGTTCGCGGCCGCCTGCGACGACTCCGAGCCCACGGCGGAGTCCGACTGGGTGATCGAGGTCACGGCCAGCCCGGCCTCGCTGGACCTCGACGCCCCCGACATCCCGGGCAGCTCGACCATCACCTCGGTCGTGTTCAACACCGACGGCCAGCCGCAGTCCGGGATCGGCGTGCGCTTCTCGGCCAGTGCCGGGACGATGGCCAGCGGCGGGGAACTGGTCAAGACCAACGAGCGCGGCGAGGCCCAGGACATCCTGACGACCAATGCCGACTCCAAGGTGAGGGTCAAGAGCGGCTCCGCCGAGGGGACTGTCGACGTCAAGATCAACTCGACCAACGAGAAGCCGACCGCGGTGATCTCGATCCAGCCGCGCGATCGGGCGCCGATCGGCTCGCAGGTCACGTTCAGCGGCTCGTCGAGCGAGGATCTCGACGGCGAGATCGTCGAGTACCGCTGGAGCATCGCCTCGACCAACCCCGACCCGGGGGTCTCGAATCCCGACAACGAGGTGACCGCGTCGACGACGATCATCCGGACCTTCAACAACCCGCAGGACCTGACCATCTCGCTGACGACGGTGGACAACAAGGGGGCGACGGCCTCGACCTCGGCCACCTACTCCGTGCTGGACAACCTGCCCCCGACCGTCGACGCCGGGCCCCCGCAGATCGGCATCATCGGCTCCTCCAGCCCCTACACCTGCTCGATCACGCTCTGCCCGGTATCCAGCGACCCCGACGGCCAGGTCACCGCCTACCAGTTCAGCTGGGGCGACTCCGACACCCCGGTCCTGCCGGTCGGCTGCCAGAACCACACCTACCTGCGCCCCAGCCCGACGCTGGCCGACTACAAGGTCGTGGTCACGGCCTACGACAACGGCAACAAGCAGGGGGCCTGCCTGTCGCCGCCGCCACCCGGGGGGTTCGACACCTGCACCTCGCGCAAGACGGCGACCGACTCGACGGTGATCACCTGCCCCGCCGCGGCGCGCTGAGCCGGAACGCCGATGCCGCCGCGCCGCCGCCGCGCCCGTCCCGCCGCCCCGCCCCGGGGGGAGCGCGGCGTGCTGCTGGCCGGCCTGATGACGATGCTCGTGGTGATGTCGATCCTGGCGGGGATGGCGATCCAGGAGTGGTCGGTGGTCGAGCAGCGCGAGCGCGAGGCCGACCTGATGTTCATCCAGGAGCAGTTCGCGGCCGGGATCCTGGCCTACCAGCAGGACCAGGGGGCAGCCCCGGCGGAGCTCGAACAGCTGACGCGGAAGGGCCAGAAGGGTCAGGTCTTCCTGCGCAAGAAGTGGACCGACCCGATGATCCGCGGATCGAAGTTCGAGGACTGGTGCCTGCTCAAGATCGGCGCGGCGGGCCGGGTCGTCTCGACCTGCTCGAGCGAAGGAGGCGGAGAGGCCGGCGCGGAGAACCAGCCGGGCGAGCTCGGGCTGGGCTCGAGTTCCGGATTCCGGGTGGGCGAGCAGTCTTCGGCCGCGAACCCGCGGCGCCAGCCGCAGGGGGTCGCCCCCGGCGGGGTGGGGATCGTCGGCGTGCACTCGAAGAGCGGGAAGAAGGCGTTCAACACCGTCAAGCGCGGCGAGGACACCTACAACAAGTGGGAGTACACGATCGAGGACTACCGCAAGGACGTCAGCGCGCACATGATCCCCGGCCTGCCGGGCGGGCAGGGGCCGGCCGGACAGGGGCCGGGCGGGCAGGGCCAGCAGCCGGGGCAGACGACGCGCCCGGGAAGCGGCACTTCCGGTGGGAGCGGTGGCGGCGGGACGCGGCGCTAGACTTGACCGCGTTCCCCGGCGTGCGATACTCCCCGACCTTTCCCGGGGACGCTTCCACATGCTCGAGCGCGAGACCCTTGACGACGGGCTGACCCTCCTGTTCGAGGAAGTGCCCGGCGTGCGCTCGGTTTCGATCGGGGTCTGGCTGCGGATGGGGAGCTGCCACGAGCCCGAAGCGCTCTCCGGGATCTGCCACTTCATCGAGCACCTGGTCTTCAAGGGGACCAAGACCCGCACGGCGCGCGACATCAACCTCTTGACCGACCGGATCGGCGGAAACGTCGACGCCTTCACCTCGAAGGAAGAAACCTGCTTCTACGCCCGGGTGCTGGACGACCACCTCCCGCTGGCGGTCGAACTGCTGGCCGACATCGTGCGGGCCCCGCGCTTCGACGCCGAGGAACTGGAGCGCGAGCGCAAGGTCATCCTGGAGGAGATCCGGATGGTGCTCGACTCGCCGGAGGAGCGGATCTACGACCTCTTCTGCGAGGAGTTCTGGCCCGGACACCCGCTCGGCCGGCCGATCCAGGGGACGGCTGCGACCGTGGCCGCGATGAGCCGCCGCACGGTGCAGAACTGGTTCCGCCGGGCCTACGTCCCGGGCAACATGCTCGTCGCGGCCGCCGGCAACCTGCGGCCGGGGGCCCGCGAGCGGATCCGCGGGGCCTTCGCCGCGCTCCCCGCCGGGCGCCGGCCGGCGGCCGGGCGCCGGCCGCGCTGGCAGCCGGGGGTGCGGGTCGAGCACCGGCGCGAGATGGAGCAGCTCCACCTGCTCGCCGGGCTGCCGGCGCTGCCGTCGGGACACCCCGATCGCTTCGCGCTGCACCTGCTCAACACGATCCTCGGCGGGAGCATCTCGTCGCGGCTGTTCCGGCGGATCCGCGAGGAGCGGGGGCTGGCCTACTCGGTCTCGTCGCAGGTCCACTCCCACCGCGACGCCGGGCTGCTCACGGTCTACGCCGGCACCTCGCCCGGCAGCGCGCGCGAGGTGCTGCAGCTCGCGCTCGGCGAGTTGCGCGACCTGGCCGCGCACGCCCCCTCGGCCGAGGAACTCGACGTGGCGCGCGACCACCTCAAGGGGAACCTGCTGCTGGCGCTCGAGTCGACCTCCAGCCGGATGAGCCGCGCCGCGCGCGAGGAGATCGTGCTGGGCCGCTCGGTCGGGAACGAGGAGATCGTGGCCGAGCTGGACCGGGTCGATCCGGAGGCCGTGCGGGCGTTGGCCGGGCGGATCGTCGCGGGCGCCCGGCCGGCGCTGGCGGCGGTCGGCCGCGCCACGCGGCTGAAGCTCCGCGAGGAGGACCTGGCGGCGTGATCCCGGCGGTGCGGGTGCGGGTCAAGCGGCTGCCGCACGGGGCGGGGCTTCCGCTCCCTTCCTACGCCACCGCGGGGGCCGCCGGGATGGACCTGCGGGCGGCGGTGATCGAGCCGCTGGTCCTGCCTCCGGGAGGGCGCGCGGTCGTGCCGACCGGCCTCGTGGTCGAGATCCCGCCGGGCTTCGAGGGGCAGGTCCGGGCCCGGAGCGGGCTCGCGCTGCGGGCCGGGGTCGGATTGCCCAACGCCCCCGGTACCATCGACAGCGATTACCGCGGAGAATTGGGCGTGCTGCTGGTCAATTGGGGCGACGCGCCATTCGCGATCGCGCGCGGCGACCGGATCGCCCAGCTCGTCGTCAGCCCGGTCGCGCGCGCCGAACTCGAGATGGCCGACGACCTCGGGGAGACGGCGCGCGACGGCGGCGGCTTCGGACACACCGGGACGCACTGATGGTGGAACTCGTCGTCCTCGCTTCCGGCTCGCGCGGCAACTGCACGCTGGTGCGGGCGGGGAGGACGGCGGTGCTGATCGACGCCGGCCTGTCCGCGAAGCAGATCGTCGAGCGGCTCGCGGCGGTGGGGCAGGACCCGCGCGGCCTGGCCGCGATCCTGCTGACCCACGAGCACATCGACCACACGCGGGGCGTGGCGGTGCTGGCCCGGCGCTTTACCGTGCCGGTGATCGCCAACGCCGCGACCTGGCAGGCGGCCGAGGTCCAGCTGCGCGACATCCCGGCCGGGGAGTTCTTCGTCACCGGCACCCGCTTCACCGTCGGCGCCCTGGAAGTGACCCCCTTCTCGATCCCCCACGACGCGGCGGAGCCGGTCGGCTTCGTGATCGAGAGCGAGGGGCTGCGCGTCGGCTACGCGACCGACCTGGGGCACGTCACGCGGCTGGTCGCGGCGCGGCTCGCGGGTTGCCACGCGCTGGTCTTCGAGGCCAACCACGACCTGGAGATGCTGATGAGCGGCCCCTACCCGTGGGCCACCAAGCAGCGCGTGGCGTCCCGCAACGGGCACCTCTCCAACGAGCACGCGGCGGAGTTCCTGCCGCAGGTCGTGGGGGAGGAGACGGGGCACCTCGTGCTGGCGCACCTGTCCGAGACCAACAACGACCCGGTCCTGGCGCGCGCGACGGTCGAGACCGCGCTGGCCGAGGCCGGCAGGACCGCACGTGTCGCTGACCACCGCGCGGCAGGACCGCCCCGCCGCCGCGGTGCGGCTGTGACGCGCCGGAGGCCACGATGATCCCCCGCTACACGCGCGAGAAGATGGGGCGCCTGTTCACCGACGAGGCGCGGCTGGGTCTCTGGCTCGAGGTCGAGCTGGCGGCGACCGAGGTCCTCGTCGAGCGCGGCGAGGTGCCCCGTGCCGCCTACGAGACGATCCGGAAGAAGGCGAAGGTCGACGTCGCGCGGGCGCTCGAGATCGAGAAGACGACGCAGCACGACGTGATCGCGTTCGTGACCTCGGTGGCCGAGAAGATCGGGCCGGAAGGGCGCTACCTGCACCTGGGGCTGACCTCCTCCGACGTCCTCGACACGGCCCTGGCGCTGCAGCTGGTCGGTGCGATCGACGTGCTGCTCCTGGACCTCGACGAGCTGCTGGCGGCGGTGAAGGCGAAGGCCGAGGAGTACCGCGACCTGCCGATGGTGGGCCGGACCCACGGCGTGCACGCCGAGCCGATCACGTTCGGCTTCAAGATCGCGTCCTGGTACGCCGAGCTGGCGCGCGGCCGCGTGCGGCTCGTCCGGGCCCGTGAGACGGCCCGCTTCGGCAAGCTGTCGGGGGCGGTGGGCACCTTTGCCCAGCTGCCGCCGGCGGTCGAGAAGGCGGTCATGGCGAAGCTCGGGCTGCAGTGCGAGCCGGTCTCGACCCAGGTCGTGCCGCGCGACCGGCACGCCGAGGTGCTGCTGGCGCTGGCGCTCCTGGCCGCGGCGCTCGAGCGGATGGCGACCGAGGTCCGCCATCTGCAGCGGACCGAGGTCCGGGAGGTCGAGGAGCCGTTTGCCAAGGGGCAGAAAGGCTCGTCGGCAATGCCTCACAAGCGCAACCCGATCGCCAGCGAGAACGTCAGCGGGCTGGCGCGCGTGGTGCGCAGCAACGCGCTGGCTGCGCTCCAGGACGTGGCGCTCTGGCACGAGCGGGACATCTCCCACTCGTCGGTCGAGCGGGTGATCGTCCCCGACTCGTTCATCCTGCTCGACTACATGATGGGGCGGATGACGCGCGTCGTGTCGGGCCTGCTCGTCTACCCCGACGCGATGCGCGAGAACCTCGAGCGCTCGCGCGGGATGGTCTTCAGCCAGACGCTGCTGCTGGCGCTGGTCGGCACCGGCCTGACGCGGGAGGAGGCCTACACGCTGGTCCAGGAGAACGCGATGAAGGTCTGGTCGAAGGAGTTCCCGGACCTCCTCGCGGCGTGCCTGGCCGACGCGCGGATGGTGCAACGCCTCGGCGTGCCGGGGATCCGCGCGGCCTTCGACATGAAGCGCCTGCTCAAGCACGTGCCGGCGGTCATCAAGCGCGCCCTGAAGGCGTAGGGGCCGCCCTCCGTGGCGGCCCGCAGCGCGCGCCCCCGGGGGCGGTAGAATGCGCGGCATGGCCGACCTCCTCGAAAAGTGCGGCGTGGCCGCGGTGCACGGGCACGCCGAGGCGGCCAACCTGGTCTACCTTGCGCTCTACGCGCTGCAGCACCGCGGGCAGGAGGCGGCGGGGATCGTCGCCTCGGACGCCGGCGAGGTCCGGCGCGCAGCCGGGCGAGGGCTGGTCGCGGAGGTCTTCACCCCCGAGCGCCTGGCGGGGCTGCCCGGGGCGCTCGCGATCGGCCACAACCGCTACGCGACCGCCGGCAGCGCGGGGCTCGAGAACGTCCAGCCGCTGCTGATGCAGACCAAGCGCGGCCCTCTGGCCCTGGCCCACAACGGGAACCTCGTCAACGCGGTCAGCCTGCGGCGCTCGCTCGAGCAGGAAGGGGCGGTCTTCCACTCCAGCTCGGACACCGAGGTGATCCTGCAGCTCGCGGCGCGCTCGGCGCGGCCCGACCTGCCGGGGGCGCTGGTCGAGGCGCTGTCCCTGGTCCGCGGCGCCTACTGCCTGGTCGTCGCGGAGCGCGAGCGCGTGATCGCGGCCCGCGATCCCTATGGCTTCCGGCCGCTCTCCCTGGGCCGGTTGCCGGGCGGCGCGCCGGTCGTCGCCTCGGAGAGCTGCGCCTTCGACCTGCTCGGCGCGCAGTTCGAGCGCGACGTCGCGCCCGGCGAGCTGATCGTCTTCGGCCCGGGGCGCGAGGAGCGCTCGAGCTTCCCGCTGCCGCGGGCGGCGCCCGCCCCCTGCATCTTCGAGTACGTCTACTTCTCGCGCCCCGACAGCCAGGTCTTCGGCCGGCCGGTCAGCGCGGTCCGGCGCGGGCTGGGCGAGCAGCTGGCGCTCGAGCAGCCGGCCGAGGCCGACCTCGTCGTGCCGGTTCCCGACAGCGGCGTCCCCGCCGCGATCGGCTTCGCGCGCGCCGCCGGGCTGCCGTTCGACTTCGGCCTGACGCGCAACCACTACGTCGGCCGGACCTTCATCGAGCCGGCCCAGGCGATCCGGCACTTCGGCGTGAAGGTCAAGCTCAACCCGGTGCGCGAGCTGATCGCCGGCCGCCGGATCGTGCTGGTCGACGACAGCCTGGTCCGCGGGACGACGATGGCGAAGATCGTCCAGCTGGTGCGGCAGGCCGGGGCGCGCGAGGTCCACGTCCGGATCTCGTGCCCGCCGACGCTTTCGCCGTGCTTCTACGGGATCGACACGCCGACCGAGGAGGAACTGATCGCCGCGCGGATGTCGGTCCCGGAGATCCGGATGACGGTCGGGGCCGACTCGCTGGGGTACCTGTCGCTCCAGGGGATGCACCGCGCGGTGCGCGCGTCGGTCGGCGACTTCTGCTCGGCCTGCTTCACCGGCGACTACCCGCTGGCGGTGACCGACCGCGTGGCGTTGAGCGAGGAGCGCCGGCGGCGGTAGGCTGCGCGGGGCGGGTCCGGAACGGGGCGCGGCGGGCGCCCGGAGGAGCGGTCGTGGCCGAGGGGAGCGGAAACCAGCCGGGGAAGCCCGGGATGACCTACCGCGACGCGGGGGTCGACATCGACGCCCAGGACCGGGCGCTGGCGATGATCAAGGGGCACCTGGCGGCGACGCGCACACCGGGCGTGTTGTCGGACCTCGGCAGCTTCGGCGGGCTGTTCCGCGTCCCGGCCGACGTGCCCGACCCGGTGCTGGTCGCCAGCACCGACGGCGTCGGGACCAAGCTGATGGTCGCCTGGAAGGCCAATCGCCACGACACGGTCGGCGAAGACCTGGTCAACCACTGCGTCAACGACATCCTGGTGATGGGGGCGCGGCCGCTCTTCTTCCTCGACTACCTCGCGACCGGCCGGCTCGATCCGGCGGTGGCCGAACGGCTGGTCGCCGGGGTGGCCCGCGGCTGCCGCGCCAACGGCTGCGCGCTGATCGGCGGCGAGACGGCCGAGATGCCGGAGATGTACGGCGACGGCGAGTACGACCTGGCCGGAACGATCGTCGGGATCGTGGCGCGGGGCGCGATCCTCGACGGTGCCGCGGTGCGGGCCGGCGACCTGGCCTACGGCCTGCCCTCGACGGGGCTCCACACCAACGGCTACTCGCTGGCGCGGCGGATCGTGTTCGGCACGCTCGGGCTCGGTCCGGACGACGAGATCCCCGGGACGGGGACGAGCGCGGCCGACGCGCTGCTGGCGGTCCACCGGAGCTACCAGTCGGCGCTCGACGGGGCGCTGGCCAGGGGGCTGGTCCACGCGCTGGCCCACATCACCGGGGGCGGCCTGACCGACAACGTGCCGCGCGTGCTGCCGGAGGGGACGGCGCTCGAGGTCGAGCTGGGGTCGTGGCCGGTTCCGCCGCTCTTCACGGCGCTGCACCGGGCCGGGAACGTCCCCGACGACGACATGCTGCGGACCTTCAACATGGGGGTCGGGATGGTCGCGCTGGTCGCGCCGGGCGACGCCAAGGCCTTCGAGGCCGAACTGGCCGGGCGCGGCGAGACGGCGTGGCCGATCGGGCGGGTCGTGCCGGGCGACCGGCGCGTCGTCTACCGGGGGACGCTGCGATGACGCCGGCGATGAAACCGGAGCGGAAGCGGGTCGGGATCCTGATCTCCGGGCGCGGTTCGAACATGGTCGCCCTGCTGGAGGGGATGCGTGCCGGCGAGATCCCGGCGGAGCCGGCCGTCGTGGTCTCGAACGACCCCGGGGCCGCCGGGCTGGCCAAGGCCCGGGCCTACGGCGTGGCGACCGCGGTCGTGCCGCAGCAGGAGTTCAAGGGGCAGGGGAGGCAGGCCCACGACGAGGCCGTCGCGGCCGAACTCGACCGGCACGGCGCCGAGATCGTCTGCCTCGCCGGCTACATGCGGATCCTCTCGCCCTGGTTCGTCGAGCGCTACCACGGCCGGCTGCTCAACATCCACCCCGCTCTGCTGCCCGCGTTCCCGGGGCTGCACGGCGCGAAGCAGGCGCTGGACCACGGCGTCCGCGTGACCGGCTGCACCGTCCACTTCGTCGACGCCCAGGTCGACCACGGGCCGATCGTCGCGCAGGCCGCGGTCGCCGGTGCAGCCGGGCGACACGGAGGAGACGCTGGCGGCCCGGATCCTCGAGCAGGAGCACCGGATCTACCCGCTCGCGCTGAGCCTGCTGGCGGAAGGGCGGCTGACGATCGAGGGGCACCGGGTCGTCGTCGTGGGCGAGGAACCGGGACCCCCGCAGGCCGTCGTCAGCCCCGACCCGGGCGACCCGCCGTTCACGCCCTGACGCGATGACGGCCGACGCCAAGCGCCGCGCCTGGCGGGCGATCGTCCTGTTCGGCGTCGTCAGCCTGTTCGCCGACATCACCTACGAGGGGGCGCGCAGCATCAGCGGCCCCTTCCTCGAGGATCTCGGGGCCAGTGCGGCCGTCGTCGGGTTTGCGGCCGGGGCGGGGGAACTGATCGCCTTCGGGCTGCGGCTCGTCTCCGGGATCTGGGCCGACCGCTCGCGACGCTACTGGATGCTGACCTTCACCGGCTACGCGATCAACCTGCTCGCCGTGCCGCTGCTCGCGCTGGCCGGGGCGTGGCCGGTGGCGGTGGGACTGCTGCTCGTCGAGCGCTTCGGCAAGGCGCTGCGCAACCCCTCGCGCGACGCGATCCTGGCCGGCGCCGCGCTGACCGTCGGAACGGGGCGCGGCTTCGCGCTGCACGAAGCGCTCGACCAGATCGGGGCGGTGACCGGGCCGCTCGTCGTGACGGCGGCGCTGGCCTGGGGCGGCGGCTACCGCGCGGCCTTCGCGGTGCTGCTCGTCCCCGCGCTGCTGGCGCTCTCGACCCTGTCCTGGGTGCGGGTCGAGACGCGCGACCTCGCGCCTCGCTCGAAGGTGCCGCACGACGCGACGCTCGAACCGCTGCCGCGGGAGTACTGGTACTACCTCGCGGGGGCGGCGCTGCTGGGCGCGGGGTTGGCCGACTTCCCGCTCGTGGCATTCCGGCTGGCCGACCAGCAGATTGCCCCGCAGGCGGCGATTCCGCTGCTCTACGCGGCCGCGATGGCGGCGGACGCGGTCTCGGCGCTGGCCTTCGGCTGGCTGTTCGACCGCTTCGGCTTCGGGGTGCTCGCGCTGGCGGCGCTGCTGGCGGTCCCGGCGACCGCGCTCGCCTTCCTGGGGCCGCTGCCGGCCGTGGTGGTCGGCGTGCTGCTCTGGGGTGCGGCGCTGGGGGCGCACGAGTCGGTGGTCCGCGCCGGGGTCGCGCAGCTCGCGCCCGCGGGGCGGCGCGGCACGGCGTTCGGCACCTTCTACGCGGCCTACGGCGGCGGCTGGTTCGTCGGCAGCGCGCTGATGGGTCTCGCCTACGAGCGCTCGCCGCGGCTGCTGGTCGCGATCTCGATCGCCTGTTCGCTCGCGGCCCTGGTGCCGATCCTCGGGCTGGCCCGCCGGCGCGGCTGAGCGCCGCGCGGCCCCGCCCGCGCCGTCCGCCGGTGGACGCCTGTCCGCCCGCGCCGTCCGCATCCGGTCGCCCCGCGCGCGACCCGTCCGGTTCCACCGGGCCCGCGCGATGGCACGCCCCTTGCGCTTCAGCCGGCCGGAGGTGCGCGTGATGGAACAGGACACGGGCGGCGGCGGACGCGGCGCCGGGGCGGCGGTGCGCGAGCGGCTGGTCCGGCAGGGGCCGGGCCGGCTGTCGGACGAGGAACTGGTGGCGCTGCTGCTGGCCGGTGCGCGGGCCCCGTCGGCCGCGGACGTGGCGCGGGCGCGCGGCTGCCTGGCCGCAGCCGGCGGACTCGGGGCGCTGGCCGCGGCGCTGCTGGGCCCCGCCGCGGCCGGCGAGCCGGTTCGACTGCCGCTGCGCGCGGCGGCCCGGGCGCGGCTGCTCGCCTCGTTCGAGGCGGGGCGCCGCGCCGTGCCGGGGCCGTCCCAGCTGGCCCCGACGATCCGCCGGCCCGAGGAGGCGGCGCGCGAGGTCCGCGACCTGGCCGAGGCGCGGCGCGAGCACCTGGTCGGCCTCTACCTCGACGCCCAGTCGCGGCTGATCGCGCGCGAGACGGTCGCGGTCGGCTCGCTCAACGTCGCCCGGGCGCTGCCCCGCGACCTGCTCGAGCCGGCGCTGCGGCACGCGGCGGTCGGCTTTGTCCTGGTCCACAACCACCCCTCCGGCCGGGCGGAGCCCTCCGACGACGACCTGCGCTTCACGCTGGCGGTCGGGCGGGCGGCGGCGCTGCTCGGCGTCGCGCTGCTGGATCACGTCGTGATCGCGCGGGGCGGGTACGCTTCGCTCCGCGCGCGGGGCCACCACTGGGAGGGGTGCGACCCTCCCGCGGGGTGAGCCCTGGCCGGGGAGAACGCCGGGGCGAGCCTCGGTTAGAGTAGGCGGCTCGCGGCGGAGGAACCCGGGTGACGCGTCCGGCGAGGCTGGCGATCGCGGCGGCAGCGGCGGTCCTTTGTCCCCCGGCGGCGCTGGCCGCGGGCGGGGGGGAGGGGACCCTCGGCCTGGTCCCCGCGATCGGCCTCGCGATCGTCGCGGCGGCCGTCCTGGCGGTCGTCTTCCACCGGCTCAAGCAGCCGGCCCTGCTGGCCTACATCGCCGCCGGGCTGGCCCTCGGGCTGTTCGCCGACGAGTTGACCGGGGCCGTCCCGGCGATGAGCCAGGTGGCGCACCTCGGGCTCGTCTTCCTGCTGTTCATCATCGGGATCGAGATGGACGTCGCCGGGATCCTGCGGCTTGGGCCGCGGGCGGCGGTGGCGATCCTGCTGCAGGCGCCGGTCTCGATCGCCGCCGTGCTGGGGATCCAAGCCCTGGCCCACGCCGTCGGGCTCCGCGTACCGGGATTGGGGGAGGCCCCGGCGAGCTGGTTCTTCTTCGCGGTCGCGGCCTCGCTCGGCTCGACCGCGGTCGTGGTCAAGCTGCTGGCCGACAAGTTCGACCTCTCGACGCAGGCCGGCCGCGTGACGGTGCTGACGCTGATCGGCCAGGACATCTGGGCCGTGCTGGCGCTGTCGTGGGTCTCGGCGCAGGGCGACGGCACGGCCGGGCAGGGGGGCGTGCTCATGCTGCTCGGCAGCGCGGCGCTGCTCGCCGCGGCCTGCATCCTGCTCAGTCACTGGGTCCTGCCGCGGGTACTGGCGAGGCTGTCCGCGGCCCCCGATGTGCTCGCGGTGGTCGCGCTGGGCTGGTGCTTTCTCTGGGCCGAGGCCTTCCGCCGGATCGGCCTGTCCGCCGAGATGGGGGCGCTGTTCGCCGGACTGACGATCGGGCGGCTGCCGCAACGGGTCGAGATCCAGGCCAAGGTCTCGAGCCTGCGCGATTTCTTCATGGCGCTGTTCTTCGTCGCGCTGGGCATGAGCCTGCCGGTTCCGGGAGCCCGGGAGCTGGCGGGGGCGGCGGTGCTCGTCGCGATCGTCGTCGTGACCCGCCTCGTGCTGTTCTCGCCCGCGCTGCTGGCGGCGGGGCTGGGCCCGATCGTCTCCTTCGCGGTCCCGGTCAACATCGCGCAGATCAGCGAGTTCTCGCTGCTGCTCGTGCCGATCGGAATCGCGCAGGGGGTGCTCTCCACCGCCGACGCCTCGGTCATCTCCTACGCCCTGATGCTGTCGGTCGTGCTGGCCACCTACGCGATCCCGGCCAACTACCGGATCGCGGCAGGGCTGGCGCGGCGGACCGGGACGCCCGCGACGGCGCCGCCCGGGGCCCGCCCCGACGGGGCAGCCGGCGGTGCACCGGAGGCCGGGCACCCCGCGGCCGAGATCGTCTTCCTCGGCTACTTCCAGAACGCCGACGCGCTGGCCCGGTCGCTGGCCGCCGCGGCGCCCGGGCTGCTGCCGCGGATCCTGGTGATCGACTACAACCTGCGCAACCACGCGCGCGTCCGCCGCCTCGGGATGCGCGTGGCCTACGGCGACGTCGCGAACCCGGAGACGCTGCGGCACCACGGCGTGGCGGGGGCGCAGGTCGTGGTCTCGACGATCGCCGACGAGTTCCTGAGGGGGATCACCAACGCCGCGCTGCTCGAGCAGACCCGGGCGATCAACCCCGGCGTCCGATTCGTGGCCACCGCTTCGAGCGAGGAAGCGGCGCGGGCGCTGCTCGCGCTCGGCGCCTTCGCCTGCATCACGCCGCCCGCCGAAGCGGCGGGGGCTTACGCGCGGGCGATCGCCGAAGCGCTGGGGGAACAGGGCGGGGCGCCCGCCGCTCAGCGCATGTAGCCCAGTCCCTTGAGCGCCTCGACGTCCTCCCGGTCCAGTTCCGTCCCGATCCAGTCGGCCTCGCGCGGCTGCAGCACGACGTCGTGCCGGATCCCGTCCGTCACCAGCCGCAGCAGCGCCAGCCGCTCGGTTTCGGCCGGGGCCAGGTTGGTCTGCTCGCCGGGGTCCTTCGCCAGCTCGAACAGCAGCGGGCCGGAGCCCGTCTCGATCAACTTGTAGCCGTCGGTGACCAGCGCCCACTCCCCCTTGCGCTCGGAGAAGGCGAAGCGCGGGCCGGTGCCGTCGAAGACGTCCTCGCCCGGCAGCTCGGGGGGGATGCGCTGGCCGGCGAAGGCCAGGATCGACGGGTAGACGTCGATCGCGCGGGTCACGAACTCGACTTCCCGCGGCAGCCCCGGCGGCCGCCTGCCGCGCGGGAACTTGACGATCAGCGGGACGTGGATCACCTCCTCCCACAGCGCGTGGCCGTGCGCGTAGCCGGCGTGATCGTAGAGCTCCTCGCCGTGGTCGGCGGTGACGATCAGCAGCGTGTTGTCGTAGACCCCGAGCCGCTTCAGCCCAGAGACCAGCTCGGAGACGAACTTCTCGTCCACCCGGCGCGTGGCCGCGTCGTAGACCAGGTTCAGGAACCGCACGTCGTCGGGTGTCAGGCGCAGTCCGCCCGCATTGATCCGGTCCTTGACCTCGTGGGTGTGGAAGCTCACCCCGGCGGCGATGCGGGCCTTCTCGTCGTAGGCGAAGCCGTGCCGCTGCATGAACGCCTCGTCGCGCGACGAGGGAGGGTAGGGGTGGTGCGGCCCCGCCAGGTGCAGGTAGCCGAAGAACGGGGCCTCGGCCCGGGAGACGATCTCCAGCACCTTGCCGACCCGCTTGCCTTCGCTCGACGCCTCCTTCGGGCCGAAGTACTCCTCGAACCCCTGGGCGAAGCCGTACTCGGGCCGGAGGTGGTGGCTCTTGCTGACCCCGAAGGTCGTGAAGCCGACCCCCTTCAGCCGCTCGGCCATCGTCTCGAACGAGCCGTCGAGGACCTGCGTCGTGAAGAACCGCTCCTGGCCCTCCTCGGCCGGCTCGTGGCCCTCCATCACGCCGTGCTGGAAGGCGAAGAGCCCCGTGAAGAGGCTGGCGGTCGAGGTCTTGGTCCAGGTCCCCTGGACGTAGTGGTGGCGGAACAGCACCGCGTCGGGGTCGGCTGCGATCCGGTCGATCGTCGGGGTGGTCTCGCGCGGGTAGCCGTAGGCCCCGACCCGGTCGGCGCGCAGCGCATCGACCACGACGATCAGCACGCTGGGGCGCTCGGCCGTCGCGGCCGGGGCGGGCCGCGACCCGGACCGCCCGCAGGCCGTTCCGGCGGCCAGCGCCGCCAGGACCAGTCCGGCGGCGAGCACGCGGCCGGACGCGAGTGCAGCGGGAGCCGGCTGCAAAGAGGGTCTCCTTCGGCCCGTCCCCGGGGCAAGGAGGCGGATGCTAGCACGCGGACGCGCGCCGCTCTCCGGCGCGGGCGCGAGGCTGGCGCGGCCCCCCCGCGGGGCCGATATACTCCAGCGCTCCAGCCTCTTGCGGAAAGGACTGCCCGCCGTGACCACGCCCGAGGAGACCCCCGGCGCACCGCCTTCCGGACCCGGCCGGCCGGTCCCGGAAGGGCCGCCGCCCGCCGTCCCCGCCGCGATCACCCGGATCTTCAGCGGGATGCAGCCTTCCGGGGAGCTGCACATCGGCAACTGGCTGGGCGCGCTGGCCAACTGGGTCGCGCTGCAGGACCGCCACCCCTGCATCTTCTCGATCGTCGACCTGCATGCCATCACGCAGGACTACGACCCGGCCGAGATGCCGGCCCGGATCCGCGACATGGCGCTGGGCTGGCTGGCGGCCGGGATCGACCCCGAGCGCTCGATCGTCTTCGTCCAGAGCGCGGTCCCCGAGCACGCCGAGCTGGCCTGGATCTTCAACACGCTGGTTCCCCTCGGCCTGCTCGAGCGGATGACGCAGTTCAAGGACAAGGCGAAGAATCAGCCCGAGAACGTCAACGCCGGTCTCCTGACCTACCCGCTGCTGCAGGCCGCCGACATCGCGATCTACAGGGCCGACGGCGTGCCGGTCGGCGAGGACCAGGTCCAGCACCTCGAGATGGCGCGCGACGCGGTGCGCAAGTTCAACAACCGCTACGGCGAGGTCTTCCCCGAGCCGCAGCCGATCCTCTCGCCGGCCCGCAAGGTCCTGGGTCTCGACGGCGAGCGCAAGATGTCGAAGAGCCTCGACAACCAGATCGGCCTCAACGACTCGCCGGAGGTCGTCTGGGCCAAGCTGGCCCCGGCCAAGACCGACGTCCGCCGCAAGCGGCGCACCGACCCCGGCGTGCCCGAGGAGTGCAACATCTTCGCCTACCACGGCTTCTTCTCCCCGCCCGAGGAGCGGCGCCTGGGCCGCCGAGGGCTGCCGCAGCGCGGGGATCGGCTGCCGCGACTGCAAGCAGGTCGTGGCGAAGAACATCGACGCCGCGCTGGCGCCGATGCGCGAGCGCCGCGCCGAGCTGGAGCGCCACCCCGGCCGGGTCGACGAGATCCTCGCGGCCGGCGCGGCCGCGCTGCGGCCGATCGCGCGGGCGACGATGGAGCAGGTCCGGGAGAAGATGGGGCTGGACGCGCGGGTCCGTTACGCCGCGACGGCCGCCCGGCCGGGGACGGCCGGGAGCGGCCGATGAGCGCGGAGCGCCGCGAGTTCCCACCGGTCGACGAGCAGCTCGCGGTGCTGCGCCGCGGCGTCGTCGACTGCATCACCGAGGACGAGCTGAAACGGAAGCTCGAGCGCTCCCGCGCCACCGGGACCCCGCTGTCGGTCAAGGTCGGCTTCGATCCGACCGCGCCCGACATCCACCTGGGCCACACCGTCCTGATGCGCAAGATGCGCCAGTTCCAGGACCTCGGTCACCAGGTGGTCTACGTGATCGGCGACTTCACGGCGGCGATCGGCGACCCTCGGGCCGCTCCAAGACCCGCCCGGCGCTGACCCGCGAGCAGATCCTGGCCAACGCCGAGACCTACACCCGGCAGGCCTTCATGACGCTCGACCGCGGCCGGGCCGTGACGCGTTTCAACTCCGAGTGGCTCTCGCCGCTCGGAGCCGAGGGGATGATCAAGCTGGCGGCGAAGTACACGGTCGCCCGGATGCTCGAGCGCCGCGACTTCCGCGAGCGCTTCGACGGCGGCGTGCCGATCTCGGTCCACGAGTTCCTCTACCCGCTGGCCCAGGCCTACGACTCGGTCGCGCTGGCGGCCGACGTCGAGCTGGGCGGGACCGACCAGCTCTTCAACCTGAACGTCGGGCGCGAGATCATGCCCGACTACGGGCTCGAGCCGCAGGTGATCATGACCGTCCCGCTGCTCGAGGGGACGGACGGCTCGGACAAGATGTCCAAGTCGCTCGGCAACTACGTCGGCGTGACCGACGCGCCGAACGAGATCTTCGGCAAGGTGATGTCGATCAGCGACACCCTGATGTGGCGCTGGTACGAGCTGCTGACCGACGAGGGGGCCGAAGGGGCGCGGCGTCCTGCGCGAGGTGGCGGAACGCGGCGAGCGGCACCCGCGCGACCTGAAGGTCGATCTGGCGCGGCTGCTGGTCGCGCGGTTCCACGGCGAGGCCGCGGCGGACGAGGCGGTGACGCACTTCGAGCAGGTCTTCGCGCGGAAGGAGCTGCCGGACGAGATCGCGACCGTCACGCTCCCGGCCGCGGACGAGCCGGTCTGGGTCCCGGCCCTGCTCAAGGAGACGGGCCTCGCGGCCTCGACCAGCGCGGCGCGGCGGTTGATCCAGGGGGGCGGGGTGAAGCTCGACGGGGAGAAGGTGGTCTCGGAAGAGGCCTCGATCCCGGCCCGCGGCGAGCTGCTGATCCAGGTCGGCAAGCGGCACTTCCTGCGGGTGCGCTTCGGCTGAGGCGCGGGGCTGCAAGGGGTCTCCCGGCGCCCGCTCCAGCCGGGCTCGGTCGCCTTCCCGTCCCGCGTTCCGTCCCGCGTCCCGTCCCGCGTCCCGTCCCGCGTCCCGGACGCGCCGCGGCGGGCGGACACCCGGCCGCCGCATCTTTCTCTTGATCTGACGGGCCCGGTTGCGTTATCTCCCTTCGACCCCCGCGCGGCCGCGTTGCCGGCGGGATGGAGGGAAGGATCGATGACCCGTCCGAACCGCGTGCGTCCCCTGGTGGTCTCCCTCGCGCTGCTGCTCGCCGCCCTCGTCGCTCTCCCGGCCCTGGCCCAGGCGCCGGAGCGGATCGGCGAGTACGAGCCGCTCTCGATCAGCACGCCGCACCCCTATCCAAGCTACGGTGCCGGCCCGATCGAGCAGGAGGTCCGCTTTCCGGGCGCGACCTACGTCCGGCTGCACTTCTCCCGCTTCGCGCTCAATGACGGCGACTGGGTCGAGCTGACCAGCCCGGACGGTGCGCAGGTCTGGCGCTACGCCGGCAAGGGGCCGCACGGCACCGGCGAGTTCTGGGCCAACACGATCCTCGGCGAGGCCGCGGTCGTCCGCTTCTTCGCCCCGCAGGGGGGCGGATACGGGTTCGAAATCGACGGCGCCGGGCGCGGCACGAAGCCGCTCGACGGCAGCGGGCCCTCGCCCGACAGCGTCTGCGGGACCCAGGACTGGAAGGACGCCAAGTGCTACCAGGGCGGGGCCTACGACGCCGAGTACCAGAAGGGGCGGGGTGCCGTGCTGGCGCTGATCGGCTGCTGCTCCTCCTGCACCGCCTTCAAGGTCTCCGACGGCGGGCAGTTCATGACCAACAACCACTGCACGTCAGATACCTCCGGGGTCCAGTCGACCGAGCTGCGGCTCGAGTACCAGACCCCCGGCGTGCGCCTCCGGCTCGGCCAACTACACCGCGGCGGTGATGGGCAGCCAGCTGCTCAAGACCGACTACACGCTGGACTACACGCTCTTCACGACGACCGGCGACGCGAGCTCGATCCCGTGCCTGGCGCTCGACCCGCGGCTGCCGCCGGTCGGCGAGCGGATCTACATCGCCGGCCACCCGAATGGCGGTCCCAAGAAGCTCTCGATCGAATCCGACCAGAACTCCGGTGGCCTGTGCAAGGTCGACGCCTCGCCCTACTCCGGGCGCGACGCGACCTCCGACATCGGCTACTACTGCGACACGATCGGCGGCTCCTCGGGCTCGCCGGTCCTCTCCGCCACCAACCACAAGGTCGTCGGCCTGCACCACTACGGCGGCTGCCTCAACTCCGGCGTCCGCGTCGACCGGATCTACCCGCAGATCTCGTCCCTGCTCGGCTCCTGCGACGGCGGCGGCGGGGGCGGCGGCGAGATCTGCGGCAACGGAACCTGCGGGGTCGGCGAGAACAAGTGCAAGTGCCCGGCCGACTGCGGCACGCCGCCCGCGACCGAGACCGGCAAGTGCAAGGACGGGATCAACAACGACTGCGACGGGGCCAGGGACTGCGCCGACTCCGACTGCACGACCGACCCGCTCTGCCAGACCTGCAAGCCGACCGGTGCCTTCTGCAGCGTCAATGCCGACTGCTGCAGCAAGAACTGCAAGAACTACGGCAGCTTCCGCGCCTGCCGGTAGGCGGCCGGCGGTTCGCGCTCATCCGACGGGCGGGGCCTCGGCCCCGCCCGGTTTCATCTCCGGCGCCGGGATCTCCCAGCCGCGGGCCCAGAGCCCGAAGGCGACGGCGGCCCCCAGCACGACCATCGAGCAGGCCGCGAGGGTCGCCGGCAGCGGCGTCCAGCGCGTCGCCAGGCCGATCGCCAGGCTGCCCAGCGGCATCAGCCCGGCGAAGCCGACGGTGTAGAGGCTCATCAGCCGGCCGCGCAGCGCGTCGGGAACCAGCGCCTGCAGCAGCGTGTTGCAGGCGGCCATCTGGACCATCGCCCCGTAGCCGGCGCAGGCCACCGCGGCGCACGACAGCGGGAACGAGCGGGACAGGCTGAAGACCAGGACCGCGGACCCGAAGATGACCGCGTGCCGGAAGACGACGCCGTCCAGCCCGCGGATCCCGCGCCGCCAGGCGAGCGACAGCGCGCCGACGACGGCGCCGGCGCCGACCGAGCCCATCAGCAGCCCCAGCCCCTCGGGCCCGCGCCCCAGCACGCCCCCGGCGAACGCCGGCAGGAACGACAGGTACGACATCCCGAAGACCGAGGTGAGCGCGACCAGCCCGAGCAGCGCCCGGACGTGCGGGGTGCGGCGCGCGTAGGCCACCCCCTCGAGCAACCCGCGCCAGGCCCCGCTCCGCGGCGCCGCCGCGGGTCGCGCCGGGAAGCGCATGGCGAGCAGGCTGGCGATCACCGCCAGGTACGAGACGGCGTTGATCGCAAAGCAGGTCCCCTCGCCCCAGGCCGCGACGATCGCGCCGGCGAGCGACGGCCCGACGATCCGCGCCCCGTTGAAGATCGTCGAGTTCAGGGCGATCGCATTGCCCAGGTCCTCGCGCTCGACCAGCTCGCTGATCAGCGACTGCCGGCCGGGGAAGTCGAAGGCGTTGACGACGCCCATCACGGTCGCGAGCGCCAGCACCTGCCCGACCGTGATCCGCCCGGAGAGGGTCAGCGCCGCGAGGACCACCGACTGGGCCAGCGCCACGATCTGGGTCGCGAGCACGATCCGGCGCCGCTCGAAGCGGTCGGCTGCGACCCCGCCGACCAGCCCGAGCAGCAGCACCGGCGCGAGCTGGGCGAAGCCGACGAGGCCCAGCAGAAAGGTCGACTGCGTCAAGCGCCAGACGAGCCAGCCCTGGGCCAGCCCCTGCATCCACGAGCCGGTCAGCGAGACCAGCTGGCCGAAGAAGAACAGCCGGAAGTTGCGGTGGCGCAGCGCGCGCAGGGTCCGGCTCAGGGCGGAGGAGATCATCGACGAGCATTCTGGCAGGTGCGCCGCCGGCGGGCCGCTGCGGGCGGCGGGGCCCGTGGCCGCAGGGGGCCGCGGGCGGCTATCCTCCGCAGCCGGAGCCGGCCCCCGTCCGGCGGCCACCCCTTCCAGGAGAGACCATGGCCCGCCTCGACCCTCACTCCTGCTTCGACGACGCCCAGCCGCTCACCCGCTCGATCCACTGGGAGGCGGCCGTCGACTTCGGCGCGAAGCGCCTGTCCGGCACGGCGACCCTGCGGCTGGCCGCCCCTGCGCCGGCCGGCCCGCTCGACCTGGATACCAAGGGGCTGACGATCCGCTCGGTCCGGACCGGCGACGGCGCGGAGGTCGCCTGGGAACTGGGCGCGGAAGATGCGATCCAGGGGCGCCGCCTGCGGCTGGCGCTGCCGGCCGGCACCCAGCGCGTCGTGCTGGAGTACGACGCGTCGCCCGACGCGGTCGCGCTGCAGTGGCTCGAGCCGCAGCAAACGGCCGGGAAGCGGCACCCGTTCCTCTTCAGCCAGTGCCAGGCGATCCACGCCCGGACGATCCTGCCGTGCCAGGACAGCCCGCGCGTCCGGATCAGCTACACGGCCGAAGTGACCGTCCCCGAGCCGCTGGTCGCGGTGATGTCGGCCGGCTCGAACGGGTCGCGTCCCGGGCCGGCGCCCGGCACCCGGACCTTCAGCTTCGAGATGCCGCAGCCGATCCCGTCGTACCTGCTGGCCCTGGCCGTCGGGAACCTCGCGGCGAAGGACGTCCACCCGCGCTGCCGGGTCTGGGCCGAGCCGGAGGTGGTCGAGGCCGCGGCCTACGAGTTCGGCGAGGTCGGGACGATGCTCGAGCGGGCCGAGGCGCTGTTCGGCCCCTACGAGTGGGAGCGCTACGACATGCTGGTCCTGCCGCCGTCGTTTCCCTACGGCGGGATGGAGAACCCCCGGCTGACCTTCCTGACCCCGACGCTGCTGGCCGGCGACCGCTCGCTGGTCGACGTCGTGACCCACGAGCTGGCCCACTCCTGGACCGGCAACCTGGTCACCAACGCGACGATGGACCACTTCTGGCTCAACGAGGGGTTCACGGTCTGGGCCGAGCGCCGGATCCTCGAGGCGCTGCACGGCGAGGACGCCGCCGCGGTGGCCTGGGCGATCGGGCAGAAGGGGATGGACGGCGCCTTCGCGCGCTTCGGGATGGACTCGCCGTTCACGCGCCTGCGGACCGACCTGACCGGCGTCGACCCGGACGACGCCTACTCGCAGATCCCCTACGAGAAGGGGGCGCGCTTCGTGGTGCTGCTCGAGCGCCACGCCGGGCGCGAGCACTTCGAGCGCTTCATCCGGCGCTACATCGAGCGCTTCCGCTTCCAGTCGATCACGACCGAGGAGTTCCTGGCGTTCCTGGAGGAGGAGCTGCCGGGAGCGGCGGCGGCGGTGGGGGCGCAGGAGTGGCTCTACGAGACCGGGCTGCCGAAGAACGCGCCGGCCTTCCGCTCGGCCACGCTCGAGCGGCTCGAAGCAGGCGGCGGTCGGGTGGGGCGGCGGCGTGCGCCCCGATCCGGTCCCACGCCGCGCGCTGGCCGGCCGCGCACCTGCTGGTCTACCTGCAGAACCTGCCGCGGCCGCTGCCGGCCGCCGACTGCGCCTGGCCTCGACGGTACGCTGTCGCTGACCGGCCGCGGCAACTACGAGATCCTCGTCGAGTGGCTGGCGATCGCGACCGCCTCGGACTACGAGCCGGTCTTCCCGCGCGTGCGCGAGGTGCTGACGACGGTCGGGCGGATGAAGTACCTGCGGCCGCTGTACGGCGCGCTCGGCACGAGCGCGCGCACGCGGGCGCTGGGGCGCGCGATCTTCGAGGACGCGAAGGACGGCTACCATCCGCTCTCGCGCCGGGTGGTCGAATCGGTGATGGAGTCGTGGCCGGCTGCTTGAGCAGCGGAATCACACGGAGGAGGGAAGCCCGATGAAGTTCCTGTTGAGCCTGGTCATCACCGCGCTCGCGCTGGCCGCGGCGGCGCAGATCGTGCCGGGGATCAGCTACGGCACGCCCAAGGACCTGGCGCTGATGGCGCTGGTCGTGGGCCTCGTCAACGCGATCATCGCGCCGGTCGTGAAGCTCCTGAGCTGCCCGTTCATCATCCTCACGCTCGGCCTGGCGATCCCGATCATCAACGCGCTGATGCTGCTGCTCGCGACCAAGATCGCCTCGATGTTCGGGATCAACTTCCGCGTCGACGGGTTCTGGCCGGCGCTGTTCGGCGCGCTCCTGATCTCGGTCGTGTCGATCGTGCTGGGGGCGGTGACGGGGGCGTTCCGCAGCGACGAGAAGCGCTGACAGGGGGCGGCGCGGGCGGGTTCACTCCTCCCCGCGCACCCGCCCGCGGTGGCGCTTCACGGACCCTCGCCGCACCTTCTCCTCCCGGCGCCGCACCTTCTGGGCCCGCGGCACGCGGGTCTCGAAGCGCGGCGCCTCTTCCGCCAGCGCCCAGCGCAGCAGCTCGACGAAGCGCTCGCGCGCCGCGTCGCGGTTGGCGGCCTGGCTGCGGGACGACTGGGCCACGACCCGCAGCACGCCGTCCTTCGAGATCCGCGTCGCCAGCCGCGCCATGATCCGGGCCCGCTGGTCGTCGTCCAGCGCGGGAGAGCGCGCGACGTCGAACAGCAGCGTCGCGCGCGAGCTGACCTTGTTGACGTGCTGGCCCCCCGGCCCCCCGCTGCGCGAGAAGGCGAACGACACCGCCTCGTCGGGCAGCGCGAGGCCGGGGAGGATCTCGATCATCGGTGTGGCCCCGTGCGGTGCGTTCGGGCCGGCACGGAGGCCGGCCCCTACCGTTTCGTCCCTTGGCGCGGCGCCGCCGGCGAAGCTGGCCGGCAGTTCCTCGAACAGCGCCGCCGCGGCCTCGTTGCCGCGGTAGAACTGGTCCAGGTCGAACTTCTCGTTCGGAGCGTGGAGGTTGTCGTCCGGCAGGCCGATCCCCATCAGCACCGCCGGCACGCCGAGCAGTTTGCCGAAGGTCCCGACGACCGGGATCGACCCCCCCTCGCGCATGAAGACCGGGGTCTTGCCGAACGAGCGCTTGAGCGCGCGGGCCGCCGCGGCCAGCGCCGGGTGGTCGGTCTCGGCCAGCCAGGCTTCGGCGCCGTGCAGGTTCTTAACCTCCACCCTGACCGCCTTGGGCGCGATCTTCTTGATGTAGGCGATCACCTGCTTCGCGATCTCGCCCGGCTTCTGGTTCGGGACGAGGCGCATCGAGATCTTGATGTGGGCCTCGGCCGGGATCACGGTCTTGGCGCCCTGTCCGGTGAAGCCGCCCCAGATCCCGTTGACCTCCAGCGTCGGCCGGGCCCAGGTCCGCTCGAGCGTCGTGAACCCCTTCTCGCCGAACAGCTCGGGCGCGCCCAGCTCCTTCTTGTACTTCGCGTCCTTGTGCGGCAGCGCGGCGAAGGCCTTGCGCTCGGCCGCGGTCAGCTTGCGGACCTTGTCGTAGAAGCCGGGAACCCTGATCTTGCCGTTCATGTCCTTCAGCCCCGCGACGAGCTGCGCCGCCGCGAAGGCCGGGTTGATCACCGCGCCGCCGAAGCTGCCGGAGTGCAGGTCGGACCTGGTGCCGAAGATGTCGACCTGGAGGTAGAGCAGGCCACGCAGCCCGTGGGTGATCGACGGCACCCCCTTGGCGAAGAAGCCGGTGTCGGAGACCAGGACCGCGTCGCACTTCAGCAGGTCCTTGTGGGACTTGAGGAAGTCGTCCAGCGACGGGGAGCTGACCTCCTCTTCCCCCTCGATCAGGAACTTGACGTTCACGGGGCAGGTCCCGCTGGTCTTGAGGTGTGCCTCGAGCGCGTTGGCGTAGATGATCATTTGCCCCTTGTCGTCGCAGGCGCCGCGCGCGAAGAGCTTGCCGTCGCGCACGGTCGGCTCGAAGGGGGGCGTCGTCCAGAGCTCGAGGGGGTCGACCGGCTGGACGTCGTAGTGGCCGTAGACCAGGACCGTCGGCGCGCCCGGCGCGCCGAGCCACTCGCCGTAGACGATCGGGTGCTTCGGGGTGTCGAACAGCTCGACGCGCGTGCAGCCCGCCGACCGGAGCCGGTCCTTCACCCAGACGCCCGCGCGGCGCACCTCGCCGGCGAGCTCGGGATCGGTGCTGATCGAGGGGATGCGGAGCAGCTCATTCAGCTGGTCGAGGTGACGCTCACGGTGCTCGCGGATGAACTTGACGGCTGCGCTCATCGGTTCCTTCCCGGCAACGCCGGCAGGCCGGCGCGGGTCAGCACCAGCTGCAGGTCGTTGAGATAGCGCGAGGCGAACCCCGCCTCGCAATAGGCGAAGTAGTACTCCCAGGTCCTCTGGAAACGCGGGTCGAACCCCAGCCGCGACAGCTCGGCGGCCTGCGCCAGGAAACGCCTGCGCCAGGCGGCCAGGGTCGGCGCGTAGTGCGGGCCGATGTTCTCGAGGTGCTCCACCACGAGGCTCGAGGCGCGCGTCATCGCCTCGCACAGCGCGGTCAGCGACGGGATCACGGCGCCGGGGAAGACGTGCTTCTGGATGAAGTCGACGCGCCCGAGGTACCCCTCGTAGCGCTGGTCGGGGAGCGTGATGACCTGGATTACGGCCCGTCCGCCCGGCGCCAGCAGCCGGTCGATCGCCGCGAAGTAGGCGCCGAAGTACTCGTGCCCGACCGCCTCGAGCATCTCGATCGAGACGACCCGGTCGTAGCTCCCGTGGGCGTGGCGGTAGTCGCACAGCTCGATCGCGACCCGGTCCGCCAACCCGGCCTCGCCGACTCGTGCCAGGCCCCAGGCGCGCTGTTCCTCCGAGACCGTCAGGCCCGTCACCCGCACGCCGTACTCGCGCGCCGCGACCAGCGCGGTCGAGCCCCAGCCGCAGCCGACCTCCAGGAGGTGCATCCCTGGCTCGAGCTGCGCCTTGTCGAGGACCCGGCGGATCTTCCGCAGCTGCACCGTCTCGAGCGGTTCGTCGGGGCGCTCGAAGAGGCCGCACGAGTAGGTCATCGTCGCGTCGAGGAAGAGCCGGAAGAAGTCGTTCCCCAGGTCGTAGTGGGCGCGGATGTTGCGGCGGCTCCCGCCGGGGGTGTTGCGGCGGCGCAGGTGATCGAGCCGGTCGGCGGCCCGGCGCAGCAGGCTCGGGGTGCCGGCCTCGCTTGCCAGCACCTCTTCGTTGGCGATGAACAGGGAGATGACTGCGGTCAGGTCGGGCGTGGTCCACTCGCCGTCGACGAACGACTCGGCGAAGCCGAGGTCGCCCCCGAGCGCGACACGCGGGAAGAAAGCCCAGGAGCTGACGTCGATCGCGGCCACGGGACCGGGCCGGGGCGCCGCGGCGTCCTCGCGGGCGCCGAAGCGCCGCACCGAGCCGTCGGGGAGCCGGAGTTCCAGCCGGCCGCGCTCGAGCGCCGCGAGCGCGTCCAGCACGCGCCGCGCCAGCCAGCGCTCGATCGCGCCCGGCACGGCAGCGAGCGGCGTGCTGGCCGCGGCGGGGCGCGTCGCGGCCCCGGCCGGAACCCCGCCCGGGGCGGGGGGCGACCCGGGGGGCGCGTCGGGTTCGGCGGTGGGAGAGATCATCGGGACCTTCCGGACCGATCACGATAGCAGACCGGCGGGGCGGCTTGCCGCCGCCGGACCCGGGGGGTAGCCTCGCCCGGCCTCACCCCCGAGGCCGCCGGAGCGCCGCGATGCAGGGCCGCATCACCGTCAACGGGATCCGCTTTCACGCCTTCCACGGCCTGACCAAGCTCGAGCGCCAGATCGGCGTGCGCCACCGCGTCGACATCGCGATGAAGGCCGACATCGAGAAGGCGGCCGGAACGGACCGGATCGCGGACACCGTCGACTACCGCGAGATCCACGACATCGTGATCCGGGTCGGGCGCCAGAACTCCTTCCACCTGATCGAGACGCTGGCGGTGCGGATCGCGAAGGAGATCCTCGAGCGCTACCGCTGCGACGAGATCCGCGTCTCGGTGCAGAAGGAGACGCCGGTGCTCGACGGAATGGTCGACTCGGTGGGGGTCGAGGTCACGCTCGGAAAGGAGCACCTCCCGCCATGAAACTGCGCCGCCAGTACCGCTTCGAAGCCAGCCACATCCTGCCGCGCCACCCCGGCGCCTGTTCGCGCCTGCACGGCCACAGCTACCGCTTCATCGTCGAGCTCGAGGGGCCGATCGACGGCTACTCCGGGATGGTGATCGACTTCGGCGACCTCGACCTGGTGGTCAAGGAGCGCGTGCTCGACCTGGTCGACCACCGCCACTGGAACGACCGGCTCGAGAACCCCACCGCGGAGTGGATCTCGGTCTGGATCTGGGACCAGCTCAAGCCGGCGCTGCCCGGGCTGACCGCGCTCGAGATGTTCGAGGTCGAGGGGGCGTCGTGCTTCTACCGCGGCGAGCACTCGCCGGGCGGCGCCGGCGCGTGAACCGCGAGCGGATGGAGCGCGGGATCCGCGAGTTCCTCGAGGGGCTCGGCGTCGAGTCGGCCTGCCCCAGCGGACTGGCGCCGGACGAGCTGCTGCGCGAGACCCCCCGCCGCGTCGCCGCCGCCTTCGCCGACGACCTGCTGGCCGGGTACGGCGAGGACCCCGACGCGCACCTGGAGCCGGTGGCGGTCGGCGGCGCCGCGGGACCGGTCGTGCTGCACGGGATCCGGTTCGTCTCGGTCTGCGCCCACCACCTGCTGCCGTTCCGCGGCCAGGCCAGCGTCGGCTTCGTGCCCGACCGGTTCCACGTCGGGATCGGCGGGATCGCCCGGCTGGTCGACACGCTGGCCCGGCGGCTGACACTGCAGGAGGCCCTGACGGCCGAGATCGCCGACCGGCTCGCGGCCCGCTTGCACCCGCGCTCGGTCGTGGTCAGGATCGAGGCCGAACACCTTTGCCTCTCGGTGCGCGGGGCCCGCAAGACCGGCCACGTGCTCGAGACGCTCGAGCGCCGGGGGGAGCCGTCGGCGGAGCTCGAGCGGATGGTGCTCGCGCCCGGCGGGCGCGGCTGAGAGGCGGCGGGGAGGCGCGATGGAGATCGGCGTCGAGCGTCGCGGGGCAGTGACCGTGCTGCGGCCCCGCGGCGAGCTGAAGGTCGGCGGCCCCGACCTCGTGCTGCGCGCGGCCTTCGACCGCGCGATCGAGCAGGGCAGCCGCCGGATCGTGCTCGACCTGGGCGAGGTCCACTTCGTGGACAGCTCCGGGCTGGGCGAGATGGTGGCAGCCCTCAAGAAACTGCGGGCGGGGCAGGGGGACCTCAAGCTCGCCGCCGCCAATCGCCGGGTGACCGAAACGCTGCGGATCACGCAGCTCGTCCGGGTGCTCGAGGTCCACGACGACGCCGCGGGGGCGGTGGCCGCGTTCCACTGACGGGACGCCCGCCGAGGGGCGCGCCCTCCGGCCCGGGCGCGCGCCGCGAGGCGTGGGCTATCCTCCGCGGGTGACCGTTCTCGCGCTCACGCTGCTGCTCGCGCTCGGCCCCGCGGCCGCGCCGCCCCTGGCCTCGGCCGGCGCAAGCCGGGCGGCCCCGTCGTCGCGGCCGGCCCCCGCGCCGCCGGTCCTGCCGCCCGCGGCCGCCAGCCTGTTCGCGGCGATCGATCCCGGCATGGCCGTCGCCGCGCCGCGCGTCCGCGTCTCGCTGAGCACGAACCGCCAGGAGATTCCGCTCGCGGCGACCGCCGGCCGGCTGCGGTTGCTCGACGGCCGCACCGGCGCCGAGTTGTGGCCCGACCGCGCCGCGGGTGGGGTCCGGGTCGTGCGTGACGTTGCGGCCGAGGACCGCGACGCGACGGTCGAGGAGGTCCGCCGGATCCAGGTCGGCGCCTTCCGCGACGAGCCGCAGGCCAGGGACCTGGGGGCGCGGCTGGAAACCGAGCTGCGCCAGCCCGCGGTCACCTTCTGGGACTCGGACCGCAACGTCTGGCGCGTCCGGATCGGCCAGGCGAAGGAGCCGGAGGACCTGAAGCCGCTGCTGGCCCAGGTCCGCGAGAGCGGCTACCCCGACGCCTGGATCGTGCGCGACCCGGTGCTGCGGCGGGAGGGGGCGACGCTGCGGCTGCTGGACGCGCGCTGGAACGTCCGGGCGATTGCGGCCGACCGGATCGTGGTGGTCCCGCCCGCGGGGTCGATGGTCACGGTCGAGGGGCGTCCCTACCGCGGCCTGGTCGAGATCCGGCTGACTCCGTACGGCGAGCTGCTGGCGATCAACGAGGTCGCCGTCGAGGACTACCTGCGCGGCGTCGTGCCGGAGGAGCTGGGCCCGAACCTCTACCCCGAGCTGGAGGCGCAGAAGGCGCAGGCGGTCGCGGCGCGGACCTACGCCTACGGCAACCTCGGCCAGTTCACCGCCGACGGTTACGACATGTGCGACACGCCGCGCTGCCAGGTCTACCGCGGCGCCGGGAGCGAGCAGCCGCTCTCGGACCAGGCGATCCGCGAGACCCGCGGCGAGATCCTGGCCTGGAACGCCGCCCCGGTGAACGCGCTCTTCACCTCGACCTGCGGCGGCCACACCGAGGATGTCGAACTGGTCTTCCCGGAGTGGGACTACCCCTACCTGCGTGGCGTCCCGTGCGGCCTGCCGCCGAAGGACCGCAAGGGGCGCGGCACGACCGTCGTCGGCAACCCGGTCGCGTCGGTTCCGGGCGCTCCCGATCCGGGGCCCGAGCCGCTCGACCTGGCGCGGCTGGTGGCCCACGGGATCGTCGGGCGCGAGGCCTACGACCCGGGCTGGCGCGGCGTGCCGGTCCGGGCCGACGAGGCCAGGAGCTGGTTCGCGGCGCTGGCGGCGCAGGCCGGCAAGCCGGCTCCGGCGGCGGTCACCGACCCGGCGGGCCGGCTCGCGCTGTGGCGCGCCACGCGGGGCCTCCTGGGGATCGAGGGGAACGAGCTGGTCGCGCCGGGGGACGAGGCCCTCGTGCTGGCGGTGGAGGACGCCGACCTGGTCGCGCCCGAAGACCTCTCGCTGGTGGCCACCCTGTTCGTGCGCGGCCTGGCCTATCCGGACGCCGAGGGGCGGCTCGACCCGCTCGGGGTCCCCTCGCGCGCCGAGGTCCTGGGTTGGATCGCGCGCGCCGCCGACCAGTACGCAGCAGCCGCGCTGGAGGAGGCCCAGGTGACGGCCGCGCCCGCCGGCGGGCCGGTGAAGATCGCGCCGAAGGGAGGCCGGCGGGAGTGGACCGTCGCGGTCGCGCCCGACCTGCTGGCGGAGGTGGGCGGGGCCTGGCACCGCGTCGGGCGGGTCGACCTGCTGGCCGGCGACCGGGTGCTGGTGGCGGCCGACGACGGGCGGATCGAGCTGCTCGCGCTGCGCGAGCGGGCCGGCAGCTCGGACGACCGCACCAGCTCGAAGTACCGCTGGACCAAGGTGAAGGACCGCGCCGACCTCGAGACCTCGCTGGCCCCGGTCGCGCCGGTCGGCGAACTGCGCGACCTGAAGATCCTCTCGCGCGGCCGCTCGGGGCGGGTCACCGCGATGGAGATCGTCGGCTCCGACGGGCGCGCGATCGTCGAGGGGTTCCGGCTGCGGCGCGCGCTCGACCTGCCGGAGACGCTGTTCTCGATGGACATCCAGCGCGACCGGGACGGCACGCTGCGCCGCGTCACGTTCCGCGGGCGGGGCTGGGGGCACGGGGTCGGAATGTGCCAGGTCGGCGCCTTCGGGATGGCGCGCCGCGGCGCGGGCTACCGCGAGATCCTGACGCACTACTACACCGGCGTCGTGCTGATGAAGCTGCCGTGATGGCGGACCCGGCCCCGGCGGACGCGGGGCGCGAGGCGCGGCGCGGGCTGGTCGTGGCGCTCGCGGTGCTGCTGCTGCTGCTCGCCTGGAGGCTGGCGCGCGCGGCCTGGGGCGGGGCGTGAGCGCGCCGCCCGTCGTCGCGATCTACGGCGCGACCGGGACGGGCAAGACGCGGCTCGCCGTCGAGCTGGCCGACCGGCTGCCCTGCCGGCTGATCTCGTGTGACGCGCTGCAGGTCTACCGCGACTTCCGGGTCGCGACCGAAAAGCCGCGCGGGGACGAGGCGCGACATCCGTGGGCGCTGGTCGACTGGGCCGAGCCGGCGCGCGACGTCAACCTCGGCGAGTGGGTCCGGGCCGCCGAGGCGGAGATCCGGGCCGCGCACGCCGTGGGAGAGGTCCCGGTCGTGGCCGGCGGGACCGGGCTCTACCTGCGCGGGCTGCTCAAGGGCGTTGCCGCCGTCCCGCCGCGCGAGCCCGCGCTGCGCGCCCGGCTCACCGCCCTGGCCGAGCGGCGCGGCGTCCCGTACCTGCATCGCGTGCTCACGCGGCTCGACCCGGCGACCGCGCGGCGGCTGGCGCCACGCGACCGGCAGCGGGTCATCCGCGCGCTGGAGGTCCGCCTGGCGGCCGGGGCCTCGCTGGCGGCGCTGCAGGGCGACGGCTTCGCGCGTCCGGACCGCTTCCCGGCGCTGCGCGTCGGCCTGGCCGTACCCCGCGAGCGGCTCTACCCGCGGCTCGACGCGCGGGCCGCGGGCTACCTCGCCGCCGGCCTGGTCGAGGAGGTCCGCTGGCTGCTCGAGACGCGGCGCGTTCCGCGGGCCGCGAACGCATTCCGGGCCCTGGGATACCGCGAGGCGCTGGAGCACCTCGAGGGCGGTTCCGGGCTCGGCAGCGAGGCCGCCCTGCTGGAGCGGATCCAGCGCAACACGCGGCACTTTGCCAAGCGGCAGGCGACCTGGTTCCGGGGCGAGACCGGGACCGAGTGGCACGATCCGCGCCAGTCCGGACTCGCCGACCGGCTGGCGGCGCGGGTCCGGGAGGCCGGGGGGTAGACGAATGCCGCTCGGCTGGGGCCTATAATGCGCCCCATGAGCGCCGAGGAGCAGGATCTCCAGACCACCCTTCTGTCCCGCTTCCGCCGCGAGAACACCACCGTCGCGGTCTGGCTGGTGAGCGGCAAGCGGCTGGTCGGCCGGATCAAAGGCTACGACCGTTTCACGCTGCTGCTGGAGCACGCCGGCGCCGACCACCTCGTCTTCAAGCACTCGGTCGCGACGATCGGCCCGGCCCGCGACTTCCCCCGCGACGGAGACCGGTGACGGCGACCCGCGCCCGGCGGGCCGCTGCACCGCGGTGACGCCTGGACCCTAGCGCCGGAAGAGGCCGCCGCCGCGCCCGGCGGGCACCGGCTCGGCCTGCGTCAGCTCCCGGACCCGGGCCTGCAGGCGCTCGATCTTGGCGTCGTACTCGGCCCGCTGGGCATCGAAGCCGCGGTTCAGCCGCTCCCGCTCCTCTTCGACCTGATGCTCGCGCGACTCCCGGTCGGCGTCGGCCTCGTAGCGGGCCCGCAGCTCGGCCTGCAGCTGCGCGATCCGCTCGTCCCGCTCGGTAAGGTCCTGCTTCACGCGCTCCTGGAGGTCGTCGTAGAGCTTCTCGACCTCGAGCAGCTTGTGGATCCGCGAGTAGTCGGCGTTCGAGGGCATGGCCCCTTCCTCCCCCGGGGCGTCGGCCCCCTGGGCGGCGAAGAAGAATTTGCGCAGCATCAGGTCGAGATCGCCGGGATTGCCCGAGATCTCCATCGCCGTCTCCTTGGAGACGACGTTGTGGATCACCAGCGCCGCGAGCGACTGGTTCATCGACTGCATCCGGTAGTAGGAGACCGAGTGCTCGACCTCCTCCGCGAGCTCGCCGATGTTCCCCTCGCGGATCAGCTTGCCGATCCGCGGCGAGTCGCGCAGGACCTCGACCGCGGCCACCATCCCCTTGCCATCGGCGCGCTCGACCAGCTGGAGGCTGATGACCGCCTTGAGCACTTCGGCCAGCTGCTGACGCACCTGCCGGTGCTGCTCGGCGGGGAACATGTCGATCACGCGGTCGATCGTCTGGGGCGCGGAGTTCGTGTGCAGCGTGGTGAAGACGACGTGGCCGGTCTCGGCGGCGGTCAGCGTCGTGCTCATCGTCGGCAGGTCGCGGTTCTCGCCGACCATGATCACGTCCGGGTCCTGCCGCAGCGCGTTGCGCAGCGCGTCGGCGAAGCTGGTCGTGTCGGCGCCGACCTCGCGCTGGGTGACGGCCGCCATCCCGTCGGTCAGCAGGAACTCGATCGGGTCCTCGATCGTCACGATGTGGACCAGCCGCTTGGCGATCACCTCGTTCATGATCGCGGCCAGCGTCGACGACTTGCCCGAGCCGGTCGGCCCGGTGATCAGGATCAGCCCCTGCCGCAGCTCGGCCAGCTCCTTCAGCACGTCGGGCATGCCCCAGTCGTCGAGCGAGGGGAAGACGAACGGGACCCGGCGGAAGACCGCGGCCAGCGTGCCGCGCTGGAAGAAGATCGTGCCGCGGAAACGCGACACGCCGGGGACCGAGTAGCCGAACTCGCAGGCCAGGTTGCGGTCGAGCTGCTCGAGCTGCCGGGCGTTGAGCGCCCCCTTCAGCATCGCGTCCAGGTCGGCCGGCTTGAACGGCGGCCCCTTGAGCGGGACCAGCTTCCCCTTCAGCCGGAGCAGGGGGGGCCGCATCGGCTTCAGGTGCAGGTCGGACGCCTCCTGCTGGACCATGAAGCGCAGGAGGTCGTCGAGCTTGAACGCGGCCCGGGCCGTCTCCATCGCGGGGCTCTCGACCGTGCTCACATCCACTCCGTTCCCGCCGGGGGGCGGGGCTCAGGGGGTTCCCGGGAAATCTAGGGTTCCGGGGGGCGGCGGGCCAACCCGGGCGCCCGCGAACCCACGGTGGCCGCGAGCCTGTTGGTGGTTCCGCAGGAAAGCCCCGTCCGGCGGGGATTCCCGGCGATTTCCGGTGCACGGGCGGCGGGTGTCTCCGGCCGTGCGCCGCCTCGCCGGCCGTGGCCGCCACTCCGGGGCGGGCAAGCCGGGGGGCCACCAACACTCTTGTGGCCACCGTGCGTAGAATCCGGTCATGCGGGCCCTCGACCCCGTCCTCCGCCAGCTCACCCTGGCCAACCAGCTGACCCTGCTTCGGTTGGCCGCGATCCCGGCCTTCGCCCTGCTCATGCTGGAGGGGGAGACCGGCTGGGCGCTGGCGGTCTACCTGGGGGCGGCGGTCACCGACCGGTTGGACGGAATCGCGGCCCGCCGGCTGGGGCAGTTCACCCCGCTGGGGGCCTTCCTCGACCCGGCTGCCGACAAGCTGATGATGCTCGTCACCTACGTCCTGCTGGCGCTCCCGGATCACCCGCGGACCTTCCCGCAGTTCGCGCTGGAGCACCACGTGCCGGCCTGGTTGACGCTGCTGGTCGTGCTGCGCGACCTGCTCATCGTGATCGTCGCGCTGGGTCTCTACCTCGCGCACCACGAGACGAAGTTTGCGCCGAGCCGCCTGGGGAAGTGGAACACCGGCTGGGAGATGGGGACGGCCGGCGTATTCCTGCTGGCCAACGTCTGGGACGGGGTGCCGGACTGGCTGCTGGTGTTCGGGGTCTGGAGCATGACCGCGATGCTGGTCACCTCGGGGGTGTCCTACCTGCTGCGCCTCGGCCGCTCGATGCGCGCGGCGAGCGGCGCGTGATCGCCGCCCCGGAGGTCCAGCTCCGGCTCGAGCTGGCTCGCGTGCTGGAGATGATCGCGGCGGGGACGCGGACCCCGATGGGGCGCGACCAGGCGCTCTCCCTGGCCCCGGTGGACGAGCCCGGCGACGCGCTGCGCGCGCAGGACCGCGCGGCGGGGATGCGGCGCGTGCTGGCCGAGCGTGGGCGCCTGCCGCTGGTGGCGGTGGAGGACCCGGCGGGGGTGCTCGACGAGCTGGCGGTCGCCGGCCGGACCCTGCCCGGCCGCGAGATCTTCGAGACCGTGCGCCTGCTGGTCGTGGCGCGCGAGGTCGCGGCTTTCCTGCGCGCGCTCGATCCCGACGAGCTGCCGGCGCTGGCCGGGGAGTGGGCGCGATTTCCCGAACTGGAGGGGGTCGTCGGCGCGATCGAGGGGAACCTCAGCCCGGCCGGTTTCGTCGAGGACGGCGCCTCGCCCGAGCTGGGCCGCGTGCGGCGCGACATCCGCCAGCTCTCCGAGCGGCTGACCGAGACGCTCCAGAAGATCCTGCGCGCCGAGGCCGGCGGCCCCGTGCTGCAGGACGACTTCATCACCGTCCGCAACAACCGCTTCGTGCTGCCGGTCCGGACCGACGCGCCGCGCCGCTTCTCGGGGATCGTGCACGCCACCTCCGGGACCTCGCACACCCTCTTCATCGAGCCGATGGAGACGGTCGAGATCAACAACCAGCTGGTGGCGCTCAAGGACGAGGAGCAGCGCGAGGTCGAGCGGATCCTGACGATGTACACCGAGCTGCTCCGCGCTGTGCGCGAGGAGATCGCGGAGACGGCACGGGTGCTGGGCGAGCTGGACCGGCTGGAGGCGATCGCCCGCTGGGCCGACGCGGTGCGCGCGGTGCGGCCCGACCTGCAGCCGGGCGGCGGGCTGCGGCTGAGGCGCGCGCGCCACCCGGTGCTGGAGGCGACGCTGGCCGCCGCGAGCCCACCGCGCGCGATGGTGCCGGTCGACGTCGATCTGCCGCGCGAGCTGCGCGCGCTGGTCATTTCGGGCCCCAACGCGGGCGGCAAGACGGTCGCGCTCAAGACGATCGGCCTGGTCGCGCTGATGGCCCACGCCGGCCTGCCGGTCCCGGCCGACGAGGCGACGATGCCGCTCTTCTCGCGGATCGACGCCGATATCGGCGACGAGCAGTCGATCGCGGAGAGCCTCTCGACCTTCGCCAGCCACGTGAAGAACCTGGCCACGGTGCTGGCCGGTGCCGTGCCGCCGGCGCTGGCGCTGATCGACGAGATCGGGACCGGGACCGACCCGGCGGAGGGGGCCGCGCTGGGGACCGCGGCGCTGGACCGGCTGGTCCAGCGCGGGGTCCACGTCGTGGCCACGACCCACCACGCGGCGATCAAGGCCTGGGCCTACCGTGCGCCGGGCGCGCTCAACGCGGCCTGCGACTTCGACCAGGCGACGCTGCGCCCGACCTACCGGCTGGTGCCGGGCGTGGCCGGGGCCTCGATCGGGCTGACGATGGCCGAGCAGCTCGGGCCTGGACCGGGAGATCGTCGAGGAGGCGCGGCGCCGGCTCGATCCCGCGGGGGTCGAGACGTCGGGGGTGCTGGACGCGGTCCGTTCGCTGGCTTCGGATCTCGAGACGCGGCGCGCCGAGCTGACCGAGACGCGGCGCCGGCTCGAGCGCGAGGCGGAGGAGCGCGAGACGGCGCGGCGCGCCGACGAGGAGAAGCGCCGCGCCGAGTGGACGCGGCGGGTCGAGGACCTGACGCGCGCCTTCCGCGCCGAGGCGGAGAAGATGCTGAAGCGACTCGACGACGTCCGCGAGCGGCGCCTTTTCGATCGCGAGCGCGCGGCGCGCGAGAGCGAGCTGAAGGAGCGCTTCGCCGAGGAGGTGGCCGCGGCGCGGCGGATCGAGCCGCCCCCCGCGGCCTGGCAGCCGGAGGAGGGGGGGAGGGTCTTCGTGGCCTCGCTCGGGCGCGAGGGGGTGATCCGCGGGATCTTGGGGCACAAGGCCGAAGTCCGGCTGGGGGCCGCGATCTTCACGATCCCGCTCGACGACCTGCGGCCGCCGGTCGCGCCCGCCGCGCCGGTCGCCGCGCCGCCGCGCGGGCCGCGCACGGCCGCCGCGCGGCCGGGAGCGCCCCGTCCCCTCGGGCGCTCGGCCGAGGCCGCGGAGCGCGCCGCCGCGCGCGAGCTGATCCTGCTGGGCTACCGCGTCGACGAGGCGCTCGACGCCGTCGACAAGGCGCTCGACGAGGCCCAGCTGTCCGGGCTGGCCGAGTTGCGGCTGGTGCACGGCTTCGGGACCGGCGCGCTGAAGAAGGCGGTCCGCGAGCACGTCAGCGCGCACCCCGAGGTCGTGTCGTGGCGCGACGGACGGCCGGACGAGGGGGGAGGCGGCGCGACGGTCGTCGCGCTGCGGACCGAGTGAGCGCACCGCGCCGCGGGGGCCGCGCCGCCCGCGCCGCCGCGCGCGTCGCGGCCGTACTCCTCGCGCTGGCCGCGCTCGTCGCGCTGGCGGTCGCGGTGCGGCCGGGGATCGCCTTCGCGGCCGCGCGGCGGATCGCCTACCTCCGCGCCGGGGCCGAGTGGGGCACGGTCGAGTCCGGGGGCCGGCGGCTGGGCTGGATCGCGCTCGGCGAGGGTCCGCCGATCGTCCTGGTCCACGGGATGCGGGCGGAGGCCTCGATCATGACGCCGCTGGCCCGCGCGCTGGCGGACCGCGGCTGGCGCGTCGTGGCGTTCGACCTGCCGGGACACGGCCGCTCCGACCCGCCCCCCGGGCCGGTCGAGATCGACGGGGCGGGGGAACTCGTGCTGGATGCGGCTGCGGCGCTCGGCCTGCCGCCGCGGCCCGCGCTGCTCGGTCACTCGATGGGGGGCTGGATCGTCGCCTGGCAGGCGCTCGCGCAGCCCGGGCGCTGCGGGCCGGTCGTGCTGGTCTCCGCGCCGGGCGTCTGGACCGACCTGCCGCCCCTCGACCGGCTCCACCCCGAGACCGCCGCCGAGGCCCGGCGCTCGATGGAGTACTTCTTCGCCACGCCGCCGCCCGCGCCGTGGCCGGTCCTCTGGCTGGCCGCCCGCCGTCCCGACGGGATCGGTCTCGAACTGCTGCGCTCGGCGCTCTCCGGCCGCTTCATGGTCGGGGACCTGCTCCCCGGGCTGCGCGTCCCGGCGCTGATCGTCGCCGGGGCCGAGGACCGGATCGTCCCCGCGGAAGCCTCGCGGCGGATGGCCGACGCACTCCCGGTGCGGCGCTACCTCGAGGTGCCGGGCGCCGGTCACATGGTGATCTGGGAGGATCCCGGGACGGTCGCCCGGGCCGCGGACGCGTTCCTGCGGGAGGTCGCCTACGGGGCGGTTCAAGCGCCGGGACAGGTTCGATAGAATCCGGCGGTCGGCCGGGTCGCGGGGTGCCCCAACCCCCAGGCGGCCCCGGCCCGGCCAAGGAGAGAGGATGAGCGAGAAGCCGTTCCAGCCGGTCATTCCGGCCAGCTCCACCGACCGCGAGTTCACGATGCGGGCCCTCGTCCTGGGCCTCGTGCTCTCGGTCGTGCTCGGGGCCGCCAACGCCTACCTCGGACTGCGGGCCGGGATGACGATCGCCGCGACCTACCCGGCGGCGGTGATCAGCATGGCGTTCCTGAGGCTGTTCAAGGGGTCGCTGCTCGAGGAGAACTTCGCCCGGACCGTCGGCTCGATCGGCGAGTCGGTCGCCGCCGGCGCGATCTTCACGATCCCGGCGTTCGTGATCCTCGGGCTCTGGAAGTTCAACCCCGAGGAGATGTTCAAGGAGTACCTCACGGCCTCCGCCCTGATGGTCCTGGGCGGGATCCTGGGGATCATGTTCGTCACGATCCTGCGCCGCGTGATGGTGGAGGATCGCGCGCTGCCGTTCCCCGAATCGGTCGCCGCCTCGGAGATCCACATCGCCGGGCGGCGGGCCGGGACCGGGGCCGCCTCGCAGCTCTTCCAGGCGATGGGAGTCGGAGCCTTCATCAAGCTGATCGGCGACCTCGGGATCTTCAGCGCGAAGAACCCGTTCTTCCCGAAGGTCGGGACCTACGGCGAGAGCCTGGTCCGCCTCGGCCTGACGAAGGACTCCAAGACGGTGGCCGCGGGCGGCGTCACGACGATCTCGGCGCCGGAGATCACGCCCGCCTATTTCGGCGTCGGCTACATCATCGGGCCCGAGCTGGGGGCGCTGAACTTCGCCGGCGGCCTGCTCGCCTGGGGCCTGCTGGTGCCGCTGCTCGTGTTCTTCGTCGGGCCGACGATGATCGGCCAGTACACCAGCCCGGAGGGGGTCCAGAACTGGGCCGGTCTGACGGCGCACCTCTACCGCTTCATCGTGCGGCCGATCGCGGTCGGCGGGATGCTCGTCGGCGCCTGCTACACGCTGTGGCGGATGCGCAAGAACCTGATGATCGGGATCAAGCGCGGGATCTCGGACGTCAAGAAGTCGGCCGGCGCCGGCACCGCTACGCTGCG
This sequence comes from uncultured Acidobacteriota bacterium, assembly GCA_963702545.1. GTDB lineage: Bacteria > Acidobacteriota > Polarisedimenticolia > J045 > J045 > JALOKP01. The sequence goes on along the minus strand of CAVPDB010000010.1, from coordinate 61,155 downwards.
GACCGAGCGCGACCTGTCGTTCCAGGTCGTGGCGATCGTGATCGCGGCGGTCTTCGGGCTGATGATCGGGCTCTACTTCTACTTCGCGGGGACCTTCCTGGCGGCGGTCGTGGCCGCCGTCGTGATGCTGGTCACCGGCTTCTTCTTCGCGGCGGTCTCGGGCAACCTGGTCGGCATGATCGGCTCGTCCAACAACCCGATCTCCGGGCTGACGCTGGCGACGACGCTGGTCGCGGCGCTGACGATGGTGATCGTCGGGGCCAAGGGGGCGCAGGGGGTCGCGGCGGTGATCGGCGTCGCGGCGATCGGCTGCGTCTCGGCCGCGGTCGCGGGCGAGATGCTGCAGGACCTGAAGGTCGGGCACATCCTCGGCGGCACGCCGTGGAAGATGGAGCTGGGCGACATCATCGGCGTCGTCGTCGCCGGGCTCGTGATGTTCTTCCCGCTCTACCTGCTGCACACCTCCGACCTGGCCAGCAACCCGACCAACGGCGGCTTCGGCGGTCCGAACCTGGCCGCGCCGCAGGCCGGACTGATGGCCTCGCTCTCCCAGGGGATCGTCGGCGGCGAGATGGCCTGGCCGCTGGTGGTCGTCGGGATCGCGATGGGAATCTCGATGATTCTGGTCAAGGTCCGCTCGCCGATGCTGTTCTCGGTCGGGATGTACCTGCCGCTCGAGACGACCTTCGCGATCTTCTGCGGCGGCCTGATCCGCGGGCTGGTCGACAAGCTGGTGCTGAAGAAGGGGTTCAACGACGCGCAAAAGGCGCGGGTCGACAACACCGGCGTACTGGTGGCGTCGGGCCTGATCGCGGGCGAGGCGCTGATGGGGCTGTTCATTGCCGGAGTGGTCGCCTTCCGCGCCGACAAGACCTTCCCGACGCTCTCCGGTTTCGGCGGCGTGGCCTCGTGGATGGCGATCGCGATCGCAGCGATTCTGGTGTTCTACATGGTCCGGGTGCCGATCTCGAAGGCCGGACGGCCCGACGAGCCGGCGCCGCCGATGGCGGTGATGTAGCCCGGCGCGGCGATCCGAAGAGGCGACGGGGCGGCGCCGTGGCGCCGCCCCGTTCGTTCAGGGGCGACGCGGCGGGCCGGCACGGAGGCCGGCCCCTACGCGTCGTTCGACTCGCGCAGGGCGAGAGCGGCGAGCGCCCGACGCAGTTTCGCGTGCGCGTCGAAGCGCAGCACGAACTCCGATTCGCGGCGTCCCCCCTTGGCTCGGATCACGCCGGCCAGCGCGCGACGGTCGGCCGCCGGCCAGCGCTCCACCCCCGGCAGGACGCAGACCAGGGGGGCCCAGCGGTCGAGCGCCAGCCGTTCGCCGGGCGCCAGGTCCCGCAACGACGACGCTCCCAGGAGGCGGATCACGTCCTTGCGGCACGAGGCCACCGCCCGCTCCCGGTCGGCCCCGCCGCGGGCGGCCAGTTCGCGCACGACGGCCAGCGTGGCGTCGGCCATCGGGAGCGCCCCCATGACGTCGCGACGCGGCCGGCCGAGGTCGAGGAAGGCGTTCGCTGCGGAGAGTCGCTGCAGCGTGGCGCGGTCCGAGCGGGTGCCGGGCTGCGCCTTGATCCTGCGCTCCTCGGACCGCATCAGCCGCAGCGTCTCGGGGTCGCGCGGCGCGAATCCCAGCTTGGCGTAGAACCAGAAGGCCCCCGAGTCGAGCCCCTCGTCGTTGTCGTGGCCCAGCTGGTAGGGGACGATCACGAAGGCGCGGGCCCCGAAGAGGGCGCGCGCCGTGGCCAGCATCCGCGCGAAGACCCAGGCCGCCTCGCCGCCGCGGAAGGCGTCGAAGACGTTGTACGCGATCTCCGAGGAGCGGTAGAGCGAGGAGATCAGCGCGTAGCCGATCGGCACGCCGTTCTGGAGCGTCAGGATCCCGTAGACCGACTCCAGCATCAGCCGGCGCTCCGGCACCTGGCCGATCAGGGCGAAGACCAGCCCGTCGTCCCAGCGTACCAGCCGGACATCGTCGGCCGAGCCCCAGGCGAAGGCGTCCAGGTCGCGGGCGCGGGTGATCATCGCGCGGCGGGCCAGTTCGACCAGCCGCCGGCCGTCCCGCGGGTCGACCGGCTCGACGGCGAGCGGCCGCCGCCGCAGCTCGCGCCGCAGTTCGGGGCGGGGGCGGCGCAGCGGGGCGTCGAAGCAGTGGACCGGGCCGGTCGGCCAGCGGTCGAGCGTGCGCGATGGTCCCCCGTCGCCCCAGGCCAGGCGCAGCGTCAGGTCCAACTCCTCGTAGATCGGCTCGTGCAGGAACGAGTTGCGGGTCAGCGCCTCGGTCCGGCGCACGATCCAGGTCGCGTCGGTGACGTCCGGGCCGGCCAGCCGCCGCACCCACTCGCGGGCCGGAAAGTCGTACTCGTCGAGCGCCGGCGACTCGCTGTAGGTGGCGAGCAGCGGCAGCGCGGCGAGCAGCCGTTCGGGGTGCTCGAGATCCTTCCAGGCGACCGACAGCCGCTCCGGCCAGTCGCGCGCCAGCCAGCGCGCGGTCGGGGCGAAGAACGAGTAGACGATGTCGGTCCCGGCGATCCCGCTCCCCTCCAGCGCTTGTCGCGCGCGGCGCAGGTCGGCGCGCCCCGCGAAGCGCTGCAGCACGAACTCGGCCGCGGAGCGGACGCGCTCGTCGTCCGGGTAAGCCGCGAGGAACGACAGCGCCTCGTGCAGCCGCAGCACGGCGTCGGCGTGAGGGAGGCGGGCGCGGTCGAGCGCGGCGATCGCCGCCAGCTTCTCCTGCGCCGGGGCGGGGCCGCATTCGGTCTTGAGCGCCTCGAGGCGGGCCAGCGCGGCGGCGGGAGCCGGACCGGGACGGCGGGCGGGACGGCGGGCCATGCGGGGATCCTCCCTCGGCGGAAGGCGGATTCTACGACGGCCGTCGCGGTGCGCGGCGTGGTTCCAGCCGGCCCTCCAGGGAGGATCCGCGCTAGGCGCCGAGGAGCGGGGCCAGGAAGGGGTCGCGACGCCCGTCGGCCAGCGCCGAGGGATCGCCGGCCGCGACCCTGACGACCAACTCGCGCCCGCCTTCGCGCGGGGCCTTGGCCAGCCAGCTGCGGGCCTCGATCTCGCGCCCCGAGCGCGCCAGGCAGAGCGCCAGCGCGCCGAGCACGACCGGAGAGTCCGGCGCCGAGCGGGCCAGCTCCGCCAGCCGCTCGACCGCCTCCGGGCGGCGGCGCGGGTTGCCGAACAGCAGCAGCGCGGCCGCGACGGCGATCTTCGGGTCGGACGCGTCGGTCTTCCAGGCCCGCTCGAGCAGCTCGAACGCCTCGAGCCGGCGCCCCGCGGCCGCGGTCTCGCGCGCCTGCTCGTAGAGGCGCCGCGCGATCCGGGCCGGCGGGATGATCTCCGGTCCCTTCTTCTGCTTGTCCCACCGCGCGCGGGCCTGCGGGTCGGTCAGGACGTCGATCGCCTCGTGCAGCAGGCGGAAGGCGTTCTCGATCTCCTTGTAGTAGCCGGCGAACGGGCCCTGCCGGAAGCGGTCGGGGTGGAAACGCCGCACGGTGCGGTAGTAGCCGCGCCGGGCCTCGGCCGGCGACGCGCCGGGCGCGCAGCCGACCAGCGCCGGGAGGTTCTCCGCCGCGGCGGCGGCGATCCAGCGCTTGATCGCCGCCTCGTCGACCTCCTCCAGCGGCTCGTCGTCGGCGCCGCCCGCTTCCACCACCGCCGCCTCGACCAGGCCGGCGCGGACGAGCAGCTCCAGGGCGGCGCGCGCGGCCGCGGCCGGGACCGGCGCCGCTCGGGCGGTCAGCTCGGTCACGCCCAGCGGCTGGGCCAGCGCGGCCAGCACGGCGCGCTCGTCGTCGGTGAGGCCGAGCGTCCCGACGAACGCCGCGTCGGCCGGATCGATCGCGGCGGCGACCCGGGCCGGCGTCGCAGGGCCCCGCGCCCGGGCCCGTCCGCGCGCCAGCAGCACCGCCGCCGCCGCCGCCGGCCAGTCGACCGCCGGCTCCGGGCCCAGGTCGAGCTTGCCGGCGCGGACCTCGAACGCCGTGTCGGGGGCGCCGGCCGCGTCGGCCAGGATCTCGCCGGCGTGGGCCATCTGCAGCGCCTGGACGCGCTCGGCCGGGAGCGCGCCGTGGGCGACCAGGAACCCCGCTGCCAGCGGCTGGGCCCCGAGCGCCGCGCGCAGCGTCTCGAGCCGCTCGTTGTCCAGTTCGGCCAGTTCGCCGCGCGAGAGCAGCCATTCGAGCAGGCGATCCTCGGTCGCGTTGGAGAGGATCGCGCGGATCACCCCCTGGTCGAGCACGAGCCGCCGCACCAGCTTCTTGCGCCGGAGGTCGACGACGCCGGTCGCGCGGACCGCGCCCAGCATCCCCAGAAGCGTCTCGAGCGGCGTCGTGGCCAGCCGCCCCTCGGGCGGGATCTTCACCGGTCGCCGCCCAGCGTCCGGGCCCAGGCCGCGACCAGCTCGGCGCGCGGGGCGCCGAACGCCTCGTCGAAGGCCTCGTCCTCGCCCGAGCCGCCGGCCAGCAGGTCGACCAGCCAGAGCAGCCGCGCGCGGCCGTGGCCCTCGTCGAGCCAGGCCGTGAAGGAGAGCGCGGTCGGGTAGCTGAACGGGTCGATTCCGGGCCGGCCGGCCCCCTTCCACGCCGCGCGCACGCCGGCGACGGCGCGCGCCGGATCGCGCGGTTCGAGCAGCTGGGCCAGCCCCTCGTGCAGCCAGCGCGGCACGCCCCCCGGCCCCTTGGCCGCGACCAGCGCGTGGACCAGCTCGTGGCGCGCCACGCGCACCAGCTCCGGCGAGGAGGCGGTGATCCCGCCGACCGGCAGGCGGATCTTGCCGTCGAACAGCCCCGCGACCTCGCGCCCGGTCTCGGTCGTGTCGTGGAACTGCTCTTTCGTGTAGAGCACGACCGGGATCGGGCGGGCGGAGTAGACCGAAAGCTCGCTCGAGAGCTCGCCGTAGGACTCCTCGAGCGCCTCGAGCACCAGCCGGCCTGCCGCCTCGTCGCGCGTGCCGTCGAACGACAGCGTGAAGTGCGCGGTCAGCGAGCGGTCGTAACCCGCCTCGGCCGCCAGCTCGCGCTTCAGCTTCTCCACGCGCTTGGCGAGTGCGGCGTCGTCCGGCCGCGCGGCGACCGCGGCCTCGTACTCGGGGAGCGCGTCGACCAGCCGGCCGTCCCGGTAGAGCGCCTCGCCCCGCAGTTCGCGCAGCCAGCCGTCGTCGGGGTGGGCCAGGAGGCCCCGGTCGGCGAGCATCATTGCGCGGTCGGGATCGCCTGCGCGCAGCTCGAGGAAGCCCAGCTCGGCCAGCGCGGGGAGCAGGTCGGGCACAAGGTCGAGCGCCCTCTCGTAGGCGTCCGCCGCGCGCGTCGCGTCGTGGGCCCCGACGAAACCGCGCGCACGCATCACCCAGAGCTGGGCCAGCCGCTCCTCGAGGCGCGAGCGCTGCGCCTCGGACCCGGCGCGGTCGAGTTCCTGGTGCAGGCGCGCGATCTCGCGCTCGAGGTCGGCCGGCTCCGGCGCACCGGCGGCCGGCGCCGCCGCGAGGACGGCCGCGCCCGGGCCGCCCGGGCACGCGAGCAGCAGCGCGAGCAGCACGCACCACGCGGCGCCGGGCGCCGCGCGGCCGGGAGAAGGGTCCATTCGGCCTCGGAGCGTCAGCGCGTCTCGAACGGGCGCGGAGTGCCGCTCTGCCGGAAATAGTCGGGCACGCTGCCGATTCCGGCCACCGCGCTCTCGCGGTCGGGATAGGCGCCGTAGAGCAGCCGCCAGCAGGATCGGCCGTTCGATTCCGCCGGAATCACCGTCAGCGGGCCGGACGGGACGTTCTGAAAGGCGCGCTGCACGTTGGCGGGCTCGCAGGCCATGAGGACCTGCAGCGACCAGGGGGCGCTGCGGGAGGCGGCCTGGCCCGCGGCAGCCGCCTCGTCGAGCCGGCCAGCCTCGACCAGCGCGCGGACGGGGGCGGCGGCCCCGCCCTCCCGGCGGAGTTTGGCCTCGGAGGGGGCAGGACGGGCGGGCGCGACCGGCTCGGGCGGCGTGGTCTCGGCCACCTGCGGCGCACGCTCCAGGCGGTCGGCCGGGGTTTCGGGGACCGGGCGGTAGCCGGAGGGGGTCTCGGCCGCGGCTTCCGGCGGAGGGACCGGCGGCGGGAGCGGCGGCGGGACGTACTCGCGCTCGGACTGGGCCGGCTCCGCGGCAAACTCGGTCGCGTCGGTGGCCGCGGCCAGCCGGGCGTTCTCCTCGGCCGAGATCATCTCGTCGGTGCTGCTGCGGAACCAGAGCGCCGCGCCGACCAGCAGGATCACGATCCCGCCGACGATCGCCGCGGTGAAGAAGGCCTTGCCGCTGCCCGCCCCGTCGTCCTCGCCGGCCTCGTCCGCGTCGTCGTCGTCGCCGGCGCTCAGCGGGCCCTCGTAGCGCAGCTCGTCGCCGCGCCCGCGCGGGCGCTCGGCCCCGTCCCGGGTCGTGAAGAGGTCGTGCTGCGATCCACCGTCCCGCCGATCGTGCGATCCCATCCGGAATCTCCTCCGCTGCGCCGGTCCCGCGCTCGATGACCGGTGCCGACCCGGGCCGTGTGCGGCGCCGGAGCCCGGGACCCGGCCGCCATTATAAGGCGGCCCGCGGCGGCGACGGGACGGCCGGGTCCCCGGCCCGCAGCTACCGGATGCGGGAGAAGATCCGCTCGGGGCGGACCAGTCCCGGGTTGAGCAGCTTCCGCACGATCGAAACCGGCCGCTGCAGGCCGGTGCGCAGGTGGTCGTTCGGGTCCTCCCTGTAGGAGAACCAGATCAGGAAGGCGCGCCCCTTGACCAGCGAGCGCGACACGACCCCCCAGGCCCGGCTATCGCGCGAGTTGTCCCGGTTGTCCCCCATCGCGAAGTAGCTGTCCGGGGGGACCGTGACCGGACCGAAGGGCTCCATCTTCTCGTTGTTTTCGGGGATGACGTAATCTTCCTCGAGCGGCCGGCCGTTGATCGATACCACCCCCCGCCTCATCTCGACGACGTCGCCCGGCAACCCGATCACGCGCTTGACGAAGTCGACGTCGGGGTCCTCGGGGAAGCGGAAGACGACCACGTCGCCGCGCTCGATCGGGCGCTGGCCCATCCACCGGACCGGCGCGTCGCCCGGCGCGCCATAGAGGAACCGGTTGACCAGGATGTAGTCGCCGACCAGCAGCGTGTCGAGCATCGACTCGGTCGGGATCTTCGACTGCATGAAGACGAAGCTACGCGCGAACAGCAGGAACAGCACCGCCACGACGATCGTTTCGAAGTACTCGCGCACGATCCCCTTGTGCGGGACCTTCGGCGCCGGCTTCCCGTCCTCGCCGGCCACTCGTCTCGTCTCGCTCACCCGTCCTCCCGCACGCCCGGGCCCGCCCCGGGGGCCAGCGCCAGGGCGACCGCCTCGTCCGCGCCCCCGGCGCGCCGCGTGGCCGCCAGACAGCGGCGCTCGAGCCGCCCGGCCCGGGCCAGATCGCGCGACAGTCTGTCCCAAACCGGGTCGAGAAGCACGATCGGGCCCGGCAGGGCCTCGAGCCGCGCATGGGCCCAGAGCATGGCCAGCTCGGCCAGCGTTCCCGCCCCGCCCTCCAGCACGACGAAGCCCCGCGAGATCGCGAACAGCCGCGCGGTGCGCGAGAAGAGGTCCTCCTCCTCGATCTCCAGCGAGAGCCAGGGGGAGGGGCGGCGCCGGGCGAAGGCGCGGCAGGTCACGCCGACGGCCTCGCCGCCGGCCTCCCGGGCGCCGCGCGACGCGGCCTCCATCACCCCTCCGTACCCGCCCGTCACGACGGCGACGCCGCGCCGGGCCAGGCCGGCGCCGACGGCCAGGGCCTGCTCCCAGGCTCCGGATCCCGGCTGGGCCTCGGAGCTGCCGAAGACCGCGACGCCGCGCTCGACCGTGGACACCGGGACCGACAGGGGAGCCTCCCCGGGGCGCCGCCCCGCAGGGCCGCCCCGGCTCGAGCCGCGGATTATTCCGCGCGCCCCCCGGCGTGCCAGAGCGGGGGCGGTCCGGTATCATCCCCCCGCTTTTCGCTCGGAACGGCTCCGACCGGAGGATGATTCCCATGCTGTCCCGTCCGTCCCTCGTGGTTCCCGCCCGCACCGCGTCCGCCGTCGTCCTCGCCCTCGCGGCCCTCGTCGCGCTCTCCGGCTGCAAAGGCCAGCGCGCTGCGGACTGCCCGGAGCGCGAGCTCGTGAAGCAGGGCGACGTGGTCTCGGACCTGACCGTCGTCGGGCTCGACGGCAAGCCGACCCCGATGAAGGCGCTGATCGACGGGAAGGTCGCGCTGATCGACGTCTGGGCGACCTGGTGCCAGCCCTGCAAGCTGGCGATGCCGCACCTGCAGGCCCTGCACAACCAGTTCAAGGACCAGGGGTTCGTCGTCGTCGGCGTCATGACCGATGCCAACGCGACCAAGATCGGCTCGGGTTACATGAAGGACAACCCGGTCAGCTACCCGATGGTGCTCGACGACGACGGCGCGGCCTTCGACTGCGCCTGGGGCACGGTCACCGGGATCCCGCTGCTGGTGCTGGTCGACCGCGACGGGAAGGTGCTCGAGGTCTTCCAGGGGACCGGCGACATCGGGACCCTGCAGCGCCGGATCACGAAGCTCTTCACGGCGCCGGCGCCGGCGGCGTGAGGCGCCGCGGGGCCGTCCTGCTGCTCGCCCTGGGCGCGGCGGCCGCGGCCGGCTGCGGCGTGCTGGGGCCGCGCCTGCCGGAGGACCCGGAGGCCCGCCACGAGGCGATCGCGGCGTCCGCCTGGGGTCCCGAGTCGCCCGACACGCTGGCCCGCTACCTCGAGACGCGCCAGGTCCTGAAGCCCTCCTACGACGGCTACCGGGAAGGGATCCAGAACTGGGCGCTGCGCGAGGCCTCGACCGGCCGGGCCTTCGGCCCGACCCTGCTCGGCGTGGCCGCGATGCGCAAGAAGCTCGACGACGAGGCTGCGAAGCGCGGGCTGACCTTCGATGACTACCAGCGGATGACGATCCTGGTCTACGGCCGGTGGCTGCGCGCGTCGCGGCCCGGGCCGCTCCCCGAGGAGGGGGTGGTCCGCACGCTGAAGGAGATGGAGGTGGGCCTGGGCCGGCAGCTCGAGAAGGCGGCCGCCTCCGGCGACGTCTCGATCGACACCGCCGCGATCCAGGCCCGGATCGACTCGATCCGCCACCAGCTCAGGTTCCTCGAGCCCTACGCGACGATGGACAAGGAGGCGACGCTGGCAGCGATCGACCCGGCGACGCGGCGCTGGCTCGAGGAGCACCGGAAGGAGGTCGAGGAGCTGGACTGGGTCTATTTCGACACCGCCCCGCCGCCGCGCCAGGAAGCGAAGAAGAAGGCCTGAGCGGGCCGGCCGCGCGACCGGTTCAGCTCGCGAGCCGCGCCCGGAAGTACTCGACCGTCGCGCGCAGCCCGTCGTCCAGCGCGACCTTCGGCTCCCAGTCCAGCGCCCGCCGGGCCAGCGCGATGTCCGGTTTGCGCTGCCGCGGGTCGTCGGCCGGCAGGTCCCGGAAGACCACCTTCGAGCGCGAGCCGACCAGCGCGATGATCCGCTCGGCCAGTTCGAGGATGCTCGACTCGACCGGGTTCCCCAGGTTTACCGGGCCGGTGAAGTCGTCGGGTGTGCTCATCAGCCGGATCAGGGCCTCGATCAGGTCGTCGACGTAGCAGAAGCTGCGGGTCTGGTCTCCCTTGCCGTAGATCGTGATGTCCTCGCCGCGCAGCGCCTGGCGGATGAAGTTCGAGACCACCCGGCCGTCGTCGGGGTGCATCCGCGGGCCGTAGGTGTTGAAGATCCGGGCGACCTTGATCCGCAGCCGGTGCTGGCGCCAGTAGTCGAAGAACAGCGTCTCGGCGCAGCGCTTCCCCTCGTCGTAGCAGGCCCGGATGCCGATCGGGTTGACGCTGCCCCAGTAGCTCTCGGGCTGGGGGTGGACGTTGGGATCGCCGTAGACCTCGCTGGTCGAGGCCAGGAGGATCTTGGCCTTCACGCGCTTGGCCAGGCCGAGCATGTTGATGCTGCCGTGGACCGAGGTCTTGGTCGTCTGGACCGGGTCGCGCTGGTAGTGGATCGGCGAGGCGGGGCAGGCCAGGCTGTAGATCTGGTCGACCTCGACGTAGAGCGGGAAGGTCACGTCGTGGCGCATCAGCTCGAACCGCCTGTGGCCGATCAGGTGCTCCACGTTGCCGCGCTGGCCCGTGTAGAAGTTGTCGGCACAGAGCACCTCGTGCCCCGCGTCCAGCAGCCGCTCACAGAGGTGCGAGCCCAGGAACCCGGCTCCGCCGGTCACCAGCGTCCTCATTCCATGCATGCGCGTCATCTCCAAGGGGAGAACTTACCGCGAACCGGCCCGGTCCGGGGGCCGGCCGGGCCGGGCGGAAGGGACCGGCACGGGCCGGGAGCGTCCGGCACCGGGGTCGGCCGTCAGGAGTCGGCGACCGTGTGCCGGTAGCGCAGCGACTGCGAGACGATCCCGGCCCGGTGGGCGAAGGGGGTCATCCAGACCAGGGCCCAGACCCCGAGCGGGGCCCGCCGCCGCCGCAGGAACCGGGCCAGCCGCCAGTAGAACTCGCCGGGCCGCCGCCGGATCGACTGGACGGCGTAGGTCCGGCGCCGCAGATCGAAACTGCCGCGCCCGTAGCGGAACTGCTGGCGCAGGTAGCCGCGGGGCGTGCTGCGGTGGTGGTGCCAGACCCGCGCGTCGTCGAAGTAGCGCTGGCGCAGCCCGGCTCCCACCGCGCGGTAGGCCAGGTCGACGTCCTCCGCGGCCGCCAGCGGGAAGGTCTCGTCGAACCCGCCGAGCGACCAGAAGGCCTCGCGCCGGTAGCCGAGGTTGTTGCTGGGCAGCATCAGGCCGTTTCCCGAGGCGTCCTGGAAGTACTCGCGCAGGAAGTCGAGGTAGAGCTCCCAGGTCACCGCGGCGGCGCTGTCGGGGAAGGGGTTGATCGCGGCCCCGCCCAGCACGGCGGCGTCCTCCTGCGCGAACCCCCGCTCGAGCTGGCGCAGCCAGTCGGGCTCCGGGATGCAGTCGTCGTCGGTGAAGGCCAGGAACTCGCCGCGGGCCGCGCGGGCGCCCGCGTTGCGGGCGGCGGCCGGGCCGCCGTGAGGCGCGTCGATCGTCGTCAGCGGAAGGTGCGCGCGGAGCGCGCCGTCGATCGAGCCGAACGAGGTCTCGCCGCCGTCGTTGACGACCAGCAGTTCCCACGACGGGTGATCGAGCCGGGTGAACCCCTCGAGGCAGCGCCGCAGCGGCTCGGGCCGGTTGTAGGTCGGGATCACGACGGAAAAGCGCATGGTCAGGCGGGGCTCCCGGGCCGCCCGGGGTCGGGCCGCGTGTATTTCTCGACGAAGAAGCCGGCCGCGTTGGCGACCTGCGTCGCGAACATCAGCAGGGTGACCTGGCCGCGCCGGCGCACGGCGGGTGCGCGCAGCGGGTAACGGACCAGGTCGAGGTAGAAACGCGAGCGCTCGAAGCCGACCTCGGGCCCGCTGCGCGCCGCGTGGACGCGGCGGTAGCAGCAGGCGCCCCGGCCGTAGTTGTAGTGCTGCCGCAGGAAGCGCTTGAGCGTGAAGGCGTGGTAGTGGGCCACGACCGCGTCGTCGGCGTAGACCAGGGGGCAGCCCGCGTGGTGGTAGCGCGCGCAGAACTCGCGGTCCTCGCCGCCGGCCAGCGGGAAGCGCAGGTCGAAGCCGCCGACGCGCTCGAAGGTCGCCTTCTCGACCGCGATGTTGTTGGAGGCGAAGAAGGGCGCGCCCTTGGCCAGGAAGTACCCGAGCAGGAAGTCGACCAGCGCCTGGCTGGCCTCGGCGCAGACGTCGTCGGTCAGCGCGTTGACGGTCCGGCCGCCGAGCAGCGCCCCCGGGTGCGCGGTGAACCGGGCGTCGAAGGCCGCGAGCCAGCCGGAGTCGACGCGGCAGTCGTCGTCGGTGAAGGCGATGCACTCGTGCCGGGCCGCCGCGGCGCCCAGGTTGCGCGCGGCGGCCGGGCCGGCGTGCGCCTGCTCGAGCAGGCGCAGCGCGATCCGTTCGCGGAAGGGGGCCAGCGCGGCGCGGACCTCCTCGATCCGCGGTGTGCCGTCGTCGACGATCAGCACCTCGAAGCGGTCCCGGTCGTAGGCCAGCGCGGCGAACGAGGCGACGCACTCGGCCAGCCGCGCCGGGCGGTTGTAGGTCGGGACGACGATCGAGAAGCTCCGCGGCACCATCAGCTCCCGGACGGCGGGGCGGGCCGCGCCGCGGCGGCCGGACCGGCCGGACGCCGGTTCCCGGAGCCGAAGCTGCGGCCGTACGCGGCCAGCAGCTCGCGCGCCGCGGCGCCGCGCCGCGTCCGCGCCAGCTCCTGCGCCTCGCCCAGGATCGTCAGCGGGGTCAGCGCCAGCGCGGCGAGCCGCCCGTGGTGCTTGCGGTGGAAGACGCGCGTGCTGTGGACCTTGCACTCCCAGCGCCAGCGCTCCGAGCGCAGCCCGCGCGCGCCGTCGGGGGCGTCGTGCCGGATCACGGCCCGGGGATCGCACCAGACTTCGAAGCCCGCGGCTTCCATCCGGCGGCAGAGGTCGAGGTCCTCGTAATACATGAAGAACGCGGGGTCGAGCAGGCCGGTCCGCCGCAGCGCCTCGGCGCGCAGCATCATCGCGTGGCCCCAGACGTAGTCGGTGCGGCGCGGCGCGTCGTCGTCGCCGGCGTCGGCCGACTCGATCCCGGGGATGCTCTGGCGCAGCGGCAGCGTCCGGCGCCAGGCCCCCTTGTAGAGCAGCTTCGGCGAGCCGTCGGGCATCGCGTGGGTGGAGAGCGTCTTCGGGCCGACGACGCCGGCCTCGGGGTGCGACTGCATGAACGCGACCAGCCGCGTCACGAGGTCGGGGCCGGCCAGGGTGTCGGGGTTGACCAGCAGCACGAACTCGTCCCCGGCCTGCAGCGCGCGCTCGATCCCGACGTTGCAGCCGCCGGCGAAGCCCAGGTTCCCGGCGTTGCGCAGGACCGTGCAGGCGGGGAAGCGTGCCTTCACCGCAGCGACCGTGTCGTCGGCCGAGGCGTTGTCGACGACGATCACCGAGAGGCGCGGATAATCCGACGCGGCGATCCATCCCACGCAGTTCAGCACGTCGTCGCGGCCGTTGTACGACAGGACGATCGCCGCGACCGGCGGGGAGGAAGCGCTCATGCGCGCGGCCCGGGGTGCACGCGCCGGCGCGGGCCGGCCCCGCGGCGCGGACGCCGGGTCGGCCGGTTCGCTGCGATCACCGGCCCCGGCCGGGCGATCACGGTGTATTCTCCGCGCCCATGCGATCCACGGAGTATACGGCGAGCCGCAGGACCGGGACGAAGGGCTGCCCGTCCGGCCGCACGCGCCAGCGGCCGGGCGCGAACCGGGGCGGACGTGGCTGAGCGCGCTCCGGACGCCGCGGCGGGCGCCGCCGGCGCAGGCCGCGGGGGCCCGTCGCACGCTGCCGCGCTGGCGATCCTCAACCTGGTCGCGGTCGGGCTGGCGCTCTTCTTCCTGAACGGCCGGCTGGGGGAGTGGGGCGGCGACAACGTCCGCTACCTGCTGCTGGCCGAGTCGCTCGGCGCCGGCCGCGGATTCGTCGATCCGTTCCTGCCGGGGATGCCGTTCCACACCGTCTACCCGCCGGTCCTGCCGGCGCTGCTCGCGCCGCCTGTGGTGGCGGGGGCGCCGCTGGTCGTCCTCAACGGGTTCGTCGCGCTCCTGGCGCTCGCCGGCCTGAACCTGGCCTACTTCTACTTCGTGCCGCTCTACGGCAACCGGACCAGCCTGCTCATCGTGCTCTCGACCGCCTGCTGCGGGGCGTTCCTGGACCCGGCGCTCTCGGTGATGAGCGACGGGCCGTACCTGCTCTTCTCGGTCGCGGCGCTCCTGGCCGTACGCCGCGCCTTCGAAGGGCGGGCGCGTCGGGCCGGGCTGCTCGTCGCGGCCGGCGTGCTGGTCGCGCTGGCGATCCTGACGCGGATCGCCGGCGTGGTGCTGCTGCCCGCGATCGCGGCCTGGGCCGTGCTGGGCGCGCTGCCCGGGCTCGCGCTCCGGCAGCGGCTCGAACGGCTGGCCGTCGTCGGCCTGGTGGCCGTCGCGCTGGCGGGCTCCTGGCCGCTGGTCGTCCTCAGCCAGGACCGCGTCGGACAGCGCAGCTACCTCTGGGAGTTCCTCAACCTCGGGACGGCGAAGGAGCGATCGGCCGCGGGGCCCGGCGTCGGCAAGAAGCCGCCGAGCCTCGCGCTGCGGCCGTTCTACAACGCCTGGGACCTGGCCGAGCGGCTGGCCGACACGCCCGCGCCGCGCGCCGCCGAGCGGCTGGCGCCGGCCGCGGGCCGCGCGATCGGCTTGGCTTTCGTCGCGCTCTGCGCGGCCGCGGCGGCGCTGGTGGCGCTGGGGTTCGGGCGCGGCCTCCTGCGGCGACGGGCCCTGCACGACTTCTACGTCCTGTTCTACGCCCTGCTCCTGATGATGTGGATCGGGGGCGGCTTCCGGCTGGTGATGCCGGTGATCCCGTTCCTCTTGGCCTACGCCTACGACGGCGTCGTCGCCGTGGCCGGCTGGCGGGCGCGGCGGCGGCAGGGCGCCGGGGGCACCCCCGACCCCGCGCGTCTCGCGCGGGCCGGCCGCGCCGGGCTGGCCCTGACGATCGCCGCCAACCTCGCCGTGACCTTCCTGTTCCCGCAGATCAACGACCGCCTGCACGGGCGCTACGAGCGCTGGTGGCACGAGTTCCTGGCGGCCTCGTGTCAACTCGCGACGCGGGTCGGACCGGACGACGCCGTGATCTCGTCCCCGGACGGCGTGCTCTACTGGCTGACCGGGGTCCCCTCGGTCCCGCTCCCCAGGCACCGGGCGCCCGCCGAGACGCTGCAGGAGATCCTCGACAGCGGGGCCGACTACCTGGTCACCTCGCCGATCCAGGAGCAGAAGTACGGCCGCAGCATCCTGCGGGCGATCGAGGCCTTCCCCGAGCGCTTCCGCAGCATCGACCGGCGGGGCGAGGTCGAGGTCTTCGAGATCGTGCGCGAGCCCGGGGCGCCGTCCCGCCCGGCGCCGGCGGTCCGACCGCTGCCGCCGCGCTGCGCCCTGTTCGTGCGCTGAGCGCCGCGCTTCAGCGCGGGGCGGGAGGAGCGGCCGGCGGCCCGTCGTTCCAGTCGCGCGGCGTGATCCCGAACAGCCCCCCCAGCTGGACCCACGCGAAGCTCGCCCCCGAGTAGAAGAAGTAGAGCAGGTGGAGCGGGATGCAGCGCAGCGCGAAAAGGCGCCCGCGCGTCCGGCAGAGGAACCGGAACAGGTGCCGGTTCAGCGCGACGACGCCCAGCACCGCCAGCGCCGAGCCCGCCAGCAACCAGGGGCTGACGAGCGCGAGCGGCAGGCAGAGCAGCGCCAGGCCCGTCAGCAGCACCGACAGCTTCTGGCTCCGCTTGATGTTCAGGTCGTCCGGGGCGCTGCCCCGCGCGCGGTTCAGCCGGGCCCACGGGATGGCGCGGCAGAAGACGTCGGTCAGCACCATCGAGCGCAGGGTCCACTGCTTGAGGTGCGTGCAGAGCAGGGTCGGGTCGAGCACGATCGCATGGCCCGCCTGGCGCAGCCGGTAGCCCAGCTCGATGTCCTCGATGCAGCGCGGGTGGGTCGCCTCGTTGAAGCCGCCGACCGCGAGGAAGGCCTCGCGGCGGATGGCGCCGCAGCCCGACCAGAAGGTCGAGGCCTCGCGCCGGCCGGTCTGGTGGGTGTAGTGGTGGAGCAGGTTGCGGTACTGGCTGACGACCCCCGGGACGACCGGCTGGTCGTCGTACGAGCCGAACATCGCGGCCGCCTCGGGGTGGGCCTCGAAGAAGCCGACGACGTGCGCGATCGCGCCCGGGTGCACGACGACGTCGGAGTCGACGAAGTAGAGGATCTCGCCGCTCGCGACCCGGGCCCCGGCGTTGCGCGCGCGCGACGGCCCGCCGTTGACCGCCTGGCGCACGACCCGCGCCCCCTTCGCCTCGGCGAGTTCCGGCGTCCCGTCGCGCGAGGCGTCGTCGACCACGATCACTTCGGTCCCCTCGGGAGCGCCGGCAGCCAGCGCGTCGAGGCAGCGTGAGAGGTACGAGGCGGCGTTGCAGGCCGGGACGACGACCGACACGCGGGGTTGCGACATGTTCAGTCTCCCACCGGGAATCCGTGGCTCCGGACGGCCTCGACCTGCTCCGGGTCGAAGATCGAAAGGTCGTGCCGGCGGTGGCGCCCGATCGACTCCGAGGCCACGGCGAGGGCGCCCAGCCGCGCGAGCGGCGCGCCGGCGGGGTCGAGGCCGAGGAATCGCAGCAGGCCGGGCAGTTCGGCCCCGGGCTGCGTCGCCAGCCGGTCGTAGTCGAGCAGCAGGAAGCGCTCGCCCAGCAGTTGCCGCCCGTCGGCCGCAACGCGCTCGAGCGCCCGCAGCCAGTAATCCAGCATCGCCCGGGGCTGCGGTGTGCCCGGCGGCCCCGCGGGCGCCACGCCGTACAGCGGGCCCCAGTTGTGGAGCTGGGCCTGATTGCGGCTGAAGGCCATGTCGAGCCCGTGGCGGTTGACGTAGATGAACCGCATCTCCGGCCAGCGCTCCGTCAGCGCCCGCAGGAAGACGTGCGAGTTGGGTTCCTTCCAGCCCCACGGCCCGTCGTGGCGCGCCGGGAAGGCCAGCGCGCGGGCGAGCCGCACCGACGGCGCGAGCGGCCACCCGGGCGTGAAGGCGCGCGTCTGGCCGTGCCGGCCGAGCACGGCCTCGCCCGTGGCCCGCGCGAGAACGGACCACGCGGCGCCGCTCGCGGCGCCGCGCCCGGTCATCGCCCGCTCGAGCACCCCGCAGGCGAGCTCGAGCTGGCGCGGGTCGCGGGAGGTCTTCGCGGGGTGCCAGCGCGGGCGCTTGAAGAGCAGCGTGAACCAGAGGTTGTCGCGGGCGTGGTTGAGGTCGCGGCCGAGGAAGTACCCCAGCTCCTGCGCGATCTCGGCGACGAGCCGGGTCCCGCTCCCCCCCAGCCCGCCGATCACGAGCGGTGCGGGGCCGGCGCCGGGCGCGGGCGTCAACGCGCCGCTTCCGCGCCCGGGACGGCGCCGTAGCCCAGCTCCTGCATCCAGCGCGTACCCCGCACGGCGCCGTAGAAGCGCAGAAGCGGCTCGCTCTCCAGGAAGGCGAAGGCGCGCGAGCGGTCGATCCCACGGGCGGCCGTGCGCATCGTCTCGGGCTCCGCGGGCAGGCCGCAGAACCGCGCGGCGCGCGCGAGCTGCGTCTCCGGCTCCGCGACCAGGTCCTCGTAGCGCAGCGCCAGCGTCGGCCCGTCGTGGCGCGCCAGCAGCGCCTCGGCCTCCGCCACGTACTCCTCCCAGAGCGCGAAGGCGTCCGCCAGCGCCAGGCAGCGGGTCGAGAACAGGTAGTTCTCGAACGACTCGGTCGACTTGAGCGCGTCCTGCCAGCGTCCCATCAGCGGACGGATCCGCAGGTAGCCGTCCCCGGCCGGGCGGTCCTGCCAGCGCGCCGCCTCGCGGCTCGCCAGGCTGTGGGCGGCGTCGACCCCGTTGCGCCGGATCACCAGCAGCTTCGCCCCCGGGAAGACGCGCGCCCAGAGCGGGAAGGTGAAGACCGCGCGCGGATCCTTGAAGCCCCACGGGCCCGTCAGCGGCCGTCCCCCGGTGAACTCGCGAAAGCGCGGCCCCGCCACGGCCCGCGCCAGGAGACCCGCCGCGTCGTCGAAAAAGCGTGGGTGGCGCAGGAAGGCCGGCGTCGGCTGCGGCCAGTCCCAGGCCCCGCCGGCCCGGCGCAGCACCCACTCGTCGAGGCGCATGAAGAAGTAGTCCTCGGCGTTGGGGTCGGTTCGCGCGCCGAAGTGCCCGCCCAGGCCGGACAGCAGCCGCACCAGCAGCGTGGTCCCGCAGCGGTGCATCCCGGTCACGACGATCGGCGGGGAAGCGGCAGGGAGGCGCGACGGGTCGGCCACGGTGCCCTCGTCCGGTCCCGCTCAGCGCGGGCGGAGGAACCCCAGCTCGCGCAGCCGCGCGAGCACGGTCGCGCAGCAGCTCTCGAGGTCCTCGCGGCCCGTCGGGACCACGATCTCGGGCCGCGGCGGCGGCTCGTAGGGGGCGCTGATCCCGCTGAAATCGCGGATCTCGCCGGTCCGCGCGCGGGCGTAGAGGCCGGTCGTGTCGCGGGCCTCGCAGACCGCCAGCGGCGCGTCGCACCAGGCCTCGACGAAGGCCTCCGGCCCGATCAGCTGGCGGGCCGCGAGCCGGTCGGCCTCGAACGGCGCGACGAACGAGGCGATCGTGATCAGGCCGAGGTCGCCCGAGAGCTTCGCCATCTCGGCGGCGCGGCGGATGTTCTCGGCCCGGTCGAGCCCCGAGAAGGTCAGGTCGTGGCTGATCCCCAGCCGGAGGTTGCTGCCGTCCAGCACGTAGGCGAAGTAGCCCTCCTCGAAGAGGATCTGCTCCAGGCGGTAGGCGATCGACGACTTGCCCGAGCGCGGCAGGCCGGTCAGCCAGAGCGTGAACGGCTTCTGTCCGAGCCGCTGCGCGCGGGCCTCCGGCGGGATCGCGCTGCGCCGCGCGGTCGGCCGGATTTCCGGCCCCTGCGGCTCGGCCGTGGCCGGCGTCACGTCGAGCAGCATCCCGGCGCCGACCGTGGCGTTGGTCAGCCGGTCGATCAGGATGAACGCGCCCATCGCCCGGCTCTTCTTGTAGGGGTCGAACAGCAGCGGGCGCGAGGTCGCGACCGCCGCGCGGCCGATCTCGTTGAGCGCCAGCGCCTCGGCCGGCTCGCGGTGCAGCGTGTTGACGTTCAGCTTGTAGCGCAGGGTCGTGACCGCGGCCGGGGTCGTCCCGCTGGCGTGCTTGAGCAGGTAGGGCCGCCCGGGGACCAGGCCCTCCTCCGCCATCCAGACCACCATCGCCTCGAAGGCCTGCTCGCTGCGCGGGGCGTTGCCGGGGCGCACCAGCACGCTGCCGCGCCCGACGTCGAGCTGGTCCTCCAGCGTCACCGTCACCGCGGCCGGAGGGAGCGCCTCGTCCAGCTCGCCGTCGAAGGTGACGATCGAGCGGATCCGCGAGCGGTGGCCCGACGGCAGCGCGACCACCTCGTCCCCCCGGCGCAGCACGCCCGAGGCCAGCGTGCCGCAGTAGCCGCGGAAGCTCTGGTCGGGGCGGGTCACGTGCTGGACCGGAAAGCGCAGGTCGATCAGGTTGCGGTCGCTCGAGACGTGAACCGTCTCGAGGTAGTCGAGCAGCGGGCTGCCCAGGTACCAGGGCATCGCCGTGCTGCGGTGGACGACGTTGTCGCCCCCCAGCGCCGAGATCGGGATGAAGTGCAGGTCGGGGACCTCGAGCCGCTGGGCGAAGTCGGCGTAGTCGGCCCGCACCCGCTCGAAGACCTCCTGCGAGAAGCCGACCAGGTCCATCTTGTTGACGGCGACGACGACGTGCCGGATCCCCAGCAGCGAGACGATGAAGCTGTGGCGCCGGGTCTGGGGCAGCACCCCCTGCGCGGCGTCGATCAGGATCACGGCCAGGTTGGCGGTCGAGGCCCCGGTCGCCATGTTGCGCGTGTACTGCTCGTGCCCGGGGGTGTCGGCCAGGATGAACTTGCGCCGCGCGGTGGCGAAGTAGCGGTAGGCGACGTCGATCGTGATCCCCTGCTCGCGCTCGGCCCCCAGCCCGTCGACCAGCAGGGCGAAGTCGAGCTGCCCGGCCCCGGCGTGGCCGTGCCGCAACGAGTCCTTCTCCAGCGCGGCCAGGTGGTCGTCGGGGACCAGCCCGGCGTCGTAGAGCAGGCGGCCGATCAGCGTGCTCTTGCCGTCGTCGACGCTGCCGCAGGTGATGAAGCGCAGCAGGTCCTTGCGGTCGTGGTGCTCGAGGAAGGCGTGCACGTCCCCCGGCGCGGGGGCGCGCCCGGCCGACCCGTTCCCGCTGCCGCCGGTGCTCAGAAGTAACCCTCCCGCTTCTTCTTCTCCATCGACGCCGTCTCGTCGTGGTCGATCACGCGCCCCTGCCGCTCCGAGCTGCGGGTCCGGACCATCTCCTCGATGATCGCGGGAACCGTGTCGGCCGTCGACTCGACCGCTCCGGTCAGGGGATAGCAGCCCAGCGTCCGGAAGCGGACCATCATCGGCCGTGGCGCCTCGCCCGGGGCCAGCGGCAGGCGCTCGTCGTCGACCAGGATCAGCGCGCCGTCGCGCACCACGATCGGTCGCTCCTTCGCAAAGTAGAGCGGCACGACCGGGGTCCCCTCGACCAGGATGTACTGCCAGACGTCGAGTTCGGTCCAGTTGGAGAGCGGGAAGACGCGGATCGACTCCCCCTTGCGGACCCGCGTGTTGTAGAGGTTCCACAGCTCGGGCCGCTGGTTCTTGGGGTCCCACTGGTGCTCGCGGTCGCGGAACGAGAAGACCCGCTCCTTGGCCCGGCTCTTCTCCTCGTCGCGCCGCGCGCCGCCGAAGGCGGCGTCGAAGCCGTGCTGGTCCAGCGCCTGCTTCAGCGCGACGGTCTTCATCTCGTGGGTGTGGAGCTGGCTGCCGTGGACGATCGGGCTGATCCCGCGGGCCAGCGCCTCGTGGTTGGTGTGCACGATCAGCTCGAGCCCGTTCTCGCGGCAGAAGCGGTCGCGGAACTCGATCATCTCCCGGAACTTCCAGGTCGTGTCGACGTGCAGCAGCGGGAAGGGAAGGGGGGCCGGGTGGAAGGCCTTCTGGGCCAGCCGGACCATCACCCCCGAGTCCTTGCCGATCGAGTAGAGCATGACCGGCTTCTCGGACTCGGCCGCGACCTCGCGGATGATGTGGATGCTCTCGGCCTCGAGCAGTGCAAGGTGCGGCGGGAGGCGGCTCACGGGCGAGGCTCCCGCGGGTCCCCGGCGGGGGGCGGCGGCGCGAGCCGCCCGCGGCGCGCGAGCTGCTCCAGCACCTGTTCGATGGCCGCCTCGACCGCCGTCGCCGCCGTGTCGATCACCAGCTCGGCGGCGTCGGGCTTCTCGTACGGCGCCGAGATCCCGGTGAACTCGGCGAGTTGCCCGGCGCGGGCCCGGCGGTAGAGCCCCTTGGGGTCGCGCTGTTCGCAGACCGCCAGTGGAGTGTCGAGGAAGACCTCGAGAAAGCGGGTGTCGCCCGCGGCCTGGCGCGCCCGCAGCCGGTCCGTCCGGTAGGGCGAGATGAAGGCCACGATCGCGATCAGGCCGGCGTCGGCGAACAGCGCGGCCACCTCGCCGATCCGGCGGATGTTCTCGACCCGGTCCTCGGCCGAGAAGCCGAGATCGCGGTTGAGGCCGTCGCGGACGGTGTCGCCGTCGAGGACGTAGGCCGCGCGCCCGAGCTCGAGCAGGCGCCGCTCCAGCGCGTGGGCCACGGTCGACTTCCCCGAGCCGGAGAGGCCGGTGAACCAGACCACCGTCCCCTGCTGGCCGAGCAGCCGTGCGCGGTCCGCCGGCGCGACCAGCCCGCAGTGGGGGACGACGATCCGCTCCCCGGCGGCGCCGGGCGCACGGTCCTGCTCCGTTCGACGGCCGGCGTCCAAAGGGTGTCCTCGGGTCCGGCCCGCCCCGCGCGGGCCGGACCGGGGATTCTAGCCCGGATCAGGTGGGCCTCCCGGTCGGGCCCGGCGGTTGACCCCGCCCCGCACGCGGGGTATCTACACCGCGCCGTGCGCTCCCCGCCGCCAGGGCGCGGGCGGCGCGACACGGGCGAGGAGCGCCGCGTGGCCATCGCGTTGGAACCGGGGGTCGATGGCGCGCCGCTCCTGCGCGTCGGTGCCCGCGCGCTGCCGTTTCATCCGCTGCTGGTCGGCGCCGCGGCGCTGGCCGCCACCGCGAACGTCCTGCTCAACGGCTGGACGCTCGACGCCGAGGTCGACATCCTGGCCAACCGGCTGGTCCGCGGGCCGGTCTCGGCCCTGCCGGCGCTGCTGGCCAGCGACTACACCGCGGGCAGCAACCTCCCCAGCGGCTTCTGGCGGCCGGTCGTGGTGCTCTGCTACTGGTTCCTCTGGCGGCTCGGCCTCGGGACGCCGGTCGCGTTCTTCGTCGCCAACATCGCGCTGCACGCCGGGATTTCGATCGGCGTCTACCACCTGGCGCGTCGCTTTCGCGCCTCCGCCCCGGCGGCCCTGGCCGGCGCGCTGCTGTTCGCGGTCCACCCGGTCCACGCCGACGTCACGGCCGGCGTGGTCGGCCTGAAGGACCTGCTCGCGGCGGCCGGGTTCGTCGGCAGTTGGCTGCTGCTGCTCGAGGCCCGGGCCGTGGCGGCGGCCGGGGACAAGCGCCGGGCCCGCACGCTCTCCCTGGGCGGGGCGGCGGCCTTCCTCGCGGGGATCCTCAGCAAGGAGAGCGCGCTGGCGCTCCTGCCGTGCGTCCTGCTGGTCGACCTGGGGCTGGCCTGGATGCGGCGCGGCGAGGCGCCGGTCCCGGTGCGACGCGGGGCGCGGCCGAAGGGAACGGCTGCGGGGCCGGCGGGCGACAGGGCGCTGCTGGCCCTGCAATACGCCGGCCTCGGGGCCGCGGTCGCGCTCAAGTTCGGGCTGCAGCGCGTCTTCCTGGGCGGGACGATCGAGCGGGTCGCGATCGACCCGGTCGACAACCCGCTGTCGCTGCTCCCCGCGATGGAGGCGCGGCTGCAGGCTCTGTCGTTCATCCCGTTCTACTTCCGGCTGCTGTTCTGGCCGGCGCGGCTGGCGCCCGACTACTCGTACGACGCGCTGCCGCTGTCGGCCGCCGCGATGCCCCCGGCGTCGTGGCTGGGACTCGGCCTGGCCCTCGCGGTGCTGGCCGGCGCCGTGCTCGCGCTGGTCCGGCGCGAGCGGCTGCCGTTCGCGGCGCTGGTGATCGGCGCCGTCACCTACCTCCCGGTCTCGAACCTGGTGGTCACGCTCGGCACCAACGCCGCCGAGCGCTTCCTCTACCTCCCGTCGATCGGCTTCTGCCTTGCGCTCGGCTGGGGAGCGGGGCGCCTCGTGGCGCGCCCCGGCGCGGCCGGGCGCGCGGCCTGGGCCGTGCTCGCGCTGCTGGTCGCCGCGGGGATCGTGCGCAGCGATCTGCGCAACCGGGACTGGGCCGACAAGTACACGCTGTGGAGCGCGGCCCACGAGACCGTTCCGCGCAACCTGAAGGTGGTGCTGAACCTCTCCCCGCACCTGCTGGGGCGGGGCGAGGTCGACCGCGCGCTGGCGCTGCTAGACGGCGCGCTGGCGCAGCAGGACCCGCTTCCCGTGACGCAGCCGCTGCTCGCGGCCTACCGGCCGCTGCTGAAGAGCCAGCGCGCGGCAGCGCTGGCCGAGGCCAGCCGCGGAGCCGAAGCCCGCGCGCTGTTCGCCGAGGCGATCGCCGAGGCGCCGGAGCAGCCCGATCCGCGGATCCGGCTGGCGCGCCTCCTCAACCGGGAGGGGGAGAGCGCGAAGGCGCTGGAGCAGCTCGACGCGGTGCTGCGCCTCGACCTGACGACCGCCGAGCTGGCGCGGGTCGAGGAGGAGCAGCTCGTCGCGCTGTCCCTGCTCGAGCCGGACGGAGATCCCGCGCGCGTCCGCGAGGCCGTGCGGCGGGCGCTGGAAGGGCCGCTCCCCCAGGCCGCGGAGCAGGCCCGGACGCTCGCCGCAGAACTGCCGGACAGCGCGTTCCCGTCCTACCTGCTGGGGTTCGTCGAGCGCCGAATGGGACGGGGCGGCGCGGCGGAAGAGGCGTGGCGCGCGGCGCGCGCGAAGGCTGCGCCCGGCAGCCCGCTCCGGGCCGAGATCGAGCGGCAGCTCGCGCTCGCCTCGCGCTGAAACTAGGGCAACTCTTCGCACCCCGAGGCCACTGCGGCCGGATCCCCTTGGACCCAGTAGACCACGTCTCCCGCGGCCCACAGCGCGTGGTGGCCGCCCGGGCCGACAGAGAGCCAGGTCCCGGGCCGGGCCGGGTCGGAGACCGGCGGGGAGAACGGCGTCCCGCCTGGCGCCATCCGCTCGAGCATCGCGCGCAGCGTCGCTTCGGCGGCCGGCGCGTCGGCGAAGCGCGAGGCGAAGAGGACCAGCCGGCCATCCGTGCCGTAGACCGCGACCGCGGACTCGACCGGCGCGACGTCCTTGCCGTGCAGGTGCCCGATCGCCTGGCGCGCGGCGTCCCCCGTCTCGAGCTGGGTACGGGGCCGTCCGGCCAACTGGGCCGGGGTCAGCTCCCGAGGCGGGGCGGCACAGGCGACGACGGCGAGCAGGGCGAGCAGCAGGGCGGACAGCTGGGCCGGCCTCCGGAGCGCCATCCCGGTCATCGTTCCCCCAGCGCCTCGAGCACGCGCTCGTGCAGATCGCCGTTGCTGGCGACGACGCCGCGGTTCCGCTGCATCGCGCGACCGCCGGCGAAGTCGAGCGGGCGCCCCGCGGCATCGGTGACGCGCCCGCCGGCTTCTTCCACGATCAGCGCGCCGGCGGCGTGGTCCCAGATCTTCTCGCGGTAGCCGGGAGCGTCGGGGGAGGGGAGCCGCAGGTAGAGCACGGCGTCGCCGCGCGCGAGGGCGCCGTACTTGGCCTGGCTGTCCATCCGCAGCGGCGGGGTCTCGATCCCCAGCGCGCGCGCCAGCGCGGCGTGCCGGGCCTGGTCGCCGTGGGCCGACTCGACGCTCTCGGCGAAGCGCAGCGCGGGGCCGGCGGACCCGCGCACGACCCGGATCGGAGCACCGGAGCCGGGCGCGTCGAGCGGCGCCATCTCCGTCCCCTGGCCGCGCACCGCGACGAACAGGGTGCCGCGCGGCGAGTCCGGCCGGCCGGCGTCGAGCGGCAGGGCCGGGCAGGCGAGCGCGGCCACCTCGACCCGTCCCTCGACCACGAGCGCCAGCGCGATCGCGTACTGGTCGTCGCGCAGGAAGCCCTTCGTCCCGTCGATCGGGTCGAGCGTCCAGAAGCGGGCGCCGACCGCCCCGGCGCCGGCGTCGATCCAGTCGCAGACGGCGGCGGGAGTCGCCTCCGGGCAGAGCCGCTGCACCTGCCCGGCCACGGCGGCCAGCGCCGCCGCGCCCTCGGGCGCGCGCAGCGGACCTGCGTCCTCTTCCGCGACGATCGGGTCGGCCGGGAAGGCCTCGCGCAGGCGCCGGCAGATCACCGCCTGCGAGCCGAAGTCGGCGATCGTGACCGGGCTGCGGTCGGCCTTGGCGAGCGTGCCCGGGTCGACGCGCTCGGCCCGGACCGCCGCCGTCAGGCGCGCGGCGAGCGTCACCGCCTCGACCGCGACCTGCCGTTCCCGCCCGTACCGGTCCACCGGCGTCAGCGCTGCAGCGCGTCGATCCGACGGGCGAGCGACGCGTTCTTCGCGACCAGCCGGCCGACGAAGAGCGCGATCAGCGCGAACCCCGCGGCGTAGCCCCAGAACATCATCGTCGTGCTCATCGTCCGTTCTCCTCGTGCTCCGCCAGCCGCTCGCGCGCCGAGACCGCGTCCTCGAGCTGCGCGGTCCGCCACGCCGCGTAAAGCAGTGCGACGTGCATCAGCGTGACCCCGATCATCCCGGCCACGAAGGCCGTCCACATCTCGGGGGCCAGCGCCCCCTCCGCGCCGCGCTTGAAGATCATCGGGTGGTTGCCCCGCCACCAGTGAACCGAGAGGTAGACGACCGGCAGGTTGAGCACGCCGACGATCGCGATCACCGAGGCCAGGCGGGCCGACTGCTCCGCGTTGTGAGAGACCTTCCGGACGAGCATCGCGCCCAGGAAGATCAGCCAGGTGATCAGCGAGGTCGTCAGGCGCGGCTCCCAGGTCCACCAGGTCCCCCACGCCGAGCGGGCCCAGATCGGCCCCGTGACCAGCACGATCGTGGCCCAGAGCGTTCCCGTCTCGACCGCGGCGCGGCCGATCTCGTCCCAGCCCGAGCGCCGCGTCGCGAGGTAGGCAAGCCCGGCGACCCCCGCGAGCACGAACGCCAGCATCGCGTTCGCTGCCGACGGCACGTGGAAGTAGAAGATCCGCTGCACGTCGCCCATGACCCTCTCGGTCGGGGCGTAGAGCATCGCGCCCCAGAGCAGGAGCAGGGCCCCGGCGAGGAACAGCGCTCCGCAGGCCATGGCGGCCGGCCGGCCGAGGGCGGATGAGGTGCGTTCGGACATCGTGCGTTCCCCTGCAGCCCGCCGCTACTCGACGAGCACCGATTCGAAGAGGAGGGCTCCCAGCGCGAGGTTGAGCCCGAGCGTGGCCAGCAGCACCGCGGGCCACGGGGAGGCGTCGGCCAGCGTGCCGCCCGCGAGGAGCTTCGCGGTCGTCATCGATCCGGCGATCAGGATCGGCGAGGCGACCGGCAGGACCAGGATCGAGAGCATCGCCTCGCCGCGCCCGAGGCTCGTGGTCAGGCTCCCCAGAAGCGTCCCGAGCGCGGCCAGTCCGCCGGTTCCCAGCAGCAGCGCGAGCGCCAGCTGGCCCCAGCGCAGGCCGGGCGGCAGGTCGAAGAAGACGACCGTGAGCGGCACCAGCAGCAGCTCGACCGCCAGCCCCAGCAGCAGCCCCTCGAGCCACTTCACCGCGAACAAAGCGGTCCGGTCGAGCGGCGAGAGCAGCAGCCCCTGCCAGCGCTCCTCGTCGCGGTCGACCAGCAGCGCGCGGGCCTGCCCGACCAGCATCGCGAAGGCGATCGCGGTCCAGAGGATGCCGGGCGCCAGGCGGCGCCGGTCGTCGGGCCCCATCTCGGGCAGGTTGAAGGTCACGCCCGCGACGACCAGCACGATCATCGCGAACATCAGCATCGGGACGAGCGCCTCGCCCGTCCGCAGCTCGCGGCGCAGGTCGGCGACGAACAGCGCCGACGCGGCGCGCGCCACGCCGCCCCCGCCATGCGCCGCGCTGGCGCTCACGCGGCCGCTCCGGGGGCGGCTCCCGCGGCTGTTCCCGCGGCGGCGACGAGCGCGGTCCAGCCCGCGGCGTCGTGCTCGGCCGCCGGACCGAGCGCCACGATCCGCCCGCGGCTCAGCACCAGGACGCGGTCGGCCCGCGGCAGCGCCGCCTCGGCCCGGTGGCTGATCATCGCCAGCGTCGCGCCGCGTGCGCGCTGCTCGTCGAGCAGCGCGTCGAGCCGCGCCCGGCCCTCCGGGTCGAGGCCGGTCGTCGGCTCGTCGAGCAGCACGAGGCGCGGCTCGTGCTGCAGCGCCCGGGCCAGCGCCAGCCGCTGCATCATCCCCCGCGAGAAGCCCCGGACGGTGCGCTGCGCGGCGCGCGCCAGCCCGATCTTCTCGAGCCAGCGTTCGGCCAGCGCACCGGTTTCGCCCGCGACGCCGTAGAGGCGCGCGTAGAGCTCGAGGTTCTCTTTCGCCGTGAGGTGCTCGTAGAGAAAGGAGCGGTGGCCGAGGAACCCGATCGCCGCGCGCGCCCGCCCCGCCTTCGTGCCGCAGAGGTCGATCCCGTCGACGAGCACCTGGCCGGAGGTCGGGCGGGTCAGGCCGGCGGCGAGGCGGAGCAGGGTCGACTTGCCGGCGCCGTTCGGCCCCAGGATCAGCAGCGCCTCGCCGGCCCCCACGGCCAGCGTGGCGTCCGCCAGCGCCACGACCGCGCCGAAGCGCCGGCCGGTGGACCGGAACTCGAGCGCGACGCCCGCGCCCGTACTCACTCCCGCGCGTCTCCGGCGGGCGGCGCCGGCCGGCCCGGTTCCGCAGCGTCGTCGGCGAACGCCGGGGGCAGGACCCACGCCGCCGCGAGTCCCAGCAGCACCCCGATCAGCAGCAGCAGCTTCAGCATCGTCGTCCCTCCTCCCGCCCGCCGGCCGTCAGGCCGCCGCCGGGGCGGGCTCGCCGATCCACTCGCGCTCCTCGCGCCGCTGCGGCCAGCCCGAGACCACGCAGCCCAGACCGACCAGCAGCCCGCCCAGCCACAGGAAGTTGATCAGGGGATGCACGATCACCTCGAAGGTTCCGCGCCCGCTCGCCACGTCGAGGTTGACGGCGATCACGTAGAAGTCCTCTCCCACCCGCCCCAGTTGGCCGAGTCCGCGCGGCAGCAGGGTGGGCAGGATCGCGACCTCGGTCGTCGGCTGCTCGGAGCGCTTGTAGACGCGGCGCTGCGGCCTGACGTGCTCGACCGAGTCCGAGCCGGGGCGCTGCACGCCGAGGCGAATGATCGCGGCGTCGTACTCCGGACGGTTGACGATGTCGAACCCCTCGTAGGTGATCCGGTAGCCGTCCAGCTCGACCGCCTCACCCGGGGCCAGAGCCTCGAAGGTCACGTCCTTCTTGTAGGCCGAGGAGCCGGCGATGCCGATCGCCATGACCGCGACGCCGATGTGCACGAGGAAGCCGCCGTACTGACGCTTGTGCGTCGCGACCTGGCGGAAGAAGGCCGGGAGAAGTCCCTCGCGGGTCGTCCGCCGCCGCTCGGCGACGTCGAGCCAGGCCCGCTGCAGCACCGCGGCGATCACGAACACGGAGACGGCGAAGAAGGCCAGCGACCAGGGTTCGCGCGCCCCGGCGGCCAGGCAGGCCGCCGCGCAGACGAGTCCGGCCGCGGCCGGGACGAGGAAGGCGCGCCCCAGCTCCGCTCCGGTCTTCGTCTTCCAGCCGATGACCGGCCCCGTCCCCATCAGGAAGAGCAGCAGCAGGAAGAAGGGACGCGTGGCCTGCGTGAACTGGATCGGTTCCTTCGTCACCTGCTGGCCGGTGAGGACCTCGGAGAAGACCGGCCACATCGTCAGGATGAAGATCATCAGCGTCAGCCCGACGAGCACGATGTTCGCGAACAGGAAGGTCCCCTCGCGCGACCAGAACGAGTCGAGCGGGGCCTTGGCCCGCAACTGCGGCAGCCGCCGGATCAGCAGCGCCAGCGCGAAGACCGTGCCCGTGCCCATGAAGAGCATGAACCAGTAGCCGATGTTCGAGCGCTGGAAGGCGTGGACCGACTGGATGATCCCGGAGCGGGTGATGAAGGTCCCGTAGACGACCAGCAGCTGGGTCAGGATGATCAGCACGAAGCTCCAGACCCGGAACACCCCCTTGCGCTCCTGGATGATCACCGAGTGCAGGTAGGCGGTGAGCGTCAGCCAAGGGAGGAAGCTCGCGTTCTCGACCGGGTCCCAGGCCCAGAAGCCGCCCCAGCCCAGCTCGAGGTAGGCCCAGTAGGCGCCGAGCCAGATCCCGACCGTGAGGAACCCGAAGGTGAAAAGGGCCCAGCGCCGCGTCGCGCGCACCCACGCATTGTCGAGCCGGCCCGCGAGCAGGGCCGCGACCGCGAAGGCGAGGGGGATCGCCGCTCCGACATAGCCGAAGTAGAGGGTCGGCGGGTGGACCACCATCCAGGGGTTCTGGAGCAGCGGGTTCAGCCCCTGGCCGTTGGCGGGGATCTCCATCGCGGCGAAGGTGCGGAAGGGGTTGGCGACGAAGGCAGTGATCGTGATGAAGAAGGTCAGGATGCCGGCCAGGGTCGCGTAGACCCACGGCATCAGGTCCTGCGGCGCCTGCCGGGCCGAGAAGACCACGATCGCCGAGAAGACCGCGAGCAGGAAGCACCAGAGCAGCAGCGAACCGTCCTGGCCGCCCCACAGCGCGGACAGCTTGTAGATCAGCGGCTGCTCGCGGCTCGAGTAGTCCGCGACGTACCGGATCTCGAACCGGTCGGTGAGCAGCGCGAACAGCAGGACGCCGGTCGAGAGCGAGACCAGCACCGCGCTGGCGACGAGGCCGCGCGAGGCGCTCCGGACGAGGCCCGGGGAGCGGGTCAGCGCCCCGAGTCCAGCCGCGAAGAGGACCCAGACCGTGACGATCAGCGAGACGAGCAGGGCAGCCTGTCCGAGGGCGGGCATCGAATCTCACTCCGGCGAAAGGGCGCGGAAGAATACCCCGACCCGCGCGCTCCGACACGTTGCCGGGGCGCTGCAGGGAGACGGGGGCCCGGCTACGCGCCGGGTCGGGAGGGCATGCCGGCGGGGTCGGCGGCCTCGTACTTGGAAGGGCACTTCGCCAGCAGCTGCTTGGCCTGGAATACCCCGTCCTTGCCCATCTGGCCCGAGACCACGACCTGCGAGCCGTCGACGAAGGTATCCGGAACGCGGCCCCCGGCCGTGCGGGAGTCGAAGTAGACCGGGATCGCCCGGGCGCCGCTGTCCCCGCGGATCTGGAAGTTCACCGCCAGGCCGGCCGGGTCCTTCCCGATCGAGCCGTCGACGACGAAGCCGGCCAGGCGCACCGGGTTGTCGGTTGGCTTGACCAGGTATTCGTCCACCTCGAGGTAGTAGAGCTGGTCCTCCTTGGCGCCCCCGACCGTTCGAGCCATGAGGAAGACCATGGAAGCGACCAGCACTCCAACGAGGACCAGGAGCTTCGGGCTGAAGGACACGGTCGGAACCTCCTTCGGAGTCTTCCAGATCCTGGACTCCGGGGCCGCGGCCGGCAAGCCGGAAGAAAGAGGCTGCGGGGCTGGGCGGGTTATGGGGATTTATTACAGGTAATTAGCCCCTCCCGCAAATCACCCACGGTGGCCGCAAGAGTGTTGGTGTCCCGGGGGCCGACCCGACCGGGGGCCAGGTTCCCGGCCGCGATCCCGCGGGCCGCCCCAGGGCGCCCGGCGCGTGCCGTCTATTCCGGCCGAAAGGCTCGCCGTTCGGGCGGTTCCGGCAGGAACCCCAACATTCTCGCGGCCACCGTGGGGGGGGTTGACCGGCCCGGCCCAGGACCTACATTTCCCCTGGACGCTTCATGACCCCCTTGCTCTCGGGGAGGCCGGACCCAGCCGGTCTCCCCCTTTTTCGCGCCTGCGGGCCCGTCCGGGCCGCCAGATGGCCGGACGCCCGATCCAAGCTAGACTCCCCGGTCGCAGCCGAAGGAGCGGTTCCCCCCGATGCGCCACATCCTGGACAGGATCGACACCGAACTGAAGCTGCTCGACCGCGAGCTGCGGATCGAACTCCCCAAGGAGATCGCCCGGGCCACGGCACTCGGCGACCTGCGCGAGAACGCCGAGTACCACGCGGCCCTCGACCGGCAGCGCTACGTCCAGGCGCGGATCGGCCACCTGAATCAGCGCCGGTCGCAGCTCTCCACCGTGCGCCTCGACCAGATCCCCCGGGACCGGGCCGCCTTCGGCTCGATCGTGACCGTCCGCGACCTCGACAACGACGAGGAGATGGTCTTCGAACTGGTGCTGGGGGACGACGGCGACGCCTTGATGGGCCGGATCTCGGTCTCCTCGCCGATCGGCCGGGCGCTGCTCAACCGGCGGCCGGGCGAGGAGGTCACGGTGCGGGTCCCGGCCGGGGAGCGCACGCTCGGGGTGATCGCCCTGCGGACACTGCACGAGCGGGAGGAGGGGGCCTGGGCCGGCGCCGAGGACGGGCCGCCGAACGCTTCCGGGGAGCCCGCCGACGGCGCGGGACGGACGGGTGAGCGCGAGCGCTGAGTCGCGGCCGGGGAGGGTGCTCCCGGGCCTGGTGCGCTCGATGCGCCCGCACCAGTGGACGAAGAACGTCTTCGTCTTCGGGGCGCTGGTCTTCTCGCTCCACCTGTTCGAGCGCCGGTCGGTGCTGCTCGCGCTGCTCGCGTTCGTGGTCTTCTGCGCCGTCTCGTCCTCGATCTACCTGGTCAACGACATCATGGACCGGGAGCAGGACCGGCTGCACCCGCACAAGCGGCGGCGCCCGATCGCTTCGGGTCAGGTCCCGGTGGGGCTGGCAGCAGCGGCCGCGGTGGTGCTCTTTGCCGGGGCGTTCGCGCTCTCGCTGGCGCTCGGCCCGCGCTTTCTGGCGGTCGTGCTGATCTACGCGGTCCTGTCCTACGCCTACTGCTTCGGGCTCAAGCGGATCGTGATCATCGACGTCATGGTGCTGGCCTCGGGGTACGCGCTGCGCGCGGTCGGCGGGGCGGTCGCGATCCAGGTCGACTTCTCCAACTGGTTGCTGCTCTGCACCTCGCTGCTGGCGCTCTTCCTCGGGTTCTGCAAGCGGCGCCAGGAGCTGACCTCGCTGCAGGAGGGGGCGGTCGCGCACCGCGCGGTCCTGGCCAACTACACCGTTTCCTTCCTCGACCAGATGATCGCGGTGGTCACGGCGGCGACGCTGATCTCCTACATCTTCTACGCACTCTCGGACGAGGTGGCGGCGCGGCTCCACACCAGCCGGCTGGGGTTTACGATTCCGTTCGTCCTGTACGGGATCTTCCGCTACTTCTACCTGGTCCACGTCCGCGGCGAGGGGGGACGCCCCGCGCGCGAGGTCCTGGCCGACACCCCGTTGCTGGTCAACGTCGTGCTCTACGGGGCCGCGGTCGTGCTGATCCTCTACTGGTTCCCATAGGCGTTTCACGGTATCTCTTGCCGGAAGAAAGAGGGGCCATGGAGAGGGACATCCGCAACAACCCGGGGCTGCTCAAGCTCGAGCTCTACTGCCGGGGCGCGCACATCGACGACTCGCTGCGGGTCAAGGACGAGGGCGGCCGGCCGATCCTCCGGACCCGGGCCGGACTGGGCTCCGGGCTCGAGGTCATCCTGCCCGACAACATGTGGACCAACATCCCGGTGGTGGAGCCGTTCGTCAGGCACTCCCCGTACGTCGTGCGGCGCCGCGAGGACGGGTCGGTCTGGATCGACGAGGGACGCGAGCCGATCGCCGAGGTCAAGCTGGCGCCGCGCCCGGGCTGGTACGACCGGAAGACCTCCACCGGCAAGCTGATGACCGCGGTGGGAACGCTCCAGGGGACCTATCTCGGGGTCTACCCCGCGAAGGTCTGCGAGTACTGGACCGAGCGCGACCGCACCAACTGCAAGTTCTGCTCGGTCGGCCTCAACCTGGGTGCCGACGACGCCGACGACAAGAAGGTCGCCGAGGTCGTCGAGGTCGCCGCCGCGGCGCGCGACGAGTCGGACATCACCTATGTCGACTTCAACACCGGGCACTACGAGGGGGAGACCTACCTCGACATCCTCGAGCCCTACATCCGCGCCGTGAAACAGGCGACCGGCGTGATGATCGGGGTCCAGACGCCGCCGCACTCGGACCTCTCGCGTTACGATCGGCTGAAGAAGCTCGGTGTGAACCGCGTCTCGTTCTGCTTCGAGATCTACGACCCCGAGGTCTTCGTCGAGACCTGCCCCGGCAAGGCCGAGCGCTACGGCCTCAAGCGCTACCTCGACGCGGTCGAGTACAACGCGCGGCTCGGGAAGAGCGCCGGGCTGTCCTTCGATCCCTGGGTCAGCAACGGCGAGATCATCGCCGGGATCGAGCCGCCGGATTCGTCGATCCGCGCGATCCAGTGGATCACCGAGGTCGGTGCGATCCCGACGGTCTGCGTCTTCCGCCCGCTGTGCGGCACCGACTACGAGAAGGTGCCGCCCCCGCGCACCGAGGAGATGGTCCCGGTCTTCGCCGCCCAGTACGAAGCCTGCATGCGGGCCGGGCTGCCGATCGCGGTCGCCCCCAACGTCAACGTCTCGCTGGTGATGCTGCCCTGGGAGTCGCGCTGGCTGGTCGCGAAGAGCGTCCGGCGGCGCTTCGCCCTGGGCGAGGCCAAGATGGCCGCGATGCGGCGGCTGTTCCGGCGCCACCTCTACGGCCAGTTGCACCGGGCCGACGCGGCGCGCCGCGCCGCCGGCCCGATCCAGGCGGCCACGGCGTAGCCCTCGCGGGGCGGAGCCGGGCGGCGGCCGGCCGCGTCAGGTCGGCCGCGTCAGGTCGGCAGCGTCGGCCCGTCTTCGTCCGCCGGCGGCATGAGGTGGATCACCTGCAACCGGCAGTTGTTCAGCCGGTGCATCAGGACCCGCGCGATCCGTTCCATGAACATGAAGCCGAAGCGCGGGTTGACTTCGAGGTAGCCGAGCAGCCGGTCGCCGTCGATCGCCAGGACCTCGGCCTTCTCCGAGGCGGTCGCCTTCATGTTGTGCACGCGCGGCGGGATCAGCGCGTTGAGACCGATCAGCGCGCCCGGCTCCGCGGTGTTGAAGAAGACGTCGGCGCCCGGGGAGACCTCGTAGCCCTGGCGGACCCGTCCCTTGAGGACCAGGAACACGTCCCGTCCCTCGTCCTCGCGGTCGAACACGCGCTGTCCCGGCTCGAAGACCAGCTTCCGGCAGAAGGTCGCGATGTCGGCGAGCGCCTGCTCGTCGAAGCCGGAGAAGAAGCTCGTTCTCTTCAGTTCCTCGATCATTCGTCACTCTCCTCCCGGGGCGAGCCCCGAAAGCATCCGCAGCGTCGCCCGGTGGGCGTCGGCCACCAGGCGGGGAAGGGCGCGGGAAAGGGCCGGCGAGAGCCCCCGTCCCGGCTCGACCGCATCCGGGCGGACCGCCATCACCCAGGCGTTCCGCAGCGGCAGATTCAGCGCGCGGCCGAGCTGGAACACGGTCGACAGGTCGAATCCGTGCAGCGAGAGCGGGGTGGCCGGCTCGGGCCAGCCGGGACGGTCGAGGCGCACGAACCGGACCGCCCCCGGCTCGCCGTCGAACCGTGCCGCGTCGACCAGCAGGACCTTGCAGCCGGCCTCCAGCTCCTCGAGCACGGCCAGCGCGTCGCCACCCGCGATCCGCACCCGCGCGCCGGCGGGAAGCGACAACTCGGCCAGCCGCATGGCGACCGCTTCGCCGACGCCGTCGTCCCCGACGAGCGGGTTGCCCGCGCCGACGACCGTCACCATCGCCCTCCGCCGTCATGGTCCGTCGGGGGTGGCGGCGTCGGCTCCGCCGGCCGTCGCCGTGGCGCTCGTCGCCGACGAAGCTCACGTCGAGCAGGTGCACGGCGCACGAGATGCAGGGGTCGTAGGCCCGCACCAGCATCTCCATCAGGCGGGTGATCTGCTCTTTTGGCTTGCTGACCAGGCCGGGCACGAAGGCCCGCATGTCGGCCTCGATCGCGGCCAGGTTCTGGCCGGTCGGGATCACGCAGTTGGCGCGCACGATCCGCCCGTCCGACCCGACCTCGTAGTCGTGGATCAGCGTTCCGCGCGGAACCTCCGCCAGCCCCACCCCGACCCCGCCGCGCGGCCGTGTGACCGGCGCGCGCTCCTCGGGCGCGGGGTCGGCGAGCAGCCGCTCGCAGAGCGCGATCGCCTCCTCCCAGGCCTGGACCGACTCGACCACCTGCGCCGGCGTGGTGTGGAAGGGGTTGCAGCTCGGCCGGCGACAGCTTCAGCGCGGCAGCGGCCTTCTTCGCGGCCGGCCCCAGCCGCTCGTGTGCCAGCTGGTAGCGGGCCAGGGCGCCGACCCGCACCGGGCCGTTCGCGCCGCGCGTGTGCTTGGCGGCCGAGTGCTCGACGAGGTGCTCGGCGCTGGCCTCGCGGTAGGCGCCCGGGGCGAAGACCGGGCCGCGGCTGGAGTGGATCGGGCCGCCCATCATCGGGTACGAGCCGTCCTCCTCGAGCGCGGCCAGGGCCTCGATCTCCTGCTCGAAGGCGGGCCACTCGATCGTCGCGAACAGCTCGACCGTGGCCTCGACGTCGGGCCGCGCGGCCAGCAGCCGGGCGCGCAGCGTTTCCAGCGTCGCCGGCGGCGGCCAGTGCCCCATCGTGCCGGGAAGGTAGGAGATCGGCATCACGTGGCGCCCGCCGATCGCGTAGCAGATCTCGTTGGCCAGGGCCTTGAGCCGCAGCGCGCGCTTGACGATCTCGGGGTGCGAGCTGGCCAGCGGGATGACGGACGGGGCCTGGAACAGGTCCGGGGCGACCAGGAAGTAGGCGTGCAGCACGTGCGACTGCAGCCACTCCCCGCACATGTTGAGCCGGCGCAACGTGCGGGTCTTTGGCCCGGGCACGATGCCCAGCGCGGCTTCGACCGCCTGGATCGACGCGGTCGCGTGCCCGACCGAGCAGATCCCGCAGATCCGGCAGGTGATCCGGGGGGCCTCATCGTGCGGGCGGTCCTTCAGCAGCGCCTCGAAGAACCGCGGCGATTCCACGATCTGCAGCTCGCAGCGCTGCAGCGTCCCGTCCCGGAGGTCCACGACGATGTTGCCGTGGCCCTCGACCCGCGTTACGTGATGGACGGAGATGGAAGTGCCTTTTCCCATGGCTCCCGGATCTCCTTGTAGTTGTTGAACAGCTGGAGCTTCTCGGCGGCGACGTAGCGCGGCAGTCCGTGCCGGAAGAAGGCCTCGCCGAGGGCCTCGAAGTTGGGGCTGTCGTGGAACCCCCGGCAGGCCTCGCAGGGCGCGCCGAAGGCCGGGCAGATCGCCTCGCAGCCGGCGCGCGCGACCGAGCCGACGCACGGGAGGCCGCGCTCGAGCATGCACGGGGTGCCGCGCATCGTGCACTGCACGCAGACCGCGAAGGGCGGGACGTAGGGGACCGTCCCGGCCAGCAGCGAGCGCAGCGTCTCGAGCAGCTCGTCGCGGTCGATCGGGCAGCCCCGCAGCTCGTAGTCGACCTGGACCACGCTGCGCACCGGGCTGGCGTCGGAGAGCGTCTTGAAGACGCCGTCCTGGCGGCCGTCGTAGACCTCGCGCGCCAGCTGGGCGGGGGTCCGCTTGTTGCGGATCGCGTTGACGCCGCCGAGGCAGGCGCAGGCGCCGATCGCGATCAGGATCCGGGCCCGCTTGCGGATCTGCTGGATCTCCTCGATGTCCTCGGGGCGGACCAGCGAGCCCTCGATGAAGGCGATGTCGTAGTCGTCGCGGCGATCGTCGATCGCCTCGCGGAAGTTGACGATCTCGACCGCGCCGAGCAGCGTCAGCAGCTGGTCCTCGATCGAGAGCACCTGCAGCTGGCAGCCCTCGCAGGAGGCGAAGGAGAAGAAGGCCGCCTTGGGCAGCGCCTGGGGCGCGGGGGCAGGGGCGGGGCTGGCCATCTAGACGGCCTCCTTCAGGTGGCGCACCTCGCGGTAGCTGAAGAGCGGGCCTTCCTGGCAGACGTAAAGGCCGTTCATCTGGCAGTTGCCGCACAGCCCGATCCCGCACTTCATGCGCCGCTCGAGCGTCATCCAGAGGTGGTTCTCGTAGAGCCCCATCGCGAGCAGCTTGCGCAGGCAGTGCCGGTACATCACGGGGGGGCCGCAGATGAGGGCGTAGGCGTCCTCGACGTCGGCGTCGAGCTCGTCGAACAGGGTCGTGATCACGCCGATCCGTCCGCTCCAGCCGCTGCGCGCGGCGTCGACCGAGACCAGCACCCGGACGTCGTCGCGCCGCGCCGACCAGGAGGCGAGGTCCTGCTTGAAGAGGATCTCCTCCGGCGCCCGCGCGCCGACCAGGATGTCGATCCGGCGGAACAGCTCGCGGTGCAGCAGCGAGCGCTGCACGAACGGCCGCAGCGGGGCGAGGCCCAGGCCGCCGGCGATCAGGATCAGGTTCGAGCCCTCGAACTTCTCCCAGGTCACCCGCCGCCCGAACGGGCCGCGCACGTACATCGTGTCGCCCGGCCTGAGGCGCGTGATCAGGTTGGTCAGGCGCCCGGCGCGCCGGATCAGCATCTCGAAGGTCCCTTCGGCGGCCCCTTCGCCGGGCAGCGCGGCGAGCGAGATCGGCGCCTCGCCGATCCCGGGAATCGAGATCATGACGAACTGGCCGGGCTCGGGGCGGAACGGCTCGCGTTTCGGCGCCTCGACCACGAAGTGGACCTCGCGGGGCGTCTGCTGCATCGCCTCGTAGATCCGGCAGGGTTCGGGGATCATCCGGTTCTGGACCATCAGGCGGTCCCTCCGACCTGGCGGAAGATCTCGCGGATCGAGATCCGGGTCGGGCAGTGGTGCGGGCAGCGGCCGCAGCCGGTGCAGCCGACCATCCCGTAGCGCTCGGGCATGTACTTGCCCTTGCGGAAGATCCGGTAGCGCAGCTGCTGGGCCCGGCCGGGGCGGAAGTCGTGCCCGCCCGCAACGCGCGAGAAGCCGGTCACCTGGCAGCCGGTCCAAGTCCGCACCCGCACGCCGGTCCGGCCGTCGAGCGGCGCCGCGTCGGTGACGTCGAAGCAGGTGCAGGTCGGGCAGACCAGGTTGCAGCGGCCGCACGACAGGCAGCGGTCGGCGTTGGCGTCCCAGAGCAGGTCGCCCTCCGCCGCCTCGAGCGCGATCGGCAGCCGTTCGGGCGCGAACTTGAGGTGCTGCGGGAAGGCCTCGAGGCGCACGCGCAGGCGCCGGCGCAGGGTCACGATCTCCTCGGCCGTCGCCGCCTCCATCGGCGTCGCCTCGGTCAGCAGGTCGCGGCCCCGGTTGGTCAGCACCTTGACCAGCAGCACGTCGCCGATGTCCCAGGCGTAGAGGTCGGCCGGTGTCTCGTTGTCGAGGCTCCCCATGTCGCGGCAGAAGGCCTCGCCCAGGCAGGGGACCCAGCAGGCCAGCCCGAGGATGAAGGCGCGGTCCAGCCGGTTGGTCACCAGCCGGTCGCGCGTCCCGGAGTCGTGGAACGCGCGCAGCACGCGCAGCCCGGTCAGGTCGCAGCCGTGGACGCCGAGCAGCGCCAGCGGGCGCTCGTCGGCGGGGGGGTCGAACGCGATCGCGCCGTCGTCGCCGCGGCGGAAGGTGAAGAGCACCTCGCGCTGCGGGGCGAGCAGGGCGCGAAGCGGCAGCATCGTCGTGGGATAATCCAGCGACACCGGGTCGCCGGGGCGCAGCTCCTCCCACGCGTAGGTGTCGCCGCGCGGGGCCGGGCCAAGCACCCGGTAGTCCCGTTCGAGGCGTGCGACGAGTGCACCGAGGCGTTCGCGCGGAAGCCTGTAGACGTCTCGCTCCGTCACCTGGGGCTCCTCCTGTGGGCGGGGAGAGTGCGCATCCCTCGGCCGGGCTGCCCCCGGAGGGGGCGCGATACACCGGTCACACCGCGTGACGCGGGGATCGAGGGGCGGGGGTAAGAAGTCCATGAGCAAGCAGCGTGCCCGGCCGCCCGGAGGCGGCTCCGGCGAAAAGCGCCCGGCCCGCGCCCGTTCCCGCGGGGCAAAGTCGCCGCGCGCTTCCGTAAGCCAGGCCCGGCCGGGGGATTTGCCCCAGCCCGCGGGGGATCCCGCGCAAGCCGGCCCCGCCGCGCCCCGCCCGCCGTTCACCCCGAGCGCGCTGCTCGTCGTCCCCGACAAGGCCTTCGCAGCCCGCCTCGCGAGCCTCGCCCGCGACGCCGCGCTCGCCCCCGAGGTCGCGCCGACGCTGGCCGCGGCGCGGTCGGCCGTGGCCCGCGAGCACTGGGACGTGATGATGGTCGACCCGACCCTGCCCGACGGGTCGGGGCTGGCGCTGGTGCGCGAGCTCGAGGCGCTGGCGCTCCCCACGCTCGTCATGCTGGTCACGCACGAGGCGCGGGAGGAAGAGGTGCTGCAGGCGCTCAACGCCGGGGCCGGGGCGATCCTGCCCCGGGGGGCGCCGGCCGCGCAGCTGGGGGTCGCGATCCAGCGCGCCGCCTCGCTGGTCCGGGTCCAGGCCTTCCGCCGCCAGATCGAGGCGCGCTACCGACAGGTCTTCGACCGCGCGCTCGACGCCGCCTTCCTGGTCGATCCCGACGGGGCGGTGGTCGAGGCCAACCTCGCCGCCTCGCGGCTGTCCGGCGTCGTCGCCCCGGCCGCCGGGGACGACTTTGCCGGCCTCTGGCCGGGCCCGGTCCGCGACGCCGTCGCCGCCTGGCTCGCGCAGCTGGCCCCGGGCGAGGCGGACGGCGTGTCGCGCCTGCTCGAGCTGACGCTCGCGGCCGGTCCCTCGGACGGGCCCGGCGGCCCGGCGGACGGTTTCGAGGCGGTGCTCGAGTTGCGCGGCAGCGGCGTACCGGGGACCGTCCCGCCGCTGCGCCACGTTCTCGTGCGCGACATCACCGAGCGGGTGCGACTGGGACGGCGCGCG
This sequence comes from uncultured Acidobacteriota bacterium, assembly GCA_963702545.1. GTDB lineage: Bacteria > Acidobacteriota > Polarisedimenticolia > J045 > J045 > JALOKP01. The sequence goes on along the minus strand of CAVPDB010000010.1, from coordinate 21,563 downwards.
CTGCACGCCGAGCGGCTGGCGGGAGTCGGCCGCCTCGCGGCCGACCTGGCGCACGAACTGCGCAACGCGCTGGCCGGGATCGACGGCGTGCTGCAGGTGCTGCAGCACGACGCCGCGCTCCCCGCCTCGCGCCAGGAGATCCTCGGCGAGGCCCGCGACCGGATCGACCGGACCCGCGAGATCGTCTTCGACCTGCTGGCGTTCATGCGCCCGCTGCGGCTGGCACGGCTGAGGTGGCCGGCCGGCGTGGTGCTTGACGCGCTGGCCGAGGCGGTGGCCGGCCACCCGGAGGCGGCCGGCGTGACGATCGAGCGCGCCGACCGCTGCCCGGCGGGACTGTCGGTCGAGATCGACGCCTCCCACCTGCGGCTCGCGGCGCGCAACCTGATCCTCAACGCGGCGCAGGCGATGGGTGGCCGCGGCCGACTCGAGATCGGCGCCGAGCGGCGCGGCCACGAGGTCTGGTTCGCGTTCCAGGACGAGGGGCCGGGGGTCGCGCCCGAGCTCGCCGAGCGGATCTTCGAGCCGTTCTTCACGACCCGCGGCGAGGGGACCGGGCTGGGCCTGGCGATCGCGTCCAGCATCGTCGAGAGCCACGGCGGGCGGCTGTTCCTCGAGCCGTCGCGGCGCGGCGCGCGCTTCGTGATCGCGCTGCCCCCGGCCGGGCCCGCGGCGGCCGGCCGCCGGGATGTGGTTTGATGGGCCGCCCCTGACCCGACGCCCCGAGGAGAGCGTCCCCGATGCCGGCCGAGAAGATCCTGCTGGTCGACGACGAGAAGCTCGTCCGCTGGTCGCTGCGCGAGCGCCTGACCTCGGAGGGGTTCGAGGTCGACGAGGCCGAGAACCTCGCCGCGGCCGAGCGCCGGATGGCGGCCGACTTCTACGACCTGGTGGTGCTCGACCACCGGCTGCCGGACGGCTCGGGCCTCGACCGGATCGCGCCGATCGCGCGCGACTTCCCCGAGTCGGCGGTGATCATGCTGACCGCCTACGGCACGGTGGAGGGGGCGGTCCGCGCGATCAAGGCCGGGGCCAACGACTACCTGACCAAGCCGATCGACGGCGACGCGCTGGTGGCGGTCGTGCGCCGGGTCCTCGAGACGACGCAGCTGCGGCGCGAGTTGCGGCGACTCAAGGAAGACCAGAAGAAGGTCTACGGGCCGGCCAACCTGGTGGGGCGCTCGCCCGCGATGCGTGCGGTCTTCGACGTCGTGAGCAAGGTCGCCGGTTCGGCGGCCTCCACCGTGCTGCTGACCGGCGAGTCGGGCTCGGGCAAGGACGTCGTGGCCAAGGCGATCCACTACGCCTCCGACCGCGCCGACCGCCCGTTCATGAACATCACCTGTACGGCGGTCCCGGCCACGCTGCTGGAGTCCGAGCTGTTCGGCCACGAGCGCGGCGCGTTCACCGACGCGCGGGTCGGCAAGAAGGGGCTGCTCGAGCTGGCCGACGGCGGGACCGCGTTCCTGGACGAGATCGGCGACATGCCGCCGCCGCTGCAGGCCAAGCTGCTGCGTTTTCTCGAGGACAAGTCGTTCAAGCGCGTCGGCGGCACGCGCGACATCCAGGTCGACGTGCGGATCATCGCCGCGACCAACCGCGACCTGGCCGAGGCGGTGCGGACGAAGCAGTTCCGGGAGGACCTCTACTACCGCGTCAACGTCGTCCCGATTGCGCTGCCGCCGCTGCGCGACCGCAAGGGCGACGTGCCACTGCTCGCGCAGCACTTCGTGCTCCACTTCAATCGCGAGTTCAAGAAGAACGTCGAGGGGTTCTCGCGCCGGGCGCTGGCCGCGCTGGAGCGCTACGGCTGGCCGGGCAACGTGCGCGAGATGCGCAACGTGGTCGAGCGGATGATGATCCTCGAGCCGTCGGGCACGCTGCATCTCGAGGACCTGCCGTCCGAGATCCGCGGCGAGCCGGGGGCGGCGAGCGAGCCCGAGCGGGCCTTCCGGCTCCCTCCCGGAGGGGTCGAGCTGGAGGAGGTCGAGCGGACGCTCGTCCGCCAGGCCCTGGCCCGGGCCGACGGTAACCGGACCCACGCGGCGCGGCTGCTCGGGGTCTCCCGCGACACGCTGCGCTACAAGCTCAAGAAGTTCGGCTCCTGGCCGGTCGCCGTCGACGGCGCCGGCCCGCAGCCGGAGAGGAGGACGCCTGACGGGCGCGTGAGCGCGGCGCGATGACGAGCGCGTTCCGCGGCGCAGCCGGCCGGCCAGCCGGTCGGCCCGGCGCGCCCGGCGGTTCGCCGCGGCCCGCGCGGTGCCCTATCCTCTCCCCATGACCCCCGTCACCCGCCGTCGCCTGCTGTTCGGCGCGGCCGCCCTCGCGGCGGTCGTCACCCTCGCGCTCGCCGCCGGGCTCCCGGGACGCGGCACCTACCGCTATCTGAACGTCTTCCAGGAGGTCTGGGGCCTGACCCGCGCCAACTACGTCGAGCCGGTCAACGAGGCCGAACTGCTCGAGGGCGCCTACCGCGGGATGCTGGCCTCGGTCGACGCGGTCAGCGCCTACCTCGAGCCGGGCGAGGAGAAGCTGCTGGCCGCGGCCGAGCCGGCCGGCGCGCTCGGGATCGAGCTGCTGCCGGCGGGCGGGATCCCCGTCGTGGTCCGCGTCGAGCCCGGCTCCAGCGCCGAGAAGCAGGGGATCGTCGTCGGCGACCAGATCTGGAAGATCGGCGGGAAGAGCACGCGCCTCGTCGCCTGGCCGGTGCTGCGCCGGATGGTCCGCGGCACGCCCGGGCACGACCGTCGACCTCGAGGTGCTCGACTCCCGGAAATTCGACATGAACACCCGCACGCTGACCTTCGAGCCCGCGGCCGGGAAGGGGTTCCCGCTCGCCCGGCTCGAGGGCCCGGTGCTCGCGCTGCGGCTCGCCGACCCGTCGCAGGGTCGCCCCCGACGCGCTGCGGACCGAACTCGCCGCCGCGCGGACGGCCGACCCCTCGGCACCGCTGCTGGTCGACCTGCGCGGCGCGGCGGGCCTCGCGCCGCGCGACCTGGTCCGCCTTTCCGGCGTGCTGCTGCCGGGCGGGAACCTGCTGAGGATCGCCTCGCGCGGCGGGGCCGACGAGGTCATCAGCGCGCCGGACCTGCCGCGCGTCGAGTCCCCGGCCAGGCTCTTCGTGCTGGTCGACGGCACGACCGCGGGGACCGGCGAGGCGCTCGCGGCGCTGCTGAAGGAGCGCGCGAACGGCGTCCTGATCGGCCGCCCGACCTACGGGCTGGCCGGCCTGCCCGAGCTGATCCCGGTCTCGAGCGGGGGGCACGTCCTGCTCTCCACCCGCCAGATGCGGACCCCCTCCGGCACGACCTGGTCCGAGAAGGGGCTCGAGCCGACGAAGATCCTGACCCCCGGCCAGCAGGTCGCGAAAGCCGCCGATCCGCTGCTGGAGACCGCCCTGCGCTGGATCCGCGAGGGCGCGCCCACGGCCGCCGTCCGCCCCGCGGCCTGACCGGACCCCGGAACCTATATTGGCCCCGAGGGGCCCCCTCGTTGGGGCGCGCGGGGTTCTCGTGCTCGACGTGCTCGAGATCCAGGAAGAGGCCGGGCGCGGCGCCATCGGCGTCGTCTACCGGGCACGCGACCGCCGGACCGGCGAGACGGTCGCCGTCAAGATCTTCGGCGGCTGACCGGCCCGCCCGGCAACGCCGCGGAGCGCGAGGCGCAGCAGCAGCGCTGGCGCCGCGAGGCCGACCTGCTGCAGAGCCTGTCGCACCCGAACATCGTCGCCGTCCGCGGCTGGATCCTCGACGGCGAACAGGCCGGCCTGATCACCGAGTTCGTCGAAGGCGGGTCGCTCGAACGGCTGCTCGAGGAGCGCGGCGCGCTGCCCGTCGAGCAGGCGCTGACGATCGTCTCGCAGGCCGCGCGCGCGCTGGCCTTCGCCCACGGCCGGGGGATCGTCCACCGCGACGTCAAGCCCGCGAACCTGCTGCTGGACGCCGACGGCACGGTCAAGGTGACCGACTTCGGCCTCGCCGCGGCCCCGCCCGAGGGCGAGCCGGGCGTGCTCGAAGGGACGCCCGCGTACATGGCGCCCGAACAGCTCGAGGGCCAGCCGGGCGACGCGCGCTCGGACGTCTACGCGCTCGGCGCGGTGCTCTACCGCTGCCTCACCGGGCGCCTGCCTCACCGCGCGTCGTCGGTCCGCGAGCTGGCGCACCGCGTGCTGCACGAGGAGCCGGAGCCGCCCTCGCGCTGGCGCCCCGGCCTCTCTCCCGAGCTCGAGGCGGCCTGCCTGACCGCGCTGGCGCGGCGGCCCGAGCAGCGCTTCGAGAGCGGGATCGCCTTCGCGCGGCGGCTCGAGGAGATCGTCGTGCCGCCGGGCGCGCCCGCGGCCGAGGTCCACCCGCCGCAGCGCACGCTGCACGAGCGCGCGCTCGAGCGGACCTGGAGCCCGGAGCGGCGGCACGCCGCCTCCGGCCCGTGGCTGGCCAGCGCGCTCGTGGTGGCGGTCGCGGTCCTCGGTGCGGCGTGGTGGATGCGCCCTGCGGTCGCGCCGCCGCTCGACCGGCGGGTCGGGCTGACCCACGCCGTCGTTCCCGCGGGCTTCCCACCGGCCCCGGCCCCGCGGTTCGAAGCGCCCGAGGCGTCCGCGGTACTGGAAACGGGCCCGGCCCGGCCCGAGCCGCCCGATCCGGCCGAGCCGATCGCCCTGGCGCGCGAATCCGTCGGCGCGGCCTTCGAGCCGCCGTCGCGTCCGGCCCCGGCCGAGGCGACCTGGAAGCTGACCGACGAGCGCATGCTGCCGGCGGCTCGCGGCGAGGTCGAACTGCAGCACGGCCTGCGGGACGGCGTGCTCGAGGTGCGGATCGACGACCGGCGCGTGGTCCGGCAGGCGCTCGCGGCGCCGCGTCCGGGTCGCGACGCGGTGGGCCGGGCGAGCTTCGAGGTCCGCCCGGGGATCCGCCGCGTCTCGGTCCGGGTGCGCTCGCGGGCCGAGAGCGTCGACACCGAGTCGCTCTGGCTCGGGGAGTGGGCGGAGCACGGGACGCGGACCCTGCGTTTCACGCTCGCGCGCGAAGGGACCGTCTGGCGGCTGCAGGACGGCTCCTGAGCGCCCGCGGCGGCCGGGTACAGGAAAGCGGCGCCGCCTCCCTCTACAATCTCCGCCTCGCGACGAAGGGACCCCGATGCGCCGACCGACGCTCCTCGTGCTCGCCGCCCTCGCCGGGCCGCTCCCGGTGCCGGCGGCCGCCTCCCGCCCCGCCCCCCCGCCGCCGGGGGTGAAGGAACTGGCCCGGGCCTACGTCGACTTCCTCGAGGCGCAGGACCTGGCGGCGGCGGGCCGGACCCGCGAGGCCCGCGCGCGGCTGGAGGCGATCATCGCCCGCGATCCCGCCGCCGCTGCGGTGCGTCCCGTGCTCGCGCGGCTCTGCCTGCGCGACGGCGACCTGGCGTGCGCGACCGAGCAGGCCCGGCGCGCGATCGAGGCCGATCCCGGCGACGCCGACGCGCACAAGGTCCTGGCGGAGATCGAGATCGCGGCCTACCAGGGCTCGACTCCACCCGACCGGAAGGCGCTCGAAAGGGCGCTGTCGCACCTCGCCCGCGCGGCCGAGGCCGATCCGCGCGACGCCGGGACCTGGATCGCCTGGGTCCGCGTGCTCGGGGCCGAGGGGCGCTTCGCGGAGGCGGAAGAGGTGACGCGGCGCGCGGCGGCCACCCCGGGCTTCGACGCCAGCCCGCTCTGGCTCGCCCTGGCGCGCGTGATGCTGGCGCGCGGCGAGACCGACCGCGCGATCGCCCTGCTCGAGCGCGTCGACGCCAGCGGCCGCGCCGCGGTGCCGCTGCTCGAGACGCTGGCCGACCTGAAGGGGAACCGGCGCGATTTCGCGGGCCAGGTCGTGGTGCTCGAGAAGCTGCGCGCGCTGAAGCCGGACGACCCGCTGGTCGCGCAGCGCCTGGGCGAGGCACGCCTCGAGCTGGGGGACGCCTACGGCGCGCTCGAGCCGCTCGAGGCCGCGCTGGCCGACAATCCGACCGACCCGATTCTCAGGCGCAACCTGGCGCGGGCGCTGGTGCGGCTCGGGCGCGGCGCGGAGGCGCTGACCCTGCTCGAGACCATCCCCGACGTCTACCGCTCCCCCCCACGCTGCTGGTCTGGGCCCAGGCCGCCGAGCAGGCCCGGCGCTACAGCGAGGCGGCCGACCGGCTGGACCAGCTGATCGACGGGCTCCAGCCTGCGGACCGCTCCTCCCTCGGGCCGACCTTCAGCCTGCGCGAAGCCCGGAACCGCGTGCGCGCCGACCAGCCGGCCCGCGCGCTGGAGATCCTCGCGACGCTGCCCCCCGAGCCCTCGGTGCTGAGGCTGCGGCTCGAGACGCTCGACGCGGTCAGGCGTCCGGCCGAGGCCGACGCGCTGCTCGAGGCGCAGCGCGCCGCGGCGCCCGGATCCGGCGTCGTCGTTGCGCTGGACGTGGATCGCGTGGCGCGCGGCGGCGCCGGGCGCGAGGACGCGGCGCTCGAACGCGGGCTGGCCGACCTGCGCGGCGCCCCCGACCGTGCGGCGGGCGCGGCAGCGGCGGCCGGCTGGCTCGTAGCCTGGGGCCGCGCGCCGCTCGCGGCGAAGCTGCTCGACGCCGTCGGGCTCTCCGGGAGCCCCACTCCGGAGGTCATGCGGGCGCGCGCCGCGGTGCTCCACGCGGCCGGCAGAACGGGCGAGGCGGAGGCGGCCTACCGGCAGCTGCTCGAGACCGCTCCCGACGACGCCGGCGCGCTGAACGACCTGGGATACCTCCTGGCCTCGCAGCGCCGCTCGCTTGACGAGGCCGTGGCGATGCTGCGCCGCGCGGTCGAGCAGCAGCCCGACGAGCCGGCCTTCCTCGACAGCCTGGGCTGGGCGCTCTTCCAGAGCGGGCGGCCGCAGGAGGCGCTGGCCTTCCTGCAGCGCGCCGTGCGGCGCGCGGGCGAACGAGACGAACCGGAAATCCGTGAGCACCTCGGCGACGTCTACTTCGCGCTCGGACAGGCCGATCGCGCGGTGGCCGAGTGGCAGGCGGCGTTGGCGCTGGCCGAGGGGGACCGCCCCGACCTGCGCCGCAAGATCGACGAGACGCGCGCCGCCTCGAACCTCCGCTGATGCGCGCCGGCCTGCGCCGCGCGGCGTGGCTGGCCGGGCTGGCGCTGCTCGCGGCCGGCTGCGCGGCGCGCCTCGCGGCGCCCGGGGAGCCGGGGCCCAACGCGACCTGCCGCGAGGGGTTCTACCGCGGGAATACGCGCCGGGTGCGGCCGCGCCCGAATCGGCGCCGCCCGGGGCCGCCGGGCGAGGCCCGCGCGCGTTCCGCGCCTCGGTCCGGCGCTGCGCCGACGGCGCGCTGCTGGTGGAATTGCGCGGCGCGGTCGGCGGCGTGCAGCTGCTGGCGGCGGTCCGCGACGGCCGGGTCCGGCTGGTGCTGGCCGGGGAGCGCACGGTGATCGACGGCGAGGACTCGCCCGCGCTGTGGGAGCGCTGGACGGGGCTGCCGATCAGCGGCGCGCTGCTGGCCGCGGCGCTCGACGCGGTGGCTGGCGGGGCGACCGAGCGTGAGGCGGCGGGCTGGCGCGTGCGGGTCCAGGCCGGCGCGGCAGGGGAGTCGTTCCCGGCCCGCGCCGACGCGGCGGGGCCGGGCGGCGCGCGGTTCGAACTGGTCCGGCAGTCCGAGCGCCCGGCGCGCGCGGCGTTCGCCTGGCCGGAGGTCCCGGCGGGGTTCCGGCTCGTCGGGGAGCCGGGGAGGCGCCGCCGGGCGCGTGAACGGGTCCGCCGTCACGGCCTCGGCGCCACCCGCCGGCTGGGGGTCCGGGCCTTCGGCAAGCTCAACCTGGCGCTCGAGCTGCTGGGGCCGCGGCCCGACGGCTACACCGAGATCGCGACCGTCTTCCAGACGATCGACCTGTTCGACACGATCGGCCTGCGAACCGACCCCGGTCCCCCGGGGCGCTGACCCTCGAGACCACCGGCCCCGAGCCCTGCGCCACTGCCGACAACCTCGCCTGGCGGGCGGCCCGGGGCTGGCTCGAACGCGCGGGGGAGCCGTTCGGCGTCGCGCTGCGTCTGACCAAGGACCTGCCGGCGGGGGCCGGGCTGGGGGGAGGCTCGGCCGACGCGGCCGCGGTGCTCTGGGCCCTCGACCGGGTCGCCCCCGGTCCCGCTCGGAGCGGGGGCGCTGGCGGAAGTGGCGGCCGGGCTGGGGGCCGACGTCCCCTACCTGCTGGAGGGCGGGCTGGCGCTCGGCACCGGCCGAGGGGACCGGATCGAACCGCTCGACGACCTGCCTCCCCAGGCGATCGTGGTCGCCTGGCCGGGGTTCGGGCTCTCGACCGCCGACGTCTACCGCCGCGCCCGGGCCGGATTGACGGCCACCGGCGCCGACTCTAAGATGCGCCGGTTCCTGAGCCGGCTGAAGCCGTCCGAGAACGCCATCCCCGCTCCCTTCAACGACCTGTACCCCGCGGCGGCTGAACTCGCCCCGGCGGTACAGCGTCTTGCCGGGAGGCTTTCCGCGCTCGGCGGCCGGGGCGGCATGACCGGCAGCGGCTCCGCCGTCTTCGGCCTGTTCCCGGATGGGCCGGCCGCGGCGGAGGCGGCAAGGCGGCTGCAGGACGAGGAGCCCGGGGCGTGGGTCCGCGCGGCGCGCACGCTGCCGCGGCGGGACCTCGCCGCGCGACGCCTCGTCGAGGACCCTGACGGGAGGATCACGGCGCCATGAACATCACGGACATCCGGGTCTTTCCGGTCGACGAGGACAAGCTCAAGGCGTTCGTGACGATCGTGTTCGACGAGTGCTTCGTGGTCTCGGACATCAAGGTGATCCACGGGCCCAACGGCCTGTTCATCTCGATGCCCAGCAAGCGCCGCAAGAACGGCACCTTCCGCGACGTCGCGCACCCGCTGAACCAGGAGACGCGCCGGATGATCGAGGAGCGGATCCTCGCGCGCTATGGCGAGATGCTTGCCACCGGCGCGCAGCCGCGACGTCCGCGCGCGCCCCGCGAGGCGGTCGAGGACGAGGCCGACCGGGCGTTCCGCGAGGGCGACACCTCCCACGCGCGGCCGCCGGCCGCCGGGCCGCACGGGGCGCACCCGGCCGCGCCCGGGGCCTGAGCGGCCGGGCGCCCGCAGGAGATCCGACGTGATCCCGTTCGCCGAGATCAAGGTCTTCGGAGGCACCGCGCACCCGGCGCTGGTCAAGGAGATCTGCGACTACCTCGGCGTCCCGCCCGGCTCGCTGCAGGTCGACCAGTTCAGCGACGGCGAGTGCCACGTCCAGATCCTCGAGAACGTGCGCGGGGCGGACGTCTACGTCATCCAGCCGACCAACCCGCCGGCCGAGAACCTGCTCGAGCTGCTGCTGCTGGTCGACGCCTTCAAGCGCTCGTCGGCCGAGCGGATCACGGCCGTGATCCCGTACTTCGCCTACGCCCGCCAGGAGCGCAAGGACAAGCCGCGCGTCCCGATCAGCGCCAAGCTGGTCGCCGACCTGATCGTCGCCGCGGGGGCCGACCGCGTGCTGACGATGGACTTGCACGCGCCAGCGATCCAGGGCTTCTTCAACGTGCCGGTCGACCACCTCTACGCGATGCCGGTCTTCATCCGCCAGATCGAGCGCTGGAACCTGCCGGACCTGACGATCGTCTCGCCCGACGCGGGCGGCGTGGAGCGGGCGCGGATGTACGCCAAGCGCTGCAAGGCCGAGCTGGCGATCATCGACAAGCGCCGCAGTGCGCCCAACGTTGCGGAGTCGGTCCAGGTGATCGGCGACGTCGAGGGACGGCACTGCGTGATCACCGACGACATCGTCGACACCGCCGGGACGCTGTCCGGCGCAGTCAAGGCCCTGCAGGCCGCAGGTGCCGCGTCGGTGCGCGGCTGCTTCACGCATCCCGTACTGTCGGGGCAGGCGATCGAGCGGCTGATGGACAGCCCGATCGCCGGCATCGCCGTCACCAACACCATTCCGCTCGACGAGACGCGGCGTTCCTGCGAGAAGATCGAGGTCCTCTCGGTGGCACCGCTCCTGGGCGAAGCGATCCGCAGAACGCACACCAACTCGTCGATCAGCTCACTGTTCGTCTAAGAAGACAGACGCGACACGGAAGGACAGGACCGCCATGAGCCAAGTCGTGAATCTCGAAGTCGTAACGCGCGAGGAATTCGGCAAGAACGCCGCCGGCCGGGCCCGGCGCTCCGGCTACGTGCCGGCCGTCGTCTACGGCGGCGGGCGCGAGCCGCAGGGCGTGCTGGTCGACCCGCGCCAGCTCGAGGGCGTGATGCACAGCGAGCGCGGCCTCAACACGCTGATCCACCTCAAGATCGGCGACCGCGACCTCAAGCGGATGGTGCTGATCCGCGAAATCCAGCGCCATCCCGTGACCGAGCGGGTCACCCACGCCGACTTCGTCCGCGTCGAGATGGACAAGAAGATCGAGGTCGCGATCCCGGTGCACGTCGTCGGGATCCCGGCCGGCGTCAAGAGCGAGGGCGGAATGCTCGAGCTCGTGAACCGCTCGGTGCTCGTGCGCTGCCTGCCGGGCGAGATCCCCGAATTCGTCGACGTCGACGTCAGCGACCTGCACAGCAACCAGCACATCTCGGCCGTCGACGTCGCGCTGCCGGCCGGCGTCGAGCTGGCGGCCCACCCCCACGAGGTCATCGTGACGATCCTCGGCAAGCAGGGCGAGGAGGAGGCCAAGCCGGTGGAAGCCGAGGCGGCCGCGGCCCCCGTGGCGCCGGAGGCGGCCAAGCCGGCGGCCAAGCCGGGCAAGTCGGGCGGCAAGGCCGAGGGCAAGAAGGACTAGCCCCCTGTCCGGGAACGCCGTCCCCGGCGGCTGCCGCGCGGCGGCCGCCGCCCGCCCGTGATCGCGGTCGTCGGCCTCGGCAACCCCGGGGCCGAGTACGCCGGCACGCGTCACAACGTCGGGTACGCGGCGGTCGAACTGCTGGCCGGGCGGCACCGGATCGAGCTGGGACGGACCCGCCATCGCGCCCGCTTCGGGACCGGGCGGATCGCCGGCCAGGCGGTGCTGCTGGCCGAGCCGCTGACCTTCATGAACCTCTCGGGGGAGGCGGTCCGGCCGCTCCTGGCCTACCACGGCATCGACCCGGCAGGGGAACTGGTCGTCATCCACGACGAGGCCGACCTGGAGCCGGGGACCGTGCGGATCAAGCAGGGGGGCGGGATCGCCGGCCACAACGGCCTCGAGTCGCTGCTCGCGCACCTCGGCTCGAACGACTTCCTGCGGGTCCGGATCGGGATCGGCCGGCCGGCCGGCCGGCCCGAGAGGATGGCCGACTGGGTCCTGTCGCGGCCCGCGCCGGCCGAGGCGCCGCTGGTCGAGGAGTCGATCGCCGCGGCGGCCGACGCCGTCGAGGCGATCCTGCGCGACGGCCCGGCCCGGGCGATGGGGGCCGTCAACCGCCGCCCCTGACCCCCCGGGCTCGCCGCGCGCGCGCCCCTTTGGCGGGGCCGGGGGGGCGTGCTAGATTTCCCCGCTTTTCACCCACATCCCCTCGCCCCGCGGTTCGGCCCGGGGCCACAGGCCAGGAGGGAAACACGATGCGTCGCTACGAGATGGTTCTCGTGGCGGCCCCCACGGTCCCGGAAGAGGACCACGACCAGCAGGTCACCGCCTTCGAGCAGCTGATCGCCGAGCGCGGCGGCACGGTGCTGAAGGTCGACCGGTGGGGCCGCCGCAAGCTCGCTTTCCCGATCAACAAGTTCCAGGAGGGGAACTACAGCCTCCTGCTGTACGACGCCGAGCCCGAGGTGGAGAAGGAGTTCGTGCGCCGGTTGAAGCTGACCGACACGGTGCTGCGCTTCCTCTCGGTTCGTGCGGACCACGAGAAGGTGCCGACCGCCGAGGAAAAGGTGGCCCTCGAAGAGGCGCGTCGCGAGCACCTGCGCCGCGCTGCCGAGCGCGCCGCGCTCGGTGACGCCGCCGACGCCCTGGCGGCCGCGGCCGAGACCGTGCCCGGCGGCGACGCCGGGGTCGCCCGCTTCGACGAGGACGCATTCGAGGACGACGACTGGGACGGCGGTCCCCGCCGCAACCGGGAGGACCTGCCGTGACCGTCCAGAGAAAGGCGCGCGGCCGCCGCTTCCTGTTCAAGCGCCGCAAGTATTGCAAGTTCTGCGAGTCCAAGGTCGACGTGATCGACTACAAGGACCTGCGCACGCTCCAGAACTACATCCCCGAGCGGGCCAAGATCCTGCCGCGCCGCGTCTCGGGCACCTGCGCCAAGCACCAGCGCCAGCTCGGCCTCGCGATCAAGCGGGCCCGGCACCTGGCGCTCCTGCCGTACGTCGCGGACTGAGCGGAGGAGACGGCGATGCAGATCATCCTTCGCGAGGACGTGCTCCATCTCGGCCGCCGCGGCGACATCGTCAAGGTCGCCGACGGCTACGCCCGCAACTACCTGCTCCCCAAGCGTCTCGCCTACCTGGTGACCCCCGGGATCAGCAAGCAGATCGAGAGCGAGGGCCGCGCCAGGACCGCCCGCGACGCCCGCGAGCGCCGCGACGCCGAGTCGCTGGCCCAGCAACTGCGCGACGTTCAGGTGCTGCGGCTGTTCCGCAGGGCCGGCGAGACGGGCGTGTTCTACGGCTCGGTCACTGCGGCCGACATCGCGGAAGCGCTGAAGACCCGCGGCTTCACGGTCGACAAGCGCAGCGTCCGGCTCGACGATCCGATCAAGAAGCCGGGCACCTACCGGGTCCCGATCCACGTCTTCCGCGACGTCAACGTCGAGCTGGTCGTGGAGGTCGAGCCGGAGGACGCCGCGGCGACGCCGTGAGCGCTCCGGCCAAGGCTCCGGGTGGGAAGCGCGAGCCGGGCGGCACGAAGGCGCCCGTCCGGCTCGACGCCTCCCAGGTCGGGCGCGGACTCGCGGCTGCGGCGGCGGGCTGGCTGCTCCCCGGGCTCGGCCACTGGGTCGTCGGCGCGCGCCGCAAGGCGCTGATCTTCTTCGCGATCGTCACCGCCACGATCACGACCGGCTTCGCCCTGGGCGGGAACCTCTCGGTGGTCGACCCCAGGACCCCGGTGATCTCCCGGCTGCAGGTTGCGACCAATCTCGCGCTGGGCCCGGTCGAGCCGGTGATTCGCGCCGTGCTGTACGGCTCGCTCGCCTACCGCGGGGACGAGTCGTTCGTCCCCGGCCCGCAGCGCCGGGCGCTCGAACTGCGCCGGGCGCGCGCGCTGGGCCGGCCCTTCAGCGCCTTCGGCACGACCTACCTGCTCACCGCCGGTCTGTTGAACCTCCTGCTCCTGCTCGACGCGTGGGACATCGCGATCGGGCGCAAGTCCAAGGACTGAGGGCGAGGCCGCCGTGCTGCTGCTGCTCAACCTGGTCTGGTTCGCCACGCTGGTGAGCGTTTTCTTCGCGACGCTCGCCGGGCGGAAGGAACGCCGTCTCAAGCTGGGGCTCACCATCTGGGGCGCGATGGTGGCCGGCAGCGTCGTGCTCGCGCTGCTCATGGCCCCGATCAGCTGAGGCGGGCCGTGGCCGGCAACCTCTCGGCCTCCCCGGTGCCGGGCGCGGGCGCCGCTCCGCGCTGGCGCCTGGCGCTGCCGCTCGGGCTGATGGCGGCGATTGCGGCGGCGTCGCACGCCCCGCTCCCGGTTGGACTCCCCGGACCGGGCGACAAGCTGGTCCACGCCGCCGTCTTCGGCCTGCTCGCGGCGCTCTGGTTCTGGGCGCGCCGAGACGGCACCGGGGATCGCCGCGCGGCTCTGGCCGCGGCCGCGCTGGCGACGGGGTGGGGCGCGCTCGACGAGCTGCACCAGTCCTTCGTGCCGGGGCGCGTCGCGGACGGGCTCGACCTGCTGGCCGACGCGGCCGGCGCCATCGCGGGCGCGCTGGCGGCCCTGGCCGCGGCGCGAGCGCGCGGAGCCTGAGGCGGCGCGATGCGGAACGTCATCGTCACCCAGAGCCTCTCGCACGCCACGCTGCTGATGCAGGCGATCGGGGCCCCGCCCGCCGACCTGCTGTTCGTCGTCGAGTCGGTCGAGCTGGAGCGCTACCTCAAGCGCAAGGGCTGCGGCGTGGTGCGCGGCTCGCTGCGCGCGCGGGAGATCTACCGCCAGGTCCTGCCGGCCCAGCTGCTGGTGATCTCGCTGCGCGACGTCCGGCGGCTGCGCGGCGTGCTCGAGGCGGTCGGGCGCGAGCGGGGCGACACGCCGGTCCTGGTGCTGTCGCTCCCCCCGCTCGAGACGCTCCCCGTCGACCCCGCGGCCTATCCCTGGGCCTTCTTCGTCCCGGTCGCGTCGCAGTTCCAGGCTGCCGTCAAGACCGACATGAGGCTGGCCCGGGGGCGGGTCCGGGTGCGCCGCCTGCGCGAGGTGGTGGGGGACAACACCCGCGCCCTGATCCTGCTGCAGGACGATCCCGATCCGGACGGCATCGCCTCCGGGCTGGCCCTGCGCACGCTGCTCGGGCGCAACCGCAGCTCGATGCCGATGGCCTCGTTCGGCAAGGTGACCCGGCCCGAGAACATCGCGATGCTCAAAGTGCTCGACATCGAGATCCGCGAGATCCGGCCGGAGGACCTCGCGAGCTGGGACCGGGTCGTGATGGTCGATGTCCAGCCGCCGCACCTGCGGAGGCCGCTCCCGCGGGTCGACGCGGTGGTCGACCACCACCCGGCCCAGACCTCGTACGACGCCCGCTACATCGACGTCCGCAACCACTACGGCGCGACCGCCACGATCCTGCTCGAGTACCTCAGGGCCGAGGGGATCAAGGTCAACGAGCGGCTGGCGACCGCCATGCTCTACGCGATCCGCACCGATACGCTGCTGCTCGACCGCCCGGTGGCCGACGCCGACGTCGAGGCCTTCACCTATCTCTACGCGCGGGCCAACATCAACTGGATCCGAAAAATCGAGCGGCCCGCCCTGCCGCGCGAAACGCTCGTCTCGTTCGCCGAGGGGCTGCGGACCGCGCGGATCGAGGACAAGGTCCTGTTCAGCCACCTCGGTCCGGTAAAGCGCGAAGACATCGTCCCGCAGCTGGCCGACTTCTGCCTGCAGGTCGAGGGGGTCGACTGGTCGGCCGTCTCGGGCGTCTTCGAGAACGAGCTGATCATCTCGGTGCGCAACGTCGGCTTCGTGCAGAAGGCCGGGACCGCGGTCAAGTCGGCCTACACCGAGTTCGGCTCGGCCGGCGGGCACCGTTCGATGGCGAAGGCGGTCCTGCCGCTGGTGCGGCTGCCGCTCCCGCCGGGTCCCGAGCTCTACCGGCTGCTCGAGGACCGGCTGCTCGGCGTACTGCGCGGCGCGTCGCCTGCCGGCAACGGCTGAGCCGCGCCCCCCACGCCCCCCGCGGCGCCCTTGCTGGCGACCTTCAGGGCGTAGCCGCGCAGGACCGAGGTCTTCGACGGCGAGCGGCTGGTCGCGACGGCCAGCACGTCGCCGGCGATCGCCGGCGCGGCGACCACGCGTTGCTCCTCACCCAGGTCGATCCGTCCAGCGGCCCGCCCCTCGACCAGGTCGAAGAAGAGGATCGTCGGCGCGGTCGAGGGCTGCAGCGCGGCGAAGACCCTCCAGCGCACGGGCGTCGTCTGGAGCCGGTGGCCGGCGCGGGCGCGCCAGACGAGGTGGCCGTTCCGGGACTCGAAGGCGTAGAGGAAGGTATCCCAGCTGGGGACCAGGACGAGCGGCGGCGCGAACAGCGGCGCGGCCGAGACGGGCCCGCCGAGGCGCTGCTCCCAGTCCAGCGCGAAGCGCATCGTGCCGCGGCGCAGCGGACGCACGCGCCAGGCCGCGACGCCGCGCTCGCGGGCCGCGACCGCCACCCCGTCCGACACCGCGACCGTCGAGGGCTCGATCCCGCGCGGCGCGTTGCGGCGCGGCAGCGCGCCGATCCGGGCTGCCCGCCGCTCGGGGCCGATCGCGGCGATGACCTCGCCCTCGATCCGCACCAGCGGCGGCGCGATCTCCTGCTGCATCTCGATCGTGCCGGTCCGGGCCGCCACGGCGTCGAAGACCGCGATCCGCCCGCGCGGCAGCGGGACGTACCAGTGCGGGCCGTCGCCGGCGCGGGCCGGCATCGCGAGCGGCGGGCCGACGGGCGGCTCCTCCAGCGGCGCGGCGGCGAGCGCGGCGCCGCTGGCGGGAGAGAACAGCTCGAAGCGCGCCGACCCGTCCCCCTCCACGCCCGCCCAGGCGAGCGGGAAGGGATCGGTCAGCGCGACCGGGGCGGCGGGGAGGGGGTCGGACTCGAGCCCGCTGCCGGCCCGCCCGTCGCGGCGCCAGGCCAGGGAGCCGTCCGTGCCGCGCCGCGCCTCGAGCGCCCCGCCGACCGGGACCAGAAAGAGCGCTTCCGGTGCGGCGCCGGGTGCCGCGCCCCCCGCCGCGGCGAGCGCGCGCAGCGCGCCGCTCGCCATCCCGTCGAGTTCGATCGTCCAGGCCTCGGTCGCGTCCACCGTCGGGACCCCGGCGGGGCCGGCGGCGCGGCCGGGGGAGACGGCGAGGGCGAAGGCCAGGACGAGCGTCGCAAGGCCGGGGCGCGGGACGGGCGCGAACATCGGCGAAGGTTACCCCGGAACCCCCGCGCGGGGGCGCGCCGCCGCGCGTGCCGTAGAATGCGGGGCTCGCGCCCTTCCCGGAGGATCGTCGTGCCCGCCCGCTACCAGACGCTTCGCGGCTTCCGTGACCTGCTGCCGGGCGAGACCGAGCACTGGCAGCGCCTCGAGGCCGGGGCGCGCGAACTGTTCCGTCGCTACGCCTTCCGCGAGATCCGCCCGCCGCACCTCGAGGCGACCGAGCTGTTCGTGCGCTCGGTGGGCGAGGCGACCGACATCGTCGGGAAGGAGATGTTCACCATGGACGCGGGCGAGGGGGAGACGGTGACCCTGCGCCCGGAGATCACCGCCTCGGTCTGCCGGGCCTACGTCCAGAACGCGCTCGACCGGGCCGGGCTGTCGCGCTTCTTCTACATCGGGCCGGCCTTCCGCAAGGAGCGGCCGCAGAAGGGACGGCTCCGGCAGTTCCACCAGGCCGGGGTCGAGGTGCTGGGCGAGGCCTCGCCGGAGACCGACGTCGAGGTGATCGCGGTCGGCGTCGACCTCGTGACGCTGGCGGGCGTGAAGGAGTGGCGCCTGCTGCTCAACAGCATCGGCGACCCGGCCTGCCGGCCGGCGTACCGCGCGGCGCTGGTCGGCTTTCTCGAGGCGCGGCGGGACCTGCTCTGCGGTGAGTGCCAGGACCGGATCGAGCGCAACCCGCTGCGCGTGCTGGACTGCAAGAAGGAGCCCTGCCAGGCCGCGACGGCCGGGGCGCCGGCGACGGTGGACCACCTGTGCGAGGCCTGCCGCGCGCACTTCTCCGGCGTGCGGCGCGGGCTCGACGCGCTCGACATCCGCTACGAGCTGACGCCGCGGCTGGTGCGCGGCCTCGACTACTACGTCCGCACCACCTTCGAGATCCAGGCCGGAGGGCTCGGCTCGCAGAACGCGGTGCTGGGGGGCGGCCGCTACGACGACCTCGTGAGGGAACTCGGCGGGGGCGACGTGCCCGGGATCGGGTGGGCCGCCGGGATCGAGCGGCTGCTGATCGCCGCCGGCCGGGAGGGCGACCCGGCACCCGCCGAGCTGGAGGTCTTCGTGGTGACGCTCGGGGAGCGGGCGCGCGAGTGCGCGCTGCCGCTGGTCCAGGCGCTGCGCGGGCAGGGGCTCGCGGTGAACTGGGACCCGGCGGGGCGCGGCCTGGGCGGGCAGATGAAGCGCGCGGGGCGGTCCGGCGCGCGGTTCGCGGTGCTGGTCGGGGACGACGAACTGGACCGCGGGAAGGCGACGCTGAAGGACCTCGCGAGCGGCGAGCAGGGCGAGGGGCCGCTCGACCCCTGCGAGTTGGCGCGCCTGGTGCGCCGGAAGATGGAGACGAGAGGATGAGCGGCGAGCGGCGGGAACGGACCTGGTGCGGCAGCC
Source organism: uncultured Acidobacteriota bacterium (assembly GCA_963702545.1). Classification (GTDB taxonomy): domain Bacteria; phylum Acidobacteriota; class Polarisedimenticolia; order J045; family J045; genus JALOKP01. The sequence goes on along the minus strand of CAVPDB010000010.1, from coordinate 3,656 downwards.
TGCGCCCGGAGCACGAGGGGCGGGCGGTCCGGCTGAACGGCTGGATGCACCGGCGGCGCGACTTCGGCGGACTGGTCTTCGTCGACCTGCGCGATCGCAGCGGGATCGTGCAGATCGTGTTCGACCCCGCCTCGGGCGCGCTGCACGAGCGGGCCGGCTCGCTGCGCCCCGAGACCTGCCTGGAGATCGAGGGGGTCGTCGTCCCCCGCACGCCCGAGAACCTCAACCCGAAGATGGCGACCGGCGGGGTCGAGGTGCGGGCCGCGGCGCTCACCGTGCTCTCCGAGTCGGACGACCTGCCGCTGCAGCCGGCGGGGGTCCAGGTCCCCAGCGAGGAATCGCGCCTGACCTGGCGCTATCTCGACATCCGGCGCGAGGGGATGAGGGACGCGCTCGGCTTCCGCTCCGAGATGACGCGCGCGATCCGCGAGGTCCTGCACGGCGAGGGGTTCTGGGAGGTCGAGACGCCGATCCTGACCAAGTCGACGCCGGAAGGGGCGCGCGACTACCTCGTCCCGTCGCGGATCCACGCCGGACAGTTCTACGCGCTGCCGCAGAGCCCGCAGCTCTTCAAGCAGCTGCTGATGATCGGCGGGATCGAGCGCTACTACCAGATCGCGCGCTGCTTCCGCGACGAGGACCTGCGCGCCGACCGGCAGCCCGAGTTCACGCAGGTCGACATCGAGATGGCGTTCGTGGAGCAGGGCGACGTGATCGCGGTCGTCGAGAAGATCTTCGACCGCGCCGCCGGGCTGGCGGGCTGGAGCGTCCGCTCGCCCTTCCCGCGGATGACCTGGCAGGAGGCGATGGACCGCTTCGGCGTGGACCGCCCCGACCTGCGCTTCGGCCTGGAGATCCGGGACGTCACGGCCGCGGCCGGGGCCTCGGCCTTCACGGTCTTCCAGCGCGCGGTCGGCGAGGGGGGCGTCGTGCGCGGCCTGGCGGTGCCGGGCGGCGCGGCCTGGACGCGCAAGAAGGTCGACGGCGCGGAGGCGCGCGCGAAGGAGCTGGGGGCGGCGGGGCTGGTCTGGCTCAAGCGCGGGCCGGAGGGGATCAGCGGCCCGGCGGTCAAGGGGCTGGGCCCGGACGCGGCCACCGGGCTGGCTGCGGCGGTCGGCGCGGGGGAGGGAGACCTCGCGCTGCTGGTGGCGGGACCGCTGGCGATGGTGCGCGCGGTCCTCGGCCAGCTGCGGCTGGAGATCGCGAAGGACGAGGGGCTGATCCCGGCCGACGCGCACGCGCTGACCTGGGTCGTCGACTTTCCGCTGGTCGAGTGGGACAAGGACGCGCAGCGCTGGTTCGCAATGCACCACCCGTTCACCTCGCCGCGGGTCCTCGACCTCGACCGGCTGGAGAGCGACCCCGGCAGCGTGCTGGCGCGGGCCTACGACATCGTGCTCGACGGCACCGAGATCGGCGGCGGCTCGATCCGGATCCACCGCCCCGACGTGCAGTCGCGGATCTTCCGGCTGCTCGGGATGGACGAGGACGAGGCCCGGCGGCGCTTCGGCTTCCTGCTCGACGCGCTGCGTTTCGGCGCGCCGCCGCACGGCGGTCTGGCGCTGGGGCTCGACCGGATGGTGGCGCTGTTCCTGGGCCGCGACTCGATCCGCGACGTGATCGCCTTCCCGAAGACGACCTCGGCCTCGTGCCTGCTGACCGACGCGCCCTCGACGGTCGACTCGCAGCAGCTCAGGGAGCTGCACCTGCGGGTGGAGTGAGCGGGGCCGGGACGCCCGCCGATGATCGCGCTCACCAACGTCACCAAGCAGTACGGGCGGCGCGTGCTGCTCGTCGACGCCTCGTTCCAGCTCAACCCCGGCGAGAAGGTCGGGCTCGTCGGTCCCAACGGGGCGGGGAAAACGACGGTCTTCCGGATGATCGCGGGCGAGGAGGCACCGGACCAGGGCGAGGTCGCGGTCCCCAGGCGGGTGACCGTCGCCTACCTCCGCCAGGACGCGGAGGCGATGGCGGGACGCTCGGTGCTGGACGAGGCGATCGCCGGGAGCGGCCGGCTCGGGGACCTGCACCACGAGCTGGCCGGGCTCGAGCACGCGCTCGCCGACGGCAGCCGCGCCGGGGAGATGGACGCCATCCTGGCGCGATTCGGCGAGGTCCAGGAGGAGTACCAGCAGCGCGGGGGCTACGAGTTGGAGGCCCGCGCGCGCGAAGTCCTCCACGGGCTCGGCTTTCGGGACGCGGCGATCGACGGCGACGTCGGCGCGCTTTCGGGCGGCTGGAAGATGCGCGTCGCGATGGCGAAGGCGCTGCTCGGCGACCCCGACGTCCTGCTGCTGGACGAGCCGACGAACCACCTCGACATCGAGTCGATCCTGTGGCTGGAGAAGTTCCTGGGACAGACGCGTGCGGCGCTGTTGATGACCTGCCACGATCGCGACTTCATGAACCGCGTCGTCGGCCGGGTCGTCGAGATCGACGGCGGAGAGCTGGTCAGCTACAGCGGGAACTACGACTTCTACTTCGGCGAGCGGGCGCTGCGCGAGACGCAGCGCGAGGCGGCCTACCAGCGCCAGCAGGCCAAGCTGGCCAAGGAGCAGCGCTTCATCGAGCGCTTCAGCGCCCATGCGGCGAAGGCGGCCCAGGTGCAGAGCCGCGTCAAGATGATCGAGAAGATCGAAGTCATCGAGCCGCCGCGGCGGCGCAAGGTGGTCGACTTCGACTTCCGTACGCCGCCCCGCTCGGGCGACGAGGTCGCCGTCCTCTCGAAGATCGTCAAGTCATACGGCGACCGGACGATCTACGACGGACTCGACCTGACCCTGCGCCGCGGCGAGCGCTGGTGCGTGATGGGGCGCAACGGCGCCGGCAAGACGACGCTGCTCAAGATCGTCGCCGGGGCGCTGGCGCCGGACGCGGGCGAGGTGCGGCTGGGTTCGGCGCTGGTGATGGGCTACTTCGCGCAGCAGTCACTGGAACTGCTCGACCCCGGCCTGACCGTGCTCGAGCAGCTCCAGCGCGACTTCCCCGACGCCTCGCAGGGCACCCTCAAGACGCTGCTCGGCGCCTTTCAGTTCCCGGGGGACGACGTCGAGAAGAAGATCGCCGTGCTCTCGGGCGGCGAGCGGTCGCGGCTCGTGATCGCGCGGATGCTGTTCGACCCGCCGAACTTCCTGGTGCTCGACGAGCCGACGAACCACCTCGACCTCGAGACCAAGGAGATGCTGATCCGCGCGTTCTCGCGCTACGAGGGGACGATGCTGTTCGTCTCCCACGACCGCGAGTTCCTGCGCGGGCTGTCGACCCGCGTGCTCGAGCTGCACCCGGACGACGGCGACCCGCGGCCGCGCGTGTATCTCGGCGGCTACGCGGAGTGGGTGGTGGCGACGGGCGGGGAGGCGGTCGGCGTGCACGGCTAGCCCGAACTGGCGGGCTCGCACCGGGCGGCAGCGATGACCGCGAATCGTTTTCGCGTGCGCCGCCCTTCCGGGTCCGCGGCTATACTCGCTGGACGGTGCAGGTGCGCGCCGCCCGGCCCGGGGAGGCCCTTCATGTGCGGGATCGTCGGAATCGCAGGCCCACCCGGGCGGGACCCCGCGCGGCACGCCGCGGTCCGCCGGATGGCCGCGAGTCTCGCGCACCGCGGGCCCGACGGCGCGGACGACGCGGACCGCGACGGCTGCTCCCTCGCTTTCCGG
>CAVPDB010000009.1:0-267410 GCA_963702545.1 uncultured Acidobacteriota bacterium | reverse complement strand
GTGTGTGGCTGTTTGGGATCCGGGACTCTCTGGGCACTGCCTATCGGCTTGCCGTTTGCTGCCATGCTCACCGGATGCATCACACTGCGGAGGTAGATCACATGAAGAAGGTTACCGCATTCGTCGGAAGCGCCCGCAAGGGGAACACGTACGACGCAGTCGTGCAGTTCCTGGGCAATCTGAAGGCAATGGGCGATATCGAGACCGAAATCGTCCGCCTGAGCGAGTACAAGCTTGGGGTCTGCCGGGGCTGCAGGCTGTGCTTCGACAAGGGCGAGGAGCACTGTCCGTACAAGGACGACCGGGATGTGCTCATCGAGAAAATGATAGCCTCTGACGGGGTCGTTTTTGCATCCCCGACCTATTCGTTCCAGGTATCCGGCCTCATGAAGGTGTTCCTCGACAGATTGGGGTTCGCCTTTCACCGCCCGCGCTTTTTCGGCAAGACCTACACCAGCATCGTCACGCAGGGCATCTACGGCGGCGGCAAGCTGGTCGACTACCTGGATTTCGTGGGCTATGCGTTGGGCTTCAACATGGTGAAGGGCAGTTGCCTGATGATGCTTTTGCCGATGACGGAGAAGCAGCAGAAGAAGATGGATCGGGTTCTCGCAGATCAGGCCAGGCGGTACTACACGACACTTGAGAAGCCAAGCTATCCCGTGCCAGCGTTGGTCGACCTGTGGTTCTTCAGGATGAGCCGTACGAAGATCAGGCTGGAGCTCGACGAAGGCACTCCCGATTACACCTACTATAAGGACAAGGGCTGGCTGGAATCTGACTTCTACTATCCCACTGACCTGGGAGTGCTGAAGAAGGGGGCTGGCAAGATCTTTGACTCGGTGTCGGCAAGTATGGCGAGACACAGGTAGCGCGCCGTCCACGAGGCGCCACATTGTTGCCGGCAGCCGCGGGTGGCGAGTCACACGAGGAGAATAGGATGATGGACACCCAGCGAACAGACGGTTCTGGCACGAAAGTGCTCCTTGTCGGCTACAGTGGCGCCAACAACACCGGCGCCGAGGCATTGCTTCTGGCGGATATCGAGGACATGCGCGCGGTATTCGGCCCCCAGGTCCGCATCACCATTCCCACCATCAATCCGGCCAACTTGCGTCGCTACGTCCAGGAAGGCCCCGACTTGCGCATCGCCCCCATGCCCACGGTCTTCTTTGCCGCGCTGCGCAGGTTTGTCAAGGAAAGCGACTTCGTCTTTCTGGTCGAAGGCAGCACGTACATGGATACGTGGACCTCGGCCTTGCTTTGGGCCTACCTGTGGGCGACGCACTGGGCGGACGAGTACGATAAGCCCTGCGCAGCCTATGCCGTGGACGCCGGGCAGATCAAGTCGGGCCTCAATCGCCGCCTGGTGCGCAGCCAGGCCAGTGAGACGGACCTGATCATCACCCGCGCGGCGGCCGCGGCCGAGCGACTGCGGAGCTGGGGCGTCACCGCGCCGATCGAGGTCACGGCCGACAACGCCTTCACCTTTGTCCCGGACCCTGCCGATGCCGGCCTGTTCGACCGGCTGTGGCCGGAGGCCGGCAACCGGGTCATGGGGCTGGCGCTGGTCGACTTCTACCTCTTCCCGGTCGTGATGCGGCCGTGGGGCCCCAAGGAGGACTGCTACCGGTGGCCCTACTACTACTCCTTGCCGCCCGCCGAGCGCCGCGCCAGCGAGGAGCTGGCCGACTCTTACGCGGCGCTGGCCGATCACCTGGTGACCGAGCATGGCGTATCGGTGGCATTGATCTGCATGGAGGAGCTCGACGAGCGCATGGCGCGCAAGGTCCACAGCCGCATGGCCTGCGCTGACCGGGCCCGCATCTTCTCCTCCCGCGAGTACGCCGCCTCCAAGATGACCAGCATCCTGCGCGGCCTGGACTTCCTGGTGACGGCGCGCTACCACGCCTGCGTGCTCTCGATGGCCGCCCAGGTGCCCCAGATCGCGGTGGGCCATGATCTGCGGCTCAAGAGCATCTACGCCGAGTTGGAGCTGCAGGACCTGTTCGTGGACGCGCGGTCGCCCGACCGCGACGCCCAGTTGCGGGCGAACCTCGACCGGGTGCTGGCCGACCCGGAGCCGGTAAGAGCTGCGCTGCGCCGGGGCTATGAGGAGCACTTGAACAAGGCTCGCCGCAACCGCGAGCTCTTGCGGGAATTCGCGCGGACGCAGGGCCGGGGGTGACGCAATGCGAGATCCTCCTGCCCACCAGCCCGCGCGGGGCGGTCCTGCTCACCGGCGCCTCGGGTTTCCTGGGCGCTCAGGTCGCCCGGCGCCTGCTCGCGAGCACAGACTATACCATCTACGCCCTGATAAGAGCCGCTGACTCTGACGAGCGCCGCCCATCGCCTGTCGCGCGCCTGGTGGGACTGGCCCGAGCTGGCCGGCGCCATCGGGAACCGGGTGCAGGTCCTGGCCGGCGATGTGGGGCAGGCTCGCCTGGGCCTGAGCGAGGACGACTACGCCGGACTGGTGGCCGGTCTGACGCATATCGTCCACACGGCGGCAGACCTGCGGGTGAATGCTCCGATCGCCGAGCTGCGGAAGACGAATCTGCAGGGGACCGAGCACGTGCTGGAGCTGGCGCAAGCCGCCCAGGCCGACCACGGGCTGGCGCGCTATTCGCATGTTTCGACCGCCTATGTCGCGGGCGGCCGCAGCGGACCGGTGCCCGAAGACGCCCTGACCGACGCGTACGGCTTCTCGTGCGCCTATGAGTTCAGCAAGTACGAGGGGGAGCGCCTGGTGCAGGCAGCCCGGGCTGACCTGCCCATCTCCGTGTTTCGGCCCGGCATGATCGTCGGCGATTCGGCAACAGGCGAGATCAAGACCTTCAACACGCTATACTTTCCCTTGCGCCTCTACCTGGACGGGCGGTTGCCGCTGATGCCGGCCAGCCGCACCCAGCCGGTCAACCTGGTGCCCGTGGACTACGTGGCCGACGCCATCGTGCGCCTGACGCTGGAGCCTGAGGCCGCGGGCCTGAACTTCCACCTGACCGCGCCGTATGCGACCCTGCCGCAGGCCGGCGAGCTGGTGGCGTTCGTGCGCGCTTGGGCACGGGAGCAGCTTGGCCTCCGGCTGCCTCGCCCCGTCTTCCTGCCGCTGCCACTGCCGCAGGGGCCGCTATGATGCGAGCCGGCCGCCGTCTCGTGATGAGGGCACGCTGGCTGCCCTGCGCACGCTTCTCCCGTACTTCAACGAGCACCTGGAGTTCCGGCGGGACAACGTCGACCGCCTGTTGGGACCCTATCCACTCGATTGGCGCGCATTCCTGCCGCACCTCCTGGCCTATGCGGTCGATGCCGGCTTCATGCACCGCTCCGAACGTACGGTGCATGAGCAAATCTTGTATCGTCTGGGGAACAAGAACCGGCCGGTCACCTACCACGACATCCGCGGCGAGCGGCATTGTGACCCGCTCGGGGCAGGAGGTGCGACAGGATGTTCTGGCGGCGATGGCAGCCCTGAAGAGCCTGGGCATCGGTCCCGGCGACCGGGTGGCGATCGCGGGGACGAACAGCACGCGCTACCTGACGCTTGACGTGGCCATCGGCATGCTGGGCGCGGTCAGCGTCCCGGTCTACTACACCAGCCCGCCGGCCGATATCGATCACATCCTGGCGGCCAGCGGCGCGCGCCTGCTTTTCGTGGGCTTCAACAGGGTGCTGGAACGCCTCGGAGAGCTGCGCTCGGACGCCCCGGTCATCTCCTTCTGCAGCGATCCCGCGCCTGCGGCACCGGCTGCGGCCGGCGCGCGGCCCGTCATGGCCTGGGAGGCGTTCCTGGCACTGGGCCGCCAGCAGCCACTCGATCCCAAGCCGCAATCGCCCGCAGGTTTCGGCGACCTGGCGACGCTGCGCTACACCTCGGGCACCACCGGCCGGCCCAAGGGCGTGATGTTCCGGCACGACGGCCTGCGCTGGATGGGCGAGACCATGGCGGCGCTCCTGCCCTGGCGAGCTCGCACGCGGCGCGCCCGCTACCTGTCCTTCCTGCCCCTGAACCATGTCGTCGAAGGCATCCTGGTCGCGTACGCCGGCTACTACATCCCCCAGGCGCTGGACATCTACTTCCTGGAGGATTTCAGGCAGGCGCAGCGCTACCTGCCGCAGGTGAAGCCCACCTTCTTCTTCTCCGTGCCGCGCGTGTTCGAGCGGGCGTGGGAAGGACTGGAGGAGAGCGGGCCGGGCAAGTTCTACCTCGGCCTGTCCGCAGGTCCCCTGAAGAACGCGATCCGCCCGTTGCTGCGGTGGAGCCTCCTGGGCAAGCTGGGACTGCGCGGCGCCACCCAGTTGGCCGTCGGCTCTGCGTCTGCCAGCGAGAAGCTGCTGCTGAATTTTCGTGAGCTGGGGATTGAGATCCACAACGCCTACGGCCTCACCGAGGCGCCCTTGGTCACGCTCAACCGCGCGGGCGCCAACCACATCGGCACGGTTGGCGCGCCCTTGCCCCGTACGGAGGTGCGCCTCGCCGAGGACGGCGAGGTGCTGGTCCGGGGGCCGCAGGTCACCGCCGGCTACTTCGAGGCGGACGCGCCTTCGCCCGTGCAGGACGGCTGGCTGCACACGGGCGATCTGGGACGCCTGACCGCGGACGGCTACCTGGTCCTGGAGGGCCGCAAGAAGGAGTTGTTCAAGACCTCGTACGGCAAGTACGTGCAGCCGGCCAAGATCGAGGCGCTGCTGCGCGACATCCCCGGCATCGCCGAGACCATGCTGGTGGGCGAGGGCCGCCCGTATTGCGTGGCGCTGCTGTGGATCATCGACCCGGACGACGCCCCGAGCGAAGCCGCGATCAGCCAGGCCATGGCGGATCTCAGCCGCGGGCTTTCACACCCGGAGCAGGTGAAGCGCTGGGCGGTCCTGCGCAACGATCTGTCCATCGAGCGCGGCGACCTGACCGCGAACCTGAAGCTCAAGCGGCAGGCGGTCGGAGTTCGCTTGCAGGGCCTGATCGAAGCGCTCTACGACGGGGCGCCCGCCGCTGCCGCCGTGCTCAGCAAAGCTGAGCCGGGCAGCCTCTGCGAAGGCTTCCTTTTTGCCGGCGAAGCGGCCAGGGATTGACCATGAGCCCATTGCTGGCGCGACTTCTGACTCACACGCCCGCGATCGTCAAGCGGCAGGCGCTGGTGCTGCTCTTCCGCGCTACAGCCGCAGCGTTTCAAGCCGATATGCCCCGGCTGTCCGGGCTATCGCGGGAGCAGTGCCTGCTGGCGTATGCCCGGTTCACGGCGGACCAGGCCGAGGAGGCGCTTCGCCAGGGTGGCGATCTCTCCGAGTTGCAGGAGCGGTTGTATCGGAACGCGTACCGCCTGGGCCGGACGCCAGGATGGTTGCTGCGCGTCCAGCAGCGTCGACGACGTCATGGCGCTCGGACGCCTTCTCTACGACGTCCTGGACATCGACTTCCACGGCAGCGACAGCGGCAGTGGCAGCGGCGAGATCACCATCAGCCGCTGCTATTTCAGCAGTTTCTACTCACCCGAGGCCTGCCGGGTGATGTCGGCCATGGATCGCGGATTGTTGGCCGGCCTGGCAGGCGGAGGCGAACTCGTTTTCATTCGAGCGTATCACCGAAGGACAGCCCTGCTGCCGCGCCCGCTTTACGCTGGCAGGCAGTCCCTCTTCAGCCCAACCGTGGCAGGAGCAAACAAGATGAAACGTGCGCTTGTGATCGGCAGCGGCGCCGGGGGCGCCACTGCGGCCAAAGAACTGCAGGGGGCCTTCGACGTCACCGTGCTGGAGGCCGGGGGAGAGTTCCGCCCCCTGTCCCTCAGCCTGCGGACCCTGGAGCGGCTGAAGAGCACGCACCTGCTGTTCGACGAGCGGCTGATTCATTTTCCTTTCCCGGCGATGCAGATCCGCAAGACGCCGGACATGGTGCTGGTGAACGGCATCGGCACAGGCGGCTCGACCGCCATCTGTTGCGGCAATGCCGTGCGCATGGACCAGGACCTGCGGGCGCTCGGCATCGACCTCGATGCGGAGTTCGAGGAGATCTTCCGGGAGATCCCCATCTCCACGGCGCACCAAAGGGTCTGGCGCAAGCATACCAGGCAGCTCTTCCAGATATTTCAGGAGATGGGCCTGGAGCCGATGCCCATGCCCAAGATGGGCGATTTCACGCGCTGCAAGAGCTGCGGTCGCTGCATGTTCGGCTGTCCCGAGGGGGTGAAGTGGGACAGCCGGCAGTACCTGGACGCGGCACTGGAGAAGGGCGCGGAGCTGATCACCGGCTGCAGCGGTCGAGTCGGTGGAGATCGAGGACGGCCGGGCTACGGGTGTGTGGGCGCACCATGGACTCCTGCATCGCTTCTACCCGGCCGACCTGGTGATTTTGGCGGCTGGCGGCTTCGCCACCCCGGCCATCCTTGATGAGTCCGGCATCCCTTGCGAACCGCACCTGTTTGTCGACCCGGTGCTGACGGTCGCCACGCATTGGCCGGGCAGCCACCAGTGCCGGGAAGTCGAGATGCCCTTCGTGGCCCAGATGCCCGGTTACATCCTTTCGCCGTACTTCGATTTCCTGAGCTTCTTTTTCAACGATGAGTGGAAGTACCCGGCCCGGGATATCCTGGGCATCATGATCAAGCTGGCGGAGTCCAACGAGGGCAGTGTCACGAGGCACGGTGTTCAGAAGACGCTCACGGATACCGATAAGGAACGGCTGGTCGCAGCGCAGGGGGTGGCGACCGAGATACTCTGCCGGCTGGGAGCCAAGGAGGAAGATCTTTTCCTCGGCACCATCAATGCCGGCCATCCGGGTGGCAGCCTGCCGCTGACCGAGCGGGAGGCCGGGTCGCTGCATCACGACCGGCTGCCTGACAACCTCTACGTCGCCGACGCCAGCCTGCTGCCGCGCTCCCTGGGCAACCCGCCCATCCTGACCATCATCGCGCTCGCCAAGCGGGTGAGCGCGCTCGCCAAGCAGTTGTATAGCTGAGTGCGCTTGCCAGGCGGACGAGCGGCGCTGTGTCGTGAGCAGGTGAGCTGAGGCCTGCCTGTGGCTGGAACAGCGCGGGCGTCGCTTCGCTTACGACTCGGGAGCTCGGGTACCGCAAAAGGAGTTTGATCCGATGGAAGATCTGCTGGAAGAATGGCTCTCGGCGCCGGCGGCGTACCCCGCGGCGCGCCTGGCGATCGAGGCGCTGGACCCCATCGCCCGGGAAGAACTGGACCAGGCATTGGAGCCCATCGATCTGCACGCGGGGGAAACCCTCTTCGCTGGCGGCGATCCGCGTGACGCCGCATTCCTCATCCTGCGCGGGCGCATCTCGCTAACGGAACAATTCCCCCAGGGCGGCGCCCAGCCGGTCCGCGTGCTAAGCCCAGGGGAGGGGGTCGGCGAGATCGGCCTGGTAGCCCGCGGGCCGCACACCAGCACAGCGCGGGCCCTCGACGACGCCAGGGTCTTGCGGCTGGGCAGGATCGCCTTCGAGGGGCTGTGCGAGAGGCACCCGGAGTCCATGTCCAGGCTTGCAGATTTCATCGCCCCGGTTGCGGATGAGACGCTGCTGGCCCGAGTCATCTGCGACTTGCTCGGCGAGCGGGACGCCGCGCAGTTGGCGGCGCTGCTGGCGGAAATCGAGTGCCTGCAACTGAAGCGCGGGGATGTCCTGATCCGCGAGGGCGAGGACGCCGATCGCCTGTTCGTCGTGATCTATGGGCCGGCTGCGCATCGTGGCCCGCGATGCCGAGGGAACGGAGACGGTCATCGACGAGATCGGCCGCGGGGACACCGTGGGCGAGAGGAGCCTGCTCACCGGCGACGTACGCTCGGCCACGGTCTACGCCCTGCGTGACAGCGCGGTAGGGGTGATCACGCGGTCCCTCTTCGAGAACCTGAAGCTCCAGTATCCAGAGGTGATGACGCGCCTGGCCCGCATCGCGTTGCGCCGCGTGCAGCGCCGCGCTGCCACGCCTAATGCCTTCCACGCCTCTGACGCCGTGGGCTTTGCCGTGTTGCCGGTGGGCGTCCCCCGGGGCGGCGTGCCGCTTGCGGCCTTCGCGGAGCGGCTGGCGTCGGTTCTTTCGGTCCGTGGTACGACCTTACACCTCAGCAGCGCTCGCCTGGAGGGACTCCTCGGCAGGCCGGGCATCGCCCAGGTGGACGCACCGGATCCCTCCGAGCCCATGCTCGCTGCCTGGCTGCAGCGGCAGGAGCAAAGCTACTGCTACGTGATCTACGAGGCAGATGATGCCTGGACTCCATGGACGCAGCGCTGCCTGCGCATGGCCGACCGGGTGCTGCTGGTGGGCCAGGGCGGGTCTCCTCCGGTGCCCACCGAACTAGACCAGCATCTGGCCGTCCACAGCGATTCCACCACTACCGAGCTGGTGCTGCTCCAGCCGGATCACATCTCCCGACCCTCAGGCACGGCGGCCTGGCTGGACCGATACCCGGCAGCCGGCCACCATCACGTCCGGTTGGGCCAGCCGGCAGATTTTGACAGCTTTGTGCGCCGGGTCACCGGCCGCGGCATGGGGCTGGTATTGGGTGGCGGCGGGGCCCGCGGCTTTGCGCACATTGGGGTCTTCAAAGCCCTCAGGGAGTGCGGGGTCGCCGTGGACCTGGTCGGCGGCACCAGCATGGGCGCCATCCTCAGCGCCACATTCGCCATGGGCCTGAACGACCGGGACACCCTGAAGTTGGCGCGGCAGTTGGCCTCGCCTTTGAAGCTCTTCGACCTTACGATGCCTGTGGTCTCGTTCTTTGCCTCGGGGAAGGTCACGCAAGTGCTGCAGCGGCTCTACGGCGACACGCAGATCGAGGATCTGTGGATGCCCTGCTTCTGCGTCTCCAGCAACCTGACCCATGCCGTCGCCATGGTGCACCGCCGGGGCCCACTGTGGCAGGCGGTGCGCGCCAGCATGGCCATCCCCGGCGTCTTTTCCCCTATCCTTGCCGAGGGAGACCTTCTGGTAGACGGCTGCGTGCTCAACAACCTGCCCATCGACGTTATGCAGCGGCTGAATTATGGCGGGCCGATCATCGCCGTGAACGTGTTCCCCGACGTGGACCTGCTGCGCGACTACCGCTTCGGCCCCAGCGTCTCAGGCTGGCAGGCCCTCGCGGCCAAGCTGAATCCGCTGCAGCGCCGGGATCGGAGCGCCCCGCTGATCTTCGAAAGCTTGCTGCGGGTGTTGGCGCTCAATGACGTGCACCAGGCCAAGACCAAGCGTGGGTTCGCCGACGTCTACATCCGTCCGCCCGTGGAGCAATTCAACATCCTGGACTTCGGCTCCTATCAGCAGATTGCCGACATAGGATACCGCAGCGCCATGGAGGCCCTGGAGGAGTGGGAGGACCTGCGGGGAAGGGAAGGCGCGCCCGTCGCGACGGTCCCTGGCCGTGCGACGATGGCCGGGCCAAGGTCAGGGGCCAGCGTCACCGCTCCTCTGCACCAGGCGTTGGCCGAACTCGAAGAATTGCTGGCGCGCATGGACTGATACCCCCGAGGGCTGGAAGATCTCATTAGCGGATTGAGCGGATCGCCCCCAGCATCCTTGTCTGGCTGCGCGCAGGGGACGCAGAGCGCACCAATTCCGGCCCGGCAATCCGCTGTCGTCATCCGCTCAATCCGCTTCCGAATCCGCTGACAGTGCTGCCCCAGAAAGTAAATAGACCCAGGCAAAGACCCATTATTGACACGACGTCTACACTGTGAGACAATCCATGCAATATCCTGAATATATCTCTTTTCGCATTCAATGGTGACTACGGTCAAAAATGATTCCCGACTACGATCTTCTCAGCAGCCGCCTGAAACTCCTGGCCCACCCCGAACGCCTGCGCATCCTGGACGCCATCCGCCGCGACAGCGAGTGCGTCTGCCACCTGGAGGCCATGCTCGGCAAGCCGCAGCCCTACGTCTCCCAGCAGTTGCGGCTGCTGCGCGAGGCCGGCCTGATCGCGGACGAGAAGCAGGGCCAGAACGTCTTCTACCGGCTCAGCGACGAGACGGTCCGCGCCTGGCTCGACAGCGTGCTCGGGCCAGCGGTGGGTGAACATCCCGAACTGGCGAGGCACAAGAAGGTCATTTCCTGCCCCTGTCCCAAGTGCCAGGAGGAACCGCAACCGATCGCGCTGGAAATTTGGCGATCATGAAAGGCATTCAGCCGTGAGCAACAGCCTGCTATCCTCTCCGTCTGACAGTGCATCTCCCCAGCCATTGGATGCTGCGCCTCACAGCCATCCGTGGCGCGTGTGGGTATTGCTGGCCGGCGCCGCGGCGCTCTGGTGGGTCGCCTGGAGCAACCTGGAACGTCTGGCCGCCTGGATCACCTTCGATCTGCTTGGGCTGGCCCCCGGTTCGGCGCTGGGGAGCGCCGTCGCCTTCTTCATTTACGACGTGCCCAAGATTCTGCTGCTCCTCACGGGCATGATCTTCCTGGTCACCACCGTGCGCACCTTCTTCGGCGTGGAACGCACCCGCCAACTGTTGGGCGGCAAACGCCAGGGCGTCGGCAACGTCCTGGCCGCCATGCTGGGCATGGTGACGCCCTTCTGCTCCTGCTCGGCCGTGCCGCTCTTCATCGGCTTCGTCGAGGCGGGCATCCCCCTCGGCGTCACCTTCTCATTTCTCATCGCCGCGCCCATGATCAACGAGATCGCGCTGATCATGCTCTTTGGGATGTATGGCTGGCAGGTCGCCGCCCTGTACATGGCGACCGGCCTGCTCATCGCAATTCTGGCCGGCGTCGTCATTGGCCGCGTACCGAACGTCGAGCGGGGCGTGGAGGACTTCGTCTGGAAGATCTCGGTCGGCAGGTCGGGCGCGCAGCCGGGCGACCGCATGAGCTGGCCGGAGCGCTTCGCCATTGCCTGGCAGACGACGCGCGAGATCGTGGGCAAGGTGTGGCCCTACGTGGTGGCCGGCATCGCCGTGGGCGCCGTGATCCACGGCTACGTGCCCGAAAACGCGCTGGCCGGCATCATGGGCAAGGACGCCTGGTGGAGCGTGCCGGCGGCCGTGGCCATCGGCGTGCCCATGTACTCGAACGCAGCCGGCATCATCCCGGTGACGGAGGCGTTGATGGCCAAGGGCGCCGCGCTGGGCACGGTGCTGGCCTTCATGATGAGCGTGGTGGCGCTGAGCCTGCCGGAGATCATCATTTTGCGGCGTGTGTTGAAGCCGCGCCTTATTGCGGTGTTCGTCGGGGTGGTGTCGGTGGGGATCATCTTGACGGGGTACTTGTTCAATCTCGTGATTTGAGATCGAGTAGACACGAAGACACAAAGGGACGAAGGTTCACGAAGAAAGATGGGAAGAGAATCGCCCTTCTGTTCGCAGTCGTGACACGGACCCGAGTAGACACGAAGACACAAAGCGACGAAGGTTCACGAAGAAAGACAAGAAGGAAAGACAAAAAGGAAGGATCGGGGAGAGAAATGGAAATCAAGGTGTTGGGGACGGGGTGTAACAACTGCAAGAAGACCAAGGCCGTCGTCGCGGAAGCGATCAAGGAGCTGGGGCTCGACGCCCAGGTCGTCGAGGTGCAGGATATTCCTGCCATCATGGCCTACGGCGTCATGAGCACGCCGGCCATCGTGATCGACGAGAAGGTGGTCAGCACCGGCAAGGTGCCGGCCAAGAGCCAGGTCATCGAGATGATCCGCCGCGCGCAGCCGGCGTAGGGTCTTTCCATGGCCGTTCCTGAGCCTTTCAGACCAGGGTAGTACGGGGGCTGGTCCTCCGGGAGGTGGCTTGCGGGAGGCGGGGGCGTCCCCCGCCTCCCGCAAGCCACCTCCCGGAGGACGAATACCCGAACCAACGACCCAGGATTGACAGACCATTTGGTGCACCAAGGAGAACTTAGATGACACAGAGTGCTATGACGGCCCCGATTCAACCACCCAGCACGGCCCGCCGCCTGTCGCTGCTCGACCGCTATCTGACGCTGTGGATCTTCCTTGCCATGGCGGTGGGGTGGCCCTCGGTTACTTCTTCCCCGGCGTGGACGGCTTCATCAACCGCTTCCAGGTGGGCACCACCAACATCCCCATCGCCATCGGCCTCATCCTCATGATGTACCCGCCCCTGGCCAAGGTGCGCTACGAGGAGTTGGGCGACGTCTTCCGCGACTGGAAGATATTGGGCCTGTCGCTGGTGCAGAACTGGGTGATCGGCCCCATGCTGATGTTCATCCTGGCGGTGGTTTTCCTGCACGACTACCCGGCGTACATGGAAGGCCTGATCCTGATCGGCCTGGCGCGCTGCATCGCCATGGTGATCGTCTGGAACGACCTGGCCAAGGGCGATACCGAGTATGCGGCCGGCCTGGTGGCCTTCAACAGCATCTTCCAGGTGCTCTTCTACAGCGTCTTCGCCTACTTCTACATCACCGTGCTGCCGGCTTGGCTGGGGATGCAGACGGCAGTGGTGCAGGTCAGCATGGCGGAGATCGCGCAGAGCGTCTTCATCTACCTGGGGATTCCGTTCATCGCAGGCTTCCTGACACGCGTGATCCTGGTGCGCGCCAAGGGCAAGGAGTGGTATCACACGAAGTTCATCCCCAAGATCAGCCCCATCACGCTGATCGCCCTGTTGTTCACCATCGTGGTGATGTTCAGCCTCAAGGGCCAGCTCATCCTGACCATTCCGCAGGATGTGGTGCGCATCGCCATCCCGCTGGTCCTGTACTTTGCGATCATGTTTGTCGTCAGCTACTTCATGGGGATTTGGATGAACTCCGGCTACAAGAAGACGACGACCATCGCCTTCACGGCGGCCAGCAACAACTTCGAGCTGGCCATCGCCGTCACGGTGGCGGTGTTCGGCATCGCCTCGGGCCAGGCCTTTGCGGCGGTGATCGGCCCGCTGGTCGAGGTGCCGGTGATGATCGGGCTGGTGAGCGTGGCGTTCTGGCTGGGGCGGCGCTATTATCGCAAGGACATGGAGGCGATCGACTGCGAAAACAACGTAGTGGCGTCGGCTGCGGTAGCCGGCCCCACAACAGTAGCCGGACAGCGCAATCACTGGTCGTTACGACCGGGTATGTCCCCGGTTTGCGGCGAGGGCGTCAGCATTCCGGGAATCGACCGCAAGATCGTGGGGTCGGCCGAGATCCTCGTCGTCGATTCCCGGAATGCTGACGCCCTCGCCGCAAACCGGGGACGCAGCCAAACGCCCCGCAACAAGCGCAAAGAGCTGAACTGTCTTTCACCCACAGGAGACCGAGCACATGAGCAAGACAAAGGCATTGTTCGTCTGTGTCCACAACAGCGCCCGCAGCCAGATGGCCGAAGCGTGGCTCAACGCGCTGGCAGGCGACCACTTCGAGGCGTCCAGCGCGGGCCTGGAGCCGGGCGTCCTGAACCCGTTGGCCGTGCAGGTGATGGCAGAGGAAGGAATCGATATCTCGCAGAAAGAGACGAAGAGCGTCTTCGACCTCTATCGCGCCGGCAAGCTCTACGACTACGTGATCACCGTCTGCGATGAGACGGCTGCCGAGCGCTGTCCTGTCTTTCCCGGCGTCAGCCAGCGCCTGCACTGGTCATTCCCCGATCCGTCGCAGGTCCAGGGCACAGACGAAGAGAAGCTTGCCCAGGTCCGCGTGATTCGTGACGCGATTCGGAGCAAAGTCGCGGACTGGGCGGCAAGCGAATCCGTGTAGCATGCGGTCGAACGTTCCCCGAGCACGCCGGCCTGGTTTTCCTCGCCGGCAATCTGATGTGCCGGGGACGCCGCAGGGTCCAGTCCCCGTCCCCGGCACGTCCGCCGAGACAACTCGCCAACGAACAGACCGTGACGGGGACGCTCCAGGTGGCAAAAAAACCCCTATCCACCCGACTGCTCAGACGACATCGGGAAACAACTGGTCCGCCCAAGACCGAATGCTGGGCCAGTCGCGGCAATCCCCCGTCTGCGAGCGCACCAGCTTCACCATCAGCCGGTCGCCCAGCGCAAGTTTGCCGGTATCGATCTCGCCGACGAAAAAGGCCTCGTGCTGCGGCGTGAGGAAGGCGTGCACCGGCTCCACGTAGGCGGCGCGCTGCTGGCGGCTGGCCTCGCTGTCGTCCGTCGCCAG
This sequence comes from uncultured Acidobacteriota bacterium, assembly GCA_963702545.1. Classification (GTDB taxonomy): domain Bacteria; phylum Acidobacteriota; class Polarisedimenticolia; order J045; family J045; genus JALOKP01. The sequence goes on along the minus strand of CAVPDB010000009.1, from coordinate 253,373 downwards.
CATGTGCACGGTGAAGAATGCCGTAGGCGCCTTCTGCAGCGCGGCAGCATTCCTCTCGACGAACTCCACTGCCGGCGGCAGCCAGCGTGCCATGCGCACGGCGCTCCCGACGACCACTGCGTCGTAGCCGGTGGCGTCCGTCACCTCTTCGACCCGCCGCACGTCGGCGGCCGCGCCACGCAGACACAGTTGATCCGCGATCGCCTGGGCAACTTCGCCGGTCGACCCATATTTGCTGGCATACGCCACCAGAACTTTCTTCATCTTGTCCCCCTTGCCACAACTCGAACGAATAAAATCGACGGCCGGCGCCTGGCTGCCCACGTAGGTCACGCCGCTGCACAGAAGCACGCCGGCGCCCAACGTGCCGCCTGCCATCATCAGGAAACGCCGCCGGTTGATGTACGTCGTCTTGTCCATTGGTTGCCTTTCTCTTCGTGAAACTTCGACCCTTGGTGTCTTTGTGTCTATTGCCATCTTGCCTTCGTTACTTCTCCACCCGTTCCACTGCAAGCCACACCACCCTACGAGATATGCTCCTGGTCCGGTGGCGGCTGAACACTTCGGAACCCAGGATAACGAAAGACGCGGGCAAAGAAACCACATGGTGATGTAGTCGTGGGGAGAAAAAGATGTGGGCTTCCGGATGCAATGCTGTGGAGGCGCCGCGGGGTGCGGCTACGACCCACTCCTCAGTCGGCGCGCAGCCAATTCTCGACGCGGAGTGCCGATATGCGCTTGAAATGGGCTTCGTTGTTCGTCACGACTGCATAGTCGTACACGAGCGCCGATGCCCCGATAAGGATATCCGCGTCTCCGATAAGTGCGCCACGGACATGTAGATCGGCATAGATCTCGGCCGCTTGCCGCGCCACTTCGTCGGTGAGCGGAAGCAGTTCGCTCGCCGCACACAGGCGATCGAAGGCCTGGCGCTGACGCACTACCGGGAGACATTTCCCCAGAAGAAATGCCTGCCGGGACCGGACGGATTCGCGGTCTCTGATCGTAATCCGCCAAAGTGTCGTTCTCCTCCGCATCGAGCCCAGCGTACACGGATGTGGCCAGGGCGAGGATCTCCTCGACGTCTTCCGCGGGCGCCTCCACCGGGCGGATCACCGCAACCGGTCGACCGTGGTGAGTCACGACGTATTCCACTTTGTCGTCGCGCACCGCGCGGATAATCTCGGAAGCATCGTTCTTGAGTTGGCGGATGCCAATCTGCGGCATAGTTGACTCCTGAGAAATGTAGCCACAATTGTAGCCACATTTTAGTGCACAAATTGAATTCTGCCAAGAAGCTCAGGACGGAGGGCCTTGTAGCAGCCCCAGCGCCGTCGCCCGCTCGATGGCTGCCATGCGCCTGTCCACCCCCAGCTTGCCGTAGATGCCCTTCACGTGAAAGCGCACCGTGTTCAGGCTCACGACAAGCCGCTGCGCCACCTCGTCGTAGGTGAGGCCTTCGGCCATGAGGCGCAACACCTCCAGCTCGCGCTCGGTCAACGGCTCCGGCAGCGCCGCAGAGGCGGCGAAGGCAGCTTCTCCGGGTGGCAGTGCCGCCAGCAGCCTGGCGACGAAGGCCGGCGCCGTGCCCCGTGTGTGGGCGGCTCGCAACAGCGGCGCCAACGCCGCGCCCTCGTTGACGAATACCTGCACGTACCCTTCCGGTTCGCCCAGGAGCAGCGCCCGCTGGATATCGTCCAGTGCGGCAGCGACGTCCCCCTGTGCATGATGAACGAGCGCCCGCAGCACGAGCGTCTCCAGCACACGGCCGCGGCGGCCGGCGGGCTCTGCCGCAGCCAGTACTCGATCTGCCACGAGCAGCGCCTCAGTCGAACGAGCGGTCCTGCGCCCGCTCCCGCCCTTGCCACAAGTACCACCGCAGGCAGGCCGTGAAGAGCACCTCGCGGGTGTGGTGGAGTGGAGAGTCACCGCCGATGCCAGCCTGCGCCAGCAGCGCCGCCGCCGCACCGCCGTCATCGCGCGCTAACGCCAACACTACCTGCTGGGCCACGACCTGCGGCGCCACCCACGCCGGCATCCCGCGCTCGCGCAGCTCGACGGCGGGCTGGAGGATCGCCGCCGCGCCGCCCAGATCGCCGCGTGCCTGCAGGATGCGGGAGAGCACGACCCGAATGTAGGCCACGGCGGCCACGTGTCCCCCGCGCTGGGCCAGCTCCAGCGAAGCCTCCGCCTGGCGCTGCGCCGCCTCCAGTTCCCCACGGGCGTACAGCACCTCGCCGTAGCCACCGGCAACCGACGCCAATGCGGGGGAACGCAGGCCGCCCGCCCGGTCCGCCGCGGCGATGACCTGCTGGCAGAGCTCTGCCGCGGCCCGCAATTTCCCGTGCGCAATGTACAGCACCACCAGGTTGGACACGATGAGCATGGAAGCCACCTCGTTGCCCGCGGCCCGGCAGAGCGGGAGCGCCTCCAGGTAGGTTGCGATGGCTTCGTCGACGCGGCCGGCGTAGTTGAGGGCCGTGCCCAGGGCAAAACGGGTCATGCCCCGCACATAGAGATCGCCGTCCGCAGCCAACGCCACCGCAGAGGCGGCCAGCTCGCACCCACGCTCCGTTTCCCCCCGCAGCGAAACGAGCGCCGCGCGCAGGGCCAGGCTCTCGGCCGATACGGAGTCGCCAGGGGCGGCACGGTCAGGGTGGCCGGCGGCATCCTCGGCGATGCTCAGGTAGGGTTCGATCTCGTGCAATTGGCCCCGCAGCAGCAGCGACCAGGCGAAGGCAAGGCAGGCACGGGGCCCGGTCACCCGCCACGCTTCGGGCAGGCGCCGCAGCCAGGTCTCCATCGTCTGTGCGAACCCCTGCAACACGACGCTGCGGGCGTGGGTCTCCAGCAGGCGGACGGCGCGTGGAAAGTCGCCGGCCGCCAGCGTGTGCTCGATGGCCTCTTCCGCTCTACCCTGCCGTTCGTACCAGGCGCTGGCGCGCACGTGCAGCTCGGGTGTGTCCTGCGGGCGCGTGCGCTGCAACTGGCTGCGCAGCAGATCGGCGAACAGATGATGATAGCGGTACCAGCGGTGCTCTTCGTCGAGGGGGACCACGAAGACGTTGGAGGCGTACAGGGCTTCCAGGAGTGCGTCGCTGTCCGTGCGCCCTGTGATTGCGTCACACAGCGGGCCGCTCAACCGGCCGAGCACGGACAGTTTCCAGCAAGAACGACTGAATGTCGGGCGGCACCTGGCGCAGCACTTCCTCGGTGAGATAGCGGAGGATGAAGTGATGGCTCCCGGAGAGCTCCGCGATGAGCTGGTCCGGCTCCGGGCGGCCCTGCAGGGAGAGCGCCGCCAACTGCAGGCCGGCAATCCAGCCTTCGATCTGGGCGTCCAACGCCGCGACGGCCGCGGGGGACAGGTCCAGCCCCATGACGTCGGCGAGGAAGCTGGCCGATTCCTGCGCGGTGAAACGCAGGTCGTGAGCGCGCAATTCGAGAAGTTGGCCGCGGGCTCGCAGCCGGGCCAACGGAAGCTGCGGGTCTTCGCGGGTGGCGAGGACGAGATGCATCTGCGGCGGTTGATGCGCGACCAGCGTGCGGATGGCCTCGTGGACGGCGGCGTCGTCCAGCACCTGGCAGTCGTCGAGCACGAGCACGAAGTCAGCGCGGCACGAGCATGCAGGTCGTTGACGAGCGCGGCGACAACGGCGACGGGCGGCGGCGGGACAGATGTTTCGAGCGCGGCGGACACGGATTGCCCAACCGTGCCGTCGATCTGCTGCAGGGCGGCAATCAGGTAGCGCAGGAAGCGCGTGGGGTCGTTGTCGGCCTCGTCGAGGGAGAGCCAGGCCGCAGGCGGCTGGAGCCCACGCACCCACGTGCTGACGAGCGTCGTCTTGCCGAAGCCGGCCGGCGCCGATATCAGGGTGAGGGGGGCAGCGAGGGCTTCGTTCAGGCTGAGAGGTCAATCGAGGGCGCAGCACCAGATTCTGGCGCAGGCGCGGGACGAACAGCTTGGTCGCAAGCAGCGGCGCCTGCCTCGGATCGCTGGTGGTGAATATCGCCGCCCTGCCCATGCGGCTGATTGTAGCCGCGACGGCCATCCGGGTCAATGCGGACCGCCGTCGTTCAATCCGCGCCCATGAGATCCAGGTGCCCGTCGCCGACAGATACGACCGCAGCGGCATCTTTCGCCTGACTGGCGAAGAAATGCAGCCGGTTGAAATAGTTGACTTCACTCAAGCCCGCGTCAACGTCCAAGAACAGCATGTTGAGGCCGCGATACTTGTCCTTCATCCGCTTTGCCACGCCACGCGCCACGATCTGGTTGGCGATACAGCCAAATGGCGACAGGCAGACTACGTTGTTGATGCCCTGTTCGGCCATGGCGCCGACCTCCCCCGCGATGAGCCAGCCTTCACCATAGGCGTGCGTCAGGCTGATCGTCTCCTCGGCCTTATCGGGCAAGTTCACGTGCACTGTGACCGGGCCGGTGATATTTGAAGTTACGCATCACAGCCTGGGCCTGGTTCAATACCTTCTGGATGCCCCATTCCAGAGCGCGATGCACTAACCACGTGACGTTCCGCCGCTGCAGATTCTCCTGCACGCGCACGTCGCTGCTCACGAACCAAGAGAGGAAGAACGTCAGGAAGTCCGGCATGACTACTTCGAGACCCTGCTCCATCAGCCAGTCGGCGGTATGGTTGTTGGAGAAAGCGTTGTATTTGACGTAGATCTCGCCCACGATGCCGACCTTGGGAAACGAACGATCGTGCGTCGGGATGGCGTTGAATTGCGCCACGGCTGCGGCCAGTTTCTCCAACACCGCCTCCCGCTCGAGCGGCATGACGCCCCGGTTCAATGGGGCGAGCAGCGCCTCGGCCAGTTCTTGCGTCTCCCCGCGCCGCACCTCGCGGATGGCGGTGGCATAGTACATGGTCGAAATGGCGTCCGCATAGATGCACGCCATCAAGGCCTTCGGCAAGAACTCCAGCCAGTTCAAGTTATTGCCCGGCTGCTCGTGCAACTGGCCGTTCGTCGTGAGCGCCACGATGGGGATGTCCTGAAAGCCGGCGATGACCATCGCCTTCCTGAGCAGCGAGAGCATGCTGGTGGCGCGGCACTGCCCCCCGGTCTGCCAACTGCCGATGGCCACCTGGGATAGATCGTAGCGCCCGGACTGCAGCGCCTTGATCACGTCGCCGATCATGATGATACCCGGATAACAGATTTCGTTCTGCGTATGTTTCAGTGCAATCTCCACCGATTCCCGATCGGGCGGTGGCAGAGTCACCAGGTTATAGCCCATGTTCAACAGCGGCCCGACGATGACCGGCGCCTGGAAGTGCGAGAATTGCGGGATCAGGATCGTCCTTTGCCGATCCTCGGCAAGGAATGGGCGGACGGTCTGGCGCGGTTTGCTCACCGGTACCGGCCGTTCGCTGGCGCGCAGCGTCTCGATCAGCGAGCGCAGCCGCAGGCGGATGGAACCGGTGCTTTCGATTTCGTCGATACGGATGACGGTGTGGCTCTTGCCATACGAGTCCAGAATGCTGCTTCACCTCGTCCAGCGTAAACGCATCCGGCCCGCAACCGAAGGAATTCAACTGCACACCTCCACGTCATCCTGCTGACCCGCCCAATGAGCCGCATGATACAGCCGATTGATGTTGCTCCACTGTGCAGGGACGTGCCGGTTGTCGACCAGTTCCTGCCCCGCAGTCGGAATCGCATCCTCGGTGATGACATCCACGCCGAAATCGGCCAGGATACGCGGCACGCCGTGATGGATCATGGGATCCAGGTGATAGGGGCGGGTGAGCAGCAAGACGACGAGCCGCCCGTCGCCCGGGCATCCGCCAGGAGCTGCGCACCGGCGCCACGCACAGATTCCTCGTATTCGCCCTGGGCGGCCAGCGCATGCGCGAACGCCCGCTCGAACGTGATTGCGCTCCACCCCCAGGCCCTTCAGATACTCCTCGCACGCCTTGCGCAGCAGTCTCTCGTCGCGAAAGGTGACGGTCGGCTTGTCCAGCGGGATGCCATGCTTCTTGAGTGGATTCATGGCGCTGTCGATCACGTCAGGATAGCCGGTGACGATCGGACATTGGTACGATTTGGCCGCGTTGCAATGCTCCTTTTCGTCCGCAAACACCATCGGGTAGAAGATGCGATCGACCTTCTTCTCGATCAGATTCTGGATGTGGCCGTGAACCAGCTTTGCAGGGAAACAGATGTTCTCCGACATGATGGTTCCGGCGCCACGCCCAAACAGCCCGGAGCTGGATGGATCGGAAAGCTGGACCCTGATGCCGCATTCGACAAACAGCGTGTTCCAGAACGGAAAATCCCGATACATGTTCAGCACGCGGGGAATCCCTAGGGTCAAGCTGGTAGGCCCGACCGGCTCGGTTTTGCGCCCGAAGAGCAACTCGAGTTTGGCGTCGGTCAGGCTGGTGCCATGCATATGGCGCTGACCCTGGTTGCTGTAGATCCGTTCGCACCGATTCCCGGTGAAGAATGCACCGCCGTTGGGAAAACGCAGTTTGGCGACGCTGCAACGGTTTTCACAGCCTCGGCACTGAATTGTGCTCTTCTCGTAGGTCGCTGGCCACCGCCAACTCCTCCAGCCCGACGAAGTGGCTGGCGCGGCACGTCTCGGTCAGCCACGCATCGCGTGCCGTGAGGGAGGCGCCGTAGGCGCCCATCAACTCGGCGATGTCCGGGCAGACCACCTCCTTGCCCAACGTACTTCCAGGGCACGCTGCACCGCCGGATTCCGGAAGGTGCCGCCTTGGACGACGATGTGCTCACCCAGCGTCGAAGTATCGGTGATGCGCAGCACCTTGTGGAGGGCGTTCTTGATGACCGAGTAGGCCAGCCCGGCAGAAATGTCGCTGACTTCGGCTGCTTCCTTCAGCGACTGCTTGATCTTGGAGTTCATGAAGACCGTGCACCGTGAACCCAGATCACAGGGAGCGCTGGAGGCGCAAGCCTGCTGCGCAAAGTCAGCCACGCTGATAGCCCATGCGAACCGGCGAGGGTCTGAATGAATGTGCCGCAGCCCGCCGAACACGCTTCGTTCAGGGCGATATTATGGATGTAGCCATCCCGCACGAAAATCGCCTTCATGTCCTGGCCGCCAATGTCGAGGATGAAGGATACTGCCGGGATCGAAGGCCTTGGCGCCCCGGAAATGGGCCACCGTCTCCACGATGCCGTCGTCGAGCCCAAAGGCCGTGCTGATCAAATCCTCGCCGTAGCCGGTCGCCGTGCTGCGCGCGATCTCCGGGGGCTGCTGGCAGGTTGCGAAGTCACGCGCGCAGTTGCTCCAATCCATCTTGAGCCGCCTGAATGGCGTTCCCACTGTTGCCCGCGTAATGCGCGAATACCAGGCGCCCCTGCGTGTCGACGAGGACGATCTTGGTGGTCGTGGAGCCGGAGTCGATGCCGAGAAAACAGGGCTCGCCGGCAACGTGCTGGATGTCGACACGGTCGATCCGGTGGCGCTGCACGTGCGGCGGACCACCGCCGCCACTCGTCCTCATCGGCGAACAGCGGGGCCAACCGCCGATTCTCGCGACAGATAGGTCATGCGAGATGCGCAGCAACGTGACCAGTTCGGACAAGCGCATGACGCGCTGCCCGGCCGATGCCTGCAAGGCTGCGCCCGTGGCCGGCATCAACTCCATATGTCCGCCTGAAGCACATCCTCCGCTGCAGGCCCAGTTCGGTTACGAAGGCCTTGCACAACGCCGGAACGAACGTCAACGGGCCGCCGCTAAACAGCAGTTTCGGCTCCAGTTCGATCCCACGCGGCAAGCGTCGTGACGGTCTGCAAGCACGACCGCATGGAGAATGGACGCCACAATGTCGGGGCGTGGAATCTGGCGGGCCAGCATATTCTGGACATCGGTCTTGGCAAAACACACCGCAGCGCGAAGCCATCGGGTACACCTGGGTGTGTTGATCCGCCAGCGTGCTCAATTCCGTCACGGGCACATTCATCAGCGTCGCCATCTCGTCGATGTACGCGCCGGTCCCGCCCGCACAGGCGCCGTTCATCCGCATATCGGGAATGCCATCCGCATCGAAATAGATCAGCTTCGCGTCCTCGCCGCCGATGTCGATCAACGTGCGCGCCTCGGGATAAATCTCCTTCACGACCGCGGCCGACGCGATCACTTCCTGGACGAACGGAATCTGGCAACGTTCGCTGACGCCCATGCCGGCGGAGCCCGTGATCGCCAGGCTCACCGGAACATCGCCCTGTTCCGCCATCGCCTCCTGCAGGATCGCACACAGCGTGGTGCGGGTCTCGGCGCGATGCCGGCGGTACGCCGAGAACACATGGCGGTTCTCTGCATCCAGCATACCACCTTGGCCGTCACGGAACCGATATCGATTCCCAAACGCAATGTCGTCATCTTCCCCCCGGCTTTCGGACACCACCCACATCGCATCCGTACAGCAATGCGCAAGCACCGTTTCGAGACTCGCTGATTATAAAAGCGAATCAAAAAGCGCAACTACCCATTTGGCGGAGATTTTTGGTGGGTTTTAGATGGACAGCGGTCTGAAAACAGGGTTGGTATACTGGCGCCAGACGAACTCGCCATGCACGAATTATCGATTGCCTACAACCTCGTAGAACTCGCCGACGATGCAGCCCGGCGCGCCGGCGCAATCAAACTCACCGCCGTTCACCTGCGCCTGGGCGCACTGTCCGGCGTCGTCCCGGACGCGCTCCAGTTCAGCTTCCCCATCGCCGCCGCAGATACGCTGGCCGCGGGCGCAGAGCTGGTGATCGAGGTCGTGCCCGTGCAGATCTACTGCACCGCGTGCGCCGCAACCCGCCAACTCGAAGCTCCCTTCATCTTGCAGTGCCCCGAGTGCGGGGCACGCCACACCGCAAGTGGTGCACGGCCGCGAACTGGAGTTGCGGGCAGTGGAGATTACCGTTCCCGACATCGCAGAACCCGCAGCCAACGAACCGGAGTTCGCCCATGCAGCCGCGCATTCTTGAGATTCGGCAGGGAGTGCTCGACAAGAACGACCGGCTGGCGCAGGAGCTGCGCCAGCGTTTCACGGCGGCCGGCGTGCTGGCCGTCAACCTGGTCTCCAGCCCCGGCACCGGCAAGACCGCCCTGCTGGAGGAGACCCTCCGGCGCCTGGTGGCCGCCGGGTGGCGGGCGGCCGCACTCGTGGGCGACCTGGCCACGGCCAACGACGCCCGGCGCCTGGCCCGCAGCGGCGCGCCCGTCCGCCAGATCGAGACCGGCACGCTCTGCCACCTGGAGGCCGATCTGGTCAGCCGCCATCTCGCCGGCTGGGAGCTGGCGGAGCTGGACTTCCTGTTCATCGAGAACGTGGGCAACCTGGTCTGCCCCGCCGACTATGACCTGGGCGAGGGGCTGCGGGTGGTGCTGCTGGCGGTCACCGAGGGGGAGGACAAGCCCCTGAAATACCCGCCGCTGTTCAGCAGCGCCGACGTGGCGGTATTGACGAAGATCGACATCGCCGATGCGGCGGGCTTCGACCGGGCCGCAACGTTGGCCAACCTGGCCGCCGTCCGGCCGGGCATCGCCGTTTTCGAGACATCGGCACGGACCGGGTCCGGCCTCGAGACGTGGATCGAATATCTGGTCGAGCGGCGGCGCTCACTGCAACCCGCCGCCGTCCCCCAATAGTCAACCGGAGCGCCGCGCGTGATCCCCGCGGCACGCGGATCTTCCTCAGGAGGACCTCATGTGTCTCGGCATTCCAGGGCAGATAAAAGAGATATACGAATCAGCCGGCATCCGCATGGGCAAGGTCGACTTCGCCGGCATCACCAAGGAGGTCTGCCTGGCCTACGTGCCGGAGATTGAGGTGGGCGACTACACTATCGTCCACGTCGGCTTCGCCATTACCCAGCTCGACGAGGCGGCGGCCCTGGAATCGCTCCGGCTGTTTACGGAGATGGGACGGCTGGAAGAGGAATTGAATGCGGGTGGTGTGCCGGCCGCCGAGAGCGAAGCCATCCCACGCTCAGCGGCGGGAGGGTCCCCGTGAAATACCTGGAAGAGTTCCGCGATCCCGAGCTCGCAGTGCACCTCTTCGACGAGATCCGCGCCGTCACGACGCGCCCGTGGGCCATCATGGAGGTGTGCGGCGGCCAGACCCACTCGATCATCCGCAACGGGATCGACCAGTTGCTCCCGCCGGAGATCGAGCTGATCCACGGCCCCGGCTGCCCCGTGTGCGTGACGCCGTTGGAGATGATCGACAAGGCGCTGGCCATCGCGGCCCGGCCCGAGGTCATCTTCTGCTCCTTCGGCGACATGCTGCGCGTGCCCGGCAGCGGGAAGGACCTGTTCCGCGTCAAGAGCGAGGGCGGCGACGTGCGCATCGTCTACTCGCCGCTCGATGCGGTGAAGCTCGCGCAGGCCAACCCAGGCCGGGAGGTGGTCTTCTTCGGCATCGGCTTCGAGACGACGGCGCCGGCCAACGCCATGGCCGTCTTCCAGGCGCGGCAACTGGGGCTGCGAAACTTCTCCATGCTGGTCTCGCACGTCCTGGTGCCGCCGGCCATCGCCGCCATCATGGACGACCCGAACAGCCGCGTGCAGGCGTTCCTGGCGGCGGGCCATGTGTGCAGCGTGATGGGCTATTGGGAGTACGAGCCGCTGGTCGCCCGCTACCAGGTGCCGATCGTCGTGACCGGCTTCGAGCCGCTGGATGTGCTCGAGGGCATCCGGCGTGCGGTGTACCAATTGGAGGCTGGGCGCGCCGAGCTGGAGAACGCCTATCCGCGCGCCGTGCGGCGGGAGGGCAACCTGCCGGCCCAGCAGATGCTGGCGGACGTCTTCACGGTGACCGATCGCGGCTGGCGCGGCATCGGGGTGATCCCCGACAGCGGCTGGCGCCTGAGCGAGCGCTACCGGGAGTTCGACGCCGAGGCGCGCTTCGCCGTGACGGACATCCACACGCAGGAGTCGCCGTTGTGTCACAGCGGCGAGGTCCTGCGCGGCCACCTCAAGCCGAACCAATGCCCGGCGTTTGGCAAGGAATGCACGCCGCGCACGCCCCTGGGGGCCACCATGGTGTCGAGCGAGGGCGCCTGTGCGGCGTATTTTCAGTATGGGCGATTCGTCGCAAATGGAACCAGGTTCGGCCATATGAATAGAGAGTTCCCGTCCAGTTATCGAGCTGCTTCGCCATCGTCGCCCCACAGTCAGATGACCCGATCCGAATTCAGGTCGGAAGCATGGATGCCAGGCAACTGGCGGAATTCAGACAGGCCGCGTCACCTGAGCAGAGAACAGCTAGTTGAGATATACGTCTGGAAAGAGCCGCGGAGACGCCAACTTGCCGCAATTCTCAAGAACAGCGAAGACGAAGTGGTCCGGTTGACAGGAGATGCGTTCTCGGCCAGTGAAGAGTACAAACGGATATCCCTCCTGGACCGCTTGCAGGGGGTTGGCATTCCGGTTGCGTCGGCCATTCTCGCCGTGCACGATCCGCAATCGTATGGCGTGATCGATACGGCGCGTCTGGCGCCTGCTGTACCAATATGGAGAAGTGGACTACGATCCTGAGGGTGCTTACCTGACGCTGGAGAGTTGGCTTGGACTACCTCCCGAAGCTCCGCCTCTGGGCCAACCAGCTCGGACTCACCGTGCGTGAGGTAGAACGCACCTTGTTCGAATATCGTCCAACTGCGGAGCCGGTCGTGACTTATGGAATCAGTGGATACGACTGAGCGGCCAACACGGGAACTGAAGGAAACCCTCATGATGCCTGCCTATCCGAACCTGGATCAAGTCCTTGACGCCATTGGACGACTGCCTTCCTCGCAGCGAGAGATGTTGCTCGATATCGTCCGTGGTCGCCACATCGACGAAGAACGGCGCCAAATCGCGCAGGAAGCGCGCACAGCGATTACTCAATTCCGCGCCGGAGAACTGGAACCGCGGTCTATTGATGAGATTGTCGCGAGTCTCGATGCCTCGCTGCTGGAATCCGATGACGAATGAGACTTCTCGTCGAGACTCCCGGCTTCAGGCGGGCCTTTCGGAGATTCGTCCGCCGAAATCCGGCCCTCCAAGAGCGCGTGCAGCTCACGCTCCGCCAGATGAGCGCCGATGTCTTCTCTCCAGCCCTCGGCACTCACAAATTAAGCGGCGAACTATACGGACTGCTTGCCTGTTCGTGCGGCTACGACTGTCGGATCGTCTTCTCGATCCAGATGGATGAAGAGCGGCAACAGGAAGTCATCCTTTTGATTTCCATAGGAACGCATGACGTCGTCTACTAAGAGTCAACCCAATCTCGATACGAACCCACTCGACTTCTCCGGCTGGACCTGCCCACTCCCCCTCCGCGCCTACCCGAACATCGTCATGGGCCACGGCGGGCGGCGGCAAGCTCTCGGCCGAGCTCGTGGAACACCTCTTCCTGCCCGCGTTCCGCAACGAGGGCCTGGCCGCGCTCGGCGACGCCACGCTGGTCACCGTCGGCGGCACACGCCTGGCGCTGACGACCGACTCGTTCGTCGTCCGCCCGCTCTTCTTCCCCGGCGGCAACATCGGCCACCTGGCCGTCAACGGCACGGTGAACGACCTGGCCATGATGGGCGCCCAGCCGCTCTACCTCACCGCCGGCTTCATCCTGGAGGAAGGGCTGCCGCTGGATAGCCTCGGCGCCATCGTCGAGGCTATGGCCGCGGCCGCACGGACCGCCGGCGTCGTCCTGGCGGCCGGCGACACCAAGGTCGTCGACAAGGGCCACGGCGACGGCGTCTTCATCAACACCAGCGGTCTGGGCCTCGTGCCCGACGGCGTGCACATTGCGCCCGACCGGGCGCGGCCGGGCGACGTCGTCCTCGTGAGCGGCGAGCTGGGGCTGCACGGCATCGCCGTCCTGAGCGTGCGCGAGGGGCTGGAGTTCGGCGCCCCGGTGGAGAGCGATTGCGCCGCCCTCAACGGGCTGGTCGCCGCCATGCTGGACGTGACGCGCGATATCCATGTCCTGCGCGATCCCACGCGTGGCGGGCTGGCGTCTACGCTCAACGAGATCGCCCGGGCCTCCCATGTGGGCATCGCCTACGACGAGCGCAAGCTGCCCGTGCCGTTGGCGGTGGCGGCTGCCTGCGACATGCTGGGCATGGATCCGGTCTACGTGGCCAACGAGGGCAAGCTGGCGGCGATCGTCCCGCCGGCCGCGGCCGAAGCCGTGCTGGAGGCCATGCGGCGCCATCCGCTGGGCGCCAAGGCGGCGATCATCGGCCAGGTGACCGACCAACACCCTGGCGTCGTGGTGGCGCGCACGGGGATCGGCGGCAGCCGGGTGGTGGACATGCAGGTCGGCGAGCAGTTGCCGCGCATATGCTGAACGAAGGACAGGCCGTCGAACGCTGGCGGCTGCGCGTCCAGGGCGTCGTCCAGGGCGTGGGCTTCCGGCCCTTCGTCTATAACCTGGCTGCTCGGCAGGGGCTGACCGGCTTCGTAGGCAACGACGACGCAGGCGTCTTCATCGAAGTGGAAGGTCCGTCGCCGGCCCTGGACGAGTTTCGCACCGCGCTGACAGCCGAGGCGCCGCCGCTCGCCCACATCGACGCGGTCACCGTCGTGGAGCTGACGCCCACCGGGGCCCCCGGCTTTTCCATCGTCGCCAGCGAAGATCGCAGCCACGCCACGACGCTCGTCTCGCCCGACCTGTGCATCTGCGACGATTGCCTCCGCGAGCTGTTCGATCCGGCCGACCGTCGCTATCGCTACCCCTTCATCAACTGCACGAACTGCGGGCCGCGCTTCACCATCATCCGCGACCTCCCCTACGACCGCCCGCGGACCACGATGGCTGCCTTCACCATGTGTCCTGCCTGCGCCGCGGAGTATGGCGACCCGCGCAACCGGCGCTTCCATGCCCAGCCCAACGCCTGTCCTGTGTGCGGCCCGCAGGTGGAGTTCCGCTGGAGCGAGACGGTGGCGGCCGAATTCGTTGAACTGGGCAGCAGGAACGACGGCACAACACCGCTGGTCGGCGAGCCGGCCATCCAGCAGGCCCAGCAGGTGCTGATCGCTGGCGGCATCGTCGCCGTCAAGGGCATCGGCGGCTTCCACCTGGCCTGTGACGCAACGAACGACATTGCGTTGCGTCGGCTCCGCGAGCGCAAGGGGCGCGTGGACAAGCCCTTCGCCGTCATGGCGGCGAATCTCGCCGCCGCCGAGGCGCTGGTCGAGATCTCTGCCGCAGAGCAGGCGCTGCTGACCAGCCGCGCCCGGCCGATCGTCCTCTTGCGCAAGCGCGGCGCGGCGGCGCTGTCGCCGCTGGTGGCGCCGGGGAATCCGGCCCTGGGCGTGATGCTGCCCTATTCCCCCCTCCACCACCTGCTGCTGCACCCGGCGCCACCGCACCGGTCGCCACCTGTGTTGGTGATGACCTCCGGCAACTACTCGGACGAGCCCATCGTCGCCGACAACGACGAGGCCCTCGAACGCCTGGCGGAGTTGGCCGATGCGTTCCTCCTCCACGATCGCGCCATCCACAGCCGGTGCGACGACTCGGTGGTGCGCGTCTTCGCCGGCGCCGAGCTGCCTCTCCGCCGTTCACGCGGCTATGCGCCCTTTCCCGTGAAGCTGCCGGTGGAAGTGGCGCCCACGCTGGCGGTCGGCGGCGAGCTCAAGGCCACCTTCTGCCTGGCCGCGGGCCGCCACGCCTTCCTCAGCCAGCACATCGGCGACATGGAGAACATCGAGACGCTCGGCGGCGTTCGAGCGCGCGGTCGAGCACTTTCAGCGCCTCTTCCGCATCGAGCCGCAGATCGTCGCCGCCGACCTGCATCCCGGCTATCTCTCCACCCGCTGGGCCGCGGCGCACGCCGCGAGCCGGACGGCTGGTGCAGGTGCAGCACCACCACGCCCACATCGCCGCAGTGATGGCCGAACACGGTCTCGACGGCGGCGAGCCGGTCATCGGGTTCAGCTTCGACGGCACCGGCTATGGGCCGGACGGCGCCATCTGGGGCGGCGAGGTGCTGGTGGCCGACTACCGGGGCTTCACCCGGGCCGCGCACCTGGCCTACTCGCCCCTGCCGGGCGGCGACGCGGCGGTCAAGCGGCCCTACCGCGTGGCGCTGGCCCAGTTGTGGGCGGCAGGCATTGCGTGGGATCCGGCGCTGCCGCCCGTGGCCGCCTGTCCCGAGATGGAACGCAACGTGCTGCTTCCGCCAACTGGAGCGCGGCCTGAATACCGTCCCGACGAGCAGCATGGGCCGGCTCTTCGACGCCGTGGCGGCGCTGGCCGGCGTGCGCCAGACGGTCACCTACGAGGCCCAGGCGGCCATCGAGTTGGAGGCGCTCGTGCAGCCGGCAGCGCCGGGTGACGCCTATCGGTTCGGCTGGCGGGACGGCGCCGTGCGAACGTTCGAGGCGGCGCCGGTGCTGCGGGCCATCGTGGAGGACCTGCGCCAGGAAACGCCGGCAGCCGTCATCGCGACGCGCTTTCACGGCGCCGTGGCGGACCTGATCGTGGAGACGGCCTGCGACCTGCGCCGGCAGAATGGACTGAACACGGTGGCGCTGAGCGGCGGCGTCTTTCAAAACGTCACCCTGCTGGACATGGCGCTCGCACGGCTAGAGGCGGCAGGCTTCCACACGCTCACCCACCGCCTCGTACCACCCAACGACGGGGGGCTGGCGCTGGGCCAGGTGATGTTGGCCGGTGGTGTGTAAGAAAGAAGAATGGCTATTCGACCGATGGTGCGGGCAATTAGCGCCGGATCGGGGAAACCCTGCGCGAGGCATATCGCAGCCTGAAGTGAGCGTTGTACGCTACGCCATGACCAACACCTTGACTTCCTGTTCCAATCGATCAGCCAGGACCATTTTGGCGTTCTCGATTTCGTAGTGGGTCTGGATTCCGGTCCAAAACTCCACCGACATGCCAAAATATCGCGCGAGGCGCAGCGCCGTATCTGCGCTTATGCCTCTTTCGCCGCGCACAATTTTGCTAATACGCATCGAGGGTACGCCGATGTCCTTCGCCAGCTGGTATTGGCTGATATTCATCGGCTTCATGAACTCTTCCAGCAGGATCTCGCCGGGATGGATGGGGGGATAGTCTCTCATGCTATACACCTCACTCAGTGATAATCCACGATTTCAACGTCATAGACGCCGTCTTCTCGCCATTCGAAACAGATGCGCCATTGGTCGTTGATTCGGATACTGTGCTGGCCTGATCTCTGCCCATGTAGAGCTTCCAGCCGATTCGACGGCGGAACACGGAGATCGCTCAGGGAGGTGGCTCGATGAAGCATGATCAGTTTTCTTTCGGCTATTCGCTGCGTATCATGTGGCAGCCGCCGGGAAAATTGACCGTTGAAAACCCTCTCAGTTTCTCTGTCCCTGAATGTCTTTATCACGAAGGCATAATAACCCTTAAGAATCATATCGTCAAGGGTTACTATTGGAAGATTCGTTGCCAGGAGCACAGCCGCCACCAACTCAGCGTTGGCAGAACGCCACCTTGCGCTGCGCCCATTAGCCCAAGACCGGCCAAGGCGCATAAGGTGTTGTCTCCATGCGGCGTTTCGGCTTATTCATGCGCTACTTTACAATTGGAGGATGACGAAACCTACGGTAGATATCGTCTCGTCGCCCACTTTGATTTCGCTCGCAAACCACTTTCCTGATGTCTCGTAATGAGGACCCGAAGATGACTCAAAGCAGCGGCACACCAACCAAAGAACCGACTGATCGCGAGGATGGCGAGCGCGAGCTACCGCCTCATTGGAAGGCCATCCAGAGCGCCATCTGGCTCATCGGCCTGGCCATTCTCGCATGGCAGGGCTGGTGGTTTCCTGGCATCCTCGTGTTGGTAGCGATCAGCGGCATCACGCAGGCCTGGCTGCATCGACTGGCCGATCGCGAGGCGGAGCAAGCCCAGCTCCAGCAGGCGAGCCGCGGCGCCCGGGCCACGCTGCCGGCGACCTGCCCGGTCTGCGGCGCGCCGGTCGATCCCCAGAAGGTCACGTGGGTCACCCCCACGATGGCCCGCTGCCACTATTGCAGCAGCAATCTGACGCCGCCGACCGGCGCGGGATAGGGCGCATCGTTCCATGCGGTCTGCGTCGACAGCCCGACGCAGAGGCGCAAAAACAGAATTTGCCAGATCCCACCACTAGACCAAACGTTCTATTCGTGCTACAATAGGCCTGTCAGCAGAGCCCCGCACACTGTTGGCCGCACGGGTGGTATTGCACAGGAGGAGGAGAACACATGCACGTCGTCACCGAGTATCCGGATGGGATCGTCTGTTGGGTCGATTTGAACACGACCGACGCAGAGGCAGCCAAGGCGTTTTACATGGGACTCTTCGGCTGGGAAGCCGAGGATCGCCCCACGGGCATGGGCACGGTCTACACCATGCTGCAGATCGACGGCAAGAACGTCGCCGGACTCAGCGCCATGAGCCCGGACATGCAGGCCCAGGGCATCCCGCCCAACTGGTCGTCGTACGTCAAGAGCAGCGAAGTGGACGCCGCGGCTGCGCGGGTCAGCGAGGCTGGCGGCACGGTCATGTTCCCACCCATGGACGTCATGGAAGAGGGGCGCATGACCCTCGCCCTGGACGCCACGGGGGCCGCCTTCGGCATCTGGCAGCCGCGCAACCACATCGGTGCGCAGTTGGTCAACATGCCAAACACGCTGGTGTGGAACGAACTGCAGACGCCGTGCGCCTGAACAGGCCCTGGCGTTCTATAGCCACGTGTTCGGTTGGACCGCCGACCGGGACGACAGCGGCTACTACGTCTTCGACAACCATGGACGCCGCCACGCCGGCATGATGCAGATCGGCGACGATTGGGGTCCCGTGCCGCCCAACTGGGCGGTATACTTCATGGTGGAGGATCTGGCCGCGTCCGTCGCCAAGGTTGCGGAGCTGGGTGGCCGGGTCCTCGTCCCGCCGACGCCCGCCGGCGCCATGGGCAATTTTGCCGTGGTGCAGGATCCACAAGGCGGCGCCTTCACGATCATGCAGTTCGAGCCGGGGTTCGTGGATCCGCCGCCGGGTGCGTGAGCCGGGGCCGAGGAGGACGCCGGTGAGGCGGCGTTCGACTCGGCATAGACGACGATAGCAGGAGAGACCTCCCGCCGAGGTTCAGTTGGTGACAACCGAACCGCGGCGGGAGGTTTTTTGTCGTTTCAAATCCGACAAATGTCGCATGACGCCGTCTCCGGCGTACGATACAATCTGATTGCGAGATGCCAGCGGTGAGCACAGCCCCGCCGCGGGCAACTCTTCACAATTTCTGTGATTCTGTGATATCATTCGAAGAAGACGGGAGTTGATATGCTACAAGTCACACGCAGGGAGTCTCTCATGAAGAACATCACGGTCAGCGTCGACGAAGAGACCTATCGAAACGCGCGCCGCCAGGCCGCCGAACGAAACACATCGGTGAGCCGCCTGGTCGTGGAGTTTCTTCGTTCGTTGAGTTCTGAAGACCAGTTACGGGCAGAGCGGCGCCAGCGGCTGGAACAGGCATTTCGCGAGGCGGACCTCACGGGCGGATGTGCGGGCCGTTGGGCGCTTCGATCGCACCGAGGTTTATGATGATGCGCTTCGTTGACACGAATGTCCTCCTCTATGCTGCGAGTTCCGCCCCGACAGACCATACGAAGTCGCAGCGAGCGCGCAGGTTGTTGCTCGAAGAAGATGTAGCCATTTCTACTCAAGTCCTGCAGGAGTTTTACTGGGTCGCGAACGCGCCCACACAAGCTGGGGCTTTCGCACCGAGAAGCGCGGGACCTCATCGACGTTTGGTCGCTGTTTCCATCCAGCCCATTACTCTGGGTGTGGTGGAAGATGCGCTCTGGCTGGTGGAATCGCTATGGCATCAGCTACTGGGACGCTGCCATCCTCGCAGCCAGCGCGCCACCTTGGGTGCACGGTGGTCTATTCGGAAGACTTGAATTCAGGCCAGAACTACGCCGGCGTCGTGGCGGTAAACCCGTTCGCCGGATAGACGTGCACCTCGCGCTGGGGGAAGGGGATCTTGATCCCTTCGGCGTCGAAGCGCAGCTTCACCTGTTCGGTCAGATCGAACTGGACGGCTCCAGTAATCCTGCACCTTCACCCACGGCCGCACGCCCAGGTTCACGCTGCTGTCGCCCAGGGCCAGGACGATCACCTGCGGCGCCGGGTCGCGCAGCACCCGCGGGTCTGCCGCCATGATCTCCTCCAGCACCTGCCTGGCCTTGCGCAGGTCGTCCCCATAGTCGATGCCGAAGACCAGGTCGATGCGCAAGGTCCCCATGCGCGAATAGTTGGTGATGCCGTTCTGCTGCACCTGGGAATTGGGCAGGATCACGACCTTGTTGTCGCCCTGAACAAGCACCGTATTGAAGAGCTGGATTTCTTCAACGGTTCCGATGAATGCATTGGTGCCAATCAACTCTCCGGATGCAAAAGGCTTGAACAAGAAGAAGATGACCCCGGCCGCCAGATCGCGCACCGTCTGCTGCAGCGCAATTCCCAGGATGACAAGCACGATCCCAACGACAGTAGACTGCAGAGCTCAGCGGCACACCCATCGCGGCCAGCATGGCGGTCGCGGTCGCCACCCAAATGCCGTAGTACAACAGGGTGGTGAACAACAGCACCAACGACTTCGATAAATTGGCCCGCACCAGGATCGGCCGCACCCGGCGCCGCGACCACCCCGCCAACCAGCGCCCCACGAAAAAGATGAGCGCGGCAAGGCCAACGCGCAAGCCCGCCTCTACGAGGAACTTCAGGATTTCACTTTGCGTCGGCATGTGCGCCTACTCTCCGTCGCCCGCCGTCTTGCCCCGGCGGGCCAGGCGACCTCCCTGCGTCTGCAGGAAGTCGCCCACCGAACGCCCCGCGCCGACTGCTGCGCTCCCCAGCCACTTTGCGTGCACGTCGAGGCCCGACAACTGTGCCGCGACCTCGTCCAGGAGTCCCGCCAGCTTGCGCTCGTCCACCCCTGACAGTGCCCGCGACACCATCACGCCAGTCCTCTCGCCACGTCCGGCCCAAGATTCATATACGCCTGCGCCCGCCGGCCGATCAGGTAGGTCGACACCACGTTGATGGCCGCCGACGTCACCAGGCCGACCAGTGGGATGGCCTTCACGACCAGACGCGATCCCCCACCGAAGGCCAGCCTGGCGCCAGCCTTGGCCACCAGGTCTCCAGCAGCCTTTGCCGCCACCTTGTTTCCCGAGTCGACGCCCGTCGCGAGGACCAGCAGGTTGCGCCGATCCACCGGCCCAAGCTCGCGGTCGTAGACCGCCGCCAGCTCCAGGATCAGGTCCTTCTGCATCTCCATCGTCTTGCCCACGTCGGCCACGAGGCCGGCAGTCAGGGCGACGGTCGAGCCGATGCCGGGGATCAGCGCCGGCGCGGACGCCAACAGCCCGACCGGTGCCGGTGTCGAGGCAGCGCTTGCGGATCAGCAGCTCCGCGAGTCTCGTCGGGCGTGGCTTGGGGATGGCGGGCGCGCAGGCCCGCCACCTTGCCGCGCGCCGCCGCGATCTGCTTGTCGTCGATGTCGCCGATCACCCGGCGCATCATCGCATCGAGCGGCGATGAATCATGCGGGGGTTGTGCGTTTTCGCTGCCGGTCATGGCGTCCCTCAGTTCAGCCATCCCGAGTTGCCTTACGCCGCGGCCAGCCTGCGCCTCGCCGAAGGTCACCAGCCGGCGCTTGTCCTCATCCCACAAGGCCAGCGACACCGATTGCAGGCTGGAGCTGATCGTCAGGCGCACCACGCGCTGCATCAGCGGATTCTCGACGTGGCACTTCTCCAGGTTGTAGTTCGGGATGCGGGGGCTCAGGTGGTGGATGTGGTGGAAGCCGATGTTGCCCGTGAACCACTGCAGCAGCTTGGGCAGCTCATAGTACGAGCTGCCGTGCATGGCCGCCAGCGTGTAATCCCATTCGGGCGTATGCTCCCAGTACGTCCGTTCGAACTGGTGCTGGACGTAGAACAGCCAGGTGCCGACGCTCGCAGCAATCAGCGTGACCGGCAAGAGGATCGCCAGGACGGCGCCGAATCCGAGCCAGAGACCGGCGACTATGAACAGGCCGGCGAGGGCAAAATCCGTCCACCAGACGGACGCGCGCTCGCCGCTGTGCCACTCCTTCTGAACCGAGAGCGGAAAGCGTTCGAGGATGAGGAAGTTGACGCCGGGCGCAATCCCGAAGAGGAAGAATGGATTCCGGAAGACCCGATAGGCCGTCTTCTTCCACCAGGGCGCGGCCAGATACTCGTCCACCGTCATCGTCCAGACGTCGCCGATGCCGCGCTCTTCCAGTTCTGCGTGATCGGCATGGTGGACCGCGTGCGCCTTGCGCCAATACCTGTACGACACCAACGTGAAGAGGCTGCACACCGAACCGACGACGTCGTTCGCCTTGCGAGACTTGAAGAACGAGCCGTGGCCACAGTCGTGCTGAATAATGAAGATACGCACCGTGAAACCTGCGGCCGGGATGGCCAAGCAGCAACGTCAGCCAGTAGCCGACGCTGAGGCTGAGGTACATCAGCACCCACATCAGGAAGAGCCCGCCAAACGAGTTGACGATCTGCCAGGTGGCCTTCGAAATGCTGGGACGCTGGTACTTGGCGACGATCGCCCGCCACCCTTCGTAGGCAGTGGGGGCTTCGGCGGGCGTGGCTCCAGGTTGGACGTTCTGACTCATCAATTGCTCCCTTTGAAATCCAGACAATTCTTTGCGTCGCATCTTGACGCAACTGACTACTCATCCTACCATGATCGCCCACACGGTGGACAATTTCGTTGCAGTCGGCGTGACGATATCCAGCACAAGCCGTCCGCCTACCGCCACTCCACCGCTTTCACCCAGGGCTGCGCAGTCAGGGCGACGAAGAACCGATCCTGGCGCGCCCGACGGCCGGTCACTCGCACCGTCGTGTGCAGTCCGGATGGATGCCACTGCTGCGTGCGCGTATAGACACGCAGCTCGTGCGCCTGTGCCAGCGTACGCAGCTTCTCCTGGCTGTCGACGTCGTGCGCCAGAGTGAGGATATACTCGCGCGTCGTCCACCCGCCGCGCAGCAGCTCGGCGATGCGGGGAAAGTCCGACAGAACAAAGAAGGTCATTGCGCCGACGAGCACCGCGAGGCCAATCATCCCAAACCCCACCGCGATGCCGATGGCGGCCACCATCCAGATGCCGGCGGCGGTCGTCAGCCCCAGTACGCGCCCCTGGTCGCGCAGGATCACGCCCGCACCCAGAAAACCGATCCCCGCGACGATGGCCGCGGCGACGCGCGAGGGGTCCCCGCTCTCGGCAGTCATGTTCAACGAAATGATGACCAGGAGGGTGGAGCTGACACAGATCAGGATGTGCGTGCGGAATCCGGCCGCATGCCCGCTCAACTCGCGTTGGGCGCCGATCACGCCGCCGAGGAGCATGGCGACGGCCAGTTTCGATCCGTCAGGAATCTAACCATTCCATACACAACCTCCTGACCTGCAATCATCGCACGTCATTCGTTCCAGGCGAGGACGAGCCGGCTGCGTCGCACACCATCCAGCGAGGTATAGAGATACGTCCTCCCGTCCAATTCCACGAGATCTGCGTGCCCAAGCCCGATGTTGCCCGGAAGATCCGCCAGGAGCGGGTTGCCGGGATACTTCTCCCATGGCCCGTCGATCGCCGCTGTCAGGGTGCGGGCCAGCCCCAGGCCGAACTGCGTGTCACCCGCATCGCCCGCCCCGGGTCCCCGCACCCCTTCGTAGAGCACATAGAAGCGCGCCCCCGGCCCTCGGCCGATCTTCACCACCTCGGCCGAGCTGACGGTGCGGAAGTCGAAGAATTCGTTGGCGGCCGGTCCGCGCACCTCGGCGCCGCCGTATGCCGCCGCACCCACGACGAGCGGATTGTGCGCGCACGGTCGGAATGGGGCCGCCTCGTCAGCCGCCTGCCGGTAGAAGCAGCCGAGCGCGCCCGGATTCTGCCCCTGGGCCATGAACACGTAGATCACCCCGTCGTCGACGATCAACCCCGGCGGGCCGCCGCGCAGACACTCATAGTCGGATGGCACGAACGGGTGCGCCCCGATGCGCTCCTCCGCGGGGCAATCCCGATACCACAGGTGCCAGATGAGCGAATCCGCCACCTGCTGCGGCGCCGACCAGGCACGGCCATCCACACTGCTGCGCAGCATCACCCGCCCCAGATACTCATAGACCAGCCATAGGCGAGCGCCGTCGAAATATACGCGCGGGTACTGTTGCTGTGTCACGTGATCGTCGGCGGCGGTGCATGGGCATGCGCGGCAGGCAATCTGGCAGACGGGCGACGCATCGTGACGGAAAGAGACACCGCCGTCGAAGCTGCGATAGACGACCAGGCAGCCGGGAAACTCCACCGCGGCGCCGCACTGGTCCACGACCCCCGCCGACCGTGCGCTGGCGTGAAGGAAGGACCAGAACTCGCCGTTCCCCATGCGGATCGTGTCGGACTCACCCAGGGGCAAGCCGGTCTCCGCAACGTCCACGGCGAAGTGTGCGCGACCCGCCCACAGGTCCGCCAACGTCGGCCCGGCGCCGTCCTCTGGCGCAGCCTGCACGACGAAAAACGGCGTTTGCGTAGGGGCGGCGCCCGCCAACGCGTCCGACACCCGAGGAGTGGTCGGTGCCAGAACTGGCGGCTCGCGCGTGGTGACGACGCCCACTGCCGGTTGGCCTACCGTCGTCGGCAGGACAGGCTTGCCGGGCGTCGGCCGGCAGGCGCCAATGGCTGCAGCGCACATGACCCACAGCAGGCCTTCCAGGAAACTCCGGAGCTTCCAGGAAGGTGGCGCCTTACTCACTTGTTCCCAAGCCCGGCAGCATTTCGTCGCCCACAGCCACAGCACAAGTTGTCCGGTATCCGTTCTTGAAGCGCAGGTGAATCCACGGTGCCCCTGCTTTCCTTTGGCGTTGCGGTCGTCTGCGGTGATTGTCCCACGTCCCTGCAGAGGCGTCAATGCTGCTCGTACCCGCGCCTCACGGTGCGCACGCCTTGGCGGCGTTCCGCGCCCTTCCCCCGCCGCCCGTCCCGCACGCAGAGCGTGCCGGCCACGGGCGCCGCCGCCACCTGTGGGGCCTCCACCAAGCCCTGACAACCATCTCGTCAGCCACGACCGCGGGCTGGCGAGGGTCTTGCCCGACCTCGTCCCCGGCACCTTCGCCCCTGCACTGGATGTACGAGCAGGCGGTGCCGGGGACGTTGGCCGGGAAGCTTGGAGACGTGCCCCCATCATGAAGTAGACCCCAGCCTGTTTCCGTTGTGGACAGGCGCCCCGACTGCTGCTACCATTGGTGTGACCTGCCACTGGCGGCAGGCACAAGAGTCAGTGTCGGCAGCAATGATAGCGGCGTTTTGTTGCCGGCTGCGCCGCAATCTGCGAGGAGTCCATGCCCTTCGAGTTTTCATCCGTCCAGACGTCCGTGCTGCTCTGGGCCATCGTCGCCCATCTCATCGCCGATTGGCTCTTCCAGACCGAGTGGATGGCGGTCAACAAGATGAACCTGCGGAAACCCGCGGCCTGGGTGCACGGCGGCATCAACACGCTCTTCCTGCTCGTCGCCTTGCCCTGGTACCTGGCGCTGCTCGCCGGCATCCTCCATGTGCTCATCGACACTCGCAAGCCAGTGGAATGGTGGATGCACGCCATCAAGGGCATGAAGTCCGGCACCCACATGTATACCCTTGTGTACATATGGGTGGATCAGGTCTTCCACATCGTCGTGCTGGCAGCCATCGTGCTGGTTTTCTACTAGGCTGTGGACTAGATTTCGGACTAGACCGTTGACCATGCAGGAACATCCAATCGCCTACATCCCCATGGATCGGCGCCAGGCGCTCGCACACGGCGCCACGCTGCCGGACCGCACGGAGGGCGCCGCGCTCTTTGCGGATATCTCGGGCTTCACCCCGCTGACCGAGGCGCTGCTGCGCGAGCTGGGTCCGCAACGCGGCGCCGAGGAACTGACGCGCTACCTGGACGACGTCTACGATGCCCTGATCAGTGAGCTGCACCGTTGGGGCGGCAGTGCGATCGCCTTTGCGGGCGACGCCGTCACCTGTTGGTTCGACCACGATGACGGCCTGCGCGCCGTCGCGGCCGCGCTGGCCATGCAGCAGGCCATGCAGCGCTTCGTAGCCGTGCAGACGCCCAAGGGCACCACGCTCACGCTCTCCATGAAGGCCTCGGTGGCCGTGGGCGCCGCGCGCCGCTTCATCGTGGGTGATCCCGACATTCGCCTCATCGACGCGCTGGCCGGCGCGACCCTGCAGCGCCTGGCCGAGGCCGAGCATGTGGCCGAGCGAGGGGACGTCATCCTCGATCCACAGGGGCTTGCGGCGCTGGCCGACGCCGTCGAACTTAGCGAGACGCGTTACGACGAGCACGGTCACCCCTTCGGCGTGGTCCGCGCCCTCAACGTCGAGGCCGTTCCCAGCTCGTGGCCGCCGCTCGACCCCGCCGCACTCCCCGCCGACGAGGTCCGCCGCTGGCTGATCGCAGCCGGTCTACAGCCAGCTCCAGCGGGGGCTGAGCCGCTTCCTGGCGGAGCTGCGCCCCACGGTGGCCCTGTTCCTCCGCTTCGGCGGCATCGAATACGACGACGACGAGCGAGCCGGCGCCAAGCTCGACGCGTTCGTACGCTGGGTGCAGAACATAGTGGAACGCTACGAGGGCACCTTCATCGACCTGAACATCGGCGACAAGGGCAGTTACATCTACATCACGTTCGGTGCGCCCATCGCCCACGAGGACAACGCCACCCGCGCCGCGGCCGCGGCCCTGGAACTGCAGAAGCCGCCGGCGGAGCTCGACTTCATCGAGCCGGTGCAGATCGGCATCAGCCAGGGGCGCATGCGGACCGGCTCGTACGGCGGCGCCATGCACCGCACCTACGGCGCCCTCGGCGACGAGGTGAACCTGGCCGCCCGCCTCATGATGGCAGCCAGGCCCGGCCAGGCGCTCGTCAGCCGTACGGCACAGGTCGACATTGCCGATCAGTTCGAATGGGGCGAACTGCCGCCCCTGCGGGTCAAGGGCAAGCGCGACGCCGTGGTCGTCTTCGAATTGCGGGGCGCCAAACGCCGCACGATGCACCTGGCCGACGTCCACACGAACCCGCTCGTGGGCCGCGAACCCGAGCTGGCGCTCATCAACGCCAAGATCGAGGCGGCGCTGTGTGGACGCGGCCAGGTAGTGAGCATGGTGGCCGAAGCCGGTATCGGCAAATCTCGCCTGGTAACCGCCGCGGTCGAGCGGGCCGAGATTCTCGACTTTGTCACCCACGCTGGCGAATGTGAGTCGTTCGGCATCAACAGCAGCTACCTCGTTTGGCAGCCAATCTGGCGTACGCTCTTCGACATCGACCCCGACCTGGAAGTCGACGCGCAGATCGACGCCCTCTACCAATACGTCCGGGCGCTGGACCCGCGCCTGGCCCGCCGCGTGCCCTTGTTGGGGCCGGTGCTCAACCTGCCCATACCAGACAACGAGCTGACTGAATCCTTCGATGCCAAGCTGCGCAAGTCCTCGCTGGAGGCGCTGCTCATCGACTGCCTGCGCATCCTCTCCCGGCGCCGGCCGATCCTCATCGTCCTCGAAGACTGCCAGTGGATCGACGCCCTGTCGCAGGACCTTTTGGAGGTGCTCGGCCAGAGCACGTCGGACCTGCTGGTGCTGATCCTCTACACCTATCGCCCCCTGGTGCTTGAACGCCTGGAGTCCGAACGGCTCACTGGGTTACCGCACTACACCCGGCTGCACCTGGAGCCACTGTCGGGCGCCACACTCGGCAAGCTTGCCCGCCGGCGGCTGGCCCAAGAGCCCGGCGCCCCTCCGGCGGATGCGATTCCAGACACGCTCATCCAGCGCATCGTCGAGCGTGCCGAGGGAAACCCCTTCTTCCTGGAAGAGCTCGTGAACTACATCGGCGACCGTGCCTTCGCCGCCGGGAACGTCGACGCAGTGGCGCAGTTGGAGCTGCCGTCGAGCCTGCACAGCCTGGTGCTGGCGCGATTGGACCGGCTGAGCGATCGCCAGCGCACCCTGCTGAAGATCGCCAGCGTCATCGGCCGCGCCTTCCGGGTGGACTGGCTGCTGGGGGTCTACCCCGAGTTGGGACAGCCGGCCCAGGTGCAGGAGGACCTCGTCTATCTCAGCGAGCAGGAGCTCACCCATCGCGAACAGGGACAGACGGAGTCGGCCTACTCGTTCAACCATATCATTACGCATGGGGTGATCTACGAGAGCCTGCCCCACATGGTGCGCACGACGCTCCACGAACAGATCGGCGAGTTCATCGAGGTGCAGCTATCCCGACGCGCTTGGAGCAGTACGTCTACGTGCTGGCCTACCACTTCGACCACGGCACCGACCGCGACCGCAAGTGCCGGTATCTACGCAGGGCAGGGGACGCCGCCCAGGCGACCTATGCGAACGAGGCGGCGATTGACTACTACCGTCGGGTTTTGCCGGTGCTGGACGCCGCGGAGCGCATCGACGTGCTGCGCAAGCTGGGCGTGGTGCTGCAACTGGTAGGACAGTGGGACGATGCCGGCGGCCTGTATGACGAGGCATTGACGCTGGCGTTGGAGAATGGGGACTCTGCGGCGGCGGCCCGCTGCAAATGGGCCATTGGCGAGCTTCAGCGGCTGCGCGGCAACTACGCGGAAGCCCACCAGCATTTCATGGCAGCGCGATCGCTCTTCCAGGGCGTCGACGATTCGGAAGGTGTGGCGCAAGTTCTTGACTCTTGTGGGACGCTGTCCGCATATCAGGGTGACTATGGCGGGGCACGTGCGAGCTTTTTGCAGAGCCTGGAACTCAGAAGTCAACTGGGCGATCGTGCCGGGGAGGCTCGGCTGTACAATAACCTGGCGATCGTTGCAGAATATCAGAGTGATTATGCCACCGCACTGGGTCTCAACGAGCGAGAGTCTGGGCACTCGCCGCCATCTTGGGCGATCGCGCTTCGATCGCTCGCTCACTGGGCAACATCGGCAATGTGTTGCTGGCGCAAGGAGATTATCCGCGGCCCGTGCCCGCCTGGAGGAAGCCGTCGTGTTCGGCGCGAGATCGGCAATCGCTGGGGATCGGCAAATTCATTGAACAATCTGGGCAACACGGTACGGGCCCTGGGTGAGCTTTGCGAATTCGCCAGCATTGTACGGAGAAAGCATGGCCATCAATCGCGATCTGGGTGATCGCTGGGCCATCGCCTACTTCTCGAAGACATGGGGAAACTGGCCGCTTGACGAGCGATGCCGAGCGCGCAGTGGTCTCTGGTCGGCGCAGCCGCAAGCCTCCGCGCAACGCCATCGGCGCCCCACTGCCACCCGCCGACATGACGCGGATTAGCTGATGAGTAGTCGCGCCGCACGGCAGGCCCTGGGAGATACGCCGTTGCAGACGTGAACAGCTCGGCAAGCAGTATGACGACGGAAGAAGCCATTCGCTTCGGACTCAGCCACCCGTTGGAGCTATGAGGCGCGGCCGAACCTGTCTTACCCGAGCCGAACCGACAGAACCTTTCGCTCCGAAACTCACGAGGCGATCCGGCCAATTCGGCTGTCGGCTCGCAACGTGTCCATGCGTCCAGCTGATCTTTCTAAGATGACCGGCAGATAGAGACTGCTCGTCCGCTTCGCCGAACGTAACGATGGCCGGCAGATAGGAGTCGGTGCCGACGAACTTGACCCGCAGCGTTTAGGCGCCCGGCGGCAGCGCCGGGATCGTCACGATGGCCTCACCCGACCAGATTCGGTCTGCACCGGCTTGGTCGATGAGCTGCCCGCCGCCGGAGAACTCGAAGAAGACGCTCTGCTGGATCAAACGCACGCCAGCCACGTCGACGAGCGTCGCTTTGATCTGCGACGACCGCCACGTCGGCAGCGCTGGCGGCCACGACCGGACCCACCTGAA
Organism: uncultured Acidobacteriota bacterium; assembly: GCA_963702545.1. GTDB lineage: Bacteria > Acidobacteriota > Polarisedimenticolia > J045 > J045 > JALOKP01. The sequence goes on along the minus strand of CAVPDB010000009.1, from coordinate 224,445 downwards.
TCTCCGTGCCCTGGCGCACCACCGTAAACTGATTGGGCTGCTCGCCGACGACGGCGCGTACTCGCTCGTCGCCGACAAAGGACGCATGCACCCGATAGTCGCCGGCTGGAGCAGCAGCGGCATGGTCACCGCCGCCCGCCCCGCCGCATCCGTCACCGCAAACTGCTCCTGGGAACCCACCCCGATGATGACCGACCGGCCCGCCACGGGATTGTTGCTTCCATCGCGCAGTACGGCGGCGAAGGTTGCTGGGGTAGAAAACGCACCCACGGTGGTGGCCAACGGATCGAGGGTCAGCGTCGTCGGCAGAAGCTGCGACTCCAGGCTGCCGGCGTCGCCATAGTATCGGCCCATGTTGTTGGAGAGGCCGACGACCCCCACCCCGTTCACCGCCTGGGCGATGAAGCGCACGTCCTTCTGCGTCGACACCGGCCGGCAGCGTCAGCACACCTCCCACTTCGTCGTGTCCTGGCTGCTCTGAACGAGATCGATCGACTGCCATTGGTCGCACGCGCGCCGCTGCGTGTCCATGTCACCCACACCGCATGCACGCCCGCCGCCGGGTTCCCCACCACACGCACCAGGAAGCGCAGCTTGTCCGGCTGCACGTCCGGTGTCGCTTCCACCTGGACGATGGTCGGCGCATCCGCCAGGGCCGGCGTGCTCTCGTTGGCGCCACCCTCATCGAAAGTCGCCGTGTTCGCACTGTAGAACAGCCGGAACACCATCTCGCTGAACTGGCGCCGAATACTGGTCAAGGTGCCCAGGCCGGTCGACCGGTGCTGCGCCGGCATGACGTACAGCCGCGTCCCCCACGCCCCCGGCCCCTGCCCCAGACACGTCGTAGTAGTTGACGCTCCACGGCTGTAAGGGGAACCAGGTCTTGCTGTAGAACGGCGTGTAGACGCCCCGAATCTCCGTCGCTGGCGCACCCGTCAGCGGGATGATGTTCGGCACGTCACAGAAGTCGCCGCCGCGGAACCCAACGCCCCGCAAGGCGTTATCCGGCGCGCTGAGGTTCACCCCCTCCAGGGCAGCGTCGGCTCCGACGGATTCGGTCAGCGCCCCGTCCCGGCCGCGCAGGTAACTCGCCACCACCGGCTGCCCCGTGTCCACGTCCTTCAGCGTCTTCAGCGTCTCGGTCGTCACCGGCGTCACCGTGATGTCCGTCTGGCGCATCTGCAGCGCCGAGCCGGGCAGACCGGTCACGAGCGGCGGGAGTGCTGGTGAAGAGCGACTGGCGCGCCGCCGGCGTCCACGAGCCGCCCTGGAAGTCGATGCTGAACATCGGCAGCCCATAGATCGTCGGAATCAGCAGCGACTTCTCGTGGATCCCCTTGATCGCCGGCGTCTGCGCCAGATAGCGCTGCTTCGGCCCGCACCAGCGCCTTGCCAATGGCCACGGGCGCCCCCGGCGGATCGCCCGGATCCTCGTAGCGCAGGTTGCGGGTGAAGTCCAGGTAGAGCCGCTCACTGTACTCGATGAACTCCGTGTCGCCGTACTGGAAGCCGGTCCCGCCGATCCAGGTCACACCCTTCTCCGCAAACGCCGACGCCCAGTCCAGTTCGGAGGTCACATTGGGGATACGATGCTCGTTCACGACGTTGTACCCGGAATGGCAGCCCATGCTATAGAAGAGGGCATTCCTCATATCCACCGTCGACGACAGAATGTCGGTCGGCAGCAGTGCCGTCGGGAAGTCCGCCGCCAGCGCATTGTCCGCCGCAAAATGCCCCGCCAGGAACACCAGATCGTAGCGCCGGCTCTGCAGCTTCTCATCCAACTGGAACGCAGTCCACGACTGCGGGTCCAGCGGTGACACCGTCATACGGCGTGATCAGTGTATCGACCGTCTTGCCCGCCCCCAGTGCCGTGGCGAGCTCACCCTTGACCGCCTGGGCGACGTCCTCCATGAAGTCGTAGCCGGTTATCAGTGCGGCCTGCGGCGCCGGTGCCACCCCGTTGGTCGTCAGGAAGTAGGCATCGAGCTGCTTCAGAATGTCCCCAGGCGTCTCCACCAGCCGCCCCACCGCCAGGTCGGGCACCGGAAACTCCGTGCCATTGAGAGATAGAAACTCAGATGCGCCGTAGCCATCCTGGCTGAGGACGTAGTTCAGCCGCAGCCCCGCCTGCGATGAGCGTGAAGTCCAGCACCGGCGGAAAGTAGTCCGACTCGGGTCCCAACAGCGCGTTGTCCGGGTAGCGGAAGAAGGGGATGCTGTTGTCCCCGCCCACGATGACCACGTATTCCAGCGGGTTCACCCCGCTATACGCATCCACGATGGCTTTGATCGACTCCGCCACGACGTTCTTGCCGTAGGGACAGACATAGTATTGATCGGCCCGCTGGTTGGCCGCGGCCACGCGCGCATCCGTGCTCACGTCGACGATCGTGCCCTGCACCTCGGGCCTCAGCTTCAGCGCATCCAACTTGACCAGCAATTGATTGAACTGCGCCTGACCGTACGCCGCCTTCAGGCGTGCGCTGTCCACCAGGATGATGCTCTTGAACCCGCCGGCCTGCGGCGCCAGCGACGTCGCCGGCAGCGGCGTGTCGAACGCATTCGCACAGGGCCCCGGCTCCAGTTGTACCGTCAGGGCGAACGGCGCATCCAGGCTGAACGCACCGTCCCGCCCGCGCACGCGGACGTAGAAGTCGCCGTCGTTCAGCCACGTGTTCATGATCAACCCCTCCTCCGACGTCCCTTCGAACGCCGAGACGCCGAGGAGGCTGCGCGTCTGCGCACCGGTGAACGCCTTGGGATCGAACGTCGCCGGATTGTAGGCGCTGGGATCTGAAACTGTTCGGATCGAAAGCGCCCTGGTCGAACGCCCAGGGGCTGAACGACGACGCGCTGTACGAGTCAGGGCTGTAGGCCGACGGCGCAAACGCCGACGGCGCAAACGCCGATGGCGCAAACGCCGACGGCGCAAACGCCGACGGGGCAAACGCCGACGGCGCAAACGCCGACGGCGCAAACGCCGATGGCGCAAACGCCGACGGCGCAAACGCCGATGGCGCAAATGCCGACGGCGCCGACTCGCCTGCAATCGCGTCAAATCTCTTGCGTCCTGCGGATCGGCGAGCTTCTGATACTCCTGCTCAATGTCCTTGTACAGGGTCAGATCATAATTCGGCCTCCGGCAGCCCCGTCAGCGTCACGATGAGCTGGCTGTTGGGCCGGATCTTGAACTTGTACCAGCGCGACTGCCCGAGCGAGTCGATGTACTGCGTCAACGTCACGACGCCGGTCGTGGCGTCCACCTCGGTGACTCCGGCGGCCTCGACCAGCTCCTCGGCCTCCGCCGCACTGACGGCCGCCGCGCTCGCCGGCACGTTCATCCGCAGCGCCTTCGGCCATGAATCGTTGCCCGGCCCCACGATGACGCAGTCGGACATCTCCGAGGTCTCACTACTTCCAATAAACGGCCCTCTCGTCGCCGTCGACCGGATGGCCGTCCCGAGCGCCACTGGCTGCGTGACGGTCACACTGAAAAAGCCAGTGCCGGTCGGCAGACTGATCGTGTAGGGGATGCTTGGCAAGAACGTCTGCGATCCCTGGCCACACTTGGCGCCACCAAACAACTCGATACCATATTCGTCGCCTGAAATGCTGTTGAGATACCCCTCCACGACAGCACCGCCAGAAATCGGCCGTGCTCGCACCAGCACCGGATAGTTCTGCGTCGCGTTGGCGCCTGTGTCCGGATCCTCCAGATCGTTATCGGACGCTCCGTCGTCGTTCAAATCGATCGGCTGGTCGCCGTTGTCGTGGATATCGTTCTGGGTGATTTGGATGTGGTAAGACGCTCGCCGCCTACGATGGTCACGCCGTCATGGGCGTTGCCGTAGATCTGATTCCCGTAGACCAGGTTGCCGAAACTCGAATCGATGAAGATCCCGCTGCCCCCGTTGTTACGGATGACGTTTTCCAGGACTTCGATGCCCCCACCATCACCGCCACTGTCGATATAAATCCCATTTCCCTGGTTGTTCTCGATAGTGTTCCCCGCCAACACGATGCCGGACTTGAACGGGTTCACGTAGATGCCGGCCCCGCCGAAGTTGCGGATGGTCAGCGAATAGACCTCGCCGTAATACGCGTCCAGCACCAGGCCATCGGCGGCGGGGACACTGTTCTGGCCATCCAAGACGACCGGACCACCACCCGGCGCCAGATTGGCGCCCTAGATGATCACCGGGTAGTCGATGCGCGGCAGCGGCGAGGAGACGAGTATGACCTGAGGCTCCGCGCCAGCTATGTTGAACCGAATGGTGCTCTGCGAGAGGCTCAGGTTGGCGTTGACCGTGTTGATCGCCTGGCGCAGCGTACATCCATACGGGTCGCAGGTGCCATCGGTATCCGCAGTAGTAGTCACCTCGACCACAATCGGCGGTATGGCCTGCTGCGCCGGCGCGGCCTGAACGACGGTCGCAACGACCAGCACGGTGAGCAGCGCCCCCAGCGCCGGCACGGCAAGCGCCAGGCGCCTCACCCACGACGAACGCTTGATGTCTCTCAGTGAACGGTGTTTCACCGGCATCTCCATGTCAGGTCTCCTCGATTTCTTTCCCTGGCGACGGCCAAGGCTCAATCCCCACGATCCGTCCAGCGGACGAATCCCCATCCGTCTTATACACCACGTCGACAGCCAAACAGTGATGTACGACACTACCGGGGAGCATTGCAGAGCACAGCTCGATCTCAACCATCTGCCGGGCTCCAGCCGCGAAGTTGGCACCACAGTCTACCACCGCCGCTCGGCAGGCACAGGCGGCGACTCATCTGTTCCGTTTCCGGAAGAAGCGATCGCCGGATAGGCCGGCGGTCAAGCGGCCTCGGACTCACCTCGATGACCGGCAGTAGCATGCTACGCTCCGACATGATCGGCAGGTAGCATGTCTGACCGTTCGACACCACGAAGGTGCGGACCACGTTCGGTGCGGCGCCGAACTCACTGTTGCCTGCCTGCGAAGCCAGGATGCTGCACTGGCCGACCGCCAGTAGCGTCACGGTGTTGCCCGTCACCGCGCAGACCGCAGGAGTCGTGCTGGCGAAGCTCACCGCCAGCCCCGATGATGCCGTCGCAGACAAGCTGAACGGTGGATCGTCCGGCCGCTTGTCGGGCAACGGCCCGAAATCGATCGTCTGGGATTGCAGCGCGGTGTCCACCATGAAGGTGCGGACCACGTTCGGCGCGGCGCTGTAGGCACTGTTGCCAGCCTGTGATGCCAGAATGCTGCACTGGCCCACCGCCAGTAACGTCACGCTGTTGCCCGTCACCGTGCAGATCGCAGGAGTCGTGCTGGCGAAGCTCACCGTCAGCCCCGACGATGCCGTCGCCGACACACTGAACGGCGGATCGCTCAGCCGCTTGTTCGGCAGCGGCCCGAAACCGATCGTCTGGGACTGATGCGCGGCGGCGGCCACCATGAAGGTGCGGACCACGTTCGGTGCGGCGTGTAGGCACTGTCGCCGGCCTGCGAAGCCAGAATGCTGCACTGGCCACCGCCAGCAGCGTCACGGTGTTGCCCGTCACCGTACAGACTGCAGGGGTCGTGCTGGCGAAGCTCACCGCCAGCCCCGACGATGCCGTCGCAGACAGGCTGAACGGCGGATCGCTCGGCCGCTTGTCCGGCAGCGGCCCGAAATTGATCGTCTGGGACTGCCGCGCGGCAGCGGCCACCGTGAAGGTGCGGACCACGTTCGGCGCAGCGCTGTACGCACTGTTGCCAGCCTGTGAAGCCACAATGCTGCACTGGCCCACCGCCTGTAACGTCACGGTGTTTGCCCGTCACCGTACAGACCGCAGGAGTCGTGCTGGCGAAGCTCACCGCCAGCCCCGACGATGCCGTCGCCGACAAGCTGAACGGCGGATCGTTCAGCCGCTTGTCCGGCAGCGGCCCGAAATTGATCGTCTGGGACTGCAGCGCGGCAGCGGCCACCGTGAAGGTGCGGACCACGTTCGGTGCGGCGCTGTAGCGCATCGTTGCCAGCCTGTGAAGCCACAATGCTGCACTGCCCGACCCCCTGTAACGTCACGCTGTTTCCCGTCACCGTACAGACCGCAGCAGTCGTGCTGGCGAAGCTCACCGGCAGCCCCGACGATGCCGTCGCCGACACGCTGAACGGCGGATCGTTCAGCCGCTTGTCCGGCAGCGGCCCGAAATCGATCGTCTGGGACTGCGGCGCGGCGGCGGCCACCGTGAAGGTGCGCACCACGTTCGGCGCGGCGCTGAACGCATCGTTGCCAGCCTGTGATGCCACGATGCTGCACTGGCCGACCCCCTGTACGTCACGCTGTTTCCCGTCACCGTACAGACTGCAGGTGTCGTGCTGGCGAAGCTCACCGGCAGCCCCGACGATGCCGTCGCCGACACGCTGAACGGCGGATCGTTCAGCCGCTTGTCCGGCAGCGGCCCGAAATCGATCGTCTGGGACTGCAGCGCGGCGGCGGCCACCGTGAAGGTGCGCACCACGTCCGGCGCAGCGCTGAACGCATCGTTGCCAGCCTGCGATGCCACGATGCTGCACTGGCCGACCGCCTGTAACGTCACGGTGTTTCCCGTCACCGTACAGACTGCAGGTGTCGTGCTGGCGAAGCTCACCGCCAGCCCCGACGATGCCGTCGCCGACAAGCTGAACGGCGGATCGTTCAGCCGCTTGTCCGGCAGCGGCCCGAAATCGATCGTCTGGGACTGCGGTGCGGCGGCGGCCACCGTGAAGGTGCGCACCACGTTCGGCGCAGCGCTGAACGCATCGTTGCCAGCCTGCGATGCCACAATGCTGCACTGGCCGACCCCCTGTAACGTCACGGTGTTTCCCGTCACCGTACAGACCGCAGGTGTCGTGCTGGCGAAGCTCACCGCCAGCTCCGACGATGCCGTCGCCGACAAGCTGAACGGCGGATCGTTCAGCCGCTTGTCCGGCAGCGGCCCGAAATCGATCGTCTGGGACTGCGGCGCGGCGGCGGCCACCGTGAAGGTGCGCACCACGTTCGGCGCAGCGCTGAACGCACCGTTGCCAGCCTGTGATGCCACAATGCTGCACTGGCCGACCGCCTGTAACGTCACGGTGTTTACCGTCACCGTACAGACTGCAGGTGTCGTGCTGGCGAAGCTCACCGCCAGCTCCGACGATGCCGTCGCCGACAAGCTGAACGGCGGATCGTTCAGCCGCTTGTCCGGCAGCGGCGTGAAATCGATCGTCTGGGACTGCAGCGCGGCGGCGGCCACCGTGAAGGTGCGCACCACGTTCGGCGCAGCGCTGAACGCATCGTTGCCAGCCTGTGATGCCACAATGCTGCACTGCCGACCCCCTGTAACGTCACGCTGTTTCCCGTCACCGTACAGACCGCAGCAGTCGTGCTGGCGAAGCTCACCGGCAGCCCCGACGATGCCGTCGCCGACACGCTGAACGGCGGATCGTTCAGCCGCTTGTCCGGCAGCGGCGCAAAGCTAATTTCCTGCGACTGTTTAACGCCGAATGTCACGATGGCCGGCAAGTAAGACCCGGTGCCGGTGAACATGACGGTCAGCATGTAGGCGCCCGGCGGCAGCGCCGGAACCGTCACAATGGCCTCGCCCATCAGATTGGTCTGGACCGGCTTGGTGATGACCTGCCCACCCCCCGAGAATTCGAAGAAGACACTCTGGGCTAACAGGCGCACGCCATCCACGTCGAAGAGCGTCGCCATGAACTGCGCTGCCGCGGGGTCATTGGCCGCCGCGACCCATGACCCCGCGGCAGCACTGACAGCCACAACCGGATCCACCTGGATCGCCGTCCCCTGGCGTGTCACCGTGAACTGGTCGGGGCTGCTCGCCGACGATGGCGTGTACTGAGCGTCGCCGTCAAACGACGCGTGGACCGGATAGGCGCCCGACTGCAGCAGGAGCGGCATGGTCACCGCCGCCCGACCCGCACCATCCGTCACCGCAAACTGCTCCTGTGCACCCAAGCCGATGACGACGGTACGGCCTGCCACGGGATTGTTGCTCCCATCCCGCAGCACGGCGGCGAACGTCGCCTTGGTGGAGAACGCACCCATGGTGGTGGCCAGCGGCTCCAGGGTCAGCGTCGTCGGCAGGAGCTCCGACGCCAGGCTGCCCGCGTCGCCGTAGTACCGGCCCATGTTGTTGGACAGCCCAACGACTCCCACGCCATTCACCGCCTGTGCGATGAAACGCACATCCTTCGGTGCGACGCCCGCCGGCAGGGTCAGCACGCCTCCCCACTTCGTCGTATCCTGGCTGCTCTCGACGAGATCGATCGACTGCCATTGGCTGCACGCAACGCCGTTTCGTGTCCATGTGACCCACACCGCGTGCACCCCCGCCGCCGGATTCCCCACCACACGCTAACAGGAAGCGCAGCCTTGTCCGGCGCCTCCGGCGTGCTCACCGTCACGATGGTCGGCGTGTCGGCCAGGGCCGGCGGTACTCTTGGCGCTACCTTCCCCGATGGACGAGGTGTTTGCGCTGTAGAAGAGCCGGAACACCATCTCGCTGAACTGCCGCCGGATGCTGGTCAACGTCCCGGGCCCGGTCGACCGGTGCTGCGCCGGCATGACGTACAGCCGCGTCCCCCACGCCCCCGGCCCCTGCCCCAGCACGTCGTAGTAGTTGACGCTCCACGGCTGTAAGGGGAACCAGGTCTTGCTGTAGAACGGCGTGTAGACGCCCCGAATCTCCGTCGCCGGCGCACCCGTCAGCGGGATGATGTTCGGCACGTCACAGAAGTCACCGCCGCGGAACCCAACGCCGCGCAAGGCGTTATCCGGCGCGCTGAGGTTCACCCCCTCCACCGGCAGCGTCGGCTCCGACGGATTCGGTCAGCGCCCCGTCCCGGCCGCGCAGGTAACTCGCCACCACCGGCTGCCCCGTGTCCACGTCCTTCAGCGTCTTCAGCGTCTCGGTCGTCACCGGCGTCACCGTGATGTCCGTCTGGCGCATCTGCAGCGCCGAGCCGGGCAGACCAGTCACGACCGGCGGCGCGTGCTGGTGAAGAGCGACCGGCGCGCCGCCGGCGTCCACGCCGCACCCTGGAAGTCGATGCTGAACATCGGCAGCCCATAGATTGTCGGGATCAGCAGCGACTTCTCGTGGATCCCCTTCATCGCCGGCGTCTGTGCCAGATAGCGCTGCTTGGCCCGCACCAGCGCCTTGCCGATGGCCACGGGCGCCCCCGCCGGATCGCCCGGATCCTCGTAGCGCAGGTTGCGGTGAAGTCCAGGTAGAGCCGCTCACTGTACTCGATGAACTCCGTGTCGCCGTACTGGAAGCCGGTCCCGCCGATCCAGGTCACACCCTTCTCCGCAAACGCCGACGCCCAGTCCAGTTCCGAGGTCACGTTGGGGATACGATGCTCGTTCACGACGTTGTACCCGGAATGGCAACCCATGCTATAGAAGAGGGCATTCCGCATGTCCACCGTCGACGACAGTATGTCGGTCGGCAGCAGTGCCGTCGGAAGTCCGCCGCCAGCGCATTGTCAGCCGCGAAATGCCCCGCCAGGAACACCAGATCGTAGCGCCGACTGTGCAGCTTCTCGTCCACTGAAACGCAGTCCACGACTGCGGGTCCAGCGGTGACACCGTATTCGGCGTGATCAGCGTATCGACTGTCTTGCCCGCCCCTAGTGCCGTGCCGAGCTCACCTTTCACCGCCTGGGCGACGTCCTCCATGAAGTCGTAGCCGGTTACCAGTGCGGCCTGCGGCGCCGGCGCCACCCCGTTGGTCGTCAGGAAGTAGGCATCCAAGCTGCTTCAGAATGTCCCCAGGCGTCTCCACCAGGCGCCCCACCGCCAGGTCGGGTACCGGAAATTCCGTGCCATTGAGAGATAGAAACTCAGATGCGCCGTAGCCATCCTGGCTGAGGACGTAGTTCAGCCGCAGCCCCGCCTGCGATGAGCTGAAGTCCAGCACCGGCGGGAAGTAGTCCGACTCGGGTCCCAACAGTGCGTTGTCCGGGTAGCGAAAGAAGGGGATGCTGTTGTCCCCGCCCACGATGACCACGTACTCCAGCGGGTTCACCCTGCGATACGCATCCACGATCGCCTTGATCGACTCCGCCACGACGTTCTTCCCGTACGGACACACATAGTATTGGTCCGCCCGCTGGTTCGCAGCCGCCACCCGCGCATCCTGGCTTATGTCGAGGATCCCGCCGTTCACTTCGGGGCGCAGCCGGAGTTCTTCAACTTCGCCAGCATGGCGTTGACCTGGGCTTACCGTACGCCGCGTTCATGCGGGCCCGATCGACCAGGATGATGCTCTTGAATCCGCCAGCCTGCGGCGCCAGCGACGTCGCCGGCAGCGGCGTGTCGAACGCATTCGCACAGGGGCCCGGCTCCAGTTGCACCGTCAGGGCGAACGGCGCATCCAGGCTGAACGCACCGTCACGCCCTCGCACCCGTACGTAGAAGTCCCCGTCGTTCAGCCACGTATTCATGATCAGACCCCTCTCTCGACGTTCCCTCGAACGCCGAAACCCCCACCAGGCTCAAGTCTGTGCGCCCGTGAACGACTTGGGGTCGAAGGTGGATGGGTTGTAGGCACTGGCGACTGAAGCCGCCGACTGAATGCGTCCTGGTCGAATGCCCATGGGCTGTACGACGACGAGCTGTAGGAGTCAGGACTGTACGCCGCCGGCGCAAACGACGACGGCGCAAACGACGACGGCGCAAACGACGACGGCGCAAACGACGACGGCGCAAACGACGACGGCGCAAACGACGCACGGCGCAAACGACGACGGCGCAAACAACGACGGCGCAAATGACGACGGAGCAAACGCCGACGTCGAAACTGCCGCATATGAGCGTCAAATCACTCGCGTTCTCGGATCCGCCGAATTTGATACTCGGCGCAATGTCCTTGTACAATGTCAGGTCGTAGTTCGCTGGCAGCCCCTTCCTCGGCAGCCCCGTCAACGTCACGATGAGCTGGCTATTGGGCCGGATCTTGAATTTGAACCAGCGCGACTGCCCCAGCGAATCGATGTACTGCGTCATGGTCACCACGCCGGTCGTGGCGTCCACCTCGGTCACGCCAGCACGCCTGGGCCACCTCCGCCGCCTCCGCTGCACTGACGGCTGCTGCGCTCGCCGGCACGTTTGTCCGCAGTGCCTTCGGCCATGAGTCGTTGCCCGGTCCCGCAATGACGCAGTCAGAATACTCCGAGGTCTCACTACTTCCAATAAACGGCCCCCTCGTCGCCGTCGCCTGGATGGCGGTCCCCAGCGCCACCGGCTGCATGACCGTCACGCTGAAAAAGCCTGTGCCCGTCGGCAGGCTGATCGTGTATGGGATGCTTGGCAAGAACGCCTGCGGGCCCTGGCCACACTTGGCGCCACCAAACAACTCGATACCATATTCCTCGCCTGGAATGCTGTTGAGATACCCCTCCACAACAGCACCGCCGGAAATCGGCCGCGCCCGCACCAACACAGGGTAATTCTGGGTGCCGTTGGCGTCTGCATCCGGGTCGCCCAGGTCGTTCTCCGACGCTCCGTCGTCGTTCAGGTCGATCGACTGGTCCCCGTTGTCGTGGATATCGTTCTGCGTGATTTGAATGTGGTAGGACGCGTCGCCGCCTACGATGGTCACGCCGTCATCGGCGTTGCTGTAGATCTGATTCCCATGCACCAGGTTACCAAAATTCGAGTCGATGAAGATCCCGCTCCCGCCGTTGTTGCGAATGACGTTATCCAGGACTTCACCGGGCCAGCGTATTCCTCGCGGTAGTACTCGAGATCGTGGGTGTCACCGGCCATCACGACCTCGACCCCCTCCTGCCGCAGCAGCCGGTGCAGCGCGGCGAACGGCCCGTACCCGTCGGTCCCGTCGTCGCCGCCGGCGTAGATCGGGTGGCCCAGGATCACCATCCGGAACTTCCCGCGGGCCCGCGCCAGCGCGTCCTTGAACCAGGCCAGCTGCGCGGCGTCGAGCTTCTTCACGACGCCGGTATCGGCCGCGATCAGGGCGAAGCGCTCGGCCTGCACCTCGAAGAACGGGGCCTGCTGAAGGCCGGTCGGAACGCGGTACTGCGAGCGCAGCCACGCCGCCTGCCGAAGCAGCGCGTCGATTCGCCGTGGCGTGGTCCCGGAGAGCCGGCCATCGGCGACGACGCGGGCCTCGATCGCCGCGCGCGCCGCGGGCTCGGCCAGGAAGGTCGCGTTGAACCCCTCCAGCGCGTCGTACCAGTCGTGATTGCCCGGGATCGCGTAGACCGGCTTGGTCACCCCCTTGAAGGGGAGCCAGAAGTTGGTCTCGTAGTCGACCATCGCGCCGGTCGGATAGATCACGTCGGAGGAGATCACGACGAACTTCACGTCCTCGCGCGCCGCGAGCGACTGGTAGCGGTCCTGCAGCACGCGCTGGCTGGGGTCCCCTTCCCCGGTGTCGCCGATCACGAGGAAGGAGAAGTCGGCGCTCCCGGTCGCGCCGTCGGGCGCGACCGCGAACCGCGACGGCAAGCCGGCCGGCGGCGGTACCGTCGACTCGACCGCGCGGACCATCGCCGCGCGCCAGGTGTCGGTGCGGTGCTCGGCCCAGGAGTTGTAGATCCCGGCCGCCCAGTTCTCCGAGTCGAAGTACCAGCTCATCCCCCAGACCGGAACGGTCGCGACCAGGATCGCGACGATCGGCAGGCCGGTCTGGAGCCCGTAAACGAGCGCGGCCGGAACCGAGTAGCGGGCGAAGCGTGACTGGACCTCATCGTGCAGCCGCTGGCGCAGCCAGGCCCGGCGCAGCCAGCCGAGCAGGCCGGGCGCGGCAACGCTGCCGGCGGCAGTGGCGAGCATCCGGCTCGTCGTCCGCTGCGCCAAGGGACGCACCAGGCGACGCAGCAGCGAGCGGGCCGGAATCACCAGGCCATAGGCGATGAGCAGCGCCATCAGCACGTCGCCGAGCACCGCGAACAGCGGCGAGATCAGTCCGACGAGCGTCCAGTCGACCTGCATCCGCCCGACGTGGATCGCGAACAGGGTGAGGATGAAGGCGACGATCCACCCGCGGTCGATCGGTTGCCGGCGGGCTTCGGCCTCGACCACCACCTCGGCCGCCGCCCGAGCGCGCGGGTCGTCGGGCAGGTCCAGGTCGGCCAGCACGGCCTCGCCCGCCTCGCGGAGCGCGTGGACCGGGGCGGTGACCATGCTCCAGCCGGCCATGACGATGCGAAGGCCCGCCGTGATCGCGATCGCCCACTCGGGCGAGCGACGCCCCAGCGCGAGAATCACGATCGCGAGCAGAGCGTTCGCCGCCGCGCCGGCAACGCCGCGCAGCCGCTCCGCCCGGTCGTCGGTCCCGCGGGCCACGGCGACGACCTTGCGCGCCGCCTCGACCACGAACATCCCGGCCAGCAGCAGCACCAGCCCCTGCGCGACCAGCAGCGGGGCCGCCAGCACCAGCAGCCCGGCCGAGATCGAGGTCAGGCCGGACCAGTAGGCCGACCGGCGTTCCGCCAGGTCGACGCGGCGGAAGCTGTGGAAGGCCTGCATCGCGCCGGTGACGGCGAGCAGCAGGCCGATCAGGGTCCACGGGTTGGCGTCGGTGAGGAGCGGCGAGACCGCCGCCAGCGCCCCGAACAGCAGCGTAAAGCTCCCCAGCCCGAACCTCTCGCGGCGGCCCCGGTCCATCCGTCAGCGCGCCGCCCGCCGGCGCCGCGCAGCGAACTCAGGCGCCTCGCGCACGCAGGTCCCGAGGATCCCCAGCGAGCGCGCGAAGGCGGCCGCACCCGTGGTCTTCAGTTCGGCCGCCGCGTCTCCGACCTGCGGGAAGCCCTGCGCGTCGGGCGTCAGCGTCTCCCAGTTCTGGAAGAGCCGGCCCCAGTCGGAGGCCAGCGCCGCACGCATCGCGCTCTTCGCCTTGAGCGGGTACCAGAGGCTGTCGTGGTAGACCACGCTCGCGACGTAGGCCCAGGGGGCGAGCACCGTCTTGAGCGACCACTCGATCGGCCCCTTGAGCGGGCCCCAGTAGATCCTGGTGCTGCATCCGCGAGGCGAAGGTCATCTTCTTGTAGGGCCCGTCGAAGTGCCAGTTCTCGGCGGCCGCGGCTCGCATCGCCGACGATCTCGATCTCGCGCGGGTCGCCGCAGCCCAGGCCCGCGTCGTGGGCCAGCCGGATGAACTTGATCGACAGCGGGTCGAAGCCCATCAGCTTCGCGGCCACGGCGTCGATCGCGACCTGGTCGGCGCTGGCCAGGATCACGTTCTTGGCGTGCGGCAGCATGCAGCGCGGCCCCGGCCCGTCGCCGGCGAAGGTCCCGTCCATCACCGCGAAGACGCCGCGGTGGATCTTCTTCTGGATCATCAGCAGGTCGACCAGCGTCTCGTGGATGACCGGGTGGGTCCAGTGGCGCCGCTCGTTGAGCAGCCCGCCGAAGGCGTTCTTCATCGCGCCGGTGGTGTGGGTGAAGACGTGGGTCTTGACGGTCGGCAGGTGGATGATGTTCTCGCCGAGAAAGCGCTTCGGGATCATGAACCCGTCGGGATAGACCTGGTTCAGGCAGAGGAACTTCTTCGTCAGGTCGCCCACCGCCTCGCCGACCGGGATCCACTCGTTCCCGTCGTCGTAGAGGTGGACGTTGCGCAGGCCGTGGGCCTCGACCACGTTCACCTGCTTGTTCTCGCGCTCGCCCAGGCGGGCGTCGATCACGACCGTCCGGTTGTGGCAGGCGTGGATCAGGTTCGGGTCGTAGCCGTCGGCCTTCATCGCCCGGATCACGCCCTCGAGCTGCCAGGGCGTGGTCGAGCTGGCCGGAAAGAAGAAGTGCCAGGAAATGTTGACCTTCAGCGCCGTGTCGGCGTCCCGCGCGACGACCTGCTGGTAGTCGGCCAGGTTCAGCAGCTCGTGGTAGTCGGACAGGACGGTGCGCGGCGTCGTCTTGAGAATCGCGACCTTGCTCTTCGGCATCGGGCGGGGCTCCGGGTGCGGGGCGAGGGAGGAATCTAGCACCCGGGACGGGCGCGCCCCGGGCCGCCGGGAGGCGGCCCCGGGGCGCGGCGGGGCGCGCGGGGCCCCGTCAGGCCAGGTCGAAGAGCAGGACCTCGGCCCGGCCGTCGCCGCGCAGCACGAGCCGCTCCTCGGCGCTGATCGCGGCCCCGTCGCCGGCTTCGAGCGGCTGCCCGTTGAGGCTGGCTTTGCCGCGCGCGACGTGGACCCAGGCGTGCCGGCCCGGCGCCAGGTCGTGCGCCACCTCCTGGCCCGGCTCCAGGAGCGTGGCGTAGAGCCGCGCGTCCTGGTGGATCGTGACCGAGCCGTCCGCGCCGTCGGGCGAGGCGACCAGCCGCAGCCGGCCCCGCTTCTCCGTCGTCGGGGAAGAAGGTCTGCTCGTAGGACGGCGCGAGCCCGGTGCGCGTCCGGCAGGATCCAGATCTGCAGCAGGTGGACCCGGTCGGTCTTCGAGTGGTTGAACTCGCTGTGCAGCACGCCGGTCCCGGCGCTCATCCGCTGGACCTCGCCCGGCACGATGGTCGAGGCGTTGCCCATGCTGTCCTTGTGGGCCAGCGCCCCCTCCAGCACGTAGGTCACGATCTCCATGTCGCGGTGCGGGTGGGTCCCGAAGCCGCGGCCCGGCGCGACGACGTCGTCGTTGATGACACGCAGCGCGCGGAAGCCCATGTGTTCCGGGTCGTAGTAGTCGGCAAACGAGAAGGTGTGCCAGGTGTCGAGCCAGCCGTGGTCGGCGTGGCCGCGGTCCTCGGCCTTGCGCAGCTTGATCATCGGAACCTCCCGCCGCCGGGTCCGCCCCCGGCGGCCGATACTTTCGATTGGAACGATTCCACGCCAAACCCTAAGACCGGTTGCGCAGGCCGTCAAGCCCGCCGCCTCGGCCCTCCTGTAGGGGCCGGCCTCCGTGCCGGCCCGAAGGTGCGACCCGGATCGTGCGGGCCGGCACGGAGGCCGGCCCCTACCGGTCGCTGTACGATCGGCGTTGGCTCGCCGCCGGAGGTCCAGCCCATGCGCGCCCCGCTCCGCACCGAACGCGTGCTCTACGCCCACGGCGGCCTGCCGCTCGAGGGCTACGCCGCGTACGACCCCACCCTCCCCTGGCCGCGCCCGGGCGTGCTGGTCTGTCACATGTGGAAGGGGCTGGTCCCGTTCGTCGAGGAGCGAACGCGCGCGCTGGCGGCGCTGGGTTACGTCGCCTTCGCGCTCGATCTGTACGGCCGCGGCGTGCGGCCGCAGTCCAACGAGGAGGCCGCCCGCGAGATGAACCGGCTCGTGGCCGACAGCCCGCTCCTGCGCCGACGGGCCCGGGCCGGGCTGGCGCGGCTGGCCGACAGCCCGCTGGTCCGCGGGTGCGAGGTCGCCGCGCTCGGCTACTGCTTCGGCGGCGGCGTGGCGCTGGAACTGGCTCGCGACGGCGCCGACCTGGCCGCGGCGATCAGCTTCCACGGGCTGCTCGACACGCCGCGGCGCGCCGCCCGCGGCGCGGTGCAGGCGCGGGTGCTCGCGTTCCACGGCGTGCTCGACCCGATGGTCAGCGCCGAGCACGTGCAGGCGTTCCAGCGCGAGATGGAGGACGCGGGCGCGGACTGGCAGCTCGTCGTCTACGGTCGCGCCGGCCACGGCTTCACGAACTACGAACTGCCCCGCGACCCGCGCGGCGGGCTGTTCTACGAGCCGGACGCCGACCAGCGGTCCTGGGCGGCGGCGACGGCGCTGCTGCGGGAGGCGCTGGGGGATCCGGTGACCGGCGGGCCCCGCGGGCGGCGGCGGCTGCAGGGCCGGAGCTAAGATGACGGGCTGACCCGCGCCGGAATGGCGGAATCGGCAGACGCAGCGGATTCAAAATCCGCCGGGGCTCACGCCCCTTGTGGGTTCGACTCCCACTTCCGGCACCAGTCCCACCGAGCCTGCGCCCCGGGTCGCGGCCCCGCCGGCCCCCCCGGAGGCCGCCGCCCTCTCCCACGCCCACCCCACCAGCTCTCCGCCGGGCCGCCCGCTCCCGCCACCCCCCGCCGCTGCCCCTCCGCGTCACCTGGCGACATTCCTCGTCCACCGGCTCCGGCGGGGGTCGGACCCCTCTCCTGCCCGCCCGGTCCGGGACCAAACGCCCGGTTCCGCTTGCGTTCGCCCGGTCCGGGGCACGAACTTTGCGTTAGTTCCGTCGGGGGATCGTGCGGGTGTGGAGTCCTGAGCGATGAAGTGGCTGCGGGGAGGTCCGTACCTTCCGCTGGCGTCCGTCACGGCCGCCGCCGCGGCGGCCCCTTTCCTGTTCCCGGGCTCGGAGCGCGCCTCGCTTGCCGCCGGCGGCGCGGTCGCCTTCCTGACCGGCGTCGCCCTGGTGCTGTGGCTCGGCCGCGGCCGGCCGTGGAGCGCGCGGCTGGCGCTCGCGGGCGGCCTCACGCTGCTGGCCGCGGCGCTGGTGATGGGGCTCTCGGAGGGGCTGGAGCCCTGGGTCGCCCCGGCACTCGCTCTGGTCGGTGCCGTGCTCACCGCGTGGGGCCTGGCCCGCACGCTGCACCTCTGGCAGACCCTGGCGGAGGACTCGGAGTCGATCCGCTCGCGCCTGGCCCGCCGGGAGGGGGATGTGCGCGCGCAGGCCGACCGGATCCGCCGGCTCGACCTCTACGACCAGGCCACCGGCCTGCTCAACCGCAAGGGCTTCACCGCGACGCTCGAGCAGGCGCTGTCGGAGGCCGAGGAGGCCCGCGAGGCGGCGACGCTGCTCTTGATCGAACTGGCCGAGTCGCTGCCGCTGGTCGCCCTGGCGCAGCCCGATCGCTGGAGCCGCCGGCTCGGCCGCGCGATCAAGCAGGCGGTCCGCGGGTCGGACTCGGTCGGCCGCTGGGACGCGCGGCGGGTCGCGATCCTGCTGCCGCACTGCCGCGACGCGCGCCCCGCCGTCTCGCGCCTCGTCACCGTGCTCGCGACTCAGGCCGGCGTGGGGCGGCGCGACCTGGTGATGGCCGGAATCGCCATCCCCGAGAACGGGCCGTGGCCCGAGGTCGAGGCGCTGCTGGTCGCCGCGCAGCATGCGCTGGCCGCCGCGCGCGGTGCGCCGGCCGGGGCCCAGGTCCCGGTCTGGCCGATCGACTGGAGCGGCAACGGCGCGCCCGCGGTGGCCCCCCACGCGCCACCGGCCCCGGCCCACACCGGGGCGTGAGGACCTGGCTCCTTCCCTCTTTCCTTGGTTCCGCTGCAAAAAACGAGGCCCCCGGGCGACCGCCCGGGGGCCTCGCGATGTCCAGCGCGGGGGGCGGCTCAGCCGCCGAAAGAGCTCCCGCAGCCGCAGGAGGTCTTGGCGTTCGGGTTCTTGACGAGGAACCCGGAGCCCGACAGGTCGTCCACGAAGTCGACGGTCGCGCCCTGCAGGTACTGCATCGACGTCGGGTCGACGGTCACGTTCAGGCCGCCGGCCTCGAAGCTCCAGTCGTCCTCCGACGCGTCATCGAAGCCGAAGCCGTAGCGGAACCCGGAGCAGCCGCCGCCCTCGATGAAGATCCGGAAAGCCTTGCCCTGGAACTCGGGGTTCTCGGACTGGTAGACGAGCAGTTTCTTCACCGCGGCCGGGGTCAGCACGAGCATCTCGCCGCCCGGGGCCGGGGCGCCGGCCGGTTCGCTGGTCTGGGTCGGGTTGGTCGACATCTGGGACTCCTTGCGGGGCGCGCCGTCCGGCGCCGCCCGTGGCCTTTACGACCGAAGGGGGGAGTCTAATACCGCCCCCCCGGGCTGTCCAGCTTGGGACCGGAACGCACGATCTGTCGGTATCATGCCGGTCCTGGCCAGGGGGCCGCGGAGGGTGGCATGGGGTCGCTGCGACGGGTGGTCGTGACCGGAATGGGGGCCGTCTCGTCGATCGGCACCGGCCTGGCGGCGATCGAGGAGTCCCTCCGTTCGGGCCGCTCGGGCGTCCGATTCATGCCGGAATGGGTCGGGATCGGCTTCGCCTCGCAGGTCGCGGGCGTGCCGGAGGCCGAGCCCGACTCCCCGCTGCTGACCCGCAAGGTTGAGAAGTCGGCGACCAGCATGTCGCGGATGGCGCTCTACGCGACGCACGAGGCCCTGACCGGCGCGGGGATCGAGCCGGCCGAGGTCCGCGGGACGCGGGTCGCCGTGATCATCGGCTCGGGGATCGGCTCGGCGATCCGCAACTACAACGCGCTGAAGCAGGTCGAGCAGGAGGCCGAGAGGGCGCGCGCCGCCGGGCTCGAGAAGTTCCAGTCGACCCGGCGGGTCAGCCCCTTCACGGTCCCGCAGGTCATGACCTCGACCGCCGCCGCCAACGTCAGCGTCGCGCTCGGCACGCGGGGCGAGAGCTGGTGCGTCTCGTCGGCCTGCTCGACCGGCTCGCACGCGATCGCGCTGGCCGCACTGCTGATCCGCACCGGCCGCTACGAGCGGATCCTGGCCGGCGCCGCCGACGAGTTGGACTGGACGCGGGCCGCGGCCTTCGACGCGATGCACGCGCTCTCGCGCGACTTCAACGATCGGCCCGAGCGCGCGTCGCGCCCCTTCGACGCCGACCGCGACGGCTTCGTGATCAGCGGCGGCGCGGGAATCCTGCTGCTGGAGGATCTCGACGCGGCCCGCCGGCGCGGTGCGCCGATCCTGGCCGAACTGGTCGGCTTCGCCGCCAACTCCGACGGCAACGACATGGTGGCGCCGCTGACCGACGGGGCGATCGAGGTCATGCGCGAGGCGCTCGCCGACGCCGGGCTGCGCGCGGACGAGATCGACTACGTCAACGCCCACGGGACCTCGACGCCGGCCGGCGACCCCTCCGAGGCGACGGCGATGCAGGCGGTCTTCGGCGAGCGCCAGCCCTGGATCTCCTCGACCAAGTCGACGACCGGCCACGCCGTCGGGGCGGCCGGGAGCCTCGAGGCGATCTACACGATCCAGATGCTGCGGGGCGGCTTCCTGGCCCCCTCGATCAACGTCGACACGGTCGACGAACGGTGTGCGCACCTGAAGCTGGCGCTCGAGCCGGACAACGCGCTGGAGGCCCGCACGGCGCTCTCGAACAGCTTCGGCTTCGGCGGCACGAACGCCTGCCTCGCGCTGCGGCGCTGGGAGGCCTGAGAGGATGTCCCCGAGCCCCGGCCCGACGCCGCTTCCCCGCCTGCGCCGCCTCGCCGAGGTCCTTGCCGTCTCCCTCGCGGGCGGCCTGGTGCTGCTGGCGGCCACCCGCTACGAGGCGCTGGGTCCGCTGCTCGCGCTGGGCTGGGCCGTGCTCATGGCGCCGGCGGTGATCGACCGCTGGCGCGCCCCCGTGCTCGGCTTCCTGCCCGGACTGCTGCTCTTCATGTGGGTCGCCAACCTGCCGCTGCTGAAGTTCGGCTGGATCGCGCTGGCCCTGCTGCCGGCGGTGATCACGCTGCACTACGTGGTCCAGTCGCTGCTGGCCTGGTCGCTCCACCGCGTTTCGGGCTGGCCGCTGTTCGTGGTCCTGCCGCTGACGATGGCGGCCGGGGAGTGGACCCGCGCGATCCTCGGGGTGGGCAACTACAACATGTACCAGGTGGGGACCTTTCTCTTCGGCTACCCGGTGCTGATCCAGGCCGCCGATCTGGTCGGCTCCTACGGCCTCACCTTCCTCTGGACCATCCCGGTGGGGCTGCTGGCGGACCTCGCGAAGCGGGCGCTCGACGGCCCGCGATCCGGCGACGCGCGCCGGCTGCGCTGGGGCGCGGGGCTGGCCGCGGCCGCGGTGGCCTTCCTGGTCATCTACGGCGCGGCCCGCATCGGCGGCGTGGCGGAGGGGCCGGGGCCGCGGATCGCGGTGGTCCAACCGGCGCTCGAGCACTCGTTCCAGCTCACCCCGCAGGTCCTGGCCGGGACGGTCCAGCAGACGCTCGCGACCGTGCCGCGCGGCGCGGCCGACCTGATCGCCTGGCCGGAGAACTCGATCCTGGCCAACCTCGACCGCTGGCCGGAATACGAGAAGAACGTCGCGGCGGTGGCTCGGACGCTCGGCACGCCCGTGCTCTTCGGGACGCAGAACTTCGGGCCGGACGGCCGGCGCCCCACCAACACCGCGATGATCATCGACCCCGCCGGCGAGCGCGTCGGGCGCTACGACAAGGTCGTGCTCTTCCCCTTCACCGAGCGCCGCGGGTTCCCGTGGCTCGAGCGCCAGTTCCCGGCGCTGGGGCGCTGGCTGACAGAGATCACGCTCTCGGCCTGGCGCAACGCGCCCAACGGCTACGCCGGGCCGGGCGCGATCCCGCTCGCGCTGCAGGCGGACGGCCGCCAGTGGACGTTCTGGACGCCGCTCTGCTACGAGTCGTGCTACCCCGAACTGGGCCGCGAGGCGCGCCGGCGCGGCGCGGAGTTCTTCGTCAACCTCAGCTCGGAGGGCTGGCTGGGCTGGGCCCTCTCGAACAACCAGATGGGGGTGAACATCCTGCGTGCGGTGGAGAACCGCGTCGGGATGGTGCGGGTCGGCAACACCGGCCCGTCGGCCTTCGTCGCCCCCGACGGGCGGGTCGAGGAGTACCTGCGCGGCGCCCGGACCGGACGCTTCCGGCTGGAAGAAGGAACGCTGATCCGGCCGGTGACCGTGCCGCACGGCGGGCCGCCCCCCTACACCCGCTGGGGCGGCCTGATCGACCGCGCCTGGGGCGCGGCCTGGGTCGCCGCGATGGCGTGGTTCCTGGTGCGGCGGCGGCTGCGCCGCGCGGACGCCCCGCGCTGATGCCGCTCGCCGCTCGACCATGTCCGCCAGTTCACGCGCGCGGCGAAGAGCAACTTCTACTACGCGTTTCTCACGCTACCGCCCGACCGGCGCGACGGGATCGTCGCGGTCTACGCCTTCTGCCGCGCCGCCGACAACGCGGTCGACGACGCGCCCGACCCGCAGCGCGCGGCGCGCGAGCTGGCGTTCTGGCGCGCGGAGCTGGGCCGCGCCTTCGAGGGGACCGCGTCGCATCCGGTCGCGGTGCGGGCCGGCGAAGCGGCGCGGCAGTTCGGGCTGGAGCGGCGGCTGTTCGAAGAGGTGCTCGAGGGCGTCGGCTGGGATCTGGCGCCCCGGCGCTTCGAGCGCTTCGACGAGCTGGCCGGCTACTGCGACCTGGTGGCGGGGGCGGTCGGGCGGCTCACCGTGCGGATCCTGGGACACCGCGAGCCGGAGGCCGACGAGTACGCCCGGCAGCTTGGGCTGGCCCTGCAGCTGACCAACATCCTGCGCGATCTCGGCCCCGACGCGGCCGCCGGGCGCTTCTACCTGCCGCAGGAGGACCTGGCGCTCTTCGGGGTGGACGAGGCCGGGGTGCTGGGCGCGGACCCCGCGCGGCTGGCGCTGCTGCGGTTCGAGGCCGGGCGCGCGCGCGAGTGCTTCGAGGCCGCGCGCGGGTTTGGCCGGCGCTGGCCGCGCGACCTCTGCGCGGCGGAGGCGATGGCCGCGATCTACCGCCGGCTGCTCGAGCGGGTCGAGCGCGCCGGCTTCCCGGCCGGGCCGCGGCGGATCGAACTGCCCCGCCCGCTCAAGGCCTGGATCGCAGCCCGGGCCTTCCTGCGCGGCCGACTGACCCGGGCGTGAGACCCCGGCTGGTGCCGGGACTCCCGCCTCGCTATCTTGGGCCGCAGTTGGGGTTTTTCGACGGGGAGAGTGCATGGCGGTCTGTCCCGAGTGCGGCGGGCGGGTGTTCCCGGGCCTGCTGGCCAGCCTGAAGCCGGCGGCGACCTTTCCCTGCCGCTGGTGCAACGCCGTGCTGCGCTGGTCGGCGGCGGGGCGCCTGCTGCGGGACGGGCTGCTTGGCGCCGGGCTGATCGCCGCGCTCGCGATTCCGGTGTGGCTGCACGGCCGCGGAGCGATCTCGCTCTGGTGGGAACCGGCGCTGATCGCCGCGGTCGCGGTCGTGGCCCTGGCCTGGCTCGTCGGCGACGTGATCCCGCTGCACACCGTGCGGCCGCGCACGGTCTTCCCGGCAGGGGATCCGCGGTCGCCCGGGCCGAGGCACGGCGCATGACCGAGATCGCGGTTCGCGGGGGGGCGCCCGTGCGCGCCGGCACGATCTACGCGCTGGGACGCAACTACGCCGAGCACGCCCGGGAGATGGGCGCACCGGCCGAGCCGGTGGTGTTCCTGATGCCGGCTTCGGCCCTCGCCGTCGCGCCGGGCGCCGGCGCGACGGTCGAGATCGCCTGGCCCGAGGGGAGCACGGAGGTGCACCACGAGGTGGAACTGGTCCTGCTGCTCGGCGCCGGCGGGACCGGCCTGACCCGCGCGGAGAGCGAGGCCGCGATCGCCGCGGCCGGCCTCGGGATCGACCTGACGGCGCGCGACCTCCAGGCGCAGGCCAAGGCGAAGGGGCAGCCGTGGGCCCGCAGCAAGGGTTTCCCCGGCGCGGCCCCGGTCGCCGAGTTCGTGCCGCGCGCGGCGCTGGCGGTTCCGTGGGGCGAGATCGACCTGTCCCTCGCGGTCGGCGGTTCGGTCCGCCAGTCGGACCGTGCCGCCTCGATGCTGCTCGACCCGCCGGCGATCGTGGCCCAGCTCTCGCGCTGGTTCGCGCTGGAGCCGGGCGACCTGGTCTTCACCGGGACGCCGGCAGGGGTGGGCCCGATCGGCCCGGGCGAGGAGGTCGTGGCCCGCAGCGCGGCCCTCGGCCTGGAGCTGAGGGTCCGGATGGCGGCGCGCTGACCCCCTCCCGTGACGCTCCGACCAGCCTCTGCTACGATCCCCGGCGCCTTCTGGAAGGGTGGCCGAGCGGTTGAAGGCGCCGGTCTCGAAAACCGGTGTACGGGTAACCGTACCGTGGGTTCGAATCCCACCCCTTCCGCCAGATCGTCCCGGGGCCCGGCCCCGCACCCCCGGGCCGCCCCCCGGTCCCCGGCTGCTGCAAAAACCCCGCCGATTCCGCCGATTCCACGCCCCCCTTCCCGCGGATCGCCCGTACTTTCATGCGAGTCGAGACGCGATGAGAACGATCACGAACAAGCTTGCGCTGCCGGCCGAGCCGACCCCCGCCCCCGGCGGCCCGGTCGGCATCTTCGAACTGCTCCGCGCCTACAACTCCTCGCTGGAGACGATGCGCCTGTGGCTGGACGCAGCCGGCCTGTCCGAGGTCGAGCGGATCGGGATCGCGGACGCCTGGCAGGGGGAGATGCGCGAGATGTTCCGCGCCAGCGGCTACTGCTTCTCCTGCAACCGCACGCTCCCCCGCTGCCGCTGCACCGACTGACCCGCCTCAGGCGGAGGGCCCGGCCGAGGCGGGCCGGGTCCGGCCCAGCCCGCTCCCGGGCAGCGTCACGGTGAAGGTCGTCCCGGTGCCGACCCGGCTGAGGAAGCTGATCGTCCCGCCGGCCTCCTCGACCATCCGGCGGCAGATCGCCAGCCCCAGCCCGCTCCCCTCCTCCCGCGTCGTGAAGTGGAAGTCGAAGATCCGATCGCGGACCTCCTCGGGAATCCCGCTGCCGGTGTCCTCGACCTCGAGCACGACGCGGTCCCCCATCGCCTTGACGCGCAGCACGAGCCGGCCGCCCGACGGCATCGCCTGCAGCCCGTTGAGCGCGAGGTTGAGCAGCACCTGGCGCAGCCGCGCGGTCGAGATCCTGGCCCGGCCCGGGTCGGGATCGCGCTCCACCGTCAGCTCGACCCGCTGGTGCCGCGCCTCGACCTTCAGCAGCCGCGCGACCGAGTCGGCGACGTCGGCGACATCCGCGTCCCCCGCCGCGCGCTCCTCCGGCGCGGTCAACGCGAGCCACTCCTCGAGGATCTCGTTGAGCCGCACGACCTCCTCGCGCAGCACGCGCAGCGTCTTCTCGGCCGCCGGGTCGGACTCCCCGGCGCGCCCGATCCGGCGCTGCAGGTTCTCGAGATTGATCCCGATCGCCCCGAGCGGGTTGCGCACCTCGTGCGCGAAGCTGCCGGTGAGCTGGACGATCGCCGCCAGGCGCGAGGCCTCGCGCAGGTTCTTCTCCAGCGCCGCGATCCGCCGCCGGTCCTTCAGCACCAGCATCAGGTGGTGCGAGTGCCGCTGCCCGCGCCCGACGTAGGAGTTGACCTGCAGCTCGTAGGCCTCCCCGAGGCCGGCGGCCAGCACGACCGGCTTCTCGCGGACGGCGAGGCCGCGGTCGAGTCCCTCGACGATCACCCCCTCCAGCGCGGGGCAGGCGTTGCGCGCGGCCGCGAAGCGCTGCTGCAGCTCCTCGCCGGAGGCCTGCTCGAGCCCGATGAACTCGCGCGCCAGCCCGTTGGCGATCACCACGCGCCCGTCCTTGTCGAGCACCAGCATCCCCTCCTGCAGCGCGTCGGTCAGCGACGCGACCATCAGGTCGTCGCGCTGGACGGCGTCGGAGAGCGTCTCGAGCTTCCCCTCGATCAGTGACAGGGCGCGCGCGCCGGGACCGCGCGTCGGCGGGAACGGCACGCCTTCCGCGAGCGCTTCGATCCGGCGGGTCAGGCGCACGACCTGCGCGATCGCCAGGATGCCGAAGCCCAGGCCGAGCAGCGCGACCAGCCCGGCCAGCACGGGACCGGCGAAGCTGGGCTTGGTGTGGACGTCGAAGCGCGGCAGGACCGGCAGCGAGGAGATCGTCCCGCCGACGAAGCGCATCCGGACCACACCGATGACCTCGCCCCGCGCGTTGGGGACGCCGGTCAGCAGTTCCAGCACCTCGCGGCCGTCGTCGCGCGGCGGGCCGGCGGCGCGGCGCACCTTGGGGGTGTCGAGCGCGGCGTCGAGCAGCGCGATCTCGGCCGGGTCGGTGTAGCGCTTGTCGACCTCCATCGGGTCGGACGACGCGACGATCCGGTGCTCGCGGTCGACGATCACGACCGCCTCGAGCGGACCCGACGGCCTGGTCTCGAGGATCGGCGGCGTGTCGCGCCCCCAGACGTACTGGCACATCCGCTTCTGCAACCGGTTGAACTCGGCCGTCCCCTCGCGCACCCCCGCGAGCGAGTCGATCCCCCACAGGAACGGGGCCGCCATCTGGCGGGCCTGCTCGCGCAGCGTGCGGGCGTGCCAGCTCTCGAGGTCGGCGCGGTACTGGGCCGCCTCGGCGTTGACGTCGGCCTGGGCCTGCGTCTTGACCGACTTTGCGTCGATCCACGAGACCCAGATCACGCCCGCGCTGAGCAGGCCGAGCAGCATCAGGACCAGGGTGAGCGTGACGCCGAGAGAGAGTCGCTCGGAGAGCGCCAAGGACCGGCCTCCAGGGAACGGGGCGTGGCTGCGGGCGGCGTCAGACTAGCACGCGAGCGCCGGGCCGCCAGCGGCGCCAGCCGGCCGCGGCAGTCTCAGGCTAGAGCCCCGCGTGCTCGAGCAGCGCGATCAGCAGCCGCGCCTGGTGCGCCGCGTCCGCGTCGGCCCGGTGGGCCGTCTCCGCCTCCTGCTCCGCGAGGCCCAGCCGCGCGCAGAGCGTCTCCTTGCCGGTCTCCGGCCAGGGCAGGCGGAGCGCCCCCATCGCCATCGACTTGGTGTCGATCCCCTTGTAGCCGAACGGGTTCGGCAGCCCGGCCCAGGCGTAGTACCAGGCGACATACATCCAGTCGAAGACCGCGACGTGGCCGACGAACGTCGGCGCGGTGCCGGGTGCGGTGGTGCGCGCGACGAAGTCCGAGAGCGCGGCCAGTGCGGCGCGGGGCTCCTGCCCCTCGCGCACCAGCCGGGCCGGGTCGATCCCGTGGATCCGGTTGGCGCCGGGGTCCTGTCCCGGGAAGACCGGCTTGAACTCGGCGTAGAACGAGTCGCCGACCCGGTAGCGGCCATCCTCGCCGAGCCCGACCGCGCTGGCGCCGAGACTGACGAGGTTGAAGAGGCCGGGGACCGGCCCGCTGGCCTCGACGTCGACCGCGAAGTAGGTGCAGCCGCTCGGGCGGGTCTCACTCATCGGGGCTCTCCGGGAAGGGCAGCGCCGCCAGCCGCGCGTGGCAGGCGCCGAACAGCAGGCCGTGCAGCGCGCGCTGCGACAGCCGCTGCGCCCACCAGGCCGGGCGCCGCAGGATCTCGCCGCGGGCGCGCTCGCCGAGGAAGAAGAGCGCGCGCCGCAGCACCGCGTCCCCCAGCCCCGCGGCGCGGTAGCCCAGGTCGCCGGCCCGCGAGAGCAGCGCCGCGGCGCGGGCGTAGCCCCGCGCGCCGCGCCCTTCGAGCGACCAGACCGCGCCGTCGCGCTCGAAGGCGACGATCCGGCCCAGCACGTCGCGGTCGGGCACGGTGAGCAGGTCGCAGAGCGGGCGGTGGTCGCCCTTGGTGCGCCACGACCCGTCCGCGGCGCGGCCGAGCAGGCGGTGGACGATCGGCCCGGGCCGCTGCAGGTAGAGCAGCAGGTCGCCCCGGCGCGGCGCGGCCTCGAGCCGGCACCAGGCCAGCCGCTCGCCGCCGACGAACTGCGGCGCCATCGACTGCGTGGCGCGCGAGACCTCGATCCGGCCGCGGGAGAGCGACTCCAGCGCCTGCGCCGTCAGGCGCAGGAACTCCTCCCGCACGTCGGGAGGGATCGCCTGCTCGCGCCGCCTCATCGCGCCCGATTCTACGGGACGGGCGGCTTGTCCGGGCCCGGCGCCCGGCGCACACTGTGCGGCCACCCGGAAGGGCGTTCATGGACTACCGCCAGACCTTTCGCACGCTCGAGCGCGCCCTCGCCAGCATCGAGCGCAGCGCCGAGGCCGCGGCCAAGCTCTCGGGGATCCTCGAGGCGATCGTCGAGGGGCCGGGGCCGTCGCTCGGGATCCACGGCGCACGGCTCTACCGGCGCACCCCGGACGGGGAGGCCTATCTGCTCGAGGTCGCCCACGGCGCGCGGGGCGAGATCGAGCCCGGCTTCCGCGTCGCGGCCGAGTACCCGCCGATGCGGCGGGTCGTGGACGAGGGGCTCGTCATCGTCGGCGAGGGGGACGCGGACTTCGACCCCGCGATCGAGCGCCGGATCGGGGTCAAGCGCTTCGCCTCGATCGCGGTCGGCGACGGCGGCGAGTACATCATCGCGCTGACGCTCGACCCGGAGGTCGACCAGGAACGTGCGATCTACCTGCTGGGCACGCTGCGCCACATCATCAACCTCCGCCTGCTGCACGGGCAGTGGGCGGCCGACCTGGAGGAGGCCCGGCGGATCCAGACCAGCCTGCTGCCGGCGCGCGCGCCCGACTTCCACGGCTTCGACATCGCCGCCCGCTCGGTCCCGGCCGAGGAGGTCGGCGGCGATCTCTACGACTTCGTCGAGCTCTCGGACCGCGTGCTGGGGGTGGCGATCGCCGACTCGTCGGGTCACGGGCTGCCGGCCGCGCTGATGGCGCGCGACGTGATCACCGGCCTGCGCGTCGTGCTCGACGTCCAGTACCGCCTGACCCGCGCGATCGAGCGCGTCAACCGCGTGGTCTCGCGCTCGGCGCTGGCCTCGCGCTTCATCACGCTCTTCTACGCCGAGTTCGAGCGCAACGGGAACATGGTCTACTGCAACGCCGGCCACCCGCCGCCGCTGCTGTTCCAGGACGGCCACGTCAAGAAGCTCGAGATCGGCGGCCTCCTGCTCGGCCCCGAGCCCAACGCCAGCTACGAGCGCGGCTTCGAACGTTTCCTGCCTGGCTCGACCCTGCTGCTCTACACCGACGGGATCGTCGAGGCGCAGAACCGCGCGGGAAAGGAGTTCGGCGAGGCGCGGCTCGAGAAGCTGCTGCGGCAGCTCAAGGGGGCGGGCGCGGCCGAGATCGTCGACGCGGTGTTCGCCGAGGCCGGTCGCTTCGCGCATGGCCCGCAGCGCGACGACCAGACGGTCGTCGTCGTCCGCCGCCCCGTCGGCAACCCGTAGGGGCCGCCCTCCGTGGCGGCCCGGACGCGGGCCGTCAGCGCGCGACGGCCTGGGCCCGGACCTCGCGGATGATCGTCACCTTGATCCGGCCCGGGAAGTCCATCTCGGACTGGATCCGCTGCGTCAGGTCGTGGGCCAGGAGCGCCACCCCGTCGTCGCTGATCCGCTTCGGCTCGACGATCACCCGGATCTCCCGCCCGGCCTGCAGCGCGTAGCAACTGTCGACCGCCTGGAACGAGCGCGCCAGCTCCTCGAGCTGCGTGACCCGCCGGATGTAGTCCACCGTGGTCCGGCGCCGGGCCCCGGGGCGGGCGCCGGACAGGGCGTCCGCCGCCGCGACCAGCACCGAGATCGGGTCGATCACCTCGCAGTCGTCGTGGTGCGACTCGATGGCGTTGACGACCACCGCCGGCTCGCCGTACTGGCGGGCCAGCTTGCCGCCGATCTCGGGGTGCGTCCCCTCGCGCTCGAAGTCGACCGCCTTGCCGATGTCGTGCAGCAGCGCCGCGCGCTGCGCCAGCTTCTGGTCGAGCCCCAGCTCGGCCGCCATCATCCCGCACAGCCAGGCCGCCTCCTTGACGTGCTCGAGCACGTTCTGGCCGTAGCTGGTGCGGTACCTGAGGCGCCCCAGCAGCCCGACGATCTCGGGGTGCACCGAGCGGAAGCTGAACTCGTCGATCGCCTCCTGCCCGGCCTTCTGCATCTCCTGCTCGAGCCGCTTGCGGGTGGAGGCCACGACCTGGACGATCTTCCGCGGGTGGATCGTCCCGCCCTCGATCAGCCGCTCGAGCGCGCGCTTGGCCATCTCGCGCTTGACCGGGTTGAAGCCCGAGACCAGCACGTGGGTCGGGTCGTCGTCCATCACCAGCTGCATCCCGGTCAGCTTCTCGAAGGCGCGGATGTTCCGGCCCTCGGCGCCGATGATCCGCCCGCGGAGCTGCGGGTCGGGCAGCGGGACGGTGTAGACGCTGCGCTCGGCCGAGAAGTCGGAGGCCATCCGTTCGATCGCCAGCGCCATGATCTTCTGCGCCTCGAGCTCGGCGTTGCGCTGGGCCTCCTCCTTGATCGCCCGGATCTCGGACGCCGCGGACTGGCGGGCCTCGGTCCGGAAGGCCTCGATCACCTGCCGCTTGGCCTCGTCGCGCGACAGGCCGGCGACCTCCTCCAGCCGCAGAATCGTCTGCTGCTCCAGCTCGGTCACCCGCTCGCGCTGCTTGGCGAGTTCCTGGCGCCTGCGGTCGATCTCCCCTTCCCGCTCCCCCAGCAGCTCGTCGCGCCGGGCCAGCGCCCGGTCGCGGTCGACCAGCCGCCGGTGCAGGCGCTCGGCCTCTTCCTCCTGCTCGGTGACGCGGGCCAGACGGGCCCGTTCCTCCTCGGCCCAGCGCGCGCGCTTGGCGGCCGCCTCCTGCTCGGCCTGGACGATCAGCCCCTGGATCTGTTCGTCGGCCCGGGACCGGGCCTGCTCCAGCAGGGCGGAGGCCTCGCGGCGCGCGGTGGCGATGATCCCCCGGCCGCCGCGCGCGGCGACCATCCAGCCGAGGAGGGCACCGAAGAGCAGGCCGGAGAGCCCCGCGACCACCAGCCAGATGGCCAGCGGTCCGGGGGCTTCGACAGCCAGGACCAGTCCGTTCATGTCGCCTCCAGGAGCCCCGTGGGCTCGGCCGGAAGGCGACGCCGTGCGCCCCGCTCAGCTCCCCCGGGCCGCGGCCGCGGGGCCGCCGCCGTACCGGATCTGCCGGATCCCTCCTCCGCCGGGATGAATGGGCCAGGTGTCGCGGAGGGTCGGGAGGTCTGGGTGCCGAACGTCGAGAGATGCGGGTGGACGCGGCCTGCCGGGCGCCGGGACGGGGGTGAACTGCAGCGAGTGGCGCGGCGCCGGGAAGAGCCGGGTGCTACCGATCGAACGGGCGATCCCCGAGATGAGCTGCGCGAGGCGGACCAGCCACCCGACCAGCCCCAGCGGGGACTGGCCCGGTGACAACTCCTGCGCGCTGAATACTCTGCGAACGTCCGGGGACGGTCGCTTCAGGGACCGCCGGGGCGTCATGCGTGCCTTCCGTGGGCGGTATTCAGCCGCCCGTCACATGATGTTACCGGCCTGCAACGCGGCGGTCAATCCGAAGCGGATCAGTCAGATGAGGACGGCTTGCCGCCCGGCTTGGGGGACGCGGCCTCGCTCTTGGAACTTCCCCCGCCCTCGCTGGCGCCGGAGCCGGACTTCCGCGGCGGCGCGTCCTTCGACGGACCGTCCTTCGACGGCGCCTCCTTCGACGGACCGTCCTTCGACGGAGCGTCCTTCGACGGCGTTCCCCCCCGCCTTCCGCCTTGCGCGGCCCCGACCCGCCGTAGCCGTCGGCGTACCAGCCGCCGCCCTTCAGCAGGAAGGCGGTCCGCGAGAGCAGCTTCTCGAGCCGGCCGCCGCACTTGCCACAGCGCTTGAGCGGGCCTTCCGAGATCTTCTGGATGACCTCGAACTCATCGCCGCAGGCCTGGCAGCGGTACTCGTAGATCGGCATCGGCGTGCGCTCCCGTCCCCGGCCCGGCAGTCGGGCGGGCGATTCCGGCCGGAAAGTAGGATTCTCCCCTGCCGGTGTCAAACCCGCTGCCGCCTCACGCTCCCCCGTCCGGGCCTCGCCGTTCGCCCGTATCCCAGACCTCGACCGGGGCGAAGCCGGTGTAGTCCGCGGCCACGAAGACCAGGTCGACCCCGCCGTGCGGCCCCCGCGGCGCCCAGCGGTGGTCGTCGCCGTGGAGGTGGCCGTAGACCGCCCGCGCCACCCCCGCCGCGGCGAGCTTCTCGAGCACCCGGCTGGCCGTCCCGCCCGGTCCCAGCGGCGGGTAATGGAGCAGCGCCAGCAGCGCGTCGCCGGGTTGCGCCAGCCGCCGGGCCGCGGCCAGCGAAAGCCCCAGCCGTTCCAGTTCGCGGTGGTAGAGCGGCGGGTCCTTCTCGGGGTCGCTCCACGGCATGTCGGGCAGGTTCCAGCCGCGCGCCCCGCAGAGCACGACCCCCTCCGGGAGCCGCAGCGCGTCCTTGTCGAGCGCGGCCAGGCCGGGCGGGAGCGCGGCGCGCACCTTGCCGATCGACGACCACCAGGTGTCGTGGTTCCCCTTCAGCAGGACCTTCAGCCGCCCGCGGCGCTCGGCGAGGAACTGCAGGTCGGGCGCCGCCTCCGCCAGGTTGTGGGCCCACGAGATGTCGCCGGGGACGAGCACGACGTCGTCCGGCCCGACCACCCCGTCCCACGCCGCGGCGATCTGCCGCGGGTGGTCGGCCCACAGCGGGCCGAAGACGTCCATCGGCTTGGGACGGCCGAACGAGAGGTGCGGGTCGCCCAGCGCGAAGATCTTCACGCCTTCGCGGCCGCCCCCGAGGCGGGGCCCAGGCCCAGCACGTTCTTCACGACGTGCGTGGCGAACTTCGGGTTCTCGAGCAGGCGCCGGATCGAGTAGCCGAACCAGCCGTTCCCGTAGGGGACGTAGACCCGCATCTTGTATCCCTGCCCGACGATGATCCGCCGCAGCGCCGGGTCGACGCCGAGCAGCATCTGGAACTCGAAGCGGTCGCCGGGCAGTTCCAGCGCGCGGGCCAGCGCCTGGCCGCGGAAGACGAGCCACTCGTCGTGGGTCGCCACGGCGGTGTAGCCCTTCCCCTTCATCAGGATCTCCATCGCCGCCACGAACGCCGCCCGCACGGTGTCGAACTGCTGGTACGCGAGGGCCCGCGGCTCGACGTAGATCCCCTTGCACAGCCGGACCGACGCCCCGGCGTCCGCCAGCTTCGCGGCGTCGTCGAGGGTCCGCCGCAGGTAGGCCTGGAGCACGACGCCGACCTTCTCGAAGCCCGCCTCGCGCAGCCGGAAGTAGAGGTCGAGCGTGGCCTGGGTGTAGGGGCTGTCCTCCATGTCGAGGCGTACGAACAGCCCGTGCTTCTGGGCCCGCTCCAGCACCGCGCTGATCGAGCGGAAGGCCAGGTCGGGCGCGATCGCCAGGCCCATCGCCGTCGGCTTGATCGAGACGTTGGCGTCCAGCCGGTCGGCCACGATCCGGTCGATCGTCTTCCCGTACTGATCGACGAAGAACTGGACCTCGCCCTCGTTCTTGACCCATTCGCCGAGGACGTCGACGGTGGCGCACACCCCCTCGCCGTTCAGCTCGCGGATCGTCCGCGCGGCGTCGTCGAGCGTGTCGCCCGCGATGTAGGTCCGGGCGAAGCGCCAGACCAGGGGCTTGGGCGTCATCAGCAGGATCTTCAGCAGCGCACGCTTGCTCTTCGTCATCCGTCTCGGCTCCGCAGCGCCATTATCGCGGAAGGGCCGCCGGCCGGCCCAGCATCCGCGCGAGCGCCTTCACCATCTCGTCGATCCCGGCCGCGGCGTCGGCCGGGCCGTCCGCCCCGAGGAACCCGGGGGTCCAGGCCAGCCGCCGCGCCTCGTCCACCGCGGCCGTGCGGGGGGAGAGCGCGAAGGGGTCGATCGCCAGCCCGGGCTCGAGCCGGGACAGCACCTCGATCCCCAATCCGATCGCCCCCAGCGGGGCGCCGCGCGC
Organism: uncultured Acidobacteriota bacterium; assembly: GCA_963702545.1. GTDB lineage: Bacteria > Acidobacteriota > Polarisedimenticolia > J045 > J045 > JALOKP01. The sequence goes on along the minus strand of CAVPDB010000009.1, from coordinate 191,196 downwards.
GCGCAGCGCGACGAGCGGACCGCGGACCGCCTCCGCCAGTTCGGCGCCGCGCCCCGGCTCGAGCGCGCCGCAGAGCAGCGACTTCACCACTCCCGCCCCGCCGGGAACGACCAGCGCGCCGAGCCCGGCCACCTCGGCCGCGTCGAACGGCCGCAGCGGGCCGCGCGCGAGCCGCGCGCTCTCGACGTCGAGCCGGCGCGGCGCGGCGGCCTCGTCGAGCGTGCCGGACCGGTGGTCGACGACGTCGCACTGCGGGCCGTCCGGCGCCAGGAACGCCGCCCGCAGCCCGTGCCGGTCGAGCGCCAGCGCCGCCAGCGCGGCCTCGAACGGATCGGTGCCGTCGTGGGCTCCGCAGCCGGCGAGGAGGATGCCGACGCGCAACACGGGATCGCGGTCCTCGCGGGGGAGGAAGGGGGGGAGGGGCATCGTCGCCGCCGCGCCCCGGCCTGTCAACAGCCGCGTCCGGCCGGGTGCGGCCGCGCCGTATACTGGCCGCGCCGTTCCCGGAGCGTGCCCCCGTGAAGATCGTCATTCTGTCCCGCTCCCGGTTCCTCTACAGCACCGCCCGCCTGGCCCTCGTCGGCCGGGTGCGGGGCCACCATGTCCGGGTCATCGACCCGCTGCGCTGCGCGATGCTGGTCGATGGCGAGCGCTCGGCGCTGCTGTACCGCGGCGAGCCGCTGGGCCCGGTTGACGCGGTCCTCCCGCGTCTCGGCCGTTCGTGGTCGTTCGCCGGGCTCGCCGTGCTGCGGCAGTTCGAGTCGCTGGGGGTCCCCTGCCTCAACCCGTCGGACGGGATCGCGATCGCCCGCGACAAGCTCTCGACCCTGCAGTGCCTGGCCCGCGCCCGGGTCCCCGCGGTCGCGACCGCGTTCGCCCGGGACGCCCGCGACGTGCGCGGCGGGATCGAGGCCCTGGGCGGACCGCCGGTCGTGGTCAAGCTCAGCGACGGCAGCCAGGGGCTGGGGGTGATGCTGGCCGAGAGCGCGGCCGGCGCGGAGTCGATCGTCGGCGCCTTCCACGTCTTCAACCAGCACATCCTGGTGCAGCCCTACCTGCGCTGCGACGGCGACCTGCGGCTGATCGTCGCCGGCGGGCAGGTCGTGGCCGCGATGCGGCGGCGCGCGGCACAGGGCGAGTTCCGCAACAACCTGCACCGCGGCGGCGTGGCGGTGGTCCACCGCGCGGCGCCCGAGGAGCGGCGCGTCGCGCTCGAGGCGGCGCGGGCGATCGGGTTGAGGGTCGCCGGGATCGACCTGATCGAGTCGCCGCACGGGCCGCTCGTGCTCGAGGTCAACGCCTCGCCCGGGCTGCGCGGGATCGAGGCCGCCACGGGCCGCAACGTCGCCGCTTCGCTCGTGCGCTGCCTGGAGGCCCGCTACTCCGCGGCCAGCTCGAGCAGCTCGGGCAGGAGCCGGCTGCGGGCCTCCTCGAGCGGGCAGCCGAAAACGATCCCCGACGCGTTGCGGTGACCGCCGCCGCCGTGGCGGCGGGCCACGCGGTTGACGTCGAGCGGCCCCTTGCTGCGCAGGCTGACCTTGGTGCGCCCGTCCTCCTGCTCACGGAGCAGCGCCGCGACCCGGCTGGCGCCGAGGCGCAGCGACTCGTTGATGATCTCGGAGGTGTCCTCGGCCTGGGCCCCCAGCTCGACGACCAGCGCCCGCGGCACGGTGAGCAGCACCAAACGCCCCTGCTCCAGCAGCTCGGCCGAGCCGAGGGTCCGGCCGAGCAGCCGCAGGTAGGGCCCGCTGACGCACTCCTCCATCCGGGCGAACATCGCCGCCGGCGAGACGCCGGCCCGCACCAGCTCGGCGGCCATCGCAAAGGCCTCGGCGCTGGTGCTGCCGAAGCGGAAGCGCCCGGTGTCGCCGACCAGCCCGGCGTAGAGCGCGCGCAGCGCCGCGGGCGGCAGCTCGGCCGCGGCGGCGCGCGCCAGGTCGAAGACGACCTCGGCGGTCGAGCTGGCCCCGGTGCGCAGCACGAGCAGCGACCAGAACGGGTCGGGATCGGGGTGGTGGTCGATGCTGATGGTGCGCGCGGCCGAGGCCCGAACCGCCGGCTCGAGCGCGCCGAGGCGCGCCGGGTCGGAGTTGTCGAGCATCACGATCGCGTCGGCGGCGGCCAGCGCCGGGCCGTGCGCGGCCGGGTCCCAGGTCTCGACCTCGCCGGCCTCGTCCAGGAACGCGAGCGCGGCCGGCAGCGGATCGGCGTTGACGATCCGCGGCGCGGCCCCCTGCGCCCGCAGCAGCGCGGCCAGCGCCAGTTCGCTGCCGATCCCGTCGGCGTCGGGCTGGATGTGCGTCGTCAGCACGAAGCGCCGGCCCGGGCGGGCCAGCTCCAGGAACGCCCGCTCGTCAGCGGCCGCCATGCGGCCCCCCGCCCAGCTCTCCCGCAAGGTAGCGGGCGGCGGTTGCGACGTAGTGGTCCTTGTTGCGGGCGATCCGCCGGAGCAGCGCGTCGTCGAGCTCGCCCACGATCTTCCCCGGCACCCCGGCGACCAGCGCCCGCGGCGGGACGACGAACCGTTCCTTCACCACCGCGCCGGCCGCGACCAGCGCCCCCGCTCCGATCCGGGCCCCGGAGAGCACGACGGCCCCCATCCCGATCAGCGCGCCGTCCTCGATCACGCAGCCGTGGACCACGGCGCGGTGCCCGATCGTGACGTCCGCACCGACCGTCGTCGGCAGGCCGAGATCGACGTGGACGACCGTCAGGTCCTGCACGTTGGTCCGCGCCCCGATCGCGATCGGCTCGATGTCGCCGCGCAGCACGCAGCCGTACCAGACGCTGGCGGCGTCGCCGAGCGTGACGTCGCCGACCAGCACGGCGCCCGGCGCGACGAAGGCGGAGGGGGCGATCGAAAGGCGCGTGGCGTGCAACATGGGCCCCTTCCCGGAAAAGGGGGGCGAATCTACGGAGTGGCGCGTCCGGCGTCAAGCCGTGCCGCCGGGAGGAGGGGCCAGGGCGGGACGGGACGCGGCGCGGCGGCCCGCGAGAAGGCCCGCGCGCGCAGCCGGATCGTGCCGGGGATGTTCTCGTGCTTCCCCTCGATCTCGACCACCGCGCCGCTCGCCTCGTCGATCCAGATCGAGACGTCGCCGACCATCCCGAACGCGGTCTCGCCCTCCGCGCCGCCGCTGCCCCGCAGCACCAGCCGCTGCAGCACGAGCTGCGCCTCGACCGTCTCGCCGCCGGCGAGGTCGCGCAGCCGGAGCGTCGTGGCCCGCCGCTCGCCGGACCGTTCCACCCGCACCAGGGCCGCCCCCTCGCGCGAGACGAGCAGGGCCCGCCGCTCCGGGTCGGCCACCAGGCAGTCGAGGCGCAGCAGCAGCGTGTAGGGGTCGACCGTGCCGCAGGCCGCGGCCGGCGCGTCGGCCGGCAGCGTCACCTTCGCCGTCTTGTCGGGCTTGCCCCAGGCCCCCGCCGCCGGGAGCTGGTCGCCGGAGGGGAGATCGAAGCGCCAGGCGGTGAGCCGGCCCGCTTCGACCTGCATGGCGCGGGCGCGCTTGCCGAACTGGATCTCGGTCCAGCGGGTGGTGGCGGGCGGCGTGCCCCGCGACAGCGCGTCGACCTGGTGACGGCCGCTGCGGGCGCCGAAGAGGGTGACCGTCGTCGTCACCCGGAGCAGCGCCTCGCCCCCCTCGGCCGCGGCCGGCCAGCGCTCGAGCCGCGAGCGGGCGGCCGCGACCAGGAACCGCTCCCCTCCCAGTTCGAGCGCGGTCCAGCCGGCGAGCGAGCGCAGCGGCTCCGGCGCAGGCGCTGCCGCGGGTGCCGCGGGTGCCGCGCTGCCGCCGCCCGCGTGACCGAATAACATGAACGCGCTCGCAAGTAATGCGTACCCTGCGACGGCGCTTCGTGAGTACTTAATCAATTGGGCTCCCGGTTCGCCATGCGCTATGATCCCGCCTCGCGCCGGGCCTTGCCGCCCGGCGCACCACCGGCCCCCCGATTCCGGCGCCTCGGCTTGCGCACCGTTCGATCCGGGCCCGGCCGGCGCCCGCGTTCGAGGAGAGGTCGCCGATGACCCTCACGGATCAGCAGTACTTTACCCTTCGCCGGCTGCAGAGCCTCACGGGGGTCCTCCCGGTCGGCGTCTTCCTGCTCGAGCACTGGCTCACCAACGCCTTCGCGCTCGGCGGCGCCGCGGCCTACAACGACAAGGTCGAATTCCTGCGTTCGCTCCCCTACCTGTTCCTGCTCGAGGTCTTCGGGATCTTCGTGCCGATCGCCTTCCACGCGGCCCTCGGCTGCTGGATCGTCTGGGAGGCGAAGTTCAACAACCGCGCGCTCCCGCTGCGGCAGAACGCGCTCTTCACGCTGCAGCGGGTGACCGGCGTGCTGCTGCTGTTCTTCATCCCCTATCACGTGCTGACCACGCGCTTCGCCGAGTGGTTCGGCGGCAGCACCCACGACCTCTTCGCGCTGATGCAGGACAAGCTGCAGAACCCCCTGACCTTCGCACTCTACGTCGCCGGCGTGCTGGCCGCGTCGTTCCACTTCGGCAACGGGCTGTGGGGCTTCGCGATCCACTGGGGCTTCCTGACCTCGAAGGCGGCGCAGCGGCGCTGGTCGCTGGCCGCGCTGCTGATCGCGCTGGCCTTCGCCCTCACCGGGATCAACTCGCTCCTGGCCTTCGGGCCGCTCGGCGGGCTGTCGCCGGTCCGGCTGCAGCCGGCCGCCGCCGCGGGGGTGGCCCCGCACGCCGCCGCCCCCCCCGGGCAAGGAGCCACCCGATGAGCGCCCCGCCCCGTTTCCTGGTCGTCGGCGGCGGTCTCGCCGGCCTGATGGCGACGATCAAGATCGCCGAGCGCGGGTACCAGGTCGCGCTCTTCTCGGTCGTCCCGGTCAAGCGCTCGCACTCGGCCTGCGCCCAGGGCGGGATCAACGCCGCGGTCAACATCAAGGGCGAGAACGACTCGCCCGAGATCCACTTCTACGACACGGTCAAGGGGGGCGACTTCCTCGCGCACCAGCCGCCGGTGCGGTCGATGACGCTCGAGGCGCCGAAGATCATCTACCTGCTCGACCGGATGGGCGTGCCGTTCTCGCGCACCGCCGAGGGCGACCTCGACTTCCGCCGCTTCGGCGGCACGCTCCACCACCGGACCGCGTTCGCCGGGGCCTCGACCGGCCAGCAGCTGCTCTACGCGCTGGACGAGCAGGTGCGGCGCTACGAGGTCGAGGGGCTGGTGCAGAAGCACGAGGGCTGGGAGTTCCTCGGGACGGTCCTCGCCGCGCCCGGCGGCCCCTGCCGCGGAATCGTCGCGCAGGACCTGCGGACGATGAAGATCGAGGCCTTCCCCGCCGACGCCGTGATCCTGGCGACCGGTGGGCTGGGCGTGGTCTACGGGCGCAGCACCAACTCGGTGATCTGCACCGGGTCCGCGGCCGCGGCGGCCTACCTGGAGGGGGCCCGCTTCGGCAACCCCGAGATGGTCCAGATCCACCCGACCGCGATCCCCGGCGAGGACAAGATGCGCCTGATGTCCGAGTCGGCGCGCGGCGAGGGGGGCCGCGTCTGGGTCCCGCGGAAGAAGGGCGACACGCGCGACCCGAAGGAGATCCCGGAGGCCGAGCGCTGGTACTTCCTCGAGGAGAAGTACCCCAAGTTCGGGAACCTCGTGCCGCGCGACATCGGCTCGCGCGAGATCTACCACGTCTGCGTCGACCTCGGGCTGGGGGTCGGGGGCGAGAACCAGGTCTTCCTCGACCTGACCCACAAGAGCCGCGAGTTCCTCGACCGGCGACTGGGCGCGATCCTCGAGATCTACGAGCAGTTCGTGGGGGACGACCCGCGCACGGTCCCGATGCGGATCTTCCCGGCGATCCACTACTCGATGGGCGGCCTCTGGGTCGACTACGAGAAGACGCCCGACGGCTACTACGACCCGGCCTCGCCACGCAACCACATGACGAACCTCCCCGGCCTCTACGCCGCCGGCGAGTGCGAGTACCAGTACCACGGCGCCAACCGCCTCGGCGCCAATGCGCTGCTGTCTTGCATCTACGCCGGGATGGTCTCCGGCCCGGCGGCGACGATCTACGCCGCCGAGGGGACGGCGCAGCGGGCGGCCGAGCAGCCCTCCGGCCTCTACGACGACGCGGCCCGGCGCTGGCGCGACCGCTTCGAGCGGCTGCGGCGGATGCAGGGCCGGGAGAACGCCCGGAAGCTGCACCGCGAGCTGGGCGACCTGATGATCGACAACGTGACGATCGTCAGGACCAATGCGAACCTCGACCGGACCGACGACGCGATCTCCGGCTTCATGGAGCGCTGGAAGGAGATCGGCGTCACCGACACCGGCGACTGGTCCAACCAGGAGCTGCCCTTCGTCAACCAGCTCGACAACATGCTGCAGCTGGCGCGGCTGATCACCCGCGGCGCCCGCCTGCGGGACGAGTCGCGCGGCGCGCACTACAAGCCGGAGTTCCCGGCGCGCGACGACGCGAACTGGCTCAAGTCGACGATCGCGACCCACACCCCGCGCGGGCCGGAGTTCAGCTTCGAGGAGATCGACACCTCGCTGCTGAAGCCGGTGGCCCGCAAGTACGACTGACGGCCGGAAGGGACGAGCGCATGCGCCGCGAGATCGTGCTGAAGATCCGGAGACAGGAACGGCCGGGGGCGCCTGCCGCCTGGCAGGAGTTCCGCCTCCCCTACCGGCCCCGCCTCAACCTGATCGCCTGCCTGCAGGAGATCGCGCGCCAGCCGGTCGACGCCGCGGGCCGGGCCGTGACCCCGATCGCCTACGAGTCGGCCTGCCTCGAGGAGGTCTGCGGCTCGTGCTCGATGCGGGTCAACGGCGTGCCGATGCAGGCCTGCTCGACCCTCGTCGACGACCTGCCCGACGGGACGATCACGCTCGAGCCGCTCTCCAAGTTCCCGCTGGTGCGCGACCTGGTCGTCGACCGGGCGCCGATGTTCGAGGGGCTCAAGCGGGTCCGGGGCTGGGTCCCGATCGAGGGGACCTACGACCTCGGGCCGGCCCCGCGGCGGGCGCCGGCCGAGCAGGCCGAGGCCTACGGCTACAGCCGCTGCATGACCTGCGGCTGCTGCATGGAGGCCTGCCCCAACTTCAGCGGCCACGAGCCGGAGCGCTTCGTCGGCCCGGCGCCCCTCGGTCAGGCGTATTATTTCCTGCTCAACCCGACCGGGCGGATGGAGGAGGGCGAGCGCCTCGAGGCGCTGATGGGGCGGGGCGGGATCACGGCCTGCGGCAACGCGCAGAACTGCGCCGCCGTCTGCCCCAAGGAGATCCCGCTGACCGACGCCATCGCCCGGCTCAACCGCCAGGTCAACCGGCGCTGGATGGCCCGGCTGTTCGGCGGTTGACGGGACCGGAAGACGACGCGAGCCCCTGCGAGGCGTGATGACCGAGCTGTCCGAACCCGATCGACCCGACCTGCCCCCGGCGCAGGAAATCCCGATCGCCTTCCCGGCCGAGCGGCTCGACCCGGAAGCGGTGCGGATCGTCGAGCGCCTGGCCGACGCCGGCTTCGAGGCCTACCTGGTCGGCGGCTGCGTCCGCGACCTGCTCTTCGGGCTGCGCCCGAAGGACTTCGACATCGCGACCTCGGCGCACCCCAACGAGGTCCGGCGTCTGTTCCGCAACTGCCGGATCATCGGCCGGCGCTTCCGTCTGGCGCACCTCCACTTCCGCGACAAGATCATCGAGGTCGCGACCTTCCGCGCCGGCGCCGCCGAGCCGTCCGAGGAGAACGGCGACCGCCTGATCCGCGAGGACAACGTCTTCGGCACCGCGGCGGAAGACGCGTTCCGGCGCGATTTCACCTGGAACGCGCTCTTCTACGACGTCCGCCGCCAGGTGATCCTGGACTTCGTGGGCGGGGTGTCCGACGTCGAGCGGCGCGTGCTGCGCACGATCGGCGACCCCGACGTGAGGATGGCGGAGGACCCGATCCGCATCCTGCGCGCGCTGCGCCTGGCGGCGCGGCTGGGCCTGACGGTCGACCCCGCCACCTGGGACGCGATCGTCGCGCGCCGCGGCGACATCGTGCGCGCCGCGGCGCCGCGGGTCCTCGAGGACCTGCTCCGGATGTTCCGCGGCGGGGCCGCCGCCCCGGCGTTCGACCTGATGCACGTCAGTGGCGTGCTCGAAGTCGTCCTGCCGGAGCTGCACGAGCACCTCGCGCGCTCGGCCGCCCTGGGGCACTCCGAGGAACTGGAGGCCCTGCGGGCGGCGCTGCGCCAGACCGACCGCCTGACCCACGCCGGGCGCGCGCTGGGCACGCCGGTCCAGCTCTCGGTGCTGCTGGCCGGTCCGGCCTTCGCCGCGATCGAGGCCGCGCGGGCCCGCAGCCCGCGCAGGCCCGCGGCCGACCCGGCCCCGGCCGTGGTCGAGCTGCTGCGCGGGCTGTCGCTGCGGATCGCGCTCAGCCGCAAGGACGCCGAGCGGGTGCGACAGGTCCTGCTCACGCTCGACCGGCTCGCCCCGCACCCCGGCCGGCGCAAGGCGTCGACCGTGGCGCTGGTGCGGCGCCACTACTTCCCGGAGACGCTCGACCTGTTCGAGATCCACGCCCGCGCCACCGGCGACGCGCTCGACGAGACCGCGGAGTGGCGCCGCCGGCTGGCCGAGGCCGTGCCGCCGGGTACGGTCCCGGAGGCCGGGGCGCGCGATCGCGGCGCGGGGCCCGGCGGGCGCACCCGGAGCGGACGGGGTGGCCGGCGCCGCGGCGGACGGCGCCGCGGCTAGCCCCTACCAGGCCAGCCCCAGCTCGATCAGCGTCGCCGCTGCGGCCCCCGTCCCCCCCTTGCCCCAGAACGCGTGGTCCGCGCTGGCGAAGGCCGGCCCGGCGATGTCGAGGTGGACCCAGGGCTGCGTCCGCTCGACGAACTCGCGCAGGAACAGCCCGGCGGTCAGCGCGCCGCCCCATCGCCCGCCGGTGTTCCGGAGGTCGGCGACGTCGCTCTTGAGCTGCTCGAGGTATTCGTCGTAGAGCGGCAGCGGCCACATCTTCTCGCCGCTCGCCCGTGCCGCGGCGAGCACGCGGTCGATCAGCGCCTGGTCGTTCCCCATCACGCCCGAGGCCATCGGCCCGAGCGCGACCACACAGGCTCCCGTCAGCGTCGCGACGTCGACGATCGCGTCCGGCCGGACCTTGGTTCTCACGTAGTCGAGCGCGTCGGCCAGCACCAGCCGCCCCTCGGCGTCCGTGTTGTTGATCTCGACCGTCTTCCCGCGCCGGGTGGTGAGCACGTCTCCCGGCTTGTAGGCCCGGCCCGAGACGAGGTTCTCGGCCAGCCCGATCACGGCGTGGACTTCGACCGGTGCGCCCAGCCGCGCCAGCGCGACGGTCGCCGCCAGGACCGCCGCGGCCCCCGACATGTCGCACTTCATGTCGAGCATTCCGTCGGCGGTCTTTATGTCGTAGCCGCCGGAGTCGAAGGTGACCCCCTTGCCGACCAGCGCCAGCTTCGCCTTGGCGCGCCGCGGCCGGTACACGAGGTGAACGAGACGCGGCGGCTGGTCGCTCCCCTGCGCCACGGCCAGCAGCGCGCCCATCCGCTCGCGGCGCAGCTCGCGCGGCCCCAGTACGGTCGCCCGCAGCGGGGCCCGGCGCGCCGCGCGCTGCGCTTCGCGCGCGAAGGCGGCGGGGGTCACCACCGCGGCCGGCTCGTTGACCAGGTCGCGCGCCAGCGCCAGGGCCGCCGCGACCTCCTCGGCGGCGGGGAGGACCGCGCGCGCCACCGGCGCCGCGGGTCCGGCCGCCAGCACGAAGCGCTCGACCGGCGCGGCCCGGCGCCCGGGATCGGTGAGGTAGCGCTCGAAGCGGTAGGTGCCGACCAGCGCCCCCTCCATCACGGCGCGCGCCACGGGCCGCGGGCCGAGCGAGCCGGCGGGCGCCGCGGGCAGCGCGAGCGCGACGCGGCGCGCGCGCAGGGCCTGGGACCGCCGCGCGGCGGCGGCGGCGGCGAGGCGCAGCCGTTCCGGTCCGAACTCCTCGCGCTTGCCGAGGCCCACCGCGAGCAGGACGCGCGCGGGGCCCTGCGACGACGGCAGCGGAACCTCGAGGATCTCGCCCTTCGCGCCCTTGAACCGCCGGCGCTCGGCCTCGGCCCGCACGGCCGCGGCCGCACCGCGCGGCAGCGCGTCGGCCGGCGAATCCCCTTCCTGGACGAACAGGACGAGCGCGTCGGCCGCGATCTCGAACAGATCCCGGCCGCTGATCTCCATGCGGGACTTCATGCGAACCACTCCCCGGGGCCGGGTCCCGGCCCCCCTTCAGTCCCGGCCCCGCCGGTGGCGCGTCAGGTGCGCGCCAGGCGGGCCAGGATCGCCTCCAGGACCTGCGCGGGGGCGAGCCCCGCGTCCTCGAGCAGCCGCCCCCGGCTGCCGTGGGTCAGGAACCGGTCCGGAAGTCCGAAATGGGCGAGCCGGGCCGAAAGCCCCAGCCCCGCCTCGACGCTCGCCTCGTGCACCGCGCTGCCGAAGCCGCCGCGGAGGGTCCCCTCCTCCAGCGTCACGACCAGCCGCGCCTTCCCGTCGATCGTGCGCAGCAGTTCCAGGTCGAGCGGCTTGACGAAGCGCGCGTTGACGACGGCCGCGCCGTACCCCTTGGCGGAGAGCCCGTCGGCGACCTTCTGCGCCGTACCGACCATCGCCCCGACCGCAAGCAGGGCCACGTCCCAGCCCGACTCGCGCAGCAACTCCCAGGAGCCGACCGGCAGGACGCGCGGGGCGCGGGTCCGGGGCCCGGGGGAGGTGTCGCGCGGGTAGCGGATCGCGAACGGCCCGTCGCTGTGGCCGTGGGCCGTCTCGAGCAGGTCGGCCAGTTCGTCGGCGTCGCGCGGCGCGGCCACGACCATCCCCGGGACCAGCCGCATATAGGCCAGGTCGAGCGCCCCGTGGTGGGTCGGGCCGTCGGCCCCGACCAGCCCGCCGCGGTCGAGCGCGAAGATCACCGGCAGGTGCTGCATCGCGACGTCGTGCACGATGTGGTCGAAGGCGCGCTGCAGGAAGGTCGAGTAGATCGCACAGACCGGCCGCAGCCCCTGCGTCGCCAGCCCTGCGGCGAAGGTCACCCCGTGCCCCTCGGCGATCCCGACGTCGAAGAAGCGGTCGGGGTACTGGTGCGCGAAGTCGTCGAGCCCCGTGCCGGGAGCCATCGCGGCGGTCAGTGCGACGACGTCGGGATGCCGGGCCGCGAGGTCGAGCAGCGCCTCCGAGAAGGCCTGCGTGTAGGACGGGCCCGGCGCGGGCGGCGCCGGGGCCGAGATCGTCTTGCCGGTCGCGGGATCGAAGGGGGTGACGCCGTGCCAGGTCAGCGGGTCGTCCTCGGCCAGCTTGAACCCCTTCCCCTTGTGCGTCATCACGTGCAGCAGGACGGGGCCCTTCTGCAGGTCGCGAATCCGCTTCAGCGTCGGCACCAGCTCGTCCAGGTCGTGGCCGTCGATCGGCCCGAGGTACTGGAACCCCAGGGCCTGGAAGAAGGCCCCGGGGACGAGCGCGCTCTTGACCCCCAGCTCGAGCCGCTGGGCCAGCTCGCGCACCGGCGCCGCGAAGCGCGGCAGCCGGGCCAGCACGGTGTAGATCTCCTCCTTCATCTTGCGGTAGTAGGGGTGCGTGGTGAGCGAGGTCAGGTAGTGCGCCACCGCCCCGACGTTGGGGGAGATCGACATCGCGTTGTCGTTGAGCACGACCAGCAGGTCCTTGCCCAGCGCCCCGGCGTTGTTGAGCGCCTCGAAGGCCAGGCCCCCGGTCATCGCGCCGTCGCCGACGACCGCGATCACCTTGCGCTGCTCGTGCTTCAGCTCGCGGGCGATCGCCATCCCCAGGGCGGCCGAGGCCGCGGTCGAGGCGTGCCCGGCGCCAAAGGCGTCGTAGGGGCTCTCGTCACGCTTGAGGAAGCCGGACAGCCCTGCGTCCTGGCGGATCGTGGGCAGCCGGTCGCGCCGCCCGGTCAGGATCTTGTGGACGTAGGCCTGGTGCCCGACATCCCAGACCAGGAGGTCGTGCGGCGTGTGGAAGACGTAGTGCAGCGCGAGCGTCAGCTCGACGGTCCCGAGCGACGAGGCGAAGTGCCCACCCTTGGTCGCGGCGACCTCGACCAGGAACTCGCGGATCTGCCCGGCGAGGTCGCGCAGGTCGTCGATCGACAGCGCGCGCAGGTCCGCGGGGTCGTCGATCGAGGCCAGGCGCACGCGTGCGCCGGTCCCGTCCCGCGGCACCGTGCGTCCCTTTCCCCGGCTGTCGTCGAGCACGTGCTCCATTACTTGCTGGCCCACTTCCGGATGGGCATGGGACGGACGCCGCCGATCTCCAGCAGCTTCTCCTTGGGGAGCACCGCCTCGTCGCGCGAACCGACCACGAAGGTGGCGACATCGGACAGGAAGATCGCCTCCTCCGGGCAGGCTTCCTCGCACATCCCGCAGTAGATGCAGCGCAGCATGTTGAGGTCGAAGCGCGCCGGGTACTTCTCGACGTTGCTGCCCGGGTACTCGGCGGCGACGATCTTGATCGCCTCGGGCGGGCAGACGAACTCGCAGAGCTGGCAGGCCACGCACTTGATCCGGCCGGTCTCGTCGCAGACCAGGGCCGGCACGCCGCGGTAGCCCGGGGGGATCGGGGTGGGCGCTTCCGGGTACTGGCTGGTGACCCGCTCGCGCGGCAGCGTATTGCCCAGCGTGGTGATCATTCCCGCGGCGATCTGGGGCAGGTAGGTCTGCTGCAGGAGCGAGAGCTTCTTCCGTTCGACCTTCACGCGGCCCTCCGGCGCCCGCCGCGCCAAGTCGAGAACTGACGCGGATTTACCGATTCTAGGTGGGGGGTGATGCGGCGTCAATCCGCGCGTTCGGCCGGATCGGCGGCCTCCGCCTCCCAGGCCTCGATCACCGCCGCGAGCGCCTCGCGGAACCGCTCGAGACTGCCGTCGTTGACGACGACCCGGTCGGCCAGCGCGAGCGCCCGGGAGAGCTGCTGCTGCTCGGGAGAGGTGCCGTTCTCGAGCTGCTCGCGTGCGGCGAAGGTGGAGAGATCGGGCAGGTCCCCCTCGCGGCCGCGGGAGACGGCGCGCCGCCAGCGGGTTTCGACCGGGGCGTCGACCCCGAGCAGCCGGAAACCGGGCCGCTCGCGCAGCACCTCGACCTCGGCCGGGTGGCGGATCGAATCGACCGCTGCGCGCTCCGGCAGGCGCGGCGCGAGCAGCCGGGCCAGGACGCCCGGCCCCCCGTCGCGGCGCATCTCCTGCCCGGTCGCGATCAGGCTCGACCGGCCGACGTCGCGCCCCAGCGCGAGCGCCCGCTCGCGCACGATGTCCGACAGCGAGTGGACGGGGTAGCCGCGCTCGGCCAGCCAGCGCGCGGCCTCGCCCTTGCCGGCCGCATTCGGCCCGGTGAGCCCGACGATCAGCGGCACGCGTCAGTTGTGGCCGTGCGAGCGGTCGGAGGGGTTGGCCAGGTCGGGACTCTGCAAGGAGGGCCCGCTCGTCTCGGGCTTGGCCGCGGGATTCGTCCCGTCGTTGTCGGGGCCCAGGGGCCGGCCCGGCCGCTTGGCCAGGCTGACCGTCGGCGCCTTCTCCGAACCGGGCACCGGGACGCCGATCGCGGAGCTGCCGAAGCGCGAGAAGCCGACCGTCTGCGGGTCCTTGCCGCCGTTGGAGTTGAGGTAACCCTCGGCGATCGCCTTGCGCGAGGAGGAGCCGCCGGACTGACTCATCGCCAGGAGCGCATCGCCGCGGCGGCTGCCGATCAGGTCGGCGCCGCGCGGCGCTCGGCCGGCAAAGCCGGCGGCGATGTTGGGGGACGAGGACGGGACGGCCACCACGCCGGTTTCGGTCAGCTTGACGATCGACCGCGGGAAGCTGGCCTCGCTGCCGTTGGGGAGCACCACGTGGACCTGCTCCCCCTCGACCCGCGAGGACCGCACCGCCAGCGTGTGGCCGTTCTTGAACCGGATGAGCTCCTCGGCCTGCGCGGCGGTCGCGGCTGCGGCGAGCACGGCGAGCAGGGCGAGCACCAGGACGGCGGAGGGGCGCACGAGCTTCCGCAGGTCGGCGATCGGCGTGGCGGTCATCGGATCCCTCTCCGGCGGTGCGGCGGGCGCGCCGCGGGGCCTCTACCCTGATACGCCCGAACCGGGCCGCCGTCCAGCAAAATGGCGTTCCGGAGCGGCCACCGCGCCCGCCCCGTATGATGCCCCAGGAGACCCCGATGCGCCGCCTTCCCCTCGCCGCCGCCGCCCTCGCCGCTGCACTCGCCCCGCAGGCCGCCCTGGCCCTCAAGCCCGGCCCCGCGCCCGAGATGAAGCTCCTCGTCGCCCAGTCCCCCGACCCCCTCAAGGCGGGGCAGCCGGGGGTGGTGCGGGTCACCGTCCAGCCGCCGGACGGGATCACCATCAACCGCTACCCGGGGATCACGCTGACGGTCGAGAAGACGGGCGGCGCCAAGCTGGAGAAGACCGAGGCCTTCGTCGGGACGAAGACCCCGATCGAGGATCCCGACGAGTTCGCCTTCAAGAAGATCGATCCGCTCGAGCTGAAGCTCACCTCCGCGGGCTCCGGGCCGTCCGAGCTGGAAGGGACGCTGGTCTTCACCTACTGCGTCAAGGCGAGCGGGTTCTGCGCGCCCGCGAAGCAGAAGGTGCGGATCGCGCTCAAAGCCGCGCGCTGAGGCGCCGGCCGGGCACGGCGCGCGCCGCCGCGGCCGCCCCGTTACGGCCGCGCCGCAAGCCCCCGCGCCGTCGGCCGCGCGCCGCTGATCGCCGCTCCCGTCGCTTCGATCGCCCGAGCCACGCGCGCGCGGCGCGCCGGGTCGGCGAGCGCGATCGCGTAGCCGCCGCCGCCGGCCCCGCAGACCTTGTACCCCTGCGCACCGGCGCGCCGGGCCGCCTCGAAGGCGCGATCGAGCGCCGGGGTCAGGACCAGCGGCGACCAGCCGCGGCGCGCGTCGAGATCCTGGCGCATGGCGCGTCCGAGCGCGCGCCAGTCGTGCGCCGCCAGCGCCTCGGCCGCGCGCGCCCCGGCGTCGGCGACCCGCGACAGCGCACGGACCGCGGCGTCGTCGCCGTCGATCCGGCGCCGGTACATGTCCCAGTTCGACGGGCCCGAGCTGCGGGCGAGACCGGAATCGAAGATCACCAGCCGTTCGCCGAGAGCGGCCAGGAGCGGACGCGGCAGGGCCCAGAGCGTGCCCCCGCCGGGCCCGTGCTGGATGAAGAAGGCTCCGCCGAGAAAGGCCGCCTCGTGGTCCTGCGTCCCGGTCGGGATCCCCAGAACCTGGGCCTCGAGGTCGCGGACCAGCGCGACGACCTCCCCGCGCTCCGCGCGCCGGCCCGTGAAGCGCAGCAGGGCGGCCGCGGCCGCGACGCCCAGCGCGGACGAAGTCCCCAGCCCGGATCCCTGCGCCACGGGCGAGCGGGTCGAGAGCGACACGCCGTCGGGCGGCGCCAGCGCGGCCGCGATCCGCTGCAGCAGCTCGAGCCGGCCGCGGCGGCGCAACGGCGCGTCGGCCGGGTGTTCCTCGGCGCACGCGAGGTCCTCCGCGGCCAGCGCGATCACTCCGCGCCGCGGCGGGGGGCCGGCGCGCGCCGCCACGCGCAGCGAGATCGCGGCGGCCACGGTCGCGCCGCCGGGCTGCAGCAGGCCGAGCGGCCAGAGGTCGAGCGTGCCGCCCGCGAGGTCGACGCGCAGCGGCGCGCTGACGGTCACCGCGGCGCGCGGCGTGCGGCGCGCGCTCACTGCGTGACCCGCACCATCCGCGCCGGGTCGAGCCACGCCGCCGCGGCGGCCTGCACCGCCTCCGGCGTCACCCGCTCCAACTCGGCCAGCGGGATCGCGAGCGGCGAGCTCTCGCCTTCGTAGAGCTGGCGCCCGAGCGTGTAGGCGCGCGAGACCGCCGACTGCCCGTCGAGCATTGCGCGCCGCCGCGCGCGATCGAGCATCCGGTCGACGTCGGGGGCGGGGAGCGGCTGCCCGGCCAGCCCAGCCAGCAGTTCCTCGAAGGCGGCGACCGCCCGGGCCTCGTTCTCGGGGCGGGTCGAGAACGACGCCGAGAGCAGCCATTCGCCGTTCGGCAGCGCGCGCACCCCGGCGTCGTGGCGGTAGAGCAGCCCCTGCTTCTCGCGCAGTTCCGCCGTCATCCGGTCCTCGAGCGCCGAGACCGCGACGAGCAGCGCCGCGCGCTGCTCAGCCGGCACCGCCGCGACCCGGCCCCAGGCGAGGCCCAGCTGCGGCGGCGCGCCGCCCGGGGCGGCCCCGCCGGGCATCCCCGGTGGAGGAGCCCCGGGCATCCCCGGGGGCATCCCGCTCGCGGGCTTTGCGGGCGGCATCCCCGCCGGCGGCGCGCCGCCGGAGGCGGCCGCGGGAGCCGCGGGGGGCGCGGAACCGGGGCTGGGGGCCGGGTAGGCGAACCGGGCGGGGGTGGAGCCGGGACCGGCCCCGAGCAGTTCCTGGACCCGCTCCAGGACCGTGTCGGCGTCCCAGGGCGAGGCCACGGTCAGGACGAAGGTCTGGGGAGCGAAGTAGCCGCCCTCGGCCCCGCCCCAGAAAGCGCGGATCTGTTCCTCACCCGGGGGCGTCCCGTCGGGCCGCCCCGACGGCGGCCGGGCCAGGGGGTGGTCCGGGCCGAGCAGGCGGGTCCGCAGCGCGGCGTCGAGGCGGGCGCTCCCCTGCCCCCCGGCCCGCCGCGACTGGCGATGCGCGGTGAGGGCCTCGTCCCAGGCCGCTCCGCTCCACTGCGGCTGCCGCACCATCTCGGCCAGCAGCTCCAGCGCGGCGTCGAACTCGTCCGCCGGCCCCTCCTCGCGCACGTACGACCAGGCCGCGACGTGGTAGCGGTCGTCCATCGGGATCATCGGGTTGTCGGCCGGCGTGAGATCGATCCCGGCGCGCTGCAGGCGGCGCTCGAAGCTCTCGCCGGGGCTGAGCTGGCTGCCGCCGCCGAGCAGGCGGTGCGCGAGGTCGGCCGCGCCGTCCTGCCCCGCCGGCTCGCGCGCGTTGCGGTCGGCGACCAGCAGGTGGAGCCCGAAGACCGGGCTCCCCGGCTCCTCGAGCACGCCGAGCACGAGGCCATTGGCGAGGGTCGCGACGCGGCTGCCTCGCGGCCCCGCGGCGAAGGTCGATCCGCCGTCCAGCGGCGGCGCCACGGGCGCGGGGAACGGGGAGCGGGCGCCGGGCCCGCCCGGGCCGGACCAGACCGCGCGCGTGCGCGGCGCGGCGCCGGTGAGCAGCGACGACGCCAGCGCGCGGACCTCGGCCCCGGACGGCAGCGCCGGATCGATCGCCGCCGCCAGCGCGTCCGCCGCGGCCAGGGCCTCGCCGTCGAGCACCGCGGTGTAGTGCAGGCGCTGGCGCGTCAGGGCGCGCTGGGAGAGCCAGGCCCCGCCCAGGCGCGCGCACTCGGCGTCGAGCGGCCCGGCGCTCGCTGCCGCGAGCGCGCCCAGCGTGCGGGCCAGAAGCTCATGCGCGTCCTGCCCCTCGGCCGCGGTGACGGTGATCTCCAGCACGTCGTCGGGCCGGCGCGGCAGTCGCCCGGCCGAAACTTCGGTCGCGCCCCGCCCGACGACGGCTCGCGAAATCGGGCCGCCGTCGTCGCCGAGCCACTCCGCCAGCACCTCCAGCGCCGCGCCGCCGGGCGGGCCGGGGGGCGGGACGATCGCGACCGTCAGCTGCGGCGGCTCGTCGCCGGCCGGCGCGGCCGCCCAGGTCCCCCAGTGCGGAAAAGAGCGGGGCGACGGCCGGGCCGCGGCCCCGACCGTGGCGCGCGGCGCGCCGCCGCTCGCGCCGGCGGCGGGGGCCGGCAGCGCCTCGAGCGGCGCGAGGATCGCTTCCAGCGTCGCGAAGTCGGCGTCGCCGATCGCGAGGATCTTCATCGCGCCCGGGACGTAGTGGCGCTTCCAGAAGGCGACGACCTCCTCGCGCGTCGCGGCGCCGACGGTCGCCGCCGTGCCGCCGGCGGAGCGGGCCCAGGGGCTGTCCTGCCAGAGCGCGGCGCGGGCCGCCTGGTCGCGCACCACCGCGGGCTGCGCGCCCTCGCGGGCCAGTTCCTCGAGGATGACCTTCCGTTCCTTTTCGAAGGCCGCCTCGGGGATCGTCGAGCGCGTCAGCATCCCGGCCAGCAGCCCGGCGGCGCGCGCCGACTCCTCGCGCGGCGTGAGCGCGAAGTAGACGGTGGCCTGGTCGCGGGTGAAGGCGTTGACGTAGGAAGAGAGCGCCTCGAAGGCCTCGGTCACGCCGCGCTCGTCCATCCTGTCGAAACCGTCGAACAGCAGGTGCTCGAGGAAGTGCGACATCCCGGTCCGCTCGGCCGGCTCGTCCTGCGCCCCGGCGCCGACCGCGACGGCGACCAGTACCGATCCGCTGCCGGCTCGCGGCACGAGCAGCGCGCGCGCGCCGTTCGCGAAGGCCAGCTCGCGTACCGCGGCGGCTGCCGCGGGCGGGGGCGAAGCGCCCGGCGGCGGGCCGGGCGGAGGGGCCGCGGGAACCGCTGCGGCGCAGGGGGCGAGCGCGAGGATCGACAGGGCGACGGGGAGGTTCCATCCGGCGGTCCGCATACGCGGAGTTTAACTGCCCGGGTTACGATGCGGACATGTCTTCGCCGCGCGGTCCGTTCGCCCTGCCCCCCTCCGCTCGCGCCGCCGTCCGGGCCGCGCTTGCCGTGCTGCCCGCCCTCGCCCTGCCGGTCGCCGCGGCACAGGCGGTCTCGGCGGCCTCGATCCGCGCCGACGTCGAGTTGCTGGCCCACCCCGCGCTGCGCGGGCGCGAGGCCGGCTCGCCCGAGGCCTCCTTCGCGGCGCTCGTGGTGGCGCAGCGCTTGGCGCGGCTGGGCCTGGCCGGAGCCGGGCCCGAGGGCGCATTCCTGCAGCCTTTCGCGGTCCAGCGGCTGGCGTTCGACCAGGCCGGCGCCGGGCTCGCGATCGGCACGGCCGCGCCCGTCCCGCAGGGGCGCGGGGTCTTCGTCGAGCTGCTGGCGCCGCCGCCGGAGGGCGCCACCGCACCGCTCCCGGTCGTCTTCGCCGGTTGGGGGATCCGCGCCGCGTCTCCGGCGCACGACGACTTCGCCGGGCTCGACGCGAGGGGGCGCGCGGTTCTGGTCTGGGCCGGCGAACCGAAGCTCGAGGGCGACCGCTCGGCCTTCGCGCCGGGGCGGATGTCGCGCTTCTCCTTCGTCGCCACCAAGGCCGCGGCCGCCGCCGAGGCCGGGGCCGCGCTGCTGCTGGTCGCGGCGCCGCCGGGGGGACGGCCGATCGAGGACAGCTGGCGGCGCGACCAGCGCGAGAAGTCGCGCCCCCGCTTCGTGCTGCCGGACGCCGCACCGCTGCCGCCGGTCGTGTACGTCGGGGAGGAACTCGCGGCGCGGCTGTTCGCCGCCGGCGGCGCCGACCCCGCCGCACTGTTCGCCGCGGCGGGGGTCGGGCGCAGCCCCTCCCGCCCGCTCGGAATCGCGACGGCACGGCTCTCGCTCCCGGGCTATCGCGCCGAGACGCTCGAGCAGCAGAACGTCGTCGCGGTGCTGCCGGGGACCGACGCGGCGCGGGCCAACGAGACGGTCCTCGTCTCGGCGCACTACGACCACATCGGCGCCGATCCGGGCCCCGACGGCACGCTCGTCGTCTACCCCGGCGCGGACGACAACGCGAGCGGCACCGCCGGCGTGCTCGCGATCGCCGAGGCGCTGCGCGCCGACGCGGCAGCGGGGCGCGGGCTACCGCGCCCCGTCGTGTTCGCGGTCTTCGGCGCGGAGGAGAAGGGCGCGCTCGGCTCGCACGCCTTCGCCGCCGCGCCGTGGCCCGCCGGCTCCCGGCCCGAGGCGGTGATCAACCTCGACATGATCGGGCGCAACAACGGCGATCGGGAGGACTACGCCGGGGTCGTGCTCGCGTCCTATACCGCGCGCGCGACCGATCTTCCCGCGATCCTCATGGCGGCCGCCGCGGCCGCAGCGCCGGCCGGGCTGGAGGTCCGCAAGCTGCCCTACCTCCGGCCGCCGGGCCGCAGCGACGACACCTCGTTCGCGGAGCGGGAGATCCCCGCGGTGATGCTCTTCACCGGGCCACACCGCGACTACAACACGCCGGGGGACACGGCCGCCGCGCTCGACGCCGCCAAGGCGGCGCGCGTCGCGAGCCTCGCGCTGGCGGCCGCGAGAGCGATCGCGGCGCGGCCGGAACCCCTGACCTGGGACCGCGGCCTGAAGGAGGCCCCGCCGAGCGATCCCTGGGACAGGCCCTACTGAAGCGCCGGCGATCGAGCCGGCAGCGGCTAGCGCGGGGTCTTCGCGCGCGGTAGGCGCCGCTCGACAAAGATCACGGGGTGTCTCGAGGTCGCATCGACGCGCCCCGCGACGTAAGCCCCCTCGGCGATCGCCAGGCTGGGCCCTCGAGATTCCCGATGATCTGCGCCTGCGCGGCGATCTCGGCCGCCTCGTGAACCGTGACCGAGCCCTCGACGCGTCCCTCGATCAGCGCGGCCAGCCCCTCCACCGGCCCGCTGACCACGCCCCCGGGGAGGATCCGGACCAGGCCGGCGGAGACGACTTCGCCCTGGACCCGGCCGGCCACCGCGACCGGGCCGCCGGCGCGCAGGGTCCCTTCGAGCACCAGCCCCGGCCCGACGTACGACAGCTCGTCGGTCCAGAAGCGGCGGCTCTCGAAGCGGTCGGCGAAGCGGCGGCGGCGGCGGAACAAGGGACCGGTCTCCTGGCGGCGGAGCGCCGAGGATAGCGCGGCCCGTCTGGCGCGGCCCGTCCGTCAAGGGTATGATGCGCCGTTTTTTCGCGGCTCCAGGCCAGAGTAGCTCAGTGGCAGAGCAGCTGATTCGTAATCAGCAGGTCGCGAGTTCAATCCTCGCCTCTGGCTCCAGGCCGTCCGGTTGCCGCCCCGCCCCGCGGCGCCTCGCGTAGAATCGTCGCCGCGCGGCGCGCGCCGGCAGGAGCGGAACACCATGACGGCGGAACGGTTCGATTGCACGGACGAGCTGCTCGACGACGGCGTGCGGGTCTTCCACCTGCAAGGCCGGCTCCACAATACGAGCGCCTGCTTCGGGTTCCAGGAGCGGGCCTGCCTCGCGATCAAGGACTCGGCGGGCGGGGTAGTGGTCGACCTGTCCGGGCTCTCCCACCTGGACAGTTGCGGGATCGGGATCCTGGCCGCGCTGGTCGCCTCGTCGC
This sequence comes from uncultured Acidobacteriota bacterium, assembly GCA_963702545.1. GTDB lineage: Bacteria > Acidobacteriota > Polarisedimenticolia > J045 > J045 > JALOKP01. The sequence continues at coordinate 170,069 of CAVPDB010000009.1, read as the reverse complement.
GCAAGGCTGGCCACCCGGTGGTGCTCGCCGCGGCCCAGCCCGCCGTGGAGCGGCTGCTGGACGCGATCTGGTTCCTGAAGATCGTCGACCACGCGCCGACGGTCGAGGAGGGGGTCGCCCGGGTGCGGGCCCGCTGACCCCCGTTCAGCGAGGGCCGGCTCCCGGGACGCGGCGCGGGACTAGCTCATTTCCTCGATGTCGACGTCGTCGAGCAGGTCCAGGTCGAACGGGAAGTCGGCCTCGCGCGCCCGGCGTACGACCTCGAAAACCAGCGCCGCGGCGCCGATGACGATCAGCCACTTCATCCAGCGGTTCATGGGGCACTCCATTACGGAGGGGGGAGGTTGGGTATCCTTTGATACACCCCTCCCGTCACGATCGGGTCATGGCCGGACGTGAACGGTTGCCCCGGCGGGCGCGTAGCGGTCAGACCCCCTTGCGGCAATCCCCGGAAAGTTGGGGGTATAACTACCCGTCGATCGAAACCCGGACGGTCCGGGTTCGGCTCTGGAGGATCTGAAATGCGTGCAGTAAAGGTTCTTGGCCTCGCGCTCGTCGTGCTTGCCGCCTTTGCGGCCCCGGCGATGGCCGAGGAGACCTGCAACATCTTCCGCGGCGGCCTGCAGTACGTGTGGTGGTCGAGGGGAACACTTCCTACAGCTTCGACGGCATCGATGTCGACATCGACACCGACCCGGGCTTCTATACCTGAAGCATCGCTGGCGCCGCGCGGCCTTGCCGCGTGGCGCTTTTCGTTTCCGGAAGCTGATCGTCGCGCCCGGCGCCGATCCCGCGCGGTGCTAGGCCCTCGCGCGAGGACACCCCCGGTGCCCGGTGCACGCCGCCCCTCCCCCCCGCTTCCGTCTTCGCGGTGCGCGCGGCCCTCGTCGCGGGGCACCGGCCGGAACGCGCGGCGGCGACCCGCGCCGGCGCCGCACCCGCCGCCGCCGCGCACGCCGACGCGCTGGCCTGGCTTGCCGCCCGCGATGCCGACGGCCGGCTGCGGGCCGAGGCGGGGCGCGCGCTGGAGGCGCTGCTCGGCCGCACCGGAGCGGACCGGACGCGGCGTGCCGCCCGTGCGGACGCCGCGCTCGCGACGCTTCGCGCCGCGATCGACGACCCGGCGCTTCCCGACGAGCGCAAGCTCGAGCTGCTGCCGCTGCTCGAGGCCTGCGGCGACCCGGTCCACCCCGACGAGGTCGGCCGCTCCTTCCGCCGCCCCGAGCATGCGCACCGCGTGATGGTCGGGCGCCAGTTGGCGGCGCTCCCGGCCACGCCGCAGGCGATCGACCACGAGCTGCGGCTGGCGGGCGCGCGCGGGATGTGGCCCGGCCCGCTGACCGGGCCGGCCGACGTCGAGGCCCTGCTGACGATCGGCTCGATCGCCGCCGGGAGCCATCCCGCGCTCGCGGCGCTGTTCCTGCCCGCTGTCGCCGCCGCGGCGCTGCACGCCGGCGTCGGCGTCGCCCGCGCGCTGGAGGAACTCGGCCAGGCCGCCGCGACGCGCCACCCCTACGCGCTGCACGCGCTGCGCGAGCTGGCGAGGCTGCCGGCGGCGGGCGCGGTCGGCGAGCGGGCGCGGCGGCTGGCGCGCGAGCTCGAACGGGAGGGCATCGCGCCGGCGGCGCCGCCCGGTCCGCCCCCGGTCCGCGGCTGGGCCACGATCGTCGACGGCGCCGGATCGCGGCAGGTCGGGCTGCTGTTCCGCGCGGGCCGCGACCGCGCCGCGTTCTGCCTGCTGCTGAACGACCTCGAGGGGGTGAAGGACGTCTTCTTCGTCCCCGGCGGCGGGGCCCGGCTGGCGCGCGGGCTCGAGCTGGCCGGCGGGGTCCCGGTCGCGCCGGCCGACCTGCCGTTCGCCCGCGCGCTGGCCGCGGACAGCTTCGATCTGCACGAGCGCACCGGCCGCCCGGTGCCGGCCCCGTGCCTGCTGTACCGCCACCTGCTGGGCGAGGAGCCGCTCGCTGCGCGGCCGCGCGAGCCCGACCTCTCGGCCTACGCGCCGGATCGCTGGCCGCGCACGCCGGCGCTGGTCCTGGGCTCGGAGGTGCTGGCGCGGCTCCCGCTCTGCGAGGAGCTCTACTGCGCCTCGGATGCGGCCTACGCCTTCCTCGCCGCGCGGATGCGCCGCGACGGCCTGTCGCGGGTCCATTTCGACATCGACGCCGACGCGTTCCGCGACTACCTGACCGGGATCGCGTCGGAGGAGCGCGAGCTGCTGACCCATCGGCTGGCGCTGAACCTGGAGGTCGAGGCCCGGGGCGGCCGGGCCCACCGCCGCGAGAACCAGGCGCTCGCGCGGGTCGTCGTCGCGCTCGCCGAGGCGGTCCTGCCGTTCGAAGAGGTCCCGTTCGTGCAGGCGCTCAACGCGGCGGGGATGGCCCTCGTGGCGCAGAACGTCGCGCTCGGACACCGCTCGCAGCGCGAGGCCAACGAGGCGGCCGAGCGCGCGTGAGGCGCGCGGGCCGCGGCCGTGTTCAGCCCGGCCGGCGCGGGAAGACGCCGCGCAGCGCCTCGCCGACGAGCCCCTTCACCTGGGGCGAGAAGTCACTCCCGGCGATCCACTCCAGGTAGGAGCGCTCGCGCACGGCCAACTCGCGCAGCGTGCGGCCGCGGTGCTTGCCGAAGCCCAGCGCCAGCTCGCCGTCCGCGGTCCACTCCAGCTTGCGCGTCGCGTCGGCGAAGCGCCCTTCGTCGGGGTGGCAGAAGCGGTGCAGGCCGTCCATCTCGCGCGGCAGCCCGCCGTAGCGGTCCAGCTGCGCGTCGAGAATCGACAGCGTGGCGGTGGCGTCGGCCAGCGCCGAGTGCGCGCGGTCGAGCTCCTCGCCGCAGTAGAAGCGCAGCGCCGCGGCCAGGTCGCGACGCTCCATCTCGTGGAAGATCCGCATCGCATCGACGTGACGGCGCCCGGCGGTGTCGAACGGGAAGCCGGCCCGCGCCAGGTCGGCGGCCAGCAGCGGCAGGTCGAACTTGATCGAGTTGTAGCCGCCCAGGTCGGCCCCCTCGAAGTGCCGCAGGATCTCGGGGGCGAGCACGGCCAGCGTCGGCTGGCCCCGCACCGCAAGGTCGGTGATCCCGTGGACGGCGCTGGCTTCGGGCGGGATCGGCATCTCCGGGTCGAGCAGAGACGAAAGCGTCCGGACCGCCCCCCCCGGCTCCACCCGCAGAACCGCGATCTCGACCACCCGGTCGCGGGCGGGGTCGATCCCGGTCGTCTCGAGGTCGAAAACGGCGAGCGGGCGGTCGAGGGCGAGGTGTCTCATCGGCGGGCTCCCGGCGGCCCATGTTACAGGCGGCCCGGGCGGCTGGGAGGCCGGGGCGGCGGGACCTAGATTGTCGCCGAGGAGGGGGCCCTTTCCATGGACCATAAGGCGCGCTTTGCGACCCCGGCCGGCTTCGGGATCGCGCTGATCTGCTTCGTCCTGCCGTTCGCTACGCTCTCGTGCCAGGGGCGTGAGGTCGCGACGCTGAGCGGCCTCGACCTGGCCTTCGGCGCGACGCTCGACGCCTCGGCGCTGCCGATGAACCCCTCCGACGCCGCGGCCTTCGAGGAGAAGTCGAAGGCGGAGCAGGAGGCGGCGATGCTGAAGGTCATGGGCTCGGCCCAGGCCCAGGCGATCGGCTCGAACCCGTGGGCGATCGCCGCCGCGCTGGCGGCGGCGGCCGGCCTTGGCGCCGCGCTCCTCGGGGGGCGCACGGCCGGCGCCGTGCCGGCGGCGATCGGCGGGCTGGGCGCGCTGCTGCTGTTCCTCGCCAAGTCGCGGGTCGAGGGCCAGGTCTCGGGCCCGACGATGGGAATGGGGCAGGTCTCGTGGAACGCCGGCTTCTGGCTCTGCCTCGCGGCCTTCGCGGCGACCGCCGCATTCAACGCCTACCTCGGCGCGGCGCGGCCGCAGGCGGTGCGGGACGAACTCGCGCCGCGCGGCGCCGGCCCGCCGCGGCCGCCCCGAGAGGCCAGTTCGCCGGTCGGCCGGGCCTACCCGGTCTTCGGCGAGGAGCCGGCGCCCCCCTCCGCCCCGAGCCCGCACGGGGAGCCGGCCGGGCCGCTCCCGGGCCGCGAGCGGGCCCCGATCCCGGTGACCGGGTACGAGCCGGCGGGGATCGAGCGCGACTGATCGGCCGGCCGGCCCCCCGCCGCGGGACGGCCCAGGGTGGCTGCCCGTTCCGCGCGCTTGGTATCCTCTCGCGCATGGTCCCGAACGCCTCGAACCCCTGCGGCCTGCTCGGCATCGAGTTCGTCGAGTTCGCCTCCCCCGCGCCCGAGCGGCTCGACGCGCTGTTCCGCGCCTTCGGCTTCTCGCGCGTCGGGCGCCACGGCTCGCGCGCGGTCGATCACTACCGCCAGCACGCGATCCACTTCCTGCTCGACCGCGACCCGGCCTCGTTCGCGCAGCGCTTCGGCGCAGTGCACGGCCCCTCGATCTCGGCGATGGGCTGGCGCGTCGAGAGCGCCGCCGGCGCGCAGGCCGAGGCGGTCCGGCGCGGGGCCCGGCCGTACGAGGGACCGCCCGCCTACGGCGGCGCACCCGCGGTCTACGGGATCGGCGACTCGCTGATCCACCTGGTCGAAGCCGGCGACCCGCCGGCCTGGCTGGCCGAGTTCCGGCCGCACGACGCTCCCGCCCTCGTTGCCGACAAGGGGTTCCTCGCGATCGACCACCTGACCAACAACGTCCGCCAGGGGACGATGCAGCAGTGGGCGTCGTTCTATCGCGACGTCTTCGGCTTCACCGAGGTTCGCTACTTCGACATCCGCGGCGTCAAGACCGGCCTCACCTCCTACGCCCTGCGCTCGCCCGACGGCTCGTTCTGCATCCCGATCAACGAGGGGAGCGAGGAGCGTTCGCAGATCGAGGAGTACCTGCGCGAGTACAACGGTCCCGGGATCCAGCACCTGGCCTTCCTGACCCACGACCTGCTCGACAGCCTGGACCGGCTGGAGGGCTCGGGGATCGAGACGCTGGACATCGACCCGTCGTACTACGAGACGGTCTTCGACCGCGTCCCGCGCGTCACCGAGGACCGCGCCCGGATCCGCCGGCACAAGGTGCTGGTGGACGGCGACGAGGATGGCTACCTGCTGCAGATCTTCACGAAGAACCTGATCGGCCCGATCTTCATCGAGCTGATCCAGCGCAAGAACCACCTCTCCTTCGGCGAGGGGAACTTCGGCGCCCTGTTCCGCTCGATCGAGCGCGACCAGGAACGCCGCGGGGCGCTGTGACGGCCGCCCCGGCCTTCGTCGTCCCCGACGGCAGCCGGCGGACGCTGGCGTCGCTGGTCCACGAGCTGTTCGGACTGTCGCACCGCGAGGCGAAGGAGCTGATCGAGTCGGGCGGCGTGACGCTCGACGGCCGCGTGGCCGCCGATCCGGTGCGTCGCCCGCCGGGCGGCGCACGGGTCGAGGCGCCGGCCGGAACCGCGGCGCGCGGGCCCCGCCCGCGGCGCGAGCGGCCGATCGAGGGGCCCGGTTTCCGGGTGCTCCACCTCGACGCCGACCTCGTGGTGGTCGAGAAGGAGCCCGGCGTGGTCACGATCCCGACCGGGAAGCCCGACGCGAACGACCCGCCGCTCGTCGCCCGCCTGCTCTCGGCGCTGCAGTTCGCCGGGCACCGCGTCCCCGAACTGCACGTCGTGCACCGGATCGACCGCGACACCTCGGGGCTGGTCGTCTTCACCCGCTCGCGGGCCGCGGCCGAGGCGCTGCGCGCGCAGTTCCGCGCCCGCCAGCCGGAGCGCGAGTACGTCGCCTGGACCGAAGGGCTGCCGCGCCCGGCGAGCGGACGGCTGCACCACCTGCTGCGCGAGGACCCGCGTTCGCTGCGGATGCTGGTCGCGGCCCCGCAGGCGCGCCGGCCGCGCGACGCCAAGGACGCCGAGCTGACCTACGAGACCGAGGCGGCGACCGGCTTCCCCGCCCCCCGGGCCCGGGTCCGGGTGCGTCTCGTCTCGGGCCGCCGCAACCAGATCCGCGCGCAGTTCGGGGCCTCGGGCTGGCCGATCCTGGGCGACCGGTTCTACGGCGCCAGCGACGACGGCCCGGGCCGCGTCGCGCTGCACGCGATGCGGCTGGCCTTCCTCCACCCGAAGAGCCGCGAGCCGATGGCCTTCGAGAGCCCCTGGCCGGCCGACCTGGCGAAGCTCGACCGGCGGCTGTTCCGCTCCCCCGCGGCCCGCGCGAAAAAGCGCCGCCCCCCGCGAGGGGAGGCGGCGCTCCTGGTCCGCGTTCGCCGCGGTGAGCGACGACGGGTATTACGGGCAGACGGGCGGCTGCGGCCGGGGCTGGCTGTTGCTGTCCGAGCCGGGCTTCCCGATGCAGCCGGTGTACTGCGCAACGCTGTCGTACCAGTAGGCCTGCCCGGCTGGCGGCTTCGTGGTGTCGGTGCCGACCGGCGTCGGCAGGTTCTTCTGCAGACAGCTCCAGTTGTAGGACCACGGCCGGATGATCGTGCCGCGGTAGAAGTTGTAGCTGGTGGCGTTGGACACGGTCGACCATTGGAACGTCGTCTGCGTGGTCCAGACCGAGGTCGTGCCGGTCGGCGCGGGGTCGGCTTTCGTCGGGTCGGTCGGGAAGCAGGTGTCCAGCGAGTCGGGGGCGCCGTCGCGGTCCTGGTCGGCCTGCGGGACGATCCACGCCTCTCCCGCCGAGGCGCGGTTGTCGGCCGGTCCGTCACCCAGCTCGGCGGGGGCGACGACGTCGCGCGTCACGCTCCCCGAGAGTCTGCCGACCGCCAGCCAGCCGGTGGAACCGAGCTGATCGCCGGCGTTGCGCCCGTGGAGCAGCTGTGCCGCCGGCTGGCGGGCCAGATCGACCACCGCGGTCCCGGTCCGGACCCGCTCGCGCGGCAGGACGAGCACCGCGCCGGCGTCCGCCCGGGTGCCGCCCGGGCCGTCGAGCAGCGGCAGGCCGAACAGCAGGTCGGCCGAGCCGTCGTTGTCGAAGTCGGTGAAGGCCACGCCCCTTCCCAGCTGGGCCCCGGCCGTGTCGCCGTGGGCCGCGAGCGTCGCCTCGTCGAGCAGGAGCTTCCCCTTGATCGTCGAGAAGTCGCGGCCGCGGACGACGAAGGCAGCCCCCGCGTCGGTCCGGGTCGAGCCCGGAGCACCGTCGCGGCCGGCCGCCCCGACCAGGATGTCGCGCGGGGTGTCGGCGTCCCAGCGCTCGATCGCCAGCGCCGCCCCGGCCCGGTCGTTGGCGAGCTCGCCGTACAGCAGCCCGTGGTAATCGGCGGCGAGGCTCATGTCGAACGCGCCGAGCAGCGAGTTGCCGCCTCGCAGGACGTAGATCTCGCCCGCACTGGAGATCAGGTTGTTCGACCCGTCGGCATCGGGCGCCCCGGCGACGATGTCCTCCGTGCCGTCGCCGGTGACGTCGCCGCCGGCCAGCGCGGCCGCGAAGCGGTCGTCGTTTCCGGCCCCTTGGACGTACAGATCGACGTTGATCGTCGTCAGGTCGGTGACGCTGCCGAGGCGGGCCTGGTAGATCCCCCAGATCTCGCCGTTGCCGGTGCGTCCGGTACTCGAGCTGTTGGGAGAGCCCATGACCAGGTCCTTCTTCGCGTCGCCGTTGAAGTCGACGGCGGCGAGAGTGAGGCCCAGCCGGTCGGTCGAGTCCTTGCCGCGGAAGATCCGGTTGGCGCTGGCTGTCGCCAGGTCGAGCGTCCCGGTCGCCGGGCCGTGCTTGACGTAGACGACGCCGGCGTTCGGCCTGTTGGCGGCCGAGCCGTCGTGGTCCGGGGCGGAGAAGATCATGTCGTCCGTCCCGTCGCCGCTGACGTCGCCGGCGGCCACGGTCCAGCCGAGGTGGTCGCCCGCCCGCTGGCCGTAGATCTCGTAGTCGGCCAGCGTGGTGGCGAGGTCTTCCGAAGCCGGGATCGGGCCGAGCCACATGTAGACCGCGCCGGCCTCGCTGCGGCCTCCGGGGGACGTGAAGGGCGAGCCGACCAGCAGGTCGGCCGTTCCGTCGCGGTTGAAGTCGCCGATCACGCCGCCGCCGCCGAGCCGCGCGCCGGCGGTCTTGCCGTAGACCGCGATCCCGCCCGCGGCCAGATCGCGGACCAGCAGCTCGCAGGCGTTGCCCGTGCCGTCGCCGTCGGCATCGGCCTGCGAGGCGTTGGAGACCGTCGGGCACTTGTCGGTCGCGTCGGGAACCCCGTCGCCGTCGTCGTCGGTCTCGCAGGCGTCACCGGTCCCGTCCCCGTCGATGTCCGACTGATTCGCGTTGGCCAGCCCGGGACAGTTGTCGTTGCACTCGTAGGTCCGGCCGCCGGCACAGACGACCGGCTTGCCGGTGTCGGGGATGTTGTCGAGATCGGTGTCGAACTCGCAGATGTTCCCGATCCCGTTGTTGTTGTCGTCCTCCTGCCCGGGGTTCGGGGTGGTCGGGCAGTTGTCGCAGACGTTACCCACGCCATCGCCGTCGCCGTCGAGCTGGTCCAGGTTCGAGACGCGAGGGCAGTTGTCCTCCAGATTCCGCAGGCTGTCGCCGTCGGCGTCGGAGGGGGCCACGATCCAGACCTCGCCCGCGCTCTCGCGGCTGTTCGAGGTGTCGTCCGGGTCGCCGTCGGCGAACTCGGACGAGGCCAGCACTTCGCCGATCTGGTCGCGGTTCATGTCGCCGATCGTGACCCACGCGCCCAGCTGGTCGACCGAGTTGGCGCCGCGGATCGAGGCCGCCGTCTTGGCGGTCACCAGGTCGACTTCGGTGAGCGAGCTGATGTCCTTCCAGGACAGCAGCGTGACCTCGCCGGCCTGGGTCGGGGACTGGCCCTGCGGCCCCTCGGAGCCCGTGGCGCCGAACGCGAAGTCGGCCGAGCCGTCGCCGTCGACCTCGCCGATCGCCACCGACTGGCCGAAGAAGTCAGCGGACGCGCGCCCCCAGATCAACTTGCTGGCGAGCGCGTCGGCCTGACCCGTGGTCCAGGTCGTGCGGCCGAGCAGGATGTAGCCCTCGCCGCCCGACAGGCGCAGGTTGCTCTTGCTGCTGGCGCCCGAGACGCCGATCACGATGTCGGCTGCGCCGGCGTTGTTGGCGTTGCCGACGGCCAGCGCGGTCGGCATCAGGTCGGAGTTGTCGACGCCGTAGATGTAGGGGTCGGGAGTCGTCGCCAGGTCGCGCTTGCCGAACTGGTTGATCGGCGTCCCGCCCAGGACGATGTGAATCTGTCCGGCGTCGCGCTTGCCGTTGGAGGGCCCGTCGCCGCCCGGCGCTCCGACCAGCAGGTCGGCCGTGGAATCGCCGTTGACGTCCCCTGCGGCCAGCACGCGCCCGGCGCGGTCGGCCTCGTCGGCCCCCTTGACCAGGTAGTCGGGGTTGCTCGCCGGCGGGCCGCCGCTCGTGTTGGGGCCGAAGTTGACCGTCCCGGTGATCGCCGGGCCGCCGAACATCACGAAGACGCCCCCGAACGGTACGTTCTTCGGCGGGTCGCCGACCGGCTCGAAGTAGTTGGGCGCGCCCATGCAGATGTCGAGCCGGCCGTCGGCGTTGAGATCGGCCAGGGTCAGCGCGCGGCCCAGCGCGTCGCCCGCCGTCCGGGCCAGATAGGCGGCCGTCGCCGCCGGCACGGTGTTGTCGTCGTTGTCGTTGGGGTCGCTGTCCGGGTCGTTGAACAGGTCGATCGTCGCGGGCCACGGGGTGCGGCCGCGCAGCACGTAGACCCGGCCGCAGTTGGTGCGCTCCTGGCCGAGCAGCCAGAAGCAGTTGCCGCTGGGGGCACCGACCACCAGGTCCGCGGTGCCGTCGCCGGTCACGTCGCCGATCGCCAGCGCCGCGCCGAACTGGTCCTCGCGCCGCTCGCCGTAGATCACGACGTCGGGCGCCCGGAACTTCAGGTCGACCTCGCCCTTCTTGAACGGTCCGAAGAGGATGTAGACCTCGCCCGCCCCGTCGCGCAGGTTGTCCTTGCTCTTGGCCGCGGGAGCGGCGATCGCGACGTCATTGCGCCCGTCGCCGTTGAGATCCCCGACCGCGGTGACCCGGCCGGCGTTGTCGTTCAGTTCGGCGCCGTAGACCACGAAATCCGAGGTGTCGGTCGCCAGGTTGACGTCGGTGAAGTCGCAGGCGTTGCCGATCCCGTCGCTGTCGGCGTCGGCCTGGTTGGTGTTGGCGGTGAACTGGCAGTTGTCGTCGCAGTTGGCCGTGGCCCCGCCGGTGCAGGGGTCGAAGCTCCCGTCGCCGTCGCTGTCGGGGACCGTGTCGTTGTCGTCGTCGGTATCGCAGGCGTTACCCGAGCTGTCGCCGTCGGCGTTGAGCTGGTCCGGGTTCGCGACCGTCGAGCAGTTGTCGCAGGGGTCGCCGATCTTGTCGCCGTCGGTGTCGGTCTGGGACGCGTTCGAGACGTTCGGGCAGTTGTCGCAGAGGTTCCCCTTGCCGTCGCCGTCGGTATCGGCCTGGTCGGGATTGAAGATCAGGGGGCACTTGTCGGTCGTGTCGTTGACGCCGTCGCCGTCGTCGTCGCTGTCGCAGGCGTCGCCCTGGATGTCGCCGTCCGAGTTCTTCTGGAAGCCCGTGTCGAGCTCGGACTGATTGGTCGTACCGTCGGCATTGGCGTCGCAGAAGAGGACGTTGACCGTGCAGTTGCCATTGTTCTTGCCGGCGCAGTTGTCGCAGGCCGCGCCGACCTTGTCGGTGTCGGAGAAGAAGCCGGAGGACTCGGACTGCGACGGGTTGCACTGGAACGAGCAGTTGTCGCAGGCGTCGCCCACGCCGTCGGGGCCGCGGGTCAGCGGTTCGTTGGCGTCGCGTGTCCCATCGCGGTCGTTGTCGAGGAACAGCCAGTTCTCGCTGGCCTGCTGGACGAGGTCGCCGTTGGCGTCGATCCAGATGAAGGGGCACTCATCGCTCGCCCCGGCCACCGTTTCCCCGTCGAGCTGGCCCACGTTCGAGACGGTGACGCAGTTGTCGCAGGCGTCGCCCAGCGAGTCGCCGTCGGTGTCGACCTGGGTGGGGTTGGCCGTGTTGGGGCAGTTGTCGCAGGCGCCTCCGCGGCCGTCCGCGTCGGGGTCGTCCTGGTCGGGGTTCGAGAGGCCGGGGCAGTTGTCGCAGGCGTTCCCCGCGCCGTCGCCGTCGGTGTCCAGCTGGTCGGCGTTGCTGGTGTTCGGGCAGTTGTCGCAGATGTCGCCCTTGCCGTCGCCGTCGGTGTCGTCGTTGGGGCCGGCTACGCTGGGGCACTTGTCGGTGGCGTCGGAGATCCCGTCATTGTCGTCGTCGGGGTCGCAGACGTCGCCCTGCGTGTCCTTGTCGGCGTTGGCCTGGTTGGCGTTGGCATTGGACGGGCAGTTGTCGCACTTGTTGCCGACGCCGTCCAGGTCGGAGTCCTCCTGCGGAATCGGATCGAAGCGGTTGGCGACGATCCGGCAGTTGTCGTCGCAGGTCCCCGTCTGGTTCGAGGTGCACGGCTCGTAGGTGCCGTCGAAGTCGAAGTCGTCGGGGACGGTGTCGTTGTCGTCGTCGCTGTCGCAGGCGTCGCCCAGCGCGTCGCCGTCGGCGTTGGCCTGGTCGCGGTTCGAGTTGCTCTGGCAGTTGTCGCAGAAGTCACCCAGCAGGTCGGCGTCCAGGTCCGACTGGGCGACGTTGCTGATCGTCGGGCAGTTGTCGACAGTGTCGCGGATCGTGTCGACGTCGCGGTCGTTGTTGGTCGTGATGTAGAAGTAGCCGGGCGACTCGCGGCCGGTCTGCGAGCCGGTGCCGTCCGGGTCGGGGAAGTCCGCGAACGGCGCGCCGACCAGGATCTCCTGGCGCGTGCCGTCCTTGTCGATGTCGGCCAGGGCCAGCGAGAGGCCCAGCGAGTCGCTCTGGGCCCGGCCCCAGATCACGGGGCCGCCCAGGTTCTTCAAATCGGTGTTCACCGCCGGCCGGATGCCGTCGCCGTAGCGAACCCAGATCTCGCCCGCGCTCAGCCGCGTCCCGTCAGAACCGTCGCCGAACGGCGCGCTCATCACCAGGTCGCGGCGCCCGTCGCCGTCGAGATCGCCCACCGCGACGCGCTGGCCGAGGCCGTCGTCGGCCTCCTTGCCGAGCACGAGGATCCCGGCCGCGCCGGGGAACAGCTTGAGGTCGAGGCTGGTCCCGGCGCTGCGCGGGCCCCAGACCACCGCAACCTCGCCGCAGTCCAGCCGCGAGGTCCCGTCGGCATCGAGGCCGTCGCCGTTCGGCACGCCGATCAGCAGGTCCTGCTGGTTGTCGCCGTCGACGTCGCCGAAGGCGAGGTCGGCGCCCGCGCCGTCGCTCGGGTCGCCGCCGTAGACGCGGATCGGGAGCGAGGCGTTGAGGTCGGTCGTCGCCGGGAACGGGCTCGCGCCGAGCACGACCACCACCTCGCCGGCCGCGGCGCGCGGCGACGCGCCGGCCCCGCGCCCCTTCGGCAGCTGGATCGCGATGTCGTCGCGCGCGTCGCCGTCCATCCGGCCGGCCGCCAGTACGCTGCCGATCGAGCCCTGCTCGTCGGGCGCGCGGTTGACCGTCCCGTCGGCGTCGAAGTCGTACGCCGGCCCGTAGATCAGTCCGTTCGCGGGCTGTGTCCTCAGGTTCCGCGTCCCGTCCACGAACGCACCGGACGAGCCGAGCAGGACGTGGACCTCGCCGCAGTTCGTGCGCGCGTTGGTCGCGCCGTCGCCGCCGACGGCGCCGATCAGGAGGTCGGCCGAGCCGTCGCCGTCGACGTCGCCGAGGGCCACCGTCCCGCCGAGCCGGTCGCCGGCGTCGACGCCCAGGATCCACAGGTCGGCGCGGCTCTTGGTCGGATCGGGTCGGCGCAGATCGAAGGGGCTCGAGCGCACCCGGCCGCCGAACAGGACGTAGACCTCGCCGCGGGCCTGCAGCCCGAGCGGATCGACGGTCCCGTCGCCGTCGGCGTCGATCCCGGTCGGGCCGGCGCCGCCCGGCGCGCCCATCACGAGGTCGGCGGTGCCGTCGCGGTTGAGGTCGCCGAAGGCGATGTGCTCGCCAAGGTTGTAGCCGTCCCGCGGCCCGTAGATCACCAGGTCGGGAGCCGGTCCCGTGCCGGCCGCGAGGTCGATCGTGCGGTCGCCCGGGTAGCGGCCGTAGAAGACGTAGACCGCGCCGGCCTGGAGCCGCTGGTTCGCCGGACCACCGTAGGCCGGGGCCCCGACCGCGTAGTCGGCGCGCCCGTCGCCGTTGAAGTCGCCGGTCGCGACCTGCTGGCCGAGCTGGTCGCCGGTCCTTTGGCCGATCCGGACCTGCTCGGTCGAGGTCGCCAGGTCGACCTGGTTGACGCGCTGCGCGAGGGCTTCGGGGGACGCAGCGAGGAGCAGGGTGAGAGCGAGGCCTGCCGTTGCGAAGGCGGAAAGACCCTGCCTCACAGAATTCATGCGGATACCTCCGGAGCAAGGATGGAAAGTGGGTTCCAGGGCACGGATGGCGGGGCGCCGGACGGCGAGGCGAGGCCTCGCCGAGGCGAAGGGCGGGGTATGGGCCCGCATCGTCTCCTCCTCAACGTCCGTCGCCCTGAATTGCCCCGATTGCCGCGGGAATGTACGACGAATCGGGCCGTCCCGCCGGTCCCGAGTTTCGACCGCGGAAGGGCCTGACCTTAGACTCTCCGCATGGACTCCACGGCGTGCGGCGAGGGCTCGCCCGACGGCGGGCAGGGCGAACAGAACCGAACCGGGGCGAAGCCGGCGAGCCGGCGCCGCCGCGGTCCCGCGGCCCCGCGGCGGGCAGCCCGCCGCGCGGCGGCAGCACTCTTCGCGTTGCTCCTCCTGGCGGCCGGAGCGGGGTGCCGGAGCGCCCCCGGGCCCGCTCCGGGGCCCGCCCCCGCGGCCCCCAGGGCCGCGCCCCTGGCCCCCGACCCCGGGCCCGCGTCGGTCCGGCCGCTCGATCCCGGCTTCGCGCGGAAAGGGCAGCTCTCGCGCGAGGGCTACCTCCGGCTGCTGGTCGATCTGCGGGAACAGGTCGACACGGAGGCCCTGCTGGCGGACCAGTTGGCCCGCGGCCTGTCGCGCCAGGCGAGCCGGGAGGAGACCCTCGCGGCGCTGGGTACCGTCGCCGAGCGCGGCCGGGGCGCGCTGGCCGCGCTGGTCGGCGAGCTCGCCACCGACGGTCGCGTCGAATTCTCGCGCCACCTGCGCTACCGGAACCGGGCCTTCCTCTCGGCCCGCCCGGAGGCGCTCGAGCCGCTCCGGGCCCACCCCGCGGTGGCGGCGCTGATCCCCGAGTTCGACTCCGTGCGGGACGTGCGGCGCGAGTCGGGCACCGCGATCCGCACCGCCCCGCCGATCCCGTCGGGCGACAGCTGGGGGGTGGCCGCGCTCGACCTGCGGCCGCTGTGGCAGGCCGGCGTCGATGGCCGCGGGGTCGTCGTCGGGAGCCTCGACAGCGGGGTGACCGGCGACCACGCGCTGCTGGCGGCCGGCCGCCGCGCCGAGCGGTCCTGGTACGACCCGCGCGGCGAGCGGGTCGAGCCGGTCGACACCAAGCCGCACGGCTCGCAGGTCCTGGCCTGCGCCGTGGCGCGCCCCTTTGAGGGGCGCGATTTCGGCGCCGCGCCAGGGGCGCTGTGGGTGGCCGCGCTGGCCAACCGCTTCAACAGCTACAACAACGTCGACATGGCCCTCGCGGCCGATTGGATGATCTTCGAGGCGCGCCCCGACGTGCTGCTGGGGGCCTGGGGCCACGGCAAGGCCGACTGCGACCCGCGCGACCGGGCGCTGGTCTCGGCCGCGCGGGCGGCGGGGATCGTGCCGGTCTTCGCGGCCGGCAACGACGGTCCCGATCCTGCCAGCGGGCAGGCGCCGGCCGGACTCGGCGGCTTCACGCCCGGTGCCGGAGGGCCGCTCGCAGTCGCCGCCGTGGACCAGCAGCAGGCGGTCATCGCCCCCTCGTCGCGCGGCCCCTCCCCCTGCGGCGGCCGCTCGGGGGTCTTCCCCGACCTCGCCGGTCCGGGCTGGCAGGTCCCGGTCCCCGGGGCCCCGCACCCGACCTCGCTGACGCTCGAGTCGGGGACCTCCTTCGCGGTCGGCTGGGTCGGCGGGGTCGCGGCGCTCGTGCTCCAGGTCCGGCCCGAGCTGCCCGTGCCCGAGGTCGAGGCGATCCTGCGCCGCTCGGCGCGCGACCTGCCGCCGGCCGGCCCGGACGACGCGAGCGGCTACGGCCTGGTCGACCCGGCCGCCGCGATCGCGGCCGCCCGCGCCTGGACCGCCCGCGCGCCGCAACGCTGAAAAGGCAAAAAAAGGGGCGGTCCCGAAGGACCGCCCCCGTCAGTATAAGCGCGCGAGGTTAGATCAGAACCGGTTCAGGTTGTTGGTGATGCCGGACGACGCGAACGCCATGTTCAGGTTGGCGCTGACCGAGCCGTAGGTGATCGTCACGTTGGCCTTCGTGCCGTTCTCGGCCACGAAGTTGCTCAGCCACGCGAGCTCGTGACGGGCATTCGGAGTCATCGGCACGACGGTCTGGTTACGGCCCGTGATGAAGGCGGTGAACTGGCCGTAAATCGGGGCCGCCACGCCGTTCAGGGACACCGAGGTGGTCTCGGCGTTGATCGGGAGCACGTAAGCCGTGCCGCCACGCCAGGTGGTCGTGGCCAGGTTGGCGAACTCAGCTGCCTTGTCCTGGATGTTCGACCACTTGTCGCCACACTCGCCGTACCGGGTCGTGTAGGAAACCAGGAGGGAGAGGGAGCGGGCGCCGGAGCAGTCCGGGAAGAACTCGTAGTCGAAGATGTCGTCGATGTTGTCGTTCGCGGGGTTCCACGAACGGGTGATCTCGCAACCTTCGTAACGCCAGTCGCAGTAGGTCTGGTCGAGGAAGATCACGGACGCGGTCGGATCGAAGTTGTTGAAGGTGTAGAGCTTCTGGTCACCATACTGATTCTGGTAGACCATGTTGAAGATCTCGTCCGAGCCGTCGTCCCAAAGGGTGCCGACCTGGGAGATCTGGATCCAGGCCTTGTGGCCAGTGCGAATGATGCCGCTGTAGCTTCCCCGGTCATCCGTGATGATCGGGTAGTCAGTGACGGCGCAGCCCGCCGCGAAGAACGCGAGGACAAGCACGCCAAGGATCAGCTTCTTCATGGTCTCGCTCCTTTTTTCCTGCTCAAGGTTCCGTCTATCACAGCCGGTCGAGCGCGTTCTGGACGGTCGTCACGTTGACCTTGAAGTTCGCATTCAGCGAGCCGTAGGTCATGTTGACGTCCAGGAAGTGCCCGTCGCGCTGGATGACCCGGTCGATCGCGTTGAGCTGGTAGCGAGCATTCGGGGTCACCGGGAAGGCAACCTGGAGCTTGTCGTTCATGTACATGTTGAACCGGCCGTAGATCGGCAGGTCCGCGCCGTTGACCGTGAAGGTCGCGACGGTGCTGTCGACCGGGATGTGGTAGACGCTCTGCCCGCGGAAATTGACCTTCTCGAGCAGGCTGAACTCGTAGGCGGCGCCCTGGCGGTCGGCCCAGACGCTGCTGCCGCACTCACCGTAGCGGCTGGTGTAGGAAACCAGCAGCGACAGCGAACGGGCGCCGTTGCAGTTCAGATCGAGGACGTAGTCGAACGGATCGTCGACGTTGTTGTAGCCGGCACCCTGGTCGCCGTGCGGGTAGGCATTCGGCAGGTCCGGGTTCCAGGCCGTTGCGATCGCGCAGAAGCTGCTGTCAAACGTCGGATCGCAGTAGGTCTGGTCGAGGAAGTTGATGAGCCCCGACGGATCGAAGTTGTTGTAGGTCTTCAGCCACTGGTCGCCCTTCCAGTCCTGCGACACGAGGGTGAACAGCTCGTCCGAGCCGTCGTCCCAAATCGTCGCCACCTGGGAGGTCACGAGATAGGCCAGGTCGTACTGACCGGTCATCACACCGTCGGCATCCGCGCCACGGGTGTCAAAGATCACCGGGTAATCCGTGATCGCGCAACCCAGCGAGAAAGCCGCGAGCAGGGCGATCAAGAGAAGCTTCTTCATGGATGACTCCTTTTCCCTTGGATACCTGACTTGGTTTCCGTCTCTCTACCAGTTGAACGTGCGCGCTCAGACTGACTAACCGACCCCCTTTCTCCAGTATCGTCTGCAACTGGACCGTTGGCTCGAACCTCCGAGCCGAGCGGAATCTACGCCGACCCGGGAGCGGGGCAAGCACGATTTTTTCCGCTCGGGACGCGGGATTCCGTCAAACGGGGTAATTTCCTTACGAGACTCGCTGTAAATGTAAGTTAGTTCCTCGGAGGCGGCGTCCGCGGGCGTCCGTTCGGGGCTGCCGGGCCCCGGCCGCGAAGAAAAGGGGGCGGCTCCCGGTGGGAGCCGCCCCCGTCGATCGGCGCGTCAGGCTTGGGGTCAGAAGCGATTCAGGTTGTGGTTGATCCCGGCGGCGGAGAACGCCATGTTCAGGTTGGCGCTAACCGAGCCGTAAGTCAGCGTTACGTTGGCCTTGTTCCCGTTCTGCGCCACGTAATTCGCCAGCCAGGCCAGCTCGTGGCGGAGGTTCGGGGTGGCCGGCACGACCAGGTCCATGCCGCCGGTGACGAAGCTGGTGAACTGGCCGTAGATCGGCGCGCTCACCCCGTTCAGGCTCACCGAGGTGTTGTCGGCGTTGATCGGCAGGACGTAGGCCGTCTCGCCGCGCCAGGTCGTGGTCGCGAGGTTCGCGAACTCGCCCATCAGGCCCTGCTTGTCGGCCATGAGCATCTTGTCGCCGCATTCGGAGAGGCGGCTGCTCTGGCTGATCAGGAGCGACAGCGAGCGCGCCCCGGAGCAGTCCGGGAAGAACTCGTAGTCGAAGGGCTCGTCGATGTTGGAATTGGCCGGGTTCCACGCCCGCACGATCTCACAGCCGTCGTAACGCCAGTCACAGTACGTCTGGTCCATGAACAGGACCGACGCCGTGGGATCGAAGTTGTTGAAGGTGTAAAGCTTCTGATCCCCGTACTGGTTCTGGTAGACCATCGAGAACAGCTCATCCGAGCCGTCGTCGAAGATCGTGGCGATCTGCGACGTGCCCATGACGTAGGCCTTGTGGCCGGTCCGGATGATGCCGCTGTAGCTGCCCCGGTCATCGGTGATGACGGGGTAGTCGGTCACCGCGCAGCCGGTGGCTGCGAGGGCGAGCACGAGGGCGCCGAGCAGGAGCTTTTTCATCGTTTTTCCTCTCCCGCTCAGAGCCGGTCGAGCGCGTTCTGGACGGTGCTGACGTAGACCTTGAAGTTCGCGCTCAGCGAGCCGTAGGTCATGTCGACGTCCAGGAAGTGGCCATCCTGCTGCACCGCGCGGTCCAGCGCATTGAGCTGGTACCGGGCGTTGGAACTCACCGGGATCACGGTCCGCATGTTGTCGTCGACGTAGAGGTTGAACCGGCCGTAGACCGGCATGTCCTTGCCGTTGACGGAGAATGCCGCGATCGTGCTGTCCACGGGGATGTGGTACATGCTCTGGCCGCGGAAGGTGGTCCGCTCCAGGATGCTGAACTCGTACGCGGCGCCCTGCTTGTCGGCCCAGACGCCACTGCCGCACTCGCCGATCCGGCTCGTGTAGGACACGAGCAGGGAGAGCGAACGGGCACCGTTGCAGTTGAAGTCCGCGACGTAGTCGAACGGGTCGTCGACGTTGTTGTACCCGGCACCCTGATCGCCGTGAACGTAGGCGTTCGGGAGGTCGGGGTTCCAGGCCGTAGCGATCGCGCAGAAGCTGCTGTCGAAGGTCGGATCGCAGTAGGTCTGGTCCAGGAACGTCACGAGTCCGCTCGGGTCGTAGTTGTTGTACGTCTTGAGCCACTGGTCACCCTTCCAGTCCTGCGACACGAGGGTGAACAGTTCGTCGGTACCGTCGTCCCAGATCGTGGCGACCTGGCTGCTGGGGACGATGTAGGCCAGGTCGTACTGGCCGGTCATCACCCCGTCGCTGTCGGCGCCCGCGCTGTCTTTGATCACCGGGTAATCGGTGATCGCGCAGCCCAGCGAAAAAGCCGCCATCAGCGCAAAGAAGAGAATCTTCTTCATGTACTCGACTCCTTTTCCCTTGGATTCCTGACCTGGACTCCTCTACCAGTTCTCTCCGTCTTCGTGACACGCGCTCCGATCGACGACCGACCCCCTTTCCGGACTCGTCAGAAATACAGGGAGGGGGCCTTGCGGCCCCCCCCAGGTCCGGTCGGAAAAGTACGCCGGCGGGAGAGCCCGGCAAGGAAAACTCCTTGTGACGAGCCGGAATCCGGAGACAAACGGGATTGACTAAGGTCGAACGAGGGGCTGGTAAGGCGAGAACTTCGGCGGGGGGCCGGGCCCCGGGAGGGCTACTTGAGGTTGGTGATGAGGACCGTTCCGTCGGTCTGCCGAAGCAGCCGGACCGGGTCGGGGCCCCGGGGACGGGCGGATCGCCCCTTGAGCCCCGCCCGGCCCAGTACCTTCCGGACGTAGGCCCGGGTCTCCGCGTAAGGCGGCACCCCGAGGTGACGGTCGACCGCCCCTTCGCCCGCGTTGTAGGCGGCCAGGGCCAGGGTCAGGTCGCCCTGGTAGCGCTCGATCAGCCAGGCCAGGTAGCGGGCGGCCCCGTCCAGGTTGTCCTCCGGGTCGTGAACGTCCTCGACGTCGAAGCGGCGCGCGGTCGCCGGCATGAGCTGGCCGAGCCCGCGCGCCCCCTTGGGCGAGACCGCTTCCGCGTTGCGCCCCGACTCGACCTCGACCAGCGCCTCGAGCAGCAGCGGGTCGAGCTGGTGGCGCTCGGCGGTCCGCTCGATCAGCAGCTGGTAGGGCTTGCCGATCGCCGCGGTCCGCGTCGCGCCGGGCGCCGCCGGGAGGGTCGGGGCACAGAGCAGCGCGCCGCACAACGCGGCGAACGCGGCCGACGCACGCCGGACGGCGCGGGGCCCGACGGGTTCCCGGAATCGCATGTCCCGGGATCGAATGTAGGTTCCGGGGCGGCCCGGCGTCCGCTCCGCCCGCGCCGCCCCCCGTCAGCGGGAGCGCGCCTGCCGGACCGCTTCCACCGCCCGCGCGAGGACCTCGGGGATCGCCTCGGGGTTGCGGCCGCCGGCCTCGGCCAGGTCCGGCCGCCCGCCGCCTCCGGCCCCGCCGGCGATCGCGGCCAGCACCTTCACCACGGCCCGGGCGTCGACCGCGTCGCCGACCTCGCGCCCGGTCCCGACCAGCAGCGACACCTTCCCCTCGTCGCCGGCCGCCAGGATCACGACCGCTCCGGGGTTCTGCTGCCGCAGCGTGTCGAGCAGGTCGCGCCGCGCCCCCTTGGCCAGGCCGTCGATCCGGCGGGCGATGACCAGGAGGCCGTCGGCCTCCTGGACCCCGCCATCCGCCCCGCCCCCGCCGTGGGCCAGCTTGAGCTTCAGGTCCTCGTTCTCGCGCCGCAGCCGGCGCAGCGCCTCGAGCCGGCGCTCGAGTTCTTCGGCCACCGCGTCGGACGCGACCCCCATCGCCTGCGCCATGTCGCGGGTGCGGTCGAACTCCTCGCGCGCCCGCGCCAGGGCCGCCATCCCCGAGAGGGCCTCGATCCGCCGTACCCCGGCCGCCACGCCGCGCTCGCCGCCGAGGACGGTCGTGCCGATCTCGCCGGTCCGGCCGACGTGGGTCCCGCCGCAGAGCTCGAGGCTGACGTCGCCGATCCGCACCACCCGGACGCGGTCGCCGTAGCGGTCGCCGAAGAAGGCCATCGCCCCGCTGGCCAGCGCCTCGTCGATCGGCAGTTCCACCGTCTCGACCGGGTGATTGGCCAGCACCGCTTCGTTGACCTCGGCCTCGATGTCGCGCAGGACCTCGGGCTCGACCGGCTCGTAGTGCGCGAAGTCGAAGCGCAGCCGCTCGGGCTCGACCAGCGAGCCGGCCTGGCGGACGTGGGTCCCGAGCTGGCGCCGCAGCGCGGCGTGCAGCAGGTGGGTCGCGGTGTGGTGGCGCATGATCGCGCGGCGGCGGGGGGCGTCGACCTCGGCCACCACGACCGCGCCGGCCGCGAGCGTCCCCTCCAGCACCTCGACCCGGTGCAGCGTGACGCCGCTGATCGGCGCGTGGACGCCGTGGACGCGGGCGCGTCCGTCGCCGCCGGTGAGCATCCCGTGGTCCCCGGCCTGGCCGCCGGCCTCGGCGTAGAAGGGCGATTCGTCGAGCACCGCCTCGCCGGCCTCGCCGGCGGCGAGCCGCTCGACCGGGCGGCCGTCCCGGAGCAGGCCCACGACCCGCGCGGCGTCCCGGCGCAGCGTCTCGCGCCCGACGAAGCGCGAGCCCTGCCCGCGCCACGGGGCCAGCACCTCCAGCTCGACCCGCTCGCCGTCGTCGGCCTTGAGCACGCGCGAGGTCTCGACGTGGCGGGCCCGGGCCGCCTCGTAGGCCGGCTCGTCGAGCCCCAGGCCGCGCTCCTCGAGCGCGTCGCGCACCAGGTCCATCGGCAGCCCGCGCTCGCTCTCGAGCTGGAAGGCCTCGCCGCCCGGGAAATGGCGGCTCCCCTCCCCCAGTACCGCGTCGATCCGCGCGTCGAGCAGGGCGAAGCCGTCGGCCAGCGTGCGGTCGAACCGCTCCTCCTCGCGGCGCACCACCTTCTGCATCGTCCCCAGGTGCTCGCGCAGCTCGGGGTACTGCTCGCCCAGCACCGAGGCGACGTCCTCGAGGTGGCGCCACAGGAACGGCGACGGGGCGCCGAGCAGCCGGCCGTGGCGCATCGCGCGCCGCATGATCCGGCGCAGCACCGCGCCGCGCTTTTCCGGCCCGGGGATGATCCCCTCGGCCACGAGGAAGGCGATCGCGCGCAGGTGGTCGGCGATCACGCGGAGCGAGACGTCGCCCTCCCCGCCGGCGCCGTACGCCACCCCCGCCTCCGCGGCGACGCTGTGGAGGATCGGCTGGAACAGGTCGGTGTCGTAGTTGGAGCGCACCCCCTGGAGCACCGCGGTGACGCGCTCGAGCCCGGCCCCCGTATCGACCGAGGGGGCGGGGAGCCGGCCGACCTTGCCGCCCGGCTGGAGGTCGAACTGCATGAAGACCAGGTTCCAGAGCTCCATGAAGCGCTCCGGGTCGGTCGCCGGGTTGGCCGGCGCCGGGTCGTCCGGGCGCAGGTCGATGTGGATCTCGCTGCACGGGCCGGCCGGGCCGGTGTCGCCCATCTGCCAGAAGTTGTCCTTGCGCCCCATCGCCGTGACGCGCGACGCGGGGACCCCGGCTTCCTTCTCCCAGAAGCGGGCCGCCTCTTCGTCTCCCGGGAAGTCCGCGTCGCCGGCGAAGACGGTGGCGTGCAGCCGCTCGGCCGGCAGCCGGTAGACCTCCGTCATCAGCTGCCAGCCCCAGAGAATCGCCTCGCGCTTGAAGTAGTCGCCGAACGAGAAGTTGCCCAGCATCTCGAAGAAGGTGTGGTGGCGCGGGGTGCGGCCGACCTCTTCCAGGTCGTTGTGCTTGCCGGAGACGCGCAGGCACTTCTGCGACGACGCGGCGCGGCGGTAGGGGCGGTGGTCGTGGCCGCGGAAGACCTCCTTGAACTGGTTCATCCCCGCGTTGGCGAACAGCAGCGTCGGGTCCGTCGGCAGCACGAGCGGCGAGGAGGGGACGACCTGGTGGCCCTGCCGGGCGAAGAAGTCGAGGAACGTCCGGCGCACGTCACGGGAATGCATGGGTCAGTCCTCGGCGTCGCGCAGGACGCCCGGTTCGCCCTCGCCCGACTCGTCGTCGAGGCCGTCGAGGAGCAGTTCGTCGATCGCGCTGTCGTCGGCCGCGGCGCGGGCGCCCTCCGCCGCGAGCAGCGAGCGGACGAGCGCCGCCGGGAAGCCGGCCCGCGCCAGGCGGGCCGCGATCCGGGCCCGGTCCGGCGCGGCGAGCGGCCGCGGCTTGCCGCGCGCGAAGCGCTCGAAGGCCCGGGCCGCGGCGGCGGCGGTGCCGTCGGCGTCGAAGGCGGCGCTCACCGCCCCCTCCGCGTCGGCCCCCCGGATCCCGCGCGCGGCCAGCTCGGCCCGCACGCGCGCCGGGCCCTTCCGCCCGGCCGCGGCGCGCGAGCGGGCGTGATTATAGGCAACGGCCTGGTCGTCCACGAGCCGGAGCTCGGCCAGCCGGCGGAGCGCGGCGTCGATCTCCCCGCGATCGTGGCCGGCGCGGGCCAGCCGGCGGCGCAGCTCTCCGACCGAGAGCGCCCGGCGCGCGAGCGCCGCCACGGCGCGATCGTAGGCCGATGTCTTCGGGTCCGGCACCCGGGGAGGATACACGCGCGCCCGAGGCCCGACCGGCGACGGTCGGGCGGCGGGCGGGCGCGGCGCTCAGCGCGAGCGCGGCAGCGGGGGAAAGTCGTCCTGCGGGGAGGAGCGTTTCAGCCGCGGGGCCGGCGCCGGCGCGCCCGTCTCACCCGCGGGCGCCGGCGCGCCGACCAGCGCCTCCTGCATCGCGGCCTGCGAGGACTGCGAGGTCGACTCGATCCCTTCCATCCGCAGCCGCAGTTCGTCGCGGTTGGTGGCGCGGGCCAGCGCCTCGTCCTTGGTGATGACCTTGGACTGCCAGAGCTGGTGCAGCGACTGGTCGAAGGTCTGCATCCCGTACTGCGACGTGCCCTGGGCGATCGCATCGCGGATCATCTTGGTCTTGTCCTTGTTCTCGATGCACTCGCGGATGTACGGCGTCACCCGCAGCACCTCGACTGCCGGGGCGCGCCCCTGGCCGTCGGAGCGGCTGACCAGCCGCATCGAGATGCAGGCCCGGAAGACCGCGGCCAGCTGCAGGCGGATCTGCTTCTGCTGGTGCGGCGGGAAGACCGAGATGATCCGGTTGATCGTCTCGGTGGCGTCGAGGGTGTGCAGCGTGGACAGCACCAGGTGGCCGGTCTCGGCCGCCAGCAGCGCGGTCTCGATCGTTTCGTAGTCGCGCATTTCGCCGACCAGGATGACGTCGGGGTCCTGGCGCAGCGCCGAGCGCAGGGCGTCGGCGAACGACTTGGTGTCGACCTCGACCTCGCGCTGGTTGATCAGCGACTTCTTGTCGCGGTGCAGGAACTCGATCGGGTCCTCGATCGTCATGACGTGCTCGCAGCGCGTCGCATTGATGTAGTCGATGATCGCCGCCAGCGTGGTCGACTTGCCGGAGCCGGTGGTCCCGGTCACCAGGATCAGCCCGCGCGCCTCGGACGCGATCTGCTCGAGCACCGTCGGCAGGGTCAGCTCGCGCACGGTCGGGATCTTGACCGGCACGACGCGGAAGACCATCCCGACGGCGCCGCGCTGCTGGAAGCAGTTGACTCGGAAGCGGCCCAGTCCGGGGACCGAGTAGGCCATGTCGATCTCGAGGTTCTCCTTGAACTTCTGTTTCTGCCGCGCGCTCATGATCGAGAACGCCATCGCGACCGCGTCCTCCTGCATCAGGCGCGGGTGCTCGGTCATCGCGAGCAGGTGGCCGTCGACCCGGACGATCGGGTAGGAGCCCACCTTGAGGTGGAGGTCGGAGGCGCCCTTGTCGGACGCGGCCTTCAGAAGGTCGTTGATGTGCACGGCCGTCTCCCGGGATCGCAACGCCGCGCCCCGGCACCGCACGCGACCCGGGGGATAATCCCCGGGCCGGGCCGGTCGCCGGCGGACCGCGGCGGGGCTCTCGGCCCCCGCTCGGAATCTAGGTTTCCGGCCCCGGCGGGGACAACCGACGCCGCGGGGCGGGCCCTTGGCCCGCCCCGGCGGGTGGACCGCGGAGGGCTCTTGCTGCGCTGGGCTTTGCTCGTGTCGCGCGACCTGGTCCGGCTGCCGGACCTCGAGGAGGGGATCCGGATGGCCGGCTACGCGCCGCGGCGGGTGCCGGACCTGCGGCTCGCCTGGTCCCTGCTCGGCCTCCCCCCCGGGGGGGGCGGCGAGATCCCCGGCGGGAAGCGGCCGGGGCTGGTGCTGGTCGACCTGGTCTCGCTCGAGGAAGAGGGGCTCGAAGTGATCCGCACGCTCTCGCGTCACGCCCCGGCGGTGGCGCTGCTTCCCGAGCACCTCGCCGGCGCGGAGGGCCAGACCCGGCGCTGGGGAGCGGTGACGCTGCTCCCGCCCCACGACGCCTCGCGGGTGGCGAACTGCCTCGCGGGCCTGCCGGGCCCGGGGCCGCTCGGCGCGGTCTCGCCTACGGGTAGACCTTGAGGTGCCACTCGGGGTGCCGCGGGTGCGCCCCCTTCACCTCGTTGAAGTAGGCCTCCTGGATCCGGCGGGTGACCTCCCCGCGCGTGCCGCTGCCGACCGGCACGCCGTCGACCGACCGGATCGGCGTGACCTCGGCCGCGGTCCCGGTGAAGAAGGCCTCGTCCGCGACGTAGAGCGCCTCGCGCGGGATCGCGCTCTCGACCACCTCGTAGCCCAGCTCGCGCGCCAGCGTCATCACCGAGTCGCGCGTGATCCCGGCCAGGATCGAGTACTGCAGGCCGGGGGTGAAGATCTTGCCGCGCCAGACGACGAAGATGTTCTCGCCCGAGCCCTCGCTGATCAGGCCGTCGGTGGTCAGCGCGATCCCCTCGGTGAAGCCGCGGGCCCGCGCCTCCAGGTTGATCAACTGCGAGTTCATGTAGTTGGCGCCGCACTTGGCGAGCGCCGGCAGCGTGTTGGGAGCCATCCGGTTCCAGGTCGAGATCGTGACGTCGACCCCCTGCGTCAGCGCCGTCTCGCCCAGGTACGCGCCCCACGACCAGACGACGATCGCGGCGTCCACCGGGCACTTGGACGGGTTGACGCCGAGCGTGCCGAAGCCGCGGTAGATCACCGGGCGGATGTAGCACTCCTCGAAGCCGTTGGCGCGGATCGTCTCGAGACAGGCGTCGATCAGCTGGTCCTCGGTAAAGGCCCCCTGCATCCGGTAGATCTTCGCCGAATCGATCAGCCGCCGGATGTGCTCGCGCAGCCGGAAGCAGGACGAACCGTGCTCCGTCTTGTAGCAGCGCGCCCCCTCGAAGACCGACGAGCCGTAGTGGATGACGTGGGAACAGATGTGGATGTTGGCGTCCGCGTAGGGAACCAGCCGGCCGTTCATCCAGATCGAGCTGACGCCGTCGAACGCCATGCGCAGGCCTCCACCGCCCCGGTGCGGCAGCGCGGCAGCGCGGCACGCCGACGGCGGGATACGAAAAGGGATCGCAGCAGGGGGGAACGGGTTGATGCTAAGAGCCCGCACCGAGGGGTGTCAACGCTCGTCGGGCCGCCCGACGGACCGTTCGTCGGAGCCGGCCCCGGCGGCCCCCGTGCCGACCCCCGGCGGCCCCCCGGGCCGGACCCCCTCCGGCTTGCGTCCGGGGCCGGCTGACCGTATCTGCTTGGCATGGCAGCTTTGCTCGCGGGCTCCGGCCGGGCCCGCGCTTTTCTTATCGCGAGCCTTCTCGCGGCTGCTGCCGCCGCCCCGGTGCGCGCCGACGGCGCGTCCCGCGCCCCGGCCTCCTACCGGGGCCCCTTCGCCGCCCCGGCGGCCGAGCCCCCGGGGCCCGCTCCGCTGCCGGCCGAGGCCGGCCCTCCGCCCGGCGGGAGCCCCGCCGCCGGCGGCTGGCGGGGCCCGCTGCTGCTGGGACTGGGCCCCGGACCGGGAGCGTCCGCCGACCCTTCCCCCGCCGCGCTGCTGGCCCGGCCGCACGCGATCCTCTTCGACACCGCGGCCTTCGAGCCGCTCGCCGACGGGGAGCCGGACCTCTCGGCGTTCGCACCGGAGCCGGAGGGGTACGAGGCCCTGGCGGCCGGGGCGCCGCGGCTGGCCCTGGTCCAGTTCGAAGCCCCGCCGGGGCCGGCCGAGCGGGCCGCGCTGGCGGAGGCCGGGATCGCGCCGCTGTTTGCCGTCCCGCGCCACGCCTACCTGGTGCGGGCCGACGCCCTGGCGCTGGGCCGGGCCGCGGGGCTGCCCGGGGTGCGGTGGGTGGGCCGCTACCGCCCGGGCTACAAGTTCGACCGCGGCCTGGCCCGCGCGGCGGCCGGCCGGCCGGCGCCGGTCGCGCTCGCCGGCGAGGGACTCGACTCTTTCCGGCTCCACGCCCTGGCCTTCCCCGCCCCCGGCCGGACCGCCGACGACGTCGCAGCCGCCGTCGCCGCGGCCGCGCCCGGCGTCACGCTGGAGGGGGTCGCCGGCGACGCGACGGTCGCGCTGCTCGCGCTCGCGGTGCCGCGCGCGGGGCTGCGCGCGGAGCTGGCCCGCGTCGCCGCGCTCGAAGAGGTCGTGGCGCTCGAGCCGCGCGGCGAGATCGAGTTCCACAACGACGACGCGGTCTGGATCGGCCAGTCCTACGACCGCTTCTGGAAGCGCAATTACTCGAAGAGCGCGACGGTCTGGAAGCGCGGGCTGCTCGGCGACGGCGAGCTGATCGGGATCGCGGACAGCGGCGTCGACCCGGACGTCTGCTGGATGATCGACGATCCGAAGGGTCTGCCGGTGGTCTCGAGCGTCCCGGCCGACGGCGCGCTGGCCGGCCCGATCCCGGTCGACCCGACGCGCCGCAAGATCGTGGCCTACAACCTGCTCGGCTCGTTCCAGGCCCAGGCCACGGCCTACGACGTCCGCACCGGCGACCCGCACGGGACCTGGGCCGCGGTCTCGGCGGTCGGCGACGATCCGACCAACCCGGCGAGCGAGTCCAACCCGCTCGGGCCGCACCACGACCCGGGCGACGGAGTGGCGCCGCTGGCGAAGCTGGTGGTCGAGGACCTCGGCGACGACAAGGGGAAGCTGGTCGGCCTGGGCCTGCCGGTCCCGCTGATCGTCGACCGGATGTTCGAGCAGATGCGCGACGCCGGGGCCCGGATCTCGACCAACTCGTGGGGCGTGGCCCGCAACGAGTACGACACGCTGGCCTTCTTCACCGACCGCATGGTCTGGAACCACCCCGACTTCCTGATCGTCTTCAGCGCCGGCAACAGCGGGCCGTTCGCCGGCACGCTGGCCTCGCCCGGCACCGCCAAGAACGTGATCACGGTCGGCGCCTCCGACGCCCGGATCCAGTCCGACCCCGACCCCACGAAAGCGCTCGACCCCGAGAACGTCGCCGAGTTCTCCTCGCGCGGGCCGACTTCGGACGGCCGCCTCAAGCCCGACCTGGTGATGTCGGGGCGCTCGCTCGTCACCGGCACCTCGGACCGCAAGGAGACCGGCCGGTCCTGCACCACCTTCGAGGTCAACGGGACGTCGTTCGCCGCGCCGCTGGTGGCCGGTTACGCCGCCTTGGCGCGCGAGTACTACCGCAAGGGGTTCTACCCCTCCGGCGCGGCCCGCGCGGCCGACGCGCTGACCCCCTCCGCCGCGCTGCTCAAGGCGACGCTGCTCGCCGGCGCCCGCAACATGACCGGGCGTGGCGGGCCCGACTACGGCCCCTGCGTCCCCGACACCTGCGACCTTTCGGTCGGGCTCTGCTTCAACGGCTTCGGCGCGTGCGCCGAGGATGCCGACTGCTGGACCTGCAGCGGCCAGTCCGCGCTGACCTGCGCCAGCGACCGCGACTGCAACCTCGCGCTGCTGCAGGACGACGCGCCGACCAGCGAGCAGGGCTGGGGCCGGCTGCAGCTCGACGACGCGCTCTTCTTCGGCGGCGACACGCGCGGGCTCGCGGCCTGGGACGTGCCGCGAGACCGCGGCGTCGCGACCGGCGAGACCTGGGCCAGCGAGGTCTACCTGGACGGTCGTGCCGAGGAACTGAAGATCGTGCTGACCTGGACCGATCCGCCGGCCCTGGTCGCCTCGCCGTCCTACCTGGTCAACGACCTCGACCTGATCGTGACCGCGCCGAACGGTACGGTCTACCGCGGCAACGCCTGGGCGGCGCGCGACCGCAACCCGGCCACGCGTGAGGCCACCGCCCCCCATGCGCTGCCCGCCAGCGACAACGACAACGTCGAGGTGGTGCGGCTGCCGGCCGGCGGCGCGCCCGCCGGCGTCTGGCGCGTCGAGGTCGCGGGGGACAGCGTCCCGGGCACGCCCTTCGTCGACGGCGGCGCCCGGCAGGACTTCGCGGTCGTCGCGGTCGGGCCCGTCGCCTCGGCCGGCGGCACGCTGCGCTTCGCCCGGCCGCGCTTCGGCTGCGACGGCACGGCGGAGCTGGAAGCGCTCGACTCCGACGCCGGCGCGTCGCTCGCGGTCCTCGTCACGACTTCCTCGGGCGACGAGGAGACGGCGCTGCTGGGCGCGCTCGGCGGCGGGCGCTACGCCGGCGGCGTCGCGCTGGCGTCGGGCCTGCCGATCGTCCGCGGCAACGGCCGGCTGGAACTGGCCGACGGCGACGAGCTGACCGCCGTCTACCAGGACGCGAGCCCGCCGCACGCCGCCACCGCCCGCGCGCTCGCCGGCTGCGGGCAGGACCTCGCCGTCGCGCCCGCGACGTTCGCGGGGGGCTGCGACGGGGACGGCTTCCTCGACGCCGGCGAGACCGGCGCGCTGACGCTGACGCTGGTGAACCCGGGCCCGGCCGACCTGCGCGGCGTGACCGCCACGCTGCGCTCGCCCGACCCGCGCCTGTTCGTTGCGTCCGCGTCCGGCTCGTTCGGGGACATTGCGGTCGGCGCCTCGGCTCCGGTCGCCGCCCCGTTCACCGTCTCGCTGCGCGACGGTGTCCCGGCCTCGTCCGTCACGCTCGAGCTGGAGGTGCGGGCCCTGGGCTGGACCGTCCCGCGGATCGTGCCGGTGACGATCGACCTCGAGACCGACGAGGTCCGGACCCCCGGCAACTGGACCGAGAGCTTCACGAGTTCGTCGGGCGAGTGCTACGACGGCGACCCCGCGCCGACACCGGGGGCGTGGTACTGGTTCGACGTCAACAAGAACTGCTCGACGACGGAGCCGACCTGGACCCTCGGCCCCTGCTTCGGCTCGCGCCAGGCGCTGATCCCGTCCTGCACCGGACAGCTGCTCAGCACCGCGTCGAAGGTCAACCACCGGATGGTCAGCCCGACGATCGTGACCGGCGACCCCGGCTCGACGACCGTGCTGAAGAGCGTGCGCTTCCGCGAGAGCTTCCACCTCAAGATGAACGAGGATGGCCGGGCGTGCGAGCGGACGCTGGTCGAGGTCTTCACCAACCGCGACGGCCGCACCCTGCCCTCCGGCTACTACCGCGACCGCTCCGCCGACGGGACCGACCGGACCGCGGACCTCGACCCGTCGCGGGTGGCGGAGTGGACGCTCCCGCCCGCGCCCGACGCGACGACGCTGCAGCTGCTGTTCCGGGCCGACATCGCCGATGGCGCCGACGGGTCGGTCTCGTGCACCAGCAGCAGCGGCGACGAGCTCCGCTGGCGCGTCGACGACGTCGTCGTGAGCTGGGAGAACGTCCGCCGCACCGGCGACGCGACCGTGTGCGCTCCCGCCTGCGTCGCGCCCGCGACGCCGGGCGGGGTCGGCGCGGCCGCCGTCGGTGACGCGGTCGTCGTCGGGTGGAACGCCGTCGCAGGCGTCCACCACTACGACCTCTGGCGCGTCGAGGGGACGGGCCGCCGGTTCGTCGCCCGCGTCCTCGCGCCGGAGTCGGCCGCGCTCGACCGCCCGCAAGGGCCCGGGCCCTTCACGTGGGAAGTCGAGGCGCTCGACGCTTCGGGGCTCTGCGCCTCGGCACCGGCGCCGTCGAACCCGCTCGTGCCGCCGGGCGCCTGCCGCGAGGCGCCGGCCGCGCCGGCCGCGCTGGCCGCGAGCGACGCCGAGACGGCCGGGTGCGGCGTTGGCCTGGCCTGGAGCGCGGTGGCCTCGCCCTGCGGCGGGACGGTGACCTACCGCGTGCACCGCTCGACCGACCCGGCGTTCCGCCCGGCCCCGGCGACGCTGCGCGCCGAAACGGGCGCGATCGCCTTCGCCGACTCGGCCCTGACCACCGGCTGGGACGCGCTCGGCGAGCCCGCGGGCGACAGTTGGACCTACGAAGTGCGGGCGGTCGACGGCGTCAGCGGGCTCGAAGGGCCCGGGGCGCGCGTGACCGTGCGCGCCGGCGGGCCGCGGGTCCCGGGGACCTGGCTCGACGACGCGGGCGACCTTCGGCCGGCCAAGCTGGTCAACGAGACCACCGTCGACGAGACGGACGCGGGCGCGGGCTGGTCGCGCAGCCCGATCGCGGTCCACCGCAGCGGCAACTGGTCGTACTGGACGGACGACGAGCCGCTGGGGACCGGGCGCTACGCCCCGCTGGCCTGCTTCGGCCTGGTCGGCCCCGAACTCTCGCTCGACGCCACCGCCTCGGCGCGGCTCGTGCTGTACGCCAACTACAGCATCGAGCACCGCTGGGACGGAATGGTCGTCGAACTCTCGGCCGACGGCGGACCCTTCGCGCCGATCCCGCCGATCAACGGCTACCCCAGCACCTTCGCCAACACGACGGCGCCCCCCTGCTCCGGCGACGGCGGCGGCCAGGGCGCGTGGATCAACGGCTGCGACTACCCGCCGACGCAGGGCTGCATCACGGGGCCCGCCAGCGGCGGGCTCTCGGGCTGGCGCAGGTTCGAGTTCAACCTGGCGGCACACGCCGGCCGCACGATCCGCTTCCGGATCAACCTCTCCTCCGATTGCGGCACCGACGGCGGCGCCGTGATCGACGACGTCTCGGTGAGCGGGGTCCGGCTCCCGTCGGCCTGTTCCGCCGGCCCGTGCTGGCCGCCGCCGCGTTTCAGCGGGCTGCTCTCGGCCGAGGATCAGGACCCCGCCGCCGCCGGCGCGGTGCGCCTGGCCTGGGGCGAGGTCGTCGACTGGGGCGGTGGCGGGCCGGGCCGCTTCGAGGTCTGGCGCGACGGCCGGCTGGCCGCCACGCTCGACCCCTCCGCACGCGGCTGGGACGACCACGACGCCGAACCGAACCGCGACCACGCCTACCAGGTGCTGGCCCGCTCGGGCGGCGGCTGCGAGCTGCCGTCCGCCTCGCCCGCGACGCTCGTCACGCGCGACTGCGGGGCCCTCGACCCGGCGCAGCTCGACGGCGCGCGGCTGACCGTCGACCGCTCTCCGGATGGCGAGCAGGTCGTGCTGCGCTGCGCGCCGATTCCGGGCGCGGCCCGCTACCGGTTCCCCTGGTCGCTCGACCCCGCGACGGTCGGCTCCGCGCCCGCCGGGCTCGAGTCCGGCGCACCCGAGGCCCGGCACCCCGTGCTCCGCGACGGCAGCTCCTACTTCTACCTGGTCGAGGACGGGCCGGCCCCAGGCTGCCCCTAGGGGCCGGGGTCCGCGCCCCGCCCGCGGCCTCCCGCCCGGCCCGGTCCGGGGGGAGCAGCGCCCGGGCCGGTCCGGAGCCTACCTTTCCGGCGTGGAGTGGTTGGCCGCCTCGGCCGCGGCGATCGCGCTTGCGATCGGCCTCGCGATCGCTCTCCGCGCGCGCCGCGGGGGGAACGGTGGGTCCTTGCCGCCGCTGCTGGCCGGCTGGTTCTTCGACGGCGCGGAGCGCAGGCGGCGCTCGCGGCGCGAGGTCGCCGACCACCGCGGCCAGGACCCCGCCGAGAGCGCACGGGCGGTGGTCTCGATCGTCGAGGCCGCCCCCGAGGCGATCCTGGTCGTCGCGCCGGGCGACGGGACCGTGCTCGACGCCAACCCGTACGCGGGGGCCTGGCTGGGGCGGGCCCGCGACCGGCTGGTCGGCATGCCGCTCGCGGCGCTGCTCGCCGAGGACGCCGGCCAGTCGCCGGCGGAGGCGCTCCATGCGGCGCTCGACCCGGGCCCCGACGGTCCGCGCCGGCTCGCCTTCCGCCACGCCAGCGGCCGCCGGCTCGAGGCCGAGGCCAGCGTCGCGCAGGCTGCCGTGCACGGGCGCGCGGCGAGCATCCTGCTGGTGCGCGACGTCTCCGCGCTGGAACGGGCGCGGCGCGCGGCCGAGGCCGCGAGCGAGGCCAAGAACCTGTTCCTGGCCAACATCAGCCACGAGATCCGCACCCCGCTCAACGGCGTGCTGGGGATGACCGAGCTGACGCTCGAGCACGAGCTCTCCCCGGCGGTACGCGAGCAGGTCGAGACGATTGGACGCTGTGCGCGCGACCTGCTGCAGATCGTCGACGACGTGCTCGACTTCTCGCGGCTCGAGGCCGGCCAGCTCGAGCTCTCGCCGCTCCCGACCGACGTCGGCGCGCTGGTGCACGACGTGGCGTCCCACCTCGCGCCGCGCGCCCGTGCGCGCGGCCTGACGCTCGCCACCGTGGTGCGGCGCGACCTCCCCGTGCCGCTGCTGCTCGACGCGGGGCGCGTGCGGCGGATCCTCGAGCAACTCGTCGGCAACGCGATCAAGTTCACGCCGGATGGCGAGGTCGAGATCCAGGCGCAGCCCGGCGCGGCCCAGCCCGACGGCGGCTTCGAGCTGATCCTGGCGGTGCGCGACACCGGGCCCGGCATCCCGGTCGAGTGGCAGCCCGGGATCTTCGAGCCGTTCCGCCAGGCCGACGCCTCGCGCACCCGGCCACAGGGCGGGACCGGGATCGGGCTCGCCCTCGCGCGGCAGATCGCGGGGGCGCTCGGCGGGCGGATCGAGGTCGAAAGCGAGCCGGGCGAGGGGGCGACCTTCCGCTTCTCGCTGGCGGTGACGCCGGCGCCGGGAGCCGCGACGCCGCGTCCCTGCGACGGGCTCGTCGGCCGCACCGCGCTCGTCGTCCACCCCAGCGCCGCGGTCCGGGCCAGCCTGGCCGAGTCGCTGCTGACGCTCGGGATGCGCGCCCGCGCCGCATCGCGGCCGGCCGAGGCGGCGCGCGCCGCGTTCGAGGCGCGGCGCGACGGGAGCGCCTTCGCCGCGGTGCTGATCGACGACCCCCTGCTGGCCGACCCGGAGGTCCAGGCGCACTGCCTGGCCTGGCTGGGGGGCGGCGCGACCCCGGCCCGGATCGTCCCGATCCTGCCGGCCGCGGGCGCGACCCGCGCGCCCGCCGGCTCGGCCGCACCGCTCGTCGTCCCCTTCTCCCCCGCGGAACTCGGGGCCCGCTTGCTGGCGTTGTTGGCCCCCGCCGGCGGCGTCTCCGGCCCCGACCGCCGGCGCGAGGGGCCGGTGCTCGTGGTCGAGGACAACCTCGTGAACCGCCGGCTGGTGACGACGATCCTGGAACGGGCGGGCTACCGCGTGCTCGCCGCGGACAACGGGGCGGAGGCGCTGGCCAGGCTGGCCGAGGCGGAGCCGAGCCTGGTGCTGATGGACGTCCAGATGCCGGTGATGGACGGGATCGAGGCCACGGTGCGACTGCGCCGCGAGCCGCGCTGGGCCGCGCTGCCGGTGGTTGCGCTGACCGCCCACGCGCAGGCGTCCGACCGCGAGGCCTGCCTCGCGGCCGGGATGAACGACTACCTGACCAAGCCGATCGAGCGCGGTGCGCTGCTGGCGGCGGTCGCCCGCTGGACCGATCCCGCGACGGTCCCGGGCCCGGCGCCGGCGGAGTTCGCCCCCGTCGGAGGCTAGCCGGGGTCCCTTTTTCGAGTATTCAGGACCTTGACATCCAATTACACGCCGGTACACTCTCCAGATACAGGATATCGCGGTCCATAACTCTCTATTTTTCGGGCCGCGCGGAGGGTTCCGATGGAGAACAGGCGGCTCTGGATCGCATTCGCCCTCGTGGTGGGGCTCTCGTTCGCCACGCTCGGCTACTTCGGGATCGAGATCTACCGGCAGGCCCCCCCGATCCCCGCACGGGTCATGACCCCGGACGGCGCGGTCCTCTTCACGGGGGACGACATCCGGACGGGGCAGAACGTCTGGCAGTCGATGGGCGGCCACGAGGTCGGGTCGATCTGGGGGCACGGCGCCTATGTCGCGCCCGACTGGACCGCCGACTGGTTGCACCGCGAGCTGGTCTTCCTGCTCGACCGCTGGGCCGGGCAGGCCGGAGCCGACTCCTTCGCCCAGCTCGACGCCGCCGGGCAGGCGGTGCTCAAGGCGCGCCTCAAGCGCGAGATCCGGACCAACACCTTCGACCCGGCCGGCGACACCGTGACGGTCAGCGGGGACCGCGCGGCCGCGATCGCCGCCGTGGCGGCCCACTACGACGCTCTGTTCGGGCGCGACGCGGCGCTGGACGGATTGCGCGACGCCTACGCGATCAAGCCCGACTCGGTCCCCGACCCGGGCCGGCGCCGCCAACTCGGGGCCTTCGTCTTCTGGACCGCCTGGGCCGCCGGGACCGAGCGCCCCGGCCAGGCGATCACCTACACCACCAACTGGCCGGCCGAGGCGCTGATCGACAACCGCCCCTCGGGCTCGATCGTGGTCTGGTCGGTGATCAGCTTCATCGCGCTGCTGGCCGGCGTCGGCGCGCTGGTCTGGTACCAGGGAAGCCGCCACGGCGAACCGGCGCCGGGCGCCTCGGCCCCGGCCAGCGACCCCTTCCTGGCGCTGCGCCCGACCCCGTCGATGGTCGCCACGCTCAAGTACTTCTGGATCGTCGCGCTGCTGATCGTGGTGCAGATGGCGGTCGGCGCGATCACGGCGCACTACGGCGTCGAGGGCTCGGGCTTCTACGGGATCCCGCTGGCCGAGTGGCTCCCCTACTCGGTCGCGCGGACCTGGCACGTCCAGACCGGGATCTTCTGGATCGCGACGGCGTGGCTGGCAACCGGACTGTTCATCGCGCCGGCGGTCGGCGGAGCCGAGCCGAAGGGGCAGCGCTTCGGGGTCAACCTGCTGTTCGGCGCGCTGCTGGTCGTGGTCGGCGGCTCGTTCGCGGGCGAGTGGCTGGGGGCGATGCAGAAGCTGGACCTCGGGACCAACTTCTGGTTCGGGCACATGGGCTACGAATACGTCGACCTCGGCCGCTTCTGGCAGATCCTGCTGTTCGCCGGCCTTCTGATCTGGCTCTTCCTGGTCGGGCGGGCGCTGCGTCCCGCGTTCCGGCACGACCTCCAGGGGCGGCAGCTGCTGGGGTTGTTCGTGATCGCCGCGGCCGCGATCGGGCTGTTCTACGGCGCGGGGCTGATGTGGGGCCGCCACACCAATCTCGCCGTCGCCGAGTACTGGCGCTGGTGGGTCGTGCACCTCTGGGTCGAGGGCTTCTTCGAGGTCTTCGCCACGGTCGCGATCGCCTTCCTGTTCACGCGCCTGGGGCTGGTCGGCGTGGCATCCGCGACGCGCGCCGCGCTGCTCTCGAGCGTGATCTACCTGACGGGCGGGATCATCGGCACGATGCACCACCTCTACTTCACCGGGACCCCGACCGGAGTGCTGGCGTTCGGCGCCGTCTTCTCGGCGCTCGAGATCGTCCCGCTCGTGCTGATCGGCTTCGAAGCCGTCGGCAACCTGCGGCTGGCCCGGGTGCGGCCCTGGGTCGCAGCCTACCGCTGGCCGATCTACTTCTTCGTCGCGGTCGCCTTCTGGAACCTGGTCGGGGCCGGGCTGTTCGGCTTCCTGATCAACCCGCCGATCGCGCTCTACTACATGCAGGGGCTCAACACGACCCCGGTCCACGCCCACACCGCGCTGTTCGGCGTCTACGGGATGCTGGGGATCGGGCTGATGCTGTTCTGCCTGCGCGGGCTGAACGTCACGGCGGCCTGGAAGACGAAGCCGCTGGCCTTCGCTTTCTGGGCGATGAACATCGGCCTGACGCTGATGGTCGTGCTGAGCCTGCTGCCGATCGGCCTCTTGCAGACCTGGGCCTCGGTCGAACACGGCCTGTGGTACGCGCGCTCGGCCGAGTTCATGCAGACCGGGCTGATGGAGACGCTGCGCTGGCTGCGCGTGGTCGGCGACACGATCTTCGCGGCCGGGATGCTGGTCCTCGGCTGGTTCGTTTTCGGGCTGAAGGGCGGGTGGTCGCTGGAGCGGCCACCCGCGTCCGTCACCGCGTTCGAGCGGAGCGCCGGCTAAGGCAGGTGCGGGCAGGCGGCCGGGCCGGCGTCGTCGTCCCGGCCGTGCGCGAGCCCGGTCGTGACCGGGTCGTCGTACGTGCCGGGCGCCGAACCGCTGCGGTCGGCCCGCACCAGGTAGTAGAAGCCGCTTCCCGCCGCGGGCCGCGTCGCGTCGTCGTGGCTCGTGGAAGGGAGGTCGTTCGCCAGGCAGGCCGCGGCCGTGATCGAGCGGTCGGCTGCCAGCCGCGCCAGGTCGCCGCGCAGGAGGTCGTAGACGGTCGCCGCCTTCGAGGCGTTCCAGGCCAGGTTGGCCCCGCCCTGCAAACGCAGCCCGTCGACCGCCGGGGGCGCGCCCCCGGCCGGGATCAGCCGGCGCAGGCCGATCCGCAGCGAGCCGAACGCGTCGCCGCGCAGGTAGGAGCCTGCGACGAGCGTGTCGCCGCCCGAGCCCGCCACGGCCGGCTGCCACTCGGGGACCGGGCTGGTCGCGATCGGGAAGCCGCCAGCCCCGTCGAGCACCGCCCCCGCCGCCGTGACCCGCGCGCCGTAGAGGTCGCTCTCCGGATAGGAGACGTAGGGCGTGCTGGCCCGGTCGTCCTGGAAGGCGGTGACGAACTCGACGCCGTTCCAGGCCGCGCCGGGGGCGTACTGGTTGCCGTCGGCATTCCCCGTGACGAGCCGGCCGGTGTAGCCGTCCGGGAAAGTCCCGTCGGCCTGCACGCGCAGCAGGTAGATCTCGCCGTTGGAGGCCGAGGGGGCGCGGGTCGTGGAGTAGACGATCGCGCCGAGCTGCGGGTGGCCCGCGATCTCGACCCCGGCGGTGCCGAAGCCCGAGCCGGAGACGAGGCCGAAGCTGGTGCTGGCCGTCCCGTCGGCGTTGACCCAGGCTGCGACCAGCGTGTAGGGCGACTCGTTGTGCGAGTAGTGCGCCTCCCACGACAGCAGCCAGCGGTTCCCCACCGTGCCGACCGTGCCCGCCCAGGCGAAGCCGCCCGCGATCCCGATCAGGCCGCCGAGCTTCGCGCCGGTCGCGCCGTCGATCCGCTGGGCGTAGGTGTCGCGCCACTGCCAGTACGACGGCGAGTTCTGGACCGCGACCAGGAAGACGTCACCCAGTGCCGCGACGGCCGGGCCGTCGCCGGTCATCACGTCGATCGGCGCGGCGTCCTGGAACGAGAGGTCGGGCGCAAGGCGGCGGGCATAGACCCGGACGTTCGTGCGCGACTTCCAGGTCACGAGGTAGCGCGTCCCGCTCCACGCGATCCAGGGCTCGACGAGGTTCGGCCCGGCGACGACCTCGACCGGCTGCTGGTCGATCGGTGCGCCGCTGGCGTCGAGACGCTGGACGAGGACGCGCGAGACGGTCGACGTCTGGCTGATCCAGGCGGCCGCGTAGCCGCTGCCGTTCCACACGATCCTCGGGTTCTGCTGCGAAGGCGCGCTCACGCTGACGAGCGCGTCGGAACCGCTCGCGCCGCCGGCCGGCCGCACGGACGCGCCCCAGATGTCGTTCTCGAGGTGCGAGCGGTAGTCCATCCAGACCACCTTCGCCCCGCCGCCGGGAGCGCCGGCGACCGCGGCGCTGCGCGCGTCGAAGAACGCCGTCGCCGACGCGAGCTGGAAGCCCGTCCCGTCGAGGACGCTGCCGGCGGCCGAGATCCGGTTGGCGAAGGCGCCCGCACCGGTCCAGGCGACGATCCACTGCGTCCCGTCCCACGCGACGTCGGCGCCGTTTCCGCCGGACTTGTTCTCGTTGATCGGCAGGCCCGCGGGCGTCGTCGCCACGCCGGCGACGCTGACCCGGCTGCCCTTGATCTGCTCGACCCAGTAGCTGTTGTCGGTCTCGGTCCACGTGACGTAGGAACTCGCTCGCGCTGGCCGCGATGTTGGCGGTGGTCTCGGCGTAGGTCGCGCTGCCCGCGATCGTGATCGGCCCGGCGTCCACCTTCTGGAGCGCGGGGGTCAGCCGCAGCGCCACGACGCCCGAATCGTCGGCCCAGACCATGAAGTAGCGGTTCTGGCAGAACGCCATCGGGCCGACGCTCCGGATGTAGTAGGTCTCGGGGAGGATCTGGACCCCGCCGGGATCGAGCACGACGCCCGCCGCGGAGATCCGCGCCCCGCGGAGGTCGGCGTTCCCTGCCGACGTCCCGGCCCACAGGACGGCCCACGACGAGCCGTCGCTTGCGATCGTGTAGCCGGCGCTCGCCCCCGTGTTCGCGAGCTGGATCGGCGCCGCGTCGAGCACCACCCCGTCCGGCGCGACGCGCGCCGCCTGGAGCAGACCGTCGCTCAGGAAGACGACGAGCCAGTTCTGGCCGTTCCACGCGACCTTCGGTCCCGTCTGCGAGCCGTCGCCCTGGTTGATGGCGAACGACGCGCCGACCGGATTCCCCGCCGCGTCGAGCCGGGCGCCGTAGATGTCGTACTTTCCCTCGTCGGCGCGGGCGTCGCCCCAGACGGCCAGGAACCCGTCGCCACCGCGGGCGATCTCGGGCGGCGACTGGTCGCCCCACGCCCCGGCGAGCGCGTCATCGCCCGGCAGGAACTGCAGCGGGCCCAGATCCGGTGGAGCGGCCAGGGGCCCGGAAGCGCCCGGAGCGAGCAGCATGACGAGGGCGACGAGAACGGCGGCGGTGGCACGGTGCATGGGACCTCCCCGGATTCCGGAGGGAGAGTACGACGGCCCACCCCTCCGTGCCCGCGGTGGCCGTGACGGCGTCACAAGGGGAGGATTCCGGCTAACCGAATCGTCCCGTCAGGTAATCTTCGGTGCGGCGGTCCTTCGGGGCCAGGAACAGCTCACGGCCCGAGGCCCACTCGACCAGTTCGCCCTGCAGGAAGAAGCCGGCCCAGTCGGCCAGCCGCCCGGCCTGCTGCACGCTGCTCGGGACGATGATCACCGTGTACTGCCGCTTGAGCTCCTGCAGCGAGGCCTCGACCTTGGCGGTCGAGATCGGGTCGAGCCCCGACGAGGGCTCGTCGAGCATGATCACCTCGGGCTCGAGCGCCAGCACCCGCGCGAGGCACAGCCGCTGTTGCTGGCCGCCCGAGAGCGCAATCGCAGGATCGTCCAGGCGGTCCTTGACCTCGTCCCACAGCGCGGCGGCGGAGAGCGCCTTCTCCATCGCCTCGTCCAGCACGCGGTGGCCGCGCTCGCCGGCCAGCTCCAGTCCGTACCAGAGGTTCCGGCGGATCGACATCGGCAGCGGGACCGGCAGCGCGAACACGATCCCGATCCGGCGGCGCAGGCGCGTGATGTCGACCTCCGGCCCCAGGATGTCCTCGCCGTCGAGCCGCACGCGCCCCTCGGTCCGCGCGCCGTCGACCAGGTCGTTCAGCCGGTTGATCGTGCGCAGCAGGGTGCTCTTGCCGCCGCCGGCCGGGCCGAAGAAGACGGTGATCTGGCGCGCCGGGACGGTCAGCGTGATGCCGTCCAGTGCGGGCGGCTCGGCGCCGTAGGAGACCCGCAGGTTCTCGATCTCGATCTTCGGCTCGAGGGCCGGCGCGCTCGCGCTGCCGGGCACGATCACCACTGCCTCCTCCGGCGGTGATAGCTGCGGATGAAGGTCGCCAGGACGTTCATCGAGAGCACGAACACCAGCAGCACCAGCGCGGTCCCGAACTGGACCTTGACCGGCATCCCCGGGACCTGGGTCGAGATCACGAAGAGGTGGTAAGGGAGCGCCATCGTCTCGTCGAAGATCGACCGCGGAAGCTGCGGCAGGAACAGCGCGGCGCCG
Source organism: uncultured Acidobacteriota bacterium (assembly GCA_963702545.1). Lineage (GTDB taxonomy): Bacteria > Acidobacteriota > Polarisedimenticolia > J045 > J045 > JALOKP01. The sequence goes on along the minus strand of CAVPDB010000009.1, from coordinate 129,720 downwards.
GTGAAGAGGATCGGCGCGGTCTCTCCGGCCGCCCGCTCGAGCCCAAGGATCACCCCGGTCAGGATCCCGGGCAGCGCCTGCGGCAGCACGATCCGCCGGATCGTCTGCCACTTGGTCCCGCCCATCCCCTGCGAGACCAGCCGGAAGCTCTGCGGCACCGCGCGCAGCGCCTCCTCGGCGGTGCTGATGATCACCGGCAGGGTCATGATCGAGAGCGTCAGCGAGGCGGCGACGATCGAGGTGCCCAGCTTGAGGAAGAGCACGAACAGCGCCAGGCCGAACAGGCCGTAGACGACCGAGGGGATCCCCGCCAGGTTGATGATCGCGATCCGGATCGCGCGCGTGAAGAAGGTCTCCCGCGCGTACTCGGACAGGTAGATCGCCGCGGCCAGGCCGACCGGAACCGCGATCAGCCCGGTGCCGACGGTCAGGTAGATCGTCCCGACCAGCGCGGGCCAGATCCCGCCGGCCCGCAGGCCGTCGCGCGGCGCCTCGAACAGAAACGACGGCGCGAGCGCCGGCATCCCCTTCCAGGCGATCACGCCGACGATCAGGATGATCGGCAGCACGGTCAGCGCGGTCGCCAGGCCGAGCGTCGAGAAGGCCACGCGCTGGATCAGCAGCCGGCGCTCGCCCGCGGTCACGAGAGCATCCTCCCGGCGGCCGCGCGCCGCTTGAGCAGCACGATCGAGGCCAGCACGTTGACCACGAAGCTGATCACGAACAGTACCAGGCCGACCGTGAAGAGCACGTGATAGTGGACGCTGCCGCGCGCGACCTCGCCCATCTCGGCGGCGACGGTGGCGGTCATCGTCCGCACGGGCGAGACCAGCGCGTGCGGCCCGAAGTAGACGACCGGCGCGTTGCCGGTCACCATCATCACGGCCATCGTCTCGCCGATCGCCCGCCCGATCCCCAGCATGATCGCGGTCAGCACGCCGGTCCGCGCGGCCGGCAGCGTGACCCGCCACAGGGTCTGCCAGCGCGACGCGCCCAGCGCGAGCGAGCCGATCTTGTAGGCGCCGGGGACGGCGTCGAGCGCGTCCTCGGCGACGCTGACGATCGTCGGCAGGGCCATCCCGGCCAGCAGCAGCGAGCCGGTCAGCGCGGTCAGGCCGGTCGGCAGGCCGAGCGTCTCGCGGATCGCGGGGACCAGCACCACGATCCCCAGGAAGCCCAGCACGACCGAGGGCAGCCCGGCCAGGATCTCGACCAGCGGCTTGAGCACCTCGCGCAGCCAGCGCGGCGCAACCTCGGCGATGAACATCGCCGCCCCGACGCCCAGCGGCACCGCGAACAGGCCCGCGCCGACGGTCACGACCAGCGAGCCCCAGATCAGGGGACCGAGCGCGTAGAACCCCTCGATCGGGTACCAGCGCGTGCCGAAGAGCGACGCCAGCGGAACCTCGCCGAAGGCGGGCAGGCCCTCCTTGAGCAGGAAGAGCGAGATCAGCGCGACGAAGACGATCGCGGACCAGCCGGAGAGCCGGATGGTAGCCTCGATCGCTGCCTCGACGGGATGCCTGGTGCGCGCCACGGGCCGGCTCCGGGGGCGTCAGTTGACCGGGACGAAGCCGAGCCGACGGACGATCGCCTGGGCCTCGCCGTCGAGGACCCAGCGCACGAACTCGCCCAGCGCGCCCTGCGGCTCGCCGCGGGTGTAGAAGTAGAGGTCGCGCGCGATCGGGTAGCTGCCGTCGTCGACCGTGTCGGCCGAGGGCATGACGAACGGGCCGTCGTCGTCCCGGGAGACCGCCACGACCTTCATATCCTCGGTGACGTAGCCCAGCCCCTCGTAGCCGATCGCGTTCGGGTTCTGGACCACCTCCGCCGTGATCCCCTCGGACGACGGCAGCAGCAGCGTGTCGGTCGAGAGCAGCGTCTTGTTCCCCTTCTCCCCGCGCCGCACCACCGCCTCGAGGAAGAAGACGTGCGTCCCCGAGTTGGACTCGCGGCTGAGCCGCACGATCGGCCGGTCCTCGCCGCCGAGCTGGCGCCAGTTGGAGACCTTCCCGGCGTAGATCTCCGAGAGCTGGCCGATCGTCAGGCGCTCCACGGGGTTGCTCTTGTGGACGATGATCGCGATCGCGTCGCGGGCTACGACGTGCTCTTTCGGCTCGACCCCCCGGGACCGGGCGTCGGCGATCTCCTCTTTCTTCATCTCGCGCGAGGCGTTGGCGATGTCGGCGGTCCCGTTGATCAGGGCGGTGATCCCGGTGCCGGTCCCGCCCCCGGTCACCGACAGCCTCACCTCCGGCCGGGCCGCGGCATAGGCTTCCGCCCACGCGAGGGCCAGGTTGACCATCGTGTCCGAGCCGATGTCGGTGATCACCCGTGATGCGTCCGCGGACATCCCCGGCGCCGCGTCGCGCGGTCCGGAACAGGCGATGGCGAGGAGCGCGAGGACGGGCAGAGCGGGGTGAACCCGCGTCCTCCGCTGCATGGGCGGGGATTATAGACGAGTCTCTGCCCCGGGATAGCCGGTGCGGCGGCCGGGCTGCCTCGAGCGCTACGCGCGACGGCTTCCCCGGCGCAGCAGCACCGCCACCGCCCCGGGTCCGCCCAGCCGCGGCGGCGCGCTGTGGAAGGCCAGCAGGTGCTCCGCGGCGGCCGAGCGGGCCAGCCACTCCGCGACCGCGCGCCGCAGCACCTCGCCCCGTCCGGTGATGACCAGCACCGAGCGCAGTCCGGCGGCGCGCGACCGGACGACGAAGGCGCCGACCTCGCGCAGCGCGGTCTCGCGCGTGAAGCCGTGCAGGTCGAGCCGCGCCTGGGGGGGCGGCTCGCCGCGCCCGAGCGCCTTGACCAGCGCGTGCGGGGCGTCGGGGGCCCGGCCGCTGACGCACTCGTCCTCGATCGAGACCTCGAAGACGCCGGGGACGCGGCCCGCGTCCCCGGGATCGCGGAGGTCTTCGAAGACGGGGCGCGGCGGGCGCCGCGGCGGCAGCACGCGCTCGGCCGCCGGCCGCACCGGTTTCACCCCGCTCGTGGCGCGGGTCCAGGCGTCCGCGTCGTCCGGACCCGGCGGCGGCTCGCGCCTAGCCATCGCTCCGGCTCCAGCGGTACTCGGCCGACTGCGGCCTGCGGGAGGGCGGGGCGGCGGGCGGGTCCGCTGCAGCCGGGACGGGCGCGGCGAGGAGCGAAACCAGGACCAGGGCGGAGGCCGCCGGGGGCGCGCAGTTCGTCGAGCGGCGAGTGGTCATCGGGCCTCCCGCCCGCATGGTACCGCGGGCTGGCCGCCGGGCCGCGCGCGCCCCATTTTCGAGAGCGGGGAGCCCGGAGATCCGCCGTGCCGCGTGCCGCCGTCCTCGCCGCGCTCCTTCCCGCGCTCGTCCTGTCGCTGTCCGCCGCCGCCGCCGCGACCCGGGAGGTCGGGCCGGGCCGGCCGTACGCCTCGATCGGCGCCGTCCCCTGGGAGTCGCTGCAGCCCGGCGACCAGGTGCTGATCCACTGGCGCCAGGAGCCCTACCGCGAGAAGTTCGTGATCGCCCGCCAGGGAACGGCAACCGCGCCGATCGTCGTGCGTGGCGTCCCCGGTCCTGCGGGAGAGCGGCCGGTGATCGACGGCAACGGCGCGACGACGCGCCTCGCGCTCGACACCTGGAACGAGGAGCGCGGCGTGATCAAGGTCGGCGGCGCGAGCATCCCGCCCGACACGATGCCGCGCTGGATCGTGATCGAGGGGCTCGAGGTCCGCGGCGCGCGCCCGCCCTACGGCTTCACCAACGACGCCGGGGCCGCTTCGAGCTACGCCGCCAATGCCGCGCCGATCTTCGTCGAGAAGGCCGAGCACCTCGTGATCCGGAACTGCGAGCTGCACGACGGCGGCAACGGGCTGTTCGTGGCCTCCTCGGGGGCGACCGTCTCGCGCGAGATCCTGGTCGAGGGGAACTACATCCACGGCAACGGCAACGCGGGGAGCGCCTACGAGCACAACAGCTACACCGCCGCGATCGGGATCGTCTTCCAGTACAACCGCTACGGCCCGCTCGCGCCAGGGGCCGCCGGAAACGGGCTGAAGGACCGCTCGGCGGGGCTGGTCGTGCGCTACAACTGGATCGAGGGGGGGAACCGCCAGCTCGACCTGGTCGACGCCGAGGACAGCTCGCTGATCGCAGCCGACCCGTCCTACCGGCAGACCCCCGTCTACGGCAACGTGCTGATCGAGCCCGACGGCGCCGGCAACCGCCAGATCGTCCACTACGGCGGCGACTCGGGGAACGCCGCCGGCTACCGCAAGGGGACGCTCTTCTTCCACAACAACACGGTCGTCTCGCGCCGGACCGACCGGACCACGCTCTTCCGGCTCTCGACCAACGACGAGCGGGCGGACGCGCGCAACAACGTGGTCTACACCGCGGCCGCAGCGGGCAGTTCACTCTCGCTGGTCGACGTCTCCGGCGTGCTCGACTGGTCGCACAACTGGGCCAGGCCCGGCTGGCGGCTGTCGTTCGATGGCGCGCCCCAGGCGGTCTTCCACGACGACGGCACGACCGTCACCGGCGCGGCGCCGGGCTTCCTCGACGAGGCCGGGGAGGACTTCCGGCTGCGCCGCGATGCGGCCTGCCGCGACGCGGGGCGCGCGCTCGACCCGGCCGTCCTGCCCGACCACGAGCCGACCCGCCATTACCGCGCGCACCAGGCGTCGGATCCGCGGCCCCGGGACGGCACGCTCGACATCGGGGCTTATGAGCTGGCCTTCCGCGTCGCCGGGCTGGTCGTCGCGGCGGACGGGCGAACGGTTTCGTGGACCGCCCGCCCGGACGCGCTGTCGTACGACGCGGTCCGCGGCGATCTCGCCCTGCTGCGGAGCGGCGGTTTCGCGACCTCGGTCACGGGCTGCGTCGAGAACGACGTTCCGCAGGCCGCGACGGACGACCCGCTCGTCCCCGCGCCGGGCGGCGGCTCCTACCTGCTCGCCCGTCCCAACGGACCACCCGGCGATTCCGGCAGCTACGACGACGATCCGGACGGCCTGGCCGCGCCGCGCGACGGCGCGATCGACGGCAGCGCCGCGGCCTGCCCGTAGCCCGGAGCGCGCGCTCTCAGCCCAGCAGCCGGGCCGCCAGCACCAGGTAGAGCGTCAGCGCGACCAGGTCGGCCGCCGCCAGCACGACCGGCCCGGCCGCGATCCGCGGGTCCTTCGACAGCGCCCGCAGCGCGAACGGCAGCGCGACCCCCAGCAGGCTGGCCGTCACCACCGCGGCCGCGATCGCGATCGCGAGCACCGGGAAGAGCGCGGGCAGACCGTGCCAGAGCGCGGCGATCGCGCCGACCAGCGCACCGGTCCCCGCCCCGAGCAGCAGCGCCACCGCCAGCTCGCGCGCCATCGCGCGCGCAAAGCCCGGCCGCGCGCCGGCCGCTGCGTGCAGCGTCTCGAGCGTCAGCCCCAGCGACTGCATCCCGACGCTCTCGGAGACGGCCAGCACGACCGGCACGAAGAGCGCGAGCACGATCACCCGCTCGAACAGCGGCGTGAACAGCCCGGCCAGCAGCGCGCAGGCCAGCCCGCCGCCGATGTTGAACAGCAGCCACGGGAAGCGGTCGCGGAACGACGCCCAGGCCCCGGCCTGCCGCCCCAGCGCCACGTGCACGCCGACCAGTTGGAAGGCGTCGTCGAAGGCCTGCCGCCGGACCAGCGCCTCGAACTCCTGCGAGACCGCGTCCAGCCCGAGCACGCCGACCAGCCGGCCCGCGCCGTCGACGGCGGGGAGCGCCAGGAAGCGGTGCTTCTGAAACAGCTCCAGGGCCTCGGCCAGGGTCGCACTCTCCGCGACCGTCACCGGGTGGCGCACCAGCAGCGGCTCGAGCGGCTCGGCGGGGCCGGCGATCGCGAGCCGGCGCACGGGGAGGACCCCCGCCAGCCGCCCGTCGGGTGCGACCGCGTAGGCGTAGAGGATCGGCTCGGCCTCGCCCGCCGCGCGCAGCAGCGCCAGCGCGTCCGCGACGCTCGCGCCGGACGGGACGACGACCGCCGCCGGCCGCAGCCGCGCGGCGATCGTCGCGAGCTGCGGCTCCCGGGCCGGGTGCTGTCGTCGTTCCGGCGCTCCCATCGGGCTCCATGTTGCCTGCCGGCGCCGGCGCGATCCACTCCCTCCGTCGCGGCCCCGGCGGGGCGCCCGCGCGCTACCGCAGCCGCGCCACCTCGCGGTGCCGGAAGCAGCCGACCAGGTGGTCGTTGACCATCCCGGTGGCCTGCATGTGGGCGTAGACGATCGTCGGGCCGACGAAGCGGAAGCCGCGCTGCTTCAGGTCCTTGCTCATCGCCTTCGACTCGGCGGTCTCGGCCGGCAGCTCGGACAGCGTGCGCCAGGCGTTCTGGATCGGCCTGCCGCCGACGAAGCGCCAGGCGTAGGCGTCGAACGAGCCGAACTCCTCCTGGACCTTGAGGAATACGCGGGCGTTCCCGACCGCAGCCTCGATCTTCATCCGGTTGCGCACGATCCCGGCGTCGGCCGAGCAGCGCGCGTCTTCTGCCGGGCGTCGAAGCGCGCGACCTTGTGCGGGTCGAAGCCGGCGAAGGCCCGGCGGTAGGCCTCGCGCTTCCTGAGGATCGTCAGCCAGGAGAGCCCGGCCTGCGCCCCCTCGAGCACCAGGAACTCGAACAGCGCCCGCTCGTCGTGCAGCGGCACGCCCCACTCGCGGTCGTGGTAGTCCAGGTAGAGCGGGTCGCCCAGGCACCAGTCGCAGCGGATCTTCCCGTCGGCGGTCATGGCGCGGGGATCCATCCGGCGGCCGGCGCGCCGGCCGGGGCGCGGTGCAGCGCCAGCACGGTCAGGTCGTCCGAGGCCGCCGCGCCGTCGACGAAGGCCGCCACGGAAGCCACCAGCGCGTCGCGCGCCGCGGCCGCCGACGCGAACGGACGCCCCGTCAGCGCGGGCAGCACGCGCTCCATCCCGAAGAACCCGCCCTCCCGGTTCTCGGCCTCCGTCACGCCGTCGGTGAAGCCGACCAGCGTTTCCCCCGGCGCCAGCACGAAGCGATGGAGCGGGAAGTCGTCGATCGGCAGCAGCCCCAGGATCGGGCCGCCGTCGAGCGCCGGCTGCCGCGCGGCGCCGGCGGTGTCGACGATCACCGGCGCCTCGTGGCCGGCGATCGCCAGGAGCAGCTCGCCCGTCGCGGTCGCCAGGCTCCCCGCGACGGCGGTGACGAACATCCCGGCGTCGTTGTTCTTGGCCAGCTCCCGGTTGAGGACCCGCAGGATCTCGGAGGGATCGTCCTGCCGCGCCGCCGTGACCTCGAACAGCGCCTTGGCCCGCGCCATGAAGAGCGCCGCCGCGATCCCCTTCCCCGAGACGTCGGCGACCAGGAAGAAGACCCGCCCGTCGCGCTCGAAGTGGCCGAACAGGTCACCGCCGATCGTCCGCGCCGGGGTCAATGCCGCCGCGAGGTCCCAGGCCTCGCGCCCGCCGCCTCGCGCTCCGGGAGCATCGCTTCCTGGACGCGCCGCGCCGCCACCAGTTCGGCTTCGATCCGTTCGCGCGCACGGGTCGTGGACTCGAGGTCGCGCAGGTAGTCCTTCAGCGACGCGCGCATCTTCGAGAAGGCCGCCGTCAGCGTGCCGATCTCGTCGCGCGAGCGCGCCTCGGGCAGCACCGCGTCCAGGTCGCCCGCCCCCAGCCGCGCCGCGCTCGCCGTCAGGTCCACCAGCGGCTGCGTGATCCGCCGGACCAGCCCGCGGACCGCGAGCGCCAGCAGCAGCAGCCCCAGGCCGAGCAGCGCGAGCTGCGTCAGGAAGAGCTTGCGCGCGCTGCCGAGCAGCTCGCGCTGCGGGTAGGCCACCGCCAACGACCAGTCCGAGCCCTCGATCGGCCCGTAGGCGACGCGCACGCGCTGGCCCAGCCAGGGGTCGTCGAGCGGCTCGAACCCCCGCCGGCCCGCGATCATCGATTCCAGCGCACGCATCGTCTCGGGCTGCACCGGCCGCCCCGGCGACTCGAGACGGGCGCGGACCAGCCGCGGGTCGGGGTGCGACAGGATCTGCCCGTCGCGCGTGAGGATCATCGCGTAGCCGGAGTCGCCGATCTTCACCGACGCCACCAGCCGGTGCAGCCAGTCGAGCGTCACGTCGGTCGTCACGACCGCGACCAGGGCCCGCCCCGCCGGACCCTCCCGAAAGGCCGGGACGGCGTAGGTCACCATCCACTGGCCGCCGCCCCCCTCGTCGAAGTAGACGCCGGTCCAGCCGGGTTTCCCCGTCGACGCGGGCGCCGTGTACCAGGGCTTTTCCCAGTAGCGGTAGCCGGGCCCCGCGAGGTCGGCTGCGGCGCTCCCCGTGGCCGCGTGGAAGCGGTAGATCGCGACGTGCTCGCGCGCCGGGTCGAAGGCGCGGGGCGCGAACGCGACGGCCGCGCCGTAGACGACTCCCAGCGCCTCGACGTTGGCCCGCAGCAGCGCGGCGATCTGCGCCTCGTCCAGCGCGGCGCCCGCGATGACGTCGGCCCGCACCTGGGTCGAGCGCTCGACCGCGCGCAGCACCAGCTCGACGTCGCCGGCCGCGGCGTCGGCCACGCTCCGGGCCTCGCGCTCGGCACCGGCCACGACCGTTCGCACCGCGAGCACGTTGGAGTAGAGCGCGGTCCCCAGCGAAGCCGCCCCGCCGATCAGCACGATCCAGCCGACGAGCCGCGCCGCGAGGCTGCGGCCGGCCGGGACGGGACCGGGCTCGACTGCGGAGGTGCGCTCACGCGCCGGCCCCTCCGCCCCGCGCGCGCGGGTCGAGGTAGTCCGCGAAGACCACGCCGTAGATCTGCCAGATCGTGACGAACAGCGCGGCGACGATCGGCCCGACGACCAGCCCGGCGGCGCCGAAGATCTTCAGGCCGCCCAGCGTCCCCAGCAGGATCATCAGGTCGGGGAGCTGGATGTCCTTGCCGACCAGCCGCGGCCGCAGGACGTTGTCGATGCTCCCGACCACGCCCGCGTTCCACAGCACGTAGAGCACGCCGGTGACGGTGCTGCCGGTCGCGAACAGGTAGATCGCGACCGGGATCCAGACCAGCGTGGTGCCGACGCCGGGCAGGACCGAGAGGACCGCCATGACCGCGGCCCAGAAGATCGCGCCGGGGATTCCCGCGGCCCAGAGCGCGATGCCCCCCAGCGCCCCCTGGATCAGCCCGATCAGGAAGGTCCCCTTGATCACGGCCTTGGCGGAGAGGGCGAAGCGGTCGATCAGCTGGTCGCGCGCCTCCGGCGCCACCGGAAGGAAGTACATCAGGTCCTCGAACAACTTCCGTCCGCCGAGCAGGAAGAAGAACATCGCGTAGAGCGCGACGAAGAGCTGGAGCAGGAAGCCCGCCGCGCCGGCCGCGGCCCCCGAGAACTGGGTCAGCACGAACTGCCCGATCGCGCCCGAGACCGCGCCGATCCTGGCCAATCCCTGCTCGACGTAGCCCGCCCACTCCGCGGGCAGCCCCAGCCGGCTCACCACTCCCCCGTGCCGCTCCGGGATCTTGGACCAGTTGCTGCAGCCAGGGCGTCAGCTCCTGCGCGACCTGGACCCCCTGGGCCAGGATCATCCCCAGCAGGGCCAGCAGGGGCAGCACCACGACCAGCAGCATGATGCAGACCGTCAGCACCGCCGAGAGCGTCTCGCGGCCGCCGAGCAGGCGCGCGAGCCGGTGGTGGAGCGGCGCCGCGACCGCGGTCAGCACGGCCGCCATCACCAGCGCGACCAGGTAGCCCCTGATCATCGCGAAGAAGAGGAGCGTGATGCCGACGACGTAGATCAGCATCGTCCAGCGCCGGAAGCGGCGAATGTCCTGGTCGGTCGGGGGCATCCAGTCCTCCACGGAAGCGGGCGGATTATAGGGGGCAGGGCCGATGGTCCCTAATCCCCCGCGAGCGGCGTTCGCTTCCCCCGCTTCGTGCGTTGAACAGGGTGAAGAGGGGGGAGCCGTCCGGCGCCCGCCGCCATGGGGAGAGGCGGGTACGACCGGGGTCGCCCCGGGGGAACCGCCCGTACGTCCCGGGCGGAGCCACGTCGAAAGGGGGAACACCATGAGGATCACTCGGCTTCTCGTCACGGTGGTCGCTGGCGCCGTCCTGGGCGCCGGCGGAGGGGTCCTGGCCACCACGCCGGTGACCACGTCGATCGAGCCCGCCAACGGGCTCGTCGACACCGAAACGCCGGTCGCCCTGACCGGCCACGACTTCGAGCCCGGGATGCGCCTGGCGCTGGTCGCCGGCGGCGGGCACCGGGTCCATCGCATGCCGCTGTCGAACGTCACCAGCATCGCGCTCGCGGGCGAGTACGCCTTCGTCGCGACTTACCCCAGCCTCTACACGCTGAGCCTGGCGCGGCCGGCCGACCCGGAGTATGTCGGGTCGCGGCTGCTGGGCGGCTGGCCCGGGTTCCTGCGGGCCGCGGACGGACGGCTCTTCGCCGGGATCTACGGCGGGGCAAGCGGCTCGCGGCTGCGGATCTTCGACGCCGCCGACCCGCTGCTCCCCGTCCTCGCGGGCGAGATCGACTTCAACGCGCCGACGACCCAGTTCGGCTACGCGCACGGCTTCGTCTACCTGCCGCGCGCTCCGCGCGGCTTCGACGTCGTGGACGTGGAGAACCCGGCCGCACCCGTGACGGTCGCGCGCTACCGCGAGAGTGGGTTCCGGGTCGAGGCGATCGAGGTCGTCGGCCGGCGCGCCTACGTCGCGGGGATGCTGACCAACACCGAGGGCGCGACCTACCCGATCCTCGAGATCCTCGACGTCTCCAGCCCGGCGGCCCCGCGGCTGATCGCCTCGGCCGACCTTCCCGGCCGGCTGGGCCGGCTCGCGCCGCTCGCCGACGGTGTCCTGATCAGCCACAGCCAGGGGCTGCTCGTCGCGACCTACGACGGGACCTACCTCGCGAAGACGGCCGCGATCCGGAAGGGCGGCTCCAGCCCGTCGTTCGTGGCCACCAACGGCACCTGCGCCGCCTGGTTCCACGGCGTGGTCGAGATGCTCGACGTCAGCGACCCGTTCGCACCGGTCGTGCGCGGCCGCTTCCCGGTCCCGCCGGACGAGAACGGCTACGGCATCCCGCTGGCCTTCCACGACGGCTGGGTCTACTGGGGCCGCAACGACGGGCTCGAGACCTACGACGCCTGCGACCCGTACGCCGCGTCGCCCGCGCACGAGCGCGCGCACCGCTGGGGGATCCGGGACATCGCCTTCTCCGCCGACCGCGTCCACTACATCGACGACCTGGGGCAGCTCCACGCCACCGGGATGCTCGATCCAGCCGCGCCGCGCGCGCTCGGCGTCACCTCGGGGATCGCCTTCGGCGACCGCGTCGCGCTCGACGGCGACCTGGCCTACGTCGCCGGCCAGACCTGGTCCTGGTACGACCGGGGCGTGCTCTCGATCGTCGACGAGAGCGTGCCGGTCCTGATGCCGGTCATCGGCTCGCTCAGCCTGGCGGGGCCGCCCGCCGCGCTCGACGCCGACGGCCCCTGGGTCTATTCGGGCGGCTGGTCCGAACTCTGGGGCGGCTCGCTCGAGATCGTCGACGCGACGCGCCCGCGCGAGCCGCGCCTGGCCGCGCGAATCGACGGGCTGGCCCGGCCCTGGACGATCACCGCGGCGGACGACGCCCTCTACTACTTCAGCGACTGGAGGCTGACGACGATCGACATCCGCGACCGGGCGCGTCCCGCCGTGGCCGGCACGATGCCGGGATTCGGCTGGCCGACCGACAGCGCGCGGGACGGCGACCTGCTGTTCGTGACCGAGATCACCCCCTTCACCACCGATTCGGGCAAGCTCAAGGTGCTCGACGTCTCGAGCCCGTTCGCTCCCGCGGTCGTGGCCGAGCTCCCGATCGAGGGGTTCCCGGCAGGAGTCGCGGTCCGCGATGCGCGGGTCGCGGTCGCCACCGACCGCTCGGGCGTGATCGTCTTCCGGCTCGACCTCGGGATGCCGCCGCGGCTGACCGAGACGCTGGCCGACACCGGGGCCTGGGTCGGTCTCTTCGACGGCTTCGCCAGCGTGCACCGGCCGGGGACCTGGACGGTCTACCCGCTCAGCCCGCCGGTCGAGAACACCTCCTCGTCCTCGGGGACCTGCGGCGAGTCGATCGTGCCGGCCGGGATCGCGCGCGGCCTGTACGACGTCGTGACGACCTGCCCGCACGGCCACGCCTTCCGCTTCCGCGACGCCTACCGCGCCTGCCAGCGCCACGAGTTGACGGCCGGCCTCGAGACCTTCCCGGTGCCCAGCCGGCCGCTCCCCTGGCGGCTGGTGCTGGACGGGGACGACCACTTCTTCGCCGCGCCGGGATCGCATTCGGCCCAGCTCCTGCTGCCGGAGCTTCCGGCCGCGCTGGAAACCAAGTACGGGACGCTCGGCGACCCGAACCGGCTGGCCGTCGTGATCAACCTGGTCCCGGGACTCGACTCCGGCACCGTGAACCTCCTGGGCGACGACCGCCCCGCGCTCGACAAGCTGTGGGCAAGGCTGCTCGCCGAGGGCGGGATCGCGCTGCGGCAGCGCGACGAGCGCAGCTACCTCGACCTCCAGCTCTCCACCTCGCCGCAGGGCCTGCCGGGGGTGGACGGGCGGCTGGTCGACCAGTTCGTCTACATCTTCGAGGGTAGCCAGCTGATTTCGGCGTCGGCCTCGGGCGCCGGCGTCGACCTGTACTTCCGGGCGCTGGGCAGCGACGACATCCGCTGCACGACCCCCGCCGCGACGAGCTACGGCCAGGGGCTGGTCGAGGCCTGCAAGAAGTGGGGCCCCCACTACCCCGGCATGATCCCGAACTGCCCCTGGTAGTTCGGTTCCACTCCTCAGCAGACGGGGCCGCCGCGCCGTGCGGCGGCCTCGTCCCTTTTCGTGCCGCGGGCCGGGGGGCCCGCCCGGTCAGTCGCGCCGCCCGCCGAACAGGCCCAGGTGGGAGGCCCAGTAGAGCAGCGTGAGCAGCGAGGTCGCGGCGGCGGCGATGTAGGTCATCGCCGCGGCGTCGAGCACCTTCTTCGCGCCGCCCAGCTCCTCGCCCGACATCAGCCCGCCCTGCTGCAGCGTCGCGAGCGCGCGCCGGCTGGCGTCGAACTCGACCGGCAGCGTGACCAGCGTGAAGACGGTCGTGGTGGCGAACAGCGCCACGCCCAGGATCGCCAGCTTTCCACCCCACGCCGTCGCCATCCCGCCCATCATCAGCGCGGCGATGATCACGAGCATCGAGATCCCGCCGCCGAGGTTCGCGACCGGCACCCAGGCCGAGCGGAACTTGAGCCAGGCGTTGCCGGTCGCGTGCTGGATCGCGTGGCCGACCTCGTGGGCGGCGATCCCGGCCGCCGCCATGCTGCGCCCGCCGAAGACCGGCTCGGACAGCCGCAGCACCTTTTTCCGCGGGTCGTAGTGGTCGGTCAGCGAGCCCGGCACCGGCTCGACCGTGACGTCGTGGATCCCGCTGGCCCGCAGGATGTTCTTTGCGACCTCGGCCCCGGTGAGGCCCGAACCGATCGCGAGCTGGGAGTACTTGGCGAAGGTCGACTTGACCCGGAACTGCGCCCAGAGGCTGAGCGCCATCCCGGCGCCGATCACGACCCAGTAGAGCGGATCGAAGAACATGGTCTCTCTCCGTGCGGCACGGGCGGCCGCGTTGCCTTGGAGTTAAGCAGCCCCGGGCCCCGTGTCAAGCTGGACAACCGCCGGGCCCGCGGGGGGCGCCTTGCGACCGGGTGATCCGCCCCGGGTCCCGGGACGAGCGGCCGGGTCTGGTGAGCCGTGCTGGACTCGAACCAGCGACCGGCGGATTAAAAGTCCGCTGCTCTACCGACTGAGCTAACGGCCCACGGAGCCGACCCGGTAGTTTACCCGCCCGCCGCGCCGCCGGTGCGCGGTGCCGGTCGCGGGTATCCTCCTGCCCGCCGGGCCCGGGCCCGGCGCCCCGACCGAGGAGGACCCGATGTCCCGCGCCCCGCTCGCCCTCGCCGCCGCGCTCGCCCTGCTCGGCGCGGCCGCGCTCCCCGCCGCCCAGGCCGCCCTCGTGACCCGCCCGCTCGAGTACAAGGACGGCGAACTGACGCTGATCGGCTACCTCGCCTACGACGACGCGAAGGCCGGGCCGCGGCCCGGCGTGCTGGTCGTCCACGACTGGCTCGGGCTGGGCGACTTCGCCAAGAAGAAGGCCGAGGAGCTGGCCGCGCTGGGCTACGTCGCGCTGGCGGTCGACATGTACGGCGGCGGGCTGATCGCCGCCGACCAGGAGGAGGCCGCGAAGCTCGCCGGCGCGCTCAAGGGGAACCGGCCCGAGATGCGCTCGCGCGCCCGCGCCGGGCTCGAGGCGCTGGCGAAGCAACCGCAGGTCGCCCAGGGGAAGCTGGCCGCGATCGGCTTCTGCTTCGGCGGCACGACCGCGCTCGAGCTGGCGCGCAGCGGCGCGCCGCTGCTCGGCGTGGTCAGCTTCCACGGCGGGCTCGACACGCCCGATCCGGCGGACGCGAAGAACATCCGCGGCAAGGTCCTGGTGCTGCACGGGGCGGACGACCCGCTCGTGCCGCCGGCCGAGGTCGCGGCCTTCGAGGACGAGATGCGGCGGGCCAAGGTCGACTGGCAGCTCGTCGCCTACGGCGGCGCCGTGCATTCCTTCACCAACCCGCGGGCCGGGGTCGACCCCTCGCGCGGCGTGGCCTACAACGAGACGGCCGCCAAGCGCTCCTGGCGCGCGATGAGGGATTTCTTCGGCGAGATCTTCTGAGGGTGGCCCGGGACGGCGCCGGATCGGCGCGGCCCCGGCCGTCAGCCCAGGAGGACGCGGGCCCGCGCCGCCTGCGTGGCCGGGACGCGGACCTCGAGCCGGCCGGGGCCGATCCCGTGGTAGCGCTCGCCCGGCTCGTGCAGCGTCGCCTCGATCCCGGCCTCGGCCAGCCGCGACACGACCCGCTCGGCGGCCTCGCGCCCCTCGGCCAGCGCGCAGGGGAGGGTCGACTCCTCGGCGCTCACCGCGGCCCCGGGGTGGCGACGATCTGCTGGACCAGCCCCTCGAGCACGATCGTCTCCTCGCGGTCCGGCCCGGTCGAGACCATCCCCACCGCCGTCCCCGAGATTTCGGCGATCCGGTCCAGCACCCCACGCGCCGCGGCGGGCAGTTCGGACAGGCTGCGGGCGCCGCGCACGTCCTGCGACCAGCCGGGCCAGTCCTCGTAGACCGGGACGGCGCGCGCCAGCTCCTTGGCGGTCAGCGGCATCTCGGTCCGCCGCTCGCCGTCGATCTCGTAGGCCACGGAGAGCCGCACCGGGTCGATCCCCGAGAGCACGTCGAACTTGGTGAGCGCGATCGCGTCGAGCCCGCTGACCTCGACCGCCAGGCGCATCGCGACCGCGTCGAACCAGCCGCAGCGCCGCGGTCGGCCCGTCGTGGTGCCGAACTCGTGGCCGCGCTCGCGCAGCGCGGCCCCGATCGCCCCGGTCTCCTCGGTCGGGAACGGACCGCCGCCGACGCGGGTCGCGTAGGCCTTGGAGACGCCGACGACCTTCTCCACCGCGCGGGGTGGAACGCCCAGCCCGGCCGGGATCCCGCCCGCCATCGTGTTCGAGGAGGTCACGAACGGATAGGTGCCGAAGTCGACGTCGAGCAACGCCCCCTGCGCCCCCTCGAACAGGATCGGCGCGCCGCTCCCCAGCGCGCCGTTCAGAGCGTGGCGCACCGAGCCGGCAAAAGGCGAGAGCCGCTCCCACCAGGCCGCGGCCTGGCGCTCGACCTGGGACAGGTCCGGCACCTTCGCGCCCAGCACGCGCAGCCAGTCACCGAGCCCGGAGTCGAGCGCGCGCTGCAGCCGGTCGGCAACCTCCGGCGGGTCGGCCAGGTCGATCAGCCGCACGCCCCAGCGCTCGACCTTCGCCCCGTAGGCCGGGCCGATCCCCTTCTTCGTCGTGCCGATCGCGGCCGCGCCCAGGCGCTGCTCTCTCGCCGCGTCCAGCTCGCGGTGCAGCGGCAGGATGACGTGGGCGCGCGAGGAGATCCGGAGCCGTCCCTCGGGCCGGATCCCGGCCGCGCGCAGGCCGTCGATCTCCTCGAGGATCTTGTCGGGATCGACCAGCGCGCCGCCGCCGATCAGGCAGAGCACGCCGTCGTGGAAGATCCCCGACGGAATGTGATGCAGCGCGTGGCGCACGCCGCCGAACACGACCGTGTGGCCGGCGTTCGGTCCCCCCTGGTAGCGCGCGACGATGGAGAAGTGCGGCGCGAGGAAGTCGACGATCTTCCCCTTCCCCTCGTCGCCCCACTGGGCCCCGATGACCGCCACGTTGGCCACGCTGCGCGCTCCCGAAAGGGCCGCCGCCGGCCCTGAAGCGGGGCAGTATAGCCGCAGATCCCGTATCCTGCGGGAGCCGGAGGATGGGATGCCCCCCAGGCGCACGATCGTCGTCGACGGCGAGTCGTTGACCCCCGAGGCGGTCGGGCAGGTCGCGGCGCGCGAGGCCCGCGCCCGGCTCGCCCCCGAGGCCGCGGCGCGGATGCGCGCGGCGCGCGCGGTGGTCGAGCGCGCGATCGCGCGGGACGAGACGACCTACGGCGTCAACACCGGGTTCGGCAAGCTGGCGACGGTCAAGATCCCGGCGGCCGGCCTGGCCGAACTGCAGCTCAACCTGGTCCGCTCGCACGCGGCCGGGGTCGGCCCGCTGGCCGCTCCCGAGACGGTCCGCGCGCTGCTCTTGCTGCGGGCCAACGTGCTGGCGCGCGGGACCAGCGGCGTCCGGCCGGTGCTGGCGCGTCACCTGCTGGCGATGCTCGAGCACGACCTGCTTCCGGCGGTGCCCGAGCAGGGCTCGGTCGGCGCCAGCGGCGACCTCGCGCCCCTGGCCCACGTCGCGCTGGCGGCGATCGGCGAGGGGGAGCTGATCGGCCCGCGCGGCGTCGTGCCGGCGCGGCGGGCCCTGGCCGCCGCCGGCCTGCGGCCGCCGGTGCTCGCGGCCAAGGAAGGGCTGTCACTGGTCAACGGGACGCAGTTCGGGGCGGCGGTCGCGGTGCTCGCCCTGCTGCGCGCCGAGAACCTCGCCCGCTGCGCCGACCTCTCGGCGGCGCTCGCGATCGACGCGCTGCTCGGATCGCGGCGGGCCTTCGACCGGCGGATCCAGGCGGCCCGGCCCCACCCGGGCCAGGCCGTCTCGGCCGCGAACCTCTTCGCGCTGCTGGGCGGGAGCGGCCTGCTCGGGTCGCACGCCGGCTGCGAGCGGGTCCAGGACGCCTACTCGATGCGCTGCACGCCGCAGGTCCACGGCGCGGCCCGCGACGCGCTGGCCCAGCTGCGGCGGGTGGTGACGATCGAGATCAACGCCTCGACCGACAACCCGCTGGTCTTCGCGCGCGACGGGGCGATCCTCTCGGGCGGCAACTTCCACGCCGCGCCGCTGGCCGCGGCGCTCGACTACGCCTGCCTCGCGGTCACGACCCTGGGCGCGATCGTCGAGCGCCGGACCGACCGGCTGGTCAACCCGCTGGTCTCGGGTCTGCCGGCCTTCCTGGCCGAGCGCCCCGGGCTGGAGTCGGGGCTGATGATGGCCCAGGTGACCGCGGCGGCCCTGGTGTCGGAGTGCCGCACCCTGGCCCACCCCGGATCGGTCGACTCGATCCCGACCTCGGGCAACCAGGAGGACCACGTCTCGATGGCCCCCTGGTGCGCGCGTAAGTTCCGCGAGGTCCTCGAGCGGGTCGAGAAACTGGTCGCGATCGAGTTGCTCGCCGGCGTGCTGGCGTTGCGGTTCCGCCGCCCCTTACGCTCCTCTCCGGCCCTGGAAGCCGTGACCCGCGCGATCACGCGGCAGGTCCCGCTCCCCCGCCGCGACTTCCCGCCCCACGGGCCGATCGAGGCCCTCGCGGGCCTGGTCCGCCGGGGGGGCCTGCTCCAGGCCGCGCGCCGCGAGGGGATCGCGGTCCGCTAGCGTTGCCAGGCGTTCGCATCGTCCGGACGGGGGCGCCGGACGCGCTGGAGACGCGCTCCCCGGCCGCCTGACAAACTCGTCATGTATTCGGCGTTAGGCGCAGTCTCGTAGGGCTTACCCCGGCGCCTTATTTTCTGGTCTGGTCAGGCTTGACTCATTCGGCGGGAATCGGCTAACTTGCTAGTGCCTTACTAACAGTTTCCCGTGGGGGGTCACCGTCATGACCTTTGCCGAGATCGTCCGTTTCCACCGCGAACGCCTGGGACTGAACAAGAAGCAGCTGGCCGAGAAGGTCGCGGTCACGCAGCCCTACATCGTCCAGATCGAAAACGACGGGAAGATCCCCGGGGACGGCGTCGTGCTCCGGCTGGCCGACGCGCTCGGGCTCGACCGGCGTGAACTGCTCTTCGCCGCCTACCGCGCGCGGGCCTCGGACGACACCCGCCACTTCTTCCACTCGATCTTCGACGACCTGACGCCGACCGAGGAGTTCAACCAGCCCTTCATCGAGGCGCGCAAGGACGTCTTCGAGTCGCCCGACTACAGCCTGCGCCACCTCTCCACCGCCCCCGACGGCAGCTTCCAGGTCGCGCTGCTGCGCGCCAAGGCGGCCGAGGCGCGCTTCTCGACCCATGCGCACAAGGTCGCGCAGGTCTTCATTGCGGTCGAGGGAAGCTTCGAGATCACCGTCGGCGACACGCCGCACCAGATCTCGGCCGACGGCGGGACCCTGAGCGTCACGGTGCCGCAGCACACGCCGCACCAGATCCGCGCGCTCTCCGCGGGACGCCTGATCACCGTGAGCCTGGGGCAGGTGGTCCGGATCGCCCCCGGGATGTTCTCGGCGATGGCGCACGACCACGAGTGACGGCCGCCCGGTCGGCGGAGGCCCCTTCGCCGGACGCGCGCGGCAGGAAATGCAGGACATGCAGGAAATGAAAGCGGCGGCCTCGCGGCCGCCGCTTTTTTCTTGCCGTGGAAAAGGGGCGGACGGGAGAGCCCGACCCGCAAGCTTCCGGGACCATCCCGGCGCCCGCAGTCTCCCGTCCGCTGGCACCCCGGTAAGAGCATCCCGCGTGCCAGCCGAGGGCCTGGATCAACTCGTTGGGAGAGAACCACTTGAGCGCCGATCACGGAACCGGAGGCGGTTCCGTGCCCGGTTTTGGTACAGCCGCTGACGGATTCGTGCTCGATCTGAACCGAGTCGATTCCCGCCCCGCCTGAAAGTGAGGGAGCCGCCGGCGAACCGGCGGCTCCCTGCTGGGGGGTGCCGGGAGGAGAGCCCGGCGGGAGTAGACCTGGCTGCGGGCTCAGGAGCAGCCCGAGGTGGACCCGCAGTTGGTGCAGGCGTAGCAGGCCCCGTTGCGTACCATGATCTGGCCGCACTCGAAGCAGGGCGGGGCGTCGGACGAGGCGCGGAAGACCTCCTTCTCCTGGTTCTCCACTGCCGTCGCCCGGGCTTCGGCCCCGTCCTCGATCGTGATCCCGAAGTCGCTGGCCATGGCGGCCGCCGCGCTCTTCGCCTCGCTCTTCGCGTCGACCTTCTCGTCGGCCCGCTCGAGCAGGAACCGCAGCGCCAGCCAGCGGAAGATGTAGTCGACGATCGACTTGGCGATCGGGATCTCCTTGCTGTTGGTGTACCCGGCCGGCTCGAAGCGCATGTGGCTGTACTTGTCGACCAGCACCTTGAGCGGCACGCCGTACTGCAGCGACATCGAGATCGCGGTGGCGAAGGCGTCCATCAGGCCCGACACGACCGAGCCCTGCTTGGCCATCAGCACGAAGATCTCCCCCGGCTGCCGCGTTCTCCGGGTAGAGGCCGACGGTGATGTAGCCCTCGTGGCCGGCGACCGAGAACTTGTGCGTGACCGCCGGGCGCTCGTCCGGCAGCCGGCGCCGCATCGGCCGGTACTCGACCGCGGCCACCTTGTCCTTGGCCTCGGCCGTGCCGGAACTGGTCGACAGCGGCTGGGTCCGCTTGCAGCCGTCGCGGTAGATCGCGACCGCCTTGAGCCCCATCCGCCAGGCCTCGATGTAGGCCTTCTCGACGTCCTCGACCGTCGCGTCCTCGGGCAGGTTCACGGTCTTGCTGATCGCGCCCGAGAGGAACGGCTGCGCCGCGGCCATCATCTTGAGGTGACCCATCCAGGCGATCGAGCGCGAGCCATTCGGCGTGCGGAAGGCGCAGTCGAAGACCGGCAGGTGCTCCTCGCGCAGGTGCGGCGCCCCCTCGATCGTGCCCCGGGCCTCGATGTGGTCGAGGATCTCCTGGATCTGGTCGATCGAGTAGGCGAGGCGACGCAGCGCGACCGGGACCGTGTTGTTGACGATCTTGATCATCCCGCCGCCGACCAGCTTCTTGTACTTGACCAGCGCGATGTCGGGCTCGATCCCGGTGGTGTCGCAGTCCATCATGAAGGCGATCGTGCCGGTCGGCGCGAGCACCGTGACCTGCGCGTTGCGGATCCCATGCTGGTTGCCGAGGTCCTCGGCCTGCCGCCAGGCGTCGCGCGCCGCGGTCAGCAGCGAGCGCGGCACGAGATCCTCCGGCAGCGCCTCGGCGTGCAGCCGATGGCGCGCGATGACTTCGAGCATCGGCGAGCGGTTCTCGGGGAAGGCCGCGAACGGCCCGCCGTGGTCGCGCGCGCAGCGGGCCGAGGTGGCGTAGGCCTCGCCGCACATCAGCGCCGTGACCGCCGCCGCGGTGGCGCGGCCGGCCTCGGAGTCGTAGGGCAGCCCCAGCGACATCAACATCGCGCCGAGGTTGGCGTAGCCCAGTCCCAGCGGCCGGTAAGCGAACGAGTTCTCGCCGATCCGCGCCGTCGGGTAGCTCGCGCTGTCGACCACGATCTCCTGGGCCAGGAGCGTGATCGAGACCGCGTGCCGGAACGAGTCGACGTCGAAGCGGCCGTCGGGGTGGACGAACTTCATCAGGTTGAGCGAGGCCAGGTTGCAGGCCGTGTCGTCGAGGAACATGTACTCCGAGCACGGATTGCTGGCGTTGATCCGGCCGGTCGCCTTGCAGGTGTGCCAGGTGTTGATCGTGGTGTCGAACTGCAGCCCCGGGTCGCCGCACTCCCAGGCCGCCTGCGAGATCCGGCGCATCATCTCGCGGGCCTTGTAGGTGTCGACCGGCTCGCCCGTCGTCACGGCCCGGGTCGACCAGCTGCGGTCCTCGACCACCGCGCGCATGAACTCGTCGGTCACGCGCACCGAATGGTTGGCGTTCTGGAAGAAGACCGAGTCGTAGGCCCCGCCCGGCGCGTTGAAGGCCGGGTCGTAGCCGGCGTCGATCAGCACGTGCGCCTTGCGCTCCTCGCGCGCCTTGCTGTCGATGAAGTCGACGATGTCGGGGTGGTCGGTGTTGAGGATGACCATCTTGGCCGCGCGCCGCGTCTTGCCGCCCGACTTGATCACGCCGGCGAAGGCGTCGTAGCCCTTCATGAACGAGACCGGCCCGGAGGCGGTCCCGCCGCCCGACAGCGCCTCGCGCGACGAGCGGATCGCGGAGAGGTTGCTGCCCGTCCCCGAGCCGAACTTGAACAGCATCCCCTCGGTCCGGGCCAGCTCGAGGATCGAGCTCATCGAGTCCTGCACGCTGTTGATGAAGCAGGCCGAGACCTGCGGGTGCTCCTCGATCCCGCAGTTGAACCAGACCGGCGAGTTGAAGCTCATCATCTGGTGCAGCAGCAGGTGGGTCAGTTCGTCGCGGAACGCGTCGCGGTCGGCCTCGGAGCGGAAGTAGCCCCCTTCGTCGCCCCAGCGCGTGATCGCGCCGACGACGCGGCCGATCAGCTGGCGGACCGAGTGTTCGCGCCCTGGCGTGCCGAGCGTCCCGCGGAAGTACTTCTGGGCGACGATGTTGGTCGCGGTCTGGGACCACGAGCGCGGGACCTCGACGTTCTCCTGCTCGAAGACCGCCTCGCCCTTCTCGCTGCTGATCCCGGCGGTGCGCCGGTCCCACTCGACCCGGTCGAACGGGTGCTCGCCGGACGCGGTGTAGCGGCGCTCGATCGTCAGGCCCGGACCGGGCGCGAAGCCCCCCCGGTTGCGGAGCGGCGACGGGCCGCTCGCGTAGTTGCCGGCGCCGGCCCCCGTGGGGGTGCGGGGCGTGTTCTCGGGTCCGCGAGGCGTTTCCTGGACCGACATGCCGAATCCTCCGTCAAGCCATGGCCGTGCGGGGGCGGCTCGCGCCCTCCGCCGCTGGTGTCTTTTCCCGGACCGCCCCGCCGTGCGGCGCCGCGGCGGCGCCACCCCCGAACTCACCCCTCGACGCGCGGAACTCCAGGCTCTCCCGTCCGGCCGCCGCGCCCCGGGGGGCCCCCCTGCCCGCGGGCAAGAGGGAACATGCACGGGCCGCTGCGGCGGGCGGGACTGTAGCCGCCCCGTCCCGCGCTGTCAACGGGAGGACCACAAGATCTTGCGCGCCGCGGGCCTGACCACCCCTAGATATTGACAAGTCTACAACTTCCGGAAACGCGGGGCCAGCCGCCGGGAGTCCGCCGGGACCTCCGCGGGGAACGCACGCCGCGGGCCGGGAAGGACGCTGGCCGCTTGGTGGACAGCCCTGGTGCCGCGTGCTTTAATCCCGCGGGTTTCAGGGGCGTTAACTCAGCGGTAGAGTGCCATCTTCACACGGTGGAAGTCGTAGGTTCAAATCCTACACGCCCCACCAACTCCCCTTCCCATCGGGCCGCTAGCTCAGCTGGGAGAGCGCCGCGTTCGCAACGCGGAGGTCGAGGGTTCGAATCCCTTGCGGTCCACCAACTCCCGCCGCTGAACGTCAGGCCTCCCCCGTCAGACTGACCCGCCGCGTCACGCTGGCAGGATGGATTCCGAACGGCCGCGGACCCCAAGCCGTTCCCCTGGTATCAGTTGGCTCCCTCATCGCCGGTGGCACGGCGATTGCTCTACTTTTGTTCACTGACTCCTTTTCCTCTACCAGTTCGGCCCTCCTCGGGGGGCCGATTTTTTTGTCTTCCGGCGTTTTCCGGGCCTTTCCGCGGCCTCCGGGGGGATGGCCAGGGGTGAACGGCGGCGGCGGCCGAGTGTTGCGCCCTGCAACAGAGTGGCGCATAACGACCCCATGACCGCTCCCCCCCTCCTGGCCGGCCGGTTCGAGGTCCTGGGCCGGCTCGGTTCCGGCTCCTCGGGCGAGGTGCTGCGGGTCCGGGACCGGGACGGCGGCCGGATCCTCGCGCTGAAGCTGCTCCGTCCGCAGGGGGTCGCCGACCCGGCCCAGCTGGCCCGCGCCTTCCACCGCGAGTTCCACATCCTCGCCGCCCTGCGCCACCCGCACCTCGTGGCGGTCCACGAGCACGGCGTGATCGAGGCGGCGGACGGCGACGGCGGCGCCGGCGGCGCCGAGGCCGCCTGGTTCACGATGGACCTCGTGCCGGGGCGCCCGATCGACGCGGCCCTGAAGGGCGCGGACGCGGCGGCGATCGCGCGCGTCGCCGACGCGCTGCTCGACGCGCTCGGCGCGCTGCACCGACGCGGCCTCGTCCACGGCGACGTCAAGGCCGCGAACGTCCTCGTCGGCGACGATCCCGGAGCCGATCCCCCGCCCGTCACGCTGGTCGATCTCGGGCTGGCCGCCCGCGTCGGAAGGGCCGAGCCGGGCGTGCTGCGCGGCACCCCCGCCACGCTCGCGCCGGAAGCGCTGCGCGGCGCCGCACCCGATGGGCGCGCCGACCTCTACGCGCTGGGCTGCGTGCTGTACCGCGTCGTGACCGGGCAGGACCCGTTCCTCGGCGCCGATGCCTGGGAGGTCGTGCGCGCGCACCTCGCGCTGGCGCCGACCCCGCCGCGCGACCTGGTTCCCGGCGTCGCGCCGCTGCTCGATCAGTTGATCCTCGCGCTGCTGGAAAAGGACCCCGCGCGCCGCCCGCCGACCGCGGAGGAAGCGCGCCGCCGCCTGGCGCCGCTGTCGGGCGCCGCGGCGGCCCCGGCGGTCGCACTGGCCGCGCCCCTGGCGGCGGAACTGGTCGGCCGCGGGCCGCAGCTCGAGTCCTGGCGCGAGGCGCTCGCCGCGCACGGCGGGCGCAGCGGCGGGCTGTGGACGGTGCGCGGCCCGGCAGGCTCGGGCCGTTCGCGCCTGCTCGAGGAGTTCCTGCTGGAAGCGCACGCAGCGGGACGGCCGGCGGTGCTGGTCGGGCCGCACGAGGCGCCGCCGCGGCCGCTCGGGCTGGTCGACGCTTTGGAGCGGGCGCTGGCGCGCCAGGCGCGCGCAGCCGGCCCGCGCCGACGAGGGGGCGACCCGCGCGGAGCGGCTCGCATCGCGGCTCGCGGCCGCGCCGCTGGTGCTGCTGATCGACGACGCCGACGACACCGATCCGGCCTCGTGCGAGGTGCTGCAGGCGCTCGCCGCGGACGCGGCGTCGGGAACGATCCCCGCGCTGGTCGCGTTCGCGCTGCGCGAGGGCGGGCCGCCTGGCGAGCCGCTGTTCGCGACGCCGCCGGGCGCCGGCGCGATCGCGCTGCCGCCGCTCGGCGACGGCGACGCGGCGCGGGCCCTGGCCTCGATGGTCGGCGCCGCCGCGCTGCCGCCGGCCTGGACCGCCGAGCTCGCACTCGCCACGTCGGGCCGGCCGGCCGCGCTCGCCGCGGCTGGCCGAGGCGCTCGTGGCGACCGGGCGGGTGGGGCCCGAGCTCCCGCTCCCGGCCACGCTGGAGGCCGCGCTCGCCGGGGCGCCCGCGACGGCGGCCGTGCCGGAACAGCCCGAAGCCCGCGCGCTCGTCGCCGCGCTTGCCGTGGCGGGGGGCGGCCCGCTCGCGCTGGCGGAGCTCGAGCAGCTCGAGCCGCGCGCGGCCCGCGACCCCGCCGCGCTCGACGCGCTGATCGCCGCCGGGACGGTGCGCCGCGTCGTCGATGCCGACGGGCGCGTCGGCCTGGCGCTGGCGCCGCGGCTGGCCGCCGTCGAGGCGCTCTCCCTGGCGAGCCCGGCCGCGCTCGCCGCGCTCCACGCCCGGCGCGCCGAACAGCTCGCCGGCGCCGCGGGCCGCGAGGAGGAACGCGGCAGGCACCTCGCGGCGATCGGCCGCGCGAACGAGGCGCGCGCGCTGTTCGCCGCCGCGGCCGCACGCGCGCTGGAGGATGGCCTGCCGCGCGCCGCCGCCCGGCTCGCCGACGACGCGCTGGCGCTGCCCGTCGCGGAGCGCGACGCGGCGCAGGCGGCCGGGCTGCGCCGCACCCGCGCCGCCGCGCTGGCCGCACTCGGCTTCCCGCGCGAGGCGGCGGCCGAGGCGGCGCGCGCGGTCGAAGCCGCGCGCGCCGCCGCCGAGCCGCGAGCGCTCGCCGACGCGCTGCGCGGCGCGGCCGCGCTGGCCGGCGCGGGCGGGGACCTCGCGGCCGCGGTCGCGCACCTCGAGGAGGCGCTCGCGCTGCTCGACGAGCTGGGCGAGGTCGGGCTGGGCGCGGAGGTGCTGCTCGACGAAGGGCGGGCGCTCGCACGCGCGGGCCGCGCCGCCAACGCGGAGACGCGGCTCGCTTCCGCGCTGGGCCAGGCCCGGCGCGCGGGGCGCGGCGACGTCGAGACCGGGGCGCTGGTCGCGCTCGGCGAGCTGGCGCTGGCCGGCGGACGCAACGCGGAGGCGCTCTTACGCTTCCGCGCCGCGGAGGAACGGGCGCGCGCGGCCGACGGCGGCGGCGGCGCCGCCGCCGCCGCGCGCCGCGGCCGGGCGCTCGCGCTCGAGGCGGGCGGCCGCCCCGCCGAGGCGCTGGAGGAGACGACGCGGCTGCTGGCGGAGGCGCGCGCCGCGCACCGCCTGGACGACGAGGCCGAGGCCGCGGCCCTGGCCGGGCGCCTGCTGGCGCGGCTCGGCCGGCGGCGCGAAGCGCAGGATGCGCTGCGCACCGCGGCCGCGCGGCGGCGGCGGCTGGGCCAGCCGCACGAGGCCGCGGCCCTCGCGGCGCGCGAGGCGCTGCTGCTGCTCGAGCGCGGCCAGCTTCGCGCGGCGCTGGCGCTGGCGCGCGAGGCCCGTGCCGAGGCCGAGCGCTGCGGCGTCGAGGCGGCGGCGGCCGAGGCCCGCACCGCGCTGGCGACGGTCGCGGCGGCGCGCGGCGAGGTCGAGGAGGTCGAGGCCCTGCTGCCCGCGCGCGGCGACGCCCCGTTGCCCGAGCAGGCGCTGCGCGCCCTGCTGCGCGGGCGCGCGCTGGCCGTCCGCGGCGACGGCGAGGCCGCCCGCGGCGCGCTGCAGGAGAGTTGCTTCCTCGCGCGCCGCGCCGGCGCCGAGCGGCTCGAGCTGGAAGGGCTGCTGGCGCTCGCCGAGGCCAGCCTCGAGCGCGGCGACGATGAGCGCACGCAGCTCGCGCTGCGCCGCGCGCGGCAGGCGGCGGAGGCCACCGGCTGGGACGAGGGGGTGGCCCGGGCCCGGCTGCTGGCGGCCGAGCGCGAACTGGCGCGCGGCCGCGGCGGCGCCGCCGCAGCACGCGACGACGCCCGCTCCGCGGCCGCCGTGCTGGCCGCGCACGAGCGCGGCGACCTGGTCTGGCGCGCGCTCGCCGCCGAGGCCGAGGCGGCGCGGCTGGCCGATGCCGGCGCCGACGCCGCCTTGCGGACGCGCGACGCGCGCCAGGCGCTGGAGGCCTTCCTGGCCGCCGCACCTGACGCCGACCGCGCCCGCCTCGCCGCGCACCCGCGGGCCCGCGCGCTCGCCGCCGCACCGGAATTCCCGGCGGACGCCGCACGCGGCGGCCCCGGCGCGCCGGCGCCCGGCCCGGGCGGCGAGGCCGCGCCCGACGGGCGCACGCTCCACGAGCCCGAGCTCGAGCGCCTGCTGGCGATCAACCGCGCGCTCAACTCGAGCCTCGAGCCCCGGGCGGTGCTCTCGATCCTGGTCGACACCGCGATCGAACTGACCGGGGCCGAGCGCGGCTTCGTGCTGCTCGACCAGCAGGGCGAGTCGCTGGTCGAGATCGCGCGCGGCTCCGGCGGCGCGGAACTGGACGGCGCGGAGCGCGAGCTGGCGCGCGGCGTGGCGCGCGGCGTGATGCAGGAGGGCCGGCCGCTGCTGGCGCTCGACGCGCTGACCGACGCGCGGCTCGCGGCCTCGGCCTCGATTCACGCGCTGGCGATCCGCTCGCTGCTGGCGGCCCCGCTCGCGGTGCGGGGCGAGGCGGCGGGTGCGATCGTGCTCGACTCGCGGCGCGCCGCGGCCGCGTTCGAGCCTCGCCACCTCGAGCTGGTCGGCCGGCTGGCCGACCAGGCCGGGATCGCGCTCGGCAACGCGCGGCTGGTCGACGAGCTGCGGCGCCAGGCCGACGAGATCCGGCGCCTGAACGAGCAGCTGGCGAAGGAGGTCGAAGAGCAGCGGATCGAGATCCTCGAGAAGCAATCGAGCCTCGAGGTGCGTTTCCGCTACGACAGCCTGGTCGGGGCCTCGCCGGCGATGCAGCGCGTCTACCGGATCCTCGACAAGATCGTCCCGACCGAGATCCCGGTCCTGATCACCGGCGAGTCGGGCACGGGCAAGGACCTCGTCGCGCGGGTCGTGCACTACAACGGCCCGCGGCGCGAGCAGCGCTTCGTGGCGGTCAACTGCGCCGCGCTGACCGAAACGCTGCTGGAGTCCGAGCTGTTCGGCCATCGGCGCGGCGCGTACACGGGTGCCGACCGCGACCGCAAGGGACTGTTCGAGCAGGCCGACGGCGGCACGCTGTTTCTCGACGAGATCGGCGAGATGCCGATGCACCTCCAGCCGAAGCTGCTGCGCGCGATCCAGTTCGGCGAAATCCGCCGGCTGGGCGAGGACCTGCCGCGCCAGGTGAGCGTGCGGATCGTGGCCGCGACCAACCGCGAGCTCGCGGCGGCGGTGCGCGACGGGCGCTTCCGCGAGGACCTGCTCTACCGGCTCGACGTCGCGCGGGTCCACCTCGCGCCGCTGCGCGAGCGGATCGAGGACGTCGGGCTGCTCGTCGACGCGATCCTGGAGGGGCTCGCCACCCGCTCCGGCGCGCCGGCGAAGCGGCTCGAGCCGGCGGCGCTGCGGCTGTTCCTTCGCCACGGCTGGCCGGGAAACGTGCGCGAGCTGGAACACGAGCTGACCAAGCTCGCGGCCTTCGTCGACGGCGAGCTGATCACCGAACTCGACGTGCTGGAGAACTGCGCCTTCCACGAGCGCGCGGTGCCGGCCGCCGGCTCGGCGGGGGAGGGGCCGGTGGCGACGCTCGAACAGACCGAGGTCGAGCAGATCCGCCAGGCGCTGCGGGCCGCCCGGGGGAACCGCTCTCGCGCCGCCGAAATGCTGGGGATCGACCGCTCGACCCTCTACCGCAAGCTCCGCCGCCTCGGCGACTTCGAAGAGCCCCCCTGAGCGGGCGTCGCGCTGTTGCAGGACGCAACGCGGCGGGACCGGTGCAACACTTCTGGAGCCGGCCCGGTCTCCGCGGGAAGTTCTCAAGTCTTTGACATCGAAGCGCTTAGACCGTTGGGCGTGATTTGGCATCACCCTTGCTATAGGTTGGGGTGCGAAGGCGGAAAGACCCGACAGGGGGTTCGAGGGGAAGACCGACCCCGTAGCCCTTTGAACCCGACGCAGTACCAAGCCCGTTGCCCACTACGCCCCGAGCGAGTGGATCCAACCCTCGGCCCCCTGTCGGGATTTCCCATCGCCTGGACGAGACGACTCCTTTACCGGCTGACGAACCAACCCCCTGCGGCATGCCACGGCCCGCCTCACGGCGGGCCGTTCGGCGTCCGGGCGTCGCCGGCGGCGACCCGGCGCGCACTATCATCCGGTCGCGATGAGCGAACTGCCGCGCGCAGCCCCTTCCGGCGTCCTCGACGCCGCTCCGCTGGCGCTCGCGTCGGGCGCGGTCCTGGCCGCGCTTTCGCGCGGGCCCGGGTCGGCGGGTGCGGCCGTCGCGCTGGCGGGGCTGGCGCTCGCCGCGGCGGCCGCCTGCGCGGTCCGCGGCCGGGGGCGCGCGCCGCGGCTCGCGGCGCTGCTCGCGCTGGTCGCGGGGTTCTCGGGGCTCTCCGAGTTGGCCCCGCGCCGCCCCCCCTACGAGCGCCTGGCGGGCGCGGTCCAGCAGGTCGAGCGGAGCTGGTCGGAGCAACTCGGCGCGGTGGACGCCGTCCTGCGCGCGGAGCCCCCGGCCCACGAGGAGGCGGTCGCCGGCTGGCTCGACGCTCAGCGGAACGCGCTCGGTGACGACGCGGGTCTCGTCCTGACCGGGACGGACCTCGCCACGGTGGCCGCCTGGACGGGCGCGGGGATGCGGCTCTCCGTGGACGAGCGCGAGGCGCTGCGCGCGCAGTTCGCGGCGCCGCCTGCCGTGATCGCGCTGCGGCGCGGGCTGGTGCTGCGGCTGGTCGTGGCGCGTCCCGTTGCGGGGAGCGCGCGCGTGCTGCTGGCCGAGGTCCCGCTGCCGGCCGAGCCGGCGGCCGGCGCGCTGGGACGGGACCTGGGGTCCGGCGTCGACGCCAGCGTGCGCTGGCAGGCCTGGGGCGAAGGGGTCCGCGCCCCGGTCGAGTCGACTCGCGGCACGACCGAGGCCGCGCCCTACTGGTCGCTCGTCCCGCTCATGGCGCCGGGCGGGCAGGTCGTGGCGCGGGTCTCGCTCGAGGTCCTGCCGGCCGCGGCGGAGCGGGCCCGCCTCGCCGCGCGGCGCGCGCTGCTGGCGGCGCGCCTGGCGGCGCTGCTGCTCGCGCTCTACGCGCTCAACTTCCGGCGCGGCGCGGGGGCGGCGCTCGTCGCCGCGCGCCTCGCGCTGGCCGCGGCTCCCGGCGCGCTCGACCGGTTGGGACGGCTCGGCGCGGAGGGCTGGCTGTCGGCGGGGACCGCGCGGGCCCTCGGCCCGCTCGCCCCGCTGGTCGAGTCGCCCGCCGCTGCCGCGCTGAGCGGGCTCACGCTGGTCGCGCTCGCCGCGCTGGTCCCGCTTCCGCGCCGGCCGCGCGCCCGCGCCGGCCTGGTCTGGGCGGCGCTCGCCGCGGCCGCCGGCGGCCTCGCGCTGGCCGTGGCGCTGACCGTGGGCGAGCGACTGTCGCTGCTCGAGCTGGTCGGTCCGCGCGGCGGCCGCGGGATCGCGGCCGCGCTCGCGCTGGCGCTCGCGTCGCCGACCTGGGCTGCGCTCGTGCTCGCGGTGCGGCTCGAGCCCGGGGCCGCGTGGCCGCGCAGCGGCTGGGCGAAGGGGCTGGTCGCGGCGCTCGGCGCCGGCGCGCTGGCGGCCGCCGCGCACGGCCTCGCCGTTCCGGCGGCGCAGCGGCGTGCCGTCGACGAAGGTGTGGCGCCCGCGATCGCGTCCCGCGAGGGGGCCTGGGACCGCGCGCTCGACGGCGCGCTGGCGCTGACACGCCCCGACCCCGACCCCGCCTCGCTGTCCCCGGAGCGCGACGCGATCGACCTCTGGTGGAACAGCCCGCTGGGCCGGCTGGGGCTCTCCTCGGGGGTCTGGAAGTACGACGCCGACGGGCGGCTCGTCGACGCCTTCGCGACCGGCTTCCCGCCGCTGGACCCGGTCCCCCAGCTGGCGGCGCTCGGGCGCGACCGGGCCGGGACGGAACGCCCGGCGCAGGTTTCCCTGTCGTTCGTCGGCGGGACCTTCCGCGTCCGCCTGGCGCAGCGCGCACGGCCGCAGGGCGGGCGGTGGATCGCCGCCGTGCTCGAGGAGCCGGGCAACCTCCCCGGACTGGCCGGCAGCGACCCGCTGCGCGCGCGGCGGGGCGCGGGCCGCGACGGCGCGCTCTTCCCCGCCTCGCCCGAGCTCGAGCCGCGCCTGGCCTGGTACGACGCGGCGCGGCGCGTCGTCCACTCCGACGTCGAACCGGCGCCGCTGCCGCCGCCCGCGGCGCCGCCCGAGCCGGCCTGGCGCCGGGCGCCGGTCCAGGGGCGCCGGGCGGCGGTCCTCGACCTGCCCGACGGCGAGGGGACGGTCTCGGCGATCGTCTTCCCGCCGCGCCCCGTCGCGGTCGGGGCGACGGCCGTCAGTTGGAGCGTGCTCGCGGCGGCGCTCGCGCTGGGCGCGCTCGCGCTGCGCCGGTTCGCGACCGACTCCTCCGGCTCGCGCGCCGCGCTGGCGGAGGGCGCGCGGCGCCTGGTCGGGCGGTTCCGCGTCCAGGTCGCGGTACTGCTGCTGGCGGCCGGTTTGCTTCCCCTGCTCGCGCTGGGCGCTTCGCTCCGGGTCGTGGCCGCGCGCCAGGCCGCGCAGCAGCTGGCGACCGAGGGGGCGCGCGCCGTCGGCTACGCGCGCGGCTTCCTGCAGGACTACCTGGCGCTCGAGGGGGAGCGCGGCGTGGTGCTCGACGACGCGCTCGCGGCCTGGCTGGCGCGGACGCTCGGCGACGACGTCAACGCCTACGAGGGGGACGGCGCGCTGATCGCCTCGAGCCGCCCCGACCTGGTGCGCGCCGGGCTGCTGCCCGACCGGCTCGACGGCGCGACCTGGCGGCGGATCGTGGTCGAGCGCGCCTCGCTGGTCGAAGCCCCCGCGCGCCGGGCGCCGGGGGGGCGGGTCGTCTCTCCGGCGGCCGCGCACGGGCCGCTGGTCCCGCCCAACGCGGCGGCGGGGGTCGTCGGCGTCTCGCTGGGCCGGGCCGGCCAGCGCGCGGCGGAGGAGCTGCGCGATGTCGACCGCGCGCTGCTGATCAGCTCGGCGCTGCTGGTGCTGCTGGCGGCGGCGCTCGTCGCTCCCGCCTCGCGCCGGCTGGTCGGGCCGCTGGCCGAACTCGAGCGTGCCACCGCCCGGATCGCGGCCGGGTCCTTCGACGCCGCGGTGCCGGAGACGGGCTACGACGAGACGCGCTCTCTGGCCCGCGCCTTCCGCGAGATGGGGGCCAGCCTCGCCGCGCAGCGCGCCGTGCTCGAGCGGCGGCGCGAGGCGATGGAGCGGCTGATCGCCAGCATGCCGCTGGCGGTGCTGGCGCTGCGCGAGGACGGCACGACCTGGGCCGCCAACCCCGAGGCGCGGGCGCTGCTCGAGGCGGCGCCTGACCTCCCGCTGCCCGACGACGCCACCCCGCCGCTGATGGTCGACCTGCCGCGCGGCGGCGAGACCCGTCACCTGAGGGTCTCGACGATCCGGCTGCCGCGCCAGACCGGCGACGAGCCGGCGCGGCTGGTTGTGGTCGAGGACCTCTCGGACACGCTGCGCAGCGAGCGGCTGACCGCCTGGGCCGAAATGGCGCGGCGGATCGCCCACGAGATCAAGAACCCGCTGACGCCGATCAGCCTCGTGGTCGAGCACGTGCGCCGCCTCGCCGCCGCCGACGACCCACGGCTGCCCGAGGTGCTCGACCGGGCGCTGGCGACGATCGGCGAGCAGGTCCGCGTGCTGCGCGAGACCTCGAGCGAGTTCTCGGACTACGCCCGGCTCTTCGCGGCGCGAACCGAGCGCCTCGACCTGGCCCCGCTGCTGGCGGGCTGGCTCGCCCCCTACGACCTGGCGCCGCCGGCCGGCGTGCGCTTCGAAACGGCCGGGCCGCCCGCCCTCCCCCCGGTCCTGGCCGACCCGCGGCTGCTGCGGCGAGCGCTGGCCAACCTGGTGCTGAACGCGCTGGCCGCGGTCGAGGCGGGGGGGACGGTGCGGGTCACCTGGGAAACCCGGGAGGGGCCGCCGCGGGCGGTGGCGATCACGGTCGCGGACACCGGCCCGGGGATCGACCCGGGGCGCCTGGCGCAGCTCTTCGAGCCCGACGTCACGACGCGCGAGACCGGCTCCGGGCTGGGGCTGCCGATCGCGCGCCAGGCGGTGGAGGCGCAGGGCGGGCGGATCGAGGTCGAGAGCCTCCCGGGCGCGGGAGCACGCTTCACGCTCCTGCTGCCGCTGGCCGCCGGGCCGGGGGGCCCGCTGCGGTAACATCGCTCCCGGGCGCGGGCCGATCGATCGCCGCGCGGAAGGACCCGGCGTGCTCGACGCCTACGTGGACCCCGGACGGCGCTACAAGATCCTCAACGACATCGGGGCGGGGGGGTTCGCGCGGGTCCTGCTGTGCCGCGACCGCGTCACCCGCGAGTTGCGCGCGGTCAAGGTCGCGAACCGCATGGGCGACGAGTCGCTGCTGCGCGAGGCCAGGGGGCTGCGCTTCCTGTCGCACCCCAGCATCGTGCGGGTCCACGAGGTCGGCGAGGACGAGCGCGGCCGACTCTACCTGGTGATGGACTACCTCGAGGGGCCGACGCTGGCCGACTTCGTCGAGTTCCACCGCAAGCTCTCCCCGGCCGTCGCGGTCGACATCGTGATGGAGCTCGCGGGGGCGCTCGAGGCGATCCATGCCGAGGGGATCGTCCACCGCGACCTGACCCCTTCGAACGTGATCATCGAGCGCCGCTCGCGCCGGCCGATCCTCTGCGACTTCGGGATCGCGCGGGACCTGGGACTCTCGACGCAGACCGGTTCCGGGGCCGGGACGCTGGCCTACATGGCCCCCGAGCAGCTGCGCGGCCGCGCCACCCCGCAGACCGACGTCTTCGCGCTGGGCGTGCTGCTGCACGAGCTGCTCGCCGGCTCGGTGCCGTGGGGCGCGGCCCGGACCGCCGTGATCGCCTACCGGATCCAGCGCCTGGACCGGCGGCGGCTGGCCCGCCAGCTGGCCGCGCTCCCCGAGCCGTTCCGGCCGTCGCTGCTCAAGATGCTCGCGCGCGAGCCGCGCGACCGCTTCGCCTCGATGTCGGCCCTGCGCCGCGCGCTGCAGGAGATCCGGCCGCCGCGCCGCGGGCGCACGCTGCCGCAGCTGCTCGACGCCTACTACGACATCCGGCGGGTCTGCGTGACCTGCGGCTCGGACCTGATCACCCACATGCGCTACTGCCCGGAGTGCGCCGACCGCAAGAAGCTGATCTGGTCGGACAAGCTGCCGGGGCGCTGCCCGAGCTGCGCCTGGGAAAGGAGCCCGGTCTGGAGCTTCTGCGCCTGGTGCGGCGCCGAGTTCGCGCGGCGCCGCGAGGGGAAGGACCGCGCCGACTGCCGCGGGCGCTGCCCTTCCTGCCGGCGCCACGTGCCGCTCTACGCGCGACACTGCCCGCACTGCCGCGAGCGGCTCTCGTGGGACGTCGAGTTCAAGGTCCCCTGTCCCGGTTGCGGCTGGGGAGTCGCGTCGCGCTGGCGGGGGTGCCCGTGGTGCGGGCGGAAGCTGGTGCGCGAGCGGCGGGCCGAGGCGGGCGGCCGCGCCGCGTCCGGGCCTAGCTGAAGCCGGCGCGGAAGGCCGCGTGGTTGAGCCGCGCGACCGCCGCCAGCGCCGCTTCCAGCCGGTCGAGGTCGACGATCCCGGGGCGGAACCAGACGGCCTTCGCGAAGGCGACGGCGTAGGGGTGCCCCAGGCGCACGGCCGTCTCGACCCCCTCGGCCCCGTCGGGCAGCTCGAGCACCAGGCGGATCCGGCCGGCCGCCAACCCCACCCGGTCCCAGTCGAAACCGGTCGACGTCGAGCCCGCCCCCAACCGCGGCCGGACCCAGATCCCGTCGGCCGCTGGCAGGGGACCGTCCCGGAATTCCTCCCAGCCGAGCCGCACCAGGTGGACTGCGGCCCCGGCGGGGCGCGGCGCGGCGGCCGACGTGACCGCCACGCCGAACCCAGTCGGGAGCGCGGCGCCGGGGCCGAGCTGGGCGGCGCGG
Source organism: uncultured Acidobacteriota bacterium (assembly GCA_963702545.1). Classification (GTDB taxonomy): domain Bacteria; phylum Acidobacteriota; class Polarisedimenticolia; order J045; family J045; genus JALOKP01. The sequence goes on along the minus strand of CAVPDB010000009.1, from coordinate 95,300 downwards.
ACGGCCAGCGGGGGGAGCGCGGCGGCGACGCGCGCCGCCGCCGGGGGATCGAGTTCGAGGTCCGGCTCGCTCGACCCGGCGAGCGCCACCACGGCGGCATCGAGGCCGAGCGCGGCCGCCTCCACGGCCTGCGAGGGGTCGGTCAGGCCGTGGAGGATCGACCGGACCGGCCGGATCATTTCACGGCGAAGCGGACGAAGACCGGCTCCTTCAGCTCCGGCGCGTCGAGCCACAGCTCGTACTTGCGCCCCTTGAGCTTCCCCTCGGGGTGCGGGAAGTAGAGGATGTCCCAGGCCCAGGTCCGGAGCGGCAGCTCGACCCGGTCGCGCACGATGCCGCGCCGCGGGTACGCCTCGGTGCTCTGCACCGGGAAGAAGACCATCGGCACGTCCGGGAACGTGATGAAGCGGGTGTCGAGCACGCCGATGAAGTTCTCCGAGAGCTTCAGGTCGAAGGTCTGCAGCCCGGCCAGCGAGCGCGCCTCCTGCACCGTGGCCAGCGAGTACTTCTTTCCCTGGTCGTCGACCAGCGTGAACGACTCGCGGCCGAGGGTGAGCGACTTGTCGAGGCCGAGGTTGGCGATCCCGACCCCGACCGGGATGAACTTCTGCTTCTCGCGCTGGATCGTCGCCTCGGTGTCGGCGGCGAACGAGACCAGCTTCCCCTCCTCGATGTAGGTGAAGCGATTCAGGCGCGGGCTGAAGCCCGGCTCCTGCGGCAGGTCGTTGAATCCTGCGGCGCAGCCCGCCGCGGCGAGCAGCGCAAGCCCCAGGGCCGGGCCCATGGCACGACGATCGATCTTCATCCGGTTCCTCCTGGCCTTCCGGCCGGGAATGCGCCACCACGCCCGCAGGACGATGGATGTTACGCCCGGGCCCGCCCCCGGCGCACGCGCGGGGCGGGCGGGGGGCGGTGGGATCACAGCAGGGACTGGGGATCGACGTCGACGACCAGCCAGCCCGGGAGCGCGCCGTCGGGACCGGCCGCCTCGGCGACCGCGGCCCGCAGGACCTCCCCCAGCCGGGCGCGCTTGAGCGCCCGGGCCAGGATCTGGATCCGCCACTGTCCGCGGAGCCGGGCCAAAGGCGCGGCGGTCGGGCCGAGGACCGCAACCTTCCCCTCCCCCGCCTCGCGCAGCCGGCGCGCCAGCGCCGCCGCGCGCTCCTCGGCCCGGGCCAGGTCGGCGTCGCGTACGATCAGTTGCGCCAGCCCGGCGGAGGGGGGGTAGCGCAGCAGCTGGCGGCCGGCCAGCTCGCGCCCGGCGAAGGCCTCGAAGTCCTGGTGGACCAGCGACGACAACGCCGGGTGGTCGGGGCGGAAGGCCTGCACCAGCACGCGCCCGGGGAGGTCCCCGCGGCCGGCCCGGCCCGCGACCTGCGTCAGCAGCTGGAAGGTGCGCTCGGCCGCGCGGAAGTCCGGCAGCCGCAGCGCGGCGTCGGCCGACAGCACGCCGACCAGCGTCACCCGCGGGAAGTGGTGCCCCTTGGCGATCATCTGCGTCCCGACCATCACGTCGTAGGCGCCGCGCGCGAAGCCGCCGAGCAGCGCGGCCAGCCGCTCGCCGGAGCGGACCGCGTCGCGGTCGAGCCGTGCGATCCGCGCGGCGGGAAGGGCCTCGGCCAGCGCCTCCTCGGCGAGCTGGGTGCCCGAGCCGACGTCGGCGAGGTGCGGCGAGCTGCAGGACGGGCAGGCTGCGGGGCGGGCGCGCGCGTGGCCGCAGTAGTGGCAGCGCAGTTTCTCTCCCACGCGGTGCCAGGTCAGCGCGATCGAGCAGGCGGGGCAGGCGATCGACTCGCCGCAGGCGCGGCACAGCACGGCCCGCGTGTAGCCGCGGCGGTTGAGCAGGACCATCGCCTGCTCGCCCCGTGCCAGCGTCTCCTGCAGCGCGGCGACGAGGCGCCGCGAGAGCGGGCGGTCGGCCTTCGTCTCGCGAAACTCCTCGCGCATGTCGACCAGCTCGAGCGTCGCCAGCCGCGCCCCGGTCGCGCGCTCGGGGAGCCGCAGCAGATCGGCCCGCCCCTCCTCCGCCAGGTTCCAGGCCTCCATCGACGGCGTGGCCGAGCCGAGCACGACGACCGCGCCGGTCTCGCGCCCGCGCACCAGCGCCAGGTCGCGGGCGTGGTAGCGCGGCGTCTCCTCCTGCTTGTAGCCGGCGTCGTGCTCCTCGTCGACGACGATCAGCGCCAGCCCCGCGAGCGGGGCGAACAGCGCCGAGCGCGCGCCGACCACGAGACGCGACGCGCCCGAGCGGACGCGCTCCCAGGCCTCGAAGCGCTGGCGGTCGGAGAGGCCCGAGTGGAGCACCACGGCGTCGCCGCCGAGCCGCTGGCCGACCGCCTCGGCGAGTTGCGGCGTCAGGCCGATCTCCGGGACCAGGAACAGCACGGCGCCGCCGGCCTGCAGCGCGTGCCCGGCGGCCTGCAGGTAGACCTCGGTCTTGCCCGAGCCGGTGATCCCGTAGAGCACGACGGGGCGGAACGCGCGCTCGTCGAGCCGCGCCCGCAGGTGCGCCACCGCGGCGGCCTGGTCGGGGGTCAGCGCCGGCGGCGGTGCGGCGGGGAATCCCGCTTCCGGCACCGGCGGCGCGGGGACCGCCTCGAAGCGCTCGACCAGCCGGCCGGCGGCGACCAGCGCCTGTACGGCGGCGAGGCCGCTCCCCGCCTGCTGTGCCAGCTCGGACGGCCGACGCGGCCCGTCCGCGGCCAGCGCGGCGGCCAGCACGCGGCGGCGCGCGGGGGTCTTCTCGAGCGCGGCCAGCGCCGCCTCGGGCGCGGCCCGCGCCTCGGCCGACGGCTCGACCAGCCGCCGCTCCGGGGCCGCGCCGCGCGCCGGCCCGCTCTCGCGCTCGAGCGCGACGAAGCCGGCCTCGACCATCCGGCGCAGTTCCGCGCGGCTGGCGGCGCGGGCCTCGAGCGCCTCGCTGCGCGAGCGCCCGCCGGGACGCGACGCGAGCCAGCGCAGCGCCGCCGGTGCGGCCGGATCGCGCGCCGCGTCGCGGCCCGCCGCGGTGAGGGTCGCGACGCCGCGCTCGCGCGGCGCGACCGCCGCGGGCAGCGCCGCGCGCAGCGTCTCGCCGGGGGGTGCGACGTAGTAGTCGGCGGTCCAGCGCAGCGTCGCCAGCACGTCGGGCGGGAGCGCCGGGCGGCCGGGCGGATCGAGCGCCGCGGCGACCTCCCGGGCGGCGATCCCTTCGGGCGGCGGGCCGCTGGCGCCGAGCACCACCCCGACTACGGAGCGCTTGCCGAGCGGAACGCGGACCCGGCTTCCCGGCTCGAGCGCGCCGGCCAGCGGCTCCGGGACGCGGTAGGTCAGCGCCACCAGCAGCGGGGCCGGGACCGCGACCGCGACGAACCGATCCTCCGCGCCCACGGCGCGCCTCCCTCGGGGTCCCGCGCGGGCCGGGCTACAGCAGGCCCGCGCCGCGCAGCGCGTCCGCCACCAGTTCCGGCGAGGCGGCCTGGGGCAGCGTCACCGCCAGTCGCGGGTCGGCCTCCATCGCCTCGCGGATCGCAAAGATCGCCCCCTCGTTGCGGGCCCAGGCCCGGCGCGCGACGCCGTTCGTCACGTCCCACGAGAGCATCGACGCGGCGCGCCGCGCGGCGTCGGCGGTGCCGTCGAGCAGCATCCCGAAGCCGCCGTTGATCACCTCGCCCCAGCCGACCCCGCCGCCGTTGTGCAGGCTGACCCAGGTCGCGCCGCGGAAGGCGTCGCCGCAGAAGTTCTGCACCGCCATGTCGGCCGTGAAGCGCGAGCCGTCGCGGATGTTGGCGGTCTCGCGCTACGGCGAGTCGGTGCCCGAGACGTCGTGGTGGTCGCGCCCGAGCACGACCGGCCCCGACAGCCGCCCGCTCGGCGATCGCGGCGTTGAAGGCCAGCGCGATCGCGACGCGGCCCGGCACGGTCGGCGTAGAGGATGCGGGCCTGCGAGCCCACGACCAGCCGGTTCTCCCCCGCCTGCCGGATCCAGGCAGGTTGTCGAGCGACCTGCTGGCGGTTGTCGGCCGGCGGCGTGCTGCGCCTGGTGCGACAGCACCTCGGCCGCGATCGCGTCGGTCAGCGCGAGGTCCTCGGGGCGCCCCGAGGCGCAGACCCAGCGGAAGGGGCCGAAGCCGTAGTCGAAGCAGAACGGCCCCATGATGTCCTCGACGTACGACGGGTAGCGGAACGACCCGTCGGGCCGCGTCGATCCGCGGCGCCGCGCCCGCGCGCGCGCCTCGAGCAGGAAGGCGTTGCCGTAGTCCCAGAAGAAGGTCCCGCGCGCGGCCATCGCGTTGATTGCGTCGACCTGCCGCCGCAGCGAGGCGTGGACCGCCTCGGCGAAGCCCGGCGGGTCGGTCCTTCATCCGCGCGCGGGCGGCCTCGAGCGTCAGGCCGGCCGGGTAGTAGCCGCCGCCGTACGGGTTGTGGAGCGAGGTCTGGTCCGAGCCCAGCTCGACCGCGATCCCGGCCGCGCGCCAGCCGCTCCCAGAGGTCGACGACGTTGCCGAGGTAGCCGATCGAGACCGCCTCGCGCTCCCGTCCGCGCCCGCTCGATCCGCGAGCAGCAGCTTGTCGAGGTCGGTCTCGACCTCCTCAGCCAGCCCTGGCGTGGCGCTTGTGCAGCGGCTCGCGGGTTGACCTCGGCGATGACGCCGATCGCCCCCGCGATCACCGCCGCCTTGGCCTGCGCGCCGCTCATCCCGCCGAGGCCCGAGGTGACGAAGACGCGGCCGGCGAGCCCGTCGGCGCCGGTCTTCAGGTAGAGCCGGCCGGCGCCCAGCAGCGTGATCGCCGTGCCGTGCACGATCCCCTGCGGCCCGATGTACATGTAGCTGCCGGCGGTCATCTGGCCGTACGAGGTGACGCCCAGCGCGTTGAAGCGGTCGTAGTCGGCGGGGGAGCGAGTAGTTGGGGACCATCATCCCGTTGGTCACGACGGCGCGCGGCGCGTCGGCGGTGCGACGGGAACAGCCCGAGCGGGTGGCCCGAGTAGACCACCAGCGTCTGCTCCTCGGTCATCTCCGACAGGTACTTCATCGTGAGCAGGTACTGGGCCCAGTTCTGGAAGACCGCCCCGTTCCCGCCGTAGGTCACCAGCTCGTGCGGGAACTGCGCGACCTGCGGGTCGAGGTTGTTCTGGATCATCAGCATGATCGCCGCGGCCTGGCGCGAGCGCGCCGGGTACTCGTCGATCGGCCGGGCGTGCATCGGGTAGTGCGGGCGGAAGCGGCGCATGTGATCCGGCCGTCTCGCCGCAGCTCCTCGGCGAGTTCGGGCGCGAGCGCGGCGTGCCAGGCGGCGGGGAGGTAGCGCAGCGCGTTCGCCAGCGCCAGCGCGCGCTCGGCCGGCGACAGCTCGGGCCGGCGGGGCGGCGCGTGGTCGACGCCGGGCTCGTCGGGCGGCGGGTCGGGCAGCGCGTGAGGCAGCCCCTGGCGGATCTGCTGCTGGAAGCGGGCGCGATCGGGCGCGGTCGTGGGCATGCGGCGGGCTCCGGAGGTCTCGCGAAACCGTTTATTTTAGTGCTCTGTTGCCGCGCTGTCCCGGTGGACGGACCGGCCGCCCGTTCCTGACCGCCGGACAGTTTTGCGGATCGCCCCACGAGCCGATCTTGCGGGGCACGCCCCGCGGCGCGCGCGTTTCGCACTATGTTGCGCCACCCGCGTCGGGCGGGGATCGGAAGCGGGACGGGTGACGGCGGACGGTGCGGGGATCGAAGGGCCGGAGTCGGCCTCGACGGCGCTGCGGCGCGCCGCGTGGCAGGCGGCCGCCGGCGGCGGGCTGTTCGGACTCTGCTGGCTCCCCTTCGGCCTGGCCCCGCTGATCCCGCTCGCCTTCCTGCTCATGATGCTCGGCCTGCGCAGGGCCCGAACGACGCGCCAGGCGCTCTGGCTCGGCGCGCTCTGCGAGGCGGTCCGCTACGTGGTGGGCGCCCACTTCCTGCTGGCGCTGCTTGCCTACTCGCCGCTGGCGGCGGTCTTCTACCTGGCCACGATCGCCTACATCGTCCCGATGGGGATGCTGAGCTGGTGGGGCGCCTTCCAGCTCGAGCGCTGGACCGGCCTGCCGCGCCCGGTGGGGCTGGCGCTCGGCTACACCCTGTTCGAGAAGCTGCGCTCGGTGGGCGACCTGTCGTTCCCGGCCGACCTGACCGACCACGCCTTCGGCACCAACCCGTCCTTCCTGGCCTGGTCGGACTGGATCGGCCCGTTCGGGGTCACGCTGACGATGTGCGGCGTCGCGCTGCTGGCGCTGCGGGCCGTCGACGCCTGGCCGCAGCGCCGGCCGGCCCTGGCGTGGGGCGCCGCCGCGCTCGCGCTCTGGGCCGGAGCGCCGCTGACCGGCCTGGTCGCGGGGGGTGCGGTGGAGCGGGGCTCCACGGAACCGAAGTTCCGCGTCGGGATCGTGCAGCCGGCGACCCCGGTCGCCGACAAGCTCGATCCCGCCCGCGCGCCCGCGGTCTGGGACGAACTGAAGCGGCTGACCTTCGCGGCTGCCGCCGGCGCGGACCTCGTGCTGTGGCCCGAGACGGCGCGGCCCGGCTACCTCTTCCTGCGCGAGGGCGAGCCGCCGCGCGACCCGGAGGTCGCCGCCATCGCGCGCGCGTCCGGCGTCCCGATCCTCTACGGCGCGCTCCTCGCCGAGGTCGAAGGGGGCGAGACGGTGGCGCTCTACAACGGCGCCGCGCTGGTGCGGGCCGATGGGAGCTTCGGCGGCTGGTACGGCAAGCAGCGCCTGCTCCCCCTGGCAGAAGGGGTGCCGTTCGGCAAGCTGCTCGGGCTCGACCCGCGGCAGCGTGCGCGAGACGGCCAGCACCGCGGCTACCTGACCATGCTCGGCAACTTCACCCCCGGCCCGGAGCCGACGATCTTCGAGGTCGGGCCGGCCCGGATCGGCGTGCTGATCTGCTACGAGGGGATGTACGCGCAACTGGCCCGGACCTACCGCCAGCGCGGCGCCAACGTCCTGGCGGTGCTGACCAACGACATGTGGTGGGGGCACAGCACCTTCGCGCCGTGGCACGCGCGGATGATCGCCTCGCGCGCGGTGGAAGAGGACGTGCCCGCCGTGCGGGCCGCCAACAACGGCGTCTCGTCGGTGACCGACGGCCGGGGAGCGCGCGGGCCGCGCACCGGGCTCGACGAGATCCGCACACTCACGGTCGAACTGACGCCGGGAGTGGCCGGAGCCGGGACCTTCTACACCCGGCACGGCGACTGGGTGCTGTGGATCCTGCCGCTGGCGCCGCTCGCTGCCTGGGCCGCCTCGCGCGTCCGCCGGCGCGCGCCCTGACCGGGGCGCCAGTCGGGCCCGGGGCTCAGCGCGTGGGAACGGGCAGCCCCAGCCGCCCCAGCACGTCCTTCATGTCCTCCCAGACCGGCGCCTTCGCCGCCGGATTGCGCAGCAGGTAGGCCGGGTGGAAGGTCGCCTTGAGCGGGATCCCCTGGTTCTCGAACCAGCGGCCGCGCAGCGCCGTGATCCCGCCGGCGAGCGGGCCGAGCAGCCCTTCCAGCGCGGTCTTCCCGAGCGCCACGAGGACCTCCGGCCTGACGATCGCGATCTGCGTGCGCAGGAACGGCAGGCAGGTCGCGGCCTCGTCGGGGAGCGGCGTGCGGTTGCCGGGCGGCCGGCACTTCACGACGTTGCCGATGTAGACCTCGGGCCGCGACAGCCCCATCGCGACGATGATCCGGTCGAGCAGCTGGCCGGCGCGGCCGACGAACGGCTCGCCCTGCGCGTCCTCGTCGGCGCCCGGCCCTTCCCCGACGAACATCAGCCGCGCGCGCGGGTGACCGACGCCGAAGACGACGTTCGTCCGCCCCTCGCACAGGCCGCAGCGCCGACAGTCGCCGATCACCTCGACCCGCAGCGTCTCCAGCGCGGCGGCGGGATCGGCGGCCAGCGCGAGGTCGCGCAGCGCGAAGTCGGTGGCGCGCGCGGGCCCGCCCGGCGTAGCCCGATCGCCCTTCTCGCCGGCCACGACCGCCGCCCCGCCGTCCGCGCCCGAAGCCGGGGGCACCGCCTCGACCCCGAGGTCGCGGAACAGCGTCGCCCACAGCAGGCCGTCCTCGCGCGGGTCGCCGGTCACCGCGACTTCCTCTCCGCCTCGATCCGGTCGAGCAGGCGCTCGGCGACCTGCCGCTTGCTCAGCCGCGGCCAGGCGTCGGCGGCGCCGTCGCGGCCGATCAGCGTGACCACGTTGGTGTCCACCTCGAAGCCGGCCCCCTCCGCCGTGACGTCGTTGACGACCAGCAGGTCGCACCCCTTGCGCTCGCGCTTGGCCCGGCCGCGCGCCAGCGCGTCGTGCGTCTCGGCGGCGAATCCGACGATCAGCTGCCCCGCGGGACGGCGCGCCTCAAGCCCCGCCAGGATGTCCGGGGTCGGGAGCAGCTCGAGCGACCAGGACTCCCCCTTGTGCTCGAGCTTGCGGGGGGCGGCGTCGGCCGGCCGGTGGTCCGCCACCGCCGCGGCCATCACGATCACCTTCGCGTCGGCCGCTTCGCGCTCCAGCGCGGCCTGCATCGCGGCGGCCGTCGTCACCGGGACCGTCCGCACGCCGAAGGGGGGCGCCAGTCGGGAGGGGCCCGCCACCAGCACGACCTCGGCCCCGCGCGCCGCCGCGGCGGCGGCGATCGCGAACCCCATCTTTCCGGAGGAGCGGTTGCCGAGAAAGCGCACCGGATCGAGCGGCTCGTGGGTCGGGCCGGCGCTGACCAGCACCTTGACGCCGAGCAGGCTCGTCGAGCGGCGCGCCGCCCAGAGCGCCTCGGCGGCGATCGTCTGCAGCGCCGCGAGGCGTCCCGCCCCCTCGTCGCCGCACGCCATGTAGCCCTCCTCGGGGTCGACGATCGCCACGCCGCGCGCCCTGAGCCGCTCGACGTTCTCGCGCGTCTCGGGGTGGTCCCACATCTTGGGGTTCATCGCCGGGGCGACGACGACCGGCCCCGCGAACGCGAGGTAGACGGTCGTCAGCAGGTCGTCGGCCTGGCCGCGCGCGAAGCGCGCGATCTCGTTCGCGGTCGCGGGCGCGACGACCAGCGCGTGCCCCCAGCGCGCCAGCTCGATGTGGCCGATCGTCGGCGACGGCTCGGGCGTGAACTCGGTCCGCGCGACCGGCCGCCCCGAGAGCGTCGCCAGCGTCAGCGGCGTCACGAACTCTTCGGCCCGGGGGGTCAGGATCACCTGGACCTCCGCCCCTTCCTTGACCAGCGCGCGCACCAGCTCCGCCGCCTTGTAGGCCGCGATGCCGCCGGTCACGCCCAGCAGGATGCGCGGAAAGCCGTTCATCGCGCCGGCTCCACGTCGAAGGTCCGCGCGATGGCGCGGGCCCGCGGGTCCATCGCGCGGCGGGCCTGGCGGGCCGCGGTGACGATCGCCGCCAGCTCGGCCGCCGCGCGGACGAGGTCGTCGTTCACGACGAGGTAGTCGAACTCCGGCCAGCGCGCGGACCTCGCGCGCGGCATTGGCCAGGCGCCGCGCCAGCGCGGCCTCGTCCTCGGTGCCGCGGCCCCGCAGGCGCGCTTCCAGCGTGGCGCGGTCGGGCGGGAGCACGAAGGTCGAGACCGCGGGGAGCCCCGAGCGCCGGACCTGCTCGGCACCCTGCACGTCGATGTCCAGCAGCAGGTCGCGCCCGGCCGCCAGGGCGGCCTCGACGTCGGCCCGCGCCGTGCCGTAGAGCCGGTCGTGGACCTCGGCCCACTCCAGCAGCGCCCCCTTCGTGATCAGCGCGCGGAACTGCGGCTCGCCCGCGAACCGGTACTCGCGGCCGTCGGCCTCGCCGGGGCGCGGCGGGCGGGTCGTCCACGAGACCGAGAAGCCCAGCTCCGGGAAGGCGGCGCGCAGCCGCGCGACGAGCGTGCTCTTCCCCGCGCCCGAGGGGGCGCAGATCACGAACAGTGTGCCGGGCCGCGCGCTCATTCCAGGTTCGCCGACTGTTCCTTGATCCGCTCGAGCTCGGCCTTGATCGCCAGCGTCCGGGCGTCGATCTCCGGCTCGCCGCACTTGGCGGAGAGGGTGCTGACCTCGCGCCGGATCTCCTGCACCAGGAACTCCAGCGCCCGGCCGATCTCCGTGCCCTGCGGCCCGAACAGCGCGGCCAGCCGCGAGAGGTGCGCGTCGAGGCGGACGATCTCCTCGGTCACGTCGGCGCGCTGGGCCAGGAGCGCGATCTCCTGCGCCAGCCGCGCCTCGTCCAGCGGCACCGCGCCCAGCAGTTCGGTGACGCGGGCCCGCAGGTCCACCGCCTGGCGCGCCGCGGCCCCCGGCACCCGCTCCTCGATCTCGGCGACCAGCCGCACGATCAGCTCGGCCCGCTCGCGCAGGTCGAGCGCCAGCGCGTCCCCCTCCCGCTCGCGCGAGCGGGCGTGCTCGTCGAGCGCCGCCCGCAGCGCGGTGCGCGCCAGCGGCAGGAACCGCGCCGGGTCGAGTTCCGTCCCGGGGACCGGCTCGACCACGCCGGGCAGGCGCAGCAGGTCGCCGACCCCCGGCTCGCCGGGCAGCCCCAGCCGCGCCGCGAGTTCGCGCCACGCGGCCAGCATCGCGGCGGCGTGACCGGGGTTGATGGCGAAGCCCGGCCCCGCGGGCGCCGGCCCCTCCCACTCCACGAAGGCGTCCACCCGCCCGCGCGCGACCCGCTCCTGGACCTCGCCCCGCAGCTCGGGCTCGAGCGCGACCAGCTCGTTGGGCAGCCGCAGCCGGACCTCGCGCCCGCGGTTGTTGACCGAGCGGATCTCGACCCGGATCGCGACCTCGCCCTCGGCGGCGCGCCCGCGCCCGTACCCGGTCATGCTCCGGATCATCGCCGTCCCTCCGCGTCGAGCACCTCGAGCAGCGCCGTGGCGGCGCGCCGGTAGGCGCCCGGCTCGCCGAGCTTCGCCCGGACCTCGGCCAGCCCGGCCAGCGCCGCGTCGCGGCGCGGGCCCGGCATCCCCAGCGCGACCAGCTCGCGCGCGGCCGCCTCCGGGGTGAAATCGTTCTGGATCAGCTCCGGCAGGACCGCGCGCCCGGTCAGCAGGTTGACGAGGCTGATGTACGGGACCTTCAGCGCCAGCCGGCCGACGGCGTAGGTCGCCCAGGTCGTGCGATAGACGACGACCGCCGGGACGCCGCGCACGGCCAGCTCGAGCACCGCGGTCCCGGAGGCCGCGACCGCCGCGTCGGCGGCCTCGGCGATCTCGTCGAAGGAGTTCGACAGCGCGACCACCGGCAGGCCCGAACGCGCCGCCGCCCCCTCCAGCAGCGCGGCGTCGACGGTGCGCGCGATCGGGATCAGGAAGGCGGCCCGCGGGACGGCTTCCAGCGTCTCGCGCGCGGTCTCGAGCAGCGGGTCGAGCAGCCGGCGGATCTCGCCGGTGCGCGAGCCGGGGAGCAGCGCGAAGACCGGCGCGCCGCGGTCGAGGCCCAGCCGCCGGCGGGCCTCGGTGACCGAGGTCTCCTGCGGGATGTCGTCCGCCACCGGGTGGCCGACGAAGGTCGCCGGGACGCCGTGGCGATCGTAGAACTCCTTCTCGAACGGGAAGAGCGTCAGCATCCGGGTCACGTCGCGCCGGATCCGGTGGACGCGGCCGGTGCGCCAGGCCCAGACGCTGGGGCTGATGAAGTAGACGACCGGGATCCCGAGCTTCCGCGCCTCGGTCGCCAGGCGCAGGTTGAAGTCGGGGAAGTCGACCAGCAGCAGCGCGTCGGGCCGCGTCGCGGCCAGGTGCTGCTTCAACTCGCGCAGCCGGCGCCAGATCGGGCCGATGTGCTCGAGGACCTCGGTGATCCCGACGACCGAGACGTCGGCCGCGTCGTAGAGGATCCGGACCCCCAGTTCGCGCAGCGCCGGCCCCCCCATCCCCTCGAACTGCAGCGTCGGGTCGGAACGCAGCGCCTCGCGCACCAGCCCCGCGGCGTGGGCGTCGCCCGAGGCCTCGCCGGTCACCACGAGCACGCGGCGCGGGACGGCGCTCATCCGACACGCCCCCCGGCCAGCCGGCCGACCGGCTTGCCGACCGAGAGGTCGGCCACGTGCGCCGCGGCGAAGGCGCCGAGCGCCTCCATCTCCCGCTCCAGCCGCGCCGCGCCCTCCCCGGGATCGTCACCGCGCTCGACGGAGAGTGGCTCGCCGCAGGCCAGCAGCACGCGCGCCCCCGGCTTGGGGACCAGGAAGCGGTCCCAGGAGTTCAGGCGCCAGGCGCGGTCGGCGGCTCCCACCACCGGGACGATCGGGATCCCCAGCGCCCGCGCGGCGGCGATCGTGCCGGGCTGGACCTTGCAGGCCGGTCCGCGCGGGCCGTCCGGGGTGAAGCAGATGTCGCGCCCCGCGCGCACCGACTGGACCATTTCGCGGAAGGCGGCGGAGCCCCCCTCCGTGGTCGAGCCGCGCGCGGCCAGGTAGCCGAAGCGCTCGACCGTCTTCGCGATCAGTTCGCCGTCGCGGTGGCGGCTGATCATCACCACGATCTGCGGCCCGACGTAGCTGTAGATCCCGAGCAGGATGTGGGCGTGCCAGAAGACGTGGACGTAGCGGCGGCTCTCGGCGGCGAAGCGCTCGAGCACCTCGCGGCCGTGCACGCGCAGCGTCCAGGTCGAGCGCAGGGCGCGAATCAGCAGGGCGGCGAGCGGCGGCAGGGCGCGCCCGTAGAGCGCGTCCCGCATCGAGTGCGCGTCCCTCTCATCCGCCCCGGAGGCCCCGTCGACCACCACCGACACCGTCCCTGCCCGGGTCCCGCCCGCCGTGCCCAGGCCGCGGACGGGGCCGACCGCGCATCCTAGCATGGGTCTTTCCGGCGCCCGGCGGCATCGCCGTGGCGCGCCGCGCGCCGCGCCCACGAGGTCAGCGCGCGCACCATCTGTGACGGACGGTCGAGCGTGGCGACGGCGTAGACCAGCTGCCGGCGCCGGTCATCCCAGCGCGCGAGCAGGGCCAGGGGTTCGTCCGCGCCGGCCCCGGCCCAGGCCAGGAGCATCCGCGCACGCAGGCTCCGCTCCGCGAGCGTTCGGAACGGCGGCGAGACGGTGCCCGGAAAGGCCCGCTCGACCTGCGCCGCGGCCAGCGCGAGCGGCAGGTTCACCCCCCACGCGGCGGCCCGGGCCAGCGTCTCGGCGGCGTCGGGCGGATCGCGGTGCAAGAGGGCCAGGTCGTGGAGCCAGACCAGCTTGGGCTCGAAGTAGTGGTACGAGAGGTGGAGCGACTGGTGCAGCAGCAGGTCGACCGCTTCCGGGATCGGCAGCCGGCCGGCCGGGGTCGCGACCGCACGCGCGCGCGCCAGGATCCCCTCGACATCGGGGCGTGGCGCCCCTGCTGCGCGATCGACCAGTGCAGCTCGAGCTTGCCGGCCTGCCCGGGCGGCGCGTCGAGCGGCAGGTTGTAGAACGACTCGGCCCAGAAGGCCTCCTGCCCGGGCGGCGGGCGCACGAAACCGGCCGCGGCCAGCGCGGCCAGCGCGCGGTCCTTGTCGCCGGGCGCGACGAGCAGGTCGACGTCGGTCATCGGCCGCAGCGCGGGGGCGGGATAGTGCGCCGCGCCGAGCGCCGCGCCCTTGAGCGCAACGAAGGGGATCCCGGCCGCATCGAGCGCGGCTGCGGCCACCGCGCCGAGCGCGTCGAGCTGGGCCCGTTCCTGCTGCTGGTCGAGCAGCGCGCGCCGCAGCGCCGCGCGCGCCGCGTCGTCCAGGCCCGCCAGCTCGCCGCGCGCTTCGAGCGCGCGCGCCAGGAGCGCCGCAACGCGGTGCTCGCGCGCCGCCGCGACCAGCTCCTGGCTGCCGGCGATCGGCCCGGCGGGCGCCGCGACGCCGCCGGGGTGAATCAGCGCGGCGAGCTGGCGCAGGGTGGCGGCGGAGGGGGAGGACGGCGGCATCGGCGCGATTATCGCGGAGGACCGCGGCCGGCGCCCCCGGGCCGCGCGGGGCCGGGGCTACGGCGCGCGGCGCGTGCTGGCGGGGGCTTCCCAGCTGGCGGCCGCGCGTCCCGAGAGCCCGCGCACCAGCCCGGCCGCCGCCGCGGCGTTGATCATCACGAGGTAGAGCGGCACGCGGAACAACCGGGCGAGCGCGCGCGGCCGGCGCAGCAGGCCCAGCGGCGCCGCCGCCACCGGGAGCAGGACCGCCGCCACGGCGGCCAGTCCGGCGCGCGTCCCGAGCGCCGCTGCGCCGGCCCCCGTCGCCAGCGCCAGCCCGGCGAGGACCGGCACCGCGTAGCGCAGCAGCTTGTGCGAGGCGTAGGCCCAGAGCGTGCGGAGAGGGAGCGTCGAGAGGCCGATCCAGCGGGCGCAGGCGACCTGCTGCGCGATGATCCGGACCTTGCGCTGGAATTCCTCGGCCAGCGTGGCGGCGGCTCGGACCTGGGCCCGGGCCCCGGGGGCCACCACGGTGAGGTACCCCTCGCGCGCGGCCAGCAGCGGCTCGGCCGCGTCGCCCGCGACGGTGACCGGCAGCGGCCGCCAGAGCGCGCGGCGCAGCGCGTAGATCCCGCCGTTGGCGACGCAGAGCAGCCCGCGCCCGGACTCGACCTCCTTGGTCCAGTTCTCGAAGCGCCAGTAGAGCCCCTCGCCACCCGCGACCTCCGGCGACTCGGCGTTGCTGAAGCGGACCGTCCCGTCGGCGACGCCGACGCGCGGGTCGTCGAAGGCCGCCGCCAGCGCGCGCAGGGCGCCGGGGGCGAAGGTCACGTCGGCGTCGGTCTGGACCAGGATCTCGCCGGTCGCCATCCTCCCGAGCTGGTTGATCGCGGCGGTCTTGCCGGCGCGCGGCTCCTGCCGCCAGAGCCGCACGCGCGGGTCGCCGACGGCGGCGACGATCGCGTCGGTCCCGTCGTCGCTGGCGTCGGACGCGACGAGGATCTCGAGCTTGTCGGACGGGTAGTCCTGGGACAGCAGGTTCGCCAGCCGGGCGCCGATCGCCGGCGCCTCGTTGCGCGCCGCAACCAGCACGCTGACGGCCGGGAGGGCGCCGGTCGCGCCGCCCCCGCCGCCGGCTCCTGCGGGCGGCGGCGGCAGGCGCGGGACGAAGAGCCGCGCGGCCAGGGGGTAGCCGAGGTAGGCGTAGGCGGCGAGCCCGAGCAGCGCGAACGCCAGCAGCGCGAGGAGCGATCCGGCCGGCACCGCGTCCCCGCTCAGCGCGCGGCGTCGCCGGAAGTGGAGCTGGCGGCGGGGGCGGCCGCGGGGCCGGCCCAGGCCTTGACGCGGTCGGCCGCGTCGCGCGGCGCGACCAGCAGCCCCTCGGGACCCGCAACGACGAGCAGCGGCGCGCCGCCCAGCAGCACGGCGCGCGGCGTGCGCGCCGGCCCGATCTCGACCACGACCGAGCCCTCGGGCGTCTCCCCGGAGGCCGGCACCAGCCGCGCCGGGCCGGCGTCCCCCTCGCGCGCCAGGCGCACGACGGCGTCCCAGCCCCCGACGTCGTCCCAACCGGCGTCGAGCGGCACGACCGCGACGCCGCCGGTGCGCTCCATCAGCGCGTAGTCGATCGAAGTGCGCGGTGCCGCGTCCCAGGCCGCGGCGTCGCCGCCGGCGAAGCGCGCGACGGCGGCCGCCAGCTCCGGCGCAGCGCGCTCGAGCGCGGCCCAGAACGCGTCGGCGCGCCAGACGAAGATCCCGGCATTCCAGAGGTGGCGGCCTCCCGCGAGGAAGCGCTCCGCGGCCTGCCGTTCGGGCTTCTCGACGAAGCGCGCGACCGCGCGCGCGGGGCCGGGACCGGAGTCCTCGCCGCACTCGATGTAGCCGAAGCGGATGCTCGGGTGGTCGGGAACGACCCCCAGCGTGACCAGCGCCCCGCCGCGCGCGGCCTGTGCCGCGGCGGCCAGCGCGGCCCGGAACGCCGGCTCGTCCGCCACCCGCTGGTCGGCCGGCAGCACCGCCGCGACCGCCTCCGGCGCGTTGGCGAGCAGCCGCCGCATCGCGAGCGCGATCGCCGGCCCGGTGTCGCGCGCGCTCGGTTCGTCGAGCACCGCGCCGCGCGCCAGGCGCGGCTCGGCCGCGGCGAGGCGCGCGCCGAGCTCGGCCGGGGCCTGCAGTGCGATCGCCCCGGGCGGGACGAGCCCCTCGAGCCGGTCGAGCCCCGCGGCGAGCAGCGTGCGCCCGCCGCCGCCGAGCGGCAGCAGCGGCTTGGGAAGGCCCGGCCCGGTCCAGGGCCAGAGGCGGGTTCCCCCGCCCCCGGCGACGATCACCGCGCGGTCGGGGCCGCGCGTCACGCGCTCACGCCCCATCCGGGGCGCGGAGGTGCTCGATCGTCCGGGTCAGCCCCTCCTCCAGTCCGACCTTCGGCTCGTAGCCGAGCAGCCGCCGGGCCTTGCCGATGTCGGCCAGCGAGTGCTGGATGTCCCCCGCGCGCCGCTCGGCGTGCGCCGCGCGGACCACGCCGCCGGTCAGGCGGTTGATCGTGCCGACCAGGTCGAGCAGCGAGATCCGGTCGCCGCAGGCGATGTTGTAGGCCTCGCCGCAGGCCTCGTCCGGCGCCTCGGCCGAGCGCAGGTTGGCCGCGACGACGTTCGCGATGTAGGTGAAATCGCGCGTCTGCTGCCCGTCGCCGTAGATCGTCGGCGGGGTGCCGGTCAGGATCGCGATCGCGAAGCGCGGGATCACCGCCGCGTACTCCGACGCCGGGTCCTGGCGCGGACCGAAGACGTTGAAGTAGCGCAGCGCCACGGTCGGCAGGCCGTACAGGCGGGTGAACAGGCGGCAGTAGGACTCGCCCGCCAGCTTGTCGAGCCCGTAGGGCGAGATCGGGTCGGATGGCATCGTCTCGACCTTGGGAAGGGTCGGCGACTCGCCGTAGAGCGAGGACGACGAGGCCATCACGAAGCGCCGGACCCCCGCGTCGCGGGCCGCCAGGAGCAGCGTCAGCGTCCCGTCGACGTTGACGGTGTGCGAGGTCATCGGGTCGGCCACCGAGCGCGCGACCGACGGGATCGCGGCCTGGTGCAGCACGACGTTCTTCCCGGCCATCACGCGGCGCACCGCGGCCTCGTCGCGGATGTCGCCCTCGACCAGCTCGAAGCGCCCGCCGCCCGCCTTCGCCCACTCCCCGGCGCGCGCCAGATTCTGCCGTCGCCCGGTCGCGAAGTTGTCGAGGACCACGACGTCGTCGCCGCGGCGCAGCAGCGCCTCGACCAGGTTGCTCCCGATGAACCCACCGCCTCCGGTGACGAGTGCGCGCACGAGACCCTCCGCTCAGCGGCCAACCGCGGTGTAGTCGAACCCGAGTTTCTTCATGTCGGCCGGCTTGTAGACGTTGCGCAGATCGACGACCGTCGGGGTCGTCAGCAGCCCCAAGACCCGCTTGAGGTCGAGGTTGCGGAACTGGTTCCACTCCGTGGCCAGGACCAGCGCGTCCGCGCCCTGGCAGGCCGCGTACTCGTCGGGGCAGGTCTCCCCGCGGTAGCCGCCCGCCTTTGCGGTCGCCATCGCCTCCGGGTCGTAGGCCCGGATCGTGGCTCCGGCCGCGATCAGTCCGCTGGCGATCTCGAGCGCCGGGGACTCGCGCACGTCGTCGGTGTTGGGCTTGAAGGCCAGGCCGAGCAGCGCCACGGTCTTCCCCTTCACGTCGCCGCCCATCGCCGCCTTGATCTTCTCGACCATCCGCCCGGGACGGTGGTCGTTCACCGCCACCGCGGCCGCGATGATCTCCAGCTTCGCCCCGAACTCCTCCGCGGTCGCCAGGATCGCGCGCGTGTCCTTGGGGAAGCACGAGCCGCCGTAGCCCGGCCCGGGGTGCAGGAACTTCCCGCCGATCCGGTTGTCGAGCCCCATCCCGCGCGCCACCTCGTGGACGTCGACGCCGGCCTTCTCGCACAGGTCGGCCATCTCGTTGATGTACGAGACCTTGACCGCGAGGAAGGCGTTCGAGGCGTACTTGATCAGCTCCGAGGCGCGGCGCCGCGTGGCGAGGATCGGCGTCTCGATCAGGTAGAGCGGGCGGTAGAGGTCGACCAGGATCGCGCGCGCCTGCTCGTCCTCGGTCCCGATCACGACCCGGTTGGGGCGCATGAAGTCCTCGATCGCGGCCCCCTCCCGCAGGAACTCGGGGTTGCTCGCGACCGAGAACGGGAGCTTCCCCTTCGTGATCTCGCGGATCAGCGCTTCGACCCGGTCGCCGGTCCCGACCGGCACGGTCGATTTGACGACGATCACCTTGTAGCCTTCCATCTCCTGGGCGATCGACTTCGCCACCGCCATCACGGACGAGAGATCGGCACGGCCGTGCGGGTCCTGCGGGGTCCCGACGCAGATGAAGAGCGCCAGGTTCTCCCGGACCGCGGCGGCCAGGTCGGTGGTGAAGTTCAGCCGGCCCGCGGCGACGTTGCGGGTCACGAGCTGGTCGAGCCCCGGCTCGTAGATCGGGATCTCCCCGCGCCGGAGCGCTTCGACCTTGGATGCGTCGTTGTCGACGCAGGTGACGTGCGTGCCGAACTCGGCGAAGCACGCCCCGGACACGAGACCGACGTAACCGGTGCCGATGACCGCGATGTTCACGGGCGAGACCTCCTGGCGGGGATCCGGGGGGCGCGGGCCGGGTTCTTCAGGCCGAGGGACGGGTCCAGGCCACGAAGCGGGGAATGCCCTCCGCCACCTTCACCGCGGGATGGTACCCCAGTTCCCGGCGGGCGCGGGCGATGTCCGCGAAGGTCACGGGGACGTCCCCCGGCTGCGCCGGCCGGAACTCGATCCGCGGCTCTCTCCCCAGCGCCTCGCCGATCCGCCGGACCAGTTCGAGCAGGCTGGTGGTCTCGGACTCGCCGAGGTTGTAGACCCGGTCGCCCCGGCCGCGGTCGAGCGCCCCCAGCACCCCGTCGACGATGTCGTCGATGTAGGTGTAGTCGCGCAGCGCCGAGCCGTCGCCGAAGACCGGGACCGGCCTGCCCTGGTCGATCAGCCGGGTAAAGGCGGCGATCGCCATCTCCGGGCGCTGGCGCGGCCCGTAGACCGTGAAGAAACGCAGGCCGATCGTGTCCAACCCGTACAGGTGGTGGTAGACGCTGGCGACCAGCTCGGTCGCCTTCTTCGTCGCGGCGTAGGGGGAGACCGGGTGGTCGACCGGGTCGTCCTCCGAGAACGGGACCTTGGTGTTGCCGCCGTAGACCGAGGACGACGAGGCGTAGACCACTTTCCGCACCCCGGCCCGCCGCACCGACTCGAGCACGACCGTCGTGCCCCGGACGTTGACGTCGGCGTAGAGCGCCGGCTCCTCGACCGAGGGCCGGACCCCGGCCCGCGCGGCCAGGTGGATCACCGCCCGCACCGGCTGCGCCGCGAGCAGCCCGTCGAGCAGAGCGGCGTCGCGGATGTCCCCTTCCACCAGCGTGAAGCGCGGGTCGCGGGCCGCGGGCGCGAGGTTGGCGCGCTTGATCGCCGGGTCGTAGAAACCGTCGAAGTTGTCGAGCCCCAGCACGCGCTCGCCGCGCGCCAGCAGGCGCTCGACGGTGTGCGACCCGATGAAGCCGGCAGCCCCGGTGACGAGCACCGCCCCGTCGCCGGGCCCGCCGCTCACAGGGTGACGACCTTGGCCCGCTCGCCCGTGACCCGCTTGGTCGCGTTGCGGGCGTCGAAGACCAGCTTCGCGTCGCGCACGACCGCGTCGTAGTCGACCGCGCTGTGGTCGGTGACGATCAGCACGACGTCGTGGGCCCGGAGCGATTCCGGGGTCAGCGGGACGTAGGGCACCTTCCGCCCGCCGACCTCGTAGACCTGGACGTAGGGGTCGTGGAACGAGACGTGGGCGCCGCGCGCCTCGAGCACCTCGATCACGTCCATCGCCGGCGACTCGCGCGTGTCGGCGGTGTCCTTCTTGTAGGTCACGCCCAGCACCAGGACCTTCGTCCCCTTGATCGGCTTGCCCAGCTCGTTGAGCACCAGCCCGAGCTTGCTGACGACATAGGCCGGCATCCCGCGGTTGATCTCGGCGGCGAGATCGATGAAGCGGGTGAAGAAGTTGAGCGAGCGCAGCTTCCAGGACAGGTAGTGGGGGTCGATCGGGATGCAGTGGCCGCCCAGCCCGGGACCCGGATAGAACGGCATGAAGCCGAACGGCTTGGTCGCCGCGGCGTCGATGATCTCCCAGACGTTCAGTCCCAGCTTGTCGCAGATCAGCGCGAACTCGTTGACCAGCCCGATGTTGATCAGCCGGAAGGTGTTCTCGAGCAGCTTCACCATCTCGGCCGCCTGGGCCGACGAGACGACGTGCACCGCGGGCAGCGCGCCCTTGTAGAGCGCCTCGCTGACCGCGCAGCAGGCCGGGCTGTAGCCGCCGACGACCTTGGGGGTGTTGTCGGTCTTGTACTTCGGGTTGGAGGGGTCGACCCGCTCCGGCGAGAAGGCGACGAAGAAGTCGCGTCCCGCCTTGAGGCCGCCCCGTTCCAGCGCCGGGACGATCACCTCGTCCGTCGTACCGGGGTAGGTCGTCGACTCCAGGATCACGAGCTGGCCGCGGCGCAACTGCGGCCTGATCCGCTCGATCGAGTCCTCGATGTAGGAGATGTCCGGGTCGAGCGTCTTGCGCAGCGGCGTCGGGACGCAGATCAGGATCGCGTCGCACTCGCCCAGGCGCGAGAAGTCGGTCGTGGCCTCGATCCGGCCGGCATCGACCTGCGCCTTCAACTGCGCATCGGTCACGTCGCCGATGTAGCTCCGGCCGGCCTTGATCGCCTCCGGCTTGCGCGCGTCGATGTCGAAGCCCAGGACGCGGAACCCCTCACGCGCGAAGACCTCGGCCAGCGGGAGCCCGACGTAGCCGAGCCCGATGATCCCGACGAGGGCGGTCTTGCTGGCGATCTTCTCGCGGAGCGCCGCAGCGGCGTCCGGCAAGGACGTGACGGTCATGACATGGCCTCCGGGTCGGGCCTGCCGGGCGGACGAGGGTGGCTCGGGCCGGACGGCGGCGACGGGGGCGAATATGGCCTGTCTGCCGGGGGGATTCCAGTCGCCGCCGGAACCACCCCGGGCCCGGCCGGGTGGGCCGCTTCCGGGCCGGCGGCCGGCGGGGCCAGCGCGGCCGACGGGGCGCGCCGACGGGGGCGCGGCCGACGGGTCGGTCCCGGATCGCTCCTGCTCCTTCAGCCCCTTGCGGTAGTACCGCTGGATCAGGCCGCTGGCGAACTTGCTGCTCTTGACCCCGGTGATCACGGTCTCGACGTCATCGTGGAGGGCCCGGTCGTTGACCAGCAGCCCCAGCGTCCCCTGCCCCTCGTCGATCTTGCGGGTGATCGACGCGAGGCGGGCCAGCGTCTCGTCGAGGTGGGCCGTGACCCGGCGCGACAGCTCTTCGTCCCGGACCAGCCGGCCGACGAGGCCGTCCCCCCGCTCCAGGGCGGTCGCCACCGCCTTGAGCGCGGCCACCGTGTCGCGCAGCTCCGGCATCAGGTTCGACTCTCCGGTCGTCAGCTCGCCTGCCAGCCCCTCCCCCTGCTCGAGGCGGGTGCTGAACGCGGCCAGCCCGTGGGCGGCGGTCCTCAGGTCGGCCAGCGTCTCGCGGGCCGCGGCGTCGTCGGAGAACAGGCGCCCGGCCAAACCCTCCCCCCGCGTGACGCGCTCGGCGAGGGCCCGGAACGAGGCGATCGCCGCCTGCAGGTCCTCCGCCCCCTGGGTCCCGAACCGCGGGTCGACGATCGCCTTGCCGAGCAGCCCCTCCCCGCGGCGGATCGCCCCCAGGATCGTCTCGAGGTCGCCCGTGATCCGTTCGACCGACTCGGCGATCGTCGCGCCCCGCTCCAGCAGCGCCGGCCCCTCGGCGACCGGGATGATCGCGCCGTCCGGCAGCTGGGGCCGGTCGGGGTTGCCCGGCGCGATCTCGACCGCCTTCTCGTTGGCGACGAACTGCAGGATCGAGAGCCGGGCCACGCTCCCCTCGCGGACCCGCGGGGCGTAGTCGGCGTCGATCTCGACTTCGACCTCGATCCCCGCGGCGCGCGGGTCGGTCGGGAGCACGATGCGGGTGACGTTGCCGACCCGCACCCCGGCCAGCGAGACCGGGGCGCCGACCCGCAACCCCGAGGCCTCGGCGAAGGTGGTGCGGTAGCGGTACTTGGCCGAGAAGAGCTTCGACTGCCCGCCGATCACGAGGATCGCGACCGCGAGCAGCGCCAGGCCGGCCGCGACCGTCAGCCCCACGAGCAGGTCCTGCGACGATTTTCTAGCGGGCATGGGCACCTCCGGGAAGCCGTCCGGCCAGGAAGGCGGCGAGGATCTCGTCGGTCGTGTTCCGGGCCTCGTCGACCGTCCCGACGAAGCGCAGGTGTCCCTTGTGCAGGAAGGCGATCCGGTCCCCGACCTCGAAGGCCGTGCGGATGTCGTGGGTGACGACGATCGAGGTCATCCCGAGCTTCTCCTGCAGCCCGCGGATCAACTCGTTGATCGCCGAGCTGGTGACCGGGTCGAGCCCGGTCGTCGGCTCGTCGTAGAGCATGGCACGGGGCGCCACCGCGATCGAGCGGGCCAGCGCGACCCGCTTGCGCATCCCGCCGGACAGCTCGGAGGGGTCGAGCACGCCGACCGTGGGATCGAGGTCGACCAGCTCCAGCACTTCCGCCACCCGTGCCGCGACCCGCGGCTCGTCCCACGATTCCTCGCGCAGCGGGAAGGCGAGGTTCTCGAAAACGTCCATCGAGTCGAAGAGCGCGCCGCTCTGAAACAGGAAACCGACCCGCCGGCGCACCTCGCGCAGCCCGTGCTCGCGCAGCTTCGACACGATCCTCCCTTCGACCAGAATGTCGCCACGGTCGGGAGCGAGCAGGCCGACGATCAGGCGCAGCGTGACCGACTTGCCGGAGCCGGAGCCGCCCAGGATCACGACCGTCTCGCGCGGCGCGACGTCGAGCGACACGCCGCGCAGCACCGCGTGGGGGCCGAAGCGCTTGTGCACGCCGGCCAGCCGGATCAGGGGGGCGTCGCCGTCGCTCACCAGAAGATCCGGCCGAGGTGCTGCTGCAGGAAGAGGCTCGCCTTCGAGAGGAAGAAGTTCGCGATGAAGATCGAGATCGACGAGCCGACGACCGAGCGGGTCGTGGCCTGGCCGACGCCGGAGGCGCCGCCGTGCGCGGTCAACCCCTGGTGGCAGGCGATGATTCCGATGAAGTAGGCGAAGAAGAAGCTCTTGCCCAGCCCCGAGAGCACGTCGCCGACGCTCATGGCCTCGATCACCTTGCTCCAGTAGTAGCCGGGGACCTGGTCCAGCTCGGCCACGGCCACCCACATCCCGCCCAGGATCCCGAGCGTCATGCCGAGCAGCGTCAGCGCCGGGATCATCAGCAGCAGGGCCAGCAGGCGCGGCAGGACCAGTACCTTGACCGGGTCGGCCCCCAGCGCGCGCATCGCGTCGACCTGCTCGCCGACCGTCATCGCGCCCAGCTCGGCCGTAATGCCGGCGCCGACGCGCGCCGACAGCATCACCGCAGTCAGGACCGGCCCCAGCTCCTTGACCATCGTGAGCCCGACGAAGGCCCCGACGTAGACCTGGACGCCGTACCTTCCGAGGCTGTAGGCGGTCTGCACCGCCATCACGGCCCCGGTGAAGATCGTCGTCAGGGCCACCAGCGGCAGCGAACGCGCACCCAGCCGGAACATCTGCTGGACGACCGCGTCGACCGGGAAAGGGCGCCGGAAGACCGCGCGGACGGTCTCGAGCGTGAGCCGCGCGACCTGGCCGGTCTCGATGAAGTACCGCGTCATCGTCCCATCAGTCTCCCCGGTAGGGCCGGACCAGCGCGTTGACCAGGCTGCCGGCCGCCTTGTGCAGCAGAAAGGCGTGCACGAAGGCGAAGCCGGCGTCGGTCTTGGCGATGTTCGAGAAGAACGGCTCGGCCCGGCCCGAGAACAGGCCGACCGCGAACAGCGCCATCCCGGCAAAGCGCAGCAGCGTCGCGACCACCGCCACGGGGGCGAAGCGCCGCGGGTTGAAGAAGACCAGGAAGTAGATCAGCCCGAGCCCGATCAGCAGCAGGCCGTTGAGGTCGAGGTAGACCCGCGGGGTCGGCAGCGTGATCCCGAAGACCGGGGCGAGGCGCTCCTGGGCGACGAGGATCCCGATCCCGAACGCCACGTCGACGATCCCCCCGGCCAGGAAGGACCAGCCGAGCAGCCTCCACCAGAGCGCGTTTTCGCCCGGGTCCCGCACCGCGGGCGCCGGCACCGGCGTGAACAGGCTCACCCCTCTCCCTCCTCGGCACCCGGGGCCGGCGGTCCGGGGTGCTCGCGCCCCCGGCCGCCGCCCTCGCCTCATCCGCTCATGATGCCCGCTTTCGGCGCGGTGGGAGCGGGAGCGCAGTGGCCGGCCGGCAGCCGACTAACCGACAACTGCGGGCCAGTCAGTCGCGGTTCGATAGCCCCACGGCGAAGACTGGCTGGTTTTTCAGTTAATGCCCGGTTACTCTTGGTATACCCCTCCTCGAAAGGACGATTCCATGCGGTGCTTACCCGGCCGCCTGCTCGCGTGCGCTGCGGCCGTCACGATCCTCCTCGCGGGCCTGCTTTCGCTCCCGGTCCGGGCGGACGACTCGATCTGCGCCTCGTGCCATGCCGACGCCGCGAGCCTCTCGGACGCCGGCGAGCGGGCCGCCAAGCTGGTCGTTGTGGAAGATTCCCTCAAGGGCTCGGCCCATGAGGGACTTTCCTGCACCGACTGCCACGCGGACCTGGCCGGCGACCCGCCGATCCCGCACCCGCCCGACCTCGCGCCGGCTTCGTGCGACACCTGCCACGGCGATGTCGTCGAGACGGTGAAGTCGTCGATCCACACGCAGAAGATCACGCCGGGCCCGGGCTACAAGTCGGGCTGCGCGGCCTGCCACGGCAGCCACCAGATCCGGCCGCACGGGGATGCTGCGTCGAAGACCAACGCCCACAACCTCGGGACCACCTGCGGCCAGTGCCACCAGAAGGACGCCTACGGCCGCGACCCGGTGGCGGAGTGGCAGACCTCGGTCCACGGCCGCGCCGCGGTCGAGGGCGAGGAGGTCGAGGCCCCGACCTGCAACGTCTGCCACCACCCGCACGCGGTCCGCGCCCTGGAGGACCCGGCCGAGCCGCTCAACCGGCGGAACCAGCCGAACCTCTGCGGCCGCTGCCACACCAGCGAGCTGAACGCGCTGCTGCGCGGCGTGCACGGCCGGGCCTGGAAGGCCGGGAACCTGGCCTCGGCGATCTGCACCGACTGCCACGGGGCGCACGCGATCCAGCGGCCGCAGTACGGCGGCAGCGTCTTCGCGGCCGAGGTGAGCGAGACCTGCGGGCGCTGCCACGGCGACCCCGACCTGACCTCGCGCTACGACCTGCGGCCCGACAGCGTGATCACCTACGACCGCTCGTACCACGGCCGCGGCGCGGGCTGGGGCGCGGCGAACGTCGCCAACTGCGCCTCGTGCCACCGCTTCCACGACATCCGCTCGCAGCACGATCCGGCCTCGAGCGTGAACCCCCAGAACCTGCAGCGGACCTGCGGCCAGCCCAACTGCCACCCCGGAGCGACCGCCGGCTTCTCGGGCACGCCGGTCCACGCGCGGGCCATCGTCAAGGGGATCGACTGGACGCGCTGGACGCGCTGGATCTACCTCGCGATCATCAGCGCGACGCTGGTCTTCATGGCGGTCCACCAGGTGCTCGAGCAGAAGACCCTGCTGCGCAGCGCCCACGCCCACCCCCACGCGGCCGCGACCGGGGCCCGCCCGGCGCGGCGGAAGATCGAGCCGCTCTCGCGCTTCGAGAGCCGGGACGGCCGCTGGGTGGCGGTGCGCTGGGACCGCAACCAGATCGTGCAGCACCTGTTCCTGGTGATCTCTTTCTCGACCCTGGTGCTCTCCGGCTTCGCGCTCTACCTGCCGGCGGCCTGGGCCGACAAGCTGGGCGCGATCGGCCGGCCGCTGTTCGACCTGCGCGGGCAGGTCCACCGCGTCGCGGCGCTGGTGATGATCGGCGGCTCGCTCTACCACATGTACTGGCTGGCGTTCACCAAGCGCGGCCGGCGCGAGTTCGTCGAGCTGCTGCCGGACGTGCTCCACGACGGCAAGGACCTGGTCGGCAACTTCGCCTGGTTCCTCGGCTTCCGCGACGCACCGCCCCCCGGCCGCCGCTACACCTACCGCGAGAAGCTCGAGTACTGGGCGCTGGTCTGGGGCACGATCGTGATGGTCGTCTCGGGCGTCGTGCTCTGGACGGCAAGCAACTGGCCGGCCCTGGTCGTGGAACTCTCCCAGCTCGTCCACGGCTACGAGGCCCTGCTGGCCTTCGCGGCGATCCTGCTGTGGCACATGTTCGGCGTCCACCTCAAGCCGGGGATCTTCCCGATGAACCGGACCTGGATCGACGGCGGGATGCCGATCCACGCGATGAAGGAAGAGCACCGCGACGAGTACGACGAGGTGATCGCGTGGCAGGGGATCGACCCCGAGCGCGACCGGGAGGACGCATGAGCCGCCGCCTGCTGATCCTGGCCCTGCTGGCCGCCGGCGCGGGCGCCCCCCTCGCGGCGGACGAGCCCGCCCCGCCCGCGGCCGCCCCGGCCTTCGACGCCGCGGCCGGCTGCCGCTGTCACGACGGGCTGCACCCCGAGGGGAAGGCCCAGCCGATCGACCTGCGCGGCTGGGTCCACGACGGGGTCCACAAGGCGCAGGGCTGCGCCGGCTGCCACCTGGTCGGCGACCCGGCCGAGCCGCACGCGATGCCGCTCAAGACCGTCGCCTGCTCGTCGTGCCACGCCGACGAGGCCCGGGCCTTCGAGGGGGACGTCCACGCCGCGGCCCAGGGGAAGAGCGAGCACCTCCAGGGTTGCGCCGAGACCTGCCATACCGAGCACCAGTGGTACCCCGCGACCGACCCGCGGGGCCGCTACCTGCCGACCGGGCTGGGCCACTCCTGCTCGGCCTCGCAGTGCCACGCGCCGCGGCTGGTCGACCCCCTGCTCAAGCTCCCGGTCAAGCCGCGCCCGGACGGCACGCCGTGGCCGACCGGGCCGCACGGATTCCTGGTTTCGGGCGACTTCCGGTACGTCACCCAGTGCCAGTCGTGCCACGGCCAGCACGGCGTCTACCCCGCCTCTGACCCGCGGTCGAAGGTCAACCCGGCCCGGATCGAGGAGACCTGCGGCCCCTGCCACGAGGGGGCGACCGCCTCCGCCGTGGGCGGCCGGATCTGCTACGTGCCCGGCGAGGCCTCGTGGGCGTTTCGAAGTTACTTCGATGTTTGGTATCTTTGGTTCGGGGGTTTGCTGGCAGCGACGGCGGCCGCGATCGGGGCGGCGCTCGTCGTGGAATCGGTCGTGCGGCGGCGCCGAGGGCCCGCGGCCGGCCCCAGGGATGGAACCGACGCGGCCTAGACCGCCGAGGAGGACGAAACGGTGAAGAGAGCGATCGTTGTGTTGCTGGGCCTGGCGATCTGCGGCCTGTTCGCGCTGGCGGCGGACGCCCCGGCCGAACTCAAATTCGACAGCAAGATGGGGTCGGTGACGTTCCCGCACAAGGCGCACGTCGACAAGGGCGTCAAGTGCAGCGCGTGCCACCACACGACCAAGGACGGCGAGACCCCGCAGAAGTGCGAAGCCTGCCACGACAAGGCCGCGGCCAAGGACAAGGCGCCGAAGCTGTCGGACGCCGTGCACAACAACTGCTGGGGCTGCCACGACAAGACCCTGGCCGCCGGCCAGAAGTCGGGCCCGGTCAAGAAGGACTGCAAGGTCTGCCACGTCAAGGCGTAGCTCTTCTCTCACGGGAAGAGTTGCCGAGGGGCGCCGCTCGCGGCGCCCCTTCGCTTTTCAGAACAGCTTGAGCACGGCGAGGAAGAAGTCGATCTTTCCTTCCGCGGGCTCGAGGTCGCTGGCCAGCGAGTAGCCGACATCGAGCCGCCAGAGGGTCTCCCAGGGGCCTGCGAAGTTCGCGGCCAGCCCGACCCCGGTGTGGCCCGAGAAGCCCGGTGCCACCTGCGGGTCGTCGACCCAGCCGTACTCCGCCGACAGGTCGAACCCCACGACCTGCGCGATGTTGAAGCCGTAGGTCGCCTCGAAGACGCCCCCCTGGTCGAAGCGGATCCCCGAGCCGCCGAAGCCGGGCAGCCGGTTGGCCCCGAACAGCCCGAACTCGTAGTCCGAGAAGCGGTCGAGGTCCTGGCCGCCGTACCAGGTCGCGGCCAGCTCGACCTGCTGAAAGTAGGGCAGGAAGAACGAGCGCTGGACCGCGGCCTCCCAGGTCGCGTAGGAGGTTTTCGCCTCGACCTCGGCCGGCGTCGCCAGGTCGCCCCGGGGTCCCCAGGGGGACCACTGGGAACGGTGCGCCCAGGCGCCGCGCAGGCCGAGGCTCCAGCCGCCGCGGTCGAAGCCGATCGACAGGCTCCCCTGGTAGACCAGGTGGTCGGGCGGCAGGACGAAGTCCTCGGTGTCGTCGGCGTCCCGGACCTCGATGTAGTCCAGCCCCAGCGTCGAGCGGATCTTGACGAAGTCGCCCAGCGGATAGCCGAAGGTGAAGCGCAGCGACTGGGGGATCGTCGCCACCGACTGCGCGGGGATCTCCTCGCCGTTCTCGTAGAGCCGGTCGACCTGCTCGAAGGCGACCAGCGTGGCGTTCATCCCGGCGTCCAGCTTCGTTCCCAGGAAGCTGGGCGCGGTCCAGGCGACGTTGTTGAACGCCCCGGCGATGAAGGCGTTGAAGATCTCCTTCTTCCCGCGGAAGTCGATGTCGACGTAGTTCACCCCGGCCAGCGGGATCACCCCCTGCGTCGACCCGTCGCGCAGCGCGCCGGCGACCGCGAACCACTGGGTCGGGTCCCCCTTCTCCAGCACCGTCCGCTCGCCCGCTTCGTTCTTCGACAGCCACTTGAAGCCGGTGTCGGTGTCGCGCAGCATCTGGCGGTCGGAGGCGTAGACCTGCTCCCGCGCGGCTGCGAACCCGGGGTCGTTGATCGCCGGGGCGCCGAAGTCGATCTCGCGCAGGACCACGACGTTGGCCCCGGCGATCGTGTAGATCTGCTGGCCGTCGAGCCGCTTCGGCAGCCACAGCGCCGTCCCGTCGGGGCCCTCGTAGGGGGCGTAGGACTGGGTTTCCTCGTCCGAGATGATCGGCGGCTCGGTCTTCGTGAAGCGCAGCCGGACCTTGAGCAGCGCGGCGGTCCGCTGGTCGATCCAGGCCGTGCCGCGGTAGAGCGAGACCGTCTCGGCCAGCGGCTCGAAACGCAGCCGCCACGCGGGCCGGTCGTCGATCTCCTCGACCCCCTCGTACTCGTAGGCGTAGCGCTGGTCGAGGTTGAGGTCGAGCGGCGCGGCGACGATCTTCTCGCGGCTCAGGAACGGCAGCTCGGGGAACCTGTTCCAGTTGAGCTTCACGCCGTTGAAGTAGGTGTCGAGGATCACCCACTCGGCCCCCGTCGCCGGCTCCCAGAACTGGTCGGCCTTGACCGAGACGTCGATCGACCCGGTCGCGGCGCCGACGCGGGCGCGGAAGCTGATCTGGCCGGGGCGCCGGACGCTCCGCAGGCGGTCGTCCTGGAAGGCGCGGAAGCGCTGGTGCGCGGCGATGATCTCCTCGGCCGTGACCGTGCGCCGGCTGCGCGTCTCCATCTCGGTCGCGTCGAGGCCGACGCCGCCGGGCGAGGTCTTCTCGCGCTGGATCGCGAGCAGGAGCGGCCGCGGCGCCAGCGGCACCGTCACGAGGACCGTCCCGTCGGGCTGCGGCTCGAGGCGCGGCGGGGTGGCGATTCGCCCCAGCGGGTCGAAAAGGGTGATCTCGCGGCGCAGGGTGCGCTCGACCCGGAGCGTCGCCTCGCCCGGCGCCGGCGCTCCCGGCGCCGCCCAGAACG
This sequence comes from uncultured Acidobacteriota bacterium, assembly GCA_963702545.1. Classification (GTDB taxonomy): domain Bacteria; phylum Acidobacteriota; class Polarisedimenticolia; order J045; family J045; genus JALOKP01. The sequence continues at coordinate 65,581 of CAVPDB010000009.1, read as the reverse complement.
CGACGACCTCGCGGAAGCGCTCCTCGTCGAAGTAGTAGGACCAGGCGACGCCGTCCGGGGGAGCGGCCCAGTCGAGCCCGCGCCCCTCGCGGGGCGCCAGCCCGTACGACGGGCCGACCAGCGCCGCGAAGGCGGCCAGGCTGCGCGCTCCGGCGGGCGCGCCGCCGGCCAGGGGCGGGCCCGGGAGCTCGAGCAGCGCCAGGTCGGCCCCGCCGCCGAGCAGTTCGGCCGCCCGCGCGAGGGCGGCGTCCTCGCGCGGCGCGCCCGCCAGGTCGGGCGCGAGCGCGGCCTCGAAGGCCAGCGTCGCCGCGGCCTCGACCTCGACCCAGCGCCGGCGCTCCTCCCGGGCGCGGGTGCCGAGGTCCTCTCCGGCGCCCGCCGCGAAGAGCATCCCGTCGACGTAGGGGACGAGGTCCTGCGCGGCCTCGAAGGCGGCGACGACCAGCGCCGACTCGCCGGCGTCGCGCGCGCGGATCCAGAAGCCGCTCGACGGCGACTCGGCGGTGATCGTGACCGCCGCCGACTTGATCTCGAACGCCACCAGACGCTCCGCCTCCGGCGCCCCCGCGCCGGGCAGCGCCCCGTCGATGGCGACCGCCGCGAGGCGGCCCGACCAGCGCCGGGCCAACTCCCGCAGCACGCGGTTCCAGCCGCGGCGGTAGGCCTCGAGCGCGGTTCCGTCGCCGGCCGCCCCGGCGGGCGGCACGAACCCGGCGGCGCCGAACGAACCGTAGGCCGGGTGCCCCGCCTCGACGACGACGACCACCGGCTGGCCGGCGCGGGCCAGAGCAAGGACCAGCGGCTCCCAGCGCGCCACGTCGATCGCCCCGGGGGTGGGCTCGGCATCGGCCCAGCGGATCCGCACCGCCCCCCAGGCCCGGCCGGGGGCGGAGCTCTCGCCGCGGACCGGGGGTGGCGCGAGCGCGGCGGCGGTGGCGTCCGCGGGGGAGCCCTCCGCCAGGACCAGCCCCACCGCGTGGACGGGACGCACCAGGTCGGGGCGGCCCGGGACGAGGTCCTCGCCCTGCCCCAGCGCCGCGCCGGCCGCCGCAGCCAGGACGGACGCAACGAGCACGGCACGCGGCGCGGTCACGCTTCGCATCGAGGGGGTCTCCGTCGGGACGGCACGAGGGGGTCGGTTCCGCGGCATCATGAAGGAAACCGCAGGAGGTTCAAACCCGCGCATGTCCCCAGGACCGCCGTTGATCACCCTGACCACCGACTTCGGCACGCGCGATCCTTACCTGGGCGCGTTGCGCGGAGCGCTGCTCACGGCCTGCCCGGGAGCCCAGCTGGTCGATCTCGGCCACGACCTGCCGCCTTACGATCGGCTGGCCGGAGCCTACCTGCTCGGTGCGGCGGCACCCTGGTTCCCGCCCGGCACCGTCCACCTGGCGGTGGTCGACCCGGGCGTCGGCAGCCCGCGCCGCGCGCTCGCCCTGGCCGCGGGTGGCAGCCTCTTCGTCGGCCCCGACAACGGGCTCTTCACCGCGATCTACGACCGGCTCGAGGTCCGTGAGATCCGGGCCATCGACGCCGGCCGGCTCGGGCTGGCGGACGCTCACCCGACCTTCCACGGCCGCGACCTGTTTGCCCCCGTCGCCGGCCGTCTGGCCGGAGGGGCGGCGCTGTCCGCCGTCGGCCCGGAGGTGACCGACCCGGTCCGCCTTCCGCTCGCCTCCCCGCATCGGGAAGGGGCCCAGTTGCTCGCCGCGGTGCTGCACGTCGACCGCTTCGGGAACGTCGCGACCAACCTGACCCGGGCCGCGCTGGCGCGCTGCGGGGTCGGGGATCAGGTGCTCGGCTGGCCGGGGCGGACGGGCCCGCTGGCGGTCCACGCCACCTTCAGCGAGGCGCCGCCCGGGGAGGTCTTCCTGCTCTGGGGCTCGTCGGGCTACCTCGAGCTGGCGCTCGACCAGGGGAGCGCGGCCGCCCGGCTGGGGCTGACCGCGGGGGAAACGGTCCTGTTCCCGATCGTGGGCTGATCCTTCGCTTGCCGCGGGGGGCCGCGGGAACCTACTGTCCTGCGGGCCTGCACGCGCCCCCGGGATACGCGATGAGCCTGTCCGGCGCCTTCTCGACCATGGGGCTGGCCGATCTTCTGCAGTGGGCGGCAAGCGCGCAGAAGACCGGGCGGTTCGACTTCCGTCGCGCGACGACGGCGAAGGAGCTGTACATCCAGGATGGCACGATCGTCGGGGCGGCCTCCAACGAGCCGACCGAGATGCTCGGACACGTCCTGGTCGCGCGCGGAAAGCTCAACGAGGAGCAGCTGCGGGCCGGCCTCCTGGCGCGGCGGGACGGCAACGAGTTCATCGGGCAGGTCCTGGTCCGGCTCGGGTTCGTGGCCAAGGACGACCTGCTGCGGGCGCTGGCCGAGCGCACGGAAGAGATCGTCTACTCGCTCTTCGAGTGGGATGACGCCGATTTCCTGTTCGAGCCGGGGGCGCGGCCCGGGCCGAAGGTCGTGCTGATCTCCCTGGCGGTCGACCACGTGCTGCTGCGCGGCGTCCACCGGCACGACGAGATGCAGCGGATCCGCGAGATCTTCCCCGACGGCCGGGTCGTGCTGGCCCGGACCGCCGCGCTGGCGCCGCAGGAGATCGCCGACCACCCGCTGGCGCGCCGGATCCTCGAGTCGCTCGACGGCCGCCGCACGATGGACGAGATCGCGTTCGGCCTGCACGCCTCCCCGTTCCCGGTCAAGAAGTTCCTCTCCGAGGCCTTCCGCGCCAACCTGGTGACGATCGTCTCGCTCGAGGGGCCGCCGCTGCCGCTGGTGACCGGCGACGCACCGGACGCGGAGCTGGTCGGGCTGACCGGGGCGGCGCGGGTCGCCGCCGCACGGGAGCGGCTCGGCCGCGGCGACGCCGAAGCCGCGCTGACGCTGCTGGGCGACCTCGTGGGCCAGCACGACGGCGAGGCGGCGGAGGTCCGGCGCGAGGCCGAGGGGCTCTTCCTGGGCCGGGTCTACGCCGAGGAGTTCCCGGCCCAGGCGATCCCTTCCCTGGCGCGGCCGCTCGAGGAATTGATTTCCGAGCCGCTGCGGCCGGAGGAGTTCTTCCTGCTGTCGCGGCTCGACGGGCACTGGAGCGTGTCCGACATCGTCGAGATCGCGCCGATGCGGGAGGTCGAGACGATCCGGGTCCTGCGGCGCCTGATCCGCCGCGGCGTGATCCGGCTGCCAGTCGCCTGGAACCGCCCCACTCCGGCCGGGAGCACTCGCTAAACACCAGTTCGGAAGACGTTTAGGCGACTCCCAGGCCCGCGTCTTACCGATTATTTGACTCCGATTCGGGCGGAAGGTACGATCTGCCCCTGTCGCGGCCTGCTAGCGAGATAAGCCGCTCCGGTTTGGCCGCCGCTTCAGAGGTTTGCATGGGCCAGAACCTCATCCTTCGTCTCGGACCGGTCGTCCTGTGCGCGCTGCTCGCCGGCGCGGCGCCGGTGCCGGCCCAGGACAACGACACCTGCATGGCGTGCCACGGCGAGTCGGGAATGACCGGCACCCGCAAGGGCCGGCCGATCCAGGTCACCGTCGACGCCAAGCGGCTGGCCCAGTCGGTCCACAAGGACCTCGACTGCGTGGCCTGCCACATGGACCTCGCGGCGGACGAGATGGCCCACGCCGGGGGCGACCCCGACGCCGCGATCGTCGACTGCGGCACCTGCCACGGCGCCGAGCAGGCCGACCACCTCGCCAGTTTTCACGGCAAGGCCGCGGCGAAGGGCGACCCCTACGCCCCGACCTGCAAGGAGTGCCACGGCCGGCACGATGTGCTGCCGCGCACCAACCCGCGCTCCCCGACCAACACCGTCAACATCCCGCAGACCTGCGGGCGCTGCCACCACGAGGGGTCGCCGGTCGAGCGGACCCACACCGACATCCCGCAGGACCGGATCCTCGAGAACTACTCCGAGTCGATCCACGGCGAGGGGCTGTTCCAGAAGGGCCTGACCGTCACTGCCGTCTGCACCTCGTGCCACTCGGCCCACCTGGCGCTGCCGCACACCGAGAAGAATTCGTCGGTCTCGCGCGAGAACATCGCCGGGACCTGCATGAAGTGCCACGCCCGGATCGAGGAGGTGCACCAGAAGGTGATCGAGGGGCGGCTCTGGGAGGAGGCGGCGCACCAGATCCCGTCCTGCTCGGACTGCCACTCGCCGCACAAGATCCGGGCCCCCAGCGACGGGCGCGGGATGTCCAACCGCGACTGCCTGAGCTGCCACGGCAAGCCCGACCTGACGGCCCAGCGCGACGGCAAGGCGGTCTCGATGTTCGTCGACGAGACCGCGCACGCCAAGGGGGCCCACGGCCGCGTGGCCTGCGCCCAGTGCCACTCCGAGGTCCAGCTCTCGCACCTGCGCCCCTGCGACACCGTGAAGTCGAAGGTCAACTGCTCGGTCTGCCACGCCGCGGTCGTCGAGACCTACCAGACCAGCATCCACGGCCAGCTCGCCGCCAGGAACGACCCCGACGCGCCGGAGTGCCTGGACTGCCACGACCGGCACGCCACCCAGAGCCGGCGCTGGCCCGCGTCGAACACCTTCCCGCGCAACGTCCCGACGCTCTGCGCTTCGTGCCACCGCGCGGGTGAGAAGGCCGCCGTCCGGATCGAGCTCGAGGCGGGAAAGGACATCGTCGAGAGCTACAAGATGAGCACCCACGGCGTGGGCCTGCTGCAGAGCGGCCTGGTCGTGACCGCGACCTGCGCCGACTGCCACACCGCGCACGGCGAGCTGCCCCCGAGCGACCCCAAGTCGACGGTGAACAAGGCGAACGTCGCCGAGACCTGCGCCAGGTGCCACCAGGGGATCGTCGACGTCTTCAAGGCGAGCATCCACGGCAAGGGCGAGGCGCCGGAGGGCAAGGAGCTGCCCAACTGCGAGGACTGCCATACGTCGCACGACATCAGCCGGACCGACAAGCGCGACTTCCGCTTCACGATGATGCAGCAGTGCGGCCGCTGCCACGCCGACGAGGCCGAGACCTTCTTCCAGACCTACCACGGCAAGGTCAGCCAGCTGGGCCAGGCCGGCGCCGCGAAGTGCTCGGATTGCCACGGCGCCCACGACATCCTGCCCACGACCGACACCCACTCGCGGCTCTCGCGCGACAGAGTGATCGAGACCTGCGGGCAGTGCCACCCCGGTTCGAACCGCCGCTTCGCCGGCTACCTGACCCACGCCACCCACCACGACCGCGAGCGCTACCCGGCGCTGTACTACGCCTTCCTGTTCATGACCTCGCTGCTGGTCGGGACCCTGACCTTCGCGGCCGCCCACACCGGGTCCTGGCTCTGGCGGCTCTGGCGCTCGCGCGAGCTCTGGAAGCACCACAAGGCGCTGGTCGCGACCTCGACCGAGAAGCAGGTGCTGCGCTTCGACACCCGCTCGCGCGTGATGCACATCGTGATGGTGCTGTCCTTCTTCACCCTCGCGATCACCGGGATGGCGCTCAAGTTCTCCTACATGGGCTGGGCCCAGTGGGTCTCCACGGCCTTCGGCGGATCGGACGCGATGGGCGTGTTCCACCGGCTGGCGGCGACGGCGATGACGGCGCTCTTCGCCTACCACCTGGTCGACGTGGCGAAGCGCAAGCGCCGTTCGGGGCTGAGCTGGTTCCGCTTCATCTTCGGCAAGGACTCGATGATGTTCAACCTGACGGACCTGAAGGACGTGATCGGCTCCTTCAAGTGGTTCCTCGGGCTGGGCCCGCGCCCCGAGTACGGGCGCTTCACCTACTGGGAGAAGTTCGACTATTTCGCGGTCTTCTGGGGGATGATCGTGATCGGCGGCTCGGGCCTTTTCCTCTGGTTCCCCGAGCTGTTCACGCGCATCCTGCCCGGCTGGGCGATCAACGTCGCGACGATCATCCACAGCGACGAGGCGCTGCTGGCGACGGCCTTCATCTTCACCGTGCACTTCTTCAACACCCACTTCCGGCCGGACAAGTTCCCGATGGACCCGGTGATCTTCACGGGCCGCGTCCCGGTCGAGGAGCTGAAGTACGACAAGCCGTTCGAGTACCGCGAGCTCGTCGAAACGGGCCAGCTCGAGGCGCGCCTGGTCGACCCGATGCCGAAGGAGACCGAGCGCTGGTTCCGGCTCTTCGGCTACACCGCGCTGACGATCGGGCTGACGCTGATCGTCGCGATCATCTACACCATGCTGTTCGGGTACAAGTAGGGTTCAGCGCCGGCCGGGGGGCGCCGCGCGCCGCCCCGGCACCGGCAGCAGCGAGAGCATCGCCGGCAGCAGCGTGACCGCGGCGACCAGGGTCGCGGTGGTCCCCAGCATCGCCAGGATGCCGGACGAGATCAGGCTGGGATTGTCGGCGAACAGCAGCGCGCCGAACCCGACGACCGTGGTCAGCGTGGCCATCACCACGCCGCGCCCGGTATGGCGGAAGACCTCCACCATGTCCTCGCGGGTCGCGCCCTCGGTCCCCTCGACGTAGCGGTGGACGACGTGGATCCCGTTGTCGATCGCGATCCCGAGGATCAGCGGCAGCATCGAGATCGTCACCAGGTTGAAGTCGATCCCGAACAGCGACATCAGGCCGACCGAGGCGATCAGTCCGGTCACCAGCGGGACCATCGTCAGGAACACGAGCGACAGCCGCCGGAAGGCGACCAGCAGGATGATCGTCACGCCGACCGCCGAGACGACGGTCGCAATGATCCCGTCGCGCAGCATGATCGGCCGGATCTCCTGCGACAGGGCCCGCGCCCCGGACAGCTCGGCCGGGACGCCGCTGGCCACGATCGCCTCGCGCATCGCCGGGATCAGCTCGACGGTGCGGGCCGTGGGCCGCGGGTAGGCCGAGACGATTCCCAGCCGCTGCCCGCGGTCATCGACGATGACCAGATCGTCGAGCAGGTCGGCGAGCGGCCCGTCCTTCATCTCCGCCACGGTCAGCGGCGTGTCGCGCGCGAGGATGGCGCGGACCCGCTCCGCGGCGCGGCGGGAGCGATCGTCGATCCGGAAGCCGTTCCGCTCCTCGGCCGCCAGCAGCTCGCGCACGACCGCGTCGGGGTCGATCGCACCGCTGGCCCGCAGTGCCGCGAGGCGGTCGAGCGCCGCCCGCTGGACCGCGGGCGGAGGGATCACCCGCGCCGGGCCGAGCACCGCCGCCAGCTCGGCCCGCTCGCCCTCCGCGAGCGGCGCAAAGCCGGCCTCGACCCGGGCCGAGCGCTCGAGGATCTCCTCGTCGCTGGCGCCGGGGACGAGCGCGAGCACCGCCTGCAGCGAGGTTCCGGTGCGGGCGGCGATCTCGTTCTGGAGCTGGATCGCGGGGTTGGACTGGGGCCGGAAGCGCGAGAAGTCCTCGTCCAGGTGGACCCGCGCCGCGGGATAGAGCAGCGCCAGCGTCAGCGCCGATCCGAGCGCGATCGTCAGCCCCGGGCGCCGCACCACCCCGGTCAGGACCGGCTCGAGCCCGAAGCCGGCGAGCCCTCGCGGCATGTCGGGCCGCGGGTAGAGCCGCACCCACAGCGCGGTCAGGGCCGGGACCATGAAGAGCGAGGCGAGGAGCGAGAGGGCCAGCCCCGCGCCGCAGATCAGACCCAGGTCGCGCAGCCCGCGGAACTCCGACAGCCCCGCGGCGAAGAAGGCCCAGACCATCACGCCGACCGAGGCCAGGATCCCGACGCCGGTCTCGCCGTGCGAGATCGAGAAGGCCCGCGCCATGTCCTTGCCGGCGTGGACCTCCTCGAGGTAGCGGTTGTAGAGGTGGACCGTGAAGTCGACGGTCAGGCCGCACAGGATGCCGATCGAGCCGACCGTGAAGATGTTGATCTCGCCGATCGCGACCGCCGCGAAGCCGAGCGCCCAGATCGCCCCGACCAGCAGCGAGCTGCCCGCGATCAGCAGGCCTCCGATGCGGCGGAAGGCGAGGGCGAAGAGCACGAGCTGCGCGAAGTACGAAGTCAGCGAGACCAGCCGCAGGTCGCCCGCCAGGCTGCTGCGGAAGCCGACCAGGGTCGCAGGCGCGCCGGCCAGCCCGGCGTGAATCTGCCCCGGCGGCGCCCCTTCGGGCGGCGGGCCGATCCCGACCGTGCCCTGGATCTCGGCTTCCGCCAGCGCCTCGCGCGCGGCCTGTTCGACCGCGCCGAGCACGCGCTGGGCGGTCTCGATGTCGTTGGTGTTGACCCTGGGCCGCAGCAGGACCAGCGCGTAGGCCTCGTCCTCGGTCACGAGGATCCCCTCGCGCGAGCCGATCCGGAGGCCCCCCTTGAGCGCGCCGATCTGCTTGAGCGCCAGCCCCGCGAAGCCGAGCGGGTCCTCGGCGTAGAGCCGCGCGGCGAGCGCGCCGAGCGGCGAGCGCAGCGCTTCGCGGTTCTCCGCGACGCGGCGGTCGATCGCCTCCGGCGTGAGCTGTCGGGCCACCCTATCGATCTCGTCCGGCGTCAGGTAGAGCAGCAAAGCATGGGCCTGCGGCCCCTCCAGCAGCGCCCACGGGTCCTCGCCGAAGAGGCCGGTCACGGCGTGGAGGTCGGGGTGGTCCAGGAGCCGCTCGCGGATCGCCAGCGCCAGGTCGATCCGCTCCTCGAGGTCCTCTTCGCCGTTCCCCGAGATCGCCAGGACCACCGGCTCGCTGCCACCGAAGCTCTTGAGCAGCGCCTTGATCCGCTGGGCCGACTCGACGTTCCGCGGCAGGAGCGACTCGACGTCGGTCGAGATCCGCAGCGTCGAGGCCTGCCAGGCGGCGAACCCCGTCACGACCGCGACGACCAGCATGACGCTCTTGGGGTGGAAGACGGAGAACGACGCAATCCCCTGCAGGCCCCGCCGCAGCAGGTCGCGCACGCCCGAGCCGGCCGCATCGAGCGGGGACACCTCAGCGCTCGAGCACGGCGACCGCGATCGCGGCGCCCTTGTCGTGTGTCAGCGAGAGGTGCACGCGGGCCGACTCGCCCGCGATCTGGAGCGCTGCACCGTGCAGCACGATCCGCGGCGGGCCCACCTCGTCCCGCAGGACCTCGACGTCGACCCAGCGGATCCCCTGCGCGAAGCCGGTGCCGAGCGCCTTGACCACGGCCTCCTTGGCCGCGAAGCGCGCCGCGACGTGCGGCACGGGGTCGCGCCGGCGGTAGCAGTACTCGCGCTCGCCGGCGGTCAGGATCCGGTCGAGGAAGCGCTCTCCGTGGCGCTCGAGCGCCGCGCGGATCCGGACCAGCTCGACCAGGTCGACGCCGACCCCCTCAATCGCCACCCTTGGACTCCCTTTCCGGCCTGCGCGGCGCGGCAGGATACACCCATGCTCCGGATACTATGCAAAGCCTTTCCTGTCAAGCACTTAGAAATCACTCCGGCGGCCGGACGGCGGCCCGGCGTGGTATCATCCAGATGGTTTCGACCCCTTAGGCGAGGCGCGGGCGTGCTGGTCTCCTGGGAAACCTACTCGGAACGGCTGGGGTTGCCCGGGGTGCGCCTCGTCGTCGGCGAGCTGCTCGACGCCGAGCGGTTCCGCGAGTTCACTGGCGCCGCCTCCGGGGAGCTCGCACCGGCCGGCCGGGCCGACCTGGTGGGGGAGTTGCTGGTCGAGGACCCCGCGCGCGGGACCGCGCTGCTGGGCCTGCTCGACCAGGCGGTCGGGGTCGCCGCCGTCGACGACACCGGCGACGAGAAGCGGCTGCGGGACGAACTGGAAGCAGCGCTCGAGGGGCCGGCGGTCGCGGGGGCCCGGCTGCTGCACCGGCTGGCCCGCCCGGCGCGCGCCGCGCTTCCGGTCCCGGAGATCCGCGCCGCGGCCGAACTGCTGGCCGGGCTGGCCTTCGGCGAGGAGCCGGGCAGCCGGCCCAAGTACGTCGCCAAGCTCGCTTCCGACCGCGCCGGCCTGCGCGAACTGGAGCAGGAGCGGCGCGAGCTCGAGTCGCGCGTGCGCCACCTCGAGTCGCAGTTGGCGCGCGCGGTCGAGCAGGCCGGGGGACTCGAGCAGCAGCTCTCGCGGCGGCTGAACGAGCTGAAGGAGCTGCGCGCCGGGGAGAAGGAGACGCGCGAGGAGCGGGCGCGGCTCGAGCGCGAGGTCCTGCGGCTCGGCAAGCGGGTCGAGGAACTCATAGAACGCCGCGCACAGGAGCGGACCGGCGAGGTCACGACCGCACTGCGCCGGCTGACGACCGAGCAGCGCCGCACCAGCGCCGCGCTCGCCAAGCTGCGCGACGCCGACCGGCTGCGGCGCGAATCGCTCGGGGAGATCGGCAAGCGGACCGTCGCGCACGCCGACCTGCTCGACAAGATGATCGTGCTGCACGAGGCCGAGGCCCGCGCCGTCGCCGCCTCGCAGGAGGCGATCCTGCGCGAGCTCGCGACGCTGCGCGCGGCGCTGGCGCAGGGGACGCTCCCCTTTGCGCCCCCTGCCCCACCGCCGGCCGCCCGCGGCCGCGCCGCCGACGGCCCGCCGCGCATCGGGCTCTTCGTCGACGTCCAGAACATGTTCTACGGCGCGCGCGAGAAGGGGGCGCGGCTCGACTTCGAGGCGCTCCTGGCCGTGGCCTCCGAGGGGCGCCGGCTGGTGCGCGCGGTGGCCTACCTGGTCGAGGCCCGCGAAACCGACCAGAGCGCCTTCATCCACCTGCTCCAGATGAAGGCCTGGGAGGTCAAGCGCAAGCCGCTCCGGATCCGCCCCGACCGCACGATGAAGGGGAACTGGGACCTCGAGATGGCGCTCGACGCGGTCGCCACGGCGCCGCACCTCGACGTCGTCGTGCTGGCGACCGGCGACGGCGACTTCGTGCCGCTGGTCCGGCAGCTCAAGCTCGACGGGGTACGGGTCGAGGTCTACGGCTTCCCGCGCAGCACCGCTCCCGACCTGCGCGAAGCGGCCGACCGGTTCGTGTCGATCGCGAAGAAGCTGCTGCGGCCGCTCGGCCGGCGCGCCGGCGGCGGCGGGCCCGCACCCGGCTCAGCCGTCGACGACGCGGAACCAGGTGCGGGCCTGGTCGAGGTCGTCGAGCAGGGTCCAGGGCGGTAGCGAGGCCAGCACGGCGCGCCCGTAGCGGCGCGTCCGGACCCGCACGTCGAGCAGCGCCAGGAGGCCCCGGTCGCGCCGCGAGCGGATCAGCCGGCCGAGCGCCTGGCGCAGCGCGAGGATCGCCTCGGGGAGCTGGTCCTCGGCGAACGGGTCGCCGCCGCGCTCGCGGATCGCTGCGGCGCGCGCCGCGACGACCGGGTCGTCGGGGACCGCGAAGGGCAGCTTGTCGACCACCACCAGCGAGAGCGCCTCGCCCGGGACGTCGATCCCCTGGCGGAACGACGCCGTTCCGAGCAGCACCGAGTGGACCTGCTCGCGGAAGCGCTCGATCAGCCGCTCGCGCGGTGCCTCGCCCTGGACCAGCACCGGGAAGTCGAGCGTCTTCGGCAGCCGCTCGGCGGCGCGCTGCAGGGCGCGGTGCGACGCGAACAGCACCAGCGCCCGGCCGCGCGAGATCCGGACCAGCTCCTCGATCTCGCGCAGCGCGCGCTCGGCGTAGCGCGGGTCGTCGGGGGCCGGGAAATCGTCGCGCGGAACGTAGAGCGCGGCCTGCTCTCTGGCCCGGAAGGGAGACGCCACGACCAGCCCCTCCGCGCCGGTGAGTCCCAGCCGCTCGCGGGCGCGGTCGAGCGAGCCGGCCACCGCGAGCGTCGCCGAGGTCGCGACGACGCTGGCGAACCCCTGCCCCAGGACCTCCTCGAGCAGCGGCGCGACCTCGACCGGCCACGAGGCGAGCAGCGCGCCGTCCTTCCCCTGCGGCTCGACGGTGACGACCTCCCCCGGCCGGCGGGCGTCGAGCAGGTCGTCCAGGGCCCGCTGCTGGGCCAGCGCGCGGCCGGCGACGAGCGTGCGCTCCTCGGCCCGCTCGCCCGACCCCTCCAGCGCCGCGCGCACCGCCTCCAGCGCGTCGAGCAGCGCGTCGGCCAGCCGGCGCAGGTCTCCGCGGGCGTGCCCTGGATCCAGCGCGACCCGCCCGCGCGCGTTCCCCGGCGGGCGCGCGGCGCGGAAGAACTCGCGGGCTGCGCGCTCCAGCAGCGCGGCGGTCTCGGCCCGGCCGGCCGCGCGTTCCAGTTCGCTCCGTGCGTCGCGCGCCAGGTCGGCCGCCATCCGCCCCGTCAGGCGCGTGCCGAAGTGCGCGGCCGCGGCCTCTTCGACCAGGTGCGCCTCGTCCAGCACCGCGAGCGGCGCGCCGGGCAGCACGCCGCCGCGCTCGCCGCGGCGCAGCGCGAGGTCGGCGAACAGCAGGTGGTGGTTGACGACGACCGCCTGGGCGCGGGCCGCGAGGCGCCGCGCGCGGTAGACGAAGCAGGCATCGTAGTGCGCGCACTTCGTCCCGGTGCAGATCTCGGCCCGGCCGTCGACCCGCGACCAGAGCGGCGAGGCGTCGGGCAGTTCGGCCAGTTCGGCGCGGTCGCCGGCCGCGGTCGTCCCGGACCAGGCGACCAGCTTCGGCCAGAGCGGGACCTCGGCCGCGAGGTCGAGCCGCGGCTCGGCGGCCAGTTCGCCGAGCCGCTTGCGGCAGAGGTAGTTCTCGCGCCCCTTGAGCACCGCCACCTCGCGCTCGGCCCCGCTCGCCGCCCGCGCGACCGGGAGCTCGCGTTCGAGCAGCTGGTCCTGCAGCGCCTTGGTCCCGGTCGAGAGGATCACCGGCTCGTCGGCCAGCAGCGCGGGGACCAGGTAGGCCAGCGTCTTGCCCGTCCCCGTCCCGGCCTCGACCACCAGGTGCCGCCCCTCGGCGAAGGCCCGCGCGACGGCGTCGGCCATCCGCTCCTGGCCGGCGCGGTGCTCGAAGCGTTCGCGCACGCGGGCCAGCGGCCCCCCCGGCGCGAACAGCGCGGCGACCTCGCCCGGCGAGGGCACGGATCAGCACTCGATCTTCTGGACGCGGCGGGCGTGCCGGCCCCCCTCGAAGGGGGTCGCGAGAAAGGCCTCGAGGATCGCCTCGGCCAGCCCGGCGCCGGTCACCCGCCCGCCCAGGGCCAGCACGTTGGCGTCGTTGTGGGCCCGCGCCATCCGTGCGTCGTACTCGGACAGGCAGCGCGCGGCGCGCACGCCGGGGTGGCGGTTGGCGGCGATCGAGATCCCGATCCCCGTGCCGCAGACCAGCAGGCCCCGCTCGAACTCGCCGGCCGCGATGCGCCGCGCCAGCTCGTGCGCGAAGTCGGGGTAGTCGGCGCTCTCGGCCGAGTGCGTGCCGAGGTCGAGGACCTCGTGGCCGCGCGCGCGCAGCCAGGCGACGAGGTGGTTCTTGAGCGGGAAACCGGCGTGGTCGGAGGCGGCGGCGAGGCGCATCAGCGGGGGCTCCGGCCGGGAAGCAGCGCGCCGTGCGCGTCCTGCGCGAAGCGGTCGGTCATCCCGGCGACGTGGTCGGCCAGCACGCGCGCGTAGGCGCGCCGGCCGTGGTAGTGGTCCGCGATCTCGGCCTCCTGCCGGGCCGGCGGGAGGTCGCGCAGGAACGGGCGGCCCGCCAGTTCCTTGTAGCGCAGCAGCACGGCGTCGTCGACGAGCCGCGGGTCGCGGTAGTAGGCCGAGAGCAGCGCGGCCACGGCCTGCTCGCCGCGCGCGTCGGCGCGGCGGACCGCTGGGGCGCCGATGACGCGCGCCGCGACCAGCTCGCGCACCGCGGCCGTCAGCGCCGCGCCGCGCGCACCGGGCGCCACCACGGCGCGGCCCGCCGCGGGCCGCGCCGCCGCCGCCGCCTCGGCCGCCTCGGCCGTAGCGAGCCGGCGGCGTGAGGCGACCAGGATGTCGGTCAGCGCGGCGTGGACCAGCGCGCGGTGCAGCGCCGCGCGCTCGCGGAACCGCCCGCGCGGCCAGCCGCCGGCCCGCTCCAGCCGCTCGACCAGCGGCCGCACCGCCGCCAGCCGCAGCACCGCGGACAGCTCGATCAGCCCCTCCGAGAGCGCGTCCTCGAGGTCGTGCAGCGGCGTGACCGCGTCGATCGCCGCCCGCACCGCCTGGGCCTCGAGCGAGGCCGGCGCGCCGGGGGTGAGGCCCGCGGGGTCGATCCTCTCGGGGACCGCCGCGCCGTCGCCGCGCAGCTTGAGGATCCCGTCGCGCGCGTCGTCGGTGAGATTGAGGCCGGGAGGGCCGTAGCGGACCTCGAGCAGGTCGACCACGACCAGCGACTGCGCGCGTGGGTGGAACCCCGGCCCGCCGGCGATCGCCGCCGCCTTCGGCGCGCCGCGCCCGGGGCCCTGGGCCAGGAAGCGGTCCAGCGCGCGCGAGCCGGCGACGCCGAAGGGCGGCTGGCCCAGGTCGTGGGCCAGCGCGACGACCTCGGCCAGGTCCTCGTGCAGGCCCAGGTGGCGGGCCAGCACCCGCGCCGCGGTCGCGACTTCGATGGTGTGGGTCAGCCGGGTACGGGCCAGGCTGGTCTCGAGCCCCGGCAGCAGCTGCGTCTTCCCCGAGAGCCGCCGGAAGGCCCGCGAGTGCACGATCCGGTCGCGGTCGCGCTCGAACGGGCCGCGGTACTGCAGCCGCCGGCCGCGGTCCTCGGTCGGGAAGCGGCGGGTGGCAGCCTGCTCCCGCCGCGCCAGCGGGGACGGGGGGACCCGCCCGGGAGGGGCGGCCGGGCCGGGACCGGTCTCGTCGGGTTCGTGCACCACGGGCCGATTCTAGGCCGTTCGCCTTGACCCGGCAGGGACCGGAGCCGATGGTTGACCCGGGACCGGGAGGCCTCTCGCCATGGCCGGAGCCGCCGTCGAGATCGACTTCGACCTCTGCGACAACACGCAGGCCTGCGAGGCGGTCTGCCCGACGACCGTGTTCGAGATCGTCGACGGTCGGGTCCACGTGGCCCAGCCGTCGGAATGCACGGTCTGCATGAAGTGCGTCGAGAACTGCCCCGCGGGAGCCGTCACGGTCGACTTCTGACGGCCCGCCGGTGGGCGTACATTGGGAGCGGACCCCGCGGCCGGTTCCGGGCCGCAGCCGGAGTGGTGGAGCGATGCAGGAACTGGTCGAGCTCAAGGCGAAGATCAATCGCGTCCTCGACGAGGCGCTGGCCCGCGGCGACGAGGGGGGCGGGGACGAGGCTTCGGCCGGGTCGGGCGAGTGGACCCCGAAGGTCGACCTCTACGAGTACCCGGACCGGCTCGTCCTGAAAGCCGACGTCCCGGGGGTCACCCCGGCCGACCTCGAGGTCCGGATCGACCCGGGCGAACTGACGATCAAGGGGGTCCGCCGCCCGCCGGCCGACCTCGACCCCGCCGGCGCGCGGCGGCTGGAGCGGCCGTTCGGGCCGTTCGTCCGCCGCTACGCCCTGCCCGAGTCGGCCGACCCGGATCGCGCCCGCGCGACCTATCAGCTCCGGGGTGCTCGAGGTCGTCGTCGGCCGCCGCGACGAGGCGGGAAGCCGGAGAGTCCCGGTTCAGGCAGACTGATCGGCCCGCGCCCCCGCCCGCGCTCCCGCGGGCCATCACCTGGGCGCGGACGAGGTGTGCCCGGTGAGCCCCGTCCCGCCGTTCCGCCCCGCCCTCCGCCCGCTGCTCCTCCCGCCGCTCGCGGCCGTCGCCCTGGCGGCCGGCCTGGCCGGCGCGGCCGCGCTCTCCCCCGCCGCCGCCGCCACACCGCGCGAACTGCGCCGCAACGAGATCGTCGAGGCCGTCGAGAAGGTCGCTCCGGCGGTGGTCAACATCTCGACCGAGACGCGCGTGGAGAACCCGTTCGGCGGCTCGGTCGACCCCTTCGAGTGGTTCTTCGGCGGCGGCCAGCGCCGCCCGCCGCGCGAGCGGATCGAGAACTCTCTCGGCTCGGGCGTGATCGTCACCGCCGACGGCTACGTCCTGACCAACGACCACGTCATCTCGCAGGCCTCGAAGATCGCGGTCACGCTGCGCGACGGCCGGCAGGTCGAGGCCGACCTCGTCGGCTCGGACCGCGACTCCGACCTGGCGGTGCTCAAGCTCAAGGACAAGGGCCCCTTCCCGTTCGCGAGGATGGGCGACTCCGACGACCTGATGATCGGCGAGACCGCGATCGCGATCGGCAACCCGTTCGGACTCGAGAACTCGGTGACGGTCGGCGTCCTCTCCGCGGTCGGCCGCTCGCTCCCGGGCCCCGATCGGCGGGCGGTCCGCTACGCCGACTTCATCCAGACCGACGCCGCGATCAACCCCGGCAATTCGGGCGGGGCGCTGGTCAACATCCTCGGCGAGCTGATCGGGATCAACGCGCAGATCGTCGCCTCGGGCCAGAATCTCGGCTTCGCGATCCCGATCGCGCGCGGCCGCAAGGTCTACGAGGAGTTGAAGTCGTTCGGGCGGGTGCGGCCGCTCTGGACCGGGATGGTGCTCGGCGCGGCCGACGAGGCCGAGCTGCCGGACCCGCAGGCCGGGGTCATCGTCTGGCGGGTCTTCGGCGACAGCCCGGCCGCCGCGGCGGGGATCCAGGCCGCCGACGTGATCCTGGAGGTCAACGCGCAGAAGACCGGCTCGGTGCCCGAGTTCGACACCGCGCTGGCGCGGGTCGGGATCGGCGGCAGCGCGACCGTGAAGATCCGGCGCGACGAGCAGACGCTGACCCGCACCTTCCGCCTGACCGCCTTCAACCGCGAGCTCGGCGCGCGGGTCTCGCAGCTGGTCCTGGGGTTCACCGTCGCCGAAGGCAAGAACGGGACGGTCCTCGTCGACCAGGTGCGCGCCGACTCCGAGGCCGGCCAGCGCGGGCTGGCCAAGGGGATGGCGGTGCTGCAGATCAACGGCCGCCCGATCGAGAAGTCGGGCGACTTCTATGATGAAATGCCGGCGTCGCTGTACCGGCGCGCGGTCAACCTGGTGGTCGCCACGCGCTCGGGGCGTTACCGGCTGACGCTTCCGACCCGGAGGTAGATCGACGCATGAAGGACCGGCATCGCGGACAGGACGAACGCGGCTCGACCGAGGCGGCGGCCCCGGCCCCGGCCGGCGCGGACGACGCGCCCGACGCGGCCCCCGTCGAACTGGCGGTCCCGCTCGGGGAGTACCGCGCGCTCGAGGCGCGCGCGCTGGCCGCGGAGGCCAAGCTGCGCGAGGTCGCCGACGCCTTCCGCGCCGCGCAGCTGGACCTCGAGAACGCCCGCGCCCGGCTCGAGCGCGACCAGGTGCTGCGCGTGCGCGAGGCGCTCGCCCGCTCCTTCGGCGGCGTGCTCGCGGCGCTGGACCACCTGGACCTGGCGATGGAGCACGCCGACGCCGGGCCCTTGAAGGCCGGGCTCGCGCTCTCGCTGCGCCAGATGCACGACGCGCTGTCGGCCGAGGGGCTGGAGCGGGTGCCGACGGTCGGCCGGCCCTTCGACGCCGCGACCGCCGAGGCGGTCGCGATCGCGCCGACCGCCGACCCGGCCCAGGACAACCTGGTGGTGGAGGAGTACCGGCCGGCCTACGCGCTGGGCGGCCAGGTCATCCGCGCAGCGCAGGTGCGGGTCGCGAAGCTCGCGTAGGCGGGCGCGGAGGGGGCGTTGATCCGGCTGGCGTTTCGCACCCTCGCGCTGGTCAAGCGTTACCCGCTGGCGATCAGCCGCGGGACGCAGGCGGGCTCGGAGAACCTGTTCGTCTTCGCCTCGGACGGCGCGTTCGAGGGGCTGGGCGAACTGGCGCCGGCGATCGCCTCGGACTGGACCGCCGCGCGCGGGCGGGCGCAGCTCGAGGCCTTCGCGGCCGGCTTCGAGCTTTCCGCCGGCCCGCACGCGGCGTGGGCCGCGATGCGGGCGCAGGGGATCGACCCGCCGGCCATGGCGGCGCTCGACGCCGCGCTCTGGGACCTCCTGGCCAAGCGCGCCGGGCTCCCGCTGCGCGCGCTGCTCGGGCTGCCGCGGCCGTCCGTTCCGACCTCGGTGACGATCGGGCTCAACCCGCCCGAGGTGACGCGCGAGCGCGTGCCGGAGATCCTGCGCCGCACCGGGGCGCGCGCGCTCAAGATCAAGCTCGGCTCGCCCGAGGGACGAGAGCACGACCGCGCGCACTTCGCCGCCGCGGCCGAGGCCGCCGCGCCGTTCGGGGTGCGGCTGCGGGTCGACGCCAACGGCGGCTGGACGCTGGACGAGGCGCTGGCGATGGACCGCTGGCTGGCCGCGCGCGGCGTCGACTACGTCGAGCAGCCGCTGGCCGAGGGGAGCGAGGACGGACTGCCGCGCCTTTTCGCGGGCCGCACGCTGCCGGTCTTCGCCGACGAGAGCTGCCGCTGGGCGACGGACGTGCCGCGGCTGGCGGACCGCGTCGACGGGATCAACCTCAAGCTGATGAAGTGCGGCGGGATCACGGAGGCGCTGCGGATCGTCGCGGCGGCGCGCGCACACGGGCTGGCGACGATGATCGGCTGCATGAGCGAGTCGTCGGTGGCGATCGCGGCCGGCGCTTCGCTGGGCGCGCTGTTCGACCATCTCGACCTCGACTCGCACCTGAACCTCGCGCCCGATCCGGCGGACGGGGCGCCGATCGTCGAGGGCGTGGTCGCGCCGCTCGAGCGGCCGGGCCACGGCGGGGCGCTTCGTGACTGAGCCGGCCCCGCGCCGCGCGCGGCCGCTGGCCCTCTACATGGAGGGGAGCACGCGGCACCCGTCGGGCAAGATGGGGTTCGGCCTGTTGCGCTACGCGCCCGACCCGATCGCCTGCGTGATCGACTCGCGGGAGGCGGGCCGCGACGCGCGGGAGGTCACCCGGATCCCGCGCTCGGCGCCGATCGTCGCCTCGCTGGCCGAGGCGGAGGCGCTGGGGGCGGAGGTCCTCGTCCTGGGGATCGCGCCACCGGGCGGCCGCGTGCCCGACGGCTGGTGGCCGGTGATCGACGAGGCGGTCGACCGCGGGATGTCGGTCGTCAACGGGCTGCACGATCGGCTGGCGCCGCGCTATCCGCGGCTGCGCCCCGGGCAGGAGATCCGCGACCT
The DNA here is from genome assembly GCA_963702545.1 of uncultured Acidobacteriota bacterium. Classification (GTDB taxonomy): domain Bacteria; phylum Acidobacteriota; class Polarisedimenticolia; order J045; family J045; genus JALOKP01. The sequence continues at coordinate 46,739 of CAVPDB010000009.1, read as the reverse complement.
GCGCGTCGAGCCGGACGGCCTTTCGGTCGCCACCGGCGCGGCGGCGCGCCTGCCGAACCGCCGCGTCGTCTTCGTCGGGACCGACATGGCGGTCGGGAAGATGTCGGCCGCGCTCGAGGTGCTGCGCGCGGCGCGCGAGCGCGGGGTCGACGCCGCCTTCGTCGCCACCGGCCAGATCGGGATCGCGATCGCCGGCCGCGGCGTCGCGCTCGACGCGGTCCGGCTCGACTACGCCTGCGGCGCGATCGAGCGCGAGGTGCTGGCCCACGCCGGGGCCGAGCTGGTGCTGGTCGAGGGGCAGGGCTCGCTGGTCCACCCGGCGAGCGCGGCCACGCTGCCGCTGCTGCGCGGGGCGATGCCGACGCACCTGGTGCTCTGCGCGCGGGCCGGGCAGGCGGCGCTGGCCCGGATCCCCGAGGTCCCGATCCCGCCGCTCCGCGCGCTGGCGCGGTTGTTCGAGGACCTCGCGGCGACCTGCGGTACATTCCCGGGAGCGCGGACGGCGGCCGTCGCGCTCAACACCTTCCACCTCGAGGACGACGGGGAGGCGGCGCAGGCAGTGCGAACGATCGAGGACGAGACGGGACTCCCCTGCTGCGACCCGGTCCGGAACGGCGCCGGCCGCCTGCTGGACGCGCTCGTCGATGCCTAGCAGCCGGCTCGCGGCGCTCCTGCTGCTGGCGCTCGCGGCGACCCCGCCCGCGGCGCCCGCCCCGGCACCGGGCCCGGCCCCCGCGCCGGCCCCGGCCCGCCCCGACGTGGTCCTGGTCACGATCGACACGCTGCGCGCCGACCGCTGCTCGCTCCACGGGGCGGCCCGTCCGACGACGCCGTTCCTGGACGAGCTGGCGCGGACGGCCGTCGTCTTCGACGCGGCCTATTCCGCGTCGTCGTGGACGCCGCCCTCGATGGCCTCGATCTTCACCGGACTGGCGCCGCGCACGCATGGCGTGGTGAAGGGCGCGGTCCGCGCCGGCGAGGCGGTCAACCAGCAGGTCCTCGACGAGTCCTTCACGACGATCGCCGAGAGCTTCCGGGCCGCGGGCTACCACACGATCGGCGTCTCGAGCAACGCGCACGTCGTGAAGCGCACGGGCTTCGCGCAGGGGTTCGACGCCTTCCGCGCGCCGCTCTGGAAGGGGGCCAACGAGGTCAACGCGGTGGTTCGCAAGCTGGTCGAGGAGCGGCCGGCCGGCCGGCCGATGTTCCTGTGGGTCCACTACTTCGACCCGCACACCCCGTACGTCCCGCACGCCCCCTGGATCGACTCCTACGACGTCGACTTCGGCTGGGTCAAGCGCTGCGCCGGGGTCGAGCAGGAGGCGCTGCTGGCCGAGGCCAAGACCGCCGGCAACCCGGCCGCGATGAAGGCCGCGCTCTACGGGCTCTACGACAGCGAGATCGCCTACGTCGACGCCGCGCTGCGGCGGCTGTTCGAGGCCCTGCCCGCGACCCGCGGCGCGCTCGTCGCGATCACCTCCGATCACGGCGAGACGATCATGAACCGCGGCTGGATCGGGCACGGCAACGGCCTGTACGACGAGGAGACGCGGGTGCCGCTGCTGGTCCGACTGCCGGGCGCGGCGAGCGGCCGCCGTGTGACGCGCCCCGTCGCCAACACCGACCTGTACCCGACGCTGCTCGACGCGGCCGGGCTGCCGCGGCCGCCGGGCCTCGATCGGCCGGGGCTGCTCGCGGCCGGCGCGGCCGAGGCCCCGGTCCTGCTCGAGCTGAGCCGCACCGAGACGGTCGAAACCGCGGTGCGGTCCGGGCGGCACAAGCTGATCCGGCGCCACGCGCCGCTGCCGGCAATCGAGCTGTACGACCTGGCCGCCGACCCGCAGGAACAGCGCGACCTGGCCGAGTCCGAGGCCGCGCTGCGGGCGCGGCTCTCGGCGGCGCTGCAGTCCGCGCTGGACGCCGCTCCGGCCCGTGCCGCGGAAGGACAGGAAACCGTCCCCGCCGACCCCGAGCTGATCGAGCGGCTGCGTTCGCTCGGCTACCTCGAGCCCGGAAAGAAGAAGTAGCGGCTCGCGGACCTCGTGTCCGGCCCCCCCTTCCCCGCCACCGCCGCGGGGCGTTTCTTGACAGGCCCGGGGGGCGGTCTTACTGTTAGCAGTCGTTCGGGAGGAGTGCTAATCCGCTCTCCCCGGCGCTGACCGCAAAACCCTACAAATCAGGTATTTAGGAGGGACGAAACGATGAAGCTCAAGCCGCTCCACGACCGGGTCCTGATCAGGCGGATCGAGGGCACGGAGAAGACCAAGTCCGGGATCATCATCCCTGACACCGCGAAAGAGAAGCCGCAGGAGGGCGAGGTCATCGCCATCGGAAGCGGCAAGCGTGACGACCAGGGCAAGGTCCACGCGCTCGAGGTCAAGAAGGGCGACCGCGTGCTGTTCGGCAAGTACTCCGGCAACGAGGTCAAGATCGAAGGCGAGGAGTACGTGATCCTGCGCGAGGACGAGATCCTCGGCGTCATTCAGTAAGGAGAGCGACACATGGCTGCCAAGAAACTGATTTACGGCGACGACGCCCGGCAGAGCCTGCTGCGTGGCGTCAACAAGCTCGCCGATGCCGTCAAGACGACCCTCGGCCCGCGCGGCCGCAATGTCCTGATCGACAAGAAGTTCGGCGCCCCGCTGTCGACCAAGGACGGCGTCACCGTGGCGAAGGAAATCGAGTTCGAGGACCCGTACGAGAACATGGGCGCGCAGATGGTGCGCGAGGTCGCATCCAAGACCTCCGACGTGGCCGGCGACGGCACGACCACCGCGACCGTTCTGGCGCAGGCGATCTACCGCGAGGGCGTCAAGAGCGTCACCGCCGGTGCGAACCCGATGGACCTCAAGCGCGGCATCGACCAGGCGGTCGACGCCTCGGTCGAGGAGATCAAGAAGCTGTCCCGCCCGGTGGCCGGCAAGGCGATCGCGCAGGTCGGCACGATCTCGGCGAACAACGACGAGACGATCGGCAAGATCATCGCCGACGCGATGGACAAGGTCGGGAAGGACGGCGTGATCACGGTCGAGGAGGCCAAGTCGCTCGAGACGACGCTCGAAGTCGTCGAGGGGATGCAGTTCGACCGCGGCTACCTCTCGCCGTACTTCGTGACCGACCCGGAGAGGATGGAGGCGGTGCTCGAGGACCCCTACCTCCTGATCTACGAGAAGAAGATCTCCAGCATGAAGGACCTGCTCCCGGTGCTCGAGCAGGTCGCCCGCGCCGGCAAGCCGCTGGTCATCGTCTCCGAGGACGTCGAGGGCGAGGCGCTGGCGACGCTGGTCGTCAACAAGCTGCGCGGCGTGCTGATGGCCGTCGCGGTCAAGGCGCCGGGCTTCGGCGACCGCCGCAAGGCGATGCTGGAGGACATCGCGATCCTGACCGGCGGCAAGGCGATCAGCGAGGACCTCGGGATCAAGCTCGAGAACGTCCAGCTGGCCGACCTCGGCCGGGCCAAGAAGGTGACGATCGACAAGGACAACACGACGATCGTCGAGGGCGAGGGCAAGGCCGGCGACATCGAGGGGCGGGTCAAGCAGATCCGGGCCCAGATCGAGGAAACGACCTCCGACTACGACCGCGAGAAGCTCCAGGAGCGGCTCGCCAAGCTGGTCGGCGGCGTGGCGGTGATCAAGGTCGGCGCCGCGACCGAAGCCGAGATGAAGGAGAAGAAGGCCCGCGTCGAGGACGCGATGCACGCCACCAAGGCGGCCGTGGAAGAGGGGATCGTCCCCGGCGGCGGCGTGGCGCTGCTCCGGGCCCAGAAGGCGCTGGACAAGCTCAAGGCCCGGAACGAAGACATCCAGATCGGCATCAACATCGTGCGCCGTTCGCTGGAGGAGCCGCTCCGCCAGATCGCGAACAACGCCGGCTACGAGGGCTCGGTCGTCGTCAACGACGTCCGCAACCAGGCGGGCGCCGAGATGGGCTTCGACGCCTACAAGGGCGAGTACACCGACATGACCAAGGCCGGGATCATCGACCCGACCAAGGTCACGCGGATCGCGCTCCAGAACGCGGCGTCGGTGGCCAGCCTGCTGCTCACGACCGAGGCCTGCATCGCCGAGCTCCCGGAGGATAAGAAGTCCTCGCCGATGCCGGGCGGCATGGGCGGCATGGGCGGCGGCGACTTCTGATCTTTCCTGTCGAATTCCGTGGAGAGGCCGGCCTTCGGGCCGGCCTTTTCATTTCGGGCGGGGCGCGCTGACGATCGCGATCACGCCGGTCACGATGACGGCCGAGGCGACACAGGAGCGGCGCCCGCCCGGCGCGGCCGCGGGGCGTTCGGTCACGCGCCCGGCCGCCGCGGCACCCAGTAGCTCACGGCCTGCTGGTAGCGGCGGAACTCGTCGCCGTAGCGCGCGAGGTAGCGGGCTTCCTTGAGCCGGGGGCCGAAGTAGCAGTACAGGCTCCAGCCGGCCGCGAGGAACAGCCGGTCGGGCGTCCAGGTCGGCGCCGTCCAGAGCACCAGGGCAAAGGCCAGGTAGGTCGGCTGGCGCAGGTACCGGAAGAGCCCCGCTTCGGGGAAGCGCGGGTAGCGCGGCGGACGGCCGCGCCAGACCGAGGTCCACCCCAGGTAGCCGGCCTGGACCCCGAGCCCGGCCTCGCGCATCGACTCGGCGAGGAACAGCCAGGAGAGGCCGAAGAGCCCGGTCGAAACCGCGAGGGCCGCGCCCTCCGGCGCCCACCAGACGTGCCCCGAAGGGGACCAGAGCCCGAAGACCGCCAGCAGCTGCAGCGAGGCGAGCAGGGCGTAGGTGGTCGAGGAGAGGTCGTCCCCCAGGCCGCGGGGGGCGAGCGCGCGGAGCACCCGCCGCCCCGGCCCGGCCAGCAGGAACGAGTGGACGACCGGGAACTGCGCAACGAGCAGGAGATTCCACAGCTCGCCGGCCCACCGGCCGCGCCAGGGCCCGAGGCCGAGCTGCATCCCGCCGTAGAGCGACACCGCCATCAGCGCGATGGCCGCGCACCACAGGACGTGGCACGCGGCTCCGTACGCGAGTGCGGTCAGCCGGCGAGGAACGGTCAAGCCGTCACTTGACCTTTTCGGCGCGGATCTCGTTGACGATCGTCGGCTCGTTGGACCACTGCGCGACCTCGATCTGGCCGGTCTTCGGGTTCACGGCCATCGCGGCCTGGCGCAGGATCTTCCCCTTGCCGTCCTTGCCGGAGGCCGGGATCACGAGCTGGATCATCTCGAGCGGGTAGTCGGCGGTCTTCGCGCCCCCCATCTTCGCGACCGCGCTCTGGATCCGGTCGGTCAGGATCCCGATGTTGGTGCTGCCGTCGGGCAGGACCGTCATCGTCGCCGTGCGCAGCTTGATCGCCAGCGACTCGGGCGTGCGCATGTAGCCGGCGGGGTTGTCGATCTTCTGCAGCTCGGCGACCAGCGCGTCCTGGCCGCCCTTGGCCAGCGCCTGGCCGAGCTTGTTCATCGTGTCCTGGCTCGTCCAGTAGTAGAACTCGAAGGTGATCGGGACGATCCCCTGCGCGCCGAAGGCGCTGGTGTTGGCGGCGACGCCGCGGTACTCGGCGATCTTCGGTGGACCTTCGGCGACGACCGCGCCGACCAGGGCGAGGGCCGTCAGGGCGGCACATGCGACCACGGACACTTTCCTTGCGTTCATTCCGGTCTCCTTCCCCGCTGCGCCGGGAAACGAAACGGTTCTCGGCGGACGGATTCTGGGACCGGCGTCGGAGCGTGTCAAAGGACCGGCCCGCCCGGCGCCGGCGCCCGGCCGCGCCCGCGCACCGGCTTGGCCTGGCGCGGCGCGACCGGTAGAATCCCGCCCCCGAGGCGGCTTCCGCGCCGCGGCACCGCGCTCGCCCGAGGAGATCCCGATGCATCGCAAGCGCCTTCTCGTCATCGCCTTCGCCCTGGCCTGCCTCAGCGCGATCCCCGCGTCGGCGCAGTCCCGTTGGGGCGGCAACGTCGCCCTCGGCTACGGCTGGCCGCTCGGCGACGCCGCCGACCGGTTCGACGGCAACATCGCCTTCGCCGCCGGCCTGGCCTACAGGCCGGAAGCCTGGCCCGTCGGGATGCGGTTCGAGTTCCAGTGGAACGAGTTCGACCCCAAGGGCTCCTACCTCGACCAGTTCAACGTGGGCGACGGCAACGCCAGCGTCTGGTCGATCACGGCCAACGTGGAGTGGAAGAACCGCGTCTCCCGCAGCTGGGGCTACTACCTGATCGGCGGCGTGGGCTACTACGACTACGAGCTCGAGCTGACCGAGCCGGGCGCCGGCCTCGTGACCGTCTGCGACCCGTGGTGGGGGATCTGCTACCCGGTGCTGGTCCCGGTCGACCAGGTCATCGGCAGCTACGGCGGCAGCGACTTTGGCCTCAACGCCGGCGTCGGCGTCGACCTGGCCGATCTCGCGGACCTCGGAGTTCTACGTCGAGGCCCGGTACCACTGGGTCGACAAGGACAACGGCTCGCTGCAGTTCGTGCCGGTGATGCTCGGCTTCAAGTTCTGATCGTCCGGGGCGGCGCGTCGGTGACCCCGTCGCGCCGCCGCACCTCCTTCGGAATCGAGATCAGCGGCGCCGGCGCGTGCCCGCGCCGCAGGTGCAGCAGGTCCAGCACCAGCTGCCGCTTCATCAGCTGGATCGCGCGCGCCGGGTCGACCCCCTTGGGACACGCCTGAGAGCACTCCCCCGCGAAGTGGCAGCCCCAGGGGCCGGCCTCGCCCGACAGGACCGCGCGGCGGGCGCCGAAGCCGGCGTCGCGGGTGTCGGTGTTGTAGCGGTGGGCCTGGGCCAGCGGCTGGGGGCCCGAATAGGTCGGGTCGGTCGCCAGCGTCGGGCAGGCCGCCATGCAGCAGCCGCACTTGATGCAATACGAGAACTGCAGGTACTGCTCCAGCTCGTGCGGCGACTGCCAATACTCGACCGTCGGCTCCTCGGTCTCGCGCCCGTCCTCGCGGATGATCCACGGCGCGAGGTTCCGGTGGGCCTCGAACATCGTCTGCAGGTCGGGGACGAGGTCGCGCAGGATGTCGAAGTTCGGCAGCGGCGCGACCGTCACCAGCTCGGATTCCAGCTCCGCGATCTGCGTGTTGCAGGCCAGGCGCGGCCGGCCGTTGATCATCATCCCGCACGAGCCGCAGATCCCCATCCGGCAGGAGAAACGCCAGGCCAGGCCCGGCTCAACGGTCTCCTTGATCTTCCACAGCCCGTCGAGCACCGTCATGCCGGGCAGCGCCTCGATCCGGTAGTCCTGCCAGTGCGGCGCCGGGTCGACGCCGGGGGTGAAGCGCCGGACGCGGAAGGTGGTCGTCTTCTCGCTCATGGCGTCCCCCGCAGCGCCAGCTGGTGGGCCGTGATCGCCGCCCAGCTGCCGTAGACGAAGAGCGCCAGCCCGGCCAGCAGCAGCAGCGCGCTGATCGCCTTCTTGATCCCCGCCGCCGGCCCCAGCTCGAAGAGGATCGAGCGCAGACCGTAGAAGCCGTGGAACAGCGCCGCGCCGAGCAGCAGCGGGTAGGTCAGGGCGAAGGCCGCGATCCGGCCGCGGGCCATGACGTTGGCCCAGTCGACCGGGTGGCCGCCGGCCGGGTTTCCCACCGCGAGCGTCCCGTCGAGGTGCATCACCGCCATGTGCAGGGCCAGCAGCGGCAGCACCACCAGCCCGGCGACCAGGAAGAGGAACCAGAGTCCGCGCTCTTTCATCGCGTCACCCGCCTCGCTCAGTTGTGGATCACGAAGAAGTCGACCGCGCCCCAGACCAGCAGGATCGCGGCCGCCGCCATCGACAGGAGGGCCCACGGCCTCTGGCCGTCGACCGAGGTCTTGTAGGGGTAGATCGGCTCGATCGGCTGACCGACCCCCCATCCCAACTCGACCACCACCAGGCGCAGGCCGTTCGCCGCGTGGTAGGCGAAGGCGGCGAAGACGAGGTACTCGCCGATGGTGAACACCGGCCCGGTCACCGCCCCCATCGCTTTCGCCCACGCCGATTCGCCGAAGGCCCGCGAGGAGGTGACCAGGATGTGCAGGACGAAGTAGAGGAGGAGCCCCAGCCCGGACAGCCGCTGCAGCGTGTAGAGGTAGCGCTCCCAGCCCCAGCGCCCGCCGCCCAGCCAGCCCCAGATCCCGAGGCGGTTCGGTTGCGAAGTCCCGTTCGTCATCGCCGTTCTCCCGCTCAGTACTTCCGCTCGACCGGCTTCCACATGTCGGCCGTCACCGGTTTGTAGTCGAGGCGCGGCGCGCCGCCGGTCTCGAAGGCCAGCGTGTGCTTGAGCCACTTCTCGTCGTCGCGCACCGGGAAGTCGCGCCGCGCATGCGCCCCGCGCGACTCCTCGCGGGCCAGCGCCCCCATCACCGTGACCTCGGCCAGCGCGACCAGGTTGTCCAGTTCGAAGGCGTGGAAGAGGTTCGAGTTGTAGACCGCCGCCCGGTCCTTGACCGGGGCCCGGCGGGAGCGCTCGCGGATCGAGCGGATCGTCTGCGAGGGCCCGCGCCAGCTGCTCGCCGGTGCGGAAGACGCCGACATCCCGGTCCATCATCGGCGCGCAGCTCGCGGCGCAGCACGTAGAGGTCCTCGTCCCCCTTGCGCTCGATCGGTTCCCTCAGCCGCGCCTCGGCCTCGGCCAGCCGGGCCGCCGGGACGGCCGGGGCCGCCGGCAGCTTGGCCAGCTCGCGTGCGATCTCGCCGCCGGCGATCCCGCCCCAGACCAGGCACTCGGCGGTCGAGTTGGAGCCCAGTCGGTTGGCGCCGTGGAGCGAGACGCAGGCCGCCTCGCCCGCGGCCCAGATCCCGGGCACGCGGGTCGCCCCCAGGATGTCGGTCTCGATCCCGCCCATCGAGTAGTGCGCCACCGGGCGGATCGGGATCGCCTTCGTGATCGGGTCGATGTCGACGAACTTGATCGCGACCTCGCGGATCAGCGGCAGCCGCTTGTTGATCTGGTCGGCCCCGAGGTGGGTCAGGTCGAGCTCGAGGTACTCGAGCCCGCTCGGGTGCGGGTAGCCGCGCCCGGCCTCGATCTCGGTCATCTCGGCGCGCGAGACCATGTCGCGCGGGGCGAGTTCCATCTTGGAGGCGGCGTACTCGCTCATGAACCGCTCGCCCTTGGCGTTCTTGAGGTAGCCCCCTTCCCCGCGGCAGCCTTCGGTCATCAGGATCCCGGAGGGGACGAGGCCGGTCGGGTGGAACTGCAGGAACTCCATGTCCTCCAGCGGCAGGCCGGCGCGGAAGGCCATCGCCATCCCGTCGCCGGTGACGGTCTGCGAGTAGGTCGTGAAGCCGTAGAGCGTGCCGCCGCCGCCCGAGGCGATCAGCAGCGCCTTGCCGGAGAGCAGGACCGGCTCGCCGGTCGGCGCGTGGATCCCGACGAGGCCCCCGAAGCGGCCGTCCGTGACGACGATCTCGGTGATGAACAGCTCGTCGTAGCGGGTGAAGGTCCGGTACTTGAGCAGCGTGTCGTACAGCGTCTGCATCTCGAAGAAGCCGGTCTTGTCGGCGGCCAGCGTCGCCCGCGGGTAGGAGTGGCCGCCGAACGGTCGCTGGTCGATCCGGCCGTTGGCGTCCCGCGTCCAGGGGATCCCCCAGTGGTCGAGCTGCCAGATCTCCTTCGGCATCTGCTCGACGAAGCGGCGGACGACGTCCTGGTCGGCCAGGAAGTCGGAGCCCTTGACGGTGTCCCAGGCGTGAAGCTCGAGGCTGTCCCCTTCGTCGGTCCTCAGGACCGCGGCCGTCCCCCCTTCGGCGCAGACCGAGTGGGCCCGCATGAGCTGCACCTTGGAGACGATGCCGATGTCGACCTTTCCGGAGAGGCGGCGGGAGATCTCGACCGCCGCCCGGAGGCCGGCCAGGCCGGCGCCGAGGACCAGGACGTCGTGTTGAACCCTCTGCATGGGGGATCTCGCGCGGCGCGGGGGGGGGAGGTGCGCCAGAGCGAGTGTAGGGCAACGGCCCGGCGGCTTACTTACGAAAAAGCATTGTTACCCCGGTTTGTTTGCCGCGCCCTGTCCAGCTCCTGCGGGCCGCTCGGAAACCACGCATCCAGCACGTCCAGGTAGGGCTCGATGCTGGGGATGAAGTGGCGCTCGGAGCGCGAGTGGGGCCCGATCCCGGACTGTCCCCAGACCACCGCGGCCCCGCCGGGGGCGAAGCGGGCCGAGGTCCCCGCCAGCTTCCGGCCGAGCTCCGCCGGGGCCCCGGAGGCCCGCTCCACCGCCGCCAGCAGCCGGGCCAGGTGCGGGTTGCCGGGCGGGCAGGCGACCCCCCCCTCGACCACCTCGCGCATCAGCTCCAGGCCCAGCTCGTTGCAGAGCTCCTCGGTCGCGGCGGCCAGCGCGCCGACGTCGTCCCCCGGGATCGGACGGATCTCGAGTCCGAGCGCCCCTTCGTCGGGGGTGATGTTGTAGACCCCCTTCTGCCCGACCTCGAGGAAGGGGAAGACCGCCGAGCTCTTCCACGGCCCCGCGGCGTCGAGCGTCAGGTGGCGCGACAGCAGCGCCCCCAGCCGCTGGCGCGCCTCGACCAGCAGCGCGAGCAGGTCGGCCGGGCGCGAGGCGAAGCCGGTGTGCGCGCGCTCACCCCGTCGCGACCAGCCGCAGCCGCACGACGCCGCGGTTCTCGACGCAGACCTGGCCGAAGCGCTCGTCCCCGCGCTCGCCCGTCCGCTCCCCCATCGCCATGAACTCGGGCGACCAGCGCGCGTCGCGCTTCAGGTCGTGCAGGACGTGGGGCGTGCCGTACGGCTCGGTCTCGCCGTTCTCCTCGTTGCCGACCAGCAGCAGGTTGACCGGCGGATAGGGCGGCCCGGCAGCGCAGCGCCGCCGCATCCAGACCAGGTCCGAGGCCACGACGGTCTTCATGTCGGCCGCGCCGCGCCCCCACAGGTAGTCCCCTTCGACGCAGGCCTCGAACTGCGCCTCGCCCGGCTCGGGCTCGACCACGTCGAAGTGGCCGGAGAGGGTCACCGGCGCGAGCAGGCCGCCCGGGAAGCCGGCCAGCACCGCGGGGTACTTCTCGCCGTCCCAGACCCGGACCTCCAGCCCGGCCTCGGCCAGCGTCGCGCCGATGAAGCGCGCGCAGCGCAGCACCTCGTCCAGCCGTTCGGCCGCGCAATTCGTCACCGACGGGATCCGGACCAGCGCCGACGCGAGGGCCAGCACCTCGGCCTGGCGGCTGCCGTCCAGCACGATCGCCGAAGCTGCGGACGGCGCGGCGGGGCGGACCGGCAGCGACGGGTTGCGCCGCCCCAGCTCCTCGAGCGGCTCGAGCACTTCGGCCAGCTTCGCCGCCTCCACCCCCAGCGCGCGCGGCTGCGCGGCGATCGCCGCGACGTCGGCGGCCAGCGTCCGCCGCCGCTCCTCGCACCACTCCTTGAGCAGATCCGGCGGGACGACGCGTCCGCCCGAGGGGGCGCGCCGCTCGCCGGCGGCGCGCGCCTCGAGCCACGCCCGCATCGCGCCAGCCGGGTTCGGCGCACCGGCCGCCATCTCCGCCAGCGGCTCGAGCAGCGCCCGCCGCCCGAGCGCGTCGGCCAGCGGCGCCAGCTCCTCGAGCGTCGCGCCAAGCCACTCCCGCGCGCCGATCGCGGTCCCCGCGAAGGGGTGCTCGAGCGTCGCCTCGAGCCCGCGCCGCGCCGCCCTGTCCTCGTTGGCCCGGGCCCGCGCGAGCCCGGCGGAGTCGTAGGCGTAGTCGGCCCCGAAGCCGGGGTCGGCGTAAATCCTGTAGAGCAGCAGTTCCTTGAAGACGACCTTGGCCACCGCCAGCGCCAGGTCGTCGCCCCCCTCGTCGGTGCGGACCTCCACCCGCGTCATCGGCAGGTCGACCAGCGCGACCAGGTTCTCGACGATCAGCGCGCGCTCGGCGTCCTCCAGGCTGGCGTGCTCGCCGGGCGAGAAGATCCCGCGGCGGTAGAGCTCGCGCAGCTGCTCGGAGGTCGTGCCGAGGATCCGGTTGACGGGATCGACGTCCGAGCGGGCCCGGACCGGGGTCCAGTTGTTGCTGCCGAAGCGCACGCCGCGCCGGACCAGGCCCTCCGAGATCGACAGGTAGTCCTTGTGCGAGGCGTAGAGGAACGGGACGTCGAGCGCCTCGGGGTTGGGGAAGGTCAGCAGGCGGTTCGAGTCGAGCGGCGTCAGGACGATCTCCTCGACCCCGTCGACCTGCTCGGAGGCCAGCGGCGAGGCGGCCGAGGTCGCGATGAACAGCGCGCACCAGGGGCGCATCAGGCGAGTCGCGCGGATCATCGCCTCGCTGCGGAACTGCTCCAGGCTCTGCGCCCGGCGCTGCGCCGGCGGCAGGTGGAAGAAGTCCCAGGCCAGGAGCGACTCGGGGAGCGAGTGGTTGGTGTGGATCCCGGCGGTCGCCAGCCGGCCGCCGAACAGCGCGACGCAGCGCGCCAGGTAGCGCTTCTTGGCCAGGCTCCAGCCGTCGGGGATGCTGTCCTCGTCAGGGGCGACCGCGCGCGGCAGGTTGCCGTGCAGCGCGTAGAACCGCCCGCCCAGCGACAGCCCGGTCTCGGCCAGCACGTCGGCCAGCGCCCCCTCGACGACCTTGGCCTCCCAGGCCGCGCCGAGCGGCGAGTAGTAGGGCCGCGTCGCGGTCTCGATCATCCAGTGGAAGACCTCGAGCTGCGTCCGCGAGCGCAGCCAGGCCGGCAGCCGGTCCTCGAGCAGCAGGTCGGCGAACGAGCGGCTCTCGGGACCGAAGCCGACGCGCCCCAGGGGCTGCAGGGCGGCGTCGAGCAGGTTGAACTCGACCTCCAGCCCCGAGGTCCCGCGCTCGTACTGGCTCTCCAGCGACGACTCCAGCGCCAGCAGGACCTTCTCCGCGAACCGCCCCCACTCGGCTGGTGTCATAGCGCGGAAAGCGCCTCCCAGAGCCGGTCCGCCGCGCGGGCCGTCGTCTCGGGCGGCAGCGCGTAGGAAAAGCGGATCCAGCGCGCGCCGAAGTCGCTGAAGTAGATGCCGGGGACGACGGCCAGGCCGTGGCGCTCGCCGAGGTACGCGCCCATCGCAGCCGAGTCGGCCATCCCGGCCCGGTCCATGAACGGCCCGACGTCGATGAAGGCGTAGTAGCCCTGGCCGAGGATGTGCCGCAGTCCCTTGGCCTCGAGAAAGCGTCGCAGCACCTTCCGGCTCGCGTTGGTCGGGCCGACGATCGGCGCCGCGGCCCGGTCGAAGCCGATCCGGGTCGCGGCGATCGCGACCGCGGTGCTGTGGAACGAGGGGATCACGCCGTGCGAGGCGCGCGAGGCGACGAACTTCGCAACCGCCTTCGAGACGACGAGGTGGGCGTTGCGCACGTTGCTGGCGCCGAGCGACTTGGTGATCCCGTCGAGGATCATGCAGCGGTCGCGCTCGGCCGGGGACAGCGGTGCGAGAAAGGCGTTGAGGTCGTAGGGCGGCTCCTCGCTGACGCGGTGGTAGATCCAGTCGAAGAGCACGAACGGGATCCCGGCGGCGAAGGCGGCGCGGGCCAGTTCGCGCTGCTGGTCCAGCGGGATCGTGCGGCCGGTCGGGTTGTCGGGGCTGGTGACGACCAGGCCCGCGACGCCGCGGCCATGACGCGCCGCCTCGCGCACGGTCTCGGCGATCCCCTCGGCCGTCAGCGCCCAGCCGTCGGCCTCGCGGCCGGGGGCCAGCAGCACGTTGGCTCCGACCGCGTAGGGACCCCAGTTGTACGAGATCCACGGCACGCGGCTGACGGCGACGAAGTCGCCGCGCCGCTTGATCCCCAGGAACTGCATCGCCTCGTAGGCCTTGAGCAGCGCGTCGCGGCCGCCCTGGCAGGCCACGACGTTCTCGGGGCCCCAGCCGCTCGACGCGTCGAGCCCCCAGTACTGCTCGGCGGTCACCTTGCGGAACAGGTTCGTGCCGAACGGCTGGTCGTAGCCCGTCCCGTGCTCCTTCTGCAGCGCGTGGGCCGCGTCGAGCAGCTCCTCCGGCACGCCCGGCAGGCTCGCGCCGCCGTCCCCCTGGCTGGCATCGAACGGTTCGCGGCCCGGCTGGTCGCGCTCGAAGACGGCGAGCGCGTCGCGGATCTCGAACATCCGGCTGCCGGGAATGGCGACCATCGTCTGCGGGCTGCCGTCGAGGCCGGACAACTCACCCGGGCGGACCACGAGCGCGGGCCGGTCCTCGGGGACCGGGGTGGGTCGGGGTTCGGACACGGGGCGCCTCCGGGAAACGGCGGCAAAGGGTACCGCAACCCGGCCCGGGTGCGACGAGCGGCCTTTGGCCGGGGTGCGGGGCCGGAACCTACGTTGGACCGGGCATGGGAGCCTTCTCGCCCGCTGGACCTCGCCGCGCGGCGCTCGCCGCGGCCCTCGCCGCGGCCGTGGCGCTCGCCTTCGGCGCGCCCGAGGTGGTCCGGCGCAGCTTCGAACCGCCGGCCGGCACGCCGGATCCAACCGCCGCCGGGCTCTCCGCGCGGGCGCTCGCCGCGCTCCCGCCGGGCCTCCCGGATGCCGAGAAGGCCCACGCGCTGGCGCGCTGGGTCGTGGCCCACGCGACCAACGACCCCTCCCGGAAGTCGCCCGGCGAACCGCTGCCGCTGCACGGATCGTGCGGTCCGCGTTCGGCCCTCTTCGTCGCGCTCGCACGCGCGGCGGGGCTGCGCGCCGAGCGCGTCAACCTCTACGACTTTCCGCGGCCCGGCGCCGGCCATTCGTGCGCGCAGGTCTTCTGGAGCGGCGGGTGGCACTTCTTCGACGTGACCTACGCGGGCGTTTTCGCACGCGACGGGGAGGTGCTGTCGCTGGAAGGGATCCGCGCCGATCCGGCGGGGGCGGTGGCCGGGATGGCCGTCTTCGAGGGCGGGCTGGATCGCGACGCAGAAGGGCGACCGGTCGACAACCGCGAGCGGATGCGCGCGGTCTGGACCGCCGAGGCGATCCGCCGGATCGGTGCGACCGGAGTGCCGGGGAGCGGTGAACCGGTGCCGCTGACGGTCCGCTGGGACCTGGCGCGGGGGCCGCGGGCGCTCGCGGCGGCCGACCCCGCGGGGCTCGACCGGCGCGGCGCGGCGGCGGGGATCACGCAGCAGCTCGGCAGCCTGCTCGGCGCTGGCCCCCAGCGCTTCGCCCCGCGCCTCGAGCTCGACGGGGCGGAACCCGGCGAGGCGCTCGCGCTCCGGCTCTCGTTCGCGCGGGCGAATCGCGCCGGGATCGCGCTCGCGGCCGCAGCCGAGGGGGCGACGCTCGAACGCGGCGCGAGCCTGGTCACGACCGCCGCCATGACCGCGCCGGGCCCCCACGACTGGACGATCGTGGTGCGGCCGCGCGGGCCGCGCTTCGTGCTGACGCTCGCTCCGCCGCCGGCGGGAGGACGGATCGATCTGATCAGCGCCGAGTGGCTGGCGCCGAGCTGAGCGGCGCCGCCGCGGCCACGCCGATCCCGCGCGGATCGGGGGCTCCGACGACGCGGCCGGCCTCGATCGCCAGCGCCTGCACGTTGCCCAGCGCCCCCTTGGCCTCGATCGCGTAGCCCAGCGCGCCGAGCGCGGCCAGTTCGGCCGCCGGCAGCGCGAAGCGCGGGTCGCGCTCGGTGCGCAGCGCGTCGCGCCCGGGCACGGCGGGCGGCCACTGGTGGTGGACGCGCGGCGCGGCGACCGCCTCCGGAAGCCCCATCCCGCCGTCGATCGCGTGCGACACGACCTGGAACACGGTCGTGACGATGGTCGATCCGCCCGGGCTCCCGAGCACCAGCCACGGCCGGCCGTCGGGGCGCTCGACGATGGTCGGCGTCATCGTCGAGAGCATCCGCTTGCCCCCTTCGATCGCGTTGGCCTCGCCGCCGACGACCCCGTACAGGTTCGGCGCGCCGGGCCGGGCGGCGAAGTCGTCCATCTCGTTGTTGAGCAGGAAGCCGGCCCCCTCGACCACGATCCCCGAACCGTAGGCGTCATTGATCGTCGTCGTACAGGAGACGGCGCGGCCCGCCGCGTCGACGACGCTGAGATGGAGCGTCTCGCCGTCCTCGGCCGGCGCGGCCTCCCCGGCGGCGATCGCGCCCGGGTCGCTCCGGCGGCCGGCCGCGATCCCTTCCGCCCGCTCGCGGGCATAGCCTTTCGAGACCAGGCGCGCGGTCGGAACGGCGACGCGGTCGGGGTCGCCCAGCCAGCGCGCGCGGTCGGCGAAGGCGCGCTTTTCCAGCTCGGCGAAGAGATGGACCTGGGCCGCGCTGCCCGGCGTCGGCACCTCGAACCCCTCCAGCATGTTGAGCAACTGGACCAGCATCACCCCGCCGGACGACGGCGGCGGCATCGAGATCACGCGGTGGCCTCGGTAGCTCCCCTCGAGCGGCGCGCGCCAGACGGCGCGGTAGCCGGCCAGATCGTCCGCCGTGATCAGGCCCCCGCCGGCGCGCATCGCGGCGACGATCAGCTCGGCGGTCCGGCCGCGGTAGAACTCGCCGGGCCCGCCCTCCGCGATCCGCTGCAGCGTCGCGGCCAGCTCGGGCTGGCGCAGCGTCTCGCCCGCATCTCCGCGGAAGGTGCGGCCGAAGTTGATCCCGGGCTGCAGCGCCGCGGGGACCTTGGCGGCCAGCTCGCGCGCGCGCTCGGCGAACGAGCGGGCGGTCCACGGGTCGAGCACGAACCCGTCGTCCGCCAGCCTGATCGCCGGGGCGAAGAGCTCGGACCAGGCCCGCGCGCCGCCCGCGGCGTGGAGCGCCGCCAGGCCCGCGACCGAGCCGGGCACGCCGGCCGCACGCAGCGTGTAGAGGCTCTCCCCCGGCACGACCTCGCCCCGCGGGTCGAGGAACATGTCGCGCGTCGCGCCGGCCGGCGCGGTCTCGCGGAAGTCGAGCGCGAGCGCCGTCCCGTCCGGCTCGCGCACGACGCAGAACCCGCCCCCGCCCAGGTTGCCGGCGTAGGGGAAGGTGACGGCCAGGGCGAGCTGGGTCGCGACTGCGGCGTCGAAGGCGTTCCCGCCGGCCGCGAGCACCTCGGCCCCCGCCCGGGCCGCGAGCGGCTCGGGCGCGACGACCAGCCCCCCCTCGAGCGCCGGTCCGCGGGTGCGGAGCGGCGCGGGCGCGGCCGGAGGAGCGGTCCGGCAGGCCGGCAGGAGCAGGAGCGCGACCGCCAGGAACGGTCGGGCCGGCCGCGTCGAGTAAAACTGCCTCATGGTGGGGATTTTAGCGGCCCGCCGGCCGGGTCCGGCATCCAGGCTGATCCAGACCTTGACGCTCCCCCCCGGGGAGCTGAAGTTGTCCGGGGGAATCACCCTCCCGCCACGGTAGGACGCAGGATCCGTGACGACACTGGCCCCGCCTGACCCGAGCCTCGCCCCGGCGTCCCTGGCCGGCGCCACCAGCGTCGGGCAGGACCTGTTCGCGGAGATCGCCGCGCGCTTCGTGCAGTGCGGCGCCGCCGGACTGGTGATGGTCGACACCTCGCCGCTGGAAGCCGTCGATCGCCTCTACGGGATGAAGATCTACGGCCAGCTCGCCCTCGAGATCGAGCACAAGCTCCGTGAGGTCGGCGGCCAGTACGCGCCGCCGGAGGAGATCGGCCGGCTGCCGGGGAACGCCCACGAGCAGATCGCGCTGCTGATCTTCCGGCGCCGCTCCGACTACGACTTCTACCGCGAGACGCTGCCCGCGATCGCGGCCGAGATCGCGGGACAGATGCCGCGGCTCTGCCGGCGGGTGCTCGCCCCCTACCTGCCGGATCAGCAGACCCTCTACGTCGGCCACGCCCTCGCGATGCACAACCCGTCGCTGCAGGCCGAGCGGCTGATCGGGAAGGCGCTGCTCGAGGCCCGGGAGGCGGCCGATCTCAATCGGCGCAACGCAGCGCTGGCGTCGCGGCGGGAGTTCGTCGAGGTCCTGCTCACCGAGCGGGTCGAGAGCATCTACGAGAAGATCGTCCACCTGCCGTCGTGCCAGGTCTACGGCTACGAGGCGCTCGTCCGCGGCCCGTGGGGCACCGCGCTGCAGGGCCCGGGCGAGCTCTTCCGCATGGCCGAGGAGACCGACCTGGTCTTCGAACTGGACTGCCTGTGCCGGCAGACCGCGCTGCGTGGCGCCGTCGGCCGGCTGCCGCCGTCCAAGAAGCTGTTCCTGAACTGCCTGCCGTCGGCGATCCACGACCCGAACTTCAAGGAGAGCTCGCTCGATCGGACGCTCTCGGCGGTCGGGCTTCACCCCCGCGACGTGATCTTCGAGATCTCCGAGGCCGAGGCGATCAAGAACTACGCGATCTTCCGCGAGTTCCGGGACCACTACCGCACGATGGGGTTCCGCTTCGCGCTCGACGACACCGGGACCGGCTACTCGAGCCTCTCGGCCCTGATGGAACTGTCGCCGGATTTCATCAAGATCGACCGCTCGCTGGTCAAGTCGGTCCACCGCGACCCTCGCGCCAGGTCCTGCTGCGCGCGCTCAAATCGCTCGCCGACCAGCTCGGCGCGCGGGTCATCGCCGAAGGGGTCGAGGTCAAGGAGGAGTTCGACACGGTGGTCGAACTCGGGATCCAGTTCGCCCAGGGGTACTACTTCGGGCGGGGCGGGCCGCTGCTCTGAGGCCCCCGCCCGCGGCGGCTCAGCACCGCGGCAGCCGGACGCGGGCACGGGCCGCCCAACGGGCGTTCTCTACGGTTCGGAACCGTTCGCGAGAAATCGGCCGACAGCTGCTCCAGCCGGGCCCCCCGCGGCCGAAGAGTCCGGAGAGCGGAGCCCCGGCCGGCACGCACCAGACGATCCGCGCCGAGGCGATGGAGGAGCGCACCGCCCGTGCTGCTTGCGGGACAGAACGACTTCCTTGTGTTCCTTTACGGCCTGGCCCTGGCCGTGCTGGCCGCCGTCTGCCTGGTCGCCCGCGCCGGACGCCGCCGGCTCGCGGCGCTGGTCCACCGGCGCTGGTCCACCAGGCGCTGGTCCACGCGGCGCTGGTCCTCGCGGCCGCGGGGCTGGCGGTGGGTGCGGCGGGGGGCGCCGCGCCGCGGCCCGCCCCTGAGCCACGCACGCTCCGGATCGCGGTCGCGCCCTACGCGCCGTTCGCGGTGCCGGAGGCCGACGGTGGGTACGCCGGATTCGACGTCGAGACGCTCCGGCTGGTCTGCGCCGCCAACGGCTGGACGCCGGAGTTCGTCCCGGTCCCGTTTGGCGAGGTGCTCGACGCGGTCGCGAGCGGGCGCGTCGACACCGCCGCAGCGGCGATCTACGTCACGCCCGAGCGCAGCGCGCGCCTCCCGTTCTCGCGCTCGTACCTCGAGACCGGGCTGGTCTACGTCGTGCGGGCCGACGGGCCGTCGCCGGCGGCCGCGCGCCGGATCGGGGTCAAGTCGGGCGCCACCGGCGAGAAGGTGGCGCGCAACCTGGCGCGCGGGCGGCCCGGGTTCGAGGTCGTGACGTTCGCCGAGACGATCGCCTCGTTCGAGGCGCTGCGCGATGGCGCGGTCGACGCCGTCCTCAACGACTACTTCAACAGCGTGGCGCTGATCTCCGAGCGCTTCGAGGGGGAGCTGGCGATCCCGCGGCGCTGGGGCGGGCCGTGGCTCGTCGTGCGGGCCCGCCTGGCCTTCCCCCTCAACCCCGCGCGGCCCGAATTGGTCCCGGCCTTCGACGCCACGCTGGGCGAGCTGGCGCGTGGCGGGACGCTGGAGCGGATCGAGGTCAAGTGGCTGCACGCCGCGATGCCGCCCGACTGGGCCCAGTTGGCGCTCTATGCGGCCGTGGCCCTGGCGGCCCTGGCGGTCGCGGGAGGGGCCGCCTCGCGGGTCTTCCTGGCGCGCGGCCGGACGCGCCTGCTCGAGGCCTACTGGCACCAGCTCGAGGCGCTGCCGGAGGCGGTGCTGGTGGAGGCGGGCGGGACGATCGCCTATTCCAACCGCGCCGCGCGGCGGTTCCTGTCCGGGGCGGACGATCGGCCGCTCGAAGGGCTCGCGCTGGACGCCCTGGGGCTGCCGGCAGCCCCTCCGGCCGGCCGTTGCGAACTGGAGGTCCGCGGGCTCGACGGCCGCCGGCACGAGGTCGAGGCCGAGGCCACGCGCGTCGAGTTCCGCGACGCGCCGGCGTGGCAGTGGGTGCTGCGCGACGTCAGCGAACTGCGGCGCGCGCAGCGCCAGCTGGCCGGTGCCTTCGAGCGGCAGGGCGCGCTGCTCCGCTTCCAGGAGCAGATGATCGAGACCTCGGCCGCGTTCATCGCGGTCGTCGACGAGGACGGGCGGGTGATCCTCTGGAACCGCGCGGCCGAGCGGCTGACCGGCTTCGCGCGGGGCGAGGTCACCGGCGACGGGCGGCTCTGGGACCGCCTGCTGCGGGACGCGTCCGGGGCCTTCCGCGAGGCGCTCCGCGCCGCCACCATCAGCGCGCCGCCGGCCGAGGGGATCCCCTTCCCGATCCACGGGCGGGACGGCCGCGAGCTGACGATCGGCTTCTTCTTCAGCCCGCTCGGCGAGGTCGAGCGCGACAGCCGGATCGTCGTCTTCGGGGTCGACATGACGGCCGAGCGCGAGCTGGCCGAGCAGCTGCAGCAGAGCCAGAAGCTGGAAGCGATGGGGCGGCTGGCGACCGGGGTGGCCCACGAGTTCAACAACATCCTGCAGGTCATCCTCGGCTACGCCGAGATGCTGGCGGGCGGCGCGGCCGTCCGTCCGGCCGAGGCCTTCGAGCACCTGCGCAAGGCCTCGATGCACGGCGCCGCGCTGGCGCGCCAGCTGCTGCTGTTCGGCCGCCAGCAACCGCTGCAGCGCGCGCCGCTCGACGTCGACGAGCTGATCGCCGACACCCGCCGGCTGCTGCAGCCGCTGCTCGGCGAGCGGATCCGGCTCGAGCTGCGGCTCGGCTCGGCCGGAGCGGTGCTGGCCGACCGGGTCCAGCTGCAGCAGGTCCTGATCAACCTCGCGACCAACGCGCGGGACGCGATGCCGGAGGGCGGGCGCTTCACGATCGCGACCGAGGCCACTTCGCTGGACGAGGAGCAGGCGCGCCGGCTGGTCGGGCTCGCGCCGGGGGCCTGGGTCGTGATCCGCGCCGAAGACACCGGCAACGGGATCCCGGCCGCAATCCTCGACCGGATCTTCGAGCCGTTCTTCACGACCAAGGGGAGCGGCCGGGGGACCGGACTCGGACTCGCCACCGCACACGGGATCGTCGCCCAGCACGGCGGTACGATCGAGGTCGAGAGCATCGCCGGGCGGGGCACGCGCTTCTCGCTCACCTGCCCCCCTCGTTCCAGGCCGCCGCGCCGCTGGCCGAGCCGCCCGCCTTCCGCGGGGGCAGCGACGACACGACCGTCCTGCTGGTCGAGGACGACGAGGGGGTGCGCGAGGCGCTGGCGGCCGGGCTGGCGCTGCTCGGCTACCGGGTGCAGGTCGCCGACGGCGTCGCCGCGGCGCGGGATCTGCCGATGCCGCCGGGCTCCACGGTGCTGGTCACCGACGTGCGCCTGGGCGACGGCTCGGGGCTCGAGGTCGCGGCGGCGATGCGAGCCCGCCGGGCCGGCCTGCCGGTCTGCTTCCTGACCGGCCACGGCGCGGCCGCGGAACTGGAAGAGGCGGCGCGGGACCCGCGCACGGTCGTGCTCAGCAAGCCCTGCTCGCTGGCCGAGCTGGGGGCCACGCTGCGCCGGCTGGCCTCGCTCGAGTCCGCGCCGCTCGAGCCGGTCCCAGGCTAGAGCCCCAGCTCGCGCGCCGCGCCCTGCAGCTCCTCCGCCCCCATCCGGGCCGCCCGCGCGAAGCCGCCGACGTAGCGGACGTCGTCGTAGGCGAAGCGGAACAGCACGAAGTCGGCCAGTGCGAGCCGCGGCTCGGCATCCGGGAAGCGCGCAACGTAGCGGCGCCACTCGGCCTCGAACGCCGGGTCCTCGCGGTCGATCGGCAGCGCGCGGCCGGAGAGGCTGACGCGCGGCAGGAGCTGCGGGTCGCCCTCTCCGAGGTCGGGCTCCCCGACCGTGAACGAGGCCCGCGGGTCGGCGAGCAGGTTGCCGGTGTGGGCGGCGAGCCCGCTGACGAAGAAGAGCAGGTGCGAGAGCCCGGGACCCGTCGCGTAGGCGATCATCGAGGCCAGCGGGGCGCCGCCGCCCCCCGCTTCAAGGCTGGCGATGGCGCCCCACCGCTGCGCGGCCACGAGGCCCGCGACCTCCCGCTCCGTTTCGCTGGCCATGGTCGGTCTCTCCTTTCGACTTCAGTCGAGCACGACCGGGCGGCCGGGCGCCAGCGCCTCCACGCGGCGGACGCCGGCCTGGCGCAGGAACTCCGCCAGGTGGGCCTGCGCGCCCGGTTCGCCGTGCACCAGGAGGACGCCCTTCAGCCGGCCGAGGTCGAGCTGCCCGACCCAGGCCCCGATCTCGGCGTAGTCGGCGTGAGCCGAGAAGCAGTCCAGCGACAGGACCCGGGCCCGCACCGCGTGCGGCTCGCCGAAGATCCGGACCTCGTCCGCGCCGTCGACGAGCCGGCGGCCGAGCGTCGACGCGGCCTGGAAGCCGACGAACAGCACGGCGTTGCGCGGGTCGCCGATCCCGCGCGCGAGGTGATGCAGCACACGACCGGCCTCGGCCATCCCCGACGACGAGATGATGATGCACGGGCCGCGCAGGTCGTTGATCCGCTTCGACTCCTCGACCCGCGTGACGTAGTGCAGCCGGTCGAAGGCGAACGGGCTCTCGCCCCGGTCGAGGAACTCCTCGATCGTCTCCTCGTCGAAGCACTCGGGGTGGGCGCGGTAGATCGCGGTCGCGGAGACCGCCATCGGGCTGTCGACGAAGACCGGCAGCTCCGGGATCTTCCCCTCGCGGTGCAGGCCGTGCAGCAGGTAGACGATCTCCTGCGTCCGGCCGACCGCGAAGGACGGGATGATCAGCCGGCCGCCGCGCTCGGCGGTCTCCCGCACGATCGCCCCCAGCCGCTCCTCGCCGTCGCGGCCGGGCTCGTGGAGCCGGTCGCCGTAGGTGCTCTCGCAGACCAGCCAGTCGACCGGCGGCATCGGCTCGGGGTCGCGCAGGATCGGCGTGTTCTTCCGCCCCAGGTCGCCCGTGAAGCCGACCGCGAGTTCGCCCCCGGCCTCGCGCCGGATCGTGAAGCGGGCCGTGGCCGAGCCCAGGATGTGGCCGGCGTCGCGCAGCGTGACCTCGACGCCGGGAGCGATCGCGAACGGGCGCCCGTACGAGACGGTGACGAAGCGCTCGAGCGCGCGCCGCGCCGCCCGCGCGTCGTAGAGCGGCTCGTAGACCGTGCGCCAGGGCTGCGGGTCCTTGCGCTGGCGGCGGCGCAGGTAGTCGGCGTCCTGGGCCTGGATCTTGGCCGCGTCGAGCATCACGAGCCCGGCCACGTCGCGGGTCGCCGGGGTCGCGACGATGTTCCCCTCGTAGCCCTCGCGGACCAGCCGCGGGTAGAGCCCGCAGTGGTCGAGGTGGCCGTGGGTCGCGAGGCAGGCGGTCAGGCCGCGCGGGTCGAAGCCGAACGACTCGTTCTTGCGCCGGGCCTCCTCGCGGCGGCCCTGGAACAGGCCGCAGTCGACGAGGATCCGGTTCCGGCCGGTGTCCAGCAGGTGCTTGCTGCCGGTCACCTCGCCGGCGGCGCCCCACGATTCGATGCGGATCATGCCGCAGAGGTTAGCGCGGACGGAGGGCTTTCGTCTCGACCCAGTGCGCCAGGGCGCAGCGCGTCCGGTAGGAGTCGCAGGGGAAGGCGGCCTCGCAGGCGGCGGCAGTCTCGCCGGCCACGGCCAGCGCCCAGAGCCGCTTGAGGAAGACGACGTCGGCCTCGGCCTCGGGCACGGTCGGTTTGGTCCCGGCCGGCTCGAGCCGGGCGTCGTCGGGCACGACGGTGCGGGCCAGCCGGAACTCGTCGTGGCGGCGGACCCCTTCCATCAGCAGCGAAATCGCGTCGAGCGGCTCCGGTTCGGGGTCGCCGGCCGCGTCGTCGCCGGTCTGGGCGCTGAAGCTGAAGCGCCCGGGCGACGGCAGCTCGAGCAGCTGGTAGACCGCGGCCTCGCCCCGCAGCCGCCCCGCGGCGGCAGCCACGACCCGGCCCTCCGCGAAGCGCAGCGCGCCGAGCGGGCCGCCCTCGCGGTCGCGCAGGGTGAGCGTCCCGGTGACCCCGGTCGAGACGAGCGACTGCATCAGATTCGGCAGGCCGAACAGGTCGATGTCCCCGCTCATCGCCGCGGCCTGGGCCGGCGTCGCGCCGCCAGCCGAGGCCGCAGAGGAGGCCGCAGAGGAGGCCGCAGAAGGGGCCGCAGAAGGGGCCGCGGCCGGCGGCGCGGCCAGCGCCTTGGCCGCGGTGCAGCCGTACTCTTCCTGGGGGAAGGTCCGAGCGACGTGCTGGAGCACCTCGCGCGCCCGCGGCGCGGCCGTCCCGGCCAGCGCCAGGATCAGGCGCGTTGATCCGCTCGACCCGCGGCTTGATGACGAACTTCAGCAGCCTGCGCGGCAGCTCGCTCTCGAGCGCGCCGACCAGGGTCTCGACCAGCTCGCGGTCGTCGGAGAGGTCGACCCGCGCCAGCGCGGAGAGGCGCCCGATCGCGTACCCCAGCTTCGGCTCCTCGCGGAAGGCGTGGTTGACGATGATCCGCGCGGCGCTCTTGGTCTCCTGCGCCGCCAGCGCGGCGACGACGCGGTCGAGCAGCCCGCGCATCTCGCTCTCGGGGTACGGCGCGCGATAGGCCGTCGCGACCAGCGCCCCCTCGACCTGGTCGAGCAGGACGCCCAGCGCCCGCTCGGCGCGCGCGTCGCGTACGCCGCCCAGCGCGCCGATCGCCTCCTTGACGACGATCAGCGGGTTGCTCGGCGCGACGAGCGCGATGTAGTGGTCGATCTCGCGCTCGGGCCCCTCGTCCACCGCGCGCGGCAGGCGGCGCAGCAGGAAGAGCAGGTTGCGGCGGAAGAAGCCCAGCTTGTCGGGCAGGCTGCGGGCCGCGACCAGGTCGAGGTGCGACAGGACCACGCCTCGGGCCGCCGCGCCATGGGCCCGCAGGATCGCGAGCAGCAGCTGCCGCCGCTCGCGCCTGGGCTCCTCCTGCAGCTCGGAGAGCAGCCGCTCGGGGCGCAGCGCCGGGAAGAACTGGAGCACCTCGCGCAGCAGCGCGTGATCCTCGGTCCGGGCCGCCGCGTGGGCCAGCTTCTCCTCGGAGAAAGCGCGGGCCGCGCGGTCGAGGATCGTCGCCAGCGGGGCCGGCGCGATCCGCCTGTCCTCGATGATCTGGCGGCCGACCGAGAGGATCGACGCGCATTGGGCCAGGGAGCCGGCGTTGAAGCGCTCGGCGGCGGCGACCAGCAGCTCGTGGAAGCGCTGGGCCGTCTCCTGCTCGCTGTCGGCGACCTCGACCAGCCGCCGCATCGCTTCCATCGTCTTGTTCTTCGGCAGCTCGACCGCGTCGCGCCCGTCGGCCGACCTGAGCACCCAGCCCGGCATCTGCTGCCCGATCGACTTGAGCAGCTCGCCGACCGGGGTCTGGACCCCCATCTGGCCGATCTTCTTGAGCTGCGCCGCCAGCTCGCCGGAGGAGCGCGCGGAGACGGCCGCCGCCTCGACCAGCCTCGACAGCGCCTCGGTCGAGGGGCTGCCGACCGACGCGGTGTTCTCGGCGCGGCGCAGCTGCTGTTCGAGCCGCTCCATGATCAGGCCCATCCGGGCCAGGTTCTGGGCGTAGTCCTGCTCGGTCACCGAACCCGTCGCCGGCATCACCGCCGACGCGGCGGGGGCCGCACCGGCCGCGACCAGGACGTGCCCCGGCGGCACGGCCGGGCCGATCGCGCCGGTAGCCCCGACGGCGACCGAGCCGGTGGTGTAGGCCCCGGGCGCTCCGGGCGGGCGGTGCAGGAAGTGGACCGTCGACGTCACCGACGACTCGCCATCGCCCAGGTGGCCGAGCGACTCGGCGAAGCGCTGCGCATTCGGCGACCGGGCACTGCTCGATCAGCAGTTGCGCAAGCTGCGCGACGAACTCCTCGACGGCGGCCCGCGGCACCAGGTCGAGTTCGCCGATGTGGCGGATCTTCTTGAGCGAGTGGAAGGCGCAGTCGGAGAAGCTCAGCCGCGCGTGCATGCCGCGGTTCTGGTTCGCCGCCCAGTCGACGATCGCCCTGGCCACGAGCTGGGGCGGGCAAAGCATGAGCGTTCGGATCGAGTCCGCGGCCATCAGCGGCGCCAGCTCGTCGGAGAGGTAGCGTCCCATCTCCCAGAGCGACTCGCGCACCTCCTCTTCGCAGACCCTCTCGGTCATCCACCGTCCTCACGGTGCGCCGGCCCCGTCTGCCGGAGCCGGCACCCCACAGGTTCAATCTGGTTCGGCGTTATTCGACCGTCAAGTCTTCTAGGGACAGGACTTTCCGGGGTCCGCGGGGGGCCGCTCGACCCCGCCGCTGCTGCGGCCGTAGGAGCCTTCGCCGGCGGCGTTGCGGGCCACGACGAGGAACCCCTGCTGGGCGGAAAGCCCGGCCAGTACGGTGTTCGTGCCGAGTCCCAGGTCGGCCTCGCAGGTGGCGGAGACGGGGGACCCGAGCGCGGTCCGGTACAGCCGGTAGGAGGCGGGAGCCCCCCCGGCCGGCGGGGCCGACCAGCCGAGCCGATAGCCTCCGGCCTCGCGGACGATCGTGAACGGCACCCCCGGGCCGCGAGGGTCGGAGGCCTCGCCCGGGACCAGGCCCAGCGGGTGGCAGATCCAGCTCGTGGAGTCGACCGCGACGTCGTCGATCCACCAGCCCTGACCCGAGACCGAGCCGTCCGCGGCGAAGCGCCAGCGGAACTGCACCGCCTGTCCCGCCAGGCTCCCCAGCTCGACCACGACCTGGCCCCAGCCGGCCGATAGCCCGCTCCACGCGCCGCGCCCGGCCAGCGCGCTGCTGGCGCCGGAGCCGATCGTCGAGGTGTAGCCGCCCGAGGTGATCAGCGGGCCGGCGTCGGTCCAGGGGCCGCCCGCGACGCTGTACTCGAGCACGCCGCCGTCGTAGTCGGACTCGGTGTCGTAGCGTTGCCAGAAGCGGAGCTGCGCGCCGGCCGCCAGGGCGGGCAGCGGCTGCATCACGAGCAGCGCCTCGGCCCGCGCGCCGGGGTCGTTGACGAACCAGGCGTGCGTCGGGCTGTAGGCCGAGGTCGTGACGATCGAGAAGGCGGCGCTCCCCTCGATCGTCTGCGGAACCCAGCCCCCCGCACCGGCCTCGACGTCGTCTGCGAAGACCGGGCTGACCGACGGTGCACCGACCGGAAGCGTGAAGTCCGAGGTCCCGGCGTCGGGGAACCCGATCGCGGCCGTCGTCAGACGGAACGAGAGCGTCGTGCCGCAGGCGATCGCCGGGTCGAGCCGCACGGTGAAGTGCGGCGCCATCGATTCGCGCGGCTGCCCGGCCGGGATGTCGGGCCACTGCGCCGCGGGGTCGGTCACCGTGGCGAGCGGGGTCGAGGTCGAGAGGGTCCCGGAGACGCCGGTCGCGCCCAGCGTGCCGGCGTTGCGCTCGGTCACGCGCAGGGCGAAGGTCTCGCCCGGGTCGGCCACGCCGTCGGCGTTCCCTGCGGCGTCGTCGAGCGCGCTCCCGGCGTACTCGAGCCGCGGCCGCGGGACGCGGCAGAAATCGTCGTCGATGCCGTCCAGGACCACGGCGCCGGTCCCGCCCGGATCGAGCCAGCTCGACAGGCGCGAGGCCGTGGTGCCGCCACCGGACCAGGACAGGTCGAACTTGCCGTACTCGTCCCACATCGACGACGGCGAGGCCGAGCAGCTGGAGCCGCCGCCGTGGAGCTGGCCGACGATCCGGCTGGCCTGGTCGAAGAGCGGCGAGCCGGAGGAGCCCCCCTCGGTCACCCCCTCGCTGTGGTCGGCCGGCCAGAAGACGCGCCAGTGGTCGGGGCCGTAGTTGGTCCCGTCGACCAGCGGGCTGGGCGAGTGCGAGATCTTCTTGGGCGCGCCGTCCGGGTGGTGGATCCCCCAGGCCTGCGTGGCCGGCGCGGGGGAGCGGGTCCAGCCGTTGTAGAACGCGTTGAACGCCTCGGGGACCGGCTGGTTCAGCTCGACCAGCGTGAAGTCACTGGTCGACCAGGTCGCGCGCAGCGTCGAGCCGGTCACGGTCTGGTTGTTCGGCGCGGTGCCGGAGCCGCAGGCCGGCTTCTCGAAGTTGAACTGGTAGGTCGTGGAACTCGCCTCGCCTGAGCTGTTGAGGCAATGCGCGGCCGTCAGCACGTACTGGCGGCAGTCGCGCGCAGTGCTTGCGATCAGCGAGCCGCTGCAGTAGCCGCTGCCGCCCGAGAGCAGGTGGACCACGCCGCGCTTCTCGTCCTGCCAGGCCGCGCCGGCCGGGCAGTTGACGTCGATGTTGCAGGCGCCGACGTCGGGCTCGCCCGACTTGGCCTCCCCGCCGATCCCGCCCCACGGCTCGTAGCCGTGCGAGAGGGTCCCCAGTGCGACCTGCCTCGCGGCATCCGCCGCCGCCGCCGGCCAGTCGAGCTCGATCACCAGCTCGTCCCCCGCGACCGGCGGAAGCCACAGCCGGCCGTGCTCGCGCTCGTCGGCGCGGGTGAACGGGCCGAGCACGCGCGCGCGGTCGGGGCTGTAGACCCAGAGCTGCGCCCCTTCGGACGGGCGGAAGGCGCCGAAGCCGAGCACGAGCCAGAGCGCGCCCGGGCTGGCGACGCGCACGCGCCAGACCCGGTCGCCGCCCGGCAGCGGCTCCCACGCGCCCGCCGTGCCGGGCCGCAGCGCGGCCTTCATCGGGAAGCCGGCGCGCGGCGGGCGATCCTTCGCCCCGGAGGCGCGGAGCGCGGCGTCTTCGAGCCGCAGCGCCGCGACATCGACCGGCGGCGCGGTCCAGCGCGGTACCGCGGTGAGCGGCGCGAGCGCGGCCTCGCGAAACGAGCGGGGCGACGCCGCGGGGGACGCGCCCGCGGCGGAGGACGGGACGAACGCCGCGAGCGTCGCGGCCAGGGCGAGGACAAGGCGAACGAGCGGGCGGATGCGGTTCACGGGGCTCCCGGGGAGGCGCGGTCGCGAGAGGGTACGACGATCTCAGGACGGCGGCACGACCCACTGCGCGAGCGGCCGGAGGTGCCGGCCGGCCAGCACGTGGAAGGTCCGGAGCCGGCGCAGCCGGTCGGGCGAGAGCACACCCGGCCGCAGGTGCACGATCCGGCGGCCGAGCCGGCGCGCCAGCGCGGCGATCTCCGGGCGCGGCGCGCGGGGCGCGACGAAGACGACCAGCGGCTGCTCGGCGTAGTCGAGCGCGGCGACCAGCAGCCGCTCGGCCTTGCCGCGGCAGAAGCGGTAGGCCGGGTCGTGCCAGATGTCGCCCAGCCGCAGCGGCGGCCAGGTCAGGAGGAAGCCGCCGTACTCCGCGCGGTGGATCCCGGGAGCGATCTGGCCGGGCTCCGGATCGGTCGCGTAGAAGGCCATGTCGGACTCGTTCTGGTGCTCGCCGTGCCAGGAGACGGCCCACGGGAAGCGCGCGGCGGTCCCGCGGCCGGGCGCGAGATCCTCGTCCTCCCAGATCACGACGACCGCCCCGACCTCGCCCCGGGTCGCAATCTCCTCGCGCACGAACGGCCGGGTGTCGGTCAGGCGGCGCCGGAGCGTCTCGCGGGCGTCGAGGCCGTCGAGCAGGCTGGCGACGAAGGGCACGACCTG
Organism: uncultured Acidobacteriota bacterium; assembly: GCA_963702545.1. GTDB lineage: Bacteria > Acidobacteriota > Polarisedimenticolia > J045 > J045 > JALOKP01. The sequence goes on along the minus strand of CAVPDB010000009.1, from coordinate 17,225 downwards.
GACGCCGGCGCGCGCCGCGCGCGCCGCGCCGCGCTCGCGCAGGTCGGCCCCCAGTGCCTCGACCACCAGGTCTTCCGGCGGGTACGAGCAGATCCCGGGCCCCTCGCTCCCCTGCCCCGCCTCGCGCAGCGCCTCGCGCAGGCTGGGCCGCCGCGCCAGGCGGTCGATCCGCGGCCGCAGCGTCACGAGCCGCGCGCTCTTGCCGAGATCCTGCGCCGAAAGCCGCACGCCGCCCGCAACGTCGGCCGGCCACGGCCAGGCCGAGGCCAGCTCCAGCAGGTCGCGCGCGAAGCGGTCGTCGACCGCGCCGCGGGCCGCGACGACCAGCTCGTAGAGGTCGGGACAGAGCCGTCCTTCGAGCAGCGCGAGGTTGCGGGCGAAGGTGTGCAGCACGCGCCGCTCGGCGGGCGACGGCTCGCCGCCCCCCTGCTGCCGCGCGTGGCGGCCCACCTGCTGGACCAGCCGGTAGATCAGGCGCGGGCGGGCCAGGAGGTCGTCGCCGCGCGCCGCCGCGGCGCGCTCGTCGTCCTCTTCCGGGTCCGGCTGCGGCCCGCCCGCGGCAGGCCCGGGCGGCGCGTGGGACGCCCCGCCGGCCTCGCCCCGCGGGAAGCGCAGCAGCGTGCCCGGCTCGTGCGGGCGACCGGGGGCCGGGAAGATCGCCGGCGCCGAGCCGGCCCGCGCGCGCTCCCACGCCAGCTGGACGAAGGGGGGCTCGGCCAGCACCTCGGCCAGGCTCTCGGGGTCGAGCGGCATCACGCCCGCGGCCAGCGCGACCGGCCGCGCGAGCGGCGCCGCCGCGCCGCGCGCCAGCGCCGCCGACACGCCCGCCAGATGCGCCAGCCCGAGCACGACGGCGACCTTCCGTCCGCCCGCCGCGGCCCGCGCCGCCGCCGCGGCCAGCGCCTGCTCGCGCGGGTCGTCGGCGGGATCGCGCCGGAACCGGGCGCGCGCCGAGAGGCGCTCGACGAAGGCGCGGTAGCCGATCTCGGGCAGCACCGCGGCGTCGGGCAGCGGGTCGCGGTGCTCGCCGTAGCGCGGCACCGCGAGGTCGCCGCAGAGCCACTCCCGGCCGCGCGCAAGGGCCCAGCGGGTCGCCTCGACGGCCGGGTCGCAGGGCTCGGGGATCAGCCACGAGACCCGGCCGCCGGACTCGATCCGGATCGCCTGCAGGAGCGGCAGCCGCGCCACCGCGCGGCCCCAGGACTCGGCCAGCGCGCGCGGCAGTTCCAGCACGACGACGTCCGGATCGAAGGCGTCGAGGTGCGCCCGGACCCCGCGCGCGCATTCCAGCCGGCCGTGGAGCACCGGCAGCAGCCGGATCGTCCCGGCCTGCCACGGCCAGCCCGCCTCGTCCCAGCGCGGAGGGCTCACCGCGGCGGATCCGCGGGGGGGAGGAACTCGTGCGCGTCGTCCCCCAGCACCAGGCTCGCCGCTTCGGGCAGGCCGGCGATCGCGCCCGCCGGGCCGGCCCCCGACTGCTCGGCGCGCTTGAGCGCGTAGCGCGCCAGGTTGATCCCGTCGCGGACCGAGTAGGACGCGTCCCGCTCGTGCGCGGTTTGGAGGAAGGCGACGACGTAGCGCAGCAGCTCGTGCGGCGCGAACGGGAGGTTCGCCGCCAGGATCCGCAGCTCCTCCTCGGCGTCGGGGTAATCGACGACGATCCGCGGGAGGATTCGCGAGGCGATGTACTCGGGCAGGTCGTAGGTCGAGGCGTCGTCGTTCATCGTGGTCGCGAAGCGGAAGTCGGGGTGGGCGTGGATCTTGATCCCGGCGACGATCGACTCGACGTAGCGCCGCTGGTCGAGCAGCGGGGCGAGCGAAGCCCAGGCTTTCTCGCTCATCCGGTTCCCCTCGTCGAGCACGGCGACGCCGCCGCGGATCATCGCGCTGACGATCGTCGAGGCGACGTAGCGGATCGCGCCGCCGTCGCCCAGCACCGGGGTGACGATCAGGTCCTCCGGACGCGTGTCGGAGGTAGCCTGGAAGAGGAAGACCTCGCGCCCCAGCCGCGCCGCGGCGGCGCAGGCCAGCGTGGTCTTCCCGACCCCGGGACGGCCGACCAGGCGCGGGTTGAGCGGCAGGTCGGAAGGGGCGAGGACCATCCACGCCGCGAGCAGCTGCCGGACCAGGTCTTCCTGCCCGACCCACTCCCCCGCGATCTCGTCGGCCGGCGCGAGCGCGAGTTCCACCCCTTCGATCACGACCTTCTGCATGCGCACCCTCCGCGCGCATTGTCGGCGGGGAGCGTCGCCGCGGCCAGCCGCGCGCCGGGGCGGCGGCCCGCCGGCGGGACGAAGGGCCGGGATGGGACCGGCTACATCCGGTCTTCGACGGTCTCGGCTTCCTCGGCCGCGTTGCCGAAGATCGAGAGGCCGGAGATCCCGCGGACCTCCTTGGCCCCCTTCGGGATCGTCACGGTGAAAGCGTCGGCGGCCAGCTTGGGGTTGACCTGGACCGAGGAGAGCACGAACTCGACGCTGTCCCCCTCCCCCGTGACCAGCCGGAGCTGCCTGGGCAGGTCGTTGCCGCGGTCGACCCACATCCGGATCTCGGCGACGCGCTTTCGCATGCGGCGCGAGTCGGGGACCAGGACCAGTTCGTCCGCCTCCGGCACGCTCGAGGCCGCCGCAAGCGTCACGGCGAAGTCCTTGAGCAGCGCGTCGGCGCCCTGGCCGATCGCGAACATCCGCCGCAGCCGGGCCTCGCGGCGCTGGACGTCCATCTTCTCGACGCGGTTCTGCGACGGGATCCAGCCGATCACGTGCCCGTCGGCCAGCACGTAGGTCCGCTGCTCGGGCTCGCGGTAGTCCCAGCGCATCTTCCCCGGCGACTCGAAGGAGAACTCGCCGCGCAGGACTTCCGGCTTCGCGAGGACCGCCAGCCGGCGGGTCTCGGTGACCTTGGCCTTGAACGAGGTCACCTGGCTCTGCGCCTGCTCCATCCGCTGAAGGACGGCCCGCGCCGCCGGGTCGACCGGCGGCTTCTTCGAACCGGAGCCGGAAACGGCCGGGGCGGCGGCGAAGAGCGCGACCGAGGCGAGGGCAGCCACGAAGCCGAACGCGAGCAGGACGGCCGCGGTGCGCCGCGCGGGGTGCCGGGACAGGCGGGAGCGGTGGGGGGGCATGAACTCTCCTGGGGACGCGAGTCTACCCGCCACCGCGCCCTATTGCCGCCCGGCCCCTTGTACCGGGGGGCCGGCTTGGTAGGCTAGGGGGCTTTCCTCTCCGAGGTCCGCCGTGCCTGCCGCTCCGCACGCCCGTTTCGCCCCGCTCGCCCTGTCCGCCCTGGCGATCGCCCTGTCCGCCGCGCTCCCGGCGTCCGCCCGGGAGCCCGAGCCGTGGGAGCCGAAGGAGATGGTCGTCGGCACCCTCGCGCTGGCCGACCTCGGTACGGTCCTGCCGGCCTGGCAGGAGCGGGCGGACACCTACGTCCCCTACCCCGACGTGATCGAGCTGCTGAAGGGCGCGGCGCCGGCCGAGATCGAGGTGATCTTCGGCAGCTGGTGCTCGGACAGCTTCGAGCAGATCCCCTACCTGGTGACCGCGCTGAAGGCCGCCGGCAACCCGGCGCTGACGCTGACGCTGGTCGGCGTCGACCGGAAGAAGGACGAGCCACTGGGCCGAGGCAAGGCGGCCGACGTGAAGCGCGTCCCGACGATCGTGGTCCGGCGCGCCGGCGAGGAGATCGGCCGGGTGATCGAAACCCCGTCGACCGCGACGCTCGACCGCGACGTGGCGATGATCCTGAACGGCATCCCCCTCCCCCCGAAACCAGACGCCGAAGACGGCGCCAAGAAGTGAGCCCGAGGAGATCCCGACGATGTCCGACCGCCCCCGCCCGCTGACCGTCCCGACCGAAGACCAGCAGCAGATGCTCGCCGAGGTGCGCCGATTTGCCGAAGAGGGGATCCGCCCGAAGGTCGCCGAGATGGACGCCGTGGGGAAGCTCGACCCGGCGATCCTGAAGACGCTCTTCGAGATGGGGCTGATGGGGATCGACATCCCCGAGGAGTACGGCGGCTCGGGGATGAGCTTCACCGACGCGATCCTGGTGATCATCGAGCTGGCCAAGGTCGATCCCTCGGTATCGGTCGTCTGCGACGTGCAGAACACGCTGGTCAACAACGCGATCCGGCGCTGGGGGACCGAGGCCCAGAAAAGGAAGTACCTGCCGAAGCTGGCGACGGAGATGGTGGGGGCCTACGCGCTGTCCGAGGCCGGGTCGGGCTCCGACGCCTTCTCGCTCCGCGCCCGCGCAACCGCGGAAGGCGACGGCTGGAAGATCTCGGGCAGCAAGCTCTGGATCACCAACGGCTACGAGGCCGGGCTCTTCCTGGTCTTCGCGACCGTCAACCCCGAGGCCGGCTACAAGGGGATCACCTGCTTCCTGGTCGAGCGCGACGACCCCGGCTTCAAGATCGGCAAGAAGGAGGACAAGCTGGGGATCCGCGCCTCGTCGACGGTCGAGATCATCCTCGACGACGTGAAGGTCGGGCCCGAGCGGGTGCTGGGCGAGGTCGGCAAGGGCTACAAGACCGCGATCGAGACGCTCAACGAGGGGCGGATCGGGATCGGCGCGCAGATGGTCGGGCTGGCCGAGGGGGCGCTGGGCCACGCGATCGGCTGGACGAAGGAGCGCAAGCAGTTCGGCAAGGCGATCGCCGAGTTCCAGGCGGTGCAGCAGGCGCTGGCGCGGATGGACGCGGAGACGGAAGCGGCCAAGCTGGCCGTGCTCAACGCGGCCGCGCTCAAGGAAGCGGGGCTGCCGTTCGTGCGCGAGGCGGCGATCTGCAAGTGGCTGGGGGCGGAGGTCGCGGAGCGCTCGGCCTCGATGGCGATCGAGCTGTACGGCGGCTACGGGTTCGTCAAGGACTACCCGGTCGAGAAGCTCTACCGCGACGCCAAGATCGGGAAGATCTACGAGGGGACCCACATCATGCAGTTGCAGACGATCGCGAAGCTGCTGCCGGGGTAGCTCCGGCCCACGCCGCTACAGGATGCCGCTGCCGAAGTCCGCGCCGGCCAGGTCGAGCCGCTCGGCCGCGTCGCGGATCCGGCGCCAGTCCTCGGGCGGGATCCGGAGGAAGCCCTCGACCACCAGCGGGTCGAACTGCGTCCCGGCGAAGTCGATCAGTTCCTGCCGCACCCGCTCGTAGGGGAGCGCCTTGCGGTAGGGGCGGTCGGAGGTCATCGCGTCGAGCGCATCGGCGCAGGCGAAGATCCGGGCCCCGATCGGGATCTCCTCGCCCTTCAGGCCGCGCGGATAGCCGGTCCCGTCGAAGCGCTCCTGGTGGGTCAGGACGATCAACGCGGCCTCGCGCAGGAAGCGGATGTCGCGCAGCATCTCGTAGCCCAGCTCGGCGTGCTTCTTCATCACCAGCCACTCGTCGCGGTCGAGCTTGCCGGGCTTGCGCAGGATCGCGTCGGGGACGCCGATCTTGCCGACGTCGTGGAGCAGCGCGCCGCGGCGGATCGCGGTCAGCTCGGGCTCGCCGATCCCCAGCTCCTTGGCCAGCCGCTCGGTGTAGGCGACGACGCGCAGCGAGTGGCCCTGGGTCTCGTTGTCGCGCTTGTCGAGCGCCGAGAGCATGGCGGCCAGGGTCGCGTCGTAGGCCGCGCGCAGGTCTTCGGAGAGCGAGCGGATCTCGGCCATCGCGGCCAGGACCTCGTGGGTGCGCTCTTCCACCAGCCGCTCGAGGTTGGTCTGGTAGATACGGTTCTCCAGCACCAGCCGGCGCTTGTCCAGCGCCTGGTCGGTGCGGGCCCGGACCTCGGCCAGCGAGAACGGCTTGCAGACATAGTCCGAGGCGCCGTTGAGCATCGCGCCGACGGCGGTCGGGGCATCGCTGATCCCGGTGACCATCACGACCGCGACGTCGGGGTCGGTCGCCTTGAGCCAGGCCAGCAGCTCGGTCCCGCGCTCGCCCGGCATGTCGATGTCGCAGAGCACGAGGTGGAAACGGCCGCCCGTGCCGAAGAGGCCACGCGCCTCGCCGGCCGAGGCCGCGCCCTCCGCCGCGATCCCGCGGCGCTCGAACTCCTGCCGCAGGACCTCGCGGACGTCCTCGTCGTCGTCGACGACGAGCACGCGGACCGGTCCTTCCGATCGCAAGAGGTTGACCACGCGAGCTACCTTACAGCCCCCACCGATCGGGAATATAGGGCTTTCAGTGCGCGGCCGCCCAGGTTTCGCCGGTGCGGGCGTCGACCTTCATCGGGACCGCCAGCCGGACGGCCCCTTCCATCGCCTCGCGCACGGCGGCGACGGTCGCCTCGGCCTCGGCCGCGGGGCACTCGAGCAGCAGCTCGTCGTGGACCTGCAGCAGCAGCCGGGCCCGCAGCCGGCCGGCGGCCAGCCGGGCCGTGACGCCGGCCATCGCCTTCTTGACGATGTCGGCGGCCGTCCCCTGGATCGGAGCGTTGACCGCCTGGCGCAGCAGCGCGTCGCGCTGGGCGCGCGGCACCCGCATCCCCTGCCCTGTCGCGTCGGCCAGCTCGGGAAAGCGCCGGATCCTTCCGAAGAGGGTCCGGACCTGCCCGGTCCGCTGGACCTCGGCCATCACCGAGTCGAGGTAACCCTTGACCTTCGCGTAGCGCGCGAAGTAGGCCGCGATGAACTCGCGCGCGTCGTCGCGCGAGATCCCCTGCTCGCGCGCCAGCCGGAACTCCGACATCCCGTAGATGATCCCGAAGTTGACCGCCTTGGCCCGCGAGCGCATCTCGGCGGTGACCTCCTCGAGCGGCACGCCCGAGACCAGCGCCGCGGTGTAGCGGTGGATGTCGAGGTCGCGCCGGAAGGCCTCGATCAGCGCGGGGTCGCCCGAGAGGTGGGCCAGGATGCGCAGCTCCATCTGCGAGTAGTCGGCGGAGACGAAGACCGCGCCGGGCTCGGGGACGAAGGCCTCGCGGATCCGCTTGCCGATCGGGGTGCGGATCGGGATGTTCTGGAGGTTCGGGTCGGACGACGACAGCCGGCCGGTCGCGGCCCCGAGCTGGTTGAACAGGGTGTGGACCCGGCCGTCCTGCGGGTCGACCAGCTTCGGCAGCGTGTCGACGTAGGTCCCCTTGAGCTTCGCCAGCTCGCGGTAGTCGAGCACCTTGGCCGGCAGCGGGTGGTCCTCGGCCAGCGCCTCGAGGTCCTCCTGGCTGGTCGAGTGGGCCTTGGTCTTGGTCGTCTTGCGGCCGGTCGGCTGGAGCTTCAGCTCGTCGAACAGCACGGTCCGGAGCTGCGGCGGCGAGCTGACGTTGAACGGGTGGCCGGCCAGTTCGAAGATCTCCCCCTCCAGCCGCGCCATCTCGGCGTCGATCTCGCGACCCATCGCCGCCAGCCGCTCGACGTCGATCCGCACGCCGTGGTGCTCCATCTCCTCGAGGATCGGGACGAGCGGCATCTCGATCTCTTCGAAGAGCGGCCAGAGCCCCTCCTCGCGCAGCTTGGCCTCGAGCGGCGCGACCAGGCGCAGGGCCACGACGGCGTCCTCGACCGCGTAGCGGGCCACCGCGGCGATGCCGACCTGGTCGAGCGTCTTCTCGGCGCCGCCGCTGCGCGAGACCTCGCTGTAGGGGATCATCCCGAGTCCCAGGTAGCGCGTCGCCAGGTCGTCCAGGCGGTGGCTCGTGGTGCGGCCGGGGTCGAGCAGCTGGGCCGCGATCAGCGTATCGAAGGCGATCCCCTGCACGACGACGCCGGCGGCGCGCAGCGCGGCGCGGTCGTACTTGAGGTTCTGGCCGGCCTTGGGGACCTTCGGGTCCTCGAGCACGCGTGCCAGCAGCGGGCGGGCGTCCTCCCAGGCGGGTTGCGGCTCGCCCGTCCTGTGGCCGACGGGGAGGTACGCGCCGCCGGCGTCGCTCCAGGCCAGCGAGACGCCGACCAGATGCGAGGCGCGCGCAACGATCGAGTCGGTCTCGGTGTCGACCGCCAGCGGGCGCGCGGCGGCGAGCGTCCCCGCGAGCCGCTTCAGGGCGGCGAGGTCATCGAGGACGGCGACCTCGAGCGACGCGCCGAGCGGGTCGGGGCCGGCATCGGCGGCGGGCGCAGGGGCTGCCGGCGCGGGCGCATCGAAGAGGCCGGGCTTGAGCGGAAGCGCCGGAGGCGGTGCCGGACGCGAACTGGCCGGAGGCGCAGCCGGTGCCGGCGCCGCGGGCGCGCCGGATTGCCCTCCGGCGTCGTCCGACGCCGCAGGCTCGCCCGTTGATTCGAATTCGCGCTGCAGCGTCCGGAAGCCGAGCCGGCGGAAGAGCGCGGCCGCGGCCGCGCGGTCCTCGTGGCCGGCGCGCATCCGGTCGAGGTCGAGCGCCACCGGCGCGTCGTCGCGGACCGTCACCAGCTGCTTCGAGAAGCGCGCGGCGTCCTCGTGGTCGGCGAGCGAGAGCCAAGCCTTCGGCTGGGTCCTGCTCTCCAGCTCCTTCAGGGCCTTCTTCAGGGCGCGCCCGGGCGTCGCCGGCGTGAGCGCCGCGGCGCCGGAGAAGCGCGCGACCAGCTCGCCCGACTCCTCGCCGCCCAGCCGCTCCTCGAGCGCGGCCAGCTCGCGCGCCGCGGGCGCCAGGGCGGCCAGCGCCGCGGCCAGCTCCGCCGCGGCGTGCGGGTCCGCGGGCGCCCCCGCCTCCAGGGCGGCCAGCGCGCGCTCCTTCGCCTGCCACACCGTGCGGAACAGCCGCGCCCGCTCCAGCGCCGCGTCGAGTGAATCGTACCGGCCGATCATCGCCTTGGCGGTCTTCTCGCCGATTCCCGGGACGCCCGGCACGTTGTCCGTGGCGTCGCCCATCAGCGACAGCACGTCGACGACCTGATCGGGCCGCGCGCCGAAGACCTCCAGCACCCCCGCGGCGTCGAGGATCCGGTCGTCCTTGGCCGGGTTGAGGACGACCACGTCCTCGTCGACGAGCTGGTAGAGGTCCTTGTCGGCGGTGACCAGCACGACGTCCAGCCCGCGCGCCTTGGCCTCGCCGGCGAGGGTCGCGAGCACATCGTCGGCCTCGAAGCCGGAGGCGGTCAGGACCGGCCAACCCAGGGCGGTCGCCGCCTCCATCGCCAGCCCGAACTGCGGAATCAGGTCGTCGGGCGGCTCGGGCCGGTTGGCCTTGTAGTCCTCGAAGATCTCGTCGCGGTGGGTCGGCCCCTCGACGTCGAAGGCGACGCCGAAGTGCAGCGGCTGGTTCTCGCGCAGCGTCTTGCGGACGGTGTTGACGAAGCCGAAGACGCCGCCCGTCGGCGTGCCGTCGGCGGCGCGCAGACCCTGAATCGCGAAGAAGGCGCGAAAGACGGCGTAGGTCCCGTCGAACAGGAACAGCTTGTCCTTCGCGCCGGCCTCGCCCATCGCGGCAGTCCGGCCTAGAACGGGCTGAAGCCCTGCTCCGCGAACCAGGAGTCGCGCATCTGGCGCTCGAGGTCGACCAGCGTCTCGAGGTGCCCGGCCTCCCACTCCGCGAGGAAGCGGAAGACCTTCGCCGACTCCTCGTCGGGGCAGCGGGTCGCGGCGTCCTTGTAGAAGTGGATCGCCGAGCGCTCGAGTTCCGCGCCGGCCGCGACGACGGCCATCTCGAAGTCGCCGCCCTTGACGCGCTGCAGGAACGACGGCGTCAGGATCTCGGAGTGGTCCAGCGGCGAGAGGTTCTCGGGCGTCGCCGGCATCGCCCACTCGCCCTTCTCCCAGAGCGAGCGGAAGTTGGTCTCGAGGAAGTCCTTGTGGTGCTTCTCGTCCTCGGCCAGCGACCGGAACATCTCTTTCGCGGCCGGGTCGGTGGCGCGCTCGGCGGCGGCCTTGTAGACCTCGTAGCCGCGCAGCTCGGTGATGATCGCGGTCTTGACGGCCTCGAGGACGATCTTGCGCGACGCGGTGTCCATGGGGGCTCCTTGGGGGTGCCTGGGGGGTTCCGGGATGGAGCGGGGATTCTAGCAGCCCCCCGGATCCCCGTCAGCCCAGGGGGACCCCCTCGCGGTCGAGCCCGAAGGCCTTGATCTTGCGGTAGAGCGTGCGGACCGAGATCCCCAGGATGTCGGCCGCGCGCCCGCGGTGCCAGCGCGTGCTCTCCAGGACCTCGAGGATCCGCTGGCGCTCGATGTCGACCAGCGAGCCGGCGTGCGCCGCGCCGGGGTGCGCGCCGGAGTCGTGCATCGGCGGCGGCACGGGCGACGTCCCATAGGGCGACGCCCCGTAGGGCGAGGTCTAGGGCGAGACGCCGCCCCAGGCCGGCGTCGCGCGCCGCGGCAAGCGGCGGCGCCTTCGGCGCGACGATCTCGCGCGGCAGGTCCTCCAGCCGGATGATCCCGTCGCGGGCCAGGAGCGCCGCGCGCTCGATCACGTTGCGCAGCTCGCGCACGTTGCCGGGCCAGGAGTAGACGCTGAGCGCCTCCAGCACCGCCGGCCCCAGCACCAGCCGCGGGTCGATCGCGTTGAGGAAGGCGGCCGCCAGCGGCAGGATCTCCTCGACCCGCTCGGCGAGCGGGGGGACGGGGATCGTGCCGGCGTTGATCCGGTAGTAGAGGTCGGGACGGAAGCGGCCGGTCTGGGCCTCGGTCGACAGGTCGCGGTTGGTTGCGGCGACCAGCCGCACGTCGACCTGCACTTTCTTGCGCCCACCGACGCGGAAGAAGCTCATCGTCTCGAGCACGCGCAGCAGCTTGACCTGCAGCCCGGGCGTCAGCTCGCCGACCTCGTCCATGAACAGCGTACCGCCGTCGGCGGCTTCCATCAGTCCCGCGCGGCTGGTGGCGGCGCCGGTGAACGACCCCTTCTCGTGGCCGAACAGCTCGCTCTCCAGCAGCGTGTCGGGGATCGCGGCGCAGTTGAGGTCGACGAACGGCCCGTTGGTGCGGCGGCTCCTGCGGTGGATCTCGCGCGCGACCAGCTCCTTGCCGACGCCGGACGGTCCGAGGATCAGGACCGGCAGGTCGGACGGCGCGAGCCGGTCGATCAGCCGCAGCACCGGGACCATCGCGCGCGAGTTCCAGCCGTGGGCCAGCGGCGAGGGATCGCGGTGCTGCTCGCGGCGCTTCAGGCGGTCGTTCTCGCGGGCCAGCTCGCGCTTGCGCGCCGCGCCGCGGATCAGCGCGTCGAGCTGGTCGATCCGGCAGGGCTTGGTGACGAAGTCGTAGGCCCCCAGCTTCATCGCCTCGACGGCGGCCTCGACCGTCGCGTTGCCGGTCAAGAGGATCACCTGGGGCGGGCAGACCTCCTCCCCCAGCGAGCGCAGCACCGACAGCCCGTCCATCCCGGGCATCCGAACGTCGAGGATCGCGACGTCGAACTCCTCTTCGGCGAGCAGCGCCATCGCGCGCCGGCCGTCTTCGGCCGGCGTGACGAAGTGGCCCTTGCGGACCAGCTCGCGCGACAGGATCCGCCGCAGCGGCTCCTCGTCGTCGGCCAGCAGGACCCGGATCGTCGGGCCGTCCGGAGGGGTCTCGGGAAGCGTCTCTTCGGGGTTCATCGGGTGGCGACCTCCGGACGGGCACAGGGCAGGACAACGTCGAAGCGCGCTCCCGCGGCCCGCCCCGGCTGGAGCACGAGGCGGCCGCCGTGGGAGCGCACGAGGCCGTAGGCGACGGACAGGCCGAGCCCGGTCCCCTGTCCGGGCGGCTTGGTGGTGAAGAACGGCTCGAAGATCCGCTCGCGGATCTCGGGGGGACACCGGGGCCGTCGTCCTCGACCGAGGCGACCAGCTCGTCCGGCCCGGTGCCGTCGGCCTCCTGGCCGCGACCGACGCGCAGCGAGATCGTGCCGCCGGCCGAGGCCGCGTCGGCGGCGTTGAGGACCAGCGCGAGCAGGACCTGCACCAGCTGGTCCTCGTCGGCCTGGACCTGTGGCAGGCCGGGCTCGGCCTCGACCGCGATCGCGAGCTTGGCGACCCGCGGGTTGTGGCGCAGCACGAAGAGCGCGCGGCGGGCGATCGACTCGAGGTCGCAGGGACGGCGCACGCTGGCCCCCCGCACCCGCGAGAAGTCGAGCAACCCCTCGAGGATCCCGGCGCAGCGGTACGCCTCCTGCTCGATCACCTCGGCGTCGGCGCGGACCTCGTCGCGGTCGGTCGCGTCGAGCGGGCCGGCGAGGCGCGCGCGCAGCGCTTCGGCGCAGCCGGCGATCGTGGCCAGCGGGTTGCGGATCTCGTGCGCCACGCCGGCCGCCAGGCGCCCGGCGGCGGCCAGCTTCTCGGTCTGGGCAATCGAGCGCTCCATCGCGCGCTGCTCGGTGACGTCCTGGGCGAACGTGATGACGTGCGTCACGCCGCCGCCGCTGCCGAGCCGCATCGGCAACCGCTCGACGCGGTAGGTGCGGGGCAGCGACTGTCCCTCGACCTCGTGTCCCTCGACCTCGTAGACGCGGGGGCGGCCGTCGCGGAAGATCCCCTCGTACTCGTGGCGCAGCGTGTCGTCGTCGCCGGTGACGGAGTAGAGGCTCTGGCCCAGGACCTCGCCGCGCGGCCGGCCCAGCGGGCCGTCCTCGCGGCCGCGGTTCCAGACCACGACGCGGGCGTCGCGGTCGATCGCGTGCAGCGAGACCGGCAGCGCGTCGAGCACCGCCTGGAACAGGACCCGTTCGCCGATCTCGTCGGCGCGGCGCGAGGCGGCGCGCCCGCCGGCCACCGCGCGGCCGGCCCGGATCGTCAGCTCCTCGTCGGTCTCGGAGGGGGACGCCACGTCGGCCGCACCGGCGTGGAAGAAGGCGACCCGTGCGTCGGCCAGGGTCGTGGGCGCCATCCCGAGCGCCGCCGCGGCGCCGGCGTCGAGCGCGGCGCGCAGCGTCGCCGGGCCGCTCCCCGGCCCGCCCGCGTCGACGTCGACCAGGACCAGCGCGCCCGGAGCGATCGCCTCGAGGCAGGGAACCCCCAGGCGCCCGGCCACCGCGCGCGCGGTCCTTTCCAGCGCCGCGGGGCCGATCCCGGCGACGCCGGCCAGCTTCTGCGAACCCATCCCTAGACCCGCTCTCTCGATTCCCCGGTCGAATATGGGTTCCGGAGGGGGGCCCGGCCAGATCGTCCCGAATCCGGTCAGGCCCAGGGACCGGCCGCTTCCAGTTTCAGGCCTCGGGTGACCTTCCCCCCGTCCGGGACGATGCGGGACGGTTCGCCCGGTTTGGCGCGCAACTTGTATCGGGAAGAGGCGGAGGTACCTGTGCACGCTGCGCCCTCCCGGCGCCGGACCCTGCCCTATCTCGTGCCGTTGGTCGCCGCGGCCGCGGGGGCGCTGGTCCTGTGCCTGCTGGCGGGCTCGACCTGGCCGGAGCTGGTTCCGGCGGCCCTGCCGGCGCTGGTCGCGCTGCTGGTGGCCGGGGCCGGAGTCGAGCGGCTGCGGGCGCGCAAGGGGCAACTCGAGCAGCTGGTGCGGCTGCACCAGCAGATGACCGAGACCTTCGCCCGCGCGATCGACGCCCGCGACGCGCGGCGGCGCGGGCACGCGCGGCGAGTCGCCGTGACCAGCGTCGAGCTGGGCCGCCGGTTGGCGGCGCGGTCCGGCGCCGTCGCGCCGGGCGAGACGCTCGACAAGGCCTGGCTGGAGACGCTGCACGCGGCGGCGTTGCTGCACGACATCGGGCAGCTCGGGCTGCCCGACCACCTGCTGCGCGAGGACCTCCCCGAGCAGGGGCTGGAACAGGAGAAGTTCCGGCACCACGCCGAGCTGGGGGCTGCGATCCTGCGCGAGGTGACGCTGCCGCGGCCGCTCGCCCCGCTCGTGCGGCACCACCACGAGCGCTGGGACGGGAAGGGCTACCCCGACGGGCTGGCGGGCGACGCGATCCCGCTGGGAGCGCGCGTGATCGCCGTCGGCGACCAGCTGGAGCGGCTGCGACGCGCGCTGGGGCGCGCCCCGTCGCGAAACGAACAGGTCGACCACGTGGCGCGGCTGGCCGGGAGCGTGCTCGACCCGCGGCTGGCCGACCTGTTCTGCCGCACCGCGGGCGAGATCCAGAGCGTGGTCGAGGACGACGAGGCGCGGCGCGCGGCGCAGGTCGAGGTGCACGAGGCGCTGGACGACATCGGGGCCGCGCGAAGCGAGGTCACCGTGCTCTACGACCTGGCTCGCCGGCTGGGACAGTCGCTCGACCTCTCCGAACTGCTGCCGCAGGTGGTCGAGCACCTCGGCCGGATGATGCCGGTCGGCTCCGCCGCGCTGTACCTGGAGAGCGGCGGCGAGCTGAGCGCGCGCGCCGCTCACGGCCCGCTCGCGCCGCTGCTCGTGCGCCGCAGCTTCGCGCCCGGCGAGGGGCACATCGGCTGGGCTTTCCGGCACGGCGTCACCGTCGTCAACGAGGACCCGCGCACCGACCTCGGCCCGCCGTCGGCCGAGGACGATACGGGGGCGCTGCCGCGCGCGGCGGCGCTGGTGCCGCTGGGTGACGACGTCGGGCGGCTCGGGCTGCTCGCGCTCTACGCCGACGAGCCGGCCGCCTTCACCGACGACCACCGCCGGGTGCTCGAGGCGGCCGGGTCCCAGCTGGCGCGGGCGCTGCGCAACGCGCTGCGCTACGAGGCGATCCAGCGCTCGTCCCTGACCGACCCGCTGACCGGCATCCCCAACAGCCGGTTCCTCTACCTGCGCCTCGAGCAGGAGCTGGCGCGCGCGATCCGGGCCGCCGCCCCGCTGACCGTCGCCGTGATGGACCTCGACGGCTTCAAGACCGTCAACGACCGGCACGGCCACCAGGCCGGCGACGTGGTGCTGCGCCGGCTGGCCGGGATCCTGTGCGAGGCGCTCCGCACCGGCGACACCGTCTGCCGTTACGCCGGCGACGAGTTCGTGGCCCTGCTGCCGGAGACGACCGTCGAGGAGGCCGAGGCGGTCCTGTCGCGCCTCAAAGAGCGGGTCCGCACGACCGGCTACGAGCTGCCGGACGGGACCGTCGTGCAGGTCGGGATCAGCGTGGGGGCGGCGGCCTTCCCGGAGGACGGGAGCAGCCTGGAGGAGCTGATCCACCGCGCCGACAAGGCGATGTACCGCGACAAGAGTGCGGGGCGGGAGTTGGCGGCCCGATAGCGCGTCACAGCCGCCGCTCGCAGCGGTAGCGCACGGCCGCGGGCGTCGCGCCGGCGGTCCAGGTGAGCCCCAGCGGGGCGGAGCCTTCGACGGCGAGCGTGCCGTGCTCGTGGAGCGCGGCGTGGTGGGCCGCGCAGAGCGCGACGCGGTTTCCGGGGGCATCGCTGCCGCCGCGCGAGCGGAAGACGACGTGGTGGTCTTCGATCGCGGCGCGGGCGGTGCAGCCGGGGGCGGCGCAGCGGTAGCCGTCGCGGCGGTAGACGGAATCGCCGGGCCGCCGGGCGCAGTCGCGCGGGTCGTCCCAGGTGCCGGCGGCTTCTTCCAGCAGCGCGAGCAGCCCGACCCAGGCCGGGACGCGCCGCCCGCGAACGGAAAACATCCGGGCTGCGAGGACGGAGGGGAGGGCCGGCGCGTCCGGCCAGTCGCGCGACCACGGGACGCTGTCGGCCAGCGCGGTCAGGCCGCGCCGTGCGGCCTCGACCGCGGCGAGCAGGTCGTCGGCGAGCGCCTCCGGGAGGCGGAGCCGAAGGAAAACATCCGGGCCGGGATCCAGCGCGAGCAGTCCGGCCTGGAGCACGCGGCAACGGACGAGGCCGGGGGCGCGGTACAGCGCGGCGGCCCAGGCCGCGTCCGGAAGCGGGAGCGGCGGCGCGTGGCGATGTGCGGACGGTGACGCCGCGGCGAGCGCCAGATCGTCGGCTGGGACGGAGCGGCGGCGAGCCCCGGACGTCCGCGGCAGCGGAGCAGCGACGCGCGCCGGGTCGTCCGTCGGGAGCGGAGCAGCGACGCGCGCCGGGTCGTCCGTGGGCAGCGACCCCACCGCGCCCTCCGGCTCCAGTTCCAGGTCGCGCCGCGCCAGCGCCCGGGCCTCGTCGCGCAGCCGCTTGACGGTGGCCTCGCGGGCGCGCGCCAGCCAGGCGCATTCGACGTCGTCGGGAACGGGCCCGCGGCCGAGGGTGCGCAGCACGGTGAGCAGGGCGTCGAGCCCGATCACGCCGCGCTCGTAGGCGTCGCGCAGCCGCGGGAAGCGCGTGAGCCGGCGCGCCACGGCCACGCGGTCTTCGAGCACCGTGGCCGGTAGGCGGAGCCGGGCCTCGGCGTAGTGGCCGATGCCGGCGAAACCGAGCGTGGCCCAGGCGCCGCGGCGGGAGAACTCCAGCGCGATCTCGCCGAGGCGGCGCATCAGGGCGTCCTCGAGAGCGACGAGCCGGGCGAGCTGGTCGTTGAGCGCGAGCGGGCCGCCGTGCCCGGCGCAGGCCGCGAGCAGCCGGAACTCGGCGAGCGCGGCGCCGGCGCGGCGCAGCAGGTCGTCGGGCGGGGTGTCCGGCCCGGCGGGAGAGAGGGGCGGCAGATGCGCCCAGCGGCCGGTGGCCCGCGCGAGCCGCTCCTCCCGGGCCGCCGCGCGCGCGCGGCCCCGCCCGGCCGGCCGCCGCGCGATCCGCAGCGCGTCGCTCCCGTCACGATGACCCGTCCGTGCGGGCGCCAAACCCCCCGTGATCGACTTTGCGAGCGCATCCGCAGGCCCCCCCGGCATCGACCTCGCGAGCGCATCTGCCAGCCCCCCCGACATCGACTCCGCGAGCAGCGCTTCGATCGCCTCGGCCAGCGATCCGTCGCGCCCCGCGAGCGCGCGGTGAAGGTCGACGACCTCCTCGAAGGCCGCGCGGATCGGGGCGGGGAGCCGGAACTCGACGACGCAGCGCGGCTCGTCGTCGAGATCGGGGTCGCCGAGTGCGTGACCCGCGCCCGCTTCGCCCGCGACGCGGACGCCTGCCTCGCCCGAGAGCACGGCCCGCACCTCCCTGCGCAGGACCCTCAGCGGCAGTTCCCGCGCCCGCGCGATCCAGCGCGCCAGTGTGGCCCCGTCGGCCGGCGCAGCGGCCGGCCTCGCAAGCGTGGTCGCATCGAAGACCCGCGCCACCAGCCGCACCGCCTCCGCCCCGAGCGGCACCCCACCGTCGTCGCCGGTGAGCGCGCGCGCCAGGTCGGGCCAACGCTCGAGCGCACCACCCAGCTCCGCGCACTGCCGGACCCAGCGCCCGGTGCGGCCGAACCGCTCGCGGGCGTGGTCCTCGAGCCGGGCGGCGCCGCAGGGGCGCCAGGCCTTCGCCGCCACGAACGCCGCGGCGACGCGCGCCAGCGGCAGCGCCAGCCGGTCGTGCGCCGCGCGCAGTTCGGCGGCCAGCCGGTCGAGCTGCAGCAGCCGGGACGGCGGCACCGGGAAACGCGCGACCTTCTCTCGGCGGAGGTCGTCGCTC